>CAJUNA010000001.1 GCA_910587645.1 uncultured Oscillospiraceae bacterium
ACTGCAATGCTTGGAGGCAAGTTTGATGTAAAACTGCCCATTAAGAAATAAAAACAAAAGAGCTAACTGGCCCAATCAAAACCAGTTAGCTCTTTCCCTATGAATAATGAAAAAATGTTGCCAAATCGTTGCCACAGAGGGGTCTAAGCCTTGAAAAACCCAGTCATATCAAGGCTTTTCCGTCCTCTGAAATCACTCCCACTCAATCGTTGCCGGCGGCTTACTCGTCACATCATAGCAAACCCGGTTCACCCCCACGACCTCATTCACGATCCTCCCGCTAACCCGGTCAAGCACTTCGTAAGGGATTCTGGCCCAATCGGCAGTCATAAAATCGCTGGTTGTAACCGCCCGCAGGGCCAGTGTGTAATCGTAAGTCCTCCCATCGCCCATAACGCCAACGGAGCGGGTATTTGTCAGCACAGCAAAGTACTGGCTGATATCACCAGCCAGCCCGGCCTTATCGATTTCCTCCCGGTAAATCGCATCGGCGTCTCTAAGCGTATCCAGCTTTTCCTTTGTAAGGTCCCCAATAACGCGGATTGCCAGCCCCGGCCCCGGGAACGGCTGGCGGCTGACCAAATACTCCGGCAGCCCCAGCTCGCGGCCCAACTGCCGGACTTCATCCTTAAACAGCAGCCGCAGCGGCTCAATAATTTCCTTAAAATCCACATAATCCGGCAAGCCGCCCACATTATGGTGGCTTTTTATGACGGCCGCGTCCCCCGCGCCGGACTCGATCACATCAGGGTAAATGGTTCCCTGGGCCAAGAAGTCCACAGCGCCGATTTTTTTAGCTTCCTCCTCAAAAACGCGGATAAACTCCTCGCCGATGATTTTCCGCTTCCGCTCCGGCTCGGTCACGCCGGCCAATTTTTTTAAGAAGCGTTCTTCCGCGTCCACGCGTATAAAATTCATCGCCCAGTTCTGGAAAGCGGCCTGGACTTCATCGCCCTCATTTTTCCGCATCAGGCCATGGTCGACGAACACGCAGGTAAGCTGCCCGCCTACGGCTTCGGCCAGCAGCGCGGCGCACACGGAACTGTCCACGCCGCCGGACAGGGCCAGGAGCACCCGTCCGTTTCCCACCTTTTCCCTCACTGCGGCAATGGCGGTATTTTTATAGTCGCCCATGGTCCAATCGCCCTTGGCGCCGCAGACCTCGAAGAGGAAATTGCGAATCATTTGGACGCCGTTTTCGGTATGGTTGACCTCCGGATGGTACTGTACGCCATAAAACCCCCGTTTCACGTCGGCAATCGCCACATTGGGGCAGGCCCCGGAGCGCGCGACCAATTCAAAGCCATCCGGCACCTTTTCCATATAGTCCCCATGGCTCATCCAACTGACGCCCTGGCTGGGCAGGCCTTTGAACAAAGGGCATTGCGTATCATAAAACGTTTCGGTTTTCCCATATTCCCTGGCGGAATCCTCCTGCGCGGCAGTGACCTTTCCGCCCAGCGTGTGCGCCATCAGCTGGCAGCCATAGCAGATACCCAGCACAGGGACGCCCAATTGGAAGATTTCCGGATCTACATGGGGGGAAGTTTCCAGGTAGACGGAGTTTGGCCCTCCAGTAAAGATGAACCCGATGGGGTTCATTTTTTTCAGTTCCTCCAAGGGGGTAGAAAAGGGTTTGACTTCACAGTAGACGCCGCATTCCCTGACGCGGCGCGCAATCAATTGGTTGTATTGTCCGCCGAAATCCAAAACAACGGCCATTTGATGGGCCATAGAAGAATACCTCCTCATTTCCCATGATAGGGAGCAAAAATTTTTCAAAAGGTTGCACGAAACACGGCAACTTTCGCCCAAATGCGGCCTACTGTTGTAGTGGGCGTCACCTACCGGAACTTCGCGCGTTCGAACAAAAACGCCCACAGGGATTGATCCCCCTGGAAAAACCCCCGGCGCCGGTTGCAAACGGCTGTACCTTGACAAGTGAATAACAACCGTAGTTACTCCCGGAAAACGATCCCGTTTTCATCGGCGGACTCAATCACCGCCAGGGCATGGTAATTGATCCCCATGCCCCGCAGCCGGTCGCCGCCGCCCTGGAACCCCTTTTCAATGGCAATCCCAATGCCAACCAGCTCCGCGCCGGCCTGGCTGACCAAATCGCAAAGCCCGCGGACGGCTTCGCCGTTGGCCATGAAATCGTCTACAATCAGGACTTTGTCGCTGGTGTTCAGCCACTCCCTGCTTAAAATCTGGGTAACCTTTTTCTTATAGGTATAAGAAAAAATCTCGCTTTGATAAAGGCCGCCCTCGATGTTGTCGCTTTTTGCCTTCTTGGCAAAAACCATAGGGACTCCATATTTCTGGGCGCAAATCGTTGCCAACGCAATGCCGCTGGCTTCGGCGGTGAGGACCATCGTAATCCGGCCAACGTCAAAATGCCTGGCAAATTCATCCGCGATATGCTCCATCAGCTTGGTATCCACCCGATGGTTGAGGAACCCGTCCACTTTGATAATGTTGCCGGGAAGCACCCGTCCCTCCTGCCGAATCCGTTCTTTCAACTCCTGCATCGTCGAACCCATCCTTTCTATTTATGTGTGTTATGTGTGTCGCCCAGCTACATATCGCTGAGACAATCCCGGTTTTTCATAAAATACTCCACGCCGGAGTAAATCGTAGTAACCACAATGACCGCCACGCAAAGGGTATTGACCACCTGCGGCACAGGCAGGAACATCACCACGATGCACACCATCGTAGCGGCCGTTTTCACCTTTCCGGACCACCCTGCGGCAATCACCCTTCCCTTATCGCTGGCCACCATCCGCAGCCCGCTGACGGCGAACTCCCGCACAATGACGGTCAGCAGCGCCCATCCGGGCATCTGCCCGTTTTCCACAAACCAGAGCATAGCGGCAGTCACCAGCATTTTGTCAGCCAGCGGGTCAGCGAACTTGCCGAAATCAGTAATAAGGTTCCGTTTCCTGGCGATCTGCCCATCCAGCATATCGGTCAGGCTGGCGATAATAAAAATCCCCAGCGCAATAAACGCCGCAAAGGGCACATCCAGGTACAGCACCAGCAAAAAGGGCAAAATCAGCACAATCCGCAGTAGGGTCAGCTTATTGGGCAGATTCATCGTCCATCCTCCATTTCTTTCCGGGCCATCGCCCAGCTCTCCGGATACTTCTCCCGCATATACCGCGCCCTGGGGGAATCCGGCTCCGCCAGCAGGCGGTTTTCCAAAATTTCCTGCATTTCCATGCGCCGCACCCACTCCCGGCCATTTTCCGAAAGCGCCGTCCACCGCACAATTTGGATATTGCCGCTTCGTTCTTCTTCCAGCAGCGCGGCATAGAGGTCTGGGATAAAAATTTCCTCCTCTACCGGCACTTCCGTCCCGGAGACAAACTCATATGGGATGCTGGTTTCCTCCATGCCATCCCTCTGGGCGCAGAGGTACAAGGAAGCGGGCTTCCCCCCATACAATTCCTCCGCCGCCCCGGGAAAATACTCCTCATATACCAACCGCCCATCCGAAAACCCGTAGGTATACTCGAAATGCCGGATGCCGTACAGCAGGGCCATAGGCCGAAGGGCAGCCAAGCAAACCTGTTTGGGCTTCCCGAAAAATGGGGAAACGCTGGGCTTCAAGACAGCCAGCCCTCTTTCCGGGGAGCCATGATACAGAATCATTGTATCACCCCACCAACTCTCCCGTCAACTCCCCATCCATCGTCCCGGTAATCCGAACCTGAACAAATTCTCCAGCTTTTGGCTCACCCGCGGCAGAGAAATAAATTTTCCCATCAATGTCTGGGCTTTCGGCCCAGCTCCGGCCCACATAGGACATAGACTGGCCATCGAACCCTTCGCATAGGACTTCGATAATCTCCCCCTGCATCTCCTCGTTCCAATCATCCATAATCCTGGACTGGATGTCTACCACCAATTCCGCCCTTCGCTCCGCCTCCTGGGTATCCACCCGTTCCATTTTCGCCGCCGGCGTCCCCTCCTCCGGGGAGTAGGGAAATACCCCGGCCCGCAGCATCCTTTGATCCCAAAGGAACTGGCAAAGCTCCTCAAATTCCTCCTCGCCCTCCCCGGGCAGCCCGGTAATCAGGCTGGTTCGCAGCACCAGTCCCGGAATCCTATCCCGCAGCTTGTCCAGCAGGCTTTCGATATACGCCCGGCCGCCCTTGCGGTTCATCCGTTTCAAAATCCCATCGTTGCAGTGCTGGAGGGGGATGTCCAGGTATTTCAGAATCTTCGGCTCCCCGGCGATCACGCCGATAAGCTTGTCGTCCATCTGGTCTGGGTACAGATAGTGCAGCCGGATCCAATGGAAATCCATCTTGCACAATTCCTCCAGCAGTTCCGCCAGATGGTGTTCCCCATCCCAATCGGTGCCATACCGGGTAATATCCTGGGCAATGACGATCAGCTCCTTCACGCCCCGGGCGGCCAGCCCCCGCGCTTCCTCCAGTACCTTGTCCATGGGGCGGCTCCGGTACCTGCCCCGCAGCTTCGGGATGATGCAGAAGGCGCACCAGTTATCACAGCCCTCCGCGATCCGCAGATAAGCGAACCATTCCGGCGTGGTCAGCACCCGGTCAAACTCGTCCGCCGGCGCGTGGATATCGCCAAAATACCGGGGATGCTTTCCGGCCATGGCATCTTCCACCGCGTTCACAATGTCTTTGTAGCTCCCAGTACCCAGGATGCCGTCCACCTCGGGCAGCTCTGAGGTTACATCCTCACCGTACCGCTGGGTCATACAACCAGTTACTAGGATTTTTCGCAGCTTTCCCTGGGCTTTCAGCTCCGCCATATGGAGGATGCTTTGGATCGCCTCCTCGCTGGCGGCAGCCAAAAAGCCGCAGGTATTGACCACCGCCACGTCCGCGCCCTCCGGCGCGGGCAGGAGTTCATAACCTTTTTCCCGGCAGAGCGCCATCATCTGCTCGCAGTTAACAACGTTTTTCGCGCAGCCAAGGGAAATAAAATGCACTTTATACGACATAAACGCTCCTTTCGCGCCCGGCTGGCGCAGGGAAGTTAATTCTAACCGGGAACCCGGGACGCTAACAAACCGCTTTGCGTCTGAGGGCCTCCTTCAGGAGGCAGGGCTGGATTTTGGGGTACGTCCAATTGCCGTTGGGCGGGTCTTGCAGGAGAACAATTTTTTCTATTTCACTATGTAGTTCCGGTTCCAATTCCCCGATCTCAGCGAAAAACAGCATGCCGCAGCTCTCCTCCGGCTGGTTCTCCCGAACCACCCCATAGGCGCAGACCGGCTCTATCTCAAACTTGACGGCCCCGGTCTCCTCATACAGCTCCCGGCGGGCCGCCTGCTCGACCGTCTCACCCGGTTCCCGGTGTCCGCCGGGGATTTCCAGGGTTTGCCGCTCCTTATGCTTGCAAAATACCCATTTCCCGCCGTATCTGGCGAGGATGACGGCAAATTTCAGCCGTTCATCCGCTATCTCGTCATAAAACCTTACTTCAATATTCATCCTCTGTCATCTCCGTATACCGGTTCATTGCCGATTTGATATCGTCCCAGGAGAAGCCCCGCCGCAAGAGCATGCCGCTGATCCGCTTCTTATCTTTGGGATCCGAAAGGCCGCCCCTGCATTTCTTTTGAATGAGCTGATCCAGTATTTCCTCCGGCTCCGGCATCTCCTCCAGGGCCCCGTCCCACAATTCCCGGTTCACGCCCCGATGGCGAAGCTCCTCTTTTACCCTGGCGGGGCCGTAGCCCTTCCCGCCGTAGTGCCTGGCTAAGGCGGCGGCATATCCGGCATCGTTGATGGCGCCGATATCCTCCAGCCAGTCCGCCGCCGCCTGGGCGTCAGCCTCCCCACTGCCTTTCTTTACTAAACGCCTGGTCAATTCCTGTTTAGACAGCGCCCTGGAACCAATCATGTCCGCCGCCTTGGCCTTCGTCTCGGAAGCCTTCGCGGAAGCACGCAAAGCTTCCATCTCGTCCTCCCCTAACGCCATCCCGGCCCGCAGGCCAAACCGCAGCAGTTCCTCCTCCGTCACCCGGAGGATGTCCCCATCCTCCAGTTTAACTAGGTAACGGCCTTTTTTCCGCTCTGACTTCTTGACTTCCTCAACCCGCATCAGATCCAGCTCTCGTCCACTTCCCGCCGCTTGCTGCGGTTCATAAGACTGTCCACAATATCCCGCACGTTGGCCCCTTCATAAAGAACCCGGTAGGCACACTGGCAGATGGGCATTTCCACCCCCGCTTTTTCCGCGAGCTGGTGGGCGCTGAGGGCGGCGTAATAGCCCTCCACAGTGGCGCCCACCTCCCGCATGGCCTCCTGGACGCTCTTGCCCTGGCCCACCAGGATGCCGCACCGCCGGTTCCGGGAGTGCATGGATGTGCAGGTCACGATCAGGTCGCCCATGCCGGACAGGCCGGCGAAGGTCTCCTTCTTGCCGCCCAGGGCTACGCCCAGCCGGGCCATTTCCGTCATGCCCCGGGTCATCAGCAGCGCCTTGGTATTATCGCCCAATCCCATGCCATCGCTGACACCGCAGCATAGGGCCAGCACGTTTTTCAGCGCCGCCCCCAGCTCCACGCCCAGCACATCGGAGTTGGTATACACCCGGAACCGGGGGCTCATAAACACATCCTGTACCAGCTCCGCCGCCGCCATGTCCCGGGAAGCCGCCACGCAGCCTGTGGGTACCCTCCTGCCTACTTCCTCCGCGTGGGAAGGCCCGGAGAGGGCCACCACCCGGCCTTTGCCCCCCAGCTCTTCCTCAATGACCTGCGTCAGGCACAGGGCGGTATCCTTTTCGATCCCCTTAGCCACGGAGACGATTACCGCGTCCTCCCGCAGCAGCGCCCTAGCTTTCCGGGCGGTCTCCCGCACGGCGAAGGAGGGCGTGGCCATTACCACCAGTTCGCTCTCCCCCAGCACGTCCATACAGGTGGTGATTTTCAGCCCCTCCGGCAGGACAACGCCTTTGAGCATGGGATTCTCCCGGGTGGCGCGCAGGTTCTCCGCTTCCTCCTCCGAGAAAGACCACAGCGTTACATCATTGCCGTTATCCAGCAGCAGCAGGCTCAGGGCCGTCCCCCAGCCGCCGCTGCCTAAAACTGTTACTTTCATCTCAAAATCCTCCTATTTCTGCTTCTTGCGCAGTGAAAATTTGTTTTCAGTTCCACTCAGCAGCCGCTTTATGTTCGCCCGGTGCTGCCAGACCACCAAGCCGCCAATAAGAAAAGCCAGGATCACAATGATCCATTCCGGATAACAGATCCAAGTGATAAACGGGAAGCTCCCCCCGGCCCATACGGAGCCAAGGGAGACATATTTGGTCAGCACCACCAGCAGGATAAATCCGCCCCAAACCACCAGCGCCACGCGCCAGTCGATCATGATGGCGATTGTCCCCCCGGAGAGGATGCCCTTGCCGCCCTTGAAATGGAACATGCACGGGAACATGTGCCCCAGCAGGCAGAACAGGCCGGCCAAATACTTGCCCAGCGTTTCCCAGCCGAAGGGCGTCCCCGCCAGCCAAACGCCCAGCAGCACCGCCAGCACCGCCTTCAGCACATCGCACAGGATTACCACCAGGGTCAGCGGCCCGCCGAATACCCGGTAAAAATTGGTCAATCCCGCGTTGCCGCTGCCATGGGTGCGCACATCGTCTTTCAAAATGTACTTTGAGATGATCACTGCGCCGTTGAAACAGCCGAGAAAATAGGCAGCCGCGGCCGCCGCCAGCAGCCGTATGATCATGTGTCCAACCATTCCCTCCATGGCGGTCAATCCTCCTTGTCACCCTTTTGGCGTATCGTCATTCGAATGGGCGTGCCCTCCAGCCCGAATACGTTGCGGATCTGGTTCTCCAAATACCGCTGGTAAGAAAAATGGAACAATCTGGCATCGTTGCAGAAGCAGATGAAATGGGGGGGCTTGACCCCTGCCTGGGTCATATAGTAGATTTTCAGCCGCCTGCCCTTGTCCGTAGGCGGCTGGACCCGCGTTTGGGCATCGGCCAGCACGGAGTTGAGCATGCCGGTGGTAATCCTGGTCACCGCCTGGTTGTTCACATATTGGATCAGCTCAAACAGCCGCTCCACCCGCTGCCCAGTCAGCGCGGAGATAAACAGGACCGGGGCGTAGGTCATGTATCCCAGATCCCGCCGGATATCCTCCCGCATCTTGTCCATGGTCTTGCCGTCCTTTTCCACCAGATCCCACTTGTTGACGACAATAATGCTGGCTTTCCCGGCTTCGTGCGCCATTCCGGCGACCTTGGTGTCCTGCTCGGTAACGCCCTCCTGGGCGTCAATTAAAATCAGGCACACATCGGCCCGGTCAATCGCCATTTGGGCGCGGAGGACACTGTACCGCTCGATGCTCTCGTCCACCTTGGCCTTTTTCCGCATCCCGGCGGTGTCGATAAAGACATATTTCCCGGTTTCGTTCTCAAAATAGCTGTCGATAGCGTCCCGGGTGGTCCCCGCTACATCGGAGACAATGGTCCTCTGCTGGCCCAGGATTTTATTGGTCAGGGAGGATTTCCCCACGTTGGGCTTCCCGATGATGGCCACCTGGATCCGGCCGTCCTCCTCCTCGCTGTCCTCCTCTGGTGGGAAGTACTTGACGCACTCGTCCAGCAAGTCGCCAGTACCGTGGCCGTGTACGGCGGACACGGCGATGGGGTCGCCCAGGCCCAGGTTGTAGAACTCATAAAAATCCGGATCCACATTCCCAGTGGAATCCATTTTGTTCACCGCCAGGACGATAGGCTTGCCGCTGCGCAGCAGCATGGCGGCCACCTCCTGGTCGGAGGCGGTCAGCCCCGTTTTGATGTCTGTCAGAAATACAATGACATCCGCGTGGCTGATGGCGATACCCGCCTGCTCCCGCATGAACAGCAAAATTTCATTATCTGTCCTCGGCTCGATGCCCCCGGTATCAATCAGGGTAAATTTCCGGCCGTTCCAGTCAGTCTCGCCATAGATCCGGTCCCTTGTTACCCCGGGGGTGTCCTCGACAATCGAGATTCTTTGCCCAACTAATTTGTTAAATAACGCGGATTTGCCTACGTTCGGTCTCCCGACAATCGCTACAATTGGTTTCGGCATGGAAGGCTCCTTCTTCGCGCCACGGCGCGAGCAGTAGTTTTTTCTTGAACCGGCCCTGGGGCCTGCGCGGCCTTTATTTCCGGCCCAGCATCGCGTCCAGCAGGTCGAAGCCGTCCTGCTCCACGACAGTAACAGGGACGCCTAAGGCTGTCTCTACATCGCTGATATGGACATCGTCCAGAAATACATCGCCGCCGTGGCGGAGCATATTGACCGGAATCAAAAGGCGTTTCCCTAAGTCCCGGCCCGTAAGCTGGCGGATCAGGTCGCCGCCGGTGATCAGTCCCGCAACATCAATGGAGTGGCCAAAAAAGTCGTTGACAATGGCGGTAACCTGTCCCTTTACGCCGGTTTTTTCGCAGGCCAGCTCGCAGAGCGTTTGCAGGAACGGCTTCGCGCTGGCCCCTGTGGCAATGGTGAAGGGCGGCGCGTCCGATGGCGCGTCCTCCATACGGAGGGCGGAGTCAAACTCAGTGATCAGGCTGCGGAGCATCCCAACGCCGTTTTCGATTTGCACATAGCCCTCATAGTATTCTTCGGGAGGCAGTTCCCGCCCGGCGCGGATGAACAGCTCATCGGAGCAGTAGAATTTCCGGGAGCCGTACCGCTCCAGGCACCGCTCCCCGAAAGCGTCTACCTGGCTAATTGCCTGGCATGCCAGCTCCCTGTCCACGGGGCGGAGCCGGGACAGCCCGTCCCGGAATTTGGTCAGGCCCACCGGGACAATGGAGCAGCTCGCGAAGCCCCAGTCCGCCATGTCCTCCATGGTGCGCTGTAGCTGCGCACCGTCGTTATAGCCGGGGCACAGGACGATCTGGCCGTTCATGACAATCCCCGCCTGGCCGAAACGGCGCATGGCTTCCAGGCTGTCCGCCCCGGCCTTGTTGCCCAGCAGGACGCTCCGGATCTTCGGGTCGGTGGCGTGGACAGAGACGTTGATGGGGCTGATGCGCAGGTCAATGATCCGCTGGATCTCCCGGGGGGAGAGGTTGGTCAGGGTGATATAATTCCCCATCAGGAAGCTCAGACGCGCATCGTCATCTTTGAAATAGAGGGTATCCCGGCAGTTGGGGGCCATCTGGTCCACAAAGCAGAACAGGCAGTGGTTGCTACAGGGGCGGGGCTCGTCCATGAGGTAGGTCTCAAAATTCAGGCCAAGATCCTGGGCTTCCGGCTTGCGGACAGTCAAGAGACGGCGGCCTCCTCCAGGGGATTCCAATTCCAGCACAGGATCCGCGTCATAGCCGAAAAACCGGTAGTCCAGCACGTCTGCAATGGGGTGGGAGGAGAGGGAGAGCAGTTTTTCGCCCACCCGCACGCCGCTCCGGGCGGCAGGGGAATGGGGGTCTATGGATGTGATAACGGTACTCATAGGGCCTCCAGGTTAAAAGTGGTAATTCAAATTCAGTATACTTTAAATTCTTCCCTATTTCAAGGTGAAATTCCACGGGATAAAAGGGAAATCCAGAAAAACCTTTGTCACTTGTCCAAACCAGTTCAAAAAAATGTCCAGTCCCAGCGTTTGGCGCGGCATCCGGAGACAGGCGGGACGGCGCGTTTTCTGGCTTTTGACAACGGCGGCGGAATATGCTATGATAAAATACAGAAAATAATTTTAACTGAGGTTTCGCCATGGAACGACTCCTGCTCCACACATGCTGCGCGCCGTGCAGCGTCTATTGCGTGGATTCCCTCCGGGGCGAGGGGATCGAGCCTGTCAGCTTTTGGTATAATCCCAACATCCACCCCTATCAGGAGTATAAGGCCCGCCGGGATGCCTTGGAGACCTATGCCGCATCCATCGGGCTGGCGCTGGCCGTCCGGGAGGAATACGGGCTTCGCGGTTTTGTGCGGGCGGTCGCGGGGGACCTTGACCGGCGCTGCGCCTACTGCTATACCTGCCGGCTGGAGGAGACCGCCCGGTACGCGGCCGAGCATGGATTTACCCATTTTTCCACCACCCTGCTGGTCAGCCCCTACCAGGATCACGATGGTATCTGCCGCGCGGCGGAGGCACTGGCGGCGCGGTACGGCACGGCGTTTCTCTACCGGGATTTCCGCGTGGGCTTCCGGCAGGGGCAGGCCAAGGCCCGGGAACTGGGCCTGTATATGCAGAAATACTGCGGCTGCGTTTTTTCCGAGGAGGAGCGGTACGCGAAACAGATCCAACGAGACCGCCAGCGGTTTGGCGGATCCGGCCAGGAAGAGGCGGTCCGGTAAACTTGCAGCAAATAAAGGAGGTTTCCCATGCAGAAAGACGTTATCATCATTGGCGCCGGCCCCGCCGGTATTTTTACCGCGCTGGAAATGCTGAAAAGGGGGAGCAAGCAAAAGATCCTGATTGTAGAAAAGGGCCGGGCGGTGGAAGACCGGCGCTGCCCCAAGAGCAAGACCGGCCAGTGTGTAAACTGCAAGCCCTACTGCCATATCACCACGGGCTTTTCCGGGGCGGGGGCGTTCTCGGACGGCAAGCTCTCCCTGAGCTATGAGGTGGGAGGCGACCTGCCCACCCTGATTGGCGCGGAGAAGGCCCAGGAGACCATCAACTACGCCGATAAGATCTACCTGGAGTTTGGCGCGGACAACCATGTGGAGGGCCTTGGCAACACCGAGGAGGTCAAAGCGATCCGCAAGCGGGCCATCCGCGCGGGATTAAAGCTGGTGGACTGCCCTATCCGCCATTTGGGCACAGAGAAAGCCCAGGAATTGTACTACGCCATCGAGCAGTACCTCCTGCAAAACGGGGTGGAGATCCTGTTTGGCTATGAGTGTACGAACCTGGTCCTGGAGGGCGCGGTCTGCCGGGGCGTGCGGATCACCAACGGCAGGGAGGAGCTGGAAATCCAGGCCGCCCATACGGTCATCGCCACCGGCCGCCGGGGGGCGGACTGGCTGGAAAACCTGTGCGCGGAGCACAACATCGCCCATCAGCCCGGAACCGTGGATATCGGTGTCCGGGTGGAGGTCCGCAACGAGGTCATGGAGACGGTAAACCGGGTGCTGTATGAATCCAAGCTGGTCGGCTATCCCAAGCCGTTCAAAAATAAAGTCCGCACGTTCTGCCAGAACCCCGGCGGCTTTGTCAGCCAGGAGAATTACGACAACGACCTGGCGGTGGTCAACGGCCACAGCTACAAGGAGCTGAAAAGCGACAACACCAACCTGGCCATCCTGTGCAGCCACAATTTTTCCCACCCCTTCAACCAGCCCATCGCCTACGCCCAAAAGGTGGGCGAGCTGACCAACATGCTGGGCGCGGGACACATCATGGTTCAGCGGTTCGGGGACATCCTGGACGGCAAGCGGACGTGGCAGAAGGAGCTGGCATTCTCTAACGTGCGCCCCACCCTGCCCGATGCGGTGGCGGGGGACATCACCGCCGCCATGCCCTACCGCGCTATGATTAACATTATCAATTTCATCCAGGCGATGGACGAGGTGGTACCCGGGTTTGCCTCCACGGAAACCCTGCTGTACTCGCCGGAGCTGAAATTCTACTCCAACCGGGTAAAGATGGACGAGACGTTTCATACCAACGTCCAAGGGCTCCACTGCCTGGGCGATTCCAGCGGATGGACCCGCGGGCTGATGATGGCTTCGGTGATGGGGGTCCTCATGGGGAGGCAGCTTGCGGCGGAGGGCTGATTACTACTTACCACAGCGCCCGCTGCCGCATTGATTACACGGTGCGCCTTAGATTTTGCCGATCCCGGCGTTCTCCTAAAATCCAAGGCGCACCGTCTTGAGGTGATGATATGAAAGACCAAGCTACTGTATCGGCTATTATTGAGGAATTGAAGAGGCTATACCCGGACGCGGAATGTTCCCTGGCCTTCGACCCGGAAAAAGCTTATGAGCTGCTGTTTTCCGTGCGTCTGGCGGCACAGTGTACCGATGCGCGGGTCAATCTGGTTACGCCCGTCCTCTACGAAAAATTCCCTACTCTGGAAGCCCTCGCCAACGCCACCGAAGAGGAAGTGGGCGAGATTATCCACTCCACAGGCTTTTGGCGGGCCAAGGCCCGGGATATCGTTGCCGCCAGCAAAATGCTGATCGAGGAATTTGACGGGCGGGTGCCGGACACTATGGAGGATCTCCTGCGCCTGCCCGGCGTTGGCCGGAAAACCGCCAACCTGATCCTGGGCGATGTATATGGGCAGGAGGGTTACGTCTGCGACACCCACTGCATCCGTATCACCGGCTTGCTTGGCCTTACAGACGGCAGCAAGGATCCGCTGAAGGTGGAAATGCAGCTCCGCCAGTGCATCCCGCCGGAGGAGAGCAGCGATTTCTGCCACCGGATGGTCCACCATGGCCGGGCGGTATGCGTCGCCCGGAAGCCGGATTGTGAAAACTGCACTTTGCGCCCCTGGTGCAGCCACTGGACAGGGACGCGTACATAGGTGTTTGCCTGGCGGGGGATTAGGAGGTGTGGGGACGGCCTATCCAGCCTGCCAAGAGTTATTCACAACAGTAGAAAAACCGCCGTTATGGTGTTATCCATACGGCAGCATACATATCTGGGGGTTATTCGTTTGATTGGCTTGCGCCTTTCCAAAATTCCTCCATCGTTTTATTAAATTCCTGCGGCACATCCATATTAACACAGTGCCCCGCATTTTCAAAAAGGACTACAGTACAATCGGGTTCCCCGCGTTTCCATGCTTTTATTGCCTCTAATTCCATTGGAATATCAAACTTTCCACATCCGATCAACAAAGGGTACTTCCTTTGCCCGGTTTTATACTTGTTTACCATATTATTGAGTGTTGCCAGGTACATAAATGATTTTTTGGGAAAGAGTACATTCATAGCAAAAAATTCATCCTGAGCCCGCGAAGTATATGCGGAAATTTCCTTGTTTGCTTCCGCAAACCATTTAACCGAAAAGAATGCTTTCAGCATCATCAGCTTCTGCTTCGCACTATTTTCATTTTTCAGTTTGGCGTCAAAATTATTGATGTCATATGCTCCAAAGCAGGCCAGTGAGCGGACTGCATATGGATAACAATTAGCAAAATCCTGCGCTAAAACTGCCCCCAATGAAACACCGGCAATATGTACTTTATCAATATGTTCAGCTTTTAAGATGTCAAATACCCACTTTGACATCTTATCTATTGTATCCCCTTTTTGCGTATCCATTGACTGTCCGTGACCAATAATGTCAACCGCCAGAATATTATATGTATTCTCAAAATACGCAAACTGTGCGTTGAACATATTGTGGTCGACAAAAGCAGCATGGATAAAAAGTATCCATTCGGCTTGCCCGGTTCTGCTTATAAAATATGTGACCGGTGAATTGGGTAACTTTACTGGCTTCATGGTTTTTCATTCCTCATTTCATCAAGAAGCTTTGATGCCACTTGATATTGGATTCTTTAAAACATCATTGTATCCTCTTTTTCTGATTAAGTCAATAAATAATGGTGGTGATGCGGATGAAGGTGGGCTTGATGAATAACTGCAAGGTTTGCATTGAGGAAATGATACTGTCTGATTTAATTTGCACCTAGATTTTTGCCTATAGCAAAGCAGAGTAGGGACTTCCTTGATAAAAATTTTCTTGCAATTTGCCTCTAAATCCTCTATTCTATGTATTGTAGAACCTTTATAAAACATTCAATGGATGGTGACATATGAAAACATCTCCTGCCAACAATATGGATGTCAAGCGCCGCAATCGTGTCAACACTCTGCGCTGTATTTTATCCTCTGAGCGAATTTCTCAAATGGAACTGTCCCAACAACTGGCGTTGAGTTGGCCGACCATTTTGCAGAATGTCAAGGAATTGGTTGAACTGGGGTTGGTGCAAGAGGTCGGACAATACGAATCCACCGGGGGCCGCAAGGCAAAAGCTTATGCCCCGGTTAAGGATGCCAAATTAGCAATTGGGCTGGACCTGACCCGGAACCATGTGAGTGTTGTTCTGGTGGACTTAAGCGGTCAGGTCGTGCGCTATCAGCGGAAATCAAGGTCCTTTTCTCTTGACGATGCCTATTTGCAGGAGTTGGGGGCGCTGGTTCGGAGCATTATGGACAGCGCGTGTACCGATGAAACGGTCCTGGGAGTGGGGGTATCCTTGCCCGGTATCGTGGACAGCGAGGCAGGCCTCTTGCGGTATTCCCACATCCTGGATCTGCGGGATGTATCCCTCCATACCCTCAGCCGCTATATTCCCTATCCGTGCAGTTTTATCAATGACGCAAACGCCGCCGGGCTGGCGGAGGTCTATGGGACTTCTGCCGCCGGAAATCTGATCTACCTCTCCCTCAGTAACAGTGTCGGCGGCGCGATCCTAACGGACGGCTCCTTGTATATGGGCAATCATCTCCGTGCCGGTGAGTTTGGCCATAATACTCTGGTTCCCGGCGGACGGCGGTGCCACTGCGGGAAGGATGGCTGCTTGGACGCATACTGCTCCGCACGGCTGCTATCAGACAAAGCGGACGGGAATCTGGCCGCGTTTTTTGACGGGCTTCGGGAAGGTAACGCGGAAAGGCAGGCGGTCTGGCAGGAATATCTGGAATGCCTGGCGGTGGCAGTTAACAATCTGCATATGATCTTTGACTGTGATGTGATCGTAGGCGGTTATGTGGGCGCATTCCTTGAAGAATTTGGCGGGCCGCTACTGTCTCTGTTGGAGGAGCGTAACACGTTTCAGCCGGAAGCCGCTTATCTCAAATACTGCCGTTACCGGCTGGAAGCCTCCGCTGTGGGTGCGGCGTTGACTCAGGTGGAAAAGTTTTTGCAGACGCTATAGTTTACAAGTAAGAAGTGATGCTACCCTATGATTAGAGCAGCATCACTTCGTTTTTTGCACAAAGTTCCCCTGTAGAAAATGGTTGAAACGCTGAAAATAAAATACCCCCTTGACAATGCGTGCGGGAGCGTGCTTTAATATAGATACTTAAATAAATACTTTATGAAAGTAAAATTCAAATAAGGAGGACACGGCAATGGACGGAACAATGAAAGTGGCAGTGATGGAGGGCATCGGAAAAATGGGGTACACTCAGCGGCCGATCCCCACCCCCAAAGCGGACGAGGTTTTGGTGAAGCTGGAGTATGTGGGTATCTGCGGCAGCGATATGCACTACTATGAGACGGGAGCGATTGGGGACTATGTGGTGAAGCCCCCCTTTGTCCTGGGACATGAACCCGGCGGCATCGTGGTGGAGGTGGGCAGCAATGTCAAGCACCTCAAGGTAGGCGACAAAGTGGCATTGGAACCGGGCAAAACCTGCGGCCATTGCGAGTTTTGCCGCCAGGGGAAATATAACCTTTGCCCCGACGTGGTATTTTTTGCCACGCCCCCGGTGGACGGCGTGTTTCAGGAGTACGTGACCCACGAGGCGGCGCTGTGCTTCAAGCTCCCCGACAACGTCAGCACCCTGGAGGGGGCGCTGATCGAACCGCTGGCAGTGGGCTTCCACGCCGCCAACCAGGGCGGCGCTCACGCGGGACAGACCGCCGTGGTGATGGGTGCCGGGTGCATTGGTCTGGTGTCCATGATGGCTCTGAAAGCCGAGGGCGTCAGCCGTGTATATGTGGTGGATGTGATGCAGAAACGGCTGGATAAGGCTCTGGAACTGGGGGCGGACGGTGTGATCAACGGAAAAGACGAGGATGCCATTGAAGCTGTGCGCAGGCTGACTGGCGGCGCGGGCTGTGACCTGGTCATCGAAACTGCTGGTACGGAGATCACCACCCGGCAGGCCGTTCACATGACCAAGAAAGGGGCCACCATTGTTCTGGTAGGCTACTCCAAGACCGGAGAGATTACCCTTCCCATGAGTCTGGCTCTGGATAAGGAGCTGACCTTCAAGACCGTGTTCCGCTACCGTCACATCTATCCCATGGCGATTGACGCCGTTGCCGCCGGGCGGGTCAATCTGAAGGGCATTGTCACCGATATTTTTGATTTTGACGATATTCAGAACGCCATGGACAAGAGCGTTTCCGATAAGGCAAACATTGTGAAGGCGGTGGTCCGCATCGCAAAGGAGGGGTAATCATGGCAGGCAAAGCGGTGTCGCAGGAAACAAACGTAAAAGTTCCCCTGATTAGCAAGGTCGCCTACGGCTTCGGTGATGTGGGCTGTAATTTCAGTTGGATGTTCGTGAGCAATTTCCTCATGATCTTCTACACAGACGTGTGCGGCATCCCTATGGCCGCAGTTTCCCTTCTGATGCTGATTTCACGGTTTTGGGATGCCATCAACGATCCCCTGATCGGCAGTCTCAGCGACCGCACCAAGACCCGCTGGGGCCGCTACCGCCCCTGGCTGCTTATCGGCGCGCCCTTGACCGCCCTTGTCCTGGTACTGACCTTCTGGGCGCATCCTACATGGCCTGACGGCTCCAAGACGGCCTATATGTATATCACCTACTGCCTGCTGGTCCTCGGCTACACCTGTGTCAATATCCCTTACGGCACCCTCTGCGGTGCGCTGACGCAAAACATCGAGGAGCGGGCGCAGATCAATACCTCCCGCTCGGTATGCGCCATGGTCGCCATCAACATCATCAATATCATTACGCTGCCCCTGATCGCCACTTTTGGCGGGGAGAATCAGGCCAAGGGGTATCTGCTGGTCACGGTACTCTATGGCGCGATCTTTACGGCCTGCCACTGGTTCTGCTTTGCCAAGACAAAAGAGATCGTGACGCCAACGGAAAAGAAGCGTATCCCCATCGGGGTACAGCTCAAGGCGGCGGCGCAGAACAAACCATATCTCATTGCTCTGGCGGGGCAGCTCCTGTTCGGCCTTGTCCACTACGGGCGCAGCGCCAATCTGATGTACTACTTCAAGTATGTGGAGGGAAACGAGGCGCTGTTCACCACCTATTCCATGGTGCTGATGATCCCCTCCATCATCGGCGCGGCGGCGTTCCCCTTCGTATTCCGCTGGCTGGGCAACAAGGGCCGTACCGCCGCCCTGTTCGCCGCCGGGACCGGTGTGTGCGTATTAGCTCTGTACTTCTTCAGCCCGGTGACTGCTCCCATTCCCTTCTACGCTTGCGCCGCGCTGTCCCAGTTGTTCTTCTGCGGCTTCAACACGGCCATTTATGCCATCGTTCCCGACTGTGTGGAGTACGGCGAGTGGAAAACCGGCATCCGCAACGACGGCTTCCAGTATGCGTTTGTCTCCCTTGGGAACAAGGTGGGCATGGCTGTTGGTACATCCACGCTGGCGGCAGTCCTTGGTATGCTGGGCTTCGAGGCAAATCAAGTCCAGAGCGAGGCTGTTCAGAGTGTCATCCACCACGCTTTTTCTACCATCCCCGGTGTGTTGTGGATCGTCACAGCGGTGGTGCTGTTCTTCTATCAGATCAATAAGAACTCCTATAACCGCATTATTGCGGAGCTTGCGGCCAGAAAGGACGTTCAGCATGATTGACATTGTGGCAATGGGGGAGCTTTTAATTGACTTCACCCCGGGTGGAACAAATTCCAAGGGAATGAAGATGTTTACCCAGAATCCCGGCGGCGCGCCCGCCAATGTTCTGGCGATGAACGCCCGGCTGGGAGGGAAAACGGCGTTCATCGGGAAGGTTGGGCAGGACGTTTCCGGAGCGTTCCTCCAGGATGTGCTGGAGGAAAACAGCATTGACACATCTGGACTGGTGTTGAACCCGACCGCGCCGACTACGCTGGCGTTTGTCCATCTGGATGAAAAGGGGAACCGCTCCTTCTCCTTTTACCGCTCTCCCGGGGTGGATCAAATGCTTGCGCCGAAGGAGGCCGCCTTGGAGCAGATTCAGACTTTCATAAATGAGAAGGAGGATGTTTCATCATGCAAGCAGTAACCATATCTCTTACACAGGTTGACCAAGTAAAACAATTTGTCAATCTGGTAGGACAGTTCCCTTTCGATGTGGATGTGGTGTCGGGCCGGTACACTGTCAACGCTAAATCTATGCTTGGAATTTATAGCTTGGATTTAAGTAAGCCTATCCAGGTTTTGATTTATAGTGATGACTGCGAGGAATTGAAAAGGGAACTGGCGGAATTGATGTCGTAATGGCTTCCACATGCTTATGACTGTAGCTAGGCAGAGATAGGGTTCGTTAAGAGGTTCTGTGTCGTGGCGGTTTTGAGAAATCAAAGCCGCCACTTTTTATGGCCCACCGGCGGCATATATGACGATGCCGCCACCCTCCATGAGTTTTGGGATGATAGCCAAGCAGTTTGGCCGAAGCCTTTACCGTGAGTGGAAAGACCATTGGGACGAGCGCGGTGGCTCCATGCACGGTATGTTCTGAAAAAGAAGTTTTGAGAGATCGCGGCGGACGAGGGGATCAGCGGAAGCTGCGCCGCCAAATCCATCGCCGGCACAATCATGAAGCTGTAGCTGAACCGCATCCATAAGGAAGAATGCAACGCCAGGATCATCCGTCTCTCCCGCCTGCCAGGAGCGGGGGAGCTTGCGGAAAACGCTGAACGATGGGGCGCTACGCGCCCCGAACCCCTTATGCGCCAGCAAAAACAGAACATCCGCTTTGCGTCTGTTCCCTTTCCGCTGGCCTGTTACCCGCCGCTGAAAGGAGACCGAACCCATAGCAATTTCTCATTGTCCCAGTCAGATCATCAAGCGCAACATCGGCAAATCCGTCGTAGCTGCCGCCGCCTACCGAAGCGGCGAGAAGCTGACAAACGGGTGGGACGGCATGACCCATGATTACACTCACAAGGGCGGCATCGTCCACACGGAGATCATGCTGCCAGCCCACGCCACGCCGGAATTTCAAGACCGCTCCACGCGCTGGAACTTCGTGGAGCAGATTGAGAAATCCAGCGATGCCCAGCTTGCCCGTGAGATTGACGTTGCCCTTCCGGTGAAGTTGTCCCCCGCACAGCAGTTGACTCTTGTCCGGTCATTCGTGAATATAATTGGCACATGGCTATCTGCTTGCAGCAGGATTACCCAATAGTCCCACCGAGATCATGGACGCGGCATTTTTCTCTACCGAATTGAGAATAAACCCGGCCAGATCACAGGCATAGAAATTCCCCGTAATCTTCAAGCCCTGTTCCAGGATATAGCTTTTGAGGACAGCATAGCCCTCAGAAATATCCCAGCGGCCCCGGCAGCAAAGATATAAATAGTGCCCGGCGGGCTTCTCCATATAATAGGGGAAGTCCGCTTTTTCCTTGATTCTGGTGTAAAGATGGCTGATGGCCCCCGGCCCGTCCTGTTCCCCCGGCTGGTGGATGGCCCCCAACTGAAAATCCGTCTGTATCCTGTACTGCCCGCACAGCCTCTGGCACCGCTCCAGTACGGCAATCAGCATTTCATCCTCGCCGGCCAATGGAGCCATCAAACCCTCCAGCTCCTCCACCGGGAGGGCCAGCAGGTGCTCCGCTTCAAACCAGGCGGTCTGTGGAACCATGTTCGAAACCGGCCCGAACTCCAGATTGCGCAGGGCGCTGGACAGCACGAAGTCCATGTGCTCCAGCTTCTGTCGCTCTGTCTCCAGGCGCCCCTTCTGTTCCCGCAGCAGTTCCTGCGTCTGGGCGGTGTCCTGCCCCTGGAGACAGCGGCGGATCTTCTCCAATGGCGTCCCCGTTTGGCGAAAGATGGAGATGGCGTAAAAATCGTAGAACTGCTCCACATCATAATAAAAATAGCTATTATCCCCCTGGTGGGCTGGGGAGAGGAGACCAATGTCCTTATAGTGCCGCAGCGTCTCCTTGGTGGTGCCGCACAGGGCGGCGAAGGCCCCGGAGGTCAGCCAGCCCTTTTTACATTCCATAAAAATTTCCTCCCAAAATGAAAAATACCTCTTGACTGCGTGGCGGCCACACGGTTTATGATACCTCTTGCCGGGAAAGATGTCAAATATCAAAAAGCGAGGGAACTGCCGTTCCAGGCAGTTCTCCAATAAACCGGAATTTCCTATAAAGATTCAACAGGAAAAAATAGCTTGTTTTTTCCTGTCGCAGGCTCAGTATAATCACACACCGCCCCCGCGAGTTTCATTCCTTTTTCAGAAATGGTATTATTCATTACCTCGTCAAATATTTCGCCATATCTGTTTGGTTCAATGTCCACAACAATGTATTTTCGCGCTGGAATAACCCATTTAGTCCATCCTTCAGGCGCAATTGCATCAGCATAAGTTTCAACGCCTGCAAGGTACAGCCCTCTTGTAAACTGATGAGTCCATGGATGAAAAGACTTACTCTCATCACTCATTGCGCCCCAAAATCCAACATATGCTCCATCCGAATTTTTCATGCCAAGAGCAGCCACCTCATTAAAATGGGAATTGGCTTCTTGCCATAACTCTTGCACAATATTTTTTTCTGTAGTACATAAATCTTCTTTACCAATAACAGTAAACATTGGTAAATCTATAATTCTTATTTCCATAAGCAATACTCTGTCTCCGACTATTCATTAAATCCCTACTTATTGCCCCAATTATAACACCGGCGCGAAACAAATACAAGCCGGTTTTATAGAATGAGAAACCTTTTCCACCAGCAGCACGAAAGGAGAAAATCATGGAAACCAAACTGGACTCTTACCATCTGCCTGTCACGGGCAAAAACATCTTGCGCTTCGCTTTCCCCACCATTGTGATGACGGTGTTCAACACCTTCTACACCATGGTGGACGGGCTGTTCGTCTCCAACTTGATCGGCATGGAGGCCCTGTCCGCCATCAACCTCACCGCCCCGGTCATCGCCCTGATTACGGCGGTGTCCGGGATGTTGGCTACCGGCGGCAGCGCCGTGGTGATGAAGAAAATGGGGGAACACAAAGTACAAGAGGCCCGGCAGGATTTTACCCTGCTGATCCTCACCAACGCCGTTGTGGGCGCGGTGATGATGGTGCTTGGCTACACCCTGATGGACACCCTGCTGGGTGCCATGGGTCTCTCCCCGGCGGTGTTTGGCTACTGCCACACCTACCTGAGCAATTACCTGCTGTTCACCATCCCCATCCTGCTCATGTATAACTTCTCCCTCTACCTGATTGCCGCCGACAAATCCACCCTGTCCCTGATTTGCACCGTGGCGGGGGGCGTAACCAATATCATTCTGGACTACGCGCTGATTGCCCTGTTTGACATGGGCATCCAGGGCGCGGCCATCGCCACCGGCCTGGGGTACTCCATCACTGCTGTGGTGGGCTTCCTGGTGTTTCAGAAGAAAAGCAATCTGCTCCACTTTGAAAGGCCGGTCTTCCGGGGCGGGGTGCTGTTCCACGCCTCCACCAACGGCATGTCGGAGCTGGCCACCTCCCTGGTGTCGGGCATCACCACCCTGCTGTTCAACATGGCGATGCTGAAATACGTGGGCGAGGACGGCGTGGCGGCCATCACCATCATCATGTATGTACTTATGTTTGTCAGCGCCCTGTTCATCGGCTACTCCTACGGGGTGGCCCCCATGGTCTCCTACTACCACGGGGAGCAGAACCATGAGAAACTGAAAAAGCTGGTGGGATTCAGCGTCCGGTTTATTGTTGGGATCTCTGTACTGTGTACGGTGGTTTCTATTTTGGCGACCGTCCCCCTGGTGGGCATCTTCACCCGGCCCGATAGCCCGGTCTATGCGCTGGCAGTGACTGGAAACCGGCTGTGCTCCCTGGCGCTGCTGTTTGTGGGGCTGAACGTCTTTGCCAGCGGGATGTTCACCGCCCTGTCTAACGGGGTGGTGTCCGCTGTGCTGGCCTTCTCCCGGTCGTTCCTGTTCACGGTTGCCAGCATCCAGATCATGCCTGTCCTGCTGGGCGGCGTCACCGGCGTGTGGCTGGCAACGCCGGTGGCCGAGCTGTTGGGGACAATTATGGCGGCGGTGCTGCTGTTGAAAAACCGGAAGCGGTATGGGTATTAAACATCTCAATAATATATTTTCGACATCCTGTTACAATGAACCTTGTTTCTCTGTTTTATTCCTACTAACTTTGATGTGATTTTCCTGGATATCCAGATGGAACAGCCAGATGGCATGGAGACCGCCAAGCTGCTGCGCTAGCAATGGAGCCAAAGCCATTCGTATCAGCGGGAAGCAGCAGGGAGATTTCTACATGCTGACTTTTGAAAACACCTGCTCCGATGAACCCCTGCCCCCGGCGGGAACCGGGCTTTCCAATATCGAAGCGGTTGCGGAAAAGTACCACGGGACGGCGCTGACGGAAAAAAGTGGACGCCTGTTTTAGCGTACCGCGGAATGTTTCTTCTCTTTCCGATTAGCAGAAGTCAAACGGAGTGATAATGCTTGCCGGTATAGGCGAAACGCTGTATAATATTTTTATAGGAAGTATTCAAGCTATTATTAGCTGAATTGTGATATTCGATAGGAGAAAATTGTGGATAAGAATTTATCAGAAATGAGTTTGGAGGAATTATGGGAATTATTTCCTATCTATTTAACGGAACATCAGGATTGTTGGGCTAACTGGTATGAAGAAGAAAAGAGCATTATTCAAAATATCTTATCTGCTGAGTTTGATTTGCGGATAAATCATATTGGCAGTACTGCTATACGGGGGATATGGGCGAAACCCATCATTGATATTTTGATTGAAGTTCAAGATGATTCTGCCCTTAAAAGTGCAAAAGAACAGTTAGCAGCAAACGGATATATTTGTATGTCCGATAGGGGAGATAGGATATCTCTTAATAAGGGATATACAAAAAATGGATTTGCGGAGAGGGTTTTTCATGTTCATTTACGTCTTATAAATGATAATGACGAAATTTATTTTAGAGATTACTTAAACACATTTCCTAAAATTGCAAAAGAGTATGAAAACTTAAAGTTAACCTTGTGGAAAAAGTATGAGCACGATAGAGATGGATACACCATGGTGAAAACCAATTTTGTTACAAAATACACAAGGTTAGCAAAAGTGTTACTATGAATAAAAAAGCGAAAGGAGGAGCTGCTCTATGGTGCGTATCGCCATCTGTGACGATGATAGCGCCACCGTCCAGAACAACAGCCGCCTGGAGAAGATTCCCCTTCAAAGAGATTCTTTTCATCGAGCGGGACAGGAAAAGCGCCAGCATCACCGCCGCAGACGGGACAGCCAAGGTGCGCAAGAGTTTGCAGCAGGTCTATGAGGAATTGGCCGCAGAGGAATTTATCTTCATTGACCAGGGCTGCATCGCCAATATAATCCACATCATGCACATCAAGGAGGGTACAGTTATCTTGAAATCAGACGGTGGATACGCTCCACGCTGGGCCGGAAACGTTGGACAGATTCGATAAAAACTTCTTCACCGATCTGGTAGAAAAGATCATAGCGGAAGATTTTATATGGCTATTAAATCTAGAACGGTGAGCTGACCACCTGCATTCCTGATGACGATCCGCTGGCAGAGATTAACCATCAACTGGCAGAACGGGATACTCCCGCCAGCAGCTATACGTCCGTCTCGCTAACGCCATCAACCGCAGTCTGGAGCGTCCGGATGCGCTGGAGGACGTGATATCCCTGATCTTGCGGGGAGCCTCGGCCAGATACGATTGCTGTCCGGCACCTAAAAATGAATCTCACCGCCCGGCCGAAGCAGACGGCAGAGGGTGGCCGCCTACTGCCAGGTCATCACCAACAGTAAGGAGCAGCTCAACAGCTACGCCGCTCAGAAAGCCTACTATACAGCACATCGCGGAGAATCCTGACTGGGAAATGGCGGAAATTTTTGCTGATGAGGGCCTGTTTGGCACGAGCATGAAGAAACGGGCGGAGTTCAACCGCATGATTGCCGCCTGCAAGCGGGGACAGACCGGTATGATCCTTACCAAGTCCCCCTCCCGGTTCACCCGGAATACGGTGGACTGCCTGCGGATCGTGCGGATGCTGAAGGCCAACGGCATCAGTGTGATCTTCGAGAAGGAAAACATTAACACGCTGAACAAATTTGGAGAAGTGCGGCTGGGAGGTGGACTACACCGATAACGGAGTGATCCGGGAGGAGTTCGTACTGCTGCATGAACAGGTCTGGAAAATTCCAGGCTTGTTCTCTCTGCGTATGATTAAATCATAGCGATCATCCGCTCATCGTATATCCCTGTATTCTGTGGCTGCGGCGGAGGGGTCGTACCGTGGCTCTCGCCAAGGATGTAGACTCCTAAGGAGCTATGGGCGTGGTCTTAAACGCGCCTATTTCTGACTTGAATTTAATAGCGGTACCCGAGCTGTGGACATACCCGTAATTGTTGCCGTGACAAAGCGAGAGACTAACATCACAGCCAGGATCAATGCGGGCGCATCCATTCTCAATGTAGCGGGCGGAAATCGTATGCCGGAAATCGCCCAGTCCATCCGGAAGATAATACTTGCGTAGGTTGATTGCCGCCATTGTGACCTCCTAATGTAGCAGGAGGGGCAAACAGCCGAAACTGCTTGTCCCTCCCAGTGATGGAGCAAACGCCCCTCACCTGGTAGCCACTTAGGAGATCTATCGTGGGGCCACTTTCTGAAAAAAGTTTGGAAAATTTTCCTCACCGCTGCGGACAGCGTACTTGGAGCAGCCGCACATCTCAGCAATCCCCGCATAGCTGAAATCATACAACGCATGGATCAAAAACCACTCTCGCTGGGTGGGAGTGCAGAGCGCCAACACCGCCAGAATTTCATCCAGCGTTTCCCGCTGGCAAATCAGATCTTCAGGGGTGGCGCAGCAGGGTAAGTGGCCCTCGGTAGCGATTATGTGCTCGTCAAACTCGCACCCGTCCCAATACCGCCGTTGTTCATGGGCAAGGTTCTCCACTTTGTGGTCGGCCTGGGTAAGATATTCGTAGACCTCCACCGAAACGGACACAGTTTGTCTATGGTAGTTGATGGTAATTTCCATTGTCCTTTCCTCCGTTCAGATTTTGGGATCTGAGCAGGGAAGGCGGGGAACGGCAGCGTAGCCGGTGTCGCTGACCTGGACATGGAAAAGCACCCGGACGGCGCGAGGTCATTCGGGTGCTGGTAGCAACATTATGAGCCACCAGGAAACGACTATTCTTGCAATTCTGGGCGGAGTGCGCCGCCGCAGGGGTCAGGCTTTTTTTGACAAGTGCCTATCTATTCGCAATCGCATGGCAACATCCTCCTATTGCCGCCACTTTAAGATGGGCACGGGGAAAGGCCTCTGCTGTAAGTTAGATACTCGTAAGACAGTATTAGATTTGTTTTTTGGAAACGGCGTAGCGTTGGCTATGCCGTTTCCCCGTTTTGTAAGTCGTTCAACAGGGACGCAGGGAGTATTCCCACAAGTTCATAGGATATGTCAATCTGCTGTTCCCTATGTCCGTTTGAAGTGTCCAGCACATGGACGTAAACTGCTTTCACCATGTCATTCAGTACGGCGGGTGTCAGTTCGTCCAAGTCGAGATACTTATGTACCTTGCTGATGAATCTGTTAATGTTCTCTGCCTGTTCTTCCTGCTGCGTGATTTCTTCATTCAGTTGCAACAGCTTTTCCCGCAGTTCTTCCTGTTCGTAATCGTCAGAGAGCATTTGAAATCTGCTGTCAGAAAGTTTACCATTTGCGTTATCTTCATAGAGCTTTTGTCAAGGGTAAATTTCACACAAAAATAAGCTGAGAGACAGAGTCAAGGTTTGCCCTATCTCCCAGCTTTTTAAATCTACCTACAATTCCCGGTTCTTTGTAGCAAAAATTGCAGATCTAGATTTGTTGGTCT
>CAJUNA010000002.1 GCA_910587645.1 uncultured Oscillospiraceae bacterium
ACTATTTGGCCGCCTGCATTTCCGCCCAACTATCTATTGTATCGGCTCTATTTTGTAAAAGTTTAGCCCTATATTGCAAAATTTTTTCACCCAAAATCTCACCCTCCCTTCCGGCCAAGTTGTATACAACCCGGCCGCCCGCTTCCACCCCTCCCATCCCCGCCGCAGGGGAGGCAAAACCTGGTTTCACCTGGCCGACGGGCCGGTGGGATACAGCGTGACGCTGCGGGCATCAAAGGCCACGGTGTTTTGGCAGCGTTCAGCCCCATGGGTGCCGGTAAAAGGATGCTCCGGCACGGCAAGAACCCCACATTTTTTATTGAAAGGAAGCAATAAAATGAGAATCCAACACAACATCGCGGCGATGAACGCCTACCGCAACTACACCATCAATACTTCCGCCGTCTCCAAGAACCTGGAGAAGCTCTCTTCCGGCTACAAGATCAACCGCGCCGGCGATGACGCCGCCGGCCTGGCCATTTCCGAGAAGATGCGCGCCCAGATCACCGGCCTGGAGACCGCCCAGAAGAACGCCAAGGACGGCATCTCCCTGGTAAAGACCGCTGAAGGCGCCATGCAGGAAGTCCACGACATGCTCAACCGCATGGTCACGCTGGCCACCCAGTCCGCCAACGGCACCTATGACAACGAGACCGACCGCGCCCAGCTCCAGAAGGAAGTGGAGCAGCTCAAGACGGAAATCAACCGCATTGCAGACTCCGCCAACTTCAACGGCATCAAGCTGCTGGACGGCTCCATGGACGCCGATGGCCTGCGTGAGACCACCGAAACCATTTTCAGCGGCCTGACCATGGCGGACAACGCCAACAACAAGGTGGAAAATGGTACTGCAATTGGTACCGCCGGAGACCCCGGCAGCTCCACCGACAGCGGTGGCCTGGAATTGACCGGCACCACTGCGGCCAACGGCGTCCGTTACCACAAGGAAGCCACTGGCGCCGGCAAGACCTCCTTTACCATCGACCTGAACGGCGCCAATTTCAGCGCCGCAGCCGGCACAACATTTAAAGACCTGGTTTTTGACCAAATCTTCCGCTGATGCCACCGCCGTTGCCGCTGACAAGCTGAAGTATTCTGTTACCGCCGTAGACGGCGAAGGCATTACCTCCGAGGCGATTGCCACCGCCATCCAGGAGGTCATTGACAAAAACGGCGGCAAGGTGTATATCGAGCCGGAAGGGGGCGGTACGCGCATTGAGTATACCGTTACCCGCGATGGGGATAAGCTGAAGTTCGAGATGACCGACGACGGCTACAATGCCGCCGTGGCAGCGACCGAAGCCGACGCGACCAAGAATTATTTCCAGGGCAACTTCAACTTCGGCGTGAACTACAAGGGCATCGATGCTGGTACTGCCGGCGACTTGGACAGCACTGATGCCGCTGATGCCGCTGAAATTGCGTTCACCAACGCCATGAACAAAATCCAGCACTGCGCTTCCTCCAACGTCAAGGAAGGCAGCCCCAGCGCCGGCACCATTTACGCCGAAGCGGTCATCCGTTTCGATGATAATACTGGTAGTGCTACCACTGCTGGCAACAGAGGGGACGGTCTCAATAAGACCAGCGATGTCTTCAAGGATGGCGCGGGCATCCAGATTGGCGATGAGTATTATATCTTCGCCAAGAGCGATGAAGTGTTCAAGGCCAAATACGGCGACAACGTGAAGGTGGTAGACCTCCGCGACCTGGAGAACCTGGGTAAGGGTACCGGCGGTACAACGGCTACTGACAAGGCAGCCGCCAATGAGCTGCGCATTGCCCTGGACCGCCTGTCCGTTGCCGCCAAGGACAACGAGATGTTCAACGTCCAGGTGAGCAAGAACGACACCAGCCTCATCCTCAACGAGCGGACCACCTATACCGGCGACGCCAACCTGACCAAGTTTGACCGCGGCCTGGAAAGCCAGATTCAGGTATTCGACAGCGCCACCTCCAAGACCACCGTCCTCAAGGAAGCTGGCACGTCCCTGACCCTGCAAATCGGCGATACCGCCGAGGACTTCAACCAGATGAAGGTCAACATCAAGGACATCCACACCGACTCCCTGGGCATCAAGGAAATGAACATCGGCACCCAGGAAGGCGCTGCCGCCGCCGTGGATGCCATCCGCGCCGCCATCAACTACGTCTCTGATGTCTGCGGTACCCTGGGCGCCACCCAGAACCGCCTGGAGCACACTATTAACAACCTGTCCGTCATGACGGAGAACATCCAGGACGCCGAGTCCACCATCCGCGACACGGACATCGCCGAGGAAATGATGGCCTACACCAAGAACAACATCCTGGTGCAGTCTGCCCAGGCCATGCTGGCCCAGGCCAATCAGATCCCCCAGGGCGTCCTCCAGCTCCTCGGCTAATCCTTATAGCAGGCATTTCTTTGCGGCATAATTCAAAGCGGATCGGGCATACGCCCGATCCGCTTTTCATATTTTACTATTTCATGTTTCATGCCGCGCGGCCATCACTGCTCCTCCAGCTTCGCTTTCGGGCGCCCCATGGCCTGCTCGAAATCCCCGCCAGACATCGTCTCATGCTCCAGCAGATACGAAGCCACGGCATCCATCTGCGCCCGATGGGCTTCCAGGATCTCCTGGCATCGCCGGTAACCCTGGTCGATGATAGCCTTCACCTCGCTGTCGATCTGGGCGGCCACCTCCTCGGAATAGGTTTTTGCCTGCGCCATACTGCGCCCGATAAACACCTCGTCGTGGCCGGAATCGAAGCTCACCGCCCCCAGCTTATCGCTCATACCGTAGGCGGTCACCATTTTCCTCGCCAGATCGGACGCCCGCTGGATATCATTGGACGCGCCGGTAGAGATGTCGTTTAGGAAGAGGCTTTCCGCCACCCGCCCGCCCAGCAGGGCGGCGATTTCTTCCTCCATATACCGTTTGGAGTAGTACCCCCGGTCCTCCCCGGGCAGGGAAATGGTCATCCCGCCCGCCTGCCCCCTGGGAACGATAGTCACCTGATGGACCGGGTCCACGCTGGCCAGGCAGTGGTGCATCACCGCGTGACCCGCCTCGTGGTAAGCGGTAAGGCGGCGCTCGTGGGCGGGGACCACCCGGCTTTTCTTCTCCGGCCCGGCAATGACCTTGATGACCGCCTCCTGCAAGGCGTCCATGGTAATAAGCTTCTGCCCCCGCCGCGCGGAGAGCAGCGCCCCCTCATTGACCAGGTTTTCCAGGTCCGCCCCAGTGAAACCGGAGGTGCCTTGGGCCAGGACCTTCAAATCCACATCCTCCGCCAAGGGCTTGTTCCTGGTGTGGACGGCCAGGATTTCCTCCCGGCCCTTGCTGTCGGGACGGCCCACATAGACCTGCCGGTCGAACCGCCCGGGACGCAGCAGCGCCGGATCCAGGATATCCGCCCGGTTGGTCGCCGCCAGGACAACCACCCCCGTGTTGCTGCCGAAGCCGTCCATTTCCACCAGGAGCTGGTTCAAGGTCTGTTCCCGCTCATCGTGCCCGCCGCCCAGTCCGGCGCCCCTCTGGCGTCCCACAGCGTCGATCTCATCGATGAACACCACCGAGGGGGCCACCTTTTTCGCTTCCTCGAACAAATCCCGCACCCGGCTCGCGCCCACGCCCACATACAGCTCCACAAAATCGGAGCCGGAGATAGACAAAAACTGCACCCCGGCCTCTCCCGCCACAGCCTTAGCCAGCAGGGTCTTGCCGGTACCCGGAGGGCCGACCAGCAGGACGCCTTTGGGGATCCTGGCCCCTAAGTCCAGGTATTTCTGCGGGTCCTTGAGGAAGCCGATGATTTCCTGCAACTCCTCTTTTTCCTCCTTGGCCCCGGCCACATCGGCAAAGCTGGTCTTCCCATCGCTGTCGGAGCCGAAGCGGATCCGGGCCTTTCCGAACCGCCGCCCCTGGTCCATGCCGCCGCCGCCCATACCCTGGGCGCGCATCATCATATACTGCCACGCCAAAAATATCCCGCCAATGAGCAGCACGTACAGCATGATCTCGCTCCACCACGGGGGCCGGTACACCGGTGCGTAGTCATAATCTGCCAGAACCCCCGCGGCTTTCTGCTCCTGGATCAGCCCGCCCAGTTCCGCCCGGAACCGCTCCGCGCTGCCCAGGTCGTTGCGCACTGTGGAGCCATCCTTCAGATTGAGGTACAGTTCATCGCCGTCCTTGACGAAGAAGCTGGCCACCTGTTCCCGGCGGAACAGCTCTTCCACCTGGGCGTAAGAAATTTTCGGCGTACGCAGCGCGCCGAAGAACAGATAGTAGCCGCACAGCAGCAGCAGAATGACCGCCAAATATAGCCCCATGCTGGGATGGTTTCTCTGCTTGGTCAAAAAATCACTCCTTTGGCCGGAGCGGAGCGCCCCGGCCTGTTATGAATCCCGTTTATTCGTCGTTTCCGCCATAGACCTCCGGCTTCAGGACGCCTATGTAGGGGAGGTTGCGGTATTTCTGGCAGTAATCCAGGCCATAGCCCACCACAAACTCATCGGGCACAGTAAAGCCGATATAATCGGCGGTAATGACCTTTGTCCGGCGGCTGGGCTTGTCCAGCAGGGTGCAGATGGATACCGACGCGGCCCCCTTAGTGGCAAAATACTGCTTCAGGAAGCAGAGGGTGTTGCCGGAGTCCAAAATATCCTCGATCACCACCAGGTTCCGGCCCGTAATATCCTGCTGGATATCGTGGGTGATTTTCACCGCCCCGGAAGAGCTGGTCGCGTTCCCATAGGAGGAAACGGCGATAAATTCCACATCGCACCGCACCTGGCAGGCCCGGACGATGTCCGCCATAAAAATGAAAGCTCCCCGCAGGACACTGACGAACAGAGGGTTTTTGTCCTTCAAATCCTCATACATCTCCATGCCCATGGCTTCAATTCTCGCGGCAATCTGCTTTTCCGTGTAAAGCACTTTTAAAATGTCCTGATCCATTGTTCCCATTTTCTTCTCTCCTTTTCCAATTGACTTCCGGCCGCGGCCGTATGCCCCCAGGGCGCGGCCCCTCACGCCGGCCCATGCGCCGCGCCGCAGCCAGCCAAATCCTTCCGCAAAATAATCTCCAGCGGCTCGCCGGGGAGCAGCAACGCGCCGCAGTCCGCGTAGCCGTGTTTCCGATAGAAAAACTGCGCCTGCTCATTGGACAGCGTGGACGTCAAGACCTGCCGGAAACCAGCCTTTTCCATTTCCGCTTCCCAGTAGCGGAGCAGGCGGCCCCCATAGCCCTGCCCCCGGCAGTCCTCCAAACAGTACAGCATATTGACAAACGGCGTATTGTCCCAGAATAGATTATACCGCAGCCAGCCTGCCAGCGACTCTCCATGAAAAGCCGCGAGCACCCGTTTTGCGGCGATGCCGTCCCGCAAAGCTTCTGCGGGGACATGGCGGTCATACCGGCGCAGTACGGGGAAATCCTCCGCCCCGGCATATCGAATGGTCATTCCGTTCCTCCCCCATCCGGCAGAAGCGTCACCGTTACCAGCGGCCCGCCGTCCTCCGGCCTGAAGCCCCAATCTGCCGCCACGCCGAACACCGCCGCGATTTTGCCGTCTACCAGCACCGCCGGATGGCGTCCCCGGTCTGCCAGGGACAGGCCAGCGTCAAGATAGAGCCGCTTAATGGTTCTCCTGCCGTTCTCCACAGCCAGACGGCCCCCGCCGTCCCAGGGCGCGATAGATAGCCCGCCCCCCGTGTCCCGCAGGACGGCCCGGTATGGCGTTTCCGCCATTGGGGTCCTTCCCCGCGCCACCAGGACGCGCCACGGCCCCCAGGCCTGCTCTCCTTCCCGCAGCTCCATTGGGGGAAGCGGCGGGGGCTGTTTTTGCAAAACCAACCGCTCCCGGCTCCGGAGGGCGCACAGGTTTCCCGGCAGGTCCAGAAACCCGCCGCTTCCCAGCGCCAGCACATCCTCCGTCTGCCGCAGGCTCAGGGATACCCCCAGCCTATGCGCCATTCCACGCACCAGGCGGCGGCGTATGGCCTGATCCTGGCTGTCCAGGACGGCGGCGGGAAGCAGTATGGAATCCTTGCCGCCGGCGGGTAAAAGCCGGTCTGTCTCCCGCTGGAGATGGCTGTTTTCCTCCCGCAGCAGCTTCGCGGCGGAAGCGATCCGGGCGGCGCAGCCGGGCGCAATCTCCTCCAGCAGGGGCATGACCTCCAGACGGACGCGGTTGCGGGTGTATACGGCGTCCTGATTGCTCTCGTCCTCCACATAGGGGATGGCGTTCCGGGCAATATACGCGTCAATTTCATCCCTGCCGGTTTCCAGCAGGGGGCGCACAATTTTCCCCCGCACCGGCGGGATGCCGCCCAGCCCCTGCGGCCCCGCGCCCCGCAGCAAATGGAGCAGTACGGTTTCCGCGTTATCCTCCCGGTGGTGGGCGGCGGCGATCCGTTCCGCCCCCATGTCCTGCGCGGCGGCTTCAAGGAAGGCGTAGCGCAGCGTCCTGGCCGCGTCCTCGATGCTAAGCCCCTCCCGGCCGGCAAACGCCCGGGTGTCCCCCTTCCCGCAGGTCAGGGGGATGCCCTTGCCCCGGCACCACGCCCGGACGAATGCCTCGTCCCGGTCCGCCGCCGCCCGCAGCCCATGGTGGAAATGGGCGGCAGCAACCTGGAACCCGGCTTCCCCGGCCAGCCTGGACAAAATATGCAGCAACGCCATGGAATCCCGTCCGCCGGAGACGGCGCACAGCACAGTCCCGCCCTGGGGCAGCATATGGAACCGCTCACAGTATGCCCAAACCTGGCGGGCCAAACCGTCAGCCCTCTTCATCAAACCGCGTTTCCAAGGTGCTGAAGGTCACATACTCCGGCGCCCAGCGGAGGGGCACCTTCCCGGTCTCGCCGTGGCGGTTTTTGGCCACAATGCACTCGGCTACATTCCGGTTTTCCGTCTCTTCCTTGTAGTAGTCCTCCCGGTAGAGGAACAGGACGATATCCGCGTCCTGTTCAATCGCGCCGGAATCCCGCAAATCGGAGAGCATGGGCCGCTTATCTTCCCGCTTTTCATTGGCACGGCTGAGCTGGCTGAGACAGATAACGGGTACATTCAGTTCCTTTGCCATAATTTTCAGCATACGGGAGATATCGCTGACGGCCTGCTGCCGGTTTTCCCCAGCGTAGCTTTTGCCGCCGGCGGAGCTCATCAATTGCAGGTAGTCCACCACCACCAGCCCCAGGTTTTCCAGCCGCCTGCATTTCGCGTTCATGTCCGCGGCGGTGAGCATGGGGTTGTCGTCGATCCGGATATCAGCCTGCCGCAGGGTTCGCGCGGCCTGGGTAATTTTCCCCCAATCGGACGCGCTGAGCCGCCCGGTCATCAGCTTGTTTAAATCCACCAGCCCCTCGGATGCCATCAGCCGGACTAAAAGCTGCTCCTTGCTCATTTCCAGCGAAAAAACGGCCACGGTTTTCTGGGACTGCCGGGCCACATTCAGTGCCATGTTCATGGCGAAGGAGCTTTTACCCACACCGGGCCGCGCCGCCAGCAGGATCAGGTCGGATTTATTCAATCCATGGATTTTCTGGTCAACAGCGGAGAACCCGCTGGGCAGCCCCGGCAGTCCCGTCTTACCGGAAGCCAGGTCGTTCAACTGGTCCAGAAAGGGCTTGATGAGCTGCGCCACAGGGGTCATCTCTTGGCTCCCCCGCCCCCGCCGGATGGCGTAAACCTTCTGCTCGGACGCTTCCAGGATATCCTTCGCCTCGCCCAGCCCCTCCTGAACCATGGCGGTGATTTCCCCAGCGGCTTTCGCCAGGGAGCGGAGGAGGGACTTGTCCTGGATAATTTTGACATACTCCATGACGTTTGCGGCGGTAGGGGTAATTTCCATCAACTGCACCAGGTAGTTTCTGGTGGTCTGGTCGTCATAGGTGCCATTTTTCTGCATTTCCTCGGCAACGGTAATGCCGTCAATTGCCTTGGAGTAGCTGAACATGGTGTAGATAGTTTCAAAAATCTCCCGGTTCTGCCTGATATAGAAGTCATCAGGCTGGAGCTTGTCCATCACATCCTTGATACAGTCGGCGTCAATGAGCATGGAACCCAGCGCAGACTGTTCCGCTTCCAAAGAGTGGGGCATTTGCCGGGATAAAATTTCGTCCTCAAAAGCCATCTGGGCACCTCCTTTTTATTCCGCCATACGCGCGGCAATTCCTTGCCGCCGCAGCCGGCAGGGACTACTTCTCCTCCACCACCATCACATAGACGGTACCGCTGACCTCATACCCCAGTTTTGCCTTTAATTCATAATTCCCAAAGGCTTTAATGGGTTCCTCCATAACAATTTTCTGCTTGGAGAGCTCAATCCCGTGCTGGGCCTGTAAGGCGTCGGAAACCTCCTTGCTGGTCACCGCGCCAAACAGCTTCCCGTTGGCGCCGGCCCGGGCGGTTACCTTGACAGGGGCGTTTTTCAACTGCTCCACCACCGCTTCCGCTTCCGCCTTGAGACGGGCGTCCTCCGCCTTTTTGGCCTTTTCCTTCAGCTTCATCGTGTTGACCGCGTCTGCGGTGGCGGGGACCGCCAGCTTCCGGGGAAGCAGGAAATTCCGCGCGTAGCCTTCGGCCACCTCGATCAACTGCCCCTTCTTTCCCTGTCCTCTCACATCCTGCTGCAAAATCACTTTCATGGTGTTGTTCCTCCTGATTTGTCCTTATCTTCCGGCTGTGCCGGTCATGATATAAAATTGATTGTGAAAAACCGGATGGGTCACTTCACATACAATAGAAAACCCCGCTCTCTGGTAGGCCTTGACGGCCCGCTGGTTAAAGGCCGCCACCGTCAGACGAAACCGCCCGGCCTGATACCGCCCGGCCCCAAACGCCAGGCACAGCGCGATAAATTTCCCGCCAAGCCCCTGCCCGCACAAATCGGGCCGCAGCCCCAGCCCCATATCCAGATAATCCTCCGGATACGGATACCCTTCGGCCGTAGGGATCCGGCCATCCGCGCCATAGGAGACGTGCCCCAGGATCCCGCCGCCGGCATCCAGCCACACAAAGCTGTCCTCTGCCGCCACCCGGTCAGGGTATTCCGCCTGGAAGGGCTCCGGATTGTAAAAGGCGTATTCGCCCTCATACCGCCAGCGGGAGATGGCTTCCTCATGCTTCTCCAGCCTAGGAACTATTTTTGTCTGTTCAAAATAAATCATTTTTCCTTTACGATGCGTAATACTCGTCAATGGACTCCAGCAGCCGCCGTTTGACCTCGGTCAAGGTAGTATCCGGCACATGGCCCCCGGCGCTGGTGCCGTTGCCACCGCCGCCCAGCCGCTCCAAGATCACCTGCACGTTGATCTCCCCTAAAGAGCGGCCCGACATAGAGACCCCGTCCCCTTGCCGGTACAGCACTACAGACGCCTGAACGCCCTGTAGGTTCAGCAGGTCGTCGGCGGCCTTAGCGGCGGTAACCCGGTTAACCTCGCTCTCAGCTACCGCCACGGCGATATCGCCGTGGACCATCTGCGCGCCCTTGATGATATCGTACCGCTGGATCATGCTGGGCAGGTCGCTCTGGAAATAGCGGCGTACCTCATAGGTGTCCGCCCCCGCCCGCCGCAGGAATGCCGCCGCCTCAAAGGTACGGCTTCCCGCCCGCATAACGAAATTCTTGGTATCCAGCACGATGCCCGCCAGCAAGGCCTCCGCTTCCCCCCGCAGCACATCGCTGGGCTCCACCAGATATTGCAGCAGCTCCGTCACCAGCTCCGAAGCGGAGGAGGCGTAGGGCTCGTGGAAGTTCAGCGCGGCGTTTTCGATGTAGGTAGCGGCCCGCCGGTGGTGGTCGATGACAGCTACCCGGTTGCAGGCGTCCAAAAGCTGCCGGTTTTCCACCATATCCGGCCGGTTGGTGTCCACCACCACCAGCAAGGCCCCTGGCTGGGCGTGGATAAAGGCGTCCGGCCCGCTGACGAAAACATCCTCATATTCCGGCAGCTCGCTGAGCTTGCGCACCAGGGGCCGGGCGTTGTTGCCCTCCATGTCGATGACGATTTGGGCTTTCTTCCCCCGCTTCCGGGCGGCGCAGCAGACGCCTGCCGCCGCGCCCACCGCGTCCATATCCGCGTACTCGTGCCCCATGACGTAGACCTGCCCCGCGTCGCCGATCAGCTCTCCCAAGGCCTTGGCCATAACCCGGCTTTTCACCTTTGTCCGTTTCTCGGTAGATTTAGAGCGCCCGCCATAAAACTGGAAGTCCAGGCTGTCCTTGACCACGGCCTGGTCGCCGCCCCGGCTGAGGGCCATCTCGATAGACTTTTCCGCCCAGCGGAAGGCCTCCTCATAGGTATCGCAGTCCTTGCCCACGCCGATAGACAAGCTGGCGGTCACGCCGTCCTCGCTGGTAATCTGGTGGATGGTTTCCAAAATAGAGAACTTATCCTCCAACAACTGCTGGAAGGACTGCTCATCGCAGAGGAAAAGATACCGGTCCCGGTCATATTTCCGCAGCATCCCGCCGGAGCCGGTGGTCCAGTTGTTCAGCCGCTCATCGATCTGGGCCAGCACCGCGCTTTTAGCGGCCTCGCCCCCGGCCCGGAGTAGCTCCTCGTAGTTGTCCAGCACCAGCAGGCAGGTCACGGGCCGGCTGGCGGTGTAGAGGGCTTCCAGCTGCTTGTGTTCCGTCACATCGATAAAATAGGCGGTAATGATCTGGTCCTGGCTGGAGGCCCGGCTGCTGGCGCGGCTGGCGGCGCCGTAGACCCGGCAGGTATGCCCCGCCACCTCGGTAAACTCCGCCGTTTCCTCGCCGGTAGAGCCGTCCAGAAGCCAGTGGTAATCGAAATCTGGAGCCAGCTCCTCAATATGCATATTAAACACATCGTCCCGGGCGCCGGACAGCTCTAAAAAGCCGTTATTTGCCCAGACCACCTCGCCGTTGTCCCCGCGAAAGACCACCACAGGCAGGGGCGTATTGAGCATGCTGTTTTTACTGATGGAATTGGTGCCGCCGGTAATGGAGTCGATGTACTGCATCACATTGCGGCGGCGGCGCATGCTCTGCCTGCGGTGGAAGGCGTACAGCGCCACCAGCGCCGCCAGCTCCAGCGCCGCCAGCGCCGGATGGACGGGAATGGTCAGGGCGGCAAACAGGGCGAGACATAGAAAGTAGGGCTGCAAATTTGGCTCAATAAGCCGGGACAGCTTCTTATGCATGGCAGGCATCCCCCTTATCTCTCCGGCCATGGCCCGGCCTGCCGGAGCGTCGTTCTCATATCAAATTTATATTATACCACAAACAGGCAGGTAATGACAAGGGCGGTTTTTTTGCCGCAGCAGCAAAAAAACCGCCCCAACCAGGCCTTCCTACGAAAGCAGCTGCTCCGGCAGCGCCCCCGCCGCCAGCTCCCACATCACCAGCAGCATCCCCTCGCCCACAGAAACGGCGGCGGCTTCCCCGGTAAACTGGTTGCTGACGCCCAGGGGGAACCCGCTGGTCAGGACGGCATCCCGCAGTGGGTAGTGCAGCCCGTCCAACGTCACCCCCGCCGCCCTGCCGCCGGGGCAGAATACGGAGATCACACCCTCGTGGCCTGGGGCAAAGTCCAGCCTTCCGTTTCGGATTACGGTGGCGGCCATCCCCTGGCCCAGCAGCCATCCTGCCGCCCCCTGCTCCGCCAGAAAGGCCAGCGCCTGCCAATTGGCGTAGGCGTGGTCCGGCCGTCCGCCGGAGCAGCCAACGAGGACGAAATCCCGGTATCCCCGCGCCAGCCCGGTCCGGATGGCCAGCATGGTATCGGTGTCATCCTTTTCCACCGGATGGCGGATCACATGGCCGCCCTCCGGCGTCCAGCCCAGGGAATCGAAATCCCCTACCACCAGATGGGGTGCCAGCCCCAGCCGGTTCAAGTGGGCCAGGCCCCGGTCAGCGGCCACCAGAAGGTCTCCCGCCCTGGGGACGGGGACCCACTCCGGCTCCATCGCCCCGGCGATAATGCAGATTGGCTTCATAGCACATCCTCTTTTCAAAAACAGAATCCACAGCCAGCGGGGGTCCGGCTGGAATTGCCAACCGCCCGCAAATATGGTATAATCCTCCCCATAAGACCACCCACCCAGCGAAAAGGAGGACAACATGGAAAAAACACAATTCAGCCGCCCTTTGGATCTCAAGGCGGTGCGCATCACAGACGCGTTCTGGCACGCCCATCAGGAGACCGTCCGCCGGGAAGTCATCCCCTATCAATGGGAAGCCCTCAACGACCGGGTGGCGGGCGCGGCTCCCAGCTACTGCATGCACAATTTCCGCGCCGCCGCGAAGCGCGTGGCGGAAAAGCGGCTGGGCAAGGCCTTCGTCCCCGCCAGTGATACGCCCCGGGGGTTCCAGCCCCCGCCGGAGGACCCGTCCCAGGCTGAGCCGGACCGTTTTTACGGCTATGTGTTCCAGGACACGGACTTTTCCAAGTGGATTGAAGCCGTGGCCTACTCCCTGCTCCAGCATCCTGACCCGGACTTGGAGCGGACGGCGGACGAAGCCATCGACCTGGTCTGCGCCGCCCAGGACGAGAGCGGCTACCTGGACACCTATTACATCCTCAACGGCATGGACCAGGCCTTTACCAACCTCCGGGACCACCATGAGCTGTACTGCCTGGGCCATCTTGTGGAGGGCGCCGTGGCCTACTGCCAGGCCACAGGGAAGGACAAGCTCCTGCAAGCCGCCTGCCGCTTCGCGGACTACGCGGCGGCCCGGCTCGGCCCGGAGCCTGGGAAGCGCAAGGGCTACCCGGGCCATGAGATTGCGGAGATGGCCCTGTTCCGTCTCTATGAAGCCACCGGGAAGGAAACCTACCGGGCCCTTGCCCAATTCTTCCTGGACCAGCGGGGCACAAGGCCTTACTATTTCGATGAGGAAGCCAGCGCCCGGGCGGCGCTGGAGGGCAAACCCTTCTCACCCGGCCGCGACCCCGGCCGCTACGCCTACCACCAGGCCCACCTGCCGGTTCGGGAGCAGGCGGAAGCCGTGGGCCACGCTGTCCGCGCGGGGTATCTCTACTCCGGCATGGCGGACGCCGCGCGGCTGACGGGGGATGAAACCCTGTACGCCGCCTGCCGCCGCCTGTGGGAGAGCATCGCAGGGGAAAAGCTTTACATCACCGGCGGCGTGGGCGGGACCCACATCGGGGAAGCTTTTTCCTATCCCTTCGACCTGCCCAACGACGCGGCCTATTCCGAGACCTGCGCGGCCATCGCCCTGGTTTTCTTCGCCCGCCGGATGCTGGCGCTGGAACCGAAAGCGGAATACGCGGATGTCATGGAGCAGGCCCTTTACAACACGGTGCTGGCAGGGATGTCCCTGGACGGCAAAAGCTTTTTCTACGTCAACCCGCTGGAGTCCGTCCCCTCCGCCTGCCGGGGGGACAAGCGCCTGGAACACGTAGACCCGGTACGGCGCAAGTGGTTCGGCTGCGCCTGCTGCCCGCCCAACATCGCCCGGACCGTCACCTCCCTGGCGGCCTACGCCTACACGGAAAGCCCGGATACCCTATGGACCCACCTCTACCTCGGCAGCGAGCTGGCCAAGCGGGCTGGCGGCGCAAACCTGCGCCTGGCCATGGAGAGCGCCCTCCCCTGGTCGGGCCGCGCCAAAATGACCGTCCACACGGACGCTCCCGCGGCCTGCACCCTGGCCTTCCGCATCCCCGGCTGGTGCGGCGGGGAACCGCCCGCCATTGCCTTCCCCTCCGGCATCCAGGCGGAAGACCGGGACGGCTACCGGTATCTGTCCGGCGTCTGGCACGATGGCGATGCCGTTGTCCTGGATTTCCCCATGCCGGTACGGGTGCGGACGGCAGATCCCCGGGTCCGGGAGGACGTGGGCAAGGCCGCCCTGACCCGGGGCCCCATCACCTACTGCCTGGAGCAGACGGACAACGGCCCGGACCTCCATCTTCTCCGCCTGGACCCGGCCCGCCTGTCCGAAATCCGGCCCGTCCCCGCCGAAATCCTCGGCGTCCCCATGACATGCCTGGAAGCCCCCGGCCTGCGGGAAGAGAGGGGGGACGGCCCGCTGTACCGTGACTATTGCCCGCCGGAAACCCGCCCTGCCACGCTGCGCTTCATCCCTTACTACGCCTGGGCGAACCGGGGCGAGGGGGAAATGCGGGTATGGGTGCGCATCTAACCCGCCGTCTCCGTCCCGCGCCCCATCCGCGCCCGTTTTTTCTCCGCCATCTTCATTTTATACAGCTCCTCCACAGCAAAACTGAGCTTCGTCACCACATTTTGCTTTGTGGGATAACAGTATAAACTGTCGTTATCGGTCGAAATATCCACACAATCCTCCGGCCGGACATAGCAGTAATCATACTCAACATGCAGCCCATACATCCCCAAAGGCGGCCTGTGGATCCGGTAGGGCGCGCCGTTGTGCGCCCCCTCCACCACAAATCCCCGCTCCATATCGTGGGTGAGCCGCGCCTTCCCCAGCCGTTGGAACCGCCAGGCGTTTGGCAGGGAAAACACCTCCACCTCGTCCTCAAAGGAGTATGTACCGGCTTCCAGCTGGGCCCGGACCTGGCTTCGTTCCCACTCGAACCAATCGGGGGGATAGGCGAACTCCGTCTCCCCATCCCTGGCGTGGAGGACGCCCAGCTCGTCCAGCTCCCACTCCTTGCCGCAGGCGGCGCAGCGCAGGGCGGCGCCCTGGCTTTCCATCCGGCTTTCCGCCAAACAGCGGGGGCACTGGTAGAGGACCTTATGCAGCCCCTCGGCCCGGAAGGGCTCCGTAATCCGGATCCCCCGCTCCCGCTGCCAGCGGTATTCATCGTATGCCATCGCATTGCGGATGGCCTCCCCGATCTCGGCGGCGGATTTTTCCGCCACATCCCCGGCGGAAAGCACCTGGGTCATGGTAGAATAAAGGGGGACCTTCCTCGGCTTGCGGTAATTCCAGAAAGGGGTGTGGAGGTAATTCCCATGGTGGAGGAGCACCACCACGGGGACGCCCTGCTGTTTCACCAGCTTCCCCAAGGAATCGGGTAAAATCGCGGTAGTGCCGATAGGGGAGTATCTGGCTTCCGGGTACATGCACAGGATATCGCCGTACTCATGGAGGACTTTTTTTACCGAGCGGAGCAAGGCCATATCGGTGGTAAATTTCCTTTTGCAGAGACAGCCCAGCCACTCCATAATAAAGGGCCGGCGGTAGTATCCATCAATGGTTGCGATGTTATTGACCGAATGGGGCCAGGTTGCGATTGCGCAGAGGTGGAAGTCCACAAAGTACATATGGTTGCTCAGCAGGATATAGGGGGGCTTCAGGCCCTCCATCCCGATTTTTTCAATTTTGTAATCCTGGCCGAGCATGCTCATACCGCAGAGCGCGCGGAGGATGGCGGTAAATATTTTCTTCTGCCGCAGGGGAGGTTTCGCCGTATCGTACCGTCTAAGCGGGCCATAGTTAACGTCGATCGTCTCCATCATTGTCTCCCTCCCGCCGGAAAACGGGGATCCCGGCAGTTATTTCTACCAGTTTACCATATAAATTGTGGGAAATCAAATCCGTATTTTGGCAGCTCCCTTTAAGAAACGTGTTATTGCGGCATCACCCCAGCCGTTTCTGCAAGAACAGGTTGATACGGCAATCACCGTGTGCTATAATCAGTTTAGGAAATTAAAATTTAGGAGGGATCAAATGGACAGACCCATTACAACCTTGTTCATGCTGATGTCAGTCGACGGGAAAATAAGCACGGGCGCGGCGGACGATTTAGATGTAGACAAAGATTTTCCCCAAATTGCGGGGCTTAGGGAAGGCTTGCGCCAATATTATGAAATAGAGCAAACAACAGATTTATGGTCGCTCAATTCCGGCCGGGTCCAGGCCAAAATCGGAGCCAATACCAAAGGGGCGCCGGACAGGATGCCCGTGTCCTTTGCGGTCATAGATAACACGCATTTGCAGGAAAACGGCATACGGTATTTGTGCGCTTTATCAAAAGAGCTTGTGTTGATTACGTCCAACGCGAAACACCCGGCATTCAGCGTGGAGGAGGGCAATCTTCATATCATATATCAAGAAGAATTATCGTTAAAAGACGCACTTGCAAAGCTCAAATCGGAATATGGCTGCGAGAGGATAACGATACAAACCGGCGGGACACTGAATGGCCTGTTTCTTCGTGAAAAATTATTCGATTATGTGGATATTGTGGTTGCTCCAGTTTTAATTGGCGGCAAGGATACCTCCACTTTAATTGATGGCAAATCCTTGCTTTCCCAAAGCGAATTGTCAGGTTTAGGCGTTCTGAAGCTGCAAGAATGCGTAGTTTTAGAGGATTCATATCTGCGGCTGCGTTATGAGGTAGTTCACGGATAAAGCCCAGCTTACAGGGAACTGCCCGCTTTTCGGTATTATGGCGGGCCATTTTGTCAAACGGCGCCGGGCAGTACCAATCAGAAAAGGGCGTTTTGGCAGTTCACCCCCCTGTAAACCATCCCCATTGCTGTACCAAAAAAATTTTTTGAGGGGAAGTTGCACAGCCCTGTGCAACTTCCCCTCAAATGCAGCCTAAGGATGTAGCGAGCGTCACCTACCGAGACTTCGCGCGTCTGAACAAAAACGCTCAACAGGCCCGATCAGCCTGGCCCTTCCCCGCGCCGGTTGCAAACGGAGGCACCTTGAAAACCGAATACCCCATATCACAGCTCCCCCGCCAAGGCGTCAATCCGGCGGACCGCCCCCTCCATTTCCTCCGCCCTGTGCCCCGCCTGGCAAAGGCCCGCGATTTCCCGGTGTACTGGATTGCCGGCGTCAAACTTGGGGATCCGCAGCCGTCCCAGTACATGGGCGGAAATACTGGTTGGGTTCATGTATCCCCTGACGCACCTGGCCACCGGGGTAGAGGACAGCACCCCGCATAAGTAATACGCTTCCTCCTGGCAGCTGGTGGAAACATACATCACTTTCTCGTTAGGGATCAGCAGCTTCTTCCCCAAAAACGGATCCTCAACTGTCCCAATCACCGCGCAGACAAAGGACGAGGCGATATACTTCCAAACCACCTTCCACGGCGCGAAGGTATACGGCCCCACCCGCAAAACCGCGTGAAACGCCTGCTCCTGGATCGCCCGTTCCCACCCGGCAAACCCTTTCCGCTGATCCAGCGTCTCCCGGAAAGCAGCCAAGTAACCGGCAGTTTTCGGCGCGCCGGCCCGTAACCGCTCCCAAGGCACAGGCCGCAGCTTCGTTTCCGCCGTATGCGGACAAAGGAGGTACGTGTCGTAACTGGTTTGCCACTGGCGGATACCGCTCCCCTTGAGCATTGGGTAAAGATACGTGTCCTCAATTTCCACCGTCACAGCCTGGGTTTTCCGCTTAGCCCTGTGCTGGATATTGGACACCTCCGCCAGCCCGTCCCCTGCGGCCCGGACTGCCAGCCAATACACCCCGTTGGCTCCGCCGGTAAACACCCCCGTCCGCGCGCGGTAAGGATTGCGGCCCAGCATGTCCCGCAGGTTTTCCAGCTCCCCCTCCGGCGCGGTAAGCCACGGCGCCCCGCGCGCTCCGGACGGAACCGCCTTCTGCTCCGAAATAGCAAATACCACCGGAACCTCCTCCGGCGGGAGACGCGGGTCAACAGGCCCTCTTTTCATACCGGCCGCCTTCGCCCAGACAGCGTAGGGGACAGGATAAGCCGTCTCCGCGCCCTTCCTGGCGAACAGCGCCGCCGCCGAAGCCGCCGCGCCCTCAAACACCTTCAATTTAGAAAAATCGTCCACCCGCAGCGCCCCTAGCCCGGTTCCGTCCGGGAGCTGGAGCTGCCGGAAGCCCGCCCCATTCCGGGCTGATTTAAAAACCCCCTGCCGTACAAGGAAAGCCAGCACGCCGCCTTCCTCCAGCAGGCGGTCCGCTGACACGTAGGCGATCAAATCGGACACATCCATTTTGAGAAAGCTCAAGGAAATGCCTTTTTCCGCCAGCAAACCGTACCGGCTCCATAACCCCTGGCTCCGCTCCCGGTAAGGACGGGGCAGGTATTCCCAGTTGATCCAGGGCGGGTTCCCCACGACTAAGCCGGCCTTCTTCGCTTCCGGACCCCATTCCAACGCGTCCGCCCGGCAGATGGGGATTTCCAGTTCTTGTCCATCCCCCAGCAAATCCAGCACCGCCAGCAGGTAATTGCTCTTAGCGGTCAGCACCGCCAAAGGGTTGATGTCAAATCCCCAGACAGTCTCCAGGATATCCCCCAGCCCAGCCCCGGCCTGCCGCTTGCGCGCAATGGCTTGCAGCAGAAAGGTTCCAGACCCGCAGGCCGGATCCGCGACGCGGAGGGAGCCGATCTCCCCGCCGCAAAATTGAAATGCCCTGTCAAAGGTATATGCCGCCAGCCAGTCGGGGGTGTAGTACTCCCCCAGCGCGTGGCGGAGCTGCCGGGGGATCAGGGCTTCGTAGAGGCGTTTCACATCGTCCCGGCCAGCCCGGACCGGGTCGCTGTCCAGGCTGGCGTAATGGAAAACCTGCTCCGCCAACGCTTCCATAACGCGGTCAAAACCATTGTCCAGCGCATCCAGCGGCCAGCAGTACCAGTCCTTTTCACAGAAATTTACTACGCCCCGTCCTGCGGCAAAGGCGCCGAGGATCCATCCGGCCCAATCCTTGCCTCTCTCACCCAGCGCCGCCGCCAGGACGGTTTTGATTAGCAGCGAAAAATATGTCTGGATAGCGAACAGAAGCAGGCGCATCTGCTCCTCCCGGTCCCCCTCCGGCGGGATGCTGTAGTCCGAAAGCAGCCGGTCCGGATCCAGCCGCTTGTGGGCGGATAAGGAGGTTTCGCCATAAATGACCCGGAAATCCTCCTGCCAGCCGTTCCATTGTTCCACCGCCCAGGGCGTTGGGGTGCGGAGGAAGGAGAAAATCTTTTGCACCAGCGTGTCCGCCTGGCGGCGCAGGGGGGACTTGCGGTCATCCATATCCCGGCAAAGCCGGTGCAGGTCCAGCATGGGCCGTCCTCCTTTACTTCTCCTGTCTTTCGATGGAAACTACGCCGGTAATGCGCGCCGGATAGGTTTCCTGTATTGTCCCATCGTAGGTAATAAGCACGAAATCCCCTGCCGATACTTCCGGCAGCTCTTTGCCTGTGGCGACCTCAATCCGGTCCGCCACCTTTTTTTCGTCTTCGCCGTCCATTGGTTCCACCAGAAGTATGGCCTGTGTCCCGGAATCCCGTACCTCGATCACCATGGCGGTGAACTGCGCGGCCGGCTCCGCGCCATCAAGCGTGTCTTCCGGCTCCTGCGGCATGTCGCCGGGGGATACGTCTCCAGACGGAATGGGCGGCTCCGATTTGTTCCAGTCCGGCGCAGCGCCGCCGCAGCCCCTGGGCAGCGCCGCCAGCAGCCCCAGAGACACGACCAGCATCATGCAGGCCGCCAGGCTGGCGAATTTCCGCCAAGACGTCCGGCTTTTCCGGAAAGCGTAGTCCTGGGCTTCCTCTACCATGCCCTCCGGCAGGAGGGTAATGGCGTCAAAAAATGTTTCCCCTTTCCGGTTCATATGTTGACCCCCTCCCGCTCCAATTCACGGCGCAACGCTTCCCGCAGGCGCAGCAAGCGTTTGGTCAGGGCGTTGGGGCGTACCCCAAGCTCCCCCGCCAGCTCCTTGACGCCATCGCCGTTCCAATACCGCCGGATAAATAAGGCCCGATCCTCTATTCCCAAGCCTTGCAGCCACCGGGCAATCAGGCCGCTTAATTCCGCCGCTTCCACCGTCTTTTGGACGTTTTCCGGCGAGGGAACGCAATCCTCCAATTCGCTGAGGAGGATTTCCGCTCCGCCAAAACGCTTCAAAGCGTGAGCGGCGCGGTAGCGGCTGATGGATAAGTTCCGCAGGATGGCTCCTAAATAGGCCCGCAGGCTGGCCGGGCGCTGGGGCGGCATGGTGTCCCAGCAGCGGATATAGGCATCGCTGACGCACTCCTCGCTGTCCTGGAAGCTGTGCAGAATATTCATGGACAGCTTGTGGCAGAAGCCGCCATATTTGCTGTCTGTCTCCCCGATGGCCTGCTCGTCCCGCCGCCAATACAGGTCGATGATTTGGATGTCCTCCATGGCGCATCCCTCCTTTCACCTGTTTATAACGCATAAAAGGTGGAAATGTGCCTTAAGTATAGCATATATTGTGGCTATTGTCGATTTTGTTTTTTTGGAGGCCCGGAGGTTTTGCGTTTCTGTATCTCCGCCGCCGCGCGTCCAGCGGCCCGGCTCTTAGGCGTGATGCCAGCATGCTGCCCATCGGTGGCCGTAAAAACGCGGGAAACCCGCCGCCCCCATTAGGCAAAGCGCCGCCTTTGCCTAGTTATGCGACACCAGGGGCGCTTTGCCTATTGAGAAAGGACGGGGGAAGGCGTAAGGTGTAGCCATCACATAAAGAAAGAGTGGTTGACACTATGGGTATCCAAGAAAGATTAAAGAAAACGGCGCTGAAAACTGCTTTTGGCTATATTGAGAAGGATCCGGAGAACAATATGCTCAAGCTGCTGGACTGGGTGGACAAGCTGGCGGGCGAAGGGCCGGACAGCTTCGAAGCGCAAAGGGAAGCCTTCCGTACTGTTTTGGAAAATCCCGCGGGCAATATGTACCAATTGATCATGGATATTTTCCAGAGCGTGGACAATGATGTGCTGAAAACGGTATTTGAAAACTTCTTCCTCAACGCGAACATCACCGGCTGGCCCAGGCAGGAGGAGATGCGGAAAAAATATGGCTGCAACATCCCGTGGGCAATTTTGCTGGATCCCACCAGCGCGTGCAACCTCCACTGCACTGGCTGCTGGGCGGCGGAATATGGCAGCAGGCTGAACCTGCGCTTTGACGAGATCGACAGCATCATCCAGCAGGGCAAGGAGCTGGGGATCTACATGTACATTTACACTGGCGGCGAGCCGATGGTCCGCAAGAAGGATCTGATTGCCCTTTGTGAGAAGCACGCCGACTGCTATTTCCTGGCTTTTACCAACGCAACGCTGATCGACAGGGCGTTTGCGGACGAGATGCTGCGGGTAAAGAATTTTATGCCCGCTATCAGCCTGGAGGGGTTTGAAGAGGCTACTGACGGGCGCAGGGGCGAGGGGGTGTATCAAAAAGTTCTGCAGGCTATGTCCATCCTTAAGGAAAAGAAACTGCCCTTTGGCATCTCCGCCTGCTACACCAGCCAGAATTTGGACTCCATCAGTTCCGGCGCGTTTATCGACCAGTTGATCCAGTGGGGCGCGAAATTTATCTGGTATTTCCACTATATGCCTGTGGGCAACGATGCCGCCCCGGCACTTCTGCCCAGCCCGGAGCAGCGTACCGCCATGTATCACCGGGTACGGGAAATCCGGGCCAGCAAGCCCCTTTTCGCCATGGACTTCCAGAACGATGGGGAGTATGTGGGAGGCTGCATCGCCGGCGGGCGGCGGTATCTCCACATCAACGCGAACGGGGACGTGGACCCCTGCGTGTTTATCCATTATTCTGACTCTAACATCCGGGAAAAAACGCTGCTGGAATGCCTGCAAGGACCCATTTTCATGGCCTACCACGATGGCCAGCCCTTCGATGAAAACCATCTGCGGCCATGCCCCATGCTGGAAAATCCCCACCTGCTCCGGGAGATGGTTCACAGGACCGGCGCGCATTCCACTGACCTGCAATCTCCGGAAAGCGTGGATCACTTGTGCGATAAGTGCGTATCCTACGCCCAATGCTGGAGCCCCCAGGCGGATCAATTGTGGAACGATGGGAAGCGCCGGGTGGAGTAAGGCTTGAGAAATTTCTCGCAATGCGTCATAATAGGGAAGGAAGCGCAATCTGCCGCGCTTCCTTCCTAGCTATAAGGGGATGTGACTGGATATGAAAAAAACACCTTGGAAAAAGATCCTAAGCAGTGCCTTGACGTGTTTCGTGATTGCCTTGGCGGTTTTTCTGGTTTTCCGGGGGAACTATCAGGAAATATTAGAAAACTTAAGTAAGGCGCCCCTTTGGGGGACGGCGGTTCTTTTTGCCTTGGCGGCGGCCTATCAGGCGGCGGAAGCGGGGATCTGCATGGCGCTGGTCCGCGCGCGCCTGCCGGGGTTTTCCTACCGCGACGCGGTGGGGGTAACATTTTTAGGGGTATTCGGAAACGTAGCTACCTGCGCGGTGGGGTCGATCCCCATGCAGAGCTACCGGCTGCATCAATGCGGCTTGACGATAGGGCATGGGATCGGGATGATGACGATGGAGTATGTGTTCCATAAGGCCTCTATTGTACTGTACGCCACGGTAATGCTGATTTGGCAGGGCGGCTGGCTGCGGGAGGCCTGTCCGGATTTATCCAAGTATCTGGTTGCCGGGTACGGCGTCTGTATTGTGATCATTACCGCGCTGGTGCTGGTAAGCACGTGGGGGAAAATGAAGGCCCTGGCGCTGCGGCTGCTGCGGTCCCTGCCGGAAACGGAAGCATGGGAGAGGCGGAAATCCGCATGGGCCGCTAATTTGGAGTCCCTCTACGCAGAGAGCCGGAACGTGCTGAAAAGCCGTGGGATCTGCCGGAGGGTACTGCTGCTGAACGCCATGAAGCTGTTTTGCCTTTACAGCGCGGTTTATTTTTCCCTCCGGTTTTTAGGGATCCCGGCGTTGCCTATGGGGCGGGTACAGCTTTTAGCGGCATTGATGCTGATGATCAGCTCGGCGCTCCCGAACATCGCGGGGGTGGGGCCGGCAGAGTTTACCTTTTTGCTGTTATTTACGCCGTTTATGACAGCGGCGCAGGCTTCTTCCGCACTGATTCTATACCGTACGGCCACATATTTCTTTCCCTTCCTTTTAAGTATCGCGGTAATAGCGGCAGGCGGCGGTGTACTGCGGCTGCCGCCAGACACAGCCAGCCCTCCTCACGGGGAGCGGCACTGATACCGCTTCGCGGTATGATACGCCTGCCTGCCCCCGGTACTCCGCTAAATACCCCTTAGCTTCAGCCCACTCCATAATCCACCGCCACAGCTTCAGGCGACGTGCCATACGCCCATTGATGGTTCGTGCGGAGCATATAGTCCGTAGTTACATTGAAAAACCGCCACTCCCGGCCGTCCATCATCCCGGCGTCATAAAATGACCACTCCCATGTGGCGTCTGTACAATACCATTCGCCATCCAGCTTTACCATATTCCAGGCATGGTCGTTCCCCGCGCCGCCCGCGCCAATCACTATAATACACTCCTCGCCGGCCAGCTCCATCAAAAGCTGGAAGGTTGAAGCATAGCCCAGGCAGACCGCCGCGCCGTTCACTAGGCCGCTGTAGGGCGTGTAGGCATCCCGGGCGGTTTCGTTCAGCACGTCCATATGGCTCCAGTCATACGTGACATTTCGCAGAACCCAGTCATAAATCTCAACCTCTTTTTCAAAACCGCTCATGCCATCGGTGAGAATTTCTTCTAAGACAGCCTTTGCGCCGTCATAGATGGCCCTGTCATATTCCGGCAGCCCGGAGGGATCCCCCGACTCCCAGGCGGATACGATGGCGGATGTGTCATAAAGCTGCATGTTTACATTGTCCCCTGACGGCACAAATCGGATGCGCTCCGGATTGTCCGGGTCAGGCTCACCCTCCGCAGGCTTCCAGGGAACCTCTGTCACAGACACGCCGTCCGCGATTTCCACGGATTCACTGTCAGCCTGCTCCGGCGGCGGCCCCTCCGGGCGGAGCATGGTATGGCATGCTTCGCTGAACGCTTCGCTTGCTTCCTCCGCATCCTGGCAGATAACGAGGGCCAGGTACTCGTTGATCCGTGTTATATGCGCGCCGCTTACATAAGTGTAAAACGCCTCGTTTTCTTTTGAAATGGCCACGGTCCCATCGCTGCCCCGCTCGCAAAAGCGGTCTTTTATGCCCTCCTTGTAGGCCCAGAGCATATCCGCGCAGAGGACGGCCGCAACCTGATCCGTCATACGAAATACGGCCAGCTCGAATAGGGAACTGCCGGGCAATACCGGATGGACGAAGAAGCCATCCTCCCACAGGTCCGGGGCAATGCCATAGATACTCTCAACGGTTTCCGCGAAACCATCGGTGACATTAGACGCGGCAATAGAAACCATCCCTCCTGCGGCGTTGATGCTGTCAATTTCCTCCTGGCAACAGTTCAGGAGGGCTTCCGCCAGGGGGCGCATGGCTTTCGATACCCCAGGGGCGGCCTCGGATATCCCCGGGGTGGCCTCGGATACCCCGGGAGTAGTCTCGGATACCCCAGGCGCGGCCTCCGGCAGCATACCCACGTCTATGATGTGGGCAAACAGATCCCCGGCGGCTTCCGCGTCCTCGCAGATAAACAGGCCAACATGGTTCCCATCACGGCGGACCTGCCCAGCGGCTACAAGGGCGGCCTGCTGGGGGGCGTAGCCGGTAAACGCGCCCTCCCGGCCGGGGAGATAGGCCTTTAGGGCTTTTTCGCCATCGTTGGCTCCAGCTTCGTCCGCGAAATACAGCACGGCAATCTCATAGGCCAGCGCCCCGGTTCCCCGGAGTACCGCGCTGTCCTTTAGGTTCCCGGCATCCAGGCCATAGGCGGCCTCTATGTACTCCCCCAGCTGCCCGTCCAGGATTTCCACCCCCCCTTCCGGTTCCTCCCCGGCGGCGGAGATGGCCTTGGCCGTATCCAGGGCGGGCGGGGGCTCGGGAGAAACGCAGATGTCCTGCCCTGGGTCTGCTGATTTTCCGCAGGCGGGCAAAAGTGTTAGCAGAAGAGCCAGGGCCAGCAGTCCCGCAACCGTCTTTTTCATATGGCGCACCTCCAGTTTATATGAGCGGTTTCTGGTATTTTCAAGCGTACAGGCACATTTTATCACAATCCCATGCCACTGTAAAGGGCGGCACCGGGACAAATATTTCTTGACATTGTCCGCAAACTGTGCTAATTTAATACCATAAACTACATATGGTGCCAGCCGCAGCCGCGTCAAGCGGCACACGGAATAGGGTGAGACGCCCTGCGAGTCGGTCACTGTGATGCCTTTTTGAGAGGATAAGTCAGATACGTGGCGGCTGGTGAGATTCTGCCGGAACCGGAATTGCTTTTCTGATTCGGCCTTGCTGTTTGTACAGCGGGGCCGTGTGCGTTCTGTGCCGTTTCGGCCCGGGGCGCTTTTTTTAGCGGCCCGGCCACTCCCGGTTTCCACCGGCGCGGATGGGGCCGTGCCGGGAAACATACTCCACATTCTCTTATCGGCTGAAACATGCGCCCGGCCCTGCCTGGGCGCCAACCATCCCAGGCAGGGCCTTCGCGGCGCGGATGGAGAAGCGTGGATACAGCCTGTTATTTTAGGAGGAATTATAACGATGAAAACCAGGAAAAAGCTGATGGCGCTCCTGCTGGCGTTAGCCATGGTCCTTGGCATGGCCGGGACGGCCTCTGCCGCCGGGGCAAGGAAAGGGTTTGCCGACGTATCCGGCCATTGGGCCGAGGAGGAGATCAACCGCGTCCTGGCGCTGGGCCTGATGGATGGTAAGACCGACGCGGCCTTTGCCCCCAATGAGGATATGACCCGGGCCGGCCTGGTGACGGCTTTGTACCGCCTGGCAGGCAAGCCCTCTGTTGCCGGGGTGAAAAATCCCTTTGACGATGTGGCGGACGGTGATGCCTGCAAGGACGCGGTCCTCTGGGCCAACAGCCAGAATATCGTCAATGGCAAGACTGCTTCTGCTTTCGTCCCCGAAGGCAGCGTCACCCGCCAGGAAATTGCCAAGATCCTCAACGGCTACGCCGCCTGGGCCGTAAAACAGGATAAGCTGGCCAGCCGTAAGGACGTGCTGAGCGCCTATCCTGACGCTTCCGAGGTATCCGCCTGGGCCAGGGACGTGATGAACTGGGCGGTCGCCAGCGAATTCATCACCGGCAGCAATCACAAGCTGGCCCCCAAGGGCACCGCCACCCGCGCCCAGGTCGCGGCGATCCTCTGCCGCTATATGGACGACGCTTCCACCGGGGACGCTTCCCTGGACAATCCCCGCAACCAGGACGGCATCAAGGAAAACGAGCTGCTGGTGGTCAGCTTTGGCACCAGCTTTAACGGCAACCGTGCCGCCACCATCGGCGCGGTGGAGGACGCCATGGAGAAGGCTTTCCCCGATTATTCCGTCCGCCGGGGCTTTACTGCCAACACCATCATCGAGCACATTGCCCGCCGGGACGGCGAGATCATTGACGGCGTGGAGGAAGCCCTTGACCGTGCCAAGGCCAACGGCGTGAAAAACCTGCTGGTTCAGCCCACCCACCTGATGAACGGCTGGGAGTACGGCGATCTGGTTAAGGAGCTGGAGGGCCGTCAGGGTGATTTTGAGACCGTCAAAATTGGCGCGCCCCTGCTGGCAACCGATGAGGACTTTGCCAAGGTGGCCCAGGCCATGGTGGACGCAACCGCCAGCCTTGCCCAGGACGGCAAAACCGCTGTCTGCTACATGGGCCACGGCACTGAGGCCGCTTCCAACGGCGTTTACGCCAGGATGCAGAAGGTCCTCACCGGCATGGGCCATACGAATTATTTTGTCGGCACGGTGGAAGCCGCGCCTACCGCGGAGGACCTGGTGAAGCTGGTGAAGGAAGGCGGCTATGAGAAGGTGATCCTCCGTCCCATGATGATCGTAGCCGGAGACCACGCCAATAACGATATGGCAGGCGATGGGGAAGATTCCTGGAAATCCGTTTTTACCGCCGCCGGGTTTGAGGTGCAGTGCGAGGTAAAGGGGCTGGGCGAACTGGAGGCAATTCAGGATCTCCTGGCCGCCCACGCCAAGGACGCCAAGCCTCTGGCGGAAACCGGCATTGACGTGGAGCCTAACCCTGAAAACAGCAAAAAGCCAGGGACCCCGGCTGAACCTGAGCAAAAAGGCCTTGCCGATGGCACTTATACTATCAATGTGGACTGCAAGGAAGCCATGTTTAAGATCGACCACTGCGAGTTGACTGTCAAGGACGGCAAAATGACTGCCGCGCTGACTTTAGGCAGCACCAGCTTTGACAAAATGTTCGCAGGGACCGCCGCCGCTGCCGCGCTGGCAGAGGAGGGGGTAATCACGGGTGTGACGGATGCGGATGGCACGATGGCTACATTTACCCTGCCCGTAGCCGCGCTGGACGAGGCGCTGGCATACGCCGCCCACAGCGTACGGAAGGATACCTGGTATGACCGCACGCTGACCTTCGATTCTTCTACCGCCGTTGAGAAATAAACCGCCGTGTACGGAGCAGCGCCGCAGAGCTTGCGGCGCTGCTCTGGCCCGGTTATTCATGCAGGAGGAATGTTTCCATGAAAAAGAAAACCCTTGCCCTGATGGCCGCGCTGGTCCTGTTGCTGGCGCTATTGGCAGCCTGCGGCGGGGACAGCGTCCCCACGCCTGATCCCGCCCCCTCCGTGCCGGAGGAGCAGGCCCCTCCCACACCCGCCGGCGGCTCCATCCCCCAGCCCGGCAAAGGGCAGGAAGCGCCGCCTGCGCCCGCGGCCCCCTCTGGGACGGAGGCTGTCCCAGAGGAGCAGGAACCCGCTGCGGCCCAGCCGGACGAACCCGCCCCAGAGCTTTCCGGACCGTTGGCAGCCGGTACCGAACCGGAACCTGAGCCCGAGCCGGAACCGGCGCCTGAACTGGAACCGGGGGGTGAGAATGTAATGGCGGGCGATACATACATGATTTCCGTTGCGCTGGAGGGCGGCACGGGCCGCGCTACCGTGGAATCCCCTGCGAAGCTGCGCTATGAGGACGGCAAATGCTGGGCGACTATCGTCTGGAGCAGTGCCAACTTTGACTACATGAAGGTGGACGGCCAGCGGTATGACCTGATTAACACGGAGGGCAATTCTACCTTTGAGATACCCGTCAGCGCCTTTGACCAGCCCCTGCCAGTGATTGCCAACACCATCGCCATGAGCGAACCCCATGAGGTGGAATATACCCTGACTTTCGACTCCGCGTCCATGCAGGACGCTTGAAACGGGGGAATACCATGAAATTTTGGAGGTTCTTTCCCTTTTTCCTGCTGCTGGCGTTGTGCGCCTGCGGGCAGCAGGACGCGGCATCCCCGGAGCAGCCTGAGCCGGAGGAATGTGCCCTCTCGTGGGACGCGCTGGCCTGGGGCAGCCCCATGGAGCTGGACTACGCCCAGCAGTTCGCGGTGGACTATGCCCAGGGCTATACCCGCCTCACCATTGACGGAAGCGTGTATCTGCTGGTTCCCCAGGACGCGGGGATCCCGGCGGGTTTGCCGGAGGAGGTCACCGTCCTCCGCAGCCCGGTCCAAAACATCTACATGCAGGCCACCGCCGCTATGGATTCCTTTGTCCAACTGGACGCCCTGGATGCTGTGACCCTCTCCGGCACCAAGGCAGATGGCTGGTACATCCCTGAAGCCCGGAGGGCGATGGAGGAGGGCCGTCTCACCTACGCCGGCAAATACAGCGCGCCGGACTATGAGCTGATCGTCTCCCAAAACTGCGGCCTGGCGCTGGAATCCACCATGATCCTCCACAACCCGGAGGTCAAAGAACAGTTGGAACGCTTCGGCATCCCGGTGCTGGTGGAGCGTTCCAGCTATGAGAGCCATCCCCTGGGCCGGATGGAATGGATCAAGCTCTACGGCGCGCTGATGGGGAAGGAAGCAGAGGCGGAGGCATTTTTTGACAGCCAGCTTGCCCGTCTCGCCCCAGTGCTGGAACAGGAGAGCACTGGGAAAACGGTGGCCTTTTTCTACATCACCTCCAACGGCATGGCCAGTGTCCGCAAGCCCGGCGACTATATCTCCAAGGCCATTGAACTGGCCGGCGGCGTGTACGTGTTCCATGGCCTGGCCGGGGAGGAAAACGCCCTGTCTACCATGAACATGCAGATGGAGTCCTTCTACAGCGGCGCGAAGGACGCGGACATCCTAATCTACAACAGCGCCATCGACGCGAACCTGACCGAAATTGCGGAGCTGGTGGCCAAAAGCGAACCTCTGGCGGACTTCAAGGCCGTCCAGGAAGGGAATGTCTGGTGTACCGGCAAGAGCATGTTCCAGGAGGCGCTGGGTGTAGGCGACATGATCCTGGATATCAACGCTATCCTTACCCAGGAAAATCCCTCCGATGAAGACCTGAATTACCTGCACCGCCTGACGTAACGGAGAATTGCCATGAAAAAAGCCTGGATTCGATACTGCGCCTGTTTTGCCCTGCTGGGCAGCCTTCTCCTGGCCCTGCTGGTGTGGAACATCACCGCTGGGAGTGTGGATTTTACCCCAGGGGAGATCCTCAGCACCCTGCTCAACCCGGAGAGCGGCATTATTTGGGGCATCCGCCTGCCCAGGGTGCTGGCGGCGGCCATATTAGGCGGAGGGCTGAGTGTATCGGGCTTTCTGCTCCAGACCTTTTTCGCCAATCCCATTGCGGGGCCTTTTGTCCTGGGGATTTCCTCCGGGGCGAAGCTGACGGTATCCCTCGTGATGATCTTCCTCCTCAGCCGGGGGGTGACGGTAGGGTCTATGGGCCTGATCGCGGCGGCTTTTGCCGGGTCTATGCTCTCCATGGGCTTTATCCTCCTGCTGTCCCGGCGGGTGAAGCAAATGAGCATGCTGGTCATCAGCGGCGTGATGACCGGCTATATCTGCTCGGCGGTCACGGATTTTTTGGTGACCTTCGCCGATGATTCCAATATCGTCAACCTCCGCAACTGGTCCCTGGGCAGCTTTTCCGGCACAAGCTGGGACAATGTGAAGATCATGAGCTGGGTGATTTTCGCCTCCCTGGCCCTGGCTTTCCTGATGTCGAAGCCCATCGGCGCCTACCAAATGGGCGAGGTCTACGCCCAGAACATGGGGGTAAATATCAAGCGGTTCCGGGTGGAGCTGATTCTGCTGTCCAGCGTCCTGTCCGCCTGCGTCACCGCATTCGCGGGGCCGATCTCCTTTGTGGGCATCGCCGCCCCCCATCTGATCAAAGGCCTGTTCCACACCGCAAAGCCGCTGGTTATCATACCCGCCTGCTTTTTGGGAGGCGCGGTGTTCTGCCTGTTTTGCGATCTGATCGCCCGCACGGCCTTCGCCCCTACGGATATGAACATCAGCTCTGTCACCGCCATATTCGGTGCGCCGGTGGTAATCTACCTGATGGCTTCCCAGCGGAGCAGGCGGATGAAGGAGGGTACATGAACGAGATATACCTGCACACCCAAGGCCTCAGCGTTGGCTACAACGGCAAGCCTTTGATCCAGGACATCCGCCTGAAGCTGGGCCGTGGGCAGATTATGACCCTGATCGGGCCGAACGGCGCAGGGAAATCCACCATATTGAAAACCATCATCCGCCAGTTGGCGAGAATTGCCGGGACGGTATATTTGGACGGCGCGGGCATGGAAAAAATGTCCGAGCGGGACGTGTCCCGCCGTATGAGCGTCCTCATGACCAGCCACGTCCATCCGGAGCTGATGACCTGCGAGGATGTGGTGTCCACAGGCCGCTACCCTTACACCGGGCGGCTGGGCATCCTTACCCGGGAGGACCGGGAGAAGGTGGCCCGGTGTTTGGAACTGGTTCATGCGTCCCAATTGGCGGAGCGGGATTTTTCCCAGATCAGCGATGGCCAGCGGCAGCGGGTCCTGCTGGCCCGGGCATTGTGCCAGGAACCGGAGGTCCTGGTGCTGGACGAGCCGACCTCCTTCCTGGACATCCGCCACAAGCTGGAGCTTTTGGCAATCCTGAAGGACATGGTACGCACCCGGAACCTGGCGGTGCTGATGTCCCTGCATGAGCTGGATTTGGCCCAAAAAATCAGCGACTACGTGGTCTGCGTCAAGGGGGACCGCATCGACCGCCAAGGCACGCCGGAGGAGATTTTCACCGCCGGGTATATGATGGAGCTGTACGGGGCGGCCCGGGGCAGCTACAACGCCCTTTACGGCTCCCTGGAGCTGGAGCCGGCCAGTGGTACGCCGGAGGTTTTCGTCATCGGCGGCGGCGGGGCCGGGATCCCGGTCTACCGCCAGTTGCAGCGGCAGGGCATCCCCTTCGCGGCGGGGGTCCTGGTGGAAAATGACCTGGACTACCCTGTGGCATCGGTGCTGGCAGCCCAGGTAGTGTCGGAAAAGAGCTTCCAGCCGGTGGGTGAGGAGTCCTTCCGGCTGGCGGCGGCGGTGATGGAACGGTGCCGGAGGGTGCTGTGCCCGGTGGCCGCCTTCGGGCCGGTGAATGAGAGGAACCGGCTGCTTCGGGAGATGGCACGGGAAACGGGGAAGCTGGATGAGGCTCCCACAGAATAAAACCGCAGGGATTTCCCATCCCTGCGGTTTTTTGTAGGAGAGTACAGCCGGACAGGGCATGTGGCACTGTGGAAATATCTCACCAGCCGTATTAAAGAAATTTTAATACTTTTTCTAAAATAATACCTTGACAGATTTAGTATATCGTGCTATGATAAGCCCAACATACGGGACGGCCGCCACAGCGCGGCGGGACGGCCCGGCGAAAGGAGTGCTTTGATTTGTCCATTTCTGCGGATACCCTACGGGGCCATACAGATACCATCATACTGACCCAGCTTATGCGGGGGGACAACTACGGCTATGAGATCAACAAGACCATCCAGCAGCGCACAGGAGGCGGCTACGGCTTCAAGGAAGCCACCCTCTATACCGCGTTCAAGCGGCTGGAGAGCGCGGGGCTGATTTCCTCTTACTGGGGTGAAGAAGGCCCTGGGGCGAGACGGCGTTACTACGCCATCACCGATGAAGGCCGGCGGCAGTGGGAAGAAAACAGCCGGGAGTGGAAAACCACCAGAGACCTTCTGGATACCCTGATTTCTTTGGAGGAGGACTAAACATAATGGACAACATGAGAACGAGATTTGTCATCGCCGTAACCAACCGGCTGGCGGCCGCTGCCGAGAGCACCGCGAAAATCGAACTGATCGAGGAATTAAGCGAGAACCTCTACAGCCGCTATCATGACCTGGCATCCAGCGGCATGAGCGAGATGGAAGCCTACGAAAAGGCCATGGAGGAGCTGGGCAGCGTAGACGAGCTACTGGCTTATCTGGACAGCCTGGGTCCCGAGGGGGAGCTGCCCCGTCAGGAAGGCGGCTCCCGGGATTTCACCAGCGAGCTGCTCCACGGTGTAGAGGGCATCGTCCGGGAGACCGTCAACCAGACCAAGGACGCCGTTGATCAGGCTGCCGTTATCGTCCGCAATGTGGCGGACAAGTTGAAGGAAAAGTATCCCGATGGCTTTAAAGGGAAGGTCTACGTCCATTTTGACGGAGACGGGGAAACAGACCGCCAGCAGCCCCCGCCGGAGAATTCCGCCGAAGCGCCTGCCGGAGAGGACGGCGCGGAAAAACAGGATTCCGGCTGGTCCTTTTCCGTGGGCTACAACCGGAACCGGGGCGGCTTTTTCTGCGAGGGCGGACGCCCCAGCCGGAGGGTGGAAGGCACCGCCTTTGATTCCGCAGCGTTAAAGGGCATTGACGTGCAGGTCAACGGCGACGTGAACGTGCGGGTGAACGACGACCCCCAGTCCCAGGTGGTGCTGGACGGCGACCTGGAAAACCTGGAACTGCGGCTTAGCGAGGACGGCGTTCTCTCCGTGCGCCAGGGAAATACTGCGGCGTCCTCCTTCTTCTTCTTCCGGGGGCTGGCTTCCGCAGATGTAGAGCTGACGATACCGAAGCGGTTCTGGGATTTCATCCAGATTTCCACCGTCCACGGCGACGTGGAGGTGGACGTAGGGCTTGAAGCCGGCCAGCTTTCCATCAAGACCTCCAGCGGCGACGCGGAACTTAACGACCTGGACTGCCAGGAATTGATCTTCCATTCCGCCAGCGGCGATCTGGACGCCGGCGCAATCCGCAGCAACAGCGTCCTGGCGGAGACCTCCAGCGGCGAGCTTCAGCTCACCGGCGGCTTCGGTACGGTGCGGGCGGCCACTGCATGCGGCGATGTGGAGCTGGCCGGCAACGCCCGGGAACTGCATTTCTCCAGCTCCAGCGGTGATTTGCAGGCCACTCTCCAGCAAGCTCCGGAGCAGATGGAGCTGCATGCCAAGTCTGGCGACTGTGAAGTGCGCCTTCCCGGCGAAGAGGGCTTTACTCTGCAATTCAGTACTGTCAGCGGTGAGCTGGACAGCGACTTTGATCTGGTTGGCCCCATTGGCAAACGTTCCGGCGAGGCACTCTATCTGGATGGCGGCGGCAGGACCTACCGCATATCCAGCGTCAGCGGGGATATCACCCTGCGCCGGAAATAATCGTGGAGGAAACAGAAGATGAACAAACAAACAACGGATATTGTGGCATATCTCTCCTGGCCTGGGCTTCTGATTGCCTTTTTCATAGGCGACCGGTACGGAAGCCGCTTTCATCTCAACCAGTCCCTGGTAATCTGGATTGCCAGTACCCTGGTGGGCTTTGCGGCCCGTTGGCTGCCGCTGTTCGGCTGGCTGGTAGGGCTCATTGGCGGGCTGTTCTGCGCACTGTGCTGGTTTATTGGCATTATCAACGCTGTGCAGGGTGTGGAGAAGGAAGTCCCCTTGCTGGGTCAAATTCGGATTCTCTAATTCGTTGTAAAATAAGAGCCGGACTGGGGGCACCCGGTCCGGCTTTTGGGCAGTATGCTGTGTGGTGTATCTTGCATATCATCCTGGAGACACAAGCATTCACTTAATTATCTGGGATGATAACAACCTCACACCGCGCCAGAGACGCGGGTACGTTGATTACCCGCTGATTTTTGCTCCCGCGCCAGGGCAGGGCGAGGGTTCGCTGTTCCAAAATAAACGGCCCGTCTACCAGCGCGTCCAGCTCTGCCAGCAGAGCCTTCTGCCCCTCGCTGCCCTGATCCCGCAGATACTCGAAGGTCCACCCGGAGTAGGCCCACACATTCAGTTGGTGGGCATGGGCGGCCTTTGCCAGGGCGAGGCAGTCCTCCGGCTGGGCAAAGGGGTCGCCGCCGGAGAGGGTCAGCCCGTCAGTAAGAGGATTTTTCACCATTTCCCTCACCACGTCCTCTACGGACATCTCCCGTCCGCCTTGGGGGTCGTGGCTGTCCGGGTTGTGACAGCCGGGGCAGTGGTGGGGGCACCCCTGGACAAAGCAGGAAAAACGGAATCCCGGGCCGTCTACAATAGAGTCCTGCACTAGGCCATATATGCGCATTGCGTTTCCTTCCTTTCCAAAGCAGGTTGCGGAGCAGCCCTGTTAAAAACGGTACTGTTTGGGAGGTCTCCCAAACAGTACCGTTTTTCCTGTTCAGCCCGTTGCGGGACGGGGGGACCGCCCCGCCTGGAGGGCTTAGGCAGTCGCCGGCTGCTTGAACTCGTGGGCTTCCTGCAATACCATATCCTTCACCTTCATCAGGCGGGTGATATTGCCGCGCTCATTTTCATCCAGCTTCATGGAGATATACCGTATCTTCTCCTGGAAGCCCGGAATCATCACGTACTCCAGCGCGTTGACGCGGCGCCGGGTCTTTTCAATGTCAGCAGCCAGTAACTGCATCGTCTTTTCTACCTCGGCAAGCTCCAGCATGTCGTGGAAGGTGTTCGCCAGCGCATCCAGCGCCGCGTCCAGCTCCCCGGAGGTCTGGGCAAAGCCGTAGGGATAAATCTCAGCCGGGTCCTCGTTCTTGGTGTGGAAAGCGTAGCGGGGCACGTTTACGGACATGATGTTTTTGAACGACATATCCAGCTCCACGCTCTGCTTAGGGTAGAGCAACGCCTGCTCCAGCATTTCCGGGCTCATCAGGGCGGACGCCACGGTAAAGGCGGCGTTCGCTTCCTCTAAGCCCTTCTCCACCTTGGCGCGAAGCTCACGGTTGCGCCGGACGATCTCCAAAAACTGCTTCATCAGCTCGTCCCGCTTATCCTTGAGGAGCTTGTGGCCCCGGGTGGCGGTCTTCAGCCGGCCCTTGAGCCGGTTCAGCTCCATTCTGGTTGGGTTTATGGTCGCAGAGGCCATCTGCTCACCTCTTTCTGCTTACTCAGCCTTCTTGGGCAGGTACTTTTCGATCATATCGGACTTGATACGCTTCAGCTCGCTCTTGGGCAGGATGCTCAGCAGCTCCCAACCCAGATCCAGGGTCTCAATGACGCTGCGGTTGGCCTCAAAGCCCTGGGACACGTATCGTTTTTCAAACTCATCGGCAAACTTGGCGTACAGAAGGTCCGTGGGGCTTAAGGCCGCTTCACCCAGAATAGTCATCAGTTCCTTGGCTTCCTTGCCGGAGGCGTAGGCCGCAAAGAGCTGGTTCATGGTGGAAGCGTGGTCCTCGCGGGTCTTGCCGGGGCCAACGCCCTTGTCCTTCAGACGGGACAGGCTGGGCAGAACGTCCACAGGGGGATTGACGCCCTTGCGGAACAGCTCCTGGGACAGGATGATCTGGCCCTCGGTGATATAGCCGGTCAGGTCGGGGATGGGGTGGGTCTTGTCGTTTTCCGGCATGGTCAGAATGGGGATCATGGTGATAGAGCCAGGCTGGCCCAATTTACGGCCCGCGCGCTCATACAGCGTGGCAAGGTCCGTGTAAAGATAACCGGGATAGCCGCGGCGTCCAGGCACTTCCTTCTTGGCGGCGGAGACCTCACGGAGGGCTTCGGCGTAGTTGGTGATGTCCGTCAGAATGACCAGAACGTGCATATCCTTTTCAAAGGCCAGGTACTCAGCGGCGGTCAGCGCCATACGGGGGGTGGAAATACGCTCAACGGCCGGGTCGTTCGCCAGGTTGGTGAACAGCACGGTACGGTCAATGGCACCGGTGCGCTTGAACTCGTTGACGAAGTATTCAGACTCCTCGAACGTGATACCAATGGCGGCGAACACCACGGCGAAGTTGGACGCGGAGTCCCCCAGCACCTTAGCCTGACGGGCGATCTGCGCCGCAAGCTGGGCATGGGGCAGGCCGTTGCCGGAGAAGATGGGCAGCTTCTGCCCGCGAACCAGGGTGTTCAGCCCGTCAATGGAGCTGACGCCGGTCTGGATGAACTCGTTGGGGTAATCCCGGGCCGCCGGGTTGATGGGCTGGCCGTTGATGTCCAGGCTCTTTTCCGGCAGAATGGCGGGGCCGCCGTCGATGGGCTGGCCCATGCCGTTGAAGACGCGGCCCAGCATGTCGCCGGACACCGCCAGCTCCAGGGGATGGCCCAGGAAGCGGATCTTGGAATCCCGCAGGTTGATGCCGGCGGAGGATTCAAACAGCTGGACGACAGCCTTGTCGCCGTTGACCTCCAGCACCTTGCAGCGGCGGGTGGAGCCATCGCGCAGCTCGATTTCCGCCAGCTCGTCGTAGGTGACGCCGTCTACCTGCTCAACGATCATCAGCGGGCCGGAGATCTCGTGTATGGTACGGTATTCCTTCATCATAACTCAGCACCCGCTTTCTCCACAATGGCAGCGATCTGCTGCTCCATATCCTTGGCGATCTGCTCATAGACCTGGACGTACTTATCGGCGTCCACGAACTTGGCGCGGCCAATCTCCTCCTTGGCGGGGATATCCAGCATGGGGGCCAGGGGCGCGCCCTTGGCGATGGCGTCCCGGGCCAGCACGTCAAAGTTCAGAATCATCGCCAGCAGGCGCATCTGGCGGTCATGGCTGGAATAGCTGTCCACGTCCATAAACGCGTTCTGCTGGAGGAAGTCCTCGCGGACCATCTTGGCAGTCTCAAGGGTGAGCTGGTCGCTGGCGGACAGGGAGTCCTTACCGACCAGCTGCACGATTTCGTTGAGGTTATCCTCCTCCTGGAGCAGGCTCATGGCCTTGTTCCGGTTCTCCATGAAGGCGGGGCCGTAGTGCTCGTCAAACCAGGGCTTCATGGTGTCCAGGTACAGGGAGTAGGAGTTCAGCCAGTTGATGGCCGGGAAGTGGCGGCGGTAGGCCAGAGAGGCGTCCAGAGACCAGAACACCTTCACGATGCGCATGGTGCCCTGGCTCACCGGCTCGGACAGGTCGCCGCCCGGAGGCGACACGGCGCCTACGGCGGTCAGGGAACCGGTGCGGTCCTCGCTGCCCATGCACTGCACCACGCCGGCGCGCTCATAGAACTGCGCCAGACGGGAGGCCAGGTAGGCGGGGTAGCCTTCTTCACCGGGCATTTCCTCCAGACGGCCGGACATCTCACGCAGCGCCTCGGCCCAGCGGGAGGTGGAGTCGGCGATAACCGCCACGGCGTAGCCCATATCGCGGAAATACTCCGCGATGGTGATGCCGGTATAAACGGAGGCTTCACGGGCGGCCACGGGCATGTCGGAGGTGTTGGCAATCAGCACGGTACGCTTCATCAGGGACTCGCCGGTACGGGGGTCCTGGAGTTCGGGGAACTCGCGGAGAACGTCGGTCATCTCATTGCCGCGCTCGCCGCAGCCTACGTAGATAACGATGTCCACGTCAGACCACTTGGCGAGCTGGTGCTGCACCACGGTCTTGCCGGAGCCGAAAGGCCCGGGGACGGCGGCGGTACCGCCCTTGGCGATGGGGAACATGGTGTCGATAATCCGCTGGCCGGACTGGAGAGGAGCCACGGGATTATATTTCTGCTTGTAGGGGCGGCCTACGCGGACGGGCCACTTCTGAACCATGGTCAGCTCCACGGTCTCGCCCTTATCGGTCTTGACCTTGGCTACCACTTCGTCCACGATATAGCTGCCGGGCTTTACCACCCAGGACAGGGTGCCGGACACGCCGTTGGGCACCATGATCTTGTGGAGCACGACTTCGGTCTCGGGGACGGTGCCCAGCACATCGCCGCCAACGACCTTGTCACCCACCTTGGCCACGGGGGTGTAGGCCCATTTCTTTTCACGGCTCAGGGCGGGGACTTCCACGCCGCGGGCCAGGTTTGCGCCGGTCTTCTTGACGATCTCCTCCAGCGGGCGCTGGATGCCATCGTAGATGTTTTCGATGATGCCAGGCCCCAGTTCCACGCTCAAGGGCGCGCCGGTGCTCTCCACCACCGCGCCGGGTCCCAGGCCGGAGGTCTCCTCATAGACCTGGATGGAAGCCTGGTCGCCGGTCATGTTCAGAATTTCTCCGATCAAACGCTGCTTGCCTACGCGAACCACGTCGGCCATATTGGCGTCGGCGAGTCCATCGGCTACCACCAGCGGGCCGGAGACCTTGATGATTTTTCCTTGACTCATTCCTTCACTGCCTTCCTTTACAAAATCAAAGGCTTACTGCCACCGCCGCGCTCCGCGCGGCACGGGGAGTTTCTTCTTTAAGCGGCCTTGGGGCTTATCCCGCCCCAGACCCCGGGGATCCTTTTTGTGCGGACAAAAAGGATCCAAAAAATCGCTTAAACCTGCGGTTTAAGAATCCCTAATTTTATTACGGGGGTTGTTTGTTTTGCGCTACGACCTTTTGCTTTGCTGCCCTATCCCCGGTGCCGTGGGCTGATGCCGGTGTTTGCTTCTGCGCACCGTTCTAACGGAAGTGCTGGTTGCCGCGTGAGACGCAGCACGGGGGATTGTACCCCTCACGCGCACCGGGAGTACCCAAAGCAAAAAGGGTAGGCACCAGCAACACGCCCGTGGGTAGGCGCAGAAGACTGGCGCACGAAGTCCACGCACTATCGGTAGAACACCCGCAGCGTACGAAAAGGCAAAACAAACCAAAGACTTCAGGAGGGATTCTTAAGGGGGCCAGCCCCCCTTAAGGGTACTTTTGGTTCTTTTCCTACAAGGGAAAAGAACACCCCAGCTACCCGATATCCGCGCCTACGGCCCGCTCGATGGCCATTTGGAGCGCCTGCGCGCCAAGGCCAAGGCTTCCACCCTTGCCGGGAATCAATATCACAGCAGGCGTAACGGAAGTTTTGTACCGGTTGATATCCGCGCTCAGCGCGGTGGCGAGCTGCTCGGTGATATAAATGATGGCGTAGTCCTCCTTGGCCAGCTTGTGAAGGGTCTGGCGGGCTTCCTCCGTCCCCTCGGTGGGGAAGATGTCCAGCCCTAACGCCTTGAAGCCCAACACGCTGTCCCGGTCGCCTAAAACCGCGATCTTATACATACGCCTCACGCAGCCTTTCCCGGATAATGTCGCCGCTGATGCCCGCCATGCGGCCGGACATGATGATGCGGACTGCCGTAAACTCAATTTCCTTCGCCGCTAAATAGCTGATGACCGCTTCTACGCCGAAGGGTACGCTCTTCGCTTGGGCCGCTACAGCCGTTACCGCGTCGTCACACGCCTTCTCAAAAGGCGTCAGACTCCCGCCGTTTACCGCCGCCGTCCCCAATTCCGCCGCCTGCCGCAGGCCGGTGGAACGGTACAAATCCTCCAGGTTCCCGCTCAGAGCCGCGCTCTGAATGCTCTCCGCCCGGAGATTGCCGCCCTCTACCAGCACCCGCTTCAGCATCTCCGCCCCTTTCTTCATCCGAAGGGTGCGGACCGCGCTGCGCAGGTTCGCCGCGTCAATGGTGAAGCGGACATAGCGGACCAGGAACTCGCTGCCCGTGTCCTCCGCCGCGGAGACCATCTCCGCATAGTAGGCCCGGTCCAGCAAAAAGTCCGCCAGCTGTGGATCGCCGGTGGCGCTGAGCACCTCTACCGCCTCGCCGGCGGCACGGCGCAGCGCCGGGGGAAGGACGCCGTAGTCCCCCTCCCATACCGCCCGGCGCATATCCTCCGCGCTCACCCGCCCCGCGTCCAGCAGCAGCCGGTCGGATGCGTCCGTACCCGTGGCATGGGCCTTGATGAGCGCCTTGAGATTATGATAATCATACTTGACCTTGAACACGTCCACCACCGCCTTGTCAGGGACGAAGCGGTACAGGTCCTCAAACAGCTTCTCCTGCTCCTGGGCCAGGATGGAGCCCAGCTCCCGCTGGCTGGAAGCGTCGAACTCGCCGTAGCCGATCTCCGTGAGCACCTTGGCCGCGTCGGCGGCCGTGGGCGCTTCGATCATCCGCTCCATGCGCGCGCTGGTCAGCAGGTCGCGCTCCCGGCTGTGGAGGTAGGTGGAAATGAACAGATATTCGGTGTCTTTCAACTTCTTTGCCAAAGCCATCCTCCTTTCTTGCGTTTGCATTTCCTGGATTGGCTTTGCTTAAGAGAAGAGAATCCCGGCGATCTCCGCCGCCATCTCCTCCCGGAGCACCCGCAGCTGGGTCTCAAAGGCGCAGTTAACCTCCACATTGCCGTCCCGGAGCATCAGCCCGCCGGCCATCTCACGGGTCTCCTGAGAGAGGGTCAGCATGGCGGTGCCTTGCAGCAGGGCGTTGGCACCGGTCACTACAGCGGAAAGCACCGCGCCGGCCTTGCCGCCTTTGGCGGCTTTCCCGGCGGGCTGGGGCTTTACCGCCTCGGCCAGCAGCACGTTGGCTTTCGCCACCACCTGCGGGCCTACCCGGTCCCGGTCCTTGGCGTTGAGGATGATCTCCTCGCGCCCGGTCTTCGCGGCCTTTACGGCCATTTTCGCCAGCAGTTCCGCATACTGATCGTCCGGCAGCGCCAGCAGCTTGGCCTGGGCCTTGTCAAAGGCTTCGTTCAGGCTGGCCTGCTTGGCGGCGAGAAGCTGCTTCTTCGCCTCCATCTGGGCCGCGCTCTCCAGGCGCTCGGCCTGGCGGCGGGCGGCTTCGATGCCGGCTTTTTTCGCTTCTTCCGCTTCCTGCTTGGCCTGGGCTTCGTACTGGGCGCGGACTGCGGCGGCTTTTTCCTCCGCTTCCCGGAGGATCTCAGCCGTTTCCGCCTTTGCGTCGGTTTCGATGCGGGCGGTGATTTTTTCAATTCCGTTCATATCGAATCCCCTTTTCTATGGGATAGATTAGAGCTGGAGCAGCATCAGCATGGAAGCCAGCAGAGACAGAATGGCGTAGAACTCAACGATACCGCAGAGGATCAGGCCCTTGGACCAGTCGTCGGGCTTCTTGGCCAGGATGTTGATGGAACCGGCGGCTACGCGGCCCTGGGCAATGGCGGAAAGCAGGCCGCCGATGGCCATGGGCATACAAGCGGCAAAGTAAGCCAGGCCCTGCTGGACAGTCATGGAGACGGCCACGGCGGCGGCGTTGCCCATGAAGTTCATGCGGATAAGGGCGAAGAACCAGACGACCATGCCGTACAAGCCCTGGGTACCGGGGAGAAGCTGAAGGACCATGACCTTACCAGACTTGCTGGGGTCCTCGCACAGCAGGCCCGTACCAGCCTCGCCGGCGATGCCGGTGCCCTTTGCGGAGCCAACGCAGCTCAGGCCGACGGCCAGGCCGGAGCCCAGCAGAGCCAGCGCCAGGCCGCCAAAAGATTCCAGAAAACTCATGATAAATTTCCTCCTTAATTATTTCTCGATGTCTACATATTTTGTGTTGATATTCAAGGGACGGAAGGGCTTGCCGCCGTCCTCATAGAACCGGCCGAAGAACTCCAGGCACTGCAAACGCATATCATGGACGAAGCAGCCCAGGATATTCAGCGCAAAGTTCAGCGCGTTGCCAACCATGGCAATGATGAAAAACGTGACGATGTTGCCGGTGATTGCGCCCAGCTTGTTGAACACCTGGGCAACCACTGCCCCGGCCAACATCAGCGCCATCAGCCGGGAATAGGACATGATGTCGCTGAAATAGCCGGTAATGCCGTTGTAAAGAGAGCCGAAGATGCCGGTAACAATGCCGAAGCCCTTCTTCCCGTAGCCCTGGGTAACGGCCAGCACCACCAGCCCGGCAATCAGCCCCCAGCTCAGCTTGCCAATGGCGAAGCCGGCGCCGGCAAGGATAAATACCAGGAACCACGCGCCCTCGTTGCAGAGGGCCGCCATGGTTTCGCCCCGCTTGATCTGCTTGTACATGCTGACAATCATGCCGGTAAAAATCTGGATGACGCCCAGCACCAGCGAGCCGACCAGCACCGCCAGCGCATCGTCCAGAGGGGAGAACAGGGCCCAGAGGGGAACGCTCTCCGGATCCACCCCGGTGAGGATGCCCCGCATCTGGGGGATCAGGTCCCCGAAGAAGCCGCCGGTCAGCGCGCCCCAGATAAAGGTGCTGATGCCGCACAGGCCCATCAGGGGGATCATGTACCGCATGGTAGCCCCGTTGGGCTTGGATTTCTTCATGACGATCGCGGACAGGAGCATCATGATGAGGCCGTAGCCCATGTCCGCCATCATCATGCCGTAGAACACAATGAAGAACGGCGCCATCAATGGGTTGGGGTCCACGGTGCCGTAGGCAGGCAGGGAGTACATGTCGGTGACCATGTTCATGGGGCGCACCAGCTTGCCGTTGCGCAGCTCCACAGGCACTGTGGGGTACTCCTCCTCCTTCGGCTCGGTCAGTTCATAAGCGCAGTCAAATTTAGCCAGAGCTTTTTCCAGCTCCGGAATCTCCGGAACGGAAGCCCAGCCCTCCAGGTAGAGGATCGAGCCGCCGGTGAGCAGCCGTTCCTTGGCGCTCTCGGTAGCGATGACCTGCTCTACCCGGTCCAGCCCCAGCTTCAGCTCGTCCGCGCAGGAGCCCATCCGGCGGACAGCCTCGATTTCCTGATCCCGCTGGGCGGAAATCTGGCCCAGCTCCCGGTCCAGGGCAGCGATGTTTTCCCGGACGGTGCCGGTCAGATCCTTGAGCTGAGCGAAGCTGAAACCATAGGCGCGCAGCGCGTCCAGGGCTTCCTGGCGGCAGTCCTTGTGGACAATGATCTCCAGGTAACGCTGTTCCCGGTCGGCGGACAATTCCTTCGCCTCTGCGGCCACACCGGCATCATCCAGCGCGCCGGCAAGGGCGGACAGCTCTGTGGCGGCCGGAACCGCGCCCAGCAGGACCTCCGTCTTGGCCGTCCCTTTGGTTTCCAGGGGGATGTCACAGTTCTCCCAGGGCCGGAGGGACAGGCAGTCGGCGTGAATCCTGGCTTCCCGGGCATTGAGCTGGCCGATCGTCCGGGCATGGCCGTTGATGGTATCCGCCTTTTCCAGGGCGGCGCGGCGGGCGGCTTCGTCCAGCAGTTCCGTCTCCTTCATGGTGGGGCGCAGGCTGAGAAGGGGCTTTTTCCGGGGCGCGTACTTATCCAGCACCTCAATGGCGTGTTGGAGCTGGGTCAGCTCCCCCCTGGCGTCCGCCAGGCCGGAGACATCGTGATGCAGCAGGGCGGCGTTGTCTTCCCCGGAAAGCTCCCCTTCCGGCTCCCGAAGCTCCACGCAGCCCACATGAAGCAGACTCGACAGCAGTTCGTCCCTGTCCTTGGCGAGGGCGATGAGTTGAATCCGTTTCATTTTGGTAATAGCCATTTACTTTCCAACCACCCTTCCTAAGATCGCCTGCGTCGCTTTGTCCATGCGCGAGCCGGCCTGCTTTTTCAGCGCGCCGCAGTCCTTTGCCGCTTGGGCCAGGATTTCGTCCCGCCGTTTCGCGGCGGCGGCTTCCGCCTTTTCCAGTTCGGCGGCGGCGGCTTTCGCGGCCGCGTCCTTGCCTTTTTGCAGCAGGGCGCGTCCATCCCGCTCGGCTTCAGCAGCCAGCTTTTGGGCGCGAGCTCTGGCGTCGGCTCTGGCTTGGTCCATGCTTTCCTCCACAGAGCGTATCTTGGATATGGCTTCCAGTGACATTGTCTCACCCCTTTTCTACCGTTCTGATACAGGATTTTTCAGTCTGCCTTCCGTCTCCCAACCGAAAAAAAGGGCATGACAACCCCTCCCGAAATCAAGAGACAGCACAGGTATTAATTAGTATAGCACCAACTTAAAGCTAATACCAGCAGTTTTGTCAACTTTTCCGCAATTCGGCAAAATTATACATAAACGCATTCCCCACGCCCATCCTTTTGGCGGAAATGTCCATTTGCCTGCCAAATGCCGCTATCGGAAACCTGCGAAAGCAGCGGTTAGGCCGCACCCTCTGGAGAGGGTGCGGCCTAACAGATTTTCCGCAAATACGCCGCGGTTTTACGTATTCCAGCTTATCCGGCGGGAATGCACCAGTTTTCCTCCCCGCCCGGCTCGGTGACCAGGCGCACCAGCACCGGCGCTTCCGCTTCCCCGCCCTCCATGGCGGCGTCCATCACCGCCTGCACCGTGCCGGGATTGGCTACGGCGGCGTATACGCCGTCCACCAGCGGCAGCAGCGTGGCCAAGTCTACGCCGGAATCCGCGCTGCTCCCCGCCAAGAGCTGCTCTTCGGTGAGCAGCAGGGACAGCTTGGTGCCGTACGGCTCCAACGCCGTGCGCAGGTCGGTGAGAAGCAGGGCCAGGGCGTCCTTTTTCTCCATGGTGTTCCGGCTGTAGTCAATTTTATAGGTGTTGCCCTTGGTGGGATAGCACAGCTCTTCCAGCAGCAGCTCATCGAACCCCAGCGCAGCGCACTCCACCGCCAGCCCCACAATATACTGCCTTGCCAATTCCTTTTCCGGCTCCAGCCAGTGCCAGGAGCGGTTGTCGTACCACACGTAGTCGTTGCTGCGGGTGATAGCCGCTTCCTTCATGTGGGCGGCGGCGTAATAGCTGTCGTGGAGGACATTGAACCGGGCTACCGCCAAGGTCCCCTCCGTCCCGCAAAGGGCGCGAATGGCCTCCGTGGCGGCTTCGTCCGCCGACACGGCTTTGCTCTGGGCGGTTGGCGAAGCCCAAAACACCCGCCCGGTATTGTCCCGCACCGGGTATACAAAGCCACCCGCCCCGCGCTCCGCCAAAAGGCCCGCCAGGGCTGTCCCATCCGCCGGAAGCTGGCTCAGCTCCAGCAGCTTGTGGGGGCCGAAGAGGCCGGCTGGGTCTGGCTCCGGCTCCGGTTCAGGTTCCGGGTCTGGCTCCGGTTGGGGGTTGTCGATGACAAGCTGCACCGGCGGCTCCTCCGGTTCAGCGTCCTCGTCCGGCTCCAGGGGCGGCGGGGGAGTGGGCAGGTACATCCGCCCGAAATAGGGCAGGTCCAGATAAATCCGCCCATCGTCCGCATAGGAAACATATCTCTGCGCGAAAATAAAGCCGCAGGCGGCAATTAGAATAAGCACCAGCAGTACAATGGCGATCCGCGTTCCCAGCGAACGCCGTCCCCGGTAGTTCTGATAATTTCTCGCCATGGACATTCCTCTTTTCGGTTGGTGAATTCATGAGAAACGCTTTCCTATCTTCTACCATACCACATATGCCCGGGAACATGCAACTAGATTTTGGGAAAAATGATAAAATTTAACTTTATCCGCACATTTGTCTCCACAACATCGAAAAAGTGTGTTATACTTATGTGCGCTGCCCGTCTCGGACAGGAATTCTTGAGAATCGGAAAAGAAATAATGATAAAGACAATTGGCGTTGCCGGTCTGGGCCTGATCGGCGGCAGCATAGCCAAGGCCATCCATCAATATACGGACTGTGTCCTCCTGGGCTGCGATACCGATGGACAAGTCCTCAGCCGCGCCCTGGGCGAGGGTGTCCTCTCCGCCGCGCTGACGCCGGACCGTCTGGCAGAGTGCGATCTGGTCATCGCGGCCCTCTACCCGGAGGCCACAGTTGCCTATGTCACCAGGAACCGGAGCCGCTTCCGCAAGGGGGGCATCGTTATGGACTGCGGCGGCGTAAAGGGCGTGGTCTGCGGCCCTCTGGAGCAGGTGGCGAGGGAGGAGGGGTTCCACTTCATCGGCGGCCATCCCATGGCGGGTATCGAACGCTCCGGCTACGCCAACGCCTTTCCAGGGCTGTTCCAGGGGGCGTCCTTGATCCTGACCCCCTATCCGGACACGCCCCCATCCTGTCTGGATGATATTTGGGAATTGGCCCAAAAATTGGGCTTCGGCCATCTCCAGCCCTCTACCCCCCAGGAGCACGACCATATCATCGCCTACACCTCCCAGTTGGCCCATGTGGTATCCTGCGCCTACGTGGGAAGCCCGTCCGCCCCAGATTTTGAGGGCTTCTCCGCCGGAAGCTTCAAGGACATGACCCGGGTAGCGAAACTCAATGAGGAGATGTGGACGGAGCTGTTCCTGGAGAATCAGGACGCCCTGGTTCGGGAAATCGACACTTTGGTGGAAGAACTTGCGGCTTTCGCCTACGTCATCCGGCGGGGGGACCGGGAAAATTTGAAAAATATGCTCAAACGGGCAAGAATGATAAAAGAATCTATTGACAAAGATTGCTGAAATAAGGAAGTGACCTCCATGCAAACCGTTACCGTATCTGCCTCCCAGGCCTACCCGGTCCACATTGGCGGCGGGCTGCTGGCCCAGGCCGGCGCGCTAGCCGCAGGCATGACGCCCTCCCGCACCTGCGCCGTGATTACCGATTCCACTGTGGAGCGTCTTTACGCCCCCCTGGTGTGCCGCTCCCTCCAGGAAGCGGGATTTGCAGTTTGCTTATACGCCTTTCCCGCCGGGGAGCAGAGCAAAAATTTGGAAACTTACAGCAAAATACTAAACTTTTTGGCGCAAAATAAACTGACCCGCTCCGACTGCGTGGCCGCGCTGGGCGGCGGGGTCGTGGGGGATATGGCGGGCTTCGCCGCCGCCACCTACCAGCGGGGCGTGGACTATATCCAGATTCCCACCACCTTTCTGGCCGCCTCCGACTCCTCGGTGGGAGGCAAGACGGCGGTGGACCTGCCTTCAGGCAAGAACCTGGTTGGCGCCTTTCACCAGCCGGAAATGGTGCTCTGCGACACGGACGCCTTCCGGACTTTGCCGGAGGAAGCCTTTGCCGATGGCGTGGCGGAGACTGTGAAGCACGGGCTTATCGCAGACCAGTCGTTTTTCCACACGCTGATGGCCGGGGACATCCGCCGGGACATAGACGCCGTGGTCCGCCGGAACGTGGAGATCAAGGCGTCCATCGTCCGTGAAGACGAGCTGGAACACGGCAGGCGAAAGCTTCTCAACTTCGGCCACACCCTGGGCCACGCCATCGAAAAGTGCAGCGGCTATGCTGTGACCCACGGCCGGGCGGTGGCGGTCGGCATGGTTCTTGCCACCCGGGCCGCGGAGCGGATGGGCCACAGCCCCGCCGGGACGCTCCATGCCCTGCTGGAAGCCTGCCGCCGCTTCGGGCTTCCTACGGAAAGCCCCTACGCCCCATCCGAGCTTTACGCCGCCGCCGTCAGCGATAAGAAGCGGGACGGCGGGCATATCGATGTTGTAGTCCTGGAAGAAATTGGACGGGCTAAAACTGTCCGGCTGGACATGGAGGGCCTGCGGGCCTTTACGGAAGCGGCGTTTTAACATAAACAAAAAAGGAGACCCTCAATGCATATTGAATATATCCAAAACGAAAACGGAACCATCGCGGTGGTATCCTCCAACGGGGAAAAAGCCATCTTGGACGTACAGACCGCATTGGATTTAGCTATGACCGCCCGGTATGAGGGCGGTGCGGAGAAGCTTGCCATTGACAAAAAAGCGGTTACGGAGGACTTTTTCATCCTCAGCACAGGCCTTGCGGGAGAAATCCTGCAAAAGTTTACCAATTATCACATCAAAGCCGCCTTTTACGGCGATTTTACCCGCTACACCAGCAAACCTCTGCAAGATTTTATATATGAATCCAACCAAGGCGCCAGCGTCTTTTTTGTCCCCTCCCAAGAGGAAGCGGTCCGCCGTCTCGCGGAGGTCCCCGGTCTATGAACCTGACCATCACCCCCGGGCGGCTGGCCGGAACCGTTACCCCGCCCCCCAGCAAATCCCAGGCCCACCGCTGCCTGATTGCTGCCGCTTTGGCGGGCGGGGGGAGCGAGGTCCGCAATCTGGCGGATTCTCAGGATATCGAGGCAACCCGGCGCTGCCTGTCGGAATTGAAAACAAATAGTAGTGCTTTGCCGCATTTTGACTGTGGGGAATCGGGATCGACCCTCCGGTTCCTGATTCCACTGGCCTTAGCCCTCCGGGGCGGCGGGGTGTTTACCGGACGCGGGCGGCTGATGGAGCGGCCGCAGAAGCCCTATTTTGACTTGTTTGACGAAAAGGGCATCCGATATGAACAGCGGGACGGCGTGCTCACGCTGACGGGCGCGCTCACGCCGGGAACTTACCGGCTTCCCGGCAGCGTGTCCAGCCAATTTGTCACGGGCCTGCTCTATGCCCTGCCTTTGCTGGAGGGGGACTCTGAAATTGTCCTTACTTCCCCATTGGAAAGCCGGGGATATGTGGACATGACCCTGGAAACCCTGGAAGCTTTCGGCATCCGGGTGGAACGGGATGGGGAGGGCTTCCGGATTCCCGGCGGGCAGGCCTACCGCCCGTCTGTTGTTACGGTGGAATCGGATTGGTCCCAGGCGGCGTTCTGGTACGCGGCCCGGAACCTGGGGAGCCGCATCGAAATCCAAAACATGAACCCCCGCTCCGCCCAAGGGGACCGGATTGCCGCCCACTGGGCGGCGGTTCTGGCGGAAAGCGGGGAGGTGGAGGCCGGCCTGTCCGGCTGCCCCGATTTGGCCCCGCCGCTGGCGGTCATGGCGGCGGTCCGGGAGGGTACCGCACGGCTCACCGGCGCCGCCCGGCTCCGTCTCAAGGAGAGCGACCGCCTGGCAACGATCACCGCCGCCCTCACCGCCCTGGGCGCATCCGTGGAGGAGCACCCTGACAGCCTGACCATCCGCGGCGTCCCATGGCTCGCCGGGGGTACGGCAGACTGCTGCAACGACCACCGCATCGCCATGATGGCCGCTATCGCCGCCACCCGCTGCCAGGCGCCGGTAACACTGCTGGGGGCGGAGTGCGTGGCAAAATCCTACCCCGCTTTCTGGGAGGATTACCGCAATTTAGGAGGTATCATCCATGAACACTCTGGGCAATAAGCTTCGCGTGACGGTGTTCGGCCAATCCCACGCCCCCGCTATCGGCTGCGTCATCGACGGCCTGCCCGCCGGGTTCGCGCCGGATATGGAGCGGCTGGCCGCTTTCATGGCCCGCCGTGCGCCGGGGCAGAACGCCTGGTCCACCAACCGCAGGGAAAGCGACGCGCCGGAGGTGCTCTCCGGCCTGGTGGACGGCAAAACCTGCGGCGCACCGGTGTCCGCAGTCATCCGCAACAGCGGCCAGCACAGCAGCGACTACAGCGGCCTTAAGCGTACGCCCCGGCCCTCCCACGCTGATTACACCGCTTTGATAAAATATGGCGAAAACTACGACATCCGTGGAGGCGGGCAGTTCTCCGGCCGTCTGACGGCTCCGCTCTGCCTGGCAGGCGCATTTGCTTTACAGATATTGGAGCAGAAAGGGATCACGGTTGCCGCCCACATTGGAAAAATAGCGGATGTGGTCGATGCCCCTCCGGACTTTGCCCAAGTCTCCCGGGAGGAGCTGACGGCCCTTTTGGCAAGGCCGTTCCCCGTCTTCCAGGAGGATTCCGGCGTGAAAATGCGGCAGGCTATCGAAAAGGCCCGCATGGACTGCGATTCTGTGGGCGGCGTTGTCCGCTGTTTCGCCGTTGGCCTTCCGGCGGGAATCGGGGAGCCAATGTTCGGCGGCGTGGAAAACCGTCTTGCCGCCGCGCTGTTTGGGATCCCCGCCGTACGGGGGGTGTCCTTCGGCACGGGTTTCGCCGCCGCCGGAATGCGGGGCAGCGAACACAACGACCCCTTTGCCGTGGAGGATGGCAAAATCACCGTCCGCACCAACCATGCCGGCGGCGTACTGGGCGGCATCACCAGCGGCCTGCCCCTGGTGGTCAACGCGGCGTTTAAGCCCACCGCGTCCATCGCAAAAGAGCAGGATACCGTCGATCTCCAGACCAGGGCCAATACCCGCATCACCATCCACGGACGGCACGACCCCTGCATCGTCCCCCGGGCCGTCCCTGTGGTGGAAGCTGTAACGGCCTTGACTCTGCTGGATATGATAATGGAGGACTGACCTATGGAACTGCAAGATTACCGCAATCAACTGGATCAAATCGACGACCAGATCGCCGCGCTGTTCAAGCAGCGCATGGAGACCGTCAAACAGGTCGCCGACTACAAAAAGGCCCACAATACCCCGATCCTGTCCGCCAGCCGGGAGCGGGATATTCTCTACCGCGTCACCGGCCTGTGCGGGGAGGAGTTACAGGAGTACACCAAAATCCTCTACACCACCCTTATGGATCTGAGCCGGGATTATCAGGAGGACCGCCTGTCCACCGGGGAGTCGAAGCTTTGCCGCGCCATCCTGGCCGCAGGGCAGGCGGAGGGCTTCCCCACCCGGGCCGTGGTGGCCTGCCAGGGCGCCGAGGGCGCGTATTCCCAAATCGCCTGCACCAAGATATTCTCCCTGCCCCAGATTTTGTACTTCGGGCAGTTTGACGGCGTATTCCGGGCGGTGGAAAACGGCATGTGCCGGTACGGCATCCTGCCTATTGAGAACTCCTCCGCCGGGTCCGTTACGGAGGTCTATGACCTGATGGAGAAATATAACTGCAAGATTGTGCGCAGCCTGAAGCTGAAAATCGAGCACTGCCTTCTGGCCAACCCCGGCGCGAAGCTGGCTGGCATCAAAGAGGTGGTGGCCCATGAACAGGCCCTTAACCAATGCGGTGACTTCCTCAAGAGCGCAAACGTCAAAGTCACCGTATTCGACAACAACGCCCGGGCGGCGAAATACGTCTCCGAGAGCGGCCGCACGGATATCGCCGCCATTGCTTCCGCTAGCTGCGCCCCTCTGTACGGCCTGGAGGTACTCTCCGGCCGTGTGGCTAACAGCGACCATAACTATACCCGCTTTATCTGCATCTCAAAGAATTTGGAAATCTATGACGGGGCCAACAAGATCACCTTCGTCACCTCCGCCAGCCACCGCCCCGGCTCCCTCTACAGCCTGATTGCCAAGTTCGCCACCCGGGGGCTGAACATCTGCAAGCTGGAGAGCCGCCCCATCCCCGGGAAGGATTTTGAGTTCCGCTTTTATTTCGATGTGGACGCGTCTGTCCGCAGCGCCGATACATTAACCGTCCTCAGCCAGTTGGAAGGGGAGGATTTCTTTACCTTCCTGGGCGCGTACAGCGAGGTGTTTTGATGGAATATGGCCTTCTGGGAGAAAAGCTGGGCCACAGCTTTTCTCCCCAGATTCATCACGCCCTGGCAGATTATGATTACCGCCTCTATCCCATGCCGCCGGAGGAGGTGGAGGACCTGTTCCGCCGCCGTCCTTTTCGGGGGCTGAACGTCACCATCCCCTACAAGCAGGCGGTTATACCCCTGTGCGATGACATCGACCCCCGCGCCGCCGCCATCGGGGCGGTGAACACGGTGGTCAACCAGAACGGGAAGCTTACGGGCTATAATACGGACATTGACGGCCTCATCTACCTTGCCCAATCCGCCGGGGTCTCCCTGGCCGGGAAAAAGGTCCTGGTTTTAGGCTCCGGCGGTACCAGCCGCACGGCCCAGGCCGCCGCCAGGGAACTGGGCGCGGCGGAAATCGTGGTGATTTCCCGCCATGGAGAGGACAACTATCAAAACCTGTCCCGCCACCGGGATGGGGAGGTCATTATCAATACTTCGCCGGTGGGCATGTACCCCAATGGCGGCGTTTCCCCGGTGTCCCTGGCGGCGTTTCCCAGGCTGGCCGGGGTGCTGGATGTGATTTTTAACCCCCTGCGCACGGCGCTGTACATGGAGGCGGAGGAGCGGGGGATCCCCGCTTCCTGCGGCCTGCCCATGCTGGTGTCACAGGCAAAACGCGCCGCCGAGCTGTTTACGGGCACCGCCATTGACAGCAGCCGCGTAGAAGAAATCCTTGCCGCCTTGACCCGGCAGGTGCAGAACGTGGTGCTTATCGGGATGCCCGGCAGCGGCAAGAGCGCCATAGGCCGCGCCCTGGCCAGGACGTTGGGCAAGGAGTTTGTAGATCTGGACCGGCTGATTGCAGGCGAGGCCCGCAAGCCCATCCCCCAAATCTTTGCTGAAGACGGCGAGGGCGCCTTCCGCCGCCTGGAAAGCCAAATTGTCCGGCAGGCGGGGAGCCGTACCAACTGCGTTCTCAGCACCGGCGGCGGCGTTGTGACCCGCCGGGAAAACTACGCGCCCCTCCACCAGAACGGGGTCATCCTCCACCTCACCCGCGCCCTGGACAAGCTGCCTACGGCGGGCCGCCCCGTCTCCCAAAGTACGGACTTGGGGGAGCTGTGGCGGCGGCGGGAGCCGCTGTACCGCGCTTTCGCGGATCTGACGGTGGATAACAACGGCCCTATGGAGGACACAATCCAACAAATCTTAAAGGAGCTGGACGCCAGATGAAGCTGCTTTTTCTCAACGGGCCGAATTTGAATATGCTGGGCATCCGGGAACCGGATATCTACGGCCGGCAGACGTACGAGGACTTAAAACAGTATATCCGGGATTTCTGCAAAGAACTTGGCGTGGAGGAGTGTGGGATTTTCCAGTCCAACCACGAGGGCGCGTTGGTAGACGCCATCCAGGACGCCTACGGAAAATTCGATGGCATCGTGATTAACCCCGCCGCCTACACCCATACCAGCGTTGCCCTGCTGGATGCGCTGAAAGCGGTGGGCCTTCCGGCGGTGGAGGTTCATCTCTCCGATGTAAGCCGCCGGGAGGATTTCCGGCAGGTGTCCTATGTCCGTCCCGCCTGCTGCAAGACCATCGCGGGCCACGGCTTTGCGGGATATAAGCTGGCGGCGGAGCATCTGGCCGCTTTACACGCCGGACACAGGAAGCAATAGGCTGCGCCCGTCACGATTTTTCCCCCTTTCACATACAATAGCCCAGTAAAGGAGGCTGTTGCTATGGAAAACAATATGAGTGGCGGGCAGGCCCCGTCCCCCGCCTACGACTACCGCTTATATGACCAAGTCTGGCAGCGGGTGTCGCCTGGAATAGACCCCTTCTCGGCGGATCCTGCCGCCGCAGGCATGTCCGGCGAGGTTCAACCCCCTGCCCCATCTGTCCCCGCCCCGCCGGAAGCGCCCCCGCCCGCCATGCCTGCGCCTAGGCAGGAAGGCGGCGGCACCCTGCCCGGCGCGGACCCCAATCCCTGCTGCATGGGGACAGACGCGCAGGAATCCCTGGAGGTACTGGAGGGCTTCATGCAGGAGGAGCTTGCCGGAAGCCGGTGCTGCCAAGCCTTGGCGGCCCGTGTCCGGAACCGGCAGGCGGCCCAATTGCTGTGCCGGGCAGCGTCCGAGAAGCGCGCTGCCGCCCGGGAACTGTGCGCCGCCTATTTTCTCATCACTGGAACCCGTTATGAACCGGCAGTTACCTTAGAGCACATATGCTGGGAAAACCTGCCCCAGGCATTGCGCTCGTTCTATCATCAGGAAGCGTGCAATGGTTTGAACTACCAGCGGGCGGCGGAGGAGACCCTGGATATCTGCCTGACGAAGCTCCTAAACCGTTTGTCTGAGCAGTCCTACCGCCGGGCGGAGGAAATGATGTCCCTGCTTGGGAAAATGGTATGCTGCTAATCTGAACAAAGGAGAATATCAAATGCTGAACACCCGAGAAGCGGCGCTGGATCTGCTGCGCCAACATAATAAGGAACCCTTTCACATACGCCGCGCCCTGGCCGTTGAGGGCGTCATGGCCTGGTACGTCAAGGAACTGGGCAATGAAAGCAGCGTACATTTCTGACCGATGGCTGGCGTGAGATGAAAACAAGGATTTGGATTATTTTTCTGGCGGCATACCTGCTGCTGGCGGGCTGCCGGAGGGCGGAAATAGCCCCTCCGGCAGCTCCCGCCCCTCCTTTGGACACCCCCGCGCCGGAGATCCGCCAGGATGAGGAGATCCCCCCGGTGGCATTGGAGCGGCTGACCGTTGAAGTTGCCGTGGCCTGGGAGGATGCTGACCGCATGCTGGCCCAGTTGGAGGAGTTGTCCCGGCTGCTGGAGGACGCCCTCGCCGCCAGCGGATGCACTATCGAGGAACCGGCTACCGTAACTATTGGCACCGCCGGGGGAATCACCGCCCAGGCCTTGCAGGACGGCGGCGTAGACGCGGCGTTCCTGCCAGAGGGCGACTTCGCGGAAATAGAGGGCGGAGCGGATATGATACTGGCCTGTCCGGATATAGGGATGGTGGCGGCGGTAAGCGCCGCAAAGCCGGCACTGGATCAGGCATTTCAGAATTGTTTCGCCAAGGCACTGGCAGAAACCGAAGCGGGGCAGGAATTTTTGGCAATCTGCTACCCTGGCGCGGTTTTCACTATAGCGGAATAAGCGATGCCGCACTGCCGCCGGAGACGGCGGGAACCCCGCTGCGATCATCAGAGTAAAGGAACTGGAATTATGCCAAAGAAGAATCCTGACGAAAACACCCCAAAAGTAAACAACCCCAACGTCTTGGGGTTAAAGGCCCAGGTTCAGGAGCAAGCCATCACCGACACCCTGGAAACAAACTTCATGCCTTACGCCATGTCGGTGATTATGTCCCGGGCCATTCCGGAGATCGATGGATTTAAGCCCTCCCACCGGAAGCTGCTGTATACCATGTATAAAATGGGGCTCCTCACCGGCACACGAACCAAGTCCGCCAACATCGTAGGGCAGACCATGCGCCTGAACCCCCATGGCGATGCCGCCATCTATGAGACGATGGTTCGACTCTCCAAAGGCTACGGCGCACTGCTCCATCCCCTGGTGGACAGCAAGGGAAACTTCGGCAAGGTCTATTCCCGGGATATGGCCTACGCGGCCAGCCGGTATACGGAAGCGAAGCTGGCTCTCATCTGCCAGGAGTTGTTCCGGGATCTGGACCAGGACGCTGTGGACTTTGTGGACAACTACGACAACACCATGAAGGAGCCGTCGCTGCTGCCGACTACCTTCCCCAACATCCTGGTCTCCGCCAACCAGGGCATTGCCGTAGGCATGGCCTCCCAGCTATGCGGGTTCAACCTGGGGGAGGTCTGTGACACCACTATAGCGTATCTGAAAAACCCGGACTGTAGCATTTCCTCTACATTACTGGGGCCGGACTTCCCCACCGGCGGGGAGCTGATTTACGATCAGTCCGCATTGGAGGAGATCTACCGGACCGGCCGGGGATCGGTCAAAATCCGGGGAAAATACCGCTATGTAAAAAGCGAAAATGTGGTAGAGATCTACGAAATCCCCTACACCACCACCACGGAAGCCATTATTGACAAGGTGGCGGAGCTGATTAAGGCGGGGAAGCTGAAAGAAATCTCCGACATGCGGGACGAGACGGATCTGTCCGGCCTGAAGCTTGCCATCGACCTCAAGCGGGGCGTAGATCCGGAAAAACTGATGGCAAAGCTCTACAAGGCCACTACCCTCCAGGACTCCATTAGCTGCAACTTCAACGTCCTGATTGCCGGGATGCCCCGGGTTATGGGCGTAGGGGAACTGCTACAGGAGTGGTGCGCGTGGCGCACGGAATCCGTCCGGCGGCGGGTGTACTTTACCCTTGGGAAGAAAAAGGATAAGCTCCACCTGCTTAAGGGCTTGAAACGGATCCTGCTGGATATTGACAAGGCCATCAAGATCATCCGCGAGACCGAGGGCGAAGCCGACGTCATCCCCAACCTGATGATTGGCTTTGGTATTGACCAGGTACAGGCGGAATATGTGGCGGAGATCCGCCTGCGCAACATCAATAAGGAATATATCCTCAAACGGGTTCAGGAGGAGGAAGCTCTCCGGGACGAGATCGCGGATTTAGAGGATCTGGTCAACAGCCCGGGGCGGATCAAGAAGCTTATCACCAAGGAACTGGCGGATGTAAAGAAAAAGTACGCGCAGCCCCGCCAGACCTCCATCGTCTACGAGCACGAGATTGTCACCTTTGACGAGAGCGCGGAGATTCCGGATTATCCGGTGACTGTCTTTCTGTCCAGGGAGGGGTATTTCAAAAAAATTACACCGCAATCCCTGCGCATGGCGGACACACAGAAATATAAAGACGAGGACGGCCTGCGCCAGAGCTGCGAGACGACCAACCGCGCGGAGGTTATGTTTTTCACCAACAAACAGCAGGTATACAAATGCCGCCTGTCGGACTTTGACGACAGTAAGGCCAGCGTTTTGGGCGACTATCTGCCCAGCCGGCTGTCCATGGATCCGGAGGAGAGCGTGGCTGGCATGGTTCTGCCGGGGGATTACTCCGGCGCGCTGCTGTTTTTCTTTGCCAATGGGAAAGCGGCGCGGGTAGAATTGTCGGCGTACGCCACCACTTCCAACCGCCGGAAGCTGACAGGGGCATACAGTGATAAAAGCCCGCTGGCGGCGCTGCTGTTCCTGCATGAGGACCGGGAACTGGCCTTGTACTCGAATGAGCCGAGGGCGCTGGTCTTCAACACGGCGCTGCTGTCGCCCAAGTCCACCCGGACTACCCAGGGCGTGCAGGTCATGACGCTGAAACCCAAATACCACTTGGAACGCGCTATACCGCTGGAGGAAAGCTCCATCACCAATTTAGCCCGTTACCGTTGCCGTTCCATCCCGGCGGCAGGCGCCCTGATGCGGGAGGAAGACGGCGAGCAGATGCGGCTGCTGTAAGAAAACGCCGGGGCCGGTGTAGACCGGCTCCGGCGTTTGGAGGTATGGGATCATTCCGCCGCCGCGGGGGCGCTGGCATCGTTTGTTTCCTCAGGCTCTGTTTCTGGAAGCGGCTCGTCCCGGCGCAGGGCGAGGAATACGGTCAGGATCATGGCGCTGCCTGCGAAAGCCAAGGCCTGGCCCCAGTTTCCAATGCTGTCCGCCAGGGCGGCGAGACAGAGGGGGACAGCCATGTCCCCCAGGAAGGCAAACCACCGCAGGCTGCCCTCACGGCAGGGCAGCCCGGCGAGCTGGTAGAAGGCGCAGGCGATCAGCGCCGCCGCAAGTACCGGCAGGTAATAGCTTTCCAGCACCGGGCTGCAATCCACCGGCAGGTACACGGCCAAAACGAACAGGACGGAAAAAAGCATGGCAGGCAAGAGGGGGAGGGTTTTCGCTTCCCCGCCGCGCACCTGTTTTGCGAAGAGGATAAGGCCAACGGCTGCTGCTGCGCCCGCCACTGCCACCGCCACTGGCAGGGCTGTCCACCCCGGGAGCAGGATGCCGCCGGCGCAGAGGATCAAGCTTCCCGCAGCCAGCAGGGGGAGGGATTTTTGCCCCATCGGGGCAAAGCAGTTGATATAGGAGCGTTTGCCGCCGGGGATTTTCCAGGCGAGGAAAAGTTCAGCAGCCGCTAAGCAAAGAACCGTAGCAACAAGGATGATACCCGGCACAGATGCCTGGGCCAAACCTGTCACAGGATCGAAGCCAGATTTTAATTGTGCCCAGCGGAGGGCGAAAAGCAGGAGCCCCTGCACCCAAAGGCGGATTCCCTTAAAGTAAATGGTATTTCTCATGGTATGTGTTCCTTTCTTCGCGCTTTCCGGGCGCGAGGGGAGTTTCTTCTTGAATCAGCCCTGGGGCTTCCGCCGCCCTGGCAGCTTGCAGGGCTCCGCCTGCCGTCCTGTTAAAGGGGCACACGCTATTGCTGCTGCACGGCAAGCTTGTGGGCCCTGCGGCGGCATGAATAGTATAGCACTGATTTTTCGTTTTGTCATTCATTTTTTGGACAAGCAACGCATATCCTGTGGGAGAAGGAGAGGATGCACCTATGGGAAAGCAGATCTTGATGTCTCTACTGCTGATTTTTTTAGTCTTTTTCCTGCCGTGGCTCTGGGGCGGCCCAGCAAAGGAAACCCCGCCGGAAATGGAGCCGCCCCCTGCCGGGGATTCTGCCCCCGAACCGGCGGCAGATCCGGAACCGCCTGTCAAGGACAACCCTGCGGCTGCCGGAAACAGGCAGGAAATTGACGCGGTGACCCCTTTGAACGTGATGATCCAGGGGAAACTCCAACAGATGGATATGCAGACTTACCTCCTGGGCGTAGTGCGGGCAGAAATGCCCGTTACCTTCCATGAGGAAGCCCTGAAAGCGCAAACCGTCGCCGCCAGGACCTACATACTCCACAAGATCGCTGGCGGCGGCAGCGCCAACCATCCTCAGGCTGACGCCTGCGATGATATCAACTGCTGCCAGGCCTATAAAAGCGAAGAGGATGCCGCCGCCGGTTGGGGCGAACAGGCTGGCGAATTTGAAAAAAAAGTCCGCAGCGCCGTGGAAGGGACTGATGGCGAATGTATCCTCTATGAGGGCGCCCCGGTACTGGCGGTGTTCCATTCCTCCTCTGTGGGAACCACCCAGGACGCCCAGAGCGTTTGGAGCGCGAGCCTGCCGTACCTCCAAAGCGTGGAGACCCCCGAGAGTGAGGACAGCGTACCAAATTACCGCTCCACTGCCAGCTTTACCGCCAGCGAACTGCGGGAAAAGCTGTTAAACGCCCTATCCGGCGCAGAACTGGACGGCAGCCCCTCCAACTGGTTTACCAACATCCAGCAAAAGCCCAGCGGGACGGTTACCAGCCTGTCCGTAGGCGGCGTGGAGGTGGGCGGTAACCGCCTCAGGACAATTCTGGGACTGCGCAGCGCATGTTTTACGATCTCCTTTGATGGAGATGAAGTAACCTTTTCCGTATCCGGATATGGCCATGGGGTCGGCATGAGCCAATATGGCGCCAATGTACTGGCGGAGGGCGGCATGGGTTACCGGGAGATATTGGAGTGGTACTACACCGGCGCGGAGGTCGGCCTGATCGAAAGCGGCGGATAATGGTATGGAACAGCCCGGAAGGATTTTGCCTTCCGGGCTGTTCTCGTTATTCCATACCTAAAAACCCGGCGGGATCGACTGGTTCGCCATCCTTGGTGACGCTGAAGTGCAGATGCGCACCCAATCCGGCTTCCGTCAGGGAGGTATTGCCTACTGCGCCCAGCACGGCGCCAGCGGGGATCTCGTCCCCTTTCAGTACGCTCAGCTCCGGCTGGAGGCTGGCGTAGGTGGTAATATAGCCGTTGCGGTGATCCACGGTGACAGTGGTGCCCATACGGGGGTCCTCTTCCACAGAGAGCACCACGCCTGCGGAAGCGGCGGCCACCGCGGTCCCGGCTTCCGCCTTGATATCCAGTCCGTCATGGATCCGCCAATCTCCCAGGGTTGCGTCATAGGTCAACTGATCCACGGAGAAAGCCGCCACGGTCTCCCCCGCCAGGGGCGGGACGATCACCATAGGTTCCACCGCCTGCACCGGCGCAGGCTCCATAGTGGGCGCGTCATCCTCATTAAGAAAAGTGTCCTCCGGCGCTTCCGTTTTCTCCGGCTCGATAATAGGCCGGACAACGGGCTGCTCTACAGGGATGGGGGTGTCCTTGATGACAGGCTTGGCTGGCTCCGGTTCCGGAACCACAACGTTCTGCGCGGGTTCCGGCTCGGAAACGGCGCTGGGGAGGGGCGTTTCAATCTGGGGGTCCGGTTCCGTTTTCAGCAGGGCGAAATAGCCAACCACTCCGGCTGCGACTACGCAGACGAGCAGGGCTATGTAGAAGCCCATGCCGCCGAAGATGGAGGCAGCCTGCCGCTTGCCTCTGTTGTCCATACGAATTCTTCCTTTCATCATCCCGCCGCCCTGGGGCGGCTGTAATGGAGGTTTTTCCCTCCAGCCCCATTGTGCGCCGTTCTGGAAGATTTTATGCAGCCCCTCTTGAAATTTCTTTTCCGTCTTCCCGATGGCCGGATCAAGCACAGCAAAAAGGGAGCAGCCCCGAGGGAGCTGCTCCCTTTTATTTCTAAAATCATATCAGCATCATGCACTCCAGCCCCGGAACCCGAACCGTCAGCCGGTTTTGCACCGCTACGAACTGCTGGCCGGAAAATACATCCGCTGCCAAATGCCCGTGCCAGGGGATGCTGACCTCCGCCAGGGCCTCACCCGTGTTGAGGATGGCTGCGGTAACCTCCTCCCCCTCCGTCCGGGCAAAGGCCAGAACCGGGCCGGCGGCATGGAACCAGCGCAAGTCCCCAATCTGTAGGGATATCCTGCTGTTGCGCAGCTTCCCCAGCAAGGCGAAGTGCTTACGCAGCCCTTCGTCCTCCTGTCCCCAAGGGTAGGTCCCCCGGTTGAAGGGGTCTTCGAAGCCTTCCATCCCTGCCTCATCGCCGTAGTAGACTGTGGGGCAGCCGGGGAAAGCGTACAGCAGCGCCGCGCCGATCCGCAAAAGCCGCTCCCCACGCTCCCGCTCCTGGGGGGACATACGGTAGGAAGCCCGGGCGGAACGATCCTCCGGCACGTTTCTGGCGCCCAGCATGGTGAGTATACGCGGCGTATCGTGAGTGCCCAGCATATTCATGCCGCTGTAAAAGGCGGGCGGCGGGTAATTCTCCCGGATTGTCTCCATGGCTTCCATGAAGTCCTCCGCAGCGCCGCCCTGCAAGTAGGCCAGCGCCGCCACCCGGAAGGGGTAGTTCATCAGCCCGTGGGTCTCCCGTCCCAGCAGATACCGCCGCCGCTGGTCGTAGGCGATCTTATTGCTGCCGTCCTCCCAGACCTCGCCCAGGAGGAAGCTGCCCGGTTTTTCCTCCATCATGGCGGCCCGGATTTTTTCAATGAATTCGTCCGGCAGCTCATCGGCTACGTCCAGCCGCCAAGCGTCCGCCCCCGCGCGAAGCCAGCGGCGAATGATGGAGTCCTTCCCCTGGATAATGTAATCCACATAGGAGCTCCGGCTCTCATTGACCGCCGGGAGGGTTCGGATGCCCCACCACGCCTCGTAGGCCCCTGGCCACTCCAGAAAAGTATACCAGGGGTAGTAAGGGCTGTCTTTGCTCTGGGCCGCGCCCAGCCCGGGATACGTGCCGCAGGCGTTGAAATACTTGCTGTTGTTTCCGGTGTGGTTGAACACGCCGTCCAGCATCACCCGCATCCCCAGGTTGTGGGCCTTCTCGCACAGGCGGCGGAAATCCTCCTCCGTTCCCAACATAGGGTCGATCTTCTCATAGTCGCCGGTATTGTACCGGTGGTTGCTGTCGGACTCAAAGATCGGGCAGAAATAGATGGTTTTTGTCCCAAGGGACTGGAGATATTCCAGCTTTTCTTCGACACCAGCCAGGTTCCCACCGAAAAAATCCCGGTTTCGGATCTCACCCTTTTCATCGGGCAGATACTCCATGCCCTCCTCCCAGTCCTGATGGACTAACCGGCTGCCCAGCATCCCGGCGGGGTCGGGGACACTGGTGCGGCGGAACCGGTCAGGGAAAATCTGGTAAGCCGGTCCCCGGCCGAACCAGTCTGGCGTATCCAGGGACCCGTCATACACCGTCTGCTGCCAGGAAACCACATCTTTTTCCGCACCCATCCCGTCTTTTCCCAGCCAGACAATTTCCCCACTGCGCCGTTGGAGACGGAAACGGTACCAGACCAGCTCCGGTTTCAGGGACGCGGTACATACGGCGGTGAAAAGGGAGCAGCCCCCCTCTGTCCCGGCATAGGACAGGGGGATCTCCTCCCGGCGGCCCGCAAATTCGGCATGCCAAAGCAGGGAGCACGCCGCAAAGCCCTCCGCCAGCGGGGGACGGAGGGTTACGGTAATCTTCGTGCCGCAGGGGACCGCGCCATAAGGCGACTTGTACCGGCTGTCTCTTGGGTCAAAGATATTTGTCGTCATGTTGGATGTTTCCTTATTCCATTGTATTTTCCGAACCCTTTATGGCAGCAGCGCGCCCTCCGGCGCGATGGCGTACCCGATGTCGCTGGGGGCAAAGTAGTCGTTCAGGATCTGCACGGCGGTAGCGGCCAGGGACGCGCCGCTGCGGCCTTGCTCAATGACCACCGCTACGGCGATTTCCGGCTCCTCAAAGGGGGCGAAGCAGACAAACACGCCGTTAGCGGCCAAGTCGCCCACCTGGGCGCTGCCGGTCTTAGCACCGGCGGTGACGATACAGTTTTTGAAATCCCCGGCCAGGGACTTATTCACCAGATCCCCCATGCCCTTTTTGATCGCGGCCAGCGTATCGTCTGACAGCTCCAGATCCGACAGCACCTCCGGCTGATGGGTATAGAGGACGGAGCTGCCGTCATAGCTGGTTACATCCCGCAGCAGGTGGGCGTCCACCCGCTCCCCGCCCCGGAGGAGTACCGCGATATAGTTGGCAAGCTGGAGGGGGGTGTAGAGCTGCTGGGCCTGCCCAAACCCGGCCCAGGGAGACTGGTCCTCGCCAGGGGCGTTTTCGTGGCGGCTGCCAATACGCTCGCTGATCTCAATGCCGGTGTGCTCCCCCAGCCCAAAGGCGGCGGCATACGCATTAAGCCTCTCCAGCCCAAGCTGATAGCCCATCTCCGCGAAAAAGTAGTTGCAGGAAACCGTGATGGCCTCGCTGACGTTGATGCGCCCGTGGCGTCCCCCGCTGCTGTTGTAGAGCCAGCAGTTGGCATGGCTGTTGGGGTCCCCGGGATACAGCCAGGAGCCGGTGGCATTGATCTTTGTCTTGGTGTCGATGATCCCGGCCTCCAAGGCGGCGGCAGCGGTCATAGGCTTGAAGGTGGAACCGGGCGCGTATGCGCCGTTCACTGCCCGGTTGGTATACGGGGCGGCGGGATCCACAGAAAGCTCCGCGTAATCCTCCTGATAGGTTCGCTGGCTGTAGGTGGGGTAGGTGGCAAGGGCCAGCACCTCACTGTCCTTGACACTGACCACCGCCGCCGCGCCGCCAATGGTCTGCATGCGCTTTTCCTCTTCCTCGTTCCGGGCGCCGGCTTTGGTCGTTTCCACGCCTGCGGCCAGGGCAGCTTCCACTTTTGCCTGGAAGTCGATGTCGATGGTAAGAGCTACTGTGCCGCCAGGCTTGGGTTCGATAGTATACAGCTCACTGGTGATTTTTCCGTCCTGATTGGTAGTAATGGCCCGGACACCGTCCTCCCCCCGAAGGAAGGGCTCAAAGGCCAATTCCGCCCCATCCTTGCCCACCTGTTCGTCCAACTGGTAGAAGTGGAGGCCAGCCAGGTCTTCTCCAGCTTCCTTTGCGGTGCTATAGGGTTCGTTCAGTTTGGCCTGCTCCTCCCGGTCGCGGATGGAGCCAATGCGCCCCAGGATGTGGGCGGCATAATCGGTGTGGTACTGGCGCACGGCACGGCTGCCCACCACCGCGCCGGTAAACCCGCCGTCGTTGAGCAGGGAGATCAGTTCTACCGTCACATCCTCCGCCAGGAAATAGGGGACCGTGGCGGCGTTCCGCGCAAGGGTGCGCAGGCGCAGCTCATACAGTACACCCAGCACCTGCCGCGCTTCCTGGTTGGTAAAGCTCTCCGGGATACCGAAATCCTTGCGCATGAGGGTCATGAGCTGGCTCGCCGACATGCCGGAGGAGGTTGTCAGCTCGAACTCCTTCAGCACGGACTGGCTCATAAGGGGCAGCTTGGTTGCCGCCGTAATTTCGGTAGCAGACCAATCCCGGTCCACCAGGAAATTCTGAAACCGCACCCGCTGGGTGCCCGTAGCGTCTGCGAAGGTATACGCAAAGGGCTCGCTCTGGGAGACTGGAAGGCCGTCCTCCCAGACAATGCCATGCTCCTGCAAAAGCCCCAGCAGGCGCAGCATAGCCCGGGCCACGCTTTCCGCGTGAACCGAATTGCCCTCGCCGGGCGTGATGGCGGGGTCATCCACCACCTGCTCCGGGTCGAAAGTTACCGTATAGATTTCCCGGTTGGAGACCAGTACCTTCCCGTTGCGGTCTGTGATGACGCCCCGATAGCTCTCCACCGGCTGGGTAGTCGTGACCTGGATGGCCGATTCCGACAGATAGTCTGCCCCATGCACGATCTGGGCGTCATAGAGGATGCCAACAAAACAGATCAGGCAAACGGCGTAAACAAGGATCAGGAGGTTGGATCTCCGAAAAAAATGCTTTTCGTTTTCCAAGGGGATTTCCTTTCTTTCTCAGCAGGTTCGTTTAATAGTCCGCCGCGCATTTCCGGAAAACCGTCCGGTACACCGGCAAGACTACCAGCACGGCAGGCAGGGTCAGCAAAGTTTCCTCCAGCGATATTCGGGCCATCAGCCCCAGGTATTGCCCACCGGAGAGGATCTGTACCGCCATCCGGAAAGCGCAGACCGTCAGCAGCCCCGCCGATGATACCACCAGTGCGCATAAAAAGCCACGGGACAGCAGGCGGCTGGCGATCCCCCCGGCCAGGACTGCGGCCGCCGGAAAGGAAATGGAGAAGAACCCCCGGAAGGGCGCGGGCGCCAGCAGGTCGCACAGGATGCCCAAAACCAGGCCGAACACCGCCCCGGGCCTTGTGCCCTCGAACATGGCCACCACGGCGGGAAGCATGGGGAAAAGGAACGGAGATACCCCCAGTACCCGGACGTTATCGCCAATCAGGGATTGCAGGGCACACAATAGGAGGGTGGCGATGGCGTAGACCACCCATTTAAAAACACGATAGCTTTTTGGCAGCATAACCTTCCGCCTTCCTTATTCCACCACATCGAAGCTGGTGACCACATAGATCTCGGTCAGGCCGTCCAGGGACATTTCCGGGCGGAGGACGGCATAATGATCCAGGCCGTTGTCGCTGGCGCGGACTTCCTCCACGTAGCCAATTACGATCTGGGACGGGAAATACCCGCCCAAACCGGAGGTCACGATAAGATCCCCAGAGACCACGTCCGGCTCTGTGCCCAGGTAGGTCAGGGCCATACGCCCCTGGCCCATCAGGGAGAAATCCCCCTGTGCCAAGGCGCTGCCGCCGCTGCGGAACACCAAGGCGCCGATAGAGGACTCGCTGTCCAGGATTGTGCGCACGGTGGCCCAATTCAAGCCCGCTTCGGTCACCACGCCTAGGAAGTACCCCTCCTCCGTGACCACGCAATCCCCGGTCTGGATGTCATAGGAGGTGCCCTTGTTGATGGTCAGCAGGCTGTACCAATTGGAGGAGTCCTGGACCAGCACCCGGGCGGATTCCAGGTGGAGGTCCCGGCGCTGCTCCCGCAGCTCGGCCACCTTGCGCAGGTGGGCATTTTCCTCCCGGTCGAAGGTTGCCTGACGGATATCCTCCTCCATTTCAGCGATTTTCAGTTTAAGCTGCCGGTTTTCCTCTTTCAGCGCATCAAACTCGGTAAAATAATCTGTCCAATTCCGAAGGGCGCCGGACACAGCGGCAGACACTGAGCGGAAAGGGGAGACGATCATCCCCGCGATATTGGGAAGGACGGCGGAGGTCGTAGAGAAATAGCTCATGATGCTGAACAGCACCGCCACTGCCACTGCCAGCGACAGGATCATAATAGTGAATTTATTGGATGAACGCTTCAATGGAGTTCCTCCTCGTCTGAAAACAGCTTGACACCAAAGCCTGCCAGCATCTCCCCCAGCAGTGCCAGGGGCAGGCCCATCACATTGAAATAATCGCCCTCCACCCGGGGGATAAACAGGGCCGCAGGCCCCTGCACACCGTAGGCCCCTGCCTTATCAAACGGCTCTCCAGTATGGATGTAAGCCCATTTTTCCGTGTCTGTCAAGGGGCGGAAGGTAACGGCGGTGGTCTCTGCCCGGGTCTCCATCCGGCTGCCCTGGCTCACTGTAACGCCGGTACAGACATGGTGTGTTTTCCCCGAGAGGGCCGACAGCATGGAGAAGGCTTCTTCCCTCGAGCGGGGCTTCCCCAGCCGGAGACCATCCAAAAATACCATCGTATCCGCGGTAATAATAATAGCGGAGGGGTCGCCTGCCAGGGTGCGGGCGGATTCCCCCTTTTTGCGGCAGATAGAGGAGACGATTTCCTCCGGGGACAGGGAGGGGTCATAGGATTCCTCCCCTCCGGGAACCAGGATTTCAAAGTTTTTTATTCCAATCTGGGATAAAAGCTGTTTTCTCCGGGGGGATTGGGAAGCAAGTATGATTCTGGGCATAGATTCTTCTTTCTGCGGCCCTTTGGGCCGCTCCAAGTTGTTTTCGCTGGCAGTCTTGGCATTTGCAGGCACTACGGCGCAGAGAGGGGAGAAAAACATTTACCTCCCGGTGGAGCCAAAGCCACCTTCGCCCCGCGCCGTTTCCGGAAGTTCATCCACGACCTCAATCTCCGGGCAGAGAACAGGGACGACCAGCAATTGCGCCACCCGGTCGCCAGGCTCTACTGTGTACGGTTCCCCGCTGAAATTGCGCAGCATAACCCGCAGGGGGCCTCGGTAATCACTATCGATTACCCCGATCCCGTTGGTCATGCCAACCCCATGACGGATTCCCATGCTGCTGCGGACCGCCATAATACCCACATATCCATCCGGGACCGCCGCAGCGATTCCAGAAGGCACCATGACCTGTTCCCCCGGCAGGACCGTCAGCGCCCTGTCGATACAGGCGTGAAGATCCAACGCCGCCGCCCCGTCTGTTGCGTAGTAAGGCAGGGGAATTTCTTTCCCAATTTTATCGGATAAAGCTTTAATTTGCAGCTTCATTGAACGGTCCCTTATACTTTCTGTAATTTAGTCGAAAAGTAAACCTGTTTACAATCAAATTATTCCACACCCCGGAAGAACAGCCCTCTAGTATATGCGTCAGGCGGAGGGCCGTCCTGCCCAAGGTATCGCTGGAAAACCCGTACGCACTCCGCAGGGGATTCTATGGTAAAACGCAAATTCGCGTAGCGTAAACCGCACTGCCGGTACTCTGGCCTATCCGCCAGATAGAGAACCTTGCTGTTTTCGATCTCGCTTCTGCACCCAAAAACAGGGAGGACCGGAAAATCCTCTCCCCGCCGGTCTGTCAGCTTGTGCGGCGCGGTACAGGGGACGGGGATGTTTTTGCGCCGCGCGCATCCTTTGCCCTCATTGGAAATCAAGCAGTTTTCTGTCAGCATCAGGGGCAGGCGCCCATAGACGATCCCTTCGCAGGGAAGCGCCTTTTTCAGATCCCGGATCTGCTCATGCCGAAGCTCAAAGGAGAGGGCGGCGCTGGCCAGCCCCCAGTCCTTGCATTGGGCGAGGGAACGGCTGTTAAAGATATTCAGCCCAAAGCCGCCCCGCAGCAGCAGGCCGGTTTTTCGCGCCTGTGCAAGCTGTCCCAAGTTTTGCACAGCAACCGAATGGCAGCCCCTATCCCGTGCTTCTTCCAAAAGGGCGCGCAGGGCCGGGGCCTCGTGATCCGTGGAAATACGCGGCATCAGAGCGCAGAACTCGATCTTCTGGCCGGCATACTTCGCTAAAGGGAACCCTCTGACCCGCTCCAGCGGAAGATAAATTATTTCTGGCGCAAGGGCCGCCAATTCATCCGTAAGCTGCTCCGGCGCAAAAAGCGTTGCCGTCAAGGCCGGAGGGCATAAGGCAGCGCAGCCGTTCCCCGGCAGGGGCGGTGGGGGGAAGGTTTCCCGCTCTGGCGGCGCGGTCCGCAGAGCGGACAAGGCCGTCAGGCTATCCCTGCGCAGGGCGTTGAGGGCGCTGGCGGGAAGGGACAGCCCCTCCCCCAAATGAACCTCCGTCTTCACCGCGCGGAAAGCGGTTCCTCCGGTTTTGGACAGGCGTGCCTGAATCTCAGACGGCGCCAGGGGGCGGCTTCGCGCCGGTTCCGGGACAGGGCCGGTAACGGTGGCCGTACGGCCCTCCGGGTCTGTGGCAGTCAGACGGGCGGGCACGTCCGGCTGGATCTCCGCCGAGAACACAACCGGTACCGTGCGCAGGCCTTCCCGGTCATAGGCCGCCTTCGAGGCCTGGAACAGTGCGGTGGGATCGGGCGCATTCTCCGAACGGACGCCGAACATCCCAGGGCCGGGTTTGCCTTGCCAATAGCTGTCCGTAAAACCTTCCCGGGAAAACGCCAGCGCCAATTCCCGCATCTCCCCGTCAGTAGGACGGCGGTTTTCCCTCAGCAGCGCGCTGTAGATCCGGGTGATGACCGCTACATATTCCGGGCGTTTCATCCGTCCCTCTAGCTTCAGGATGGAAACGCCCATATCCGCCAATTCAGCCAGGTGCCCGGCAAGGCTGGCGTCCTTTAGGCTGAGGGGATACCCTGCTTTGCCGCCGTCAAAGCGGTAAGGCAGGCGGCAAGGCTGGGCGCATAGGCCACGGTTGCCGCTGCGCTGGCCGATCAGGGCGCTCATAGCGCACTGGCCAGACCAGCACATGCACAGGGCCCCGTGGGCAAACACCTCAATGGCGATAGGGCTGTGCTTACAGATCAAGCGGATGTCCTCCCGGGACAATTCCCTGCCCAGGACTACGCACCGCATCCCCAAGCGGGCCGCTTCTTCCACACCCGCAAGGCTGTGGACGGTCATTTGTGTGGATCCGTGGAGAGGCAGGCCGGGGGCCACAGCATGCGCCAGGGAAGCTAGCCCCCAATCCTGGACGATCACGCCGTCCACGCCCCATTGGCAAGCCTGCCGGAGAAGGGCTTCCGCCTGGGGAAGCTCCCGGTCGGAGAGCAGTGTGTTGATGGTAAGATATAATTTTACCCCACGAAGATGGCAGTAGGCCACAGCGTCCGGCATCTGTTCTGGCGTAAAATTCTGCGCGCCGCGCCGCGCGTTGAACTGGCCGCACCCCAGATAGACCGCGTCCGCGCCATTCTGAACCGCCGCGGCCATTGATTCCCAGCGTCCGGCGGGAGAGAGCAGTTCCATCATTTTTTCTGCTGCTGGCGCTGCTGGAGCTTTAGCAGCTCGCGCTTGCACTCGCCCAATTCGGCCTTGGCCTTGCTGGCGTCATCCAGGTAGCCCTTTAACTGGCGGCGGAGGTTTTCCGAAGCGGCCTGCTGCTTGAGCAGCTCATCCGCCAGATTTGCGGCCACCAGGACCGCCGCGTCCATGCGGCTGACCCGGCCGGTGGAGGTAATATCATTCATTTTCTCATCCACCAGAGCGGCCACTTTCTGCATATAGGCGGGACTGTCTTCGCTCATCAGGGTGTAATCGGTACCGTTGATAGTCACTGTGATCTTGTTTGCCATGGTTCGCTCCCTTCCTCTCCCGCTTGATATAATTCTACAACTTATTAGTATAGCAGATTCTTCCGAAAATGCAAACAAGTTTTTTCACAGCAGGTATTATAATTCGCTTGCAAAAGCGGCCCAGGGGGAAAAACATCTTGCGGCTATCCCTCCTATATGTTAAAATAGGGGAAATACCACACAAAGAGGGAGGGATGCCCATGATTCACGAAACAATCCCCCTACCGGTTCCCGGTGCGGACGGAAATGCGGAACTGGTCACATATGCCCCCGGTGTCTTCCCTGCGTTGGGAGAAGGCCGCCTGCGCCCTGCCCTTATTATCTGCCCCGGGGGCGGTTACCACTGTCTCTCCGACCGGGAAGCTGAGCCAGTTGCCCTCCGCTTTGCCGGTTTGGGCTTTGCGGCTTTCGTGTTGAAATACCACACTGCCCCCCAGGGCCGCTGGCCTATCCCCCAGCAGCAGCTCCTCTCCGCAGTGGCCTATCTCCGGGATCATTGGGAAACCTACCATATTGACCCCCACGCAGTCATCGTCATGGGCTTTTCCGCCGGCGGGCATCTGGCGGGCTGCGCCGGACTGCTCTGGAACAAGCAGGAGCTATACCGTCCCCTGCACCGCCGCCCCGCTGTATTTCGCCCTGATGGCGCCATCCTATGCTACAGTGTAGTGTCCAGCGGCCCTTATGCCCACCAGGGGTCGATCGACAATCTGACCGGCTCCCGGCGGGAAGAGCTTCTGAACCTGGTTTCCCTGGAGAAACAGGTCCCCAAAAACGCGCCTCCCTTCTTTCTCTGGCACACTGCCGATGACACTACCGTCCCAGTGGAAAACGCTATCTTGCTGGATAAGGCCCTGAAGGCAAAAGGTGTCTCCTCGGAGCTGCACATCTACCCCAGTGGCGGCCACGCCCAGTCCTTGGCGGATCACACTGTCTTTGCCCCCGGCGAGGATTGGCGGGCTTCCGTCCCTTGCGCCATGTGGGTTATCCACTGCACCGCGTGGCTCCACCGCCATTTTGGAGATTATGCCATTGCCCCCCATCCGGATGAGAAGGCGCGGACTAAGAAAAAACGGAAAGAGTAAAAAACATCCCGCCTGCCCTTTTTTCGGCAGACGGGGTGTTTTTATAGAACAGAACCAGCCACGCTAAAATAACGTGTGCCCGTTGTCAAGGGCAAAATATTAAATACGGGCATATCTAAATTGAAATATATACTGGCAACCGCATGTCTGTAGATAACTATTAGCTATTGATATGTTATATAATCTTCCGTACCGCTTGCTGTACTATCTTTTTAAAGAACGACAACTCATCTGCCTGCCGGTACACAATTAAGTACGCCGCATTTGGGATCGCCAAACAAAGCAGGCATTTCCACAAAAACCAGCCCCATCCTCCGTTAGTTGTGCGGCACAGCAGCCATGTTATTCCTCCAGCGGCAATGGTAACCATTACGTGTATGGCGTAGCTTGTGAAATATCTTCTGGCAGATATTTGTAAGCCATGATGGTAAAGAACCAGGGGCTCACACCAAAATGGAAATATTAGCGTACGGATCAAAGTCCCGGCTATAATACCCTCAACGCCCCACCGTTGGGCTAGGGCTTGTCTGTCTGCGCCACATAGCTCAAAAGCTGGAGTACGATGCCAGCAATCAGCACCCCAGTGAGATCCCGGCCTTGGCGGGTGTCCAGCAGGGGTATGTCCAGCACTACGACGGCAACCTGTTTCTCTTTGGTTAATAGCCGCCACTGCGCTAAAATTTCATCGTAGTTCCGTCCCAGCCGGTCGATGCTCTTGATGACGAGAGTATCCCCGGCTTTCAGTTTCTGTACCAGCCGCCGGTAGCCAGGGCACTCAAAGTCCTTGCCGCTCTGTTTGTCCAGAATGATACAAGGGTCTGTCACGCCAAACGCCTGCATAGCGATGATTTGCCTGTCCTCGTTTTGCTCTTTTGTAGAAACCCGAACATATCCGTACGTGCCCATATTGTTCCTCCTTTTTCCGATAGATACATTTTAGAGGAGATGTCGGGTTGTGCAATTTGAAATTATATCAGGGCAAACAAAAGTGGCGGTTTCCCGTAAGGGAAACCGCCACTGAATATGCCGCCATCACTACCGGCGAAAATTTCTCCTTTGCCACCTTGGATAATCAGCTTGCCATTCCCGTAGCGGACGATCTGCCCCCCCAGCGTTGACACGCAGGCACAAATTGAGTAGAATAGCTTCTTGATAAAACGCACAGGAGCCGCCCATGACCTACGAAGAATTTAAAACCCAATATTCCATCCGGCTGAACCGGCAGCAGGAGGAGGCTGTCCGTCAAAGGTCAGGCCCCGTCCTGCTGCTGGCTGTGCCGGGGAGCGGCAAGACCACCGTGCTGGTCACCCGGCTGGGGTACATGGTCTACTGTAAAAACATCCCCCCGGAGCGTATCCTCACCGTGACCTACACCGTGGCGGCCACAAAGGACATGAAAGCCCGGTATGCCGGCTGTTTCGGGGAAGAACATGCGGACAAACTGACGTTCCGCACCATCAACGGCCTGTGCGCTGTGGTGATCGGAACCTACGCCCGGCAGAAGGGGACAGAGGCATTCGCGCTGCTGGATGACGAGCGGCAGGTTAAAAGCGTACTCCGTGATCTCCTGACCCGCACCGGCACGGCGTTCCCCAGCGACCAGCAGGTCAGCGATGCCCGCACCCACATCACATATTGCAAGAACATGATGCTGGCCGAATCTGAGATCCACGCCCACAAGGTGGACGGGATGGATTTTCCACGGGTCTACTTCGAATACCAGGACTATCTCCTCCGCAGCAGGCGCATGGATTACGACGACCAGATGGTTTTTACATACCGCATCTTCCGGCAGTATCCGGATATTCTCGCTTACTTCCAGCGCCGGTGGCCCTACATCTGCGTGGACGAAGCCCAGGACACCTCCAAAATTCAACACGCCATCCTCCGCCTGTTGGCATCCGGCAGCGGCAACATCTTCATGGTAGGCGACGAGGACCAGAGCATCTACGGCTTCCGCGCCGCATGGCCCCAGGCACTCTTGGAATTCGAGCAGGTCTTTCCCGGCGCGAAGGTGCTGAAGCTGGAAACCAACTACCGCTCCACCCGCACCATCGTGGAGAAAGCGGACGCTTTCATCCGACGCAACCAGAGCCGCCGCCCGAAGAAAATGCGCACCGAAAACCAGCAGGGCAGCCCCATCCGCAGGATTATGCTGGAGGATTACAACCGCCAGTACAATTACCTGATGAAAGTGGCGGAAAATTGCACCGAATCCACGGCGGTACTCTACCGCAACAACGACAGCGCCCTGCCCCTCATTGACCTGCTGGAGCAGAAGGGTGTCCCCTACGCCTGCCGCCAGCGGGAGGGGCTTTTGCAACCATATCCTTCATAGAAACCGGGATCAAGAAGATAGACCTGGCCACTTGCCTGCGGCAGGAAAAGATATGGCTGACGCATTTTGTGTGATGTCACATGGTCATCTCCATGCCAGCCCTTGGCGTTGGAGGGACTTGAAACTCGTATTCAATATTTATCAGTTTTAAATCTCTTGGACGACTATTTCAACTGGAATATGTCTCATTTTCCCGACAACAGTTGATGCCGTGGGCTATAAAACCCACGGCATCAACTAAATATGGAGGCGACACCCGGATTTGAACCGGGGAATCAGGGTTTTGCAGACCCATGCCTTACCACTTGGCTATGTCGCCATATAGATAACAGGAGCAAGATTATAACTGCTCCTGTTATCCTTTGTTAATGGAGCGGGCGACGGGGCTCGAACCCGCTACCTCCACCTTGGCAAGGTGGCGCTCTACCAGATGAGCTACGCCCGCATGAATGTGTAACGCCAAGTTACACATTTTTTGTCTACGGCTGCACCGCAAACATTTTTGGTGCCTCCGGTCGGAATTGAACCAACGACACGCGGATTTTCAGTCCGCTGCTCTACCAACTGAGCTACAGAGGCAGACTGTGCAGCAAGCCGCACTTCAATGAGCAACCGGATCAAACAATCACGGTAAGGTCAGCCCATTCATTTTGTCTGTACTTTTACAAACAAAT
>CAJUNA010000003.1 GCA_910587645.1 uncultured Oscillospiraceae bacterium
CGGTTCAGAGTAGAGTCCTCCTGTTTCAGCAGCCGCTTAATGACCACCTGCTTCATGTTGTCATACAGGATTTCCTCCGGGTAGCCGCCAAAGTACCGGAATGCGTTCTGATGGCACCGTATCAACGTGTTTGTGCTCATAGTTGGCTTGGGTTCGCTCAATGTGTACTCCGGCTTCTGCGGCGATTCCGCGTACCGCTTTGCTGTTCGTGGGTCCATGTGGTACTTCCGGCCCAGCTCCACATAACTCAGCCCTTTTTGTCTGTCGCTTCGGATATCCATCCACTGTGCTCCTTTCATTTTCTGACTCCCTTTCCGGGCTCTTTTTCGCCCTGATTGGGAGTCTATCTTTTTTTCGCCTCCTCCGCCATAAATCTACATTTTTTCCTCAGCGTTTTCTTACATTTTATCACTGGCGCTGACATACCGCTACCCGGACCAGATGGCCCTGCGGGACGCCGGAGACCCGGAGCCGCTGGAGGAGACCTACAACTACATGCAGGACCACAAGCTGGCCCCCTACAAGCCCGTAGTCCTGCACTTCTCCAACGGCAACCGCTACAAGCTCTACACCACAGCCCCGGGGTCGTTTTACCGCTATTACCCGGAGCACAAATACATCAAGGACGGGCTGGACATCATCCGGTCCGCCCACTAGGAAGGGAGGAACGATATATGGCGGTTGCCATCACAGCCCCCGCCAGCCAGGTGGCCGGCCGCTCCGGCGGCGTCCATGTGGCCTGGGAGCCGGAGTATCCCCAGAGTGCCTTTGAAATCCTGTACCGCCGGAAGGGGGCGGAAGCCTGGGACACCTTCGGGCGGGTTGCGTCCAGCGCCAGCAGCGTTGATTTGGATCTATCCGTGTTTGAGGATTTTTCGGAGTACCATTACCGGGTGATATGCTATTCCGACAATGCTGCCCAGGGGTCCACAATCTACAGCGGCAGCGACAGCAGCGCAGCCTACAGCCTGGTGGTGGTTCCGGAAAACCGGCTGGCGGCGGTGAAAATCCAGTATGGGGACGGTATGGTGGAGGTCCCCGTTTACCCTGACGAAACGGTAACGGGCGGCGTCAAGGTCGCGCTGCCCTCCGGAGAGCGCGGGGAAATCCCATTGGGAGACCCGGACGATGCGCTGGCCAGCGGGCTGCGGGTCAGCGCGGGCGGCGCGGTCAAGGCGGCGCTGGGCGCTGTGGGACGGTTCGCGGACAGCGGCGTCAAGGCCGGGGCGTATATGGCCGTTAAGAGCCGGTACAATTATAGTTATACCAACCCAACGTATACCTATGCGTACCGCTACAGCTCTACCAGCGCGGTGTATTACTACGCGTCGAAGTACTCCTACACTAACCCGGCGTATTATTACGCTTACCGTTATGCGGAAACAAGTCCAACGTATTACTATTCGTACCGCTATTCGGTGGTAAACCCAACGTATTATTACGCCTACAAGTATTCGTATACAAACCCGGTGTACTACTACAAAGTATCGTATAGCTACAAAACAGCGGAGTCCTATCAGTCGTATGTGTACTCATACGTGGTATATATGGGGCAAGCCTATAACTATAGCTATTATGGCTATGCGCCCAATTACGGCGGGCCTGCCCAATATTATTACAATCCGTCAGCATCTATCCGCGAATCCCAGGATGACGGCATATCTCCCGCTGCAACGGCGCCGAGGTATTATGCGTACGCCTACGGCTACTACAAAACCGGCGGCACTACAGCTTATGCCTACAAGTACGCTTCCGGCGGGGGAGGGACTTCCTACGCCTACAAGTATAGTTCCGGCGGCGGTGGGAGCTATTACGCCTACAAGTATGACTCCGGTGGCGGCGGAAGCTACTACGCTTACAAGTACGGCTCCGGCGGCGGTGGGACGGGCTATGCCTACAAGTATTTATCCGGCGGCGGTACCACCACCTACGGCTACCGCTACCGTACAAGAGGCGGCGGGACAGGATACGGATATAGGTACCGCACGGAATACCGGTATGCTTGATCTTTTGCTGTAACTGCATTTGACAAAATGCGCGGTCGCAGGGTATAATAAAAAAGCCCTCCATCCTGGAGGGACAGAAGGCGATGTTCGCAGCCGGGATTTCCACGGACCCGGCAGGCGGCTGTTACATATTGGCGGTTAGCTACTCCCTTGAGGAAAGGGGGTGAGTGCTGATGTGGAAAAGAAAATTGTTCAAAGCCCTGATGACTTTCGTTTTTGCAGTGCTGACAGCAATTCTATTGACTACAAAAGTTTACTGACCGCTCGGCTGGTCCCCAAGCGGTCAGCATTTTATGCTGATTTAATGGATTTGGGCTAACCGTCATGTGCAGCCGCCCTTCTGTTCTTATTATACCCGCCCGCCCCCGTTTTGTCAAGCAGACAGCGGGGACGTTTTTTATTGCCAATACACAAGGAGCGAGAATATGGAAGTGACAATCAACGCGGATATGCTGATCGAACTGGCGGCGCTGCTGACCGCTTTGGGCGTGATCGGCGGCGCCGCCCTGTGGTGCCATAGGTTCGTGCTGCGGGATAAAAAGCAGAGCCATGAGCTGGCGGCGATCCGCAAGGAACAGCAGCTGATCTGTTTTGGCGTCCTGGCCTGCTTGAAAGGCTTGAAGGAGAAGGGCTGCAACGGCCCGGTCACCGCCGCCCTGGACACACTGGAAAATCATCTGAACCAGGCGGCCCACGATGAACCAGAGGAGGATGTCTAAATGCATAACGAAACCATCATCAAACGCCTGGGGAACCTTCTGAGCGTCAAGTCCCTGGTGACGCTGGCGCTGACGGTGGTGTTTGCCGTCATGACCGTCCGGCAGGCTATCAGCCAGGACTTTATGACCATTTACGCAGTCATTATCGCGTTCTATTTCGGCAGCCAGTCCCAGAAGGTCCAGGACGTACTGGACAGTGCGGGAGGTGGCGGCAATGGCTAAGGACCCGCTGAAAATTGCCGCCGGGGAGCTGGGCAGCACCGAACAGCCCGCCAATAGCAACCGGACAAAATACGGCGCGTGGTACGGCTGGAACGGCGTGGCCTGGTGTATGATTTTCGTGCAGTGGTGCTTCGCGACGGCGGGGCTGCCGCTGCCGTTCAAGACGGCCAGCTGCTCCGAACTGCTGGCGTGGTATCGGAAAAACCATCCGGAGTGTATCGTCACCCAGCCGAAGCCCAGGGATATCATTATCTACAATTTCGGCCACACCGGCATCGTGGAAAGCGCCACCGCCGGGACGATCACCGCTATCGAGGGCAACACCTCCGCCGGGGATTCCGGCAGCCAGTCCAACGGCGGCGGCGTGTTCCGGAGAACACGCGGGAAAAAACTGGTGACGGCTTACATCCGGCCTTTCAACAATTATTCTTTCGAGGAGGACGACATGACACAGGAAGTATTTAACGAGATGTTCAAGTCCGCTATGGACAGCTACCGGAAAGACCTCCGGGATAACGACTGCGGCTCCTGGAGCGAGGAAGCGCGGCAGTTCGCGATTTCCTCCGGCCTGTTCGCTGGAAGCGGGACCGCACCAGACGGTCAGCCCAACTTCATGTGGGAGGATTTGCTGACCCGGGAACAGGCGGCGCAGTTGTTCTACAGATTTGCGAAGCAGTTCGGGGCGGTGTGATGGAGTTTTCTAAACGTCTCATTTCCGATATCCGCGCCTTGCTGTGGGCGGTTACTTTGGGCGGGCTGGCGCTGGCGGCGTACTGCATCCGGGAGGGATACATAGGCTCCCTGCCCTGGCTGTCCGCCATGGTGGGCCTGCCTTGGACCGCACACGGCACCGTCTGCGCCTTCTACCTCAATATGGCGAAATCCGACCATAAGGAGGGCGGGATTACCTTCGAAAAGGCGAAAGCCGCAGGCTTCGCGGAAAGCGGAAATAGCCCAAGAATTTGAAAAAAGGAGACACGAAATGAAGAAAATTTTATGCCTTATCTTGGTGCTGCTACTTGTTTTAGGCGCGCTGTCCGGCTGTTCGGAAGCAGCTAAGGTAAATGCCAACCTGTCGAAAGACGCCGATTATTTCAACTGCGAGCGACGGATTACCGTCTACAACGCCAGGACCGACAACGTGATCCTGACGGTGGAGGGGTATATGTCCGTCAGTAACAACAACAGCAGCGAGCTTGTTGTGACATGCAAGACCGGGAACAACGAGTACAAGAAAAATTATGTGTACTTGAACGACTACACCTTGTACGTTGTGGAGGATATCACCGGTACGCACACCGATCCGTATCACTATAAGTTGCACTTCCATACTGAGTTCCCGGTTGCGGTGGAAATGAAGCCGTAACTAAAACGTTAGCCCCCTGTGAGCCTTGCCAGCTCGCAGGGGGTGCTTTTGCGTTTTGATGCATGAATCAAAATCCCAAACGTTTGGGATTTTGGGCCAGTTCCTTTTTCCGCAGTGGACGGCCACAGCTCACGGGTGCAGCCCGCTTACCATGATGCTGAACGAGAGCAAGCCCCCTTCGGGGCTTGGCTTTCGGCTGGGGGTTAGCGTCCGGTGCGGCATTCCCACTCGAACTCGGCGTATGCTTCGTAGTCATCCCGGAACCTTTCGTCGTTGTCGATGGGCTCGTAGTCGTAGTCGATTCCAAGGAGTTCCTCAAAGGTGGTGCCCTCCTCGGTGGCGGCTTCCTTGGCGAAGTCCTCGGCATTTTCCTTGACCCAGGCTTTGAACTCGGAATCCGTCATGTCCTCGTTCTCGACTTCCACTTCGTACTCCCATTCGGCATCAGCCCAGGTGATGGTCGCTTTGGAAATCCGCTCCTCTGAGTTCCAGTCGCTCTTGGCTGCCCGTGCTCTTCTCAATGCCTGTGCGTAGCTAATCATCTTTTTTTCCTCCGTTTTTGTGGTTTTCCCTTTCGGTAGTGTATTAATCACTCTAAACGGAGATAATAGCAAGTTATTTCGATCCATAAAGTACACAAAGACGGGGGAGGGAAACTGTGTAGATTTACAGTGCCAAAAGTCGGGCGCAACGGCACCCGGCTCCCCAGAGGGGCGGCTGTGTTCCACCTTAATGCAGGCGGTAGACCTTGTTTCTGTACTTGACGGCGTAGGTGCCGCTGTACTTGCTGACCGTGACGTCGGCCTCGCAGATGCGCTTGACCTTGAACTCCCGGCGGATGATACGCTTGGCAATCTCCATGGCCTTGGCGGTAATATCCTCGGCTTTGCTGGTCTGCCACTTGGCGGCGTACCGCTTGTACTTCAGTTCCTGGGCGGCGGTGGCTTCCTCCATAGTCCCGTAGAACTTCCCGTGGCAGCGATCCGCGCCGATTTCGTAGAACCGCTCCCGGCTGAAGATGTCAAGCTTGGTGTTCCAAAGAGTGTGGTAGTCGTTTTCGCTGTTGGGGATAACCTCGCTGTCCGCCCGGCCCACGATGATTTCCAAACCGTTCAAGGGGTTGTCGAAGCTTCCGAAGAAAGCATCGACCATGATACGGATAACCTCGTTGCCGTTGGTGAGGTCGATGTGTGCGTAGTCGCCCTGGCTGCCGCTCATTGTCCGGGTGTTGATGGTGTAGCCTTTCGACAGGTACTCGGTAACAGTGGCGGTGTACTTCTTGTTGATGTCGGTATAGTTCATCTTCGTGACCTCCTACAAAATTGTCGATTTAATGTTAAGTAGTGTCGTGTTGTTGTGAGCATACGATACCACAAGGCTGTCGCTTTGTCAACAGTTATTTTCGATTTTTCACAAAAAAGTTTTTGACAAATCGACATCCTTGTGGTATGGTATGGTCAAGGAGGTGGCACTATGATTTCATACAAGCCGCTGCAACATACCCTTATCGAGAAGGGCGTAAAAAAAATGGAGCTGGTCAAGATGGTCGGAATGAGTAATTCGACACTCAACAAGCTCAACAAAAATCAGTATGTCGCTCTGGAGGTCATAGAGCGAATTTGTCTGGCGCTGGATTGTCCCATTGAAGCCGTGGCGAGGATAGAAAAAGACCCGGATGAATCCGGTCATTGAAAGGAGAAGCCAATGGAAAAAGGAGTATGTGGTGCTGAAGGCCCAGGATGGCCTTGGTGCGTAGATTGTATCCACCAAAACACGGAATACATTGGGCGAAAAACATCAAGTGAAATAGAATATGACGGACGGCAATGCCTCCTCGGATATAGGTGGGAAGAAGGTGCGCCATACCCAGAAGATTTTTAGAAAAAAAGCAAGAGACATCCGATCATAAAGACTGAATGCCTCTTGTTTTGTGGAGCATGGCTTATTCCTTGGGCGGCTGCTCGTGCAGGGGAGCACCACTGCGCGACTTCACGGGGGTGTCCTCGTCTGGATGGTAGACAAGGAGATCTGTCAAATCGCAATCCAGCGCCTTGCATATCAGCTCGAAGTGCCGGAGGTTTATGCGGTCTGTCAGCTCGTTGTAGTAGTCGCCTATTGTGGAGACTCTTATCCTTGTCTTTCGGGCTAAGTCCGTTTGCGACCACCTGCGCTTGCCAAGCTCGGTGGACAGTAAACTCCTAATCATAGCCGTGTTCTCCTTTACGGTAGAATATAACCATAATTTTGTATTTTTGCACGAATTTGTCAGGAAAACACATATATAGTGATTTTATCACAGAAATCGTTATGAAGCAGACATAATAAGGCCGCTACCCTGGATTCTTCCAGAGCAGCGGCCTTTTTCATTTGTCTGTGGTATAATGACTTACCGGCTTTGCCGAATCAAAATTTGAGGAGAACTGTTATGCGAAGGGACACTATCAAACTTGATGTGGGCTTAATTCCGAACTATGTAAGGGACAATCTCGCTGCAGCAACTTTAGAATTCATGAAACGAATTTTGGAACAGCCTGGGGGCAGAGAAATGTTGGACACAAAAATGACACAGAGGGCAAAAAAATAGGGGGAGAAGTGGGCAATATCCTTGACCCCAAAATTAACCTCAAACTTTCGTTTTAACCTCATTTTAACCCCAACGATGCTGGTTTCTTTTTGCTTCATTTTATCAAGTTTTGCTAAAAGAGAAAACCCCGAGACCGTTGCGGCTCCGGGGTTTTGATGGAATATCAACGCTTGGAGAACTGGGGCGCGCGACGGGCCGCTTTGAGGCCGTACTTCTTGCGCTCCTTCATCCGCGGGTCGCGAGTAAGCAGCCCGGCCTTTTTAAGGACGGGGCGGTTGTCATCGCTGGCCAGCAGCAGGGCGCGGGAGATACCGTGGCGCAGGGCGCCGGCCTGTCCGCTGACGCCGCCGCCCTTCACGGTAGCAACGATATCGACCTTCCCCTCGTTAGCGGTAGCGACCAGGGGTTGGCGGACGATCATCTTAAGGGTATCGAGACCGAAATACTCTTCGATATCACGGCCATTGATCGTGATAGCGCCGGTGCCGCCGGGATAGACCTGGACGCGGGCGACAGAGGACTTTCTACGGCCGGTGCCGTACAGATAGGGCTTTTTAGACTGATACATATTCCTCTACCTCCTTATTCGGCGTACAGCTCAGGCTTCTGGGCCTGCTGCTCATGGGTTTCGCCGGCATAGACGTGCAGGCGCTTGAGGGAATCCTTCGTGATGACGTTGCGGGGCATCATGCCGCGCACAGCCACGCGCATAGCCAGCTCAGGCTTCTTTTCCATCATATCCTTGTACTTGGTCTCTTTGAGGCCGCCCACCCAGCCGGAGTGGGTGCGGTACATTTTCTGTTCCAGCTTTTTGCCGGAGAGGGTAGCCTTGGAAGCGTTAATAACGATCACGTTATCACCGCAGTCGGCGTGGGGGGTGTAGGTAGGCTTACGCTTACCGCGCAGCAGGTCGGCAACAACGACGGCGGTGTGGCCCAGGGGCTTGCCGGCGGCGTCCACGACGTACCACTTGCGGACGATATTGCCCTTATTTGCCATAAAAGTGGACATTGGCTTGCATCTCCTTTAGATATCCTTCCTTCGATCACGAAAGAACAGGAGGATCAATCCTGCTTTCTCGTTATCGAAGGAAGCCTTGTATTTTTGCTCGAAATCAGGTACAATGACCTCAGCGAACAGATATATTTATAGCACACTCCGGCCCGCATTGTCAACATTGTTTTTATTTAGCAGATAGAATACTCTTTAAAACTCTTGTTTTCTTTGATTTTCTCCTGATATCTCTCGCCTTATTTTCATAATTCCGGAAGGAGCGGCCCATGCAGCATATATTATCCTTAGTCCGCCGGTGCGTGGAGGACTACAATATGATAGAGGAAGGCGAGACGGTAGCGGTAGGCGTCAGCGGCGGGAAGGACTCGGTATTGACGCTGGCGGCACTGGCGAAGCTACGGGAATTTTACCCCAAGCGGTTTGACGTCACGGCCTTGACCATAGACAGCGGGACGCCAGGGACGGATTTCACGCCCATTGCCCGGCTGTGTGCGGAATTAGGGGTAACGTATCAACGCATACCGGTCCCGATTTACGAAATCGTATTTGTCTGCCGGAAGGAGAAGAATCCCTGCTCCCTGTGCGCGAAGCTCCGCCGAGGCGCATTAAGCACGGAGATGAACCGTTTAGGCCTTAAAAAGATTGCCTTAGGGCATCATTACGATGACGCGGTAGAGACCATGGTCATGTCGCTGTTTTTGGAAGGGCGGATCGGCTGTTTCCAGCCTGTGACTTATTTGGACCGCAGCCAGGTCACGCAAATCCGTCCTCTGTTATATGTACAGGAGCGGGAAGTACGGGGCGCGGTACGGCGTCTAAACCTCCCTATCGTGAAAAACCCATGTCCCGCCAACGGGACAACCAAGCGGGAGGAGACAAAGGCGCTTCTTCTCCAATTGGAGAAACAGTTCCCGCAATTAAAAAAGAAAATATTTGGCGCAATACAGCGGTATCCGTTATACGGGTGGAGCTTGGAGGAAGAACAGCGATAATCTTTCCCGCCTTCGGCTTGCGGGGGCGGATCCGATAAAACAAAAAAGCCGCCCCACAAGGACGGCGGAAAGGGAACTCATGTTTACCGGCTACTCAGAAAAAACAATGGATTTTATGTGGGGGATTCGGCTTAACAACAACCGTGACTGGTTTACCGCCCACAAGGAGGAATACCTCCAACATCTCTACCAGCCCACCATGGCCTTAGGCCAGGAGGCCTACGAAAAATTTATGGACAAGTTCCCCAAATTGGGATTAAACCTCCATGTCTGCCGCATTTACCGCGATGCCCGCCGCCTCCACGGCCAAGGCCCCTATAAAGACCACCTCTGGCTGACCATCCGCCCCGACAACGATATCTGGAGCCAACAGCCCGTCTTCTGGTTCGAGATCACGCCGGAGGAATGGAGCTATGGCGTAGGCTTCTGGAACGCTGGGGCGCAAACTATGGCCGCTATGCGCCGCGATATAGACCAGAACCCCAAACGGCTGGAAAAGCTTGTGCGCCGGATGCAAAAGGATGGCCGTTTTTCCGTCCAGGGAACCGATTATGCCCGCAAAAAGGGGGAAACCACCAAGCTGCTGGCGGATTGGTACAACAAAAAGGACATCTCCGTAGGCCGCTACAACCCTGCGGACGAGACGCTCTTTACCCCGGAATTGGTAGATATCCTGGTAGACGGCTACACGTTTTTGGAGCCATATTACCAATATTTTAAATCTTTCTCCAAAGCTGGCCTGGAGGATCTGAAATAGCCCCGGTCTCACTGCAAACACGTGCAAAATTTGCATTAGGGCTTTATTTTCTATAATAACTGTGCTATAATTAGAACTAACTTAACTACAATACGATCCGAATGCGCAGCAAAAGGTAAATTCTGTTGCGGGATGGCCGGGAAAACCAGGCGGCTTGTAGGATGTCCCCTGTTCTCTGTTGCCAGGTTGGAGAGCGGCTGACATAAATTCCCCAGCAAACCCCAGCAATTTTGGCGGAAAGGAGGGCCTGCTGTGACAGGCATCGGACGGCGCAAAACCGTCCGGCTCCGTCTCCTGCGCTGCGCACACTTGGGCGGGGAGGCAGAGGAAGGAACGGACAAGACAGTCCGCATGACAATTGAATGCGAATACCTTTGAATTGGGCAAACCGCAAACAATTTTTTTCAAGCGAAGACCATTTTTTGGCAAACCACGGGAAACCGTGGGACGCAAAGCCAGAGGCTGGGGGGCGAACTTTTCGCTCTATGCTCGTTCGGCTGCAACCGGCAAACCAGTGGAAACGCTGGGACGCAAAGCCAGAGGCTGCGGCGCCGGGAAGCTGTCTTCGCAGTGCTTCCCACGCTATGCTCGATCGGCTGCCGGATCCTTTGCATCCGAACTAACCCCGCAAAGGAAGGGAAAATTGATTGCATGAAGATTTGGAACAACCTGAGCAAACGCGGACTCGCCCTGTTCCTTGTCCTGACGATGTGCGTGTCCCTCCTGCCCGCTACCGCATTGGCAACGGAGCTGGAGGAGCTGAACCACATCCACAATGAGGATGGCTGGGTGTGCGAAGAAGCGCAGGGAGACCTGACCTGCGATATCGAGGAGCACAGGCACTCTGACGAGTGCTATGCGCCCGGTGAGCCGGTCCTGTCCTGTGCGCTTACTGATGACGAAGGCCATACCCATGGTGATTCGTGCTACAGCGAGGAAGAAAACTTAACTTTGGCCTGCGGCCTGGAGGAGTCCGAGGAGCATACGCACTCCGAGGATTGCTATACTATGGCCGTAGGGACCGTGCTGGCCTGCGGTTTGGAGGAGAGCGAGGGCCACGCCCATGATGAAGCCTGCTTCACCGGGGGCGAGGGCGTGCTCGTCTGCGAAACCGCGGAGCATACGCACGGGGGCGAGTGCTATGAGACCGTTTGGTCCTGCGCCTCGCCAAGCAAAAACATCCAACGGTTCCTGCGCGCTGTGCGGGATATCCCGGAGGAAATCACGGCAGCGGACGAGGGCGCCGTCATCGCGGCCAGACAGGCCTATGACCTGCTGACCGAAGACGAGCTGCCCAATCCCGCCGTTGTGGTTGGCCTGGTGACCCTGGAACACGCGGAAACCCTCCTGGCAGAAGCCAAGGCTGAGGAGGAGCCTGTCAGCCCAGAAGATCCCGTTGCGCCGGAATATGGTACGGCTACCATCCAGTATTATGCTGGGAATGGCGGGACGGTGTCCCTAACGGAGGAAGTGGTAACTGGGGACAATGACGCGTTGGGTTCTACCGCAACACCCAGTGCTGGTTATGCGTTTAAAAACTGGACCAATGATAGGGGGGAAGTTGTAAGCACCAGCCCTGTGTTTAAGCCTGTCCGGCCGGCGGCCGGGTACCGGGATGCAGTATACGCCGCTAACTTTGTAGCGGTGGCGGATCGTACTGCGTACTTCTACATTTTGAAGCCGGGCGGCAGCTTTGATGGAGACATTGAAAATAAAACTGCCTGGTATTATGTAGGGACGGGGCATATTTCCGCGACTGAGCCGGATTATAAGAATCCTGCCAACTCTGTGTCGGCTGGAATTATTAGTGGCCCGGATGTTGCATATCCGGAGATCCTTTTTGACAATCACGTTTATACGTATAGTGATACCGGTGCAGATTATACGTATACGGTTGAGTGGCTTCGGATGGCCCCGGCAAGCGGCGCTAACAATGGAGAAACAGAAATTACAACACAGGATACATGGCATGTTGATGGCAGAGCAAATCTTCGTACGCCGGAATTTCGCAATGCCACCTTCTACTTCCAGGATGCGGGAGCGGGCAGCTTTGCCATTGATAAGGCCGCAGGGCAGGATGCAACCTATCTATTAAAGAAAGGTACCTGTGTGGCAGCCGAAAAGATCCCAGCTCATGATCCAACTAAGGTATTAGATGGGGTAACTTACACCTTCGATGGGTGGTATCTTACAGACGCCTGCACTGGCGCAAAGGTAAATCCGGCAACCTATAGTGTTAATGCTGACACAAGTTTTTTCGCCAAATATTCCGCAAGGTACACGGTGACGGCAAGCATTGACAACGGTGGGAATATTACTGGGGGCAGCAGCAATATTCAACCCGGTGGAAGTGTAGTTATTACCTGGACTCCTGCTGAAAATTACCGCGTAACCGAGGTTCGGATAGATGGTAAAGTACAGCCCACGCCCGTTGCAACGGGCGGTAGCTATACATTTACTGATATCCGGGGGAATCATACGGTAGAGGTGAAGACGGCAACAAATACCATCCAGGTAACGTATGTTTACCAAGGTGCGGAGAGCGGCAACAGCGAGACCGGCAAAACGGTGATCTTTGGTCGGCCGTATGGCGATCTGCCTGTGCCGAAGAAACCTGGGTATACGTTTGATGGGTGGTTCACGGCGGCAACGGGCGGAAGCAAGGTAACGTCTAAAAGCACTGTAGAAAACGCTGAGGATCATACGCTGTATGCGCAGTGGTCGGAAGACACGACAGCGACTAAGGAACTGTCCTACACCGTGGAGTACTATAAGGATGGTGTGAAGGAAGGAGAACCTGAGACTATCACCGAGACGGTTCAGTTCTTGGAGACCCAGGTGCCGGTAAAGGCGGGTAAAATCAACACCACTGACAAGTTCGGGACTCTTGCCTATCGGTTCGACAAGGTTGTGATTGGTAATCAGGATGTTGGCACGCTCCCAGCAACAGTGGCACCTGGTACAACGATCCAGGTTCACTACGTCTCGAATACGGCGGCGTATACCGTGGAGTACTACTATGGGGAGACGGAGAGCACGGGCAAGGGCCATGCTCCTATTTTGTATGCAGAAACTGCTGACGGGGCGTATACTACATATGCCGCTCCTGCTGGTGATACTGCTGTCATTGGGACGGACGTAACCGTGACCCCTGCCCGGTTTGTGAAGGTTGACGAAACCTGCTACGTTCTGTGGAAGGTGGAGCCGGTTACAATCCAGGCAGACCCTGCCCCGAATGCCGTAAAGGTCCACTACCTCGCCGACACGGACGGGGACGGTATACCGGACGCTTTCCAGTCCAAGGCAACATATCATGTCACTGGCGGCTCCTGGAGTACAAGTGAGAATGTCCCCGAGAAGACCCAGGTTCTGACATTCAAGACATGGAATGAGGCTTTGGGGGCTTGGGTAGATACCGTCCCCGCGCCTGCTTTCGAAACCAGCCTTCCGACTGCAAATTCCGGTTACGACCCGGAGTCGGGTAAGTGGGATGAAAATGACCCAGTGCAGGTTAGCGAGCGTCCAGGGATGGGCAAGACCTACACGTTCCACTACTCGTTTGATCTCATGTATGGGTATACTGTACGTTATCACTTTGTAGATAAAAACAGGCAGCCTGTGCAGGGTTGTGAACGCGAAAATGCAAATGAGAAGGATCAGTTGGATGCCGGCCAGTCCTATGTCGCTGTTGGCACCGTGGTGGAGCTGAGCAAGCTGCCTAAGGTAGTCACATTCGGCTCTGGCGGCAGCACGAAGAAGTTCGTAATTGTCAGCGGTAACACTGACCGGACGGTCCAGCGCAAAACCGGCGGCAACCCCAATGTGAACGTCTTTGACGTTTACTACGGTGTGGATGAGATCGGTACTAATAACGGTCCGGATGATGTGGCTGACTGCTTCCAGGCTACGGTGACCTTTACGGTTGAGGGTGGTTCCTGGAACAATGGCAGTACGGGTGCCCCTCTGGTTGTCACGCTGACGAATCCCCTGGGTGAGTTGGATGAAAACGGCAGCTATACGCTGACGAACACCGACAATATCCCCGAAGCGGGTCAGAATCCTGATGGCACCCATAGGGCGGCTAAAGATACGGATACCAACCTTTGGGCGCCTGCGCTGAGTACCCCGGTGACTAAGGACAACCACGCCTTTACCTACACCTACCCGTCAAAGAATACGATGACGGTGACGGTCAAGGGCATTAACCGTCCATACAATGGCACGGAGGATGCTATCTCTGTGACCGTCAGGGATGGCGGAACTGAGCTGGCAGATGCGGTCATCAAGTACTATAGCGATGCGGCGTATGAAAAGGAAATCACATCCTTTAATAATTCCTTTAAGGACGTTGCTGATTCTACGACAATCTACATCAGGGTTACACACCCTGATTATACGGCTGTCGATACTCGTGCTGTTGTAGCCATCACCCCGGTAGCGGTTACCGTAACTGCGGATAACAAGGAGATGGTATACGGTGGAGAGATGCCTAAGCTTACGGCCACCGTGTCCGGCATCCTGACGGGTGAAGAGGGCGAGCTTGCGTATAAGCTGGACTGTGCCGCAAGCAGCGGCAGCCATGCCGGCGAATACGCCATCACTGTCACTGGTAAGCAACTGAACAACTACGACGTAAGCTATGTGAGCGGTACACTGACTATCAAGGGCCAGGTATTCTACAAGGAGAATGCCCCTCGCGCTACTGATGTCACCGGCATGCCCGAAAGACCCACGGAGCGCCACAAGGCGTATAAGCTGGGCGAGGTAGTTCCGCATACAGACCTGTCCACTAAGGTACCTGTTCGTAAGGGCTACACCTTCGCTGGCTGGTCCCTGGCTTCTGGTGAGGGCAATGCGGTTCTTGCCAATGACGAGAAGGTCATTATGGGTGAGACGGGCGTAACCCTGTACGCTGTCTGGACACAGAACACCTATACAGTGAAGGTGAACTACCGGCTGACAGAGAACGGGAAGGATCTCGAGGACTATACCAACCATACGTTACCTACCAGCAAAGACGTTGGCTACCCCAATGGCTGGAGCGTGGCGCCAACGCCCGGTGCAACCATCACCGCGCTTGAGAACATCGTAGTGGATGACAAGACATACGTGCTGGATGGTTCGCTCAGTAGCGAAACGCTGTCTGGCGTTGCTCCGAAGTATGAGGGACCCGGTACATCCGTTGAGGTCACGCTGGTCTATGCCCTGGATTCCAACGGGAACACTACGCCTGACTATCTGGAGCGTTTCAGCCTGACCTATGATGCCAACGGCGGCAAGGGCGAGGCGCCTGCCGACCCGAAGGAGTATGCTCAGTATGAGAAGGCAACGCTTGAGAAAACCACCAGCTTGTCCAAGGACAAGGCGGTTTTCATCGGTTGGAGCCTTACCAAGCACGAGGAGCTTATTACCAGCAAGGAGACGGCCGGGGGCGCTGGCATTGTATCTGATGTGACCTTTGCGCTGGCGGACATCACCGTCTACGCAGTGTGGGCCGAGGACGAGAACGAAAACGATAAGCCCGACTATGAGGAAGACCGCTTTACCGTTACTTACACCGATGGTGTGGACGGTGCGGAAATCTTCGAAGATCAGGTGTATGAGGACGTTCTGGTTGACACGCCTACGCCCGCGTTCGATGGGACGCCCAGACGCACTGGCTACACCTTTACAGGCTGGGATCCCGCGGTTGCCGGGACGGTAACTGCGGATGCGGCCTATACCGCCCAGTGGCGGCGCAACACGTACACCATTACCATCGAGGTTATCAACGGAACCTCCAACCCGGAGGGCTCCGTTACAGTCAGCTACAACGGCAGCACGACCATCCACTTCAGCGGCAATCCCGGCTATGAGCTGGGATTCGTGACGGTTGACGGTAAGCCTGCTGCGCTGGCTAACAGCGCCTATACCTTCTCCAACGTGGACAGAAACCACAAGATTCAGGTTCTTTATACGCAGTCCACCTTCACGGTGACCTTCGTGGACGGCCTGACCGGTGAAACCATTGAGGTGAGACCTGGACTTGTGGAACTGCCCGGTGAGGGCGCGTATCCCGCTGCTCCCGCGCATGAGGGCTACGAATTCACCGGCTGGACGGTTGGCGCTCCCGGCGCCAACGGCAACGTGACCATCACCGCCAACTACAAACCCATCGAGGTGGAGGAAGACACCTACACGGTGACCTTCGTGGACGGCTTGACTGGTGAAACCATCGAGGTGAGAGCCGGACTTGTGGAACTGCCCGGTGAGGGCACGTATCCCGCTGCTCCCGCGCATGAGGGCTACGAATTCACCGGCTGGACGGTTGGCGCTCCCGATGCCAATGGCAACGTGACCATCACCGCCAACTACAAACCCATCGAGGTGGAGGAGGAAACCTTTACGGTGACCTTCGTAGACGGCTTGACCGGCGAAACCATCGAGGTGAGGACCGGACTTGTGGAACTGCCCGGTGAGGGCACGTATCCCGCTGCTCCCGCGCATGAGGGCTACGAATTCACCGGCTGGACGGTTGGCGCTCCCGATGCCAACGGCAACGTAGTCATCACCGCCAACTACAAGCCCGCCGAGGTTGAGGAAGACACCTACACGGTGACTTGGCTCAACTGGAACGGCGTACAGCTACAGCAGAAGGTTGTCAAGAAGGGCGATCCCGAACCCAGCTACACCGGCTTGCCCCCAACTCGTCTCAGCGATGGCGTGTTCAGTTATACGTTCATTGGCTGGTCTGCACCTTCCGTAGATGCTGACGGCAATGTGACCTATACGGCTCAGTACACCGCCACGCGGATTCCGGTTGATCCCGGTCCTGGCCCCGGCCCTGGTCCTGATCCTGGTCCGGCCCCCGGTCCTGGCCCCGGCGGTGGTGACGTCACCATTCCTGATAACGACCCGCCGTTGGCGGGTGGCGATGGTACCGTTACCATCAACGATCAGGAAGTGCCCCTGGCCGGCGCGATCGGCCTGAACAGCGTAGATCACTTCGCGTACATCATTGGTTATGATGACGACACGGTTCGTCCTCTCAACAACATCACCCGCGCGGAGGTTGCGACCATCTTCTTCCGTCTCATGACGGAGGATTACCGCAACGCCAATTGGGCAACTGCCAATGATTTCAGCGATGTGACCGCTGGAAGCTGGTTCAACAACGCCGTTTCTACTTGCGCCAACGCAGGCCTGCTGACCGGCTATCCCGATGGCACCTTTAAGCCCAACCAGTCCATTACCCGTGCGGAGTTCGCCGCTGTCGCCGCCCGGTTCCTCAGCGATGAGTACACCGGCGAGAACGTGGGCGACTTCTCCGATACGAAGGGCCATTGGGCTGCCAAGGAGATCCGCCGTGCTGCCGAGGCAGGCTGGGTCACGGGTTCCAACAACGGCTTCCGACCTAACGACAAGATCAATCGCGCTGAGGTTATGACCATTGTCAACCGTATGCTGGACCGCATCCCCGATGCGGAGCACATGCTGGGCACCATGAAGAAGTGGAAGGATAACCCCGAGGACGCTTGGTACTATGAAGCTGTTCAGGAAGCCACCAATGAACACGCTTATGAGCGCGATGAATTGGGCGTCACTGAGCACTGGACCGAGGTCCTGCCCGCAAGCGATTGGAAGAACCTGGAAGCCGCGTGGGCAAATGCCAACACCGGCAAGGCAGATGAAGCGGATGAATCTACGGAACCTACCGAATCTGCTGAAACGGTTGAAACCGTTGCGCCGTAACAGCATAGCCTAATCCCAATGTGTCGGCCGGCTGGCGAAAAGAGGGGCCTGGATGCGTAGCATCCAGGCCCCTTGTGTTGACTTTAGGAATACAAATTATCATGCGGTTGTTTCACTTTTTCGTTGTCACTGCCAGTACAAAAAAGTAAGGAAATACCGGGGAAAAATAGTGGTATCCTCCAGTTATTGACTTCTAATTTTCCATTTGGTACACTTGTCTCCGTGACGGTAGAATAGCAAAAGTGAGAAACTGATTCCATAGATTTAGGCAAGGAATAGGAGATGGGAGGTTTCTAAGATGCAGTAGGTGTTATTCTTTGCAGGCACTGTCAACGCCAATATGAAATTGTAAGAAAACGCCGAAGAAATTTTGTAGTTTTTCGGCGGGGGTGGGTAACAAAATCAGCAGCTGCCTTGCTCAAAAAGAGTGTTCACGATTTGCTGTTTCTGACGCATAAATTCTTTGC
>CAJUNA010000004.1 GCA_910587645.1 uncultured Oscillospiraceae bacterium
AATATAGGGCCAGAGGTTTTCCAAGTATCCCTTCTGTACCATCTGGCGGTAAGGCATCCAGTAGTCATCTGCCGAATTATCCCTATTGAAATAAAAATCATAAGAGACATCCCCTCCTCCGGTTCGGTACATCTCCATGATATCCGGCACCCAGCCTAACGAGAGTTCAGTCAAAAGCCGCTCCACCCCGTTTTCATCCGAGTAATCCCTTACTTCAATTTGGACATCAGAATGCGCCTTATTAAACCTTTCTACCGACTCAGCAAGCTCCTCGCTTACCGGATTCAGCGCCGCGTACGTCAGCACCCCCTCCTCCGCCTTAGGGGGACGCACCCTGTCACCGCAGCCAGCCAATAAAAGCATCCCTGTAACCAACAAAATCAACCATCTTTCAGTATGTCTCATAGCCCCTCTCCTCTCTTCTCAAAAATCACTACGCCACTTAAACAGTACCATATTTTCGCGCCTTCCGTCAAGAAAATTTTGTGCAAATTCACCCTGCCATTCCAGGTTTTCCCTCTTGACAAATCCCGGAATCCTGTTATACTCAAACAAAACAGCCACAAACGCGGCGAAGGGGAAAAAGGGAAGCGGTACCCGGCACAGAGAACCGGCGGATGGTGCGAGCCGGCGTAGGGACGCTTTGCCGCAGTCACCCCGGAGCGGCCAGTCTGAACGAAGCGGCGCTTCCAGTAGGACGGACGGCGCCCTACCGTTATCCTGGGGAGTGATGTTAGTCACGCTGAGCGGCCGCCCTGGCGGCAAAAAGAGTGGTACCGCAAGATCGTTGTATCAATGATCCTGTCTCTTTATCAAAAGAGACAGGATTTTGTTTTTTTCGGCTGTACTTTATGGAGAAAGGATGATACCTATGAACCTGACCGGCGCAGAAATCGTTGTAAGGGCCTTGATCGAGCAGGGGTGCCAGACCGTCTTCGGCTACCCTGGCGGGCAGGTAATCCACATTTACGACGCCCTCTACGAATATCAGGACGAGCTGCGGCACGTCCTCACCGCCCACGAGCAGGGCGCGGCCCATGCCGCCGATGGCTACGCCCGGGCCACCGGGAAGCCCGGGGTTGTCATCGCCACCTCCGGCCCCGGGGCCACCAACCTGGTCACAGGCATCGCCACGGCGTTCCTGGACTCCGTCCCCATGGTGGCCATCACCGGAAACGTGATGAACGCCCAGATCGGCACCGATTCCTTCCAGGAAATCGACATCACGGGCATCACCCTGCCCATCACGAAGCATAATTACTTTGTCGGCGCGGTAGAGGACTTGGCGGACACCATCCGGGAAGCCTTCCGTCTCGCCATCTCCGGCCGTCCCGGCCCCGTGCTGGTGGACGTGCCCAAAGACATCCAGATAGCCCGCTGTGACTACGCCCCCCAGCCCCCGGCCGTTCCCGCCCCGCCCCAGGCGGCGAAGGAAGTCCGCATCCGGGACGCCGCCGCCTGCATCAATGCCGCCCACCGCCCGTTTATCTATTTTGGAGGCGGCCTGGCGTCCAGCGGGGCGCAGGAGGAGCTCCTGGCCTTGGCGGAGAAGATCGATGCGCCTATGGGCTGTTCGATGATGGGCATTTCCTGCATCCCCACGGGCCATCCCCGTTTCTTAGGGATGCAGGGGATGCACGGCCACTACGCCTGTTCCACCGCCATGCACCGTTCGGACTGCATCATTGCCCTGGGCGCGCGTTTCAACGACCGCGTCACCGGCGACCGGACGAAATTTGCCAAGGGCGCGAAGATCATCCACATCGACGTAGACGGCTCGGAGCTGTCCAAGAACGTCCCCGCGTCCCACGGCATGCGCGGCGACTTAAAGCTGACGCTCCAAAAGCTTGTGGGCTATGTAGAACCGGCCCGGCATCCGGAGTGGCGTCAAACCATCGCCCTCTACCAGTCCGAGGAGGAGCGGAACCGGGACAGCCGCCCCGGCCTCACCCCCCGCGGCGCCATGCAGGCCTTAAACCGCCACCTCCGCGAGAACACCCCCGTAGCCACAGACGTAGGCCAGCATCAGATGTGGGCGGCCCAGACCCTCTGTTTCCGCAAGCCCCGGCGGTTCCTGTCCAGCGGCGGGCTAGGGACCATGGGCTTCGGCATGGGCGCGGCCATTGGCGCGCAGATGGCCACAGGGGAACATGCCGTCCTGGTCACTGGCGATGGCAGCTTTGGCATGAACCTCAACGAGCTTGCCACCGCCGTCACGGAGGGGGTCCCCCTGGTGATCCTTCTTCTCAACAACGGCGTCCTGGGGATGGTGCGCCAATGGCAGACGCTTTTCTTTGACAAGCACTACTCCAACACCGTGCTGGCCCGTCAAACCGATTTTGTAAAGCTAGCGGAAGCCTTTGGCGCGAAAGCCGAACGGGCGGACACGCTGGAAGCCCTGGACGCGGCGTTAAGCCGGGCCTTCCAGTACCAGGGGCCGTATCTTATCGACTGCGCCATAGGGCAGGATGAATTTGTACTCCCCATGCTGCCTCCCGGCGGGAGCATGGACGACATGATTACAAAGGTAGGTGGCTGACATGGATAAACGCTACACCGTAGCCGTCCTGGTGCGCAACCAGTTCGGCGTATTAAACAGGGTCACCAGCATGTTCCGGCGGCGGCAGTTCAATATTGACAACCTGACCGTCAGCGAAACGGAGTCCCCGGACTATTCCCGCATCACGGTGCAGTTTGCCGGCGAGCGGGTGACGAAGCAGCAGCTTGTGGACCAGCTTTACAAGCTGCCGGACGTATGCTCCATCCGGGAGCTGGACAACGAGAACGCAGTCAGCTTTGAGCTTCTGCTTATCAAGCTGAAAAACGACCCGGCCAGCCGGGGCGACATCCGCGCGGCGGCGGACGCCTTTGAGGCAAAGACGGTGGACTACACCCGGGACTCCATCGTCCTGCGGGTCACGGCGGACAGCCGGCGGATTGACGATTTTATTGACCTCATGCGGGACTACGAGATATTAGAAATCTGCCGCACCGGGGTTGTCTCCCTGGAGCGGGGGGCGGACACGATTCGAAAAGTCACAAATTTGTAAATAAAGGAAAGCGAGGACATCATCATGGCAAGGATTTTCTATCAGCAGGACTGCGACCTTCAAAAGCTGTCCAACAAGACGGTAGCCATCATCGGCTACGGCTCCCAGGGCCACGCCCACGCGCTGAACCTGAAGGACAGCGGCGTAAAAGTGATCGTAGGCCTCTACGAGGGCAGCAAGAGCTGGGCCAAGGCGGAGGGCCAGGGGCTTACGGTGATGGCCGCCGCCGAAGCGGCAAAGAACGCGGATGTGATTATGATTCTGATTAACGATGAAAAGCAGGCCGCGCTCTACAAGGAGAGCATTGAGCCGAACCTGTCGGAAGGCAAGACCCTGGCCTTTGCCCACGGCTTCAACATCCACTTCGGCTGCATCAAGCCCCCGAAGAACGTCAACGTCATCATGATTGCCCCCAAGGGCCCCGGCCACACCGTCCGCAGCGAGTACCAGGCCGGCAAAGGCGTCCCCTGCCTGATCGCGGTAGAGCAGGACGCCACCGGCGATGCCTGGGATATCGGCCTTGCGTATGCGTTAGGCATTGGCGGCGCACGGGCGGGCGTTTTGGAGACCACCTTCCGCACGGAGACGGAAACGGACCTGTTTGGCGAGCAGGCGGTGCTGTGCGGCGGCGTATGCGCGCTGATGCAGGCAGGCTTTGAGACGCTGGTGGAGGCTGGCTACGACCCCCGCAACGCCTATTTTGAGTGCATCCACGAGATGAAGCTGATTGTGGATTTGATTTACCAGAGCGGCTTTGCAGGGATGCGCTATTCGATTTCCAACACCGCCGAATACGGCGACTATATCACCGGCCCGAAGATCATTACCGAGGACACGAAAAAGGCCATGAAGAAGATCCTCTCCGACATCCAGGACGGCACATTTGCGAAAGACTTCCTTCTGGACATGTCCGGCGCAGGCGCCCAGGTGCATTTCAACGCCATGCGGAAGAAAGCATCGGAGCACCCCTCCGAGCTTGTCGGCGAAGAGATCCGCAAGCTCTACAGTTGGAGCGATGAGGAGAAGCTCATTAATAATTAAAATGAGCTTCCCCCTCCGGGGGACGGGGGGATCTACTTTTTCCGTAAGGAAAAAGTAGCAAAAACTTACTTAAGGGGGGCTGGCCCCCCTTAAGGATCCCTCCTGAAATTTTTGTTTTGTTTTTCCTAACGCTGCGCTGCGGGTGTTCTGTCAGGACTGCGTGGACTTCCTGCGCCAGCCTTTCGCGCCTACCCACAGGCATTTTGTAAGTGCCTACCTTTTTTGCTTCGGGTACTCCCGGCGCTGCGCCCACTGCCCACCAATCCCCCGTGCCGCGTCTCACGCGGCAACCATCACTCCGATAGAACCGTGCGCAGAAGCAAGCACCGGCATCGGCTCACGGCACCGGAGATAGAACAACAAGTCTAAAGGCCGTAGCGCAAAATAAATACCCCCGTAATAAATGAGGGATTTTTAAACCGCAGGTTTAAATGATTTTTTGGTTACTTTTTGTTCACACAAAAAGTAACTCCGGCCCCGGGGGCGGGAACCCCCGGGGCTGGTTAAAGAACATTCATCTTTCGCGCCTGAAGGGCGCGCAGAAAGGAGGCCCATCTATGAAAAGCGACTCCCTTAAGCAAGGCCCCCAGAACGCCCCCCACCGGGCGCTGTACCACGCCTTGGGTCTGACCGAGGAAGAAATCCGGAAACCCCTGGTGGGGATCGTAAGTTCTTATAATGAGATTGTCCCCGGCCACATGAACCTGGACAAAATTGTAGACGCGGTAAAGCTGGGCGTTGCCATGGGCGGCGGCACCCCCATCGTATTCCCCGCCATCGCCGTCTGCGATGGCATCGCCATGGGCCACCAGGGCATGAAATACTCCCTGGCCACCCGCGACCTGATTGCCGATTCCACCGAAGCTATGGCCCTGGCCCACGGCTTCGACGCCCTGGTGATGGTTCCCAACTGCGACAAGAACGTCCCCGGCCTTTTGATGGCGGCGGCGCGGCTGAACCTTCCCACAATTTTTGTCAGCGGAGGCCCCATGCTGGCGGGCCGCATCGGCGGCGGCAGGGCCAGCTTCTCCACGATTTCCGAAGCCGTTGGCCAGTACAACGCCGGAAAGATGACCGTGGAAACCCTCCGGGAATACGAATGCAAAACCTGCCCCACCTGCGGCTCCTGCTCCGGGATGTATACCGCCAACTCCATGAACTGCCTTACGGAAGCCCTGGGCATGGGCCTGCGGGGCAACGGCACCATCCCCGCCGTGTACTCCAGCCGCATCGAGCTGGCCAAACACGCCGGCATAGCGGTTATGAAGCTGGCAGAAAACGATATCAAGCCCCGCGACATCATGACGGAGGCGGCCTTTCAAAATGCCCTGACAGTAGACATGGCCCTGGGCTGTTCCACCAACAGCATGCTCCACCTCCCGGCCATCGCCCACGAGTGCGGCATCGAGATCAACCTGGACATCGCCAACGCCATCAGCGAAAAGACCCCCAACCTCTGCCACCTGGCCCCCGCCGGGCCAACCTACATGGAGGACTTGGAGGAGGCCGGCGGCGTATACGCCGTCATGCGCGAGCTATCGAAAAAAAGCCTGCTGGACTTGGCCTGCCTTACCGTCACCGGCAAAACCATGGGTGAAAACATCAGCGGGAGCGCCAATCAAAATCCGTCTGTCATCCGCCCAGTAGAGGACCCCTACAGCCCCACCGGCGGCATCGCGGTTCTGCGGGGCAGCCTGGCGCCGGAGGGCAGTGTCGTAAAGCGTTCCGCCGTAGCCCCGGAGATGCTGGTTCACGAAGGCCCCGCCCGGGTATTCGAGTGCGAGGAGGATGCCCAGGCCGCCATCAACGCCGGCGCCATCCATCCCGGCGATGTGGTCGTAATCCGCTATGAAGGCCCCAAGGGGGGGCCCGGCATGCGGGAGATGCTCAACCCCACCTCCGCCATCATGGGCATGGGCCTGGGCAGCAGCGTAGCCCTGATTACGGACGGCCGTTTCAGCGGCGCCACCCGTGGGGCCTGCATCGGCCACGTCTCGCCGGAAGCGGCCAGCGGCGGCCCCATCGGCGTTGTCCGGGAAGGCGACATCATCCGCATCGACATCCCCGCCAACAAGCTGGAGCTGCTGGTAAGCGGGGAGGAGCTTGCCGCCAGAATGCGTGATTTCGTCCCCAAAACGAAGCCTTTAAGCGGCTATTTAAAGCGTTACGCGGCCCTGGTGTCCAGCGGCGCGCAGGGGGCGGTGCTGAACTGATGGAGCCATTTGAAAGCCTCCTGGCCCGCCTGAACACTTTAACCATTTTCCGCCCCCTGCTGTCCCAGGAGCCGCTCCAATCCCTGCGCGCCTATCTGGAGTGCCGCGCCTGGGGGGATTCCCGGAATACCGCCGCCAGCTACGCCGCTTTTGTCTCCGCGCTCTACGCGGCCTCGGAAGGCGACATAGGCCGCTGCGTCCTAGGCCAGGCCCTAGCCGCCGATACGCCATACGTACGCGCCGTTGGCCGTGGGGAAAAACCGCCGGCATGTATGGAAGACTGCCTGAACCGGGAGCTTCGGATTTTGCAGGACGCCGCGGAGCTGACGCCCGGCTATCTGCTGGACGGCCTGCGGAACCAGGACATGTACCCGGGCTTTTACGCCACGGAGATCAACCTGCCAGCCGCCTACCCCCTGCGGCTGGCGGAGCTGAACCGGTTTGGTTACGGCATTTTTGCCCAAGCCCACATGTTCTACCTGGACAGCGGGGGCGGCATAGCCCCGGTCCGCCGCCCGGACCCCATCCTGCCCGGGGATTTGACCGGCTACCAGCGGGAGCGGGATCTGGTATTTGGCAACATCCGCGCCCTGCTGGCAGGCCGTCCGGCGGCAAATATGCTGCTCTCCGGCGATGCGGGCACCGGCAAATCCTCCACGGTCAAAGCGGCGGGCAACGCCCTGCACAGCCAGGGTCTCCGCGTTATCGAGCTGCACCGCAGCCAAATCCGCCATCTGCCCGCCCTTTTGGACGAACTGGCGGAAAACCCGCTGAAATTCATCCTGTTTATCGATGACCTGTCTTTCCAGGAGGGGGACGAGGGCTACAACGCCCTGAAAGCCGCCCTGGAAGGCTCCGCCGCCGCCCCCGGCGGCAACGTAATCGTGTGCGCCACCAGCAACCGGCGGCACTTGGTCAAAGAGGCCTTCGCCAACCGCCAAGGGGACGATGTCCACCGTGGCGAGTCCATGCAGGAGACGGTCTCCCTGTCGGAGCGTTTCGGCCTGCATGTCACCTTCCAAAAGCCGGACAAGGCGGGTTACCTGCATATCGTCCGCCGCCTGGCGGCACAGCGCGGCCTGGATCGCCAGGATCTGGAAGCCCAGGCGGAGCGTTTCGCCCTGGCCCGGGGAGGCCGTTCCCCCCGGGCGGCGCGTCAATTTGTAGACGCCCTCGTGTCAGCGGAAGGGCCTTAACCCCTAAAGCCCCCGTAAAACGCGCCGCAAAAAGCCCTCCGGATACCCGGAGGGCTTTTTTACAAAAACAAGGGAAAAATTTCCCCAACCATCTTTACAAGCGGTATACCGCCTGATATACTATAACTCCCCGTATTTTGGGTGGGAACCGACATGAGAGAAGGAATAAACAGGGTAGGGAGAAAGACATGAGTACAGATTTTTCACGGGTATTATCCCTCCTGCGGCAGGAGAAAGGCGTCAGCCAAAGGAAAGCCGCCGCCGCGCTGAACATCAGCCAGGCGCTTCTGAGCCACTATGAAAACGGCATCCGGGAACCGGGCCTGGCCTTTGTGGCTAAGGCGTGCGACTACTACCACGTCTCAGCGGACTATCTTCTGGGCCGCAGCCTCAGCCGGGACGGCGCGATGATCGAAGCCGGCGAGGTCCCCGATGCCAGCGAAGCCAAGGAGGACTTAAAGGGCAGCATCCTGGCGAAGCTGCAAAAAAAGCTGGTCATTAATACCGCCAGCGTTTTTTTCGACCTGCTGGGCCAGGTGGGGAGCAAGGAAGCCATCTCCCAGGCGGGCGCGTACCTTAGCGCGGCGCTGTACCAGCTTTTCCGCCCCTTCTACCGGGCCGCGGGCGGGAACGAAAGCTATTTCTCCACCGGCCGGACCAGCTTTGATCTGGACGTGCTGTCGGCGGAGATGACGCTCTCCCGCATACAGTACGTCAAGGCGCTGGAGGCCTACCGGGGCAGCTTCCCCTCGGTAGATTCCCAGTCCCTTGCGGAGGATTATCAAGGCTTTTCCCAATCCATGGCCCAGGTGTTCCACAACGCCGACGAACGGGTGCGGCTGTTGGAAGCCATGGAAGAGCAGATCAACAGTGAGGTGACAAAATGAAGCAGGATCATATCAGGAATTTTTCCATCATCGCCCATATCGACCACGGCAAATCCACCCTGGCGGACCGCCTTCTGGAGACCTGCGGCGCGGTTTCGGAGCGGGAGATGGAGAGCCAGCTTTTGGACAACATGGACCTGGAGCGGGAGCGGGGCATTACCATCAAGGCCCGGGCCGTAACCCTCAGCTACCAAGCGCAGGACGGGGAGACGTATACGCTCAATCTCATTGACACCCCGGGCCATGTGGACTTCAACTATGAGGTCAGCCGCTCCCTGGCGGCCTGCGAGGGCGCGGTGCTGGTGGTGGACGCCAGCCAGGGCATCGAAGCCCAGACCCTTGCCAACACCTACTTGGCGCTGGACAACGACTTGGAGATTCGCCCGGTTATCAATAAAATTGACCTTCCCGCCGCCGACCCGGCGCGGGTGAAGCACGAGATCGAGGACATCATCGGCATCCCCGCCCTGGACGCGCCGGAGATTTCCGCCAAGGCGGGCCTGAACATCCCCGCCGTGCTGGAGGACGTGGTACAGAACATCCCCGCCCCCGCGGGCGACCCCGCCGCCCCCTTGCGGGCGCTGATTTTTGACAGCTATTACGATGCCTATAAAGGGGTAATCGTCTATTTCCGCATCATAGACGGCACATTGAAAAAGGGCATGCCCATCAAAATGATGGCCAGCGGCGCGCAGTACCAGGTATTGGAATGCGGCCTTCTGCGCCCTTTGGGCTACGAGAGCTGCGCGCAGCTCCAGGCGGGGCAGGTAGGCTACCTGACGGCCTCCATCAAAAACGTCCGGGACACGGAGGTGGGCGACACCATCACCGGCCAGGAACCCCCCGCCGCCGCTCCCCTTCCCGGCTATCGGAAAGCCCAGTCCATGGTGTACTGCGGCGTTTACACGGAGGACGGCAGCAAGTACCCGGACCTCCGGGACGCGCTGGAGAAATTGCAGCTTAACGATGCCTCCCTGACCTTCGAGCCGGAAAGCTCGGTGGCGTTGGGCTTTGGTTTCCGGTGCGGCTTTTTGGGGATGCTCCACATGGAGGTCATCCAGGAGCGTTTGGAGCGGGAATTTGACTTGGATTTAATTACCACCCTGCCTTCCGTTATTTACAAGGTAACGAAAACGGACGGCACGGTGGTCAACGTGGACAACCCCCACAACTACCCGGACCCCGGCGTGATTTCCGAGGCCCAGGAGCCGTATGTCAAGGTATCCATCATCTCCCCCAACGAGTACGTGGGCAACATCATGCCCCTGTGCCAGGACCGCCGGGGCGAGTTCAAGGACATGCAGTATCTCGACACCCATCTGGTGGAATTGCACTACCAGATGCCGCTCAATGAGATTATCTACGACTTTTTCGACACTTTAAAGGCACATACCAAGGGCTATGCTTCCCTGGACTATGAGCTGTCGGATTACCGGCCCAGCGACCTGGTAAAGGTCGATTTGCTGCTCAACGGAGACCAGGTGGACGCGTTAAGCTTTATTGCCCATCGCGACAAGGCGTATCCCCGCGTCCGCAGGCTGTGCGAGAAGCTGAAGGAGAACATTCCCCGCCAGCTTTTCGAGGTGCCCATCCAGGCCGCCATCGGCGGCAGGATCATTGCCCGGGAGACGGTGAAGGCTATGCGCAAGGACGTGCTTGCCAAGTGCTACGGCGGCGACATCACCCGGAAGAAGAAGCTGCTGGAGAAGCAGAAGGAGGGCAAGAAGAAGATGCGCAACCTGGGCACCGTCCAGCTCCCAACAGAAGCGTTCATGGCTGTGCTGAAGCTGGATGAATAACGATGAAGGATTTTCCACCGAAAAGGAAATAAAAACGGAATTCCTGTGGAAGATGTATTGAATTACGAACAGCTTCGTGTTAAAATCAGTGGGATATTAAATTAAAAACGAAACTTCATTCACATAGGAGGAAAACTGGCAAATGGATTACAATAAAACGATCAATCTGCCGAAAACAGAATTTCCCATGCGGGCCGGCCTGCCTGCCAGGGAACCCGCCATGCTGGAGGGCTGGGAGAAAATGGACCTCTACCACCAGCTTTTGGAGAAAAACCAGGGCAAGCCCCGCTATGCCCTCCACGATGGCCCGCCCTTCTCTAACGGCAATATCCACATGGGTACCGCGCTCAACAAGTCCATTAAGGATTTTATGGTCCGTTCCGCCGCCATGCGGGGGTACTATACCCCCTATATCCCCGGCTGGGACAACCACGGCATGCCGATTGAATCCGCTATTATCAAGCAGAATAAGCTCAACCGCAAGGCAATGAGCGTTCCGGAATTCCGCTCCGCCTGCCACGATTTCGCGCAGCACTATGTAGATGTGCAGAGGGAAAGCTTTAAGCGGCTGGGCGTGGTGGGGGATTGGGAGAACCCTTACCTTACCATGAACCCCGGGTTCGAAGCCGAGGAGGTCAAGGTCTTCGGCGCGATGTATCAGAAGGGCTATATTTACAAGGGCTTGAAGCCTGTGTATTGGTGCCCCCACGATGAGACCGCCCTGGCGGAAGCCGAAATCGAATACCAGGAAGACCCTGTTACGACCGTCTATGTCAAATTCCCTATGCACGATGACCTGGGGAAGCTGGGCGGCTATGACAAGGGCAAGCTGTTCTTCGTGATTTGGACGACCACCATTTGGACGCTGCCGGGGAACCTGGCCATCGCCCTCCATCCCCGGGACAGCTACGCGCTGGTGAAAGCCGGGAACGGCGAGGTCTATATCGTGGCCGAAGCCCTGGTGGAGAAGGTCATGAAGGTGGGCGGCGTTGAAAATTACGAGGTGGTGGAAACTTATCCAGGCAGCTTCTTTGAAAATATGCTGGCGGACCACCCCTTCCTGGAGAAGACCAGCCGGTTGGTGAACGCGGAGTACGTTACCATGGATTCCGGTACAGGATGCGTCCATACCGCGCCCGGGTTCGGCGCGGACGACTACCAGACCTGCAAACGCTATGGCATGGAAATGGTTGTCCCCGTCAACGACCAGGGGCGGCACACCGAGTACGCCGGGAAATACGCCGGGATGACGACCGACGCGTCCAATCCCGTTATCCTCGCGGATATGAAGGAAAGCGGCGCGCTGTTTGCCAGCGAGGATATTACCCACTCCTATCCCCACTGCTGGCGGTGCAAGCATCCGATCATCTTCCGGGCTACGCCCCAATGGTTCTGCTCCGTGGAGTCCTTTAAGGACGAGGCTGTGGCCGCTGTCGATCATGTGCGCTGGATCCCCGGCTGGGGACGGGAGCGCATGATCTCTATGATCCAGGAACGGGCTGACTGGTGCATCTCCCGGCAGAGACGGTGGGGCCTGCCTATTCCTGTGTTCTACTGTGAGGACTGCGGAAAGCCTGTTTGTGATGAGGCTTCCATTGACGCCGTCTCCAAGCTCTTTGCCGCCGAGGGGTCTAACGCCTGGTATCAGAAACCGGCGGAGGAAATCCTGCCCCAGGGTTACAAATGCCCCCACTGCGGCGGCACCCGCTTTACGAAGGAAGAAGATACCCTGGACGGGTGGTTTGATTCCGGGTCTACCCACTTCGCTTCTATGCGGAAAGACCAGGATTTCTGGCCCGCTACCGTTTATATGGAGGGATTGGACCAGTACCGCGGGTGGTTCCAGTCGTCCTTGCTTACCGCAGTCGGCGCTTTGGGGGAGGGCGCGCCCTTCCAGGAATGCGTTACCCACGGCTGGACCGTCGACGGCGAGGGGAAGGCCATGCACAAGAGCCTCGGCAACGGTGTGGATCCGGCGGAGGTTGTGAAAAAATATGGCGCGGATATGATCCGGCTTTGGGCCGGTTCCGCCGATTATCACGCGGATGTGCGCTGCTCGGACAATATCTTTAAGCAGCTTAGCCAGAATTATCTCAAGTTTAGAAATACGGCGCGGTACTGCCTGGGGAATTTGGACGGGTTTGACGCAAACCATTTGGTCCGGCCTGATGAAATGGAAGAGCTGGACCGGTGGGCCATTACCCGGCTGAACGCCCTTATGGAAAAGTGCGAGGCGGCGTATCAGAATTATGAGTTCCACGTGGTCAGCCATGCCGTCAACGACTTCTGCGTGGTGGAGCTGAGCAGCTTCTACCTCGATATCATTAAAGACCGGCTGTACTGCGATGAAACCGGTGGGGTCTCCCGGCGGAGCGCCCAAACCGCGCTTTGGATGATCCTGGATACGATTACTAAGCTGTTTGCCCCCATCCTGGCCTTTACTTGCGATGAAATCTGGCTGGCAATGCCCCACAAGGATTCCGATGACGCCAGAAACGTGCTGCTCAACCAGATGAATAAGCCTTTTGAGGCGTATGCCCTCGACGGCGGCGCTATGGCCGCTTGGAATGGGCTGACCGAAGTCCGCAATACCGTCAATGGCGCGCTGGAAGCCGCCCGGGCTGAGAAGAAAATCGGCAAGAGCCTGGAAGCTAAGGTTACGATTCCCGCCGGGAAGATCGACGGGGACAGGTTCATGGATATGGAGGATCTGGCGGATCTGATGATCGTTTCCCAGGTGGAGGTCTCCGCTGACGCGGTGGATGTCCAGGTTGCGCCTGCCCAGGGGGCCAAGTGCGAACGGTGCTGGAAGGTCCTGCCCTCGGTGGGCAGGGACGGGGAGCATCCCGGGCTTTGCCCGCGGTGCGCCAGGGTTGTCCGCGGGTTGGCGTAAGGTTTTGCCGCGATATTCGGTTTTCAAGGTGCCTCCGTTTGCAACCGGCGCGGGGAAGGCCAGGCTGATCGGGCCTGTTGAGCGTTTTTGTTTGAACGCGCGAAGTTCCGGTAGGTGACGCTCGCTACAACCTTAGGCCGCAAATGGGGGAAAGTTGCACGCCGGCGTGCAACCCCTGGGAAAAAATCCCCCCTTTCAAGCCGGCGGCGTTGTGATCCTGGCCCACGGGGGCCGGGGCTGTGGATGGAAATATCCTGGGGCGGCCCGGAGGGGCTGCGGACTTGCACTATTGACGAAAGAAGGAATATCCCTATGCAGGAAATGAGCAGGAAAAATAAGCTTTTTACCGATTCCGTGATCCGGAGAATGACGAGAATCGCTATCGATGCGGGCGCGATCAACCTCGCCCAGGGGTTCCCTGACTTTGATCCGCCAAAGGCTATGATAGACCGCCTGGAGGAGGTCAGCCATCAGGGGCCGCACCAGTATCCGATTACCATGGGCGCGCCGAACTTCAGGCAGGCCCTGGCGAGAAAATGCGGGAGGTTTATGGGCAGGCCCTTAGACCCGGACCGGGAAATCGTGGTTACCATCGGGTCTACGGAGGCGATGGTGGATACTATTTTTGCCCTTACGAACCCGGGGGATAAGATTATCCTCTTTTCCCCCTATTTCGAGAATTACCACGCGCAGGCAATTTTAGCGGACTGTGAGCCGGTCTATGTGCCGCTTATCCCGCCGGCGTTTGGGTTTGACGCGAATGTTTTGGAGGACGCTTTTAAGCAGGGGGCGAAAGCAATCTTGATCTGCAACCCCTCTAATCCCAGCGGCAAGGTGTTTACCTATGACGAGCTGAAGCTGATTGCGGACCTCTGTATCAAGTATGACGTATACGCTATTATGGATGAGGTATATGAGCATATTATCTATGAGGGGCACAAGCATACCTATATGAACAGCCTGCCAGGTATGTGGGAACGCACAGTGAGCTGCTCCAGTTTGTCGAAAACGTACTCCGTGACCGGCTGGCGGCTGGGCTACGCTATCGCGCCGGAGCCTATCATGGAGCGGATTAAACAGTACCACGACTTTAATACCGTGGGCGCGCCCTCCCCGCTGATGGAGGCCGCCGTTGTGGGGCTGGATATGCCGGACAGCTATTACGCGGAGTTTGGCGCCCATTACGCCCATATGAAGAAGTTGTTTACCGATGGGCTGCGGAATATCGGGATCCCCTTTACTGACCCCCAGGGCGCGTACTTCGTCCTTGCCAATATTGGGCCTTATCTTAAAAAGGGACAGACCGATGTGGAATTCTGTGAGGAAATGGCAAGGAAGGTGGGCGTTGCCTGCGTGCCGGGTACCTCCTTCTTTAAGGAGAATGTGCAGGACATCGTGCGGGTGCATTTTGCGAAAAAGGATGAGACGCTGCTGGATGCCTTGGAGCGGCTCTCCCACATCAAGGAGAAAATGGCGTAGAAGAACGCCCCCGGCCCCTCTTTGGGGAGCCGGGGGCGTTTTGCTGTTTTGCACAAAATTTTCTTGACGGAAGGCGCGAAAATATGGTACTGTTTAAGTGGCGTAGTGATTTTTGAGAAGAGAGGAGAGGGACTATGAGACATGCTGAAAGATGGTTGATTTTGTTGGTTACAGGGATGCTTTTATTGGCTGGCTGCGGTGACAGGGTACGTCCCCCTAAGGCGGAGGAGGGGGTGCTGACGTACGCGGCGCTGAACCCGGTGAGCGAGGAACTTGGCCTATATATAGAGGATTTCAATACGTCCCATTCTGGTGTCCAAATTGAGGTACGGGACTATTCCGATGAAAACGGGGTGGAGCGGCTTTTGACTGAATTGGCGCTGGGTTGGGTGCCAGACATCATGGAGATGTACCGAACCGGAGGAGGGGATGTCTCTTATGATTTTTATTTCAATAGGGATAATTCGGCAGATGACTACTGGATGCCTTACCGCCAGATGGTACAGAAGGGATACTTGGAAAACCTCTGGCCCTATATT
>CAJUNA010000005.1 GCA_910587645.1 uncultured Oscillospiraceae bacterium
CGTCTGCCACACAGTAATCAAGGCACAGGAAACAATTCCCGCGCTGGGACATACAGAATCCACCCGCGAAGCAGTTGCCGCCACATGTACCGAGCCTGGGTTAACCTCCGGAACCTACTGCTCCGTCTGCCACACGGTAATCAAGGCGCAGGAAACAATTCCCGCGCTGGGACATACAGAATCCACCCGCGAAGCAGTTGCCGCCACATGTACCGAGCCTGGGTTAACCTCCGGAACCTACTGCTCCGTCTGCCACGCGGTAATCAAGGCGCAGAAAACAATTCCCCCGCTGGGACATACAGAATCCACCCGCGAAGCAGTTGCCGCCACATGTACTGAGCCTGGGTTAACCTCTGGAACCTACTGCTCCGTCTGCCACACGGTAATTAAGGCGCAGGAAACAATTCCCCCGCTGGGACATACAGTCATTCCTCAAGAAGCGGCCGCACCTACCTGTACGGAAACCGGCCTGACAGACGGCGCGTTCTGCGGCGTCTGCCGCCTGACCCTGAAAACGCAGGAGGTTGTCCCCGCGTTAGGCCACATCTACGGCGATTGGATCAAGGCCGCTGCCGCCACCTGCGGCGCAGACGGAGAGGAAACCAGGACTTGCCTTCGAAACCCAGCCCATAAGGAAACCCGGACAATACCCGCAGCAGAAAACCACGTCTGGGACGCGGGGCTGGTCATCAGGCGGCCTGATTATGCCAACAGCGGATTACAGATCTTTACCTGTACTGTCTGCAAAGCAACCATAACAGAGTCCATACCCCCTTTACCTCGCCCTGTGGAACCGCCTGTTTCCGATATAGAAACACCCCCGGAACCGGATACGCCCCCAGAGCTGAATGCACCTCCGGATGTCCTTGCCCCACCTGCCCCTGGCATTTCCCCGCCAATTGATCCCGTCCTCCCAGAAACAGGATCAATCCCTCTGGCATCGGCTGTTTTTGCCGATGTACCGCCGTCCGCCTGGTACGATGAAGCTATAGGATACGTCAACAGCCGCGGCCTGATGACTGGAACCACCGAAACATCCTTCAACCCCAGCGGAAAAATGACCCGCGCGATGCTATGGACTGTCTTAGGAAGAATTGACGGCGCAGATGTGGCCGGATCGGGAAAGGACTGGTACGCCAAAGCCCAGGCGTGGTCGATAGAAAGGGGCATCTCCGATGGGTCTCTGGCAGACGGCAATGTTTCACGGGAGCAGTTGGTGACCATGCTGTGGCGGTATTTAGGCGAACCGGACACACCAGCGTCACTGACCGGGTTCCGGGACGCAGCGTCCGTATCCGGCTGGTCTTGGAGGGCAGTGCAATGGGCTGTTTCCAGCGGCTTGCTGCAAGGAGACGGAGATATGCTCCACCCTGGCAGCGATGCATCCCGTGCCGAGGTGGCCGCGATCTTCATGCGCTTCCATGAGAAAATCCTAAGTTAACCGGAAATGGGATAGGAAACAGCCGAATAACAAAAAACAGCGTCCGCCGATAGCGGACGCTGTTTTTTTAGGGAATCATCCCCGGACGCTCATGACGTTCAAAACCAAGGTCAGAACAATAAACACAGCGCCGATCCATTTGGTGGCCTTTGCCAGCTTGGCGTCAAAGGTCTTGGCCTTCCCCTTGGACATGAAGGTGTCGGCTACGCCGCCAATCGCGCCGGACAAGCCGGCGCTCTTGCCAGACTGGAACAGCACCGCCAGAATGACAGCCAAACCACACAAAAGCTGAAGAATCGTGATAAACAGGGTCATGGAATCATACCTCCCAAGAATTCATGGAAACGCGCGGACACGCCACATCCACTTTACAGGACTTTCATCATACCATATCCTGTCCTGGATTTCAAGAGGAACCACCGTTTTTTTCGCAGTTTTTCTAATCCGTGGGCTTTTTTGCCGGAGACCGGCCCTTATCCCAGCAGCTCGTCCGCGATTTGGCGCATCGCGGCAATATCCGCGTCCTTGACCGCGCCCTGGATGGTGTGGACGGTGGGGCAAATGTCTATGTCTTTCATGGCTTCCAGATACCCCCGCATCCACTTGGCGGCGGAGGGCGCCCAGGAGCCGTTTTCAATCAGCGCCACCTTCCGGTTCCGGTAGGTCTTGTCCCGCAGGTGCGCCATGAAATGATCCATTGCCGGGAACAGGCCTCCGTCATAGGTGGGGCTCATGGCAGCCATTTTGCTGTAGCGGAAAGCATACTCCACCCCGATGGCCTGATCCTCCCGGCACAGGTCGATGCACTTCACCTTAGCGCCCTTTTCCTTCAGGATCTCCACCATGCCAGCCGCCGCCTGGGCGGTATTGCCGTGGATAGAAGCGTAGGCCACCAGCACGCCGTCCTCCTCTGGCTCATAGCGGCTCCAGAGGTCGTATTTCCCGATGTAGTAGCCCAGGTCCTCCCGCAAAACCGGGCCATGGAGGGGGCAGATGGCCGCAATCTCCAGCCCTGCGGCCTTTTTCAGAAGGGCCTGGACCTGGGCGCCGTATTTGCCCACAATGTTCAAATAGTACCGCGCCGCTTCCGCGTCCCAGCTCTCGCCAGAGGACAGCGCGCCGAAAGTCCCGAAGCCATCGGCGGAGAATAACAGCTTTTCACTGGATTCATAGCTCACCATGACCTCGGGCCAGTGTACCATGGGCGCCATAACAAAGGTCAGCGTATGGCTGCCCAGGGCAAGGGTATCCCCCTCCTTCACAGTGACGGAGCGGGAAGCGTGGTCGCCAGGGAAATACTTGGGCAGCATGGAAAAGGTCTTCGCGTTGCCCACCAGCTTTATTTCCGGGTATTTCTCCAGCAGCAGGCCAATGCTCCCGGCGTGGTCTGGCTCTAAGTGCTGGATGACCAGATAGTCGGGCTTGCGCCCTTGCAGCTCAGTTTCCAAATGTGCCAGCCATTCCGCCGTCCCACGGCGGTCAACGGTGTCCATAACGCATACCTTTTCGTCCAAAATCACATAGGAGTTGTAAGACACGCCGTTGGGTACAGGGTACTGGCCCTCGAATAGGTCAATGGTAGTATCGTCCGCGCCGATGTAGCGGACGGAACCGGATACGTGGAGGTTATTCATGGATATGGTTCCTTCCTTCCAATTTTTCACCCATATTATAATGATTCGTCAAGCAGTTGTCAACTGCGGTGTTTTGCAAATCCGGCGGTTTTCTTTACCGGCTAATTTTTATCTTGCAACCGCAGCCGCCGTCTGTCATAATAGACTTGATATACTGGACGGAAGGCGGAGACAGCATCCTATGGAAGATTTTACCCATTTCAATGCCCAGGGCCGGGCAAAAATGGTGGACGTAGGGGAGAAGCCCCCCACCCGCCGCACAGCATCGGCAGGCGCCAGGGTTTTCGTAAACAGGGATACCCTCGTCCGCATCCGGGACGGCGGGATGAAAAAAGGTGATGTACTGGCCGTGGCCCAGGTGGCGGGCATCATGGGGGCGAAGCGGACAGCAGAGCTTATCCCCATGTGCCATCCGGTGCAGGTGGAGGGCATCGACCTGGCCCTGACCTTGGACGAAGCCCGCTGCTGTGTGGACATCCGGGCCGAGGTGCGCTGCGGCGGACGCACTGGGGTGGAAATGGAAGCCCTGACCGCAGCGTCCACAGCGGCCCTTACTGTTTACGACATGTGCAAGGCCATACAACGGGACATCATCATTTCAGACATTCGCCTGCTGGAAAAGACCGGAGGCATCCACGGGGATTTCGTGAGGGAGGAGCACTGACATGGCAGCTTATACGGCGGCAATACTAACCATCAGCGACAAGGGCTTTCGCGGCGAACGGGCAGATACCAGCGGCCCCGCCCTAAAGGCATTGCTGGAGGAAGCGGGCTGGGATGTTGTCCACACAGCCATCCTCCCTGACGAGCTGGAACAGATCAAAGGGGCGCTCACCGCCTGCGCCGATGAAAAGCGGGTGAACCTGGTGCTGACCACCGGCGGCACTGGCTTCTCCCCCCGGGACGTGACCCCGGAGGCCACCCTGGCGGTAGTGGAGCGGGAGACCCGGGGCATCCCGGAGGCCATGCGGGCGGAGAGCCTCCGCATAACCCCCCGGGGCTGCCTGTCCCGCTCCGCCGCAGGCATCCGGGGCCGGACGCTGATTGTGAACCTCCCCGGCAGTGAAAAAGCCGCCCGGGAAAACCTTCTGGCGGTCCGGGATGCCATCGGCCACGGAATCAGCATGCTGCTCTCCGCCGGCTCTGCGGACTGTGCCGCCCCGGCGGCGCAAAAGCCCCCGCCCTCCATGCACCAATGGCTGCGGGAAGCCAAGGCCAGCCCGGACGCGGGAAAGATCGGGATGTACCTTACCCACAACGGCGTAGTCCGCGAAACTGCCCGGGCATCCGTCCGTGAGGGCGCCCAGTCCGCGCCGGTAAAAGGAATGCGTTTTTCTTACAACCGTGCGCGGATGGATGCCGCTGTGGCCGAAACCCGGGCAATGGAGGGCATTTATTACGTCCGGGCATGGCTCAACGAGGGGGAGCTGTCCCCTGGGGACGACATCATGTACGTTCTGGTAGGCGGGGACATCCGCCCGCGGGTAATTGACGCCCTGCAATTCCTGGTAGGGAAACTTAAAAACGAGTGCGTCACGGAACAGGAGATATTTGCGTAAAACAGGCCGTCAAGGGAGCTGCTGCCTCCTTGACGGCCTGTTTTAGCTATCGTCTCCGTCCTTTTCGCATGATATCCACCAGACGCTCCACCGCTTCCCGCTCCTCGCGGGTCAGTCCGCCAGTGTGGATGACCCCGTCCCCGGCCCGTTCCGGGAACACCAGCGCGTCCACGGAGAAATCCAGAATTTCCATCAGCGCGAACAGCAGGGGCACCGACGGCTTTCTGCGGGCGCTCTCCATATTTTTCAAGTGGATGGGGGTGATGTCCAGCAATTCCGCCAGGGCTTCCTGGGTCAGACCCTTCCGCATCCGGGCGGCGCGGATAGCCTCGCCCAGCTCCCGCAACTCTCCGTCCATTTCTATCAGCTCCCTCTACAGTTATCTTACAGACAACGAAACCTCTTGCAAATTGTCTAAAAGAATACTATAATATATTCTAAAAGATAACCAAAGGAGCGATACCCTATGCCTTACTTCCTTCTGGCGGCGCTGCTTCTGCTAATCGCCGCCCTGCTGTGGCGCAGCCAGGCCGTTTCTCCCACCGTTCCACCTCTTGCCCAGCCCTCCCCGCCTGTGATATCCCCCGGCCTGCTGGACGCCCTATGCGCTGCCGCCGCATCGCTGCAAGAGCTGATGGCCCACCCCCTGCTAGGCGGGCCGGGATTTCTCTCCCTGCGGTTCCCTCCAGAGGGCGGGGCCACCGTCACCGCCCAATATCCCAATATCCGGGAAGCCCTTTACCGCCGCGTTGTCCGGCGGGAGCTTTCCCCGGAGCATCTTCTGGCGGAGGGGTTTCCGGCATCGCTTCTTACGCTTTCCCCGGAGTTTGAGACAGAGAGCGGCGGCATTATCCTGCTAACGGTGACGGTTCCCCTTGACCCCGGACTGGCCCAGTCCATAACGAACCTCCGCCAGCGGCAGGCAGTCCTGCACGATCTGTCAGATCATCTGCGGAACCGGTTCCCGGAGCTGTCGGTACGCTGCGCAGGCGGAGAATTGCTTCTCTCCCCCGTCCGGGCTCCGGACGGCTCATAGATGGGGCAGGCCCTCCCAATTTCCAGGGCGGATCTCCTCAAACATCCTGGATTCTGGAAAAACCGTCCGCATAGGGATCCGGCAGGGATGGGGCTGGTTAAAGGTTGCAGCGGAACAAACCGCACTCTCCTAGATTTCCCCCCATCCCCCCTCAGAGAGCCATCCCCCACTCACCCCTTTCAAATCCGCAAATTCACGCAAAACCACCTTATTCCGGCCTGGGATTTTGTCAAAAAAATAGAAAAGGGCCTCCTGCCCTCTTTTTTATCTTGCACGGCTGCATGGAATCTGCTATGATGGTGAACAATACAAAAAAGGAGCGGGATCAGGATGATGAAAAAAAGCTTTCCCTATACGCCGGAATACCTCGCTGTGGGGGTGTCTCTTTTTCATTTCCTCTTTCCTGTCTGACGGTCAATTTGATTGATCGTCTCTTTTTTTGCGCATACGGCGCGGCCTGTAGAACCGCGTAAGAGAGAAGGAGAAATTTTATGAAAGAAAACACCGAAGCCATCCGGGACGCCCGGACGCTGGGCCTGCCCAAAATGCTGCTGTTGGGCGTCCAGCACATGTTTGCCATGTTTGGAGCCACGATTCTGGTGCCCATTATTGTCAGCAGCGCCTACGGCCTGCCCCTGAGCATCCAGACCACCCTGTTTTTCGCCGGGGTAGGCACCCTCTTTTTCCACCTCTGCTCCAAACTGAAGGTACCCGCTTTTTTAGGCTCGTCCTTCGCTTTCCTGGGTGGTTTTGAGACCATGAGCAAGATGGACCAGGGCATTTACGCCGGAATGGAGCCTTCTGAAAAGCTGGCGTATGCCTGCGGCGGGATCGTGGCTGCGGGGCTGCTGTACCTGGTTCTGGCCCTTCTGGTAAAGGTAGTGGGGGTAAAGAAAGTCATGCGCTTCCTGCCCCCGGTGGTAACCGGGCCGATCATCGTCTGCATCGGCCTGAACCTGGCCCCCTCGGCGGTGTCTAACGCCTCCCAGTGCTGGCCCCTGGCTCTCATTGCCTTGTCGGTCATTATTGTGTTCAACATCTGGGGCAAGGGGATGCTCAAAATCATTCCCATTCTGCTGGGCGTGGTCATTTCCTACATTGCCGCCATCATCATGAACGCCCTTGGCATGGTAAACGCCGATGGCTCGGCGATCCTCAGCTTTGCCTCCGTAGCGGAAGCCGGCTGGTTAGGCCTGCCCCCCCTCCAGATTGCCAAGTTTGACCTCTCCGCCATTCTGGTGATGGCGCCCATCGCCATAGCGGCCATGATGGAGCACATTGGCGACATGTCGGCCATTTCCGCCACCGTTGGCGCCAACTTCATGGAGGACCCGGGCCTGCACCGCACCCTGATTGGCGATGGCCTGGCCACTACGCTCTCGGCCATGTTTGGCGGCCCGGCCAACACCACCTACGGCGAGAATACCGGCGTACTGGTTTTGTCCAAGGTCTACGACCCCCGCGTTATCCGTCTGGCGGCGGTATACGCGGTGATTTTAGGCTTCATCCCCAAGATGGCCGGCGTCATTGGCTCCATGCCCACCGCCATTGTAGGGGGCATCAGCTTCATGCTCTACGGCATGATCTCAGCCATCGGCGTACGGAACATTGTGGAAAACCAGGTAGACTTCACCAACTCCCGGAACCTGATTATTGCGGCGGTGATCCTGGTATGCGGCCTGGGCTTCTCCGGCGGCCTGACCTTCAGCGTAGGCGGGACGTCCATCACCCTCACGGCGCTCGCTATCGCGGCCATTGCAGGCATTGTCCTCAACGCGCTCCTGCCTGGAAACGACTACGAGTTCGGCGCGAACCCCTCCGGCGACCAGAACCGGGGCATCCACCACTGATATCGTCAGCTTCACCCGCTTCGGCCATAAAAGGCCAGACAAGCCCTCCACATCTTTTATGCGCCAGTCATAAACTGGGGCCATATGTACCATACAGATCGACCGCGTATCTTTCCGGATGCTCCTTGTCGTAATAGACGGCGACCGTCTCCCGTTCAACAGGGGGCCGCAGAGCCCAGTTGACGCAGCTAGCCCCTTGATACGCCGCGCCTCCGGCGTGATAAGTGAAATAGATGATATGAGGGAACCGCGCACCGTCCAGCGCGTGGAGGCGGGCGGCTTTCGTATTGACCTTGATCCACCAGCAGGCCTTTACTTCGGTGACCGTACCGGCGGCCCTGTGACCGGCGGCGATGATCGCCTGATTTTCCGCCGCAAGCTTCCGCCGCCCGGGGCCAAAGGTATCCGCCATGCTCATTTTGACCTCTCTGAGCGTACGCAAAAACCCCATTACCGTCCTCCTTTCATTGCCGTCCACAGGCAATCCGCCAACGCCGCGAACTCCTCCAGTCCCAACGCTTCCCCCCGGACGGCGGGGGGAAGGCCGCACTGGGAGACAGCCTGCGCAATGCCCTCCTTCCCCAGCCGGGAGCCAAAGACGGTGCCAAGGGAATTGCACAGCGTCTTACGCCGCAGGGCGAAAGCGCCCTTCACCACCTGGAAGAAGAAATCCTCCCCGCACCGGGCAGAAACGGCGGGCGTTTCCCTCACCCGGCAGCGGATCACGGAAGAAGTCACCTTCGGCGCAGGCAAAAAGCACTCCGGCGGCACATCGAAGAGGACTTCCGGCTGGGTATAGAGCTGCATATAAACCGACAGCGCGCCGTAGTCCTTACTTCCCGGCTTCGCCGCCAGCCGCAGGGCCACCTCCCGCTGTACCATGACGGTGATGGCGGCAAACCGCTTCGCCTCCACCAGCGCCCGCAGGATAGGCGAAGCCACATTATAGGGCAAATTGGCGCAGACCAGCGGCGTCAGCCCTTGAAACTCCCGATCCACCAATTCCGGAAGGTCCAGCTTCAGCACATCGCCGGAGATGAGGGTAAAATTCTCCGCCCCGTCCATCGTCTCCGCCAGCACCGGCGGCAGGGCGGGATCCAGTTCCACCGAGACCACCTTCCCCGCCCGTTTGCACAGCTCCCTGGTCAGGCAGCCGATGCCCGGCCCGATTTCGAGGACGCCGCAGTCCCGGCCTCCGGCACCGGCGGCGGCGATATCCCGGGGCGCCCATTCGGCCACCAGGAAATTCTGCCCCATCGACTTAGAAAACCGGAACCCATGCCGGGCCAGCAGGGCCTTGACTTCGCGGATATCGCAGAGATTCATAAAAATTCCTCCTCGGCGGCTTTTTCTCTAGTATACCATAATTTTCGAAATTATCTAGCCTTTTTCCCCTCCATGTGATATAATCGCCGGGAAACTTACCGATAAAGGAGGGCTTGCCCATGCCGGAACTGCTGAAGACCCTGCTGGTTGTCTGCCCGCTGATATTCCTGGGGGGCTTTGTGGACAGCGTTGCCGGAGGCGGCGGGCTCATTACCTTGCCGGCCTACATGATGGCGGGGGTCCCCGTCCACTTCGCGGCCGGGACAAATAAGGTGGTCAACGCCTGCGGCACAGCCACCGCGTCCCTGAAATTTTTCCGCAGCGGCAAAATACGGCTTTACGCGGCCCTCTGCGCCGCCGCCGGCGCGCTGGCGGGCGGCTATACCGGCGCGGAGATTGCGAAGCTTCTCAGCGAGGGCCTGCTCAAGCGCCTGATGCTCATTGCCCTGCCCGCCGTCGCCCTGTTCCTGGCCGTCAAAAAGGACTTCGGCCAGGAAACCGCCCACAAGCCCCACCCCCGTCCCTACGAGCTGGCCGTAAGCCTGGCCATCGGCCTATTGATCGGCTGTTACGACGGCATGGTCGGCCCCGGCACAGGCACATTTATGATTATGGCCTTCACCGCCCTGCTGGGCATGGACATGGTGACCGCCTCCGGCTGTGCCAAGGTGGGCAACCTGGCGTCCAACGCGGCGGCGGCGGCGTCATTCATCATAGGCGGCAAAGTGCTTTGGACGCTGGTACTCCCGGCGGCGGCATGCAGCATGCTGGGCAACTGGTGCGGGGCGCGGTACGCCATCCGGGGCGGCGGGAAGAAGATTCGGGGCATGATATTCCTGGTCCTGGGGATGCTGTTCGCCAAGCTTCTCTACGACCTCCTGTAGTCCGCCAGAAACCGCGGCTGTCAAAAAAGCCCTCCGCAGGCGTTCATACTGAAAGGAGAGGGCAAAGCCCTCTCCTTTTTGTCATCCATTGGCAACATTATACAGTGAGTAAAAGTATTCCTTCCGCTCCATCAAATCCCCAAACTTACCCTGCTCGCAGACCTCGCCGCCCCGCAGGACGAAAATCTCATCATACTGCTCCAGCAGCCCCTCCTCCAGCCTGTGGGTGACCACCACCCGCGTCAATCCGTCCAGGTGCAGGATGGCGTCCGTCACCGCGAACGCGGTCTGGTTATCCAGCGCCGCCGTGGCCTCGTCCAGCAGCAGCACGGGGGTCTCCCGCATCAGACATCGTGCGATGGACACCCTCTGCCGCTCCCCGCCGGACAGCCCGTTTCCATTTTCGCCGCAGCGGTAGCCCTCGCCTTTCTGCGCAACGAGTTCATCCAGCCCGGCGCGGTGGACGGCCAGTTCCAGCTTATCCTCCGGGAAGTCCCGGAACATGGTAATATTCTGATAAAGCGTATCATCAAACAGGAACACATTCTGCCCGATCAAACTCATCACATCATAGAGGCTGTCGGTATCAATCTCCCGCAGCTCCTTCCCATCAATGGCGATCGACCCGCTGTACCCATCGTATCCGCCCATGAGCAGGTTCAGCAGTGTGCTTTTCCCCGACCCGGACGCGCCCACCAGGGCGTATTTCTTCCCAGACTCTATCTTAAGGGACAGGTTTTTCAGCACCGGCTCTTCCGCTTCATAGCCGAAGGTCACGTTTTGCAAAGTGATAGCGTCCCTGACCTCCGGCCTGACCGCGTCGCCGGAGCGCCCCGCGTTTTCCTCCGTGACCTCCGCCAGCTTCTCCACCAGCCCCACAGCGGCCTTCCGGGCGGCCCAGTACTCAGGAATCATGCGGATCACACTGGTCAGATAGCCGGACAAATTGACAAACACAACTACCGTACCAGCGGAAATGCTCCCTTGAATTGCCAGCACTGCGCCAGCGAAGAAGAGACCAAACTGCATAACGATGGCGCACACCCCGGATGCTTCCTGTATCAATGCGCCGCACCAGCGGCGGCGGTATTTTGTCTCCTCAACCGTCTGATTCAATTCATTGAACCGTCTTCCTGTCTCCTTCTCCGCTTTAAAGCTTTTTATGACAGAAAAGCCTTCCAGCAGTTCCTTGATCTGCGCCATAAATCTTTCGTTCTGGTTACTGACAGCCAGTTCCCGTTTTTCCATGATGCCGCCCGTCAATACCGCTGCGGCCATCGGCAGCAGGCTCAATACAATGGCGATTACCGCCAACAGCGGGCTATACCATACCATCATGCCCAACGAACCGATACCCAGTATCCCATAAGCGGCCAAGTCCAGCGGTTTTTCCAGATAATTTGCCTCAATAGACGTCACATCGTTGGTCAGGGTAGATAAGTACCTGCCGGAATTTTCCTTGGAAAACGCACTGATGCTTTTACTTGACAAGCGCCGGAAGGCCAGGGCCTTGTACTGCACCAATGCGCGGCGGATAAAATGAAATTTCGCCCCATAACCAGAGATGTCTACCAGAACCATCCCCACAGTAATTACCAGCATAATCCACAGAACATTGAAAAGCTCATCCATATTCCCGTTTCCAATCGCATCAATCACCGCACCCAGTACCCAGGAAATGGCCAGATTGACGCCAACTGCTATTGTATGCAAGGCCATCGCCATACTAAAGCAGATGTGGTTCTTCTCATAAAACGCGCGAAAATATTCCCGCGCCGCCGGATTTCTCCTATTTCTTTTCATTTTTCTTCTCCTTTTCTTCTTTCCAACCGTCCCCGTTCAGCAGCGGCGCCTTATCTCCGTTTCCTATAGCGACCAAATGCCCCTCCGTCTGCATCATGCACCGGGCTATGTAAAGGAAGGGGACTATCTCCGCACTGCCATACTGATAATAGGCATGGGTGGCTGTCTCCTCAAGCTGCAATTCCTCTTTCCGAAGGATGCGGAACGTACAAAGCTCGTCAAGAATAGCCTGAATTTCCTCTACCGGCATGTGCAGGGCCTTGGCGATGGTCCCCGGCACATACAGCCGGAATCCCCGGCTGTGGAGATATTCCAGCAGTTCCAGGCACCCTGGCCGCGCCAGTATCCGGAAGAACCGCCGGTACAGATCCCTAGGTGCGAAGTAGGCGTCGTATCCCTTCTTCGGCCTGGGCCAGATGGAAGCAAAGGACATATCCTCGGCGTGGACATCCAGCATGAACCCATCCTTAAACCACGCCTGGCTGGTAATCAGGTACCGTTCTCCCGTCTCCTGGTCCTCCTGCTCGCAGGCTTCCAGGTAGCCCATCTCCGGGAATTTCGTAATGTCGGCCACTAAATTTTTCATAGCCGTCCAGTTCAGCCGGCAGATCTGGTCGAACCGGTTCTCCAAGGGCATCCCCGCCAGCCACCGGGCCAGTGCCTCATGGATATCGAACCTTTCCCCGCCTTCCCTGCCAAAGAGGGCGTCTACCGTCACCTTTAGGGTGCTGGCGATGGCGGGCAGCAGGGCGACATCCGGCGCGCCGCCGTTTTCCCACCGGCTGACGGCCTGGGTAGAGACTCCCACCGCCTTGCCCAGCTCCTCCTGGGTCATGCCCAGTTCTTTTCTATATTTGGTAATCTGCCCCCCGATGAAAGCGTTGTTCATACCGGAAACCTCCTTGTCAACCATCGCTTGCATTTTACATCAAATCCCGCTTGAATACAAGGCACGTATTTTTGACCAAAATCAACTGTGCATTGACCCACTAAATCCAACGCATAATCCCGCCGTTCCCCTCATAGGCTGTATGGACAACCGGCACAGCCGCCGAACAACCAATGAGGAGACTTTACATATGGAACCAACCAAAAACTTCGTCCAGCTTCGCGGAACGGCGGCGGGGGAACCCGAGCCTTCCCATGAAAACCACGGCCAGCAGTTTTACCGTTTTCCTTTTGCGGTCCGGCGGCTGTCGGGCCAGACGGACACCTTATGGGTCATTGCCACCGCCGGGCAGCTCCGCCGCCTGGAGCCTTTGACAGGCCGCCGCCTGGCGGTAGACGGCCAGCTTCGTTCCTTCAACAACAAAAGCGGCTGCGGGAGCCGCCTGGTGATTTCGGTATTCGCCCAATTCCTGGCCCCGGACCTGGAGGAGGAGGATCAGAACCGCATCCTTCTGCGCGGCGTAATCTGCAAGCCCCCGGTTCTGCGGCGTACGCCCTTAGGCCGGTGCATCTCCGACATGATGCTGGCGGTCAACCGCCGCTATGGCCGGGCGGACTACCTCCCCTGCATCGCCTGGGGTCAAGTCGCCATGATTACGGGCAGCATGCTGGTTGGGGAGAGCCTTTCCCTGGAAGGCCGCGTCCAAAGCCGCGCCTACACCAAGGTTGTAGAAGGCTGCGCCCAGGAGCGGGTAGCCTTTGAAGTCAGCATCATGCACCTGGTAGACGATGACTAGCCAAAAGCCGCCGCCCGTTCCCGGGCGGCGGCTAAAATCAATCTGCGGTTATTATCTCCTGTGTCCCCAGCCCCGTCCCTGGGGCCGTCTCTCCCGCTGAAAACAGGCATCGCACAGCCTTCCCCTGTGGTGCAGGGCCAGCGCCTTTCCGCACCGGCCGCAAAACCGGATGTTGCTGCGCAGGCGGTGAAGCAATATCTCATTGATCTCCTCCGCCACCTCCTCCCTGGCGTCATAGAGCTTGTCCTCATCCACGGGGCATTGGAATGCCTTGGAGAAAGAGAAATACAAATCCAGCTTTTTATAATACAGCTCCAGCTCCGGAAGCGTAGGCGCATCCTCCGGCAGGCCCGGCTGTTCGATGCCCTCCCCCTGCTGCCAGCGGCGGAGGAAGTGGAAGAACAAATCCCGCAGCGCGTCCTCCGTTTCATCGAAGGGGATATTCGCGGCCCGCAATTCCTGCTCCCTGGTAAGCAGAAAGCCCATCTCCCGCATTTTGGAGATAATGGTAATATACCTGGTAATATCCAGCTTCCGGTAAGGCTCCACCGTAGGCATTTTGTTCCATTCCACCAGCACCTCCAGCAGGTCAAACTCCGCCTGCAAGACCAAGTCGGAGAACCCTGCCACGGCGTATTCCAGCGGCGGCGTCACCGCTTCCAGCCCCGCCCGGATAAATTCCAGGTTTTGCGTTGCGCCCACATAGCCCTTGTTGTACATCCCGTACCGCCCCGCCCGGCCGGCGATCTGCTTGATTTCCTCCGGCTTGAGCATCCGCCGCTCCACGCCGTCGAATTTTTCCGTTTCCATAAAAATAATCCGCCGGATGGGCAGGTTCAGCCCCATACCGATGGCATCGGTAGACACGATATAGGACATCTCCCCCGCCAAAAATCCTTCCATCTGCTTCCGCCGGGTGGCGTAAGGCAGCGCGCCATAAATAATCGCAGGCTCCTTCCCACTCTGCCGCAGGTCCTCGGCCACACTGAGCACCCCCACCTTGGAGAAGGTGATAAGCGCGTCCCCGGGCTGAACCCGCTGGGGGTCTACGGTCCTGGGCATACAGACGAGGGGGGTCGTCCTCTGGTGCTCCACCACCTCATAGCTGTCCCCGCAGCTCTCGATCATCCGCAGCAGCAGATGCTTCGCTTCCGGCGCGGCGCACAGATGCACCTCCGGGGCCAGCACCCCCAGGATTGCCCTGGTCCAAGCGTACCCTCTCTGTCCATCCGCGATCATCTGGCACTCATCGATCACGGCAACATCCCAGTGCCGTTTCATGTCCAGCTTCTCAGCGGTAGCGGCCATATGGGTGTCATCCTCCCGGAAGTCCTCCTCCTCCCCGGTAGACAAGCTGCAATCCACCCCGGCCTTCAGCAGCGTCTCCTGGGCTTCCAGGGCCAGCAGCCGCAAGGGCGCCAAATACACCCCGGTTTCCGCCTGCCTGAGCCGCTGGAACCCGGCATAGGTTTTCCCCGTATTGGTGCCGCCCAGGTGCAGCACAAACCGCCGGTGCATCGCCCTGGCGTCCGGATACTCGTCCTTGGGATTCAGGGCGGTCAGCAGGTTAAGGCTGGTTCGGATCGCCTTAGGCACATACCAAACCGACCACACGGACCCCAGCCCTTCCTTAAAGAGCTGGGAGACCGGGAAGCCCTCCATTCTGAGCATCGCTGCCGCGTCCGCTTCCGGCTGGGCGGCGGCGAACTCCGCCAGCGCCTCCTCCGCCACATGCCGCAGCACATAAGGGTATCTGGCGCAAACCTCCTTGGCGAAGGGGCTGTCCGCCCGGCCCCCCAGCCACGCCCCGGCCATCAAAAAGCACCGCCAGCCGCCTGGAACGCCTCCAGTCCCCCGGCAGTCCTCTAAAGCCAAAAACTCCTTCATCCACGCCTGCATCTGGGCGTCCCCCGCGCCCCGGCCCTTGGTCATGGAGGGGAGCCGCACCATAAGCGCCTGATGGTAAAACCCGGCCAGCAGCCAGGGCGCGGCATCTTCCTTTCCGGCGTCCTCCCAGGCCTGTTCCAGGAGGAACCGGGCATACCGTCCGCCCGGGTGCTGTTCCCTGCGGGGCTTCTGTTTCCCGCGCCCCTTGACAAACGCCTGGCACAGCTCCGCCTCCCGCACTTCTTTTTTCTCCCAAAGCTCCATAGGGCGACCCTTCACGAACCCCAGCCGGGGCGCAGGCAGCAGTGCGGCAATCAGTTCGTCCGTCCACCCCCGTTCCTTCAGCGCGAAAGCGGACCACCCGTTGCTTGTTTTATGAGACAAGCCCATCCCTCCTTCCTGCCGCGGGTCCATTCCCCTATAGTATAGCCCAGAACCTGAAAATCTTCAACGCTAGAATTTTATTGAAAATCTTTACATCCTCTCACAATATGCTTATAATAGACGCATAAACTAGGAAAGTATTCCCAACCTCCCAATCAAGAAAGGATGACGGCAATGAAGGTATTGATGATCAACGGCAGCCCCCACCCCAATGGCAATACTGCCACCGCCCTCAGCGAGATGGCCCGGATTTTCCAGCAGGAGGGCATTGAAACGGAGCTTCTCCATGTTGGCGGCAAGGACATCCGGGGCTGTATCGCCTGCGGGAGCTGCGCGGAAAAGGGTAAATGCGTCTTTGACGACCTGGTCAACGAGGCCGCCCCCAAGTTCGAGGCCTGCGATGGCCTGGTAGTAGGCAGCCCGGTGTACTACGCCTCTGCCAACGCCACCTTAGTCGCCTTCCTCACACGGCTGTTTTACAGTACGCCCTTCCCCAAGACCATGAAAGTAGGCGCGGCGGTTGTCGCGGCCCGCCGGGGCGGGCTGTCGGCCTCCTTTGACGAGCTGAACAAATTCTTCGCCATATCCGGCATGCCCATCGCCACCAGCCAGTATTGGAACAGCGTCCACGGCCGTCTCCCCGGCGAAGCGGCCCAGGACGCGGAGGGGATGCAGACCATGCGCACCTTGGCCCGGAACATGACATTCCTGATGCGGGGCGTTGCCCTGGCGAGGGACGCGTACGGCCTTCCGGAAAAGGAGCCGCCCCAGCGCACCAATTTCATCCGGTAACCTGGCGGCAGCCTGCCCGGGCCGCATCCGGCCCGGGCTCTTTTCTCAAAAGAGATGCTTCCCATCTTTTTTGAAACACACGGCGGGCTTCAGCCCTCCGTCCCCATCATTTCCCGCAGCCTTTCCAGCAGATGCCCCGCTGCGTAGTAAGTGGTTTCATACCGCATAAACGCCAGCGTCCGCCTGTCCCACATGATCTTGAGCACGGGGCCGAACTCATCGTCCCCGTCCCAGAATTGCAGCATCACGGGAAAGAAGTCAAACAGGGGAATGGTATACGATACATCCCCCACCTTTCCCGGCGAACCGCCCAGCCGCTCGCAGGCGTCCCGCAGCTCCCGGCACCGCCCGGCAAAGGCCTTCGCGCTGCCGTCAAAGAGGTTCCCGCCCAGGTAAGCGGTTTTCGTGACGCCATCCAGGTCATTGACCCGCACAAACTCCCCGCTGAGGCGGCAGTCCTCCTTCGACCCGCACAGCACGTCAAAGATGGTCATGACCTCGTTAAACCCGGCGTGTTCCAGCCCCGGCAGCCGCTCCACCCGCCCGGTTTTCCGGTTAATGCGGTACTCCCGGGCGGCGAAGCGGATGTAGAGGAATCCCTCATCGCTGTCCAGCCGGAATTTTCGGATCATGGCCTCCTGGTCGTACCCGGCAAAGGCCCCTTCCACCCGGTCGCGGGTAATGTCATAATTAGACTTGCGTTTTTCCATCTCGAACCTCCTAAAAGGCCCGTGGGTTTTCTGCAAACCCACGGGCCTTGTTTTCATTGAAACGGGTTTTCCCCGGGATAGGGCAGGCTGGCGGGCTGATTATAGGCAATGTCCTGGATACCCAGGTACTTAAACACCTCAAACAGCGCCTTCCCCCAGTGGCCGAAGGCCACGGCCCCATGGTGGGGATACCGCTTTGCGATCAGCACATGGCGGTAGAACCGGTCCATTTCCGGGATGGCGAAGGCCCCGATAGACCCGAAGCTCTCGCAGTCCACATCCAGCACCGCCCCCTGGGCCACATAGGCCCTAAGCTGTGTATCGGCCCCGGACTGAAGCCGGAAGAAGGTAATGTCTCCCGCCTTAATATTCCCCTCCATTGTCCCCCGGGTAATATCCGGCTCCGGCAGATCCGGCTCCAGGTCCCGTTTCATAATGAGCTGATAGCCCATATGGGGATTTTTCAGCAGGGCGCAGGAGGTATTTCCGCAGTGGAAACCCATAAAGGTCTCGTTCAGCCGGCAGCTATATTTGCCCCGGATGCCCTTTTCATAAATCGCCGCAGGCACGGTATTGTTAATATCCAGCAGGGTAGTTGGCGTACCGGACACGCAAGTGCCTATGTACTCGCTGAGCGCCCCATAGATATCCACCTCGCATGCCACGGGGATCCCCCGCGCCGCCAGGCGGCTGTTGACGTAGCAGGGCACAAACTTGAACTCGGTCTGGAACGCGGGCCAGCACTTGTTGGCAAAAGCCACATACTGTCTCGTCCCCTTATGCTCCTCCATCCAGTCCAGCAGGGTCAGTTCATACTGGGCCAGCCGGGGCAGGACGCCCCCATAGGGATTGTTCCCGCCCAATTCCGCTTCCATCTCCGCGATTTTGGTGGGGATGCGCCCATCGCCCGCATGCTTGTTGTAGGCAGCCAGCAGATCCAGCTCGGAGTTCTCCTCCACCGCCACCCCCAGGTCATACAGGGCCTTAATAGGCGCGTTGCAGGCCAGGAAGTCATCGGGCCTGGGGCCGAAGGTAATGACCTTCAGCCCCTTCAGCCCCAGAATAGCCCGTGCGATCGGCACAAACTCCCGGATTTTCTCCGCCAGCTCCCCGGCGGTCCCCACGGGGTATTCCGGAATATAGGCGGTTTTCCCCCGCAGCCCCAGGTTATAGGAGCAGTTGAGCATACCGCAGTAGGCGTCGCCCCGCCCGTCGTGGAGGTCGCCGTCGCCCTCAGCGGCGGCCACATACATAATAGGCCCATGGAACCACTGCGCGAGCAAGGTTTCGGGCGTCTCCGGCCCAAAGTTGCCCAGGAACACCACCAGCGCGTTGACGCCGTTGGCCTTCACATCCCGGACGGCCTCCTTCGCCTGCACTTCGTTCTCCACAATCACGGGGCATTCATAAAGCCCCCCGCCATAAGCCGCCTTCAGCGTCTCCCGCCGCCGCCGGCTGAGGGAAGCGGGAAAGCAGGAGCGGGACACGGCAATCACGCCCAGCTTGACTTCCGGAATATTGCACAGTTCCATATTACGCTGCCTCCTACATTTATTACTTCAGCAGAATGGTCTTGATCTCGTAGGGCTTGGTGAGGAAGCATACCTTGCCGTCCACCACGGGCAGCTCCTCCTCAACCTCTTCCAGCAGGTTGCAGCTATAAGCCTTCGCGGTGCCTGCGGGTACATGGAGGACGGTCTTTGTCCGGGCGTTCTCGCTTTCGTAGAGCCGCAGCACGGTACCGTCCCCATTTTCCGCCTGCTTGACGGTCTCCAGCACCACGTTCTTCTGCTCCACGGAAGCCAGGGAGAACGCTTCCCCGGGCCGTCCGGCGTCCAAAGCCCTGGCGGGCTGGTTAAGGAAGTAGCTCTCCCGCACGGTTCCGGCGTCCCGCCAAGACCCGGCGTGGGGATAGAGGGCATAGGTAAACACATGCTCCTCCTGGTCGGCCACAGGGTTTGGCTCAATGCCGGACTTGATAAGGGTCAGGCTGACCACGCCGTCCCGGACGCTGTGGCCGTACTTGCAGTCGTTGAGCAGGCTCACGCCGTAATGCCCCTCGGAAAAGTCCATCCACTTCTGCCCGCAGACCTCAAACCGGGCCTTATCCCAACTGGTATTGGTGTGGACTTTCCGGGTCAGGTTGCCGAACTGAATCTCGAAGGTGGCCTCATCGCTGTGGATGTCCACCGGGAACTCGGCCTTGAGCAAATGCTGGTGCTGCTTCCAATCCACCCAGGTCTCAAAGTCGATCCGCCGGGAGTTGGCATAGAAGCAGACCTTCTGCTTAACGGTAGTCAGGCTGATCTTGTATTCCAGTTCCACCGCGGCCCGCACCGGGCCATCCTCCACCCAGGTCATCTTGACCAGATGATCCACCGGCCAGGACTTCTCGGTATAGAACATATCAATATCCCAGTTATCGTAATAAATGGGCTTATCCTCGAACATCCGCAGCATGTTGGCGGCCTTCCCCGCCTGCACCAGCTCCCGGTCGTTCTCCTTGTCGAACAGGGAGGAGAGATGCCCGTGGTCATCGAAAGCCACCCGGTAGAAGGGCGTCTCGATATGCCGCTCATCCGTCCGGGCAAAGGGGCTGGCCGCGGCCCCGGCGTTGGCCTTGGCGAAGGTCTTCCACCCCTTGGCGGGAAGCCCTTCCACGAAAGCCACCGCGCCGCCGCTGGTCTTCTGCACAGGGAATACCCGGCCATTTTCATCGCACAGCGCCGCCGCGCTGGTCTCACCCAGCTCCACAACGCCATCCCGGGCGAAGCCGGTGGTATTGAACACGGTCACGCCCTCGCCCTGGCCCGCCAGGGCGGCCAGCCGCTGGCGGAGCAGCTCCCCGGCGGTCTCCGCGATTTCCGCGTACTCCCGCTTGGTAACCTCATAGACCTCATGGATGGAGGAACCAGGCAGGATATCATGGAACTGGTTAATCAGCACGGTTTTCCACATCCGGTCCAGCTCCGCCGCCGGATACGGGAACTGCTTCGCGGCCAGCACGGAAGCCAGCTCCAAATCCATCAGCAGCAGCTCGCTCTTGCGGTTCCCCCGCTTATTGCGGGCCATGGAGGTATAGGTGCCGCGATGGTACTCGAAGTAGAACTCGCCCTCCCAGGTCTCCAGCCGGGGATTATCCTTGACCCGCTCTTCCAGCTCCTCGAAGAACTTCCGGGAGAATTCCTGGCGCACCTTGGGGATGCCGCGTACGCCCTTTTCCATACGGACGGAGGTTTCCAGCATTTCCCGGGTGGGGCCGCCGCCGCCATCGCCGTAGCCATAGGAGATCAGGATATCGTTATTGATTTCCTTATTCTGGTAACGCTCCCAGCCGCCCATAATGGCGTCAGGATGGAGCATCCCGTTATAGGTGGTAAAGAAGTTGCTCACCGGCTGGCCGGTCCCCAGGGTGGTAATAAGGTGGGTCAGGACCTCAGTCCCATCAATCCCCCGCCACATCATGGTGTCGTTGGGCACCTTATCAATCTGGTTCCAGGAGAGCTTGGTGGTCATAAAGTAGTCCACGCCGGACTTCTTCATAATCTGGGGCAGCGCGCCGGAGTAGCCGAACACATCAGGCAGCCAGAGGATCCGGTTGTCCACGCCGAACTCCTCCTTAAAGAACCGCTTCCCGTGCATAAACTGCCGCACCAGGGACTCGCCGGAGGTCAGGTTGCAGTCTGGCTCCACCCAGGTGCCTCCTTCCGGCTCCCAGCGCCCCTCCCTGACCCGCTCCTTAAGCCGCTCATAGAGGGCGGGATAGCGTTCCTTCAGGAAGTAATACAGCACGGGCTGGCTGGACATAAAGCGGTAGCTGGGGAACTCCTCCATCAGCTTAAGGACGGTAGCGAAGCTGCGGACCACCTTCTCCTGGGTCTGGGCAACGGTCCACCACCACGCCACATCGATATGGGTATGGCCGATGCAGGTTGCCACCACGCCGTCCCAGCCGCCCATCTTCTCATAGAGGTTTTCGGTCACATAGGCCTGGGCCTTTTCCAGGGAGGCATAGAACCCTTCGGAATACGGCTCCCGCAAATCCAGCAGGTTGATGGTATCATTGAGCACAGTCTGAATCGCCAGCCGGTTCTGGCCATCCTCCTGCATCCGGGAGAAGGCCCGCAGGGGAACCTGCAAGTCCCAATACAGCCGGTTGATCGCTTCATCCTGCTCATAAAGCTCCACCAGGAAGCGGAACTCGGAGTGGAGGGTGCCGGTATAGGCCTGGATGTCCACCCGGAGCTTTTCCCCGGCGGGGGCGTGTTCAAAGAGCCGGACTTCCCGGTGGTTCATATCCAGCCCCTGGGTTTCCTTCCCGTTGAGGAACAGGAGGAACTGGGGATTCTTCCCATCGTCCCACTCCTCAATTTGGGTCCGGACCTTCATCCAGACGGACTTCCCCTCCAGGTTATCAGGGATTACGATATCCCCCCGGAACCAGTAGTGCTCATCCGGCCCATACCAGTGCATGGTATTCCCATCGAAGCTCTCCCAAGCCTCCCCCTCGGCGTCCGCCTGGGAGGGGTAGAGGAAGAAGCCCTTTTTATACTGCCAGTCCGTCACAGGCTGGACATTGCGGATGCGCAGCTTGTTCAAATTATCGCAGATGACTTGAATCCGCTTATCAATAAAATACATAGATGTGTTCTCCTCAGAAAAAGAGATAAATTTTTATAGTGCTGCCCTTCTGCCCCGGGGTTACAGGGAATTTTCCCTCATATACCCCAGCAGCTCATCTACGGTAGTAAACGCCAGGCCGGTAACCGTATCGGCACATCCGTAGTAAATGGCGATCCGCCCGGTACCCGCATCGGCCAGGGCAGCGCAGGGGAATACCACGTTAGGCACATCGCCCACGCACTCATACAGCTCATAGGGCGCCATGATATAATCCTTAGTCCGGCAAAGCACCTTCCAGGGCTGGTCACGGTCGAGCAGGGCGCAGCCCATGCGGTATACGTAGCCGTTGCAGGTGGTCAACACCCCGTGGTAGATCATCAGCCACCCCTCGTCCGTCTCAATAGGGATCGGGCCGGCGCCGATTTTCGTGGACTGCCAAGCGGATTCATCCCCCTTGACGGTGCTCATCACATGCCTATGGCATCCCCAGAACTTCAAATCAGGGCTCTGGCTGACGAACACATCGCCGAAAGGCGTATGCCCCGTATCACTGGGCCGCGAGAGCATCATATACATTCCATTGATCTTCCTGGGAAACATCACCCCATTGCGGTTGTAGGGCAAAAACGCGTTTTCCAGTTGATGGAAGCTCTCAAAATCCTCCGTCCAGCCCACGCCGATAGTCGGCCCATGATACCCGTTGCACCAGGTCACATAATACTTCCCATCCATCTCGCACACCCGGGGGTCATACCGGTACTCCCGCCGGATAATCTCCGGGTCGTCCCCCTGGAACACCACCGGCTCCTCCCGGATTTCCCAGTGGATGCCATCCTTGCTGAACCCCGGGAAAATGTCCATGCTCACCGACCGGCTGTCGCAACGGAACACCCCGGCGAAACCGTCCTTGTAGGGCACCACCGCGCTGTTGAAAACGGAGTTAGACCGTTTAAGCGCGTGGCGGCCAATGATCGGGTTGCCGGTATAGCGCCACAAGGGCATGGAATATCCCTCCGGCTTGTCCTGCCAGGGCAGGTTAGGGATGGCGCTGCCAATCACTTTACTCATAGCTGCTCCTCATAATAATACATAAAAATTTGAGGTATACATACTTTTTTCTTAAAAGAAAAAGTATCAAAAAAGAACTTTTGCCCCAGAGCCGGAACCCTCTGCGATTCCAAGGTTTCCGCCCGGTAACGGCGCCGCGCATCCCCCTTCGGGACCGCCTGGCTAAATGTCTCTATCGGCAGACTTTGGAAAAAGATAATGCCTGTGCGGTTCTTTTTTGATAGTCTTCACCTTCAAAAAGAAAGTATGTATACCTCCGGTTTAATAAAGGGGGCTGCTGCTGCCTGGACGGCTGCAACAGCCCCTTTTTTCAAAAGTTTTCGCTCAAATCAGGCGGGCAATTACTTGCTGGCCAACCAAGCGTCGTACTGGGCCTGCACTTCGGCAACGACCTCATCGAAGCCGGAATCGCGCATAGCTGCCATCATAGCGGCCACATTGGCCTCCACGTCACCGGTACCGGTGTGGATAATGCCCTTGTACTCGTTGAAAATGGCCTGGCAAGCAGCGATCTTGTCAGCCACGTTGCTGTTGTCGAAGGAGAAGCCCATGGCGGGGGAACGGACGGCGTTCTCGTTCTGAATCAGGATTTCATCCACATAGGGGTTGACATCGCTGGTATCCTCGGGGGTCATGTGGATGGTCTTGCCCTGGGTGTAGGCGGCCAGGGTCCAGTCGGTGTTGATCTTGTGGACGCGCTGCTCAGTAGCCGTCTCGCCGTTTCTGGTCACTTCCATTTCCACATACTCGAAGTTCACGCCCTCTTCACCGTAAGCGAGCATATCGCGCAGCTTGGTATCGGTGTTAACCAGCTCGATGAGCTTCAAGGCCTCCAGGGGATGGGCGGAGGAAGCGGAGATGCAGGCCATGGAACCCAGAGCGGTCTGGGTGGACAGAACAGGCTCGTTGTAGGTGGAAACTACGACCTCGGCGCCGCGGCCATCGCCCCAGCCCTTAGCGGCGGCAGGCCAGCCCTGGGCGATGCCCACGCCGCACATGCCAGTCGCTTCGTTGGCGGTGGCGGCATCAGAGTTGATATAGCCGGCCTCCATCCACTGCTGGACGATCTTGTACTGATCCAGGACATCGGGCTGCTCATAGACGGCTACCACCTTATTGGAGCCATCGCGGTAGCTGACGCCCAGGGCAGACAGGCCCACGCCCATACCGTCATAGCGGTTCTCGGGGATGGCGGAGATGCCGTCCTTGTTCAGGAGCATGGGGGCTTCGCCGGTGCCTTCCTTCAGGGCCTTAAGGGCGGCAGTCGCCTGATCGGTGGTGTGGACGTTAGCCCAGTCGGGATAGTAAGCCTCCACCTGCTCCTTGGTCCAGACAAAGAACTGCTGGGCGGCGCTGTCCTTGTAGGCGGGGATGCCGTAGATACGGCCGCCGATCTTGGTGGCTTCAATGAAGTCGGCGGGAATAGCCTCTTCGATACCCGGGCACTGGTCCAGCAGATCGGTGATATCGGCGAAAGCGCCCATCTTCACATCGTTGGCGTAGGTGCTGGCATCGGTGAACATGATGTCATAGGGCTCGTTGGTCTGGACGATCACGCTGCGGCGGTCGCCCCAGGGGCCCCAGGAGATGCACTGGATGTCCAGGTGCACGCCGATCTTCTCTTCCAGATAGGCGTTGACCTTCTCGGTCCAGGAAGCCAGGTTCGCCGGCTCGCCGCCGCCTACCTGGTACCAGGTGATGGTGGGGATGTCGCCGTCAGCGGCAGGCGTGGGGGCAGGGGTGTCGCCGCCGCTGGGTTCCTGGGCGTCGGGCTGGGAATCGCCGTTGTTGGGCGTCTGGCTGCCATCGCCGCCGCAGGCGGTCAGCATAGCCAGCATCATCATGCCGGCCAGCAGCAGAGCAAGGACTTTTTTCATCTTCTTCATGGTTTTCCTCCTAGTTAATAGAATGTGCATGTTATTTTTATCAAATGGCAGGCTGCCATTCAATAACGATAAGAAATTAACCCTTCACCGCGCCCACCGTCAGGCCAGAGATAAAGTATCTCTGGAAGAAGGGGTACACGCAGGCAATCGGCACAGCTACTACGAAAGCGATAGCCATGCGCACGCTCTCCTGGGGCATATTCTTCTTCAAGTCGGAGATAGACAGGCCCGCGGAGGGGTTTTTGGTCAGGAATTCCAGATTGTTCTGCATCTTATCCAGCATGGCCTGGAGGGAGAGCAGGTTGTCGTTGCTGATATACAGCTTGGCCTGGAACCAGTCGTTCCAGTAGCCAAAAGCCAGGAACAGGCCGATCGTAGCCAGCACAGGCTTGGAAATCGGCAGGATAATCCGGAAAAACACCGTCCACTGGCTGGCTCCGTCAATCTTGGCGGACTCGATGATGCCATCGGGGATGGTCGTCCTAAAGAAGGTACGGGCAATGGTCACGTTAAAGCTGGACACCGCCAGTGGCAGGATCAGGACCCACATGGTATCGCTCATGTGCAGCACTTGGGAGATCACCACGTAGGAGGCCGCCATACCGCCGCCAAAGACCATGGGGATAAACACCAGAATGGTCAAAAAGTTATTCAGCTTGTGCTCCGTCCGGGACAGGACATAGCCCATCAGCGCGGTGAGCATCACGCCCAGGCAGGTACCCAGGGCGGTAACGTACACAGACACCCACAGGGCATGGAGGATGGTCTGCCGCTGGCTCCACAGGTACTTGTACGCCTCGCCGGAGAAGGTCCGGGCGGTAACAAAGAACTGATACCCCTCCGTACGGATCACGTTTTTGTCCGTAATGGAGATCATGAAAATGAAAATAATGGGCAGGAAACAGGCCAGGGCTACAATGACGAACATCAGGTTCAGCAGGAAGTTGGTCGCCGGCTTGATCCGGTTCAGGCGGCTGAGGGTGTTGCCGCTAACGGCCTTGGCTTTTTGATTTTTACTCATGTCGCCACCTCCTTAAATAAGCGCACTGGAGCGGTCGGCCTTGCGGACGATGGCGTTAGCCGTCAGGATGGTAATACAGCCCACCACCGCCTGGAACAAAGACGCCGCCGCTGTCTTACCCAAACTGACGGTACCGGAGGTCAGCATCTGGTAGACCTTCACGTCCAGCGTGGCCACCATCGGCGTCAAGGGCTGGTTCGCCCCCCGGGACACCTGATAGAACAGGCCGAAGTCGGAGGAGAAGATGCCGCCCACCGCCAGAATGAACATCATAATGATAATAGGCCGCAAAGCGGGGATCGTAATGTACTTGGCCTGCTGGAACTTGCTGGCGCCATCCAGCACCGCCGCCTCATAGAGGCTTTCATCAATGCCGGTGATACTGGCCAGGTAGACCACCATCTTATAGCCAATGACCTTCCATACATGCATGATGATGATAATGGCCGGCCAATATTCAGGGGCGGAGTACCAGGGGACATTCTCGCCGCCGAAAAGCCGGATAATGGCGTTGAGCAGGCCCTTGTCGGTAACCAGGAACGCGTAGACAAAGTAGCTGACCACGACCCAGCTCATGAAGTGGGGCATGAACATCAGTGTCTGGTAGGCCTTGGACTTCCGCTTGCTGTAGATATTGCTGATGAGAATGGCCAGGGTCACGGGCAGGACGATGTCCAGCACGATGAACACCAGGTTGTAGAGGACTGTATTGCGGAGGATCTGGGGGAAGTCGCGCAGGCCGAAGAAATACTTGAAGTTGTCAAAAAGCACCCACTTGCTATTCAGCAGGCTGGTCAGGAAATTCGCGCCCGGCGTAATGGTATAATCCTTAAACGCCAGGATAATGCCGAACATCGGTAGGTAGCAGAAAAGCACGTACCAAATGGTAGTTGGCAAAGCCAGGATCGTCAGCTCAGTATCATCCTTGGTCCACTTGCTTTTCTTTTTTAGCGGCTGAACAGGCGCCGCCGGGGCTTTTGCTGGGGATTTGTTCTCTTGCATCCGTGTCACCAATCCTTCCTCTCTCTTGCTTTGGGCAGGTTTTCGGCATTTTGGACAAAAACCGCCCAGTCAACGGAAGCTATTATATCGGTATTCCAGAACCAGGGAAAGTATCCCAAAGTTATTTTGTAGTATGAAAAAGAGGGTATCCGTCCCCCTGCACAAAAAACCAGCATTTTGCACATTTCAGACCGTCAAAACAGAGAGGCGGCGGGCCAAAGCCCACCGCCAAAAAACGCCAGCAAGTATCAAAAACCGGCAAAAAACGCCGCCCTCCGCCGCTTACTGCCAGCAGCGGATACCGAACGCCCGGATGGAATCCACGCTGCGCTGGTGGACCTCCTCCTCGCTCTGCTCATCGGGCCAATCGCTCCAGATACTGTAGCAGCAGCCCAGCATATGCTCAGAGCCGGTGTCCAAGACCTGCTCGCCGCAGGTGGGATGGGTGGGGAACATGCCGGGGTGCCACTCGTTGAGCAGCTTATCGGGATCGGGGTCGGCATAGTTCTTGCGGACCAGCAGGATATAGTAGAGATAGTCCGCGTGGTAGTTCACCACCTGATACCCCCGGTCAAGGAAGGCCTGCAAGGGGGCCATGTTCTTATCCCAGTTGCTCCAGAAAGCGATCTGCACATCCTTGTCCAGCTTCACGTGCTCGGCCTGGTCGGGCCGGAACAGCCCGTCATTCCACACCCGGACCTGGAACCCCTTGGCGCGGACATGGGCGATCACCTGGTTAAGGAACTCCACATACAGATCCACGCCGCCGCAGTCGGGCCCCAAATGCTCCTTGGCATAGGCTTCCATCTCAGGGAACCGCTCGAAGTGGTTAAAGTCGATAAATTCATCGCCGCCGATATGGAACACCTTGGATCCGGCGAACAGCTCGGCATACTCGTCCACCAGCTCCAGCAGGAAAGCCCGGGCATCGGGATTGGTGATATCCAGGGCAGAGTACAGCGGCTCGGCCATCTCCCGGTTCAATCTCCAGCGGGGATGCTCCAGCAGGGCGGTGCCCAGATGCCCCGGGCAGTCCAGGGCGGGGTTGATATCCACAAACAGGCTGTTGCACAGGGCGATGATCTCCCGCACCTCATCCTTGGTCAGGAAGAAACGGGAGGGCACCTCAGGATGCCGCTCGCTGTCGATGCGGAAACCCTCGTTCTCAGAGAAGTGGAGCCACAGCACGTTCATCCGGTTCCGGGACAAGTCCTTGACCTGCTCCATAATCCACTGTTTGGTGTAGTACTTCCGGCCCGCGTCCAGATGCAGGCCCCGCTCATTGGTGCTGGGCCAATCGGCGGTCACACCATACGCCAGCTCACCGCTCTCAAAAACCGTCCGCAGGCCGTAGACTGCCGCCCGTTCCGACTGCGCCGTCAGCACCGCCGCAGGCCCAGCCTCCACCACGAAGCCCTCGCCAAAGGTGTTCTTTCCCTCCAGCGTCTCCGCCCGGCCCACGCAGACCACCAGGTCACCGTCCCGGGCTTCCCCGCCGTGAACCTTTTCCGCGGCAGCCAGGGCGGGGTAATCCTCCCCCAGCAGTTCCACAGCCCGGTCCAGGCACTGGCACTCCGGCAGGACTACCCGTCCGGTCAGGCGCCAAACGCCCCCGCCACTCTTTTCCACCAGCTTCGGCTGGGGAAACTGTAAGTTTGCCATAAAATTATCCTCCGTCTTCTTCGTCAATATATCCTCCCCGCCGCCTGGAAAGCCATGCGGGGCGGCATTCCTCACTGCGCGAAAGCATGAGCGCACGTTACCATGCCCCCGCCGAAAAGTCAAGCTATGGAAACGGCATATCCCGATATAGATTCGATAGATTCCGCAAATTTCCGCTTATCCCTTCCCATTTCCGCCCGGGTGTGGTATACTTTTCCCAGCCAAAGCCGCTGAACCCCAGCGGCGGGCGATCCAAAAGAGAGGGGAAAGGGCATGAAAAACCTATTTAACTTAGACAACCCAGTATTCCAAACCTTGGCCCGCCTGGCGGACCTGGTGCTGGTCACAGTGATGACGCTGGTGTGCTGCGTACCGGTCGTAACCATCGGCCCGGCGCTGACGGCGCTGCATAAAACAGTGTACGACCTGACTCTGGAACGCTGCACCGGAACAGCCAGGACCTATTTCCGGGCGTTTCGCGGCAATTTCAAGCAGGGGATGATCTCCGGTATCGCCGCCCTGGTGGCTATCGCCTCCCTGGCCTGCGATTTTCTTCTTTTGAAGCTGTACTATCAGGACGGCGCGTATACCGTACTGGCCTGTCTCCTGATCCTGCTGACCTTTTTGACCCTGGGGCTGACCGCTTACCTGTTCCCCCTGATCGCCCGGTACGAAAACAGCCTGCGGGAGCATTTTCAGAACGCACTGATCCTTCTGGTCCGGTTTCTGCCCAGGACCATTGCCATGGTCTTTCTCCATCTGCTGCCGCTGCTCCTGCTGCTTTTTGCCCCCAGCGTGCTGCTCTATACCATACCCTTTTGGGTATTCATGGGACTTGGCTTTCTGGCCCAGGCGGACGCCTACCTGCTAAAGCCAGTTTTCGATATGCTGGAAAAGCCGAAAGAGGAAGCGTGACCCCGCCTTTATCCATATTCCTTTCCGCAGGAGCCGCTTGCGCGGCTCCTGCGTTTTTATGCCGCCATGGCGCGGGTCAGACCGTAAACGCCCCTTCCAAAAAGGTGATTCCCCCATCGCAGAGGAACCATTCGATCCGCCCGGGAGGGATCACAAACTCCATCCCCGCGTCCCATTGGCCCAGCGCGTCCCTGGGGACCGCCAGCGTCAAGGTCTTTTCCTCCCCCGGGGACAGCCACGCCTTGCTGAAGGCGCACAGCGCCCGTTTCCGGGAGGTGACCACCCCCTGGGCCCGGTGGAGGTAAAGCTGGGGCACCGCGCAGGTGCTCCGCTCCCCAAAATTGCGAACCGTAAACGTTACCGACAGTCCGTCCAGCTCCCCGTTACCCTCTGGCGCCTTTACTAAATGCCAGCCCACCCGGCTGTAGCCCATTCCGCTGCCGAAGGTATCCTGAGGCCTGTCCCCATCGCAGTAGCGCATCCCCTGATAAGATCCCTTATAATTATAGCAGACCGGGAGCTGTCCCACGTGATCCGGAAGGGAGACAGGCAGGCGGCCCGAGGGGGCAGCCTCTCCAAAAAGGAGCCTGGCTAACGCTTCCCCTCCCGTCAGGCCGGGATAGAAGCAGTAGAAAATGGCATCCGACCACCGCCGGACCTCCTCCATCTCGTAAGGGCGGCCGGCGATCAAAACCGTCACCACCGGCTTGCCGCTCTCCTTCATCCGGCGCAGCAGCGCCAACTGCCCGCCCGGCAGGCGCAGCCGCCCCGCGTCCACGTTTTCCCCGCAGTCCATACGGACGGATTCCTGATCCGCCAGGGCGCCGTTGCTCTGGAAGATCCCGCCATCAAACCGGCTGGACGTGCCCCCCAGCACCACCAGGATTACATCCGCGTCCCTGGCCCCCCACTCCGCTTCCGCCATCAGATCTGCCGCTTCGCCAAACCGGCCGCAGCCGGGGCGGTAACTCACTTCCAGCGGGCTTTCGTGAGCCTGCGCCCACTGCTCGATGCCTAGCCGCACCGTAATCCCCCGGCAGGGGCGGACCGGCGGCGTGTAGTCGCCCAGTTGGCTGTATACGTCGTCCGCGTTGGGGCCCGTCAGGAGGATACGCAGCGGTTTTTTTCCATCCAGGGGAAGCAGGCCGTCCTGGTTTTTCAGCAGGACAATGCTCTCCTCCGTCAGCCGCGCCGCCTGGGGGTAGGCGGTGGGCGTATAACCCATCCAACGGTCATCTTCAGGGATGTAGGGGTCATCAAACAGACCCCGCCGGAATTTTAGTTCCAGTACCCGCGCCGCCGCTTCGTCCACCCGCTCCCGGGAGACAAGGCCCCGCTCCACCGCTTCCTCCAACCGGCCGAAAGCGGTGTCCCATAAGCCTAAATCTACGCCGGAGCGGAGGGCCAAGGCGCCGGATGCCGTCCGATCCCCTGTTACGGCGTCTAATTGGTCGATGGCAACGCCATCGCTCATGACAAGGCCTTTGAAGCCGTATTCTTCCCGCAGAAGCGTCCGCAGAAGCCAGGGGTTGGCGTGGCAGTACACACCATCGATCTCGTTATAGGCCGCCATGAAGGATGCCGCGCCGGCTTCTACACACGCTTTTACGGCGGGGAGGTGGATCTCCCGCAGCTCCCGGGGGCCGATGCGGGCCGCGCTGGCGTTGACGCCGCCGGTGGTCTCGCCCTGGGCGCATAGGTGCTTCGCCGTTACCTCCACCCCGCCGGCGCGAAGGCCCCGTACCACCGCAGCGGCAAAAGCGGACGCCAAGCAGGGATCCTCGCCAAAGCACTCCTCGCTGCGGCCCCAGCGGGGATCCCGGAGGATGTCCAGGGCGGAGACTAACGCTAAATCCACACCCATGTCCCTTAGCTGCTGCCCACAAACCTTTGCGGCTTCCTCCAGCAGCACCGGCGACCAGGAGGCCGCTGAGGCCAGATTCACCGGCAGGAGGTAGCCGTTCAAGGCCTGGTGCCCGTGAGGGCACTCGGTAGTCATCAGCGCCGGAATGCCCAGGCGGGTGTGCTCGATCAGATACCGCTGCACCATGTTGCGAGCCTTGGGGGCTAACGCGCCCTCCAGCCCCGTATCAAAATCCCGCTTCGACCAGGGATCCGCCCGGTACAGGCCGTACAGCGCGCCAATGCCGCCGTAATAGTCCGCTTCCCGGCGGAACTCTTCCGTCAGGCGGAGTCCCGCCCCCTGCCGCTCATAGCAGGCAAAGCCATAGAGCCGCTGGGTAAGCTGGCCCACCTTCTCCCGGAGGGTCATCCGGGCTAACAGATCCTGTGCCCTCCCGGCAGGCGTCAGGGCGGCGTTTTTATATGCTTCCATAGGGGTTCCTCCCATGCGTTCTGGTAAGCAGAGGGACGGTCCGGCCGGACCGTCCCCTTGGTTTGTTTATGTATGCCTTATTTCATGCCGGCGGTGATGATCGCCATTTTATAGACCTCCTCGGCGTTGCAGCCCCGGGAGAGATCGTTGATAGGGGCGTTCAGGCCTTGGAGAATGGGGCCGTAGGCCTCGTAACCGCCTAAACGCTGGGCGATCTTGTAGCCAATGTTGCCCGCTTCGATGTTGGGGAACACAAACGTGTTGGCGTAGCCGGCCACCTTGCTGCCGGGGAACTTGAGCTGGCCGACCGTGGGGCTGACGGCGGCATCGAACTGCATCTCGCCGTCAATGGCAAACTCGGGGGCAAGCTCCTGTGCTACCTTGGTGGCGGCGGCGGAGAGGGGGACGGTGGCGCCCTTGCCGGAGCCCTTGGTGGAGAAGGAAAGCATGGCTACCTTCGGCTCGATGCCGAAAAAGCTGGCGGTACGGGCGGACTCCACAGCTACCTCCGCCAGCTTCTGGGCAGCGGAGACGGTGACATTGCCTTCCTTGTCCACGCTGTCCTCGTAGGAGATGTTGATGGCGCAGTCGCCCATGCAGAGCATTTTCAGCGCGTCGTCGCCGGTGTCACGCTTCATGATGAAGCAGGAGGAAACCAGGTGGGCGCCGGGCTTGGTCTTAATGAGCTGGAGGGCGGGACGGACGGTGTCGGCGGTGGAGTAGGTGGCGCCGCCCAGGAGGGCATCGGCTTTGCCCATCTTCACCAGCATGGTGCCGAAGTAGTTGCCTTTCTTCAGGGCGGCACGGCAGTCATCCTCGCTCATTTTGCCCTTGCGGAGCTCTACCATTTTCGCCACCATGGCGTCCATGCCATCGTAGGCCTCAGGGTCGATGATTTCGGCCTTGCTGACATCGAAGCCGTTTTTGGCGGAAGCGGACTTGACTTCCTCTACGCCGCCCACCAGGATGACATTCATCAGATCCTCCTGGAGCAGGCGGGCGGCGGCTTCCTGGATGCGGGCATCGGGGCCCTCGGTGAAGACGATGGTACGGCGGTTTTCCTTCAAATTTTTCAAAAGAGCGGTAAACATGGTTTGCTTCCTCCATTGCTTTTCTTTTTGCAGGGTCTTAATGGTTCCATTATACACCATTGGAAGCCCAGTCTCAATGCTTATTTGAAAAAATTTTCCGGCGCCTGTTTCTGTCCCGCCCGCACAGGGCGCGAAAAGGAATCCTGAAACATGAAAATGATCCCAGCACGTTTTTGGCAGTGTTATGAGCGGATCTTCTTTTGCATTAAAACAGGAGCGCGCCGTGCGGCGCGCTCCTGGCGGCTTATCCCTGTGGAAATAATACCTCTAATTGGGGATTGGCCCGGCCAGCGTCCTCCAATGTCTGGCACAGCGCCTCGCCGTAATCCCCCAGAAAGCTTATGGCCGTGTCCCGGCGGCGGACAATCAGCCGGGTAGGTCCGCCTCGCTCTGTCAGCATGTCGTACAGTGCGTCCAGGTTCCGGCCATAATGCTCCGGAAGGGACAGGGCTTCCGTTAAGTGGTCGTGGGCCGCGCGGCGGTTGGACATCCGTTCCCCGTCTATGGTGATAACCTCCATCCCTATTCCTCCCCGTAGAGAAGCGTGAAGGTCTCGTAATGGTCTTCTGTGTAGTAAATCCGGCCGTCATCGGAGTAGACGATGCGTTTCGCACCCCGGCTACGCTCGCCAATGGTATCTATGTCGCATTCGTGGTATTTGCCGTCGGGAAGGACCTTTTCCCGGTTGCCAAACACATCGCCCCCTATGGCACAGCCAGGCGCTACCTGCTCTACCGAGCCGCCAGTCCAGCCAAGATCCCTGGCTTCGCTCTTGGTGATGTAATTATCCGGCAGGCAGCCGTAGGTGTATAAATAGAGGGATACGTCCTCCGCGCTGTTGTAGGTGCCATCCTCGTCCAGCGCCGTTTCGTCTTCGTAGGGGAGCGCCTCGCCGCTGCTGGTGCCCTCCGGCGGGGCTTCGTCCGGTTGGGCGGGCTGGCTTCCTGGGACTTCGGCATTGTCTTCGCCGGAGGTGGCGGCGCTGCCGTCCAGGTAGATGCTGGTGGGGCCATCGTCGCCGCCAATCATGCCAGGATCCGGCAGCTCCGCGCCGCAGCCCGTCAGGGTCAGCGCGAGGGCCAGCATCAGCGCCGCGAGGGCTGTGAGGGGATGGTGATTCTTCATCGCTTTTTCTCCTTGGTTGGTTTGCCGCCTGGGGCGGGGGTTTTCTACTGTTTTATTATAGATGCCCCGGAGGAAATGTCAAGGAACAATTCCTTCCCGGGCTATCCGGCGGCTCATTCCAGGCCTACCGCTTCCCGGGAGAGGGCTTCAGCGTCCTCTACTGTCAGGAGATCCGGTGATTCCACACCGCTCTCATAATCCCGCAGGGAACCAGGGGAGATATGGTAGTAGTTCTTGAAATGCACATAGAAGTTGTTGAGCTGGCTGTAGCCCACCATGCTGGCCACTACCGATATTTTTTCCTGCGAGTTTTCGATCAGGCGCCGGGCCTGGATCATCCGGTAGGCAGTGAGATAGGCGGAAAACTTGATCCCTGTGTCCTGTAGGAACATCCGGCCAATGTATTTGCTGCTCATGTTCAGCATCTCCGCAATCCCTGTCAGGGACAGGCCCTTGCGGTAGTTGCTCTTGACAATCAGGATCATCTTGTTTGTGATCCGGGACAGCTTGCCGTACTCCACTTGCAGCACCGGATCCACGCCCACCTGAGCCCCCGTCCGCTCCGGCAGCTCGCCGCGCAGGTCTTGGAGGACTGTCCGCTCCAGAAAGGCCCGCAGCTCCTTGGCGTTGATGGGCTTGAGCAGATAGTCCCGGGCGCCTGCCCGCATGGCCCGGCGCACCCACTGGAAGTCCTCCCGGACGCCCATCACGCAGAACACCGTCTCCAGTCCCATGCCCCGCAGGTGGCCCACCAGCTCATCGCCCCGGCCGCCGCCCAGCTCCAGGTCTACCAGGGCAATGTGGGGCTGGAAATCTATGGCGCGGCTTACCGCCAGCTCGTAGGAATCCGCCGTTAAAATGCCGGATACATTGTACTGGGGCCAATCCAGCAGATATTGGATGGTCTCGCCTACCTTCGGGCTGGGATCGGCGATCATCAAACGATACTTCGCGGAACTCCCCTCCTTGGGCCGTATCCGCCGCAAGCGGCCCCAACCGCGAAGGAGGGACCGCTCTTACAGCATGGCCGTTTATTGCTTCATATTATCCTGCCCGGCCATTAGGGATTGCAAGTATCCTATGGATGGAGTATAATATCTAAAAGATGGAATCGCTCTAATTTGTACTGGAATGTTTCTTTTCGGCAATTGTCCTGCGGCCCGTCACATGCTACGTTATTCCCAGCCACTTAATTCTCTTTGATGGAGAGGAAAAAAAGGAGTTGATATTATGCCCCGCTTTGGCGCCCTGGAGGCCGGCGGCACCAAAATGGTCTGCGCCGTCGGTGATGAACAGGGCCATATACTGGAACGTATCAGCCTGCCTACCCGCACCCCAGAGAATACGATGCCCGAAATGCTGGCCTTTTTTCAGGATAAAGACCTGGCCGCTATCGGTATCGGCTGCTTTGGCCCGGTGGACCTGGATCCCAGCTCCCCCACCTACGGCTCCATCCTGTCTACGCCTAAGCTCAGTTGGCGTAATTTCCCCATTGTCCAGCGGTTTGAGGACGCCTTGGGCATCCCGGTGGGTATTGACACCGATGTGAACGCCGCCGCTTTGGGCGAAGCCGTGTGGGGCTGCACCCGGGACGTGCGCAACAGCGTGTATATTACCGTTGGCACCGGCGTAGGGCTGGGCGTCATTATCGGCGGAAAGCCCCATCATGGTATGATCCATCCGGAAGCTGGCCATATTTTCATGGACCGCCGTCCTGACGACCCCCTGGAGCAAGGGGTGTGCCCCTATCACGGCAACTGCCTGGAAGGCTTGGCCAGTGGGCCGGCCATCGAGCGGCGCTGGGGGCGGAAGGCCCAGGATTTAACGGACTGCAACGCGGTCTGGGAGCTGGAGGCTTACTATATCGGACAGGCGATCTGCGACTATATTATGATGATCTCCCCGGAGAAGATCGTCCTGGGCGGCGGCGTTATGCACCAGCAGCAAATGTTGCCCCTGGTGCGTAAGGAGGTTCACCGCCAGCTCCACGGTTATTTGCAGGGCAAGGGGCTGGATGACCTGGATCACTATATCGTCCCCATCAGCCTGGGCGACAACCAGGGTGTGATGGGCGCGGTGAAGCTGGCTATGGACGCCTATGACAGGCAGGCCGGGAAATAGCCCGCCACTGTGCCGGCAGTTTGGAAAAATAAGCATAAAGCCCCGCGCCGGACGGTTCCGGCGCGGGGCTTGTTTTGCTTATTTTGTTCCGGCAGGGGCTATGGTATAGCGGACGTTTTCGTCCTCATAAAACTGGTCAAAGGTTAGATCCGCCATGGTGGAACGAACCACGCTGTCCGCGCAGTACACACTCCCGATCCCCTTTGCCGCCAGGGCTGTCAGGGCCTCGGGCTGGAAGCTGCCGCTGATATATACCGGTATCATTTCCAGAAGCACCTCGCCGCAGCCCTTATCCCGGGCGCAGCAGGTCAGGTTGTGCAGGGCGTTCCGGCTCAGGCCATCGGCCAGGTCTACATAGGGCGTACGGATCTCCCCGGAGCGGAGCTGGTAAAAACGGGTCTCGTCCATGGCGTTGGCGGGGTAATCCCGGAGATCGACAATGCTCATGGGGCCCTGGTAATGCATGACTGCCGCGCCGTACAGAGTCCCCCCCTGACGGTCGTAGATCTGAAGGGAGAAGTCCTCCCCGCCCTGCTCTAGGTTCCGCGCGAAGCCGTCAAAGCTGGTGAGGGCGCCCTTGCCAAAGCCGCGGGCGGCCAGTCCTTCCGCCAGATAATCGGCGATGAACGCGTTGCGCATCCAGGAGAAGTCTATGAAGCTCCCGATCCCCTCCCGCTGGGCAAAGGCCAGGTACTCCTCCGACACCCGCAGGCGGATCCGGTTCTCCCCCAGCAGCTCTATCTGAACCGACTGGGGATCCCGGGCATAGGCTGCGTAGGCCGCGTATTCCGCGGCGACCGTGCTGCTGAGCCGGGGGTCGAAGTCGGTTAGCTGGCTGTCATCCTGGCAGTAGAACACGTTTTCATAGCGTTCATACACCGGCCCCAGGTAGATGCTCCGGTTCCCGCTACGCTCCACGGTGGCAAAGGCGTTATAAAGCCCTTTGTCCACCGTCAGCTCCTCGTTGGGGTGGCGGTTGATGGCGTACAGGTTATTGACCCCCGGTACCTCCATCTGATTGTGAAACACCTCAAAAGCGGTGCGGCATAGCTGGGTATAGGCAGCGGTCACGGCCTTGTTCTCCGCCGCAGGGGACAGCTCCCCGCCTCCCAGCCGGTAGAGAAAGACAAACTCCGACGCGCTGCTTGCTCCCGCGCTGGAGCCGGCCTCCACAGTGACCCACTCCGACTGGGGCGTAAAGAGCTGCATGAAGCTATACACCAGCAAGCCCGCGCCTGCCAGCAGAAAAACCAGCGTCAGCGCCAGCCGCCGTCCTACATGCTCGTCGTTCAGCTCAATTTTTTCCACCGGCCGGACGTTGGGCCGTTTGTCTCTGGCGGTGCGTCCCAAATTAGGCCACCACTCTCCATAGCAGCAACAAGAAGATAGCCAGTATGGCGCCGATCAGGACAAATCCGGCAATCGCGCCCTTCCGGCACTGCTTGTAGTTGCGGGTATGCTTGAACTTCTTGAACAGAAGGGCGGCAATCAGGCCCAAAATAGGCAGCAGGAAGGAAATAATCACGTACCAAATGCTGCCTGTGTCGTGGGTGGGATGAACCAGGAAATCCTCCACGGCGGCGCTGTCCGCCTCTGCCTCCTGGGTATGGGTATCCTCCGGTGTGTTCTCGTCCCGGATGGTAATGGGCTTGGCGGGAATGCCCCGCTGGCGGATGGCCTTGTATTCCTCGATCTCCTTCTTGTTGCCGTAGATGTAGTGGTCGTAGCCGATGCACACAAATTCCGGCTTATCCTGGGAATAGTCATGGATGGAGGGATCATAGGTGTACAGCACCTTGTTCTTCTCCAACTGTGGATCGGGGATGGGGATGGCGGAGATCAGAGAGTGGGTGTAGGGGTGGAGGGGGAAGTTAAACAGCTCTTCCGCCTCCGCTACCTCCACGATCCGGCCCTTGTAAATAACGCCGATGCGGTCGGAAATGAAACGAACTACCGACAGGTCGTGGGCGATGAAGAGGTAGGTCAGGTTCTTTTCCTCTTGGAACTTCTTCATCAGGTTGAGCACCTGGGCGCGGATAGACACGTCCAGCGCGGAAATCGGCTCATCGGCTACCACCAGCTCCGGCTCCATGACCATAGCGCGGGCAATACCGATACGCTGGCGCTGGCCGCCGGAAAACTCGTGGGGATAACGGGTCAGATGCTCGGGCAGCAGGCCTACTTCCGCCACCATTTCCTCCACCTTCCGCACGCGGTCGGCTTCGTTCTCAAAAAGGTGGAAGTTATAAAGGCCCTCGGAAATGATATAATCAACGGTGGCGCGCTCGTTCAGCGAGGCAGCGGGATCCTGGAAGACCATCTGGATGTTCCGGATGACCTCGCGGTCCAGGCTGTGGGGAATCTTGCCGGAAATCCGGACGCCCTTGTACTGGATTTCGCCCCGGGCCAGGGGGTTGACGCGGATAACCGCCCGGCCTACGGTGGTCTTGCCGGAGCCGGATTCACCTACCAGGGAGAAGGTTTCCCCTTTGTAGATATCGAAAGACGCGTCTTGTACGGCGCGGACCGCGTCCTCGCCCTTGCCGAAGGTGATGTCTACGTTTTTCAGAGACAGCAGGATTTCCCTGCCGTTATCAGCGATCGGCCCATGCTCCGGCAGATGGCCGGACCGGACCTGGTTTTCTTGCTTCAGTGTAGCCACGTTATTCTCCTCCCCCCTAAATATTGAACGCGCGGATCAGCTTCTCGTGGATGTCCTGGATGCCCTCCGGCTTCTCGATCTTGGGGGCGTTGGGGTCCAGCAGCCAGGTCTTGGCGTAGTGGGTATCCGTCACCCGGAACATCGGCGGCTCCATGAGGGTGTCGATCTTCAGGCAGTACGGATTCCGGGGGGCGAAGGAGTCGCCCACAATATGGTTATAGAGACTGGGAGGCGTACCGGTGATGGAATAGAGCTTGGTGTTCTTCTGGGCAAGCTGGGGCAGCGAGCTAAGCAGCGCCCAGGTGTAGGGATGGCGGGGATCGTAGAATACTTCCTCTACCGTACCCAGCTCCACAATCTGTCCTGCGTACAGCACGGCCACCCGGTTCGCCACGTTGGCCACCACGCCCAGGTCGTGGGTGATAAAGACGATGGTGTAGTTGAAATCTTTTTGCAGGTCTTTGATAAGCTGCAAAATCTGGGCCTGGATGGTCACGTCCAGCGCGGTGGTGGGCTCATCGCAGATCAGGATTTTAGGCTGGCAGGACAGGGCAATGGCGATAACAATACGCTGGCGCATACCGCCGGAATACTGGAAGGGATAGTCGTCAAAACGGGCCTCCGCCTTGGGAATGCCTACCTTCCGCATCAGCTCCAGGGCACGGCGGCGGGCTTCCGCTTCGGTGCAATCCTGGTGCTTGAGGATGATGGAGGTAATCTGCTTGCCGATGGTGATGATGGGGTTCAGGCTGGTCATGGGGTCCTGGAACACGGTGGCAATGCGCCGGCCACGGATTTGGCTCCAGTCCTTGGCGTACTTCACCTTTGCCAGGTTCAGCACACATTCGCCATGGAGGGACTCTGCCGTCTCGTCCACGTACTTGACCCGGAAGGTCACCTCGTCAAAGATGGCGTTCAATTGGGCGTCATTGCCCAGGTCCACGCCAAGCTGCATGGCCTTTTCCAAAGCCTTTTCCAGCTTTTGAATCATCTGCACCCGCTGGCGGTAGCCGTAGCGGCCTACGGAGAGGTAGACCTCCTTGGCCAGGATCTCGTTGCGCCGCAGGGCGGCAGGGGAAACCTCCCCCTGGATCTCCTTGTCATAGGCGGCCTTCAAGGCGGCAGACTGTTCGGCGTATCGCTTGTTAAAAGCGGCATCGTTGGCAGCTTGGGCCTTGCGGTCCTGGATAAGCTGCTCTTCCTTTTTCTTTAAGGCCTTGATCTGCTCATCGTAGTCATTGATCAGACGGTCGGCTTCCTTGATCTTATCCTTCTCCTTGCTGCGGTCATAAGTCTGCTTGAGGTTAAAGGTGTCTGTGCGTTTGCCCACCAGCTCCTTGTGCTCCGCTTCTACCGCGGCCTTTTCTTCATCGGAAAGGCTGCTCTTTTCCCGCTTCTCACTCTCCAGCGCCAGAATCTTCTGGTAGGTGGCCGCGCCAAGCTCCAGTTTGGACGCTTCATTGAGCTTGGCAAGGGTGCGGGCAATCAGCTTGTGGGCGGCAGGGGTGAGCTTTATATGCGTCTCGGTCAGCTCGTCATCATTGAAAATGATGCTGCCCTGGCTGACAAAGCCGTTGGAATCCAGCATGCCGGCGAAGGTCTTGGTAAACACCGATTTGCCGGAACCGGATTCGCCAACGATGGCGATGGATTCGTTTTCATAAATATCCAGGGAGATGCCCCGGATTGCGGTGAGTATTCTGCCGCGAACCTTGAATTTTACCCAGAGGTCCTTGACCGACAGCAATACTTTCTTTTCTTCTGCCATGGCTCTCCCCCCTTACATGTGTGTTCTCGGATCGGACGCATCGCCCAGGTTTTGGCCCACTACATACAGCACGATCGTAATGATCGCGGATACGGCTACCGGGCTCCAGAACTCAAAGCCCCAGCCCGGCGTTACCATGGCGGCTTCCGCTTCGTAGATCAAACGGCCCAAGCTCATCTCGCTCATGCCGATACCAATGAACGCCAGGAACACTTCGCTGGAAATGTAAGACGGGATTTCCGTGGCGGCCATGGTCACAATGATACTGGTCATAAAGGGCAGGATGTTCCGCATGGCAATTTTCACTGTGGATGTACCCAGGCACCGGGAGGCCATGTTATACTCCCGGTCACGGATGATCACCACCTGCACACGGATGGCATAGGCAATGAAAATCCAGCCCGTGATGGTCAGGGCAAACACCATGGTCCAGAAACCGCCGCCCAGAATCATCATCAAAACAGAAATCAAGAGGATGTTCGGCACGTTGCCCACGATCTGGTAGACCGCCGTCATTACCATGTCCACCTTCTTGGAAAAGCCCCAGATGGCGCCTACCACTACGCCCACCGTCATGTTGATGGCAGCGCAGATGAAAGCAAGGGAGATGGAAATGCCCGCGCCATTCCAGACCGCGTCAAAGGTGGAGTTGCCCGATGCGCCGGTACCCAGGATGTATTTAATGGAGAAACCAAACTTTTCAATCGCCGCAGCAGGCCCCAGGTGCCGCGCACCCTCGTGGAGGAGCTGGCCGAAGCGGTCATATTCTGTAAATACAGGGTACAAATAGGCAAACAGAATGACAACCGCCAGCAGCAGCAGAATCACAATGTTCAACTTGTTGCGGAAGAACACGCGGAATACGCTGCTCCAATAAGAATACCGGGGCGCGGTGATCTTTTCAGAGTCTAGGTCATTGTGCTCTTGCTTGGAGAACAGCTCGGCCGTGCTCAGGCCCAATTTACTGTAATCATATTCCATACTGGTCACCTATCCTTTGTCGAGAAGGAAATCCGCGGATCTACGGTAGCCATCAGAATGTCGCCCAGGACGAGGGACAACACGCTCAGAACAGCGTAGAACAGCGCGACACCAACAATAACGCTGTTGTCGTACTTGTTGATCGCCTCTGTCAGCAGGTTACCGGCGCCAGGAACCACATACACGCGCTCGGTAATGATCGCGCCGACCATGGCGAAGAGGATCGTGCCGGGGATGCCGTGGACAATGGGGATAGCTGCGTTTTTCAGGATGTGCTTGGCAAAAATCTCATTCTCCGTCAAACCGCCGGACCGGGCGAACTTTACATAGTCGGAGTTCATCTGGTCGATCATGTAGCGGCGGGTCCACTTCATCAGGTTGGCAATGGTCGGCATCGCCAGGGAGATGATGGGCATGACGTAAATCAGTTTGCTGGGGGAGTCCATATCAAAGGTCGTAGGCATCCCCATGCGGGTACCAATGGCCTTGAGCATGAAGATGTAGGCCAGAGACGGCACGGCGATGAGGAAAATAATGTAGACCGTGCCCAGCTTATCAATGAACTTATCCTTCTGCCGGGCCATGAGCAGACCAATGGGCAGGCCCAGGCAATAGGCAATCGCGGAAGAAATGATGCCCATGATGAAGGAGTAACCCAGCTTGGAACGGCCGGCACGGTACAGATCCACATTGGTGTAGTCATCTGTAAAACGGTCCTTGGCCACCATGTTGCTGTCCCGGGAACCGGACATATAGGTCGCTGTGTGAAGGTTGTCGGCGCTGCTCTCTACCAGGCCCGTGGGGAATGTGACTTGCCGCAGGACATAGGAGCCTTGGCTGCGGGTCATGGTATCAAACACGTCCACACCGCTGCTGACGCTGTAGGACATGCCCAGGCGGATGGAAATTATATTCTGGTGAATATAAGGAAATTCTGAATCAAAATAAAGCAGATACTTATGGGTTGTGCCGTTGCCGATAATTGCCGGAGAGAATTTCCCCTCGGCTAAGGGATCGTACAAGGTGAAGGTAAGCCCACGGTCAGGGATATCCTCCTCCACATTGTGAATGCTGTCGATGGACAGCAGGCCGGTGAAATACTTCCACAGGCGGTCGGTCAGGGGCTTGGGTCTGGTGGCGAACATGGCGGCATTGCCGCCGTTGACCACCTTACGGCCTACTTTTTTGGTGTCCAGGCGCGTAACCGTATAGCCCTTTGCTTCATATTCCTCTTGGAACTGCTTGGTAAGAACCGCTGTTTCGGGCTTATCCTTTTCAGCGGTGTCACCCAGTTTGGCTACGGATTCACGAGTCTCCTCGTCCAACTCTCCCCTTTTCACAAGCTCGCCGAGATACTCCTGATAGGTCACGTAGTCCTGATACCCATAATCTTCCCATTTCTGGTTCATATAGGTCTCACGGGTGTTGTTCAGTACTTTGGTAAACGTCGCATCGGTGGCAAAGATCCGCTGCTTGGGCAGCAAGGAATAGATCAGTACCATGACGATGGCGACCACGATGATGATGCAAATAATGCCGTAAAACAGTCGTTTGAGCAGATATTTTGCCATTCGTTTTCCCCACCTCTCTAATAAGTGGCTGCGGGAGAATGGAATATTCCATTCTCCCGCAACGCGCTATGATCGTCCGGCCTTACGGCCTACACTCGCCTATATCTTAGAACAGGCCGAAGTTCTTGGCCATATAGCCCGCGCCATCGGGCAGGAGGGTATCCAGGTAGGAAGCGGGATCGCCGTAGTCGGGGCCCCAACCGGACACGTCGGTGTAGTCGAAGTTCATCTCAGCACCGGTCGCGGGGTTGTAGCCAGTGTCATACCACTCTTCCTGGTTGGCACAAGCAACCAGGTTGACCTTCACAACGCCGCCGCCGACCGCGTTCCAGCACTGCTCCATGATGTGGGCGCAGTTGGTGAACACTTCGGAGTTGCCAACGTAGGTGATGTCGATCTGGATGGGGTTCTCGGGAGAGATCTCAAGGCCCATGGCAGCCAGCTCTTCAACAGCAAGGGCCATCTCCTGATTGGCGTAGTCCAGATTGTACCAGCCGTCAAAACCAGTGGAGGAACCAGCGCCATCGTTACCGGCGGGATCCCAAACAGTGATGGGGAAGCCGTCCGCGTCAATCTGGGCCTGCATGATTTCACCGTAGTTGGTGCCGGCGGGGAAGCTCATGGACTGGCCGTTGATGTCAATGGTCAGATCCTCGGTCAGCTTCAGGAAGTCGCCGGGAGTATAGGAGTTGATGATGTTGCTGAACTTCAGTTCTTCGCCGTTACGCTGGGCATTGAACATGCCGCGGTCCAGGCCAGTCACCAGAGCCATGCGGAAATGCTGGTTGAGCAGAGCGGCATGGGTGCGCTGGTTCTCTTCGGGGGTCTGGGTGGAAACGCACTTGCTGGCATCGTTGTAGTTGGCAAAAGCCTTACGGTTGAGGTTGAAGAAGCCCATGAAGGAGGTGGCGTCGGTGTTGCTGCGGCGCTGATAAGCGTCGAACACGGTCTTCTCTACGCCGTCAATGGTGACGGTATCCTTCTTAGCCTGCTCCAACTGGGAGGACCCGAGACCAGCAGCGTTGGTCAGACTGTCAGCCGCCATGAAAGCGTTGTAGCTGCGCATGGGGTCGCTGCCATCGTCATACTGGTGGGTCAGGGTGTGGATCTCCATGTTGTCATAGTTCCAGAAGTTCTCGTTAGCCTGGAAAACCATGACGTTCTTGGAGGTGTAGTTGGTCATCAGGAAAGCGCCGTTGTAGGCAATGTGGTTGGGATCCTTGCCGTACAGATAGGTCTCAGCGGCAGGATCATAGTCCTCGCCAAACTTGCCGCCCTGGGACTCAAAGTAGCTGCGGCTCATGGGGGCAAACAGGCCATAGTTCATCATGGTGGTGAAGTAGGGAGTGGGCTTGGTGAGGGTGTACTCCAGGGTGTACTCATCCAGGGCCTTCACGCCCACGGTGGAGAAATCGGTGGTGTCGCCGTTGATATACTCAGTAACGCCAACCACAATGCCGTCCACCAGGAACTCCAGACCGCCCATAGCGTCCAGCATGTGCTGGAAGCCGGCGACCCAGTCGTCAGCAACCACATCGGCTACCTTACGGCCCTGGGAGTCAACCCAGACCTGGCCCTCACGGATCTTGAAGGTGTACTTCAGGTGATCCGCAGACTCTTCCCAGCTCACAGCGGCGGCGGGCTGCGCCACGTTCTTGCCGTCGTACTGGAGCAGGTTGCAGACCGTCTTGGTGATGAACTCGGAGTCACCAGTCTTGGAGGTGGCCAAGATATCCCAGGTTTCGGGATCGGCGCGGTACTCGCCGATATCCATATAGGAGTCGCGCTGGGTATAGCCATTCTCAGCCATGAAAGCCTTCAGGCGCTCACGGTATTCAGCATCGGTCTCGCACTCACCATAAATCTTCTTCATCTCTGCGTAGTCTTCGCTCTTGATGGGTTCATTGCAGATGATGGTGTACTCAAAATGGTACTGATCCTGGCCCCACAGGACGGGGGAGACGGTGTAGGGGGTCACTCTGGTCAGGCCGTAGGTACCGCCGTTGGCCTGCTTGGGGATCATAACGCCGGCTTCCAGCATCTTGGCCTCGGCAATGGCCATCAGGCCCAGGTGCTTGGCGGGATCGGCTTCTTCCTTAGCGGCCATGTAGGCCTCATAGAACTCGCCGAAAACCATGTCGTACACTTCGTTGTCATCGGTGGGAAGCTCGGTGTAGTTAACAACTTCCGTGGGTTCATCGGGGGTATCAGGGGTATCGGGGGTATCGTCCTCAACAGGGGGGGGATCAACGGGGTCAGTTGCGGGTTCGTTCTTGTTGCCACAGGCAACCAGGCTCAGGAGCATTACCAGCGCCAGAACCAGGCTCAGGAACTTCTTTTTCATAATTTTCCTCCTATTTAATTTATCTTTAACCAACAGCCGGATGCAAGATTCTGGCCGCCGGTTAAATACAAATGGCAGAGGGATTGTCTTCCCCTCGGGCAATACGGGCAAGCATCCTCATGGCATCCGCAAGGCGGATGCCGCTTTAAACTAGTTTAAAGCGCGAAACCGTCCCGCCAGAAAGCGCGGCCCGTCCTTATAGATAAACCGCACGAAAGGAGAAACGTTACCCCGGGAAATATTATAGCGAAAAAACCAGAGCTTGTCAATAAGCCCCTTACAAAATGCGTTGATTTTTCTAAACTCTTTCCGCCAAGGCCGCCCCAGCCATTGGAAATACTGGGATTTTGCAGTTTTTCCCTTTTCCTGCAAACGGCGCCTTCCTTGACACCGCCCTCTGCCCGATGGTATAGTGGGGGCGCCCCCGGTTGGAAGGATATTTGCGGGAGCAGTCAGCCATGCCGCGCCAACGCGGCGGAAAGGATGCTTTATGCCACTATTTGACCTACATTGCGACACCTTGACCTGCGGCCCGTACCCGCCCTCCGGAACGGACATAGGGACTCTGGACAATCCAGGGCGCCATCTGGCCCTCCGGAAAATCCCGGCGGGGACGAAATGGGTCCAATGCTTCGCCGTCTTCGTCCCCGATGGGATCCGGGGCGGGGACGCTATCGCGTTCTTTGACCATTGGGCCGCCAGTTTTCACCGGCAGGCGGATGCCTGTGGGAGCCGCCTCGCGGCCTGCGGCTCCGTTCCGGAGCTGGAAGCGGCTTTGGACGCTGGGAAGTTTGGCGCACTGCTGACCGTGGAGGGCGGCGCGGCCTTGGCGGGACGGCTGGAGCGGGTGCAGGCCCTCTATGAGACGGGCGTGCGGATGATGACGCTGACCTGGAACGGGGAAAATGAGCTGGCGTCCGGCCACGATACATCCAAAGGGTTCACCGCCTTTGGACGGGAAGCCGTGGCGGAAATGGAGCGGCTGGGAATGGTGGTGGACGTGTCCCACCTCAACGACCGGGGCATGGAGGAGCTGCTGGGCTTCGCCGGGAAACCCTTTGCCGCGTCCCATTCCAACGCCAGGGCCGTCTGCCAGCACCGGCGGAACCTGCCGGACCCGTTCCTCCGGGAAATGATCCGGCGGGAGTGCCTGATTGGGTTGACTTACGCCCAGCCCTTCCTCTCCAGCGATGGGCAGGGGGGCTTGGATGATCTCTACCGGCATGTCTGCCATCTCCTGGAGCTGGGAGCGGAGCGGTGCATTGCCCTGGGCAGTGACTACGATGGGGCCGGGATCCATCCGGAATTGGATTCCGTGGAGAAAAGCCTGGGGATCGGGGCATATTTGGCAGCCCGCGGGATCCCGGAAAAAACAGCGGAGGATATTATGTTTGGCAACGCTTGGCGGTTCTTCCGGAAACAGATGGGCTGAACGCCTTTGCAAAACGCTCCCCCGGCCTTGCGGGCCGGGGGAGCGTTTGCTTCCAGCAGTTATTTCGTTGGATTACTTGTGATCCACGGAATACATGTGCTTGATCAGCTCCAGCACCTTGTTGGAGTAGCCGATCTCATTGTCGTACCAGGAAACCACCTTCACGAAGGTGTCGGTCAGGGCAATGCCAGCGCCGGCATCGAAGATGGAGGTGCGGGCATCGCCCAGGAAGTCGGCGGAAACAACGGCCTCATCGGTGTAGCCCAGGATGCCCTTCAGCTCGCCCTCGGAAGCTTCCTTCATGGCGGCGCAGATCTCATCGTACTTGGCGGGCTTGGCCAGGTTCACGGTCAGGTCAACCACGGAGACGTCCAGGGTAGGCACGCGCATGGACATACCGGTCAGCTTGCCGTTCAGCTCAGGAATGACCTTGCCCACGGCCTTGGCGGCGCCGGTGGAGCTGGGGATGATGTTGCCGGCAGCAGCGCGGCCGCCGCGCCAATCCTTCAGGGAGGGGCCGTCAACGGTCTTCTGGGTGGCGGTGGTGGAGTGGACGGTGGTCATCAGGCCATCCGTGATACCCCACTTGTCGTTGAGAACCTTGGCGATAGGAGCCAGGCAGTTGGTGGTGCAGGAAGCGTTGGAGACAAAGTTCATGTCGGTGGTGTACTTGTCGTGGTTCACGCCGCACACGAACATGGGGGTGTCATCCTTGGAGGGGGCGGACATGACCACCTTCTTGGCGCCGGCGTCCAGATGGGCCTGGGCCTTCTCCTTGGTCAGGAACAGGCCGGTGGACTCCACCACATACTCGGCCTCCAGCTTGCCCCAGGGGATGTCGGCGGGATTGCGCTCGGCAAAGATGGGGATAGACTTGCCGTTGACAATGATGGAGTTCTCCGTGGATTCTACGGTTCCGGCAAACTGGCCGTGCATGGTGTCATACTTCAGCATGTAAGCCAGGTAATCGGCGGGACACAGGTCGTTGATGCCCACGATCTCAATTTCAGGATGGTTGACGCTGGCGCGGAAAACCATGCGGCCGATGCGGCCAAAACCATTGATACCAACTTTGATGCTCATAAGAAAAAACTCCTCTCAAATTTTGTTGGAATTTCGATGACAAATAGTAGCTATATGACAATCTGGCAGTATTATACACCCGGCTTTTTCAAAAGAAAAGCGTTTTTTGCGGAATTTTTGACAGAGGTAAAAATTTCTTGTAATTTCGACAAAATTTTGATATGATACCTCTATGATTCTTGGAATTTTGCTGTGCCGGTGGTTTGGCCGCCGGGGCTTTGGGGGAAATTACCATGGGTTTTTCCCCTCCGCCGCATACAATATCCATGATAACCGCATTTTGGCAGGAGGTGGCCTATGTCAGAAGAGACGTTATTTTATCAGGAAGAGCCTGCCGGCGAAGTGTTGCAGCAGGTGGCCAGCCAGCTTCGGCTTTCCCTGGCGAATATCCACAGCGCCCTGTCCCGGCTGGCCCCACCAGAGGCGAGAGACGGGGAGGAGCGCATCGATCTCAACGCGGCGGTACTGTGCCAGAGCTATTACCGCATCTTGCGCATCGCCAACAACCTGGCCGATGCCTCCGAACCGCCCAGGCGGGCGGGCAAGGGCCTGCGGAACGAGGACATCGTGGCCCTTTGCCGGGAGGTAGCCGGGCGGGCGGAAGGGCCCGCCGGATTGCTGGGGATCACGGTGGAGTTCCGGTGCAGTAAGGAGCGGCAGTTTATCGCCGTGGACCGGGACCGCATTGAGCGGCTGCTGCTGAACCTGCTCTCCAATGCCTTTAAATTTATGGGGGCCGGGGAGAAGAAGGTGACGGTGACTGTCCGGGTGGAACCGGAATTCGTCCATGTAACGGTAGCCGACACAGGGCGAGGCATCCCGGAGGACCAGCTCCCCACCCTTTTCGAGCGGTGCCGCCAGCCCGGGCGGATGGAGCCTCCGCCCCATGGCCTGGGCCTGGGGCTGGGGGTTTGCAAGCGCATTGCCGAGGAGCACGGGGGCAGCATGCGCCCCCTGTCCGTTGCGGGGAAGGGGACTGCCATGACCTTTTCCCTGCCCAACCGGAAAGCGCCGGTGAGCATGAAAGACCGGCAGATCTTGGTGGAGCCCGCCGGCGGGTTCAACCGGACGCTGGTGGAGCTGTCCGATGCCCTGCCAAAGCAGGCATTTACCCAGAAATACCTGGACTGACCGGGAGGATGCTATGGAAAAAGGAAAAGTGCTGGTGGGCATGAGCGGCGGCGTGGACAGCGCCGCCGCCGCCCTGCTGCTGCGGGACGCGGGGTACACGCCGGTGGGCTGCACCCTGCGGCTGTATGACAACAAGGACATTGGGGAGCCATCGGAGGGGACATGCTGCTCTTTAGAAGCCGTGGAGGACGCCAGGGAGATTTGCAGAAAGCTGGGGATAGACCACTATGTATTCAATTTCAGCGCCGCCTTCCGGCGGTGCGTTATGGATGACTTCGTGGAAAGCTACCAGGCCGGACGGACGCCCAATCCCTGTGTACAATGCAACCGGGCCATCAAGTTCGATGCGCTGCTGCGCCGGGCGGACGAGCTGGATATCCCTTACATCGCCACCGGGCATTACGCCAGGACAGGCCGCGATGGGGCCTCCGGGCGGTGGCGGCTGCTGCGGGGGCTGGACCGGAAAAAAGATCAGACCTATTTTCTCTACCCCCTGTCCCAGGCAGTCCTCAGCCGCCTGCTGTTACCGGTGGGGGCGTACAGCAAGCCGGAAGTACGGGCCTTGGCCGCGGCCGGGGGCTTCGGAAACGCCGGAAAGCCGGACAGCCAGGATATCTGCTTCGTCCCGGATGGGGATTACCCTGGCTTCCTGCGGCGGTACGGAGGGACGGAGCTTGTCCCCGGGGATTTTGTAGACGAGGAGGGCAGGGTGCTGGGGCAGCACAAGGGGCTGCCCTGCTACACTACTGGGCAGCGGCGGGGGCTGGGTGTCAGCGCCGGCAGGCCGCTGTATGTACTGCGAAAGAACCTGGCGCGCAACCAGGTGGTTTTGGGGGAAGAAGCGGGGCTTTACAGCCGGGTAGTCCGGGCGGAGAATTTTAACTGGGTATCCGTCCCGCCCCAGGGGCCTTTGCAAGTTACAGCCAAGACCCGCTACAGCCAGACAGAAGCCGCCGGGACCTTGTTCCTGGAACCGGACGGCGCGGTACGGGTGGAATTCGGCCAGCCCCAGAGGGCGGTGACGCCGGGGCAGTCCCTGGTATGCTATCTGGGGGAGATGGTGGCAGGCGGCGGCGTGATCTGCGCCGCGCTGCCGGAAAAATAACCCCCGTGGGGGAGAGGGCGGTCTCAGCGTTCGCTGGCCGTCCACTCTTCCTGATAGATCAGGTCATCCACATCGCCGTGCGGACAGGTATGTTCCATTTCCATGGATGCGCCTCCTTTGCAGATTTTCCCAGTATATGCGGCGAGAGGTGAAAAGTTGCGTGAAAGCTGGTGGTGGATTCGCCTAAACTTTCCCGAAAAAAACCTTGACACCCCCTAAAACCCCTGTTATAATAAACCAGCCGCATGGAATGGGCCATAAGAGCGCGGAAACGCGCCGCCTACGACAGCGTGCCCGTAAAGAAGCGCGGTTAAGTGCTTCATAATAAAGGAAAGCGAGGTGCAAAAGGAATGCATGCAATCATTGTAACCGGCGGCAAGCAGTACAAAGTGGCGGAGGGGGACACCCTTTTCATTGAGAAGCTGCCTGCGGAAGCCGACAGCCAGGTGGTATTTGACCAGGTCTTAGCGATCCTGGACGGCGAGAACGCCACCATCGGCACCCCCACCGTGGCGGGGGCCAAGGTAGAGGCCACTGTCCTGAAGAACGGCAAGGGCAAGAAAATCCGCATCTTCAAGTACAATCCCAAGAAGGGCTACCGCAAGCGTCAGGGCCACCGTCAGCCCTATACTAAGGTTGAGATCAAGAAGATTTCCGCCTAAGGGATGACAACGGTCACATTTTATACGGAGGGGAGCCGCATCACCGGCTTCGATGCGTCCGGCCACAGCGGCTACGCCCAGGCGGGCGGGGACATCGTCTGCGCCGCCGTCACCAGCACAGTGCGGCTGATCGAGTGCGTGTTAAACGATGTCATGGGCCTGTGCGCCTCGGTGAAGGTGAACGGGAAGGCGGCACATATTTCCCTTCGTATCCCCGGCTCTTTGGGACAGGCTGCCGAGGACACCTGCCAGACATTGCTGGCGGGGATGATGGTCTATTTCACGGAGCTGCACAGCGAGTATCCCGGCTATATAGAGGTCTTGGAAGCGGAGTAGGCTTCCGCGCCGTATCTTACAGAAAGGATGGCAAAACGAACATGATGAACATTGGTTTACAGTTCTTCGCCCATAAAAAGGGCGTTGGTTCCACCAAAAACGGCCGTGATTCCGAGAGCAAGCGTCTCGGGCCGAAGCGGGCCGATGGCCAGCACGTATTGGCTGGCAACATTCTCGTCCGCCAGCGGGGGACCCACATTCACCCCGGTGTGAATGTAGGCCGCGGCAGCGACGATACGCTTTTTGCCAAGGCGGACGGCGTTGTCCGCTTTGAGCGGCTGGGCAAGGATCGCAAGCAGGTATCTGTTTACGAGGCTTGATTTCAAGAGGAGGTCCCGATTTCATCGGGACCTCTTTTTCGCTTTTCCCCACTTGTTTCCTCCCTTTCGGGTATAATAGGATAGGGAGGGAGCGCAAAAAATTTTCCTATAGGTTGCACGCCAGCGTGCAACTTCCCCCCGTTTGCAGCCTAAGGATGTAGCGAGCGTCACCTACCGGAACTTCGCGCGTTCGAACAAAAACGCTCAACAGGAGTAGCTTGCCTGGAAAAATCCCCCGCGCCGGTTGCAAACGGAGGCACCTTGACAAATCCATAACAAGTACCGAAAAACAACCGGCCCCGCAGGGGCCGCAGCTTCCGCGCCCCAGGCGCGAAAGGAGGGATTGCAATGGCAACCACATTTATTGACAAGGCAAGAATTTCTGTAAAAGCAGGCAACGGCGGCAACGGCTCGGTGTCATTCCACCGGGAGAAATACGTTGCGGCTGGAGGCCCTGACGGCGGCGATGGCGGCGCGGGCGGCCACATCATCCTCCAAGTGGACGACAACCTCTCCACGCTGATGGATTTCCGCTACAAGCGCAAATATGTAGCGGACAACGGCGCGGACGGCCAAGGAAAGCGCAAAAGCGGCCGGGACGGCAAATCCCTAATCATCCGTGTCCCCCGGGGCACGCTGGTCCGCGACCTGGAGACCAACGAGATCATCCAGGACATGTCCGGCGATGAGCCGTTTATCCTCTGCCGGGGCGGCAAAGGCGGCTGGGGCAACGCCCATTTCGCCACCCCCACCCGCCAGGCACCCCGTTTTGCCAAAAGCGGCCTGCCCGGCGAGGGCTTTGAGGTGGTCCTGGAGTTAAAGCTTTTGGCAGACGTAGGATTAGTAGGCTTCCCCAACGTAGGCAAATCCACACTCCTGAGCGTAGTCAGCCGCGCCAATCCCAAGATTGCCAATTACCATTTCACCACCCTTTACCCCAACCTCGGCGTGGTCTATGTAGACAGCGGCGCAAGCTTTGTAATGGCCGACATCCCCGGTATTATCGAGGGCGCAAGCGAAGGTGCGGGCCTGGGCCACGAATTTCTGCGCCACATTGACCGCTGCCGCCTGCTGGTTCATGTGGTGGACGTCTCCGGCAGCGAGGGCCGCGACCCGGTTGCCGACTTTGACGCCATCAACCAGGAGCTGGCCCAGTACAGCCCGGAGCTGGCCAAACGCCCCCAAATCGTTGCCGCCAACAAAACGGACATCATGGAGGACGACAGCCTCTTGAGCGCCCTGCGGGCGCATGTAGAAGCCCTGGGCTGGCCCTTATACACCATTTCCGCCGCCGCCCACCAGGGCACCCGGGAACTGGTTTTCGCGGTTGCCAACCGTTTGCGGGAGCTGCCGCCGGTGGCGGTCTATTTGCCTGAGTTCGTCAAGCGTCCGCCCAAGGTAGACATGAGCCAGCCATTGGAGATCACGGTAGAGGACGGTGTCTATCTGGTAGAAGGCCCCTGGCTCCAGCGTTTGATGTCGAACACGAACTTTGGCGACTACGAGAGCCGCAACTGGTTTGACAAGATGCTGCGGGAAAGCGGCCTGTTTGACCGCCTGGAAGCCATGGGTATTCAGGACGGCGACTTAGTCAGCCTATACAACCTGGAATTTGAGTACCAGCACTAGCCCATTGCAAAAAGCAGGCGGCGTCCATAAGACGCCGCCTGCTGCACTATGCTCTGGCTCAGCCGGCGGGGATTTGCATTAAATGCTGGTCAGGACATACTTCAGGATGAACAGCACGGAGATGATATACACCAGCACGGGCACATCCTTCGCCTTGCCGCGGGCCAGCTTGATGATGCTGTAGCTGATGAACCCAAAGCCGATACCATCAGAGATGGAATAGGCAAAGGGCATCATGGCAATGGTCAGGAATGCCGGGCAGGCTTCCTCGAAATCGCCCCAGTTGACCTCAGTCGCGCCGCGGATCATCAGAACGCCCACAATAATCAGCGCGGGCGCGGTGGCGGCAGAAGGAATAATCCCCGCCACAGGAGCCAGCAGGCAGGCCAGCAGGAACAGAACGCCGACAACGATAGAGCTGAGGCCAGTACGGGCGCCCTCGGAGATACCGGTGGAGGACTCCACGAAAGTGGTAACAGTGGAAGTACCCAGGCAAGCGCCGCAGCAGGTAGCGATGGCATCGGCAATCAGGGCCCGGTCGCCGCCGGGGAGGTTGCCGTTCTTATCGGTCATGCCCGCGTTCTTGGCGGTGCCGATGAGGGTTCCCACGGTATCGAAGCAGTCCACCAGGGCGAAGCTGATAACGGCGGTAACCAGGGGCAGGATGCCCTTCGCCATGACGCCGGGGATGTCCAGCTTGAAAGCTACCTCGCCGAAGTCCTTGAAGACGCTCATGGTGATGGCATCGGGCAGATGGGTCTGACCCATGGGGAAGCCAATGATGGTGGTAATGATGATGCCAATGACGATAGCGCCCTTCACCTTATAGGCCATCAGGATGGCGGTGATAAGCAGGCCGATGATGGTCAGGATGCCGGCGGTGTTGGCAACCATGTTGCCGGCGCCATCGTCCACCAGGAACTGCAAGGCGGGCACACCGGCGCCGAAGCCTACCAGCTTCACGTTCAGCAGGCCGATGAAGGCGATAAACAGGCCGATACCGGCGGAAATGGCGCTCTTAAGGAAAGCAGGGATGGAAGAAATGATCTTGCTGCGCAGGGGGCTGACGGCAATCACCAGGAACAGGATACCGCTCAGCAGCACGATGGCCAAGGCCTCCTGCCAGGTGTACCCCATACCGAAGCACACGGTGAAGGTAAAGAAAGCATTCAGGCCCATGCCTGGAGCCTGTGCGAAGGGCGCGTTAGCCAGCAGGGCCGTCAGCAGGCAGCCGATGGCCGCGCTGATGCAGGTGGCCAGCATGACGCCGTTGGAGTTCATGCCGGTTTGCGAGAGCAGGCCGGGGTTGACGAAGATAATGTAGGCCATGGCGAAAAACGTGGTTACGCCGCCTACGATCTCCGCGCGGACACTGCTGCCCCGTTCAGAGATCTTAAAGAATTTGTCCATAGTTCTCCTCCTCTTTCGTAAGACCCTGCCCAAATCAGGGCGCGGGATTGCGTCCTCTTGCAGGGTTGTTTTTATATTTTACACGATTTTCACAAAAAAGAAAAGTATAACGTTGGTGTTTTTGGAAAATTTGTTTAGTTTGCCAAAAATGCCCGTCATTTTGCTGGAAAATTCTGGTGGACAGACAAAAGCAAATTTTGCTTCTCAAAAGGGGAAAAATGTGGTAAATTGATATCCGAATGAGTTTTTAGAAAGTGAGGATGATATCTATGGAAACTCCCGCAGACGCCTCCGCCCTGCTGGAGGATGTTATGAATACCGCCCCCTCCTCCGCCATAAAGGGCTGGATGCAGGCAGGATGGGGCGGTTTGACGGTAGGGCGCATCCTGTCCGCCGCTGTGCTGCTGCTGGCCTGCCTGGCGGCGTCCCGGCTGCTGCTGGGGATCGTCCGGAAGCTGGCAGACAGGAGCGGTATGGACGGGCGGATGAAGCGGTACCTTCTCCAAGGCGTGAAAGCCCTGCTGTATCTGCTGACGGCCCTGATCGTGGCGGGGAGCCTGGACGTGGACGTAACCAGCCTGATCGCCGTGGTCAGCGTACTGGGGCTGGCGGTGTCCCTGGCCGTCCAGGATGTGCTGAGCAATATTGCGGGCGGCATGGTGCTGCTGTTCTCCAAGCCCTTTACCCTGGGGGATTACATCTCCACCGGCGAGGGCGATGGGGAAGTAGCGGAAATCAGCCTGACCCACACCAAGCTGGACACGCCCGCCGGACAGCGCGTGATGCTGCCCAACAGCAAGCTGGTGGCGGGGCAGATCGTCAACTACACCGTCCGGGGCGTGCGCCGGGCGGACCACGCCGTCTGCGCGTCCTATGACGATAAGCCGGAGGACGTCAGGGCCGCCTGCCTGAAGGCCTTATCCAGAACCCCCGGTATCCTGGGGGATCCCGCCCCCCAGGTAGTGCTCACCGCCTACGGGGAGAGTTCCATCGAGTACCATGTCCGGTTCTGGGCCAAGGCGGAAGAGTACTGGGACGCCCATTTCCAATCCCTGGAGGAGATTTACCGTGCCTTCGCCGAGGATGGGGTGACTATGACGTATAACCATTTGAATGTGCACATTGTGGAAGGGGAGAAAAATGCCTGAAACCGCGCATCATATCCTAACATACCTCCAGCAGGAGTACCAGCCGTTGTCGGTGATCGCCTATGGCTCCTACGCCGATGGTTCCCACAACGCGGACAGCGATTTTGACGCCCTGGTCATCACGGAAAGCCATGAGGTATTTCACGACGTCTCGTTTGTGGAGGGCATACAACTGGATGTATTCGTCTATCCGGCGCCATTTTTTGCGGGGGATTTCGATTGCGGTGATTTCGTCCAGATATCCGACGGGAAAATCCTCATAGACAGGGATGGAACAGGGGCCGCGCTGCAAAACCGCGTCTTGTCCTACCTCCAGAAGCTTCCGCAGAAATCGGAAGAAGAGGTCCGCGGCGAAATTGAATGGTGCCGGAAAATGCTCCTGCGGGCCAAGCGGGGGGACGCGGAAGGGTTTTTCCGCTGGCACTGGCTGCTGACCGACAGCCTGGAAATTTTCTGCGGCGCGGCGGGACATCCCTACCGGGGGCCGAAGAAGGCGCTGCGGTGGCTGGCGGGCTATGACCCGGAGGGCTTTGCCCGCTATCAGGCCGCGCTGTCCGGGTTCCGCCGGGAAGACCTGGAAGCCTGGGTTTCTTATTTAGAACAAACGGGATCACAACAACAGCCCCATTAAAACGAAAGAGAGCAAAACCTTTATGCTGCAATTTACACCGATCTCCCTGGAGCATGAGACACTCCTGCGGAAATACTACAGCCAATGTACCTACGGCCTGTGCGAATACTCCCTGGGGGTCAAGCTTATGTGGCGGGATCACTGGCGGCCCGAATTTGCCGAGAGCCACGGCTGCCTGGTCATCCTCAACCACAGCGCACACTATGGCGCGATGTTCGATTTCCCCATCCCCCTGCCGGGGGAAGGAGACGTGGACGCCGCCCTGGACGATATCGATGCATGGTGCGTGGAAAACGGCGTGCCCCCTTCCTTCGGCGTGACGCCGGAAAGCGAGCGGGAACGGCTGATGAAGCGTTATCCCTATACTACCGTGGACAGCGACCGGGCCTGGCAGGACTACTTTTACCACGCCGGGGATTTGTCCACCTTCGCCGGACGGCGGTACTCCGGCCAAAGGAACCATATCAATAAATTCCATAAGCTCTATCCCGATGCCGTTTACCGGGATCTGACTACGGACGACCGGGAAAAGGTGGAGGATTTCTGGCGGGAGTTTCACCTGGTATTCAACAAAGAGGACGCCGAGGCGAAGCGGGAAGTCTGCTATGCCAGAAAGCTTATGGAGCTGGTGGGGCATAGCTGGGTCAAGGCCGGGTGCGTGGAGCTGGACGGCAAGCTGCTGGCCATCTCCCTGGCGGAGGCCTGCGGGGACACGCTGGTGTGCCATATCGAAAAGGGCCTGCCCCAGTATGAGGGGGTATATCCCTTTATGGTCCAGTCTTTCGCCGCGGCTCACAGTGAAGGATTGACCTGGATCAACCGGGAGGACGATGCCGGTGACAAGGGGCTTCGCACCAGCAAGCTGCAATACCTTCCCGCCTTCCTGGGCGCAAAGATCCGGGTGCTGGCCAGAAATGAGCTGGGCGCCCTGGAGACAGTCCCTATGCTGAAAACCGAACGGCTGACGCTGGACGCGCTGCGGGAGGAGGACAAGGTCCCCTACAACCGTCTCTGCCTGGATGATGCGCGGAACCGCTGGTGGGGGTATGATTACCGGGACGACCTGGACGGGGAATGGACGGAGGATTACTTCTTACATGTGGCCCGGACGGATTTTCAGAACAAGCTGGCGGTCAATTTTGCCATCCGGCTGGGGGAAACCTTTATTGGGGAAGCGGTGCTCTACCGGTTCGACTACAAGGGCGGCGCGGAGCTGGGGTGCCGGATCCTGCCGGAATTTGCCGGGAACGGCTACGGGACGGAAGCTTTCCGCCGCGCGGCGGATTGGAGCTTATACGGCCTGGGGCTGTACCGCTTGGCAGCTAAGTGCTTTCATGAAAACGATGCGTCCCGGAACATGCTGAACCGCTGTATGCGCCCCGCCGGGGAAGATGGGACGTTTTTGTATTTTGAGAAAAAGGTTTGACCCTAATTCAATCGTCACTCGATGGATGCTCGTCAAGCAGATGTGAGAGCGTTCGCTGTTGAGTGAATACAAAATCCCGCCGCCGCTGGGCAAAGCCCAGCAGGCGGCGGGGGCCGAACATCTAATTAGGGCCAACCTTATGCACTATAGTACAAAACAGGAGGGCAAGCGGCTTTCAAGGACTGGAAACGATGGCAGGATACATAGCAGGAGCGGCCCTATCTATTACGATAGGGCCGCTCTCTTCATGTGTTGATACAGTCCAGATAAAGGATAAATCCGAACCCGTCCCCGATGGGAACCAGTTCGGATTCATCCTTTGATGGTGGACGCTAACGGACTTGAACCGCTGACCCCCTGCACGTCAAGCAGGTGCTCTAGCCAGCTGAGCTAAGCGTCCATACACATCGCTTTATATTTTTACCATATCCAGCCGGACTTGTCAAGCCTTTTTTATAAAAATCCCCGCAAATTTTGCGTATGCCATTCGAATCACAACGTCAATCCAGTTTGTGGCCTTACTCTTCCATGCGCTTCATGCTAAATCGAAAGGCATTTCCCCATTAAATTGGGGTGTCCGTGGATTTGTAAGATTAGTTGTGAGGTTGATTGTTTCAATATGAAAACGCAATTTCCCGTCTTGTCCCCACTCATCTTTGTTGTTGGTAATATGGACAAGTACATTGTTTCCATTCAGATCAGCTTCATCACGGGTAATTTTTGTCCTTCCCCCAATTATTGAACGCATCACATTGCAGCATAAGAAATCCTTGAAAAAGCGTCTAAAGAAGGGTATGATAGACCTAACACTTGATAGGAGGGCCGCGATGAAGCACATATTGCTGCTGGAGGATGACGCCGCCTTGGGACAAGGCATCCGGTTTGCCCTGGAAAACGATGGCATTCAAGTGGAACTGTGTACTGCGTTGTCCCAAGCGCAAAGCATCCTGCCCAGCAAAGGCTTTGATCTGCTCATCCTGGATGTCAACCTGCCGGACGGGAGCGGGCTTGATTTGCTGCGGGATGTGCGGCACTGCCATTCCAGCGTCCCCGTCATCCTGCTCACGGCGAACGATTTGGAAACCGACATCGTTGTAGGCCTTGAATCCGGAGCGGATGACTATATCACCAAACCCTTCTCTTTGGCTGTACTGCGGGCCAGGGTCAAGGCCCAACTGCGGCGCGGTACTCCAGTGCAGGCGGCCACAACAGAGTTAGAGGGGTTCTCCTTTGATTTTGAGTGGATGGCGTTCCGCAAAAACGGCCAGCCCATCGAACTAAGTAAAACGGAACAGCGGCTGCTGCGGATACTGGTGGAAAACCGGGGGCGCATCCTGTCCCGTGATGCGCTGCTGGAGCGGGTGTGGCCGGGCGGCGCGGAGTACGTGGAGGAGAACGCCCTGTCGGTCACCGTCAAGCGCCTGCGGGACAAGCTGGAGGATACCCCCTCCAAGCCCCGCTTTCTGAAAACGGTCTATGGCATCGGCTACACCTGGGCGGTGAATTGATATGACATGGTTCACTGCTGTCATCGCCATTTTCGCGGCGGTCTCGTTAGCGGCGGCGGTCTGGAACCGCTTTCACGCCAAGCGCGTCATGAAAAATCTGAACCGTATGCTGGACGCGGCCATGGCGGGGGCTTTTCTGGAGCAGGACTTCGATGAAAGCCTGCTCTCCGCCGTTGAGTCCCGGTTTGCCCACTATCTGGCCGCCAACGCCGTCTCCGCCCAGAAGCTCCAGGAGGAAAAGGGCAAAATCAAAACCCTGATTGCCGACATCTCCCACCAGACGAAGACCCCTGTAGCCAATATTCTGCTGTATATCCAGCTTCTATCGGAACAGGAGCTTTCCCCGGAGGGCCGGGACTGCGCTGCGGCTTTGGAGGGCCAGGTGGAAAAGCTGCGCTCCCTGGTGGATGCACTGGTGAAGGCCTCCCGGCTGGAGACGGGCATTCTGGCCCTGCACCCCAAGACGGGGCCGCTGGCGCCCATGCTGGAAGACGCAGTTGCTCAGTTTATCCCCAAGGCGGCGGAGAAGGGGATTGCCCTGACGCTGGCATCCACAGACGTCCAGGCGGCCTTTGACCCCAAGTGGACAGCGGAGGCCGTGTGCAACCTGTTGGACAACGCGGTAAAATACACGCCCGCCGGCGGGACGGTCACGGTTGAGGTTATCCCCTACCAGATGTTCTGCCGCGTCAACGTGACGGACAGCGGCCCCGGCATCCCGGAGGCGGAGCGGGCCAAGGTATTCCAGCGGTTCTACCGCTCCCCCGCCGCCTACGAGACCGAGGGTGTGGGAATCGGCCTGTATCTGGCCCGCCAGATCGCGGAGGGGCAGGGTGGGTATATCAAGGTGTCCTCCCAGCCGGGGCGGGGGAGCTGCTTCTCCCTCTATCTGCCCCGGAGTTGAAATCTTTCCAAACTGTAAGATTTCAGAAAGAACCTGGAAAGATTTCTGTGCTAAAGTCTGTATTGCCGAAAGGCAGTGCAGACTTTACGCTATGGAGGTACATCGTATGGCGATTTTGGAAACCCGCGGCTTGCGGAAAGTATACGGTTCCGGCGACACGGAGGTCCGGGCCTTGGACGGCGTGGACTTGGCGGTAGAGAAGGGCGAATTTGCCGCCGTTGTGGGTACGTCCGGTTCGGGTAAATCCACCCTGCTGCATATGCTGGGCGGGCTGGACCGGCCTACCGGCGGTTCCGTCATTGTGGACGGCAGGGATCTCTCCACCTTGAAAGATGAGGAACTGACCATTTTCCGGCGGCGGAAGATTGGCTTTGTATTCCAAAACTACAACCTTGTACCGGTGCTGAACGTGTATGAGAACATCGTCCTGCCCATTCAACTGGACGGCAGGGGGCCGGACAAAGGCTATACAAACCAGATTATCGAAACCCTGGGCCTAGGTTCCAAGCTGCAAAACCTGCCCAACAACCTCTCCGGCGGCCAGCAGCAGCGGGTGGCCATCGCCCGCGCGCTGGCGGCGAAGCCTGCTATCATCCTGGCAGACGAGCCAACCGGAAACCTAGACAGCCGGACCAGCCAGGATGTCATGAGCCTGCTGAAGGTCACCAGCCAGCAGTTTGCCCAGACCATTGTGATGATTACCCACAACGAGGAGATCGCCCAGATGGCCGGCCGCATCATCCGCATTGAGGACGGCCGCATTGTGGTACGGGGGTGAGCGGGATGATCAAAGTATCCAACGGAAGCTGTATCCGGCGGCTGGGCTTTCGTTCCATGAAAGCGGCCCGGGCTCGGAACACCGTCGCGGCGCTGGCCATTGCCCTGACCACGGTGCTGTTCACCTCCCTGTTTACCATCGCCGCATCCATCAACTACTCTTACCAGCAGGAGAACTTCCGCCAGGCCGGAGGCGACGCCCACGGCTCCATCAAGTACCTCACCTGGGAACAGGCGGAGCAGCTCCGCCGGGATCCGTTGATCCGGGATTCCTGGTGCCGTCTTTTTGTGGGAATGCCCCACGACCTGCCTTTCAACAAGTCCCATGTGGAAGTCAGCTACATTGAACCCAACGGCGCGTCCCACTACTTCTGCACCCCCGTGGAGGGCACACTCCCCCGGGAGGGTACCAGCGAAGCCGCCACAGATACCCACGTCCTGGCTCTGCTGGGCGTTGAGCCCAGGGTGGGCGCGCAATTTACCATGCCCATTACGCTGGACGAGGGAACCTCACATCCCCACACAATAGAGCGGACATTCACCCTCTCCGGCTGGTGGGAATACGACAGCGCCGTGCCCGCCAACCACGTGCTGCTGCCCCGGTCCGCCGCCGAGGAGATCTGCGCGCTGTCCAACGGGGAGGAGGACTCCTTGACGGGCGTCTGGAATCTGGACATCATGTTCAAGAGCGCCATAGGCATTCGAGAAAACCTGAGCGCGGTGCTGGAAAATTATGGCTATCAAAGCGCCGAGGCGTGGGCAGAGAACTACCTGATTATCGGCGTGAACTGGGGCTACACCGGGGATCGGATCTCTAACGGCATTGACCCCGTGCCCTTCATTACCATTGTGGTGATTCTTCTGCTGATCATCTTCACCGGGTATCTCATCATTTACAATGTCTTCCAGATCTCCGTCACCAACGACATCCGGTTTTATGGCCTGCTGAAAACCATCGGCACCACGGGGCGGCAGATCAAGCGGATGATCCGCCAGCAGGCGCTCCTGCTCAGTCTGGTGGGCATCCCCATCGGCCTGCTTCTGGGCTTCGTCGCCGGCAACATATTGGCTCCAGTCATCATGGCCTATCTCAACTATAAGAACACGTTCGTGTCCTTCAACCCCTGGATTTTCATTGGCGCGGCGGCGTTTTCCCTGTTGACGGTATTCCTCTCCTGCGCGCGGCCCGGGCGGATCGCCGCTAGGGTTTCCCCGGTGGAGGCGGTGCGCTATACCGAGGGCGGACAGCAGTCCGGGAAGAAGGGCGGCAAGCGGAAAGCTGCCACCGGCGCATCCCTGCCGAAAATGGCCTGGGCCAACCTGGGCCGGAGCAGGAGTAAAACGGTCGTTACCATGATTTCCCTGACCCTGGCGGTGGTGCTGATGAACCTGGTGTATACATTTACGAACGGCTTCGACATGGAAAAATATCTTTCCGACCTGGTAGCCACCGACTTTGTCCTGGGCCACGCCGACTACTTCCGTGTCAGCGAAAACTTCCGCTTGGCGGATCAGGCGCTTCCGGAGGAAGTCATCGCCCAGGTCATCTCCCAGGGCGGCATCACCGAAGGGGGCCGGGTCTACGGTCAGGAGGACACGATCCAGGCCCTTCTGCCGGAGGAGTACCTCCGCCAGGGTATCAGCATCGTTTATTCTGAGGAGGAGCTGGACAGCGTTGTCGCCTCCCGGGAGCATGTGAGTGAGGACACCGTTGTAGGCAGCGCCCAGCTCTACGGCCTGGAGGACTTCATTCTCGGCGAGATAAACGTGTTGGAGGGAGATGTCACCCCCTTGTCCGACCCCAGCCGGAACGCCATCGCCGCCGTCTATGCCGCCGATGACTACGGAGTGATCCATGAGGATGACAACTGCTTCAAGGTGGGGGATACCGTGACGCTCCGCTATGTGAAGGAGTGGGTGAATGTCGATGCGGACACCGGGGAGGAAATCACCGCAGAGGAGTCAGTCGCCCGCTGGAACCGCGGAGAGATGAATTTCGTTCCCCGGGCCAAGGTCTATGAGGAAAAGGAATACACCGTCTGCGCCATGATCGAGATCCCCAGAGCCCTCACTTACCGCTATACCACCCTGGGAGGCAGCAAGCTGGCGATGGGAGCGGAGCTGTTCCGGCGGGACACCGGTACCAGTTCCGTCATGATCTACGCTTTCAACACTGACGAGACGGCCAGCACTGCTATGGATGCCTTCCTGAAGGACTATACGGAGTCCGTCCAGCCCACCTGCGGCTACGAGAGCAAACAGCGCATGGCGGCGGAGTTCGAGGGCTTCCGGAGTATGTTCCTGACCATGGGCGGCACACTGGCAGGGATTATCGGCCTGGTGGGCGTACTCAACTTCATCAACGCCGTGCTGACAGGCATACTTGCCCGGAAGCGGGAGCTGGCAATGCTCCAATCTGTGGGCATGGCTGGAAAGCAGATGAATACCATGCTGGTATACGAGGGGCTGTACTACACGATGCTCTCCGCCGCCCTCTCCTTGGTTCTGAGCGCCGCGCTGGGACCGCTGGTGGGATCACTCTGCTCTGCCTTTTGGTTTTTTACCTATCAATTTACCGTCCTGCCGGTTTTGGTGGTAATACCGTTATTTCTGATTCTGGGGGTCCTGATCCCTCTGTTGGTGTACCGTTCCGTTAACCGCCGCACTATTGTGGAGCGCCTGCGGGAGATAGAAAGCTGACACGCACAATTTTGTTATTGCAGCACATTGCTTGTTGGTGGCTGCCGTCCCCAAACCCCTGTAAATCCGGGTGCTGGTGCGCCCGGGTCTTTTAACCGTCTCCGGCGTTGGAAGGGCATCTCCCCTGCGGCGGCACCATGCTGTATGCCACTAGCTCTGACCTAGCCGCCCAGCTCCGCCAGACGCCCTGGCGGCCTATACGGGAATCGGGCAGAGCAACGCCTCCTTCAAGGCAATGAACTTATTGATGATTTCATTTATTTTTATGACCATAAATACATCCAGCTAAAAACAGGAGTGGCGCCTTTTGCACTGCGCCACTCCACCCAAATCTGTTCATTCCACGCCAGCGCCTGAAATTTTCAATGGCGGTGGCGTGGTTTTGTATGCCCTTTTTACAGTACTTAAAAATAGTGTTTTCCTTTAATTTAACTCTTATCTTTTGTTAACTGGCCCGTTCACGCTGCTGGGCAAACTGGGATTATTTATGCTTCCCCTGGAAAAACAGTGCCAGTGTGCCGGGGCCGGAGTGGTTCCCGATCACGGGGCCAACATAGTTGATCACCAGCTTGTCCACCTTGAACTTAGCTTGAATGGATTCTGCCAGCCCTTTGGCCTCATCTTCACACCCGCCATGGCTAATAAACACTACTGAGGGATCGTCCACCAGTTCCTCCATCTTGTCCAGCAGGGCGCTAATAGACGCCTTGCGGCCCCGGACCTTGCTAACAGGGATCAAATGCCCGCCGTCATCCACATGGAGTACCGGCTTCATTTGCAGCATAGTGCCCAACAGCGCCGCCGCCGCGCTGACCCGGCCGCCCCGTTTCAGATGGTTCAGATCATCCACAGTAAACCAATGGCCGATATGGCCTTTGTGCTCCTCCACGAAGTCACGGACTTCCCCGATAGATTTTCCCTTCCGTTTTTCCTGGACCGCCAGATAAACCAGCAAGCCCTGCCCCAAGGACGCGGCGCGGCTGTCGCACACCAGGATCTTACTGCCGGGATGGGCCGCTTCCACCTCTCCGGCAGCAATACATGCGGATTGATAGGTCGTGGACAGCGCAGAGGAAAAGGCAATGCACAGCACATCTTTCCCTTGCCCAACCAGCTCCGTCATGGTTTCCGTGAACACGGCCACATTGATAGCGGAGGTAGTTCCCAGGGCCCCGCCCCGCAGGCGGCTGTAAAACTCGTCAGGCGCGATATCCCGGTTATCCAGGTAGTTAAAGTATTCCTTCCCCTCCATCATGAAGCTAAGGGGAAGAACTTCCAGCTCCAGTTCCGCTGCCAAAGAAGCGGGAAGGTCGCAGCAGCTATCGGTCAGAATTACATAGTCTTTCATACAAGGTCTCCATTCTCGCAAAACAATATCATCCAGACCGGTAAACAGGTCTAGCTTTTCTCTCCTATTATACCACAATCTGTCCCCAGTGCAAGAGTGAAAATATACAGTCCTGCCAAAACCACCCCTATGCAGGGACAAACGCCTGCATAGGGGTGGCCTTTCGGAAATTATTATTTCAGTTTCCACGCCAGATCAGCCAGGAACAAGTCGTTTTCCAGGCTCTCGACAGTGGTATCCTTGGTGATGTGGACGAACTCAATGTCCATCATGTTGGCCCAATCCTTCATCTGCTCTGCCGTCACATCGTAGCTGAGTACCGTGTGGTGCGCCCCGCCGGCGGTAATCCAACACTCCACGCCGGTGGTAAGGCTGGGTTCCGCCTGCCACATGACCCGGGCTACAGGCAGATTGGGCATGGGCAGGATGGGCTTGACACAGTGGATATCCTGGCAGATCAGCCGCAGCCGCCCACCCATGTCCACCAGAGACACGACGATGGCGTCCCCGGCCTTGCCCTCGAACACCAGGCGGGCCGGATCCTCCCTGCCGCCAATGCCCAGGGGATGGACCTCAATCCGGGGCCGGCCCGCCGCCACGCTGGGGCAGACCTCTAGCATGTGGGCGCCCAGGCTGTATTCCTGGCCCTTTACCAGATGGTAGGTGTAATCCTCCATAAACGCGGACGCGCCGTTGCCGCCCTCGCCCATAGCCTTCATGATGGCGGTCATGGCGGAAACCTTCCAATCACCCTCGCCGCCGTAGCCGTAGCCTTGGGACATGAGGTGCTGGCTGGCCAGGCCGGGGAGCTGCTTCATGCCGTGGAGGTCTTGGAAGGTGTTGGAGAAGGCCATACAGCCCTCGGCGTCCATCATCTTCTTCATAGCGATTTCTTCCCGGGCCTGGTAGCGCACAGCCTCCATATCCCCGGTGGCGAAGTCGTAGGACGCCCTATAGGCCTCCATCAGCTTGTCGATCTCTTCCCCGGTGACGGCGTCCATCACGGCCACCAGGTCGCCTACAGGCCAGGTGTTTACCTGCCAGCCCAGCTTGGCCTGAACCTCCACCTTGTCGCCTTCAGTGACGGCGACTTCCCGCATATTGTCCCCAAAGCGCATGACCTTCAGCTCCTTGGACACGGCCACGCCTACGGCGGCCTTCATCCAGTCACCGATGCGCTTTTGCACGTCCCCGTCCTGCCAGTAGCCGGCAATAACCTTCCGGGGCATACGCAGGCGGGCGGCGATGAACCCATGCTCCCGGTCGCCGTGGGCGGCCTGGTTCAGGTTCATGAAGTCCATGTCGATTTCCTCGTTGGGAATCTCCCGGTTGTACTGGGTAGCAAAGTGGCAGTAGGGCTTTTGCAGGTTCGCAAAGCCGTTGATCCACATTTTGCTGGGGGAGAAGGTGTGGCACCAGGTGATGATGCCCGCGCAGGAACCATCGTAATTGGCTTCCTTGACCACGTTGGCGATTTCCTGATTGGTCTTTGCGGTAACTTTGTAAACCAAGGGGTAGGGCAGCACCTTGCTCAGCGTCCCCGCCATTTCGGCGGCGCGGGCAGCAACGGTGTCCAGCACCTCGGAACCGTAGAGAAACTGGCTGCCCACTACGAACCAAAATTCCATCTTTTTCAAAGAAGTATCCTCCTATTTCAGATATTCCACCGCGGCTTTCTCCACAGGCATGGCCCCGGCAAACCGCTTAATATAGGCGTTGAAGCCCGCTGCGTCCGCCGGGTCGGGGGCAATCGTGGAAACCTTCTGCCCCGCGAACACACGGCTGTCCAGGAAGCCCTCCAGGCTTTGGTTTCCGGCTTTGGCCGCGCTGTAGGCGGCCAGCAGGGCCATACCCCAGGGGCCTCCTTCTCCGGCAGTCTCCATGACGGACACCGGCGCACCCGCCGCAGCGGCCAGCATCCGCTGCCCCGCTTCCGGCGTCTTGAAATAGCCGCCGTGGCCCAGCAGGCGGTCCACCGCCACGTTCTCCCGGCCCAGAATGTCCAGGCCCAGCTTCAGCGATGCCAGGGCGGCGTAAAGCTGCACCCGGGCGAAGTTGGCAAAGGTCAGCTTCGCCTCCGGCGTCCGCGCCAGCAGGGGACGGCCTTCAACCGTACCCGCCACCGGCTCGCCGGACAGGAAGTTGTAAAGCACGTTCCCGCCGCCGTCCTTCTCGCCGTCCAGGGCAGCACGGAACAGGGCCTCGAAAATAGGCCCCTGCCCGCTCTCATGGCCCAGCGCGGCCAGCATCTCCTGGAACAAGGCCACCCAGGCGTTGATCTCATTGGTGCAGTTATTGCAGTGAACCATGGCCACCGGCTTTCCGGCGGGGGTGGTCACCATGTCAATCTCCTCGTAGACGCGGCTCAGGGGTTTTTCCAGCACCACCATAGCAAATACGGAGGTGCCCGCCGACACGTTGCCGGTACGCACCGCCACAGCGTTGGTAGCGGCCATGCCGGTGCCCGCATCGCCCTCGGGAGGGCACATGGGGATGCCCGCTTGCAGTGTCCCGGTGGGATCCAGCAGCTTCGCGCCCTCCGGCGTGAGGACGCCAGCCTTCTCCCCGGCAGGGAGAACCTTGGGCAGAATCTCCCGCAGCTTCCAGGGGAAGCCCTTTTCCGCCGCGATGCCGTCATACTTGGCGGCCATGCCCTGGTCGTAGTCCAGCCTTTCGCTGTCAATGGGGAACATGCCGCTGGCCTCGCCCACGCCCGTGACCTTCTCGCCGGTGAGCTGCCAGTGGACATAGCCCGCCAGGGTGGTGAGGAAGCGGATGTCTTTGACGTGGGCCTCGCCGTTCAATACCGCCTGATGGAGGTGGGCGATAGACCACCTCTGGGGGATGTTGAACTGGAATTTCCCCGTCAGCTCCGCCGCCGCCTGCCCGGTGGTGGTGTTGCGCCATGTCCGGAAGGGCGCCAGCAGCTTCCCTTCCCCGTCAAAGGGCAGATAGCCGTGCATCATGCCCGACACGCCCATAGCCGCCACAGAAGCCAGCTTCACGCCGTACTTTTCCGCCACGTCCTTGGCCAGGCCGGCGTAAGCGTCCCGCAGGCCGCCCCATACGTCTTCCAAGGCGTAAGTCCACATCCCGTTTTCATAGCGGTTCTCCCAGGTGTGCCCACCGGAAGCGATGGGGGCAAAGTCCTCCCCAATGAGCACCGCCTTAATGCGGGTGGAGCCAAGCTCGATGCCTAAATAAGCCCTGCCCGCTTCGATGGTTTCGCGAATTGTTGCGTCCATTGGTTTTATTCCTTTCCGTCTGTCTCATCCGCGTCTTCCAGGAGGGGAGGGGCCTCTTCCTCAAGCTCCTCCGTCCCCTGGGACCGGGACCGCAGCACACCGCGCAGGGTATAGGCAATCAGCGCCGCCCCTACCAGGGCAAATACCGCTGCCGCGATGTAGAACACTACGCTGCCTGCCGCCTCGGTAAACAGGCTGTATGCCAGATAGATTAAATACCCGCCGCACAGCAGCCGCAGAAGCAAGGTCACCTGCGAGGGCTGTCCTCCCTTTGGCATATCAGCCCTTCTTCCGCTTGGACACCAGGTCTACCGTCACCGCGCCCAGCAGTACCGCGCCCTTGACGATCTTCTGCACGTTGGTGTCAAAGCCCGCCAGGGACATGCCGTTGTTCAGGATGCCCATGATGAACGCGCCAACAACCGCGCCGATGACGGTGCCGATGCCGCCGGAAGTGGCCGCGCCGCCGATGTAGCAGGAGGCGATGGCGTCCATTTCAAAGCCGTCGCCGGCCTTGGGGGTGGCGGAAGCGTTGCGGGCGGAGAGGACGATGCCGGCAAGGCCGCACAGCAGGCCCATGTTGGCGTAAACCCAGAAGAACACCTTCTTGGTGTTGATGCCGGAGAGGCTGGCGGCCTTGGCGTTGCCGCCCATGGCGTAAATCTGGCGGCCGGCTACGGTCTTGGTGGTGATGAAGTGGTATACGCAGACCACCGCCAGCATGAGGAGCAGCAGCACGGGGATGCCGTTATAGCAGGCCAGCTTGAAGAAGAAGAACAGAATGATCGCAGAGATGACCGCGTCCTTGGCAACGGACTGCCACAGGGGGATCGTGGGCAGGCCGTGCTTTTTGTTGGTCGCGATGCTCTTGAAATCCATGGCGAATACCAGAACCACGCACACAATGGCAACGATCATGGTAATCATATCCACGTTGCCCACCTTCCATGTGGGCAGGAAGCCGGTGCTGATCCAGGTATAGGAAGCGGGCAGGGGGCCTTTCGTCTGGGATTGGAGAATAACGTAGCAGATGCCGCGGCCCATAAGCATGGTGGCCAGGGTGACAATGAAGGGGGGAATGTCCAGCTTAGAGACAAAGAAGCCTACAAATACGCCGAACAGCGCGCCTACTACCAAAGACGCCAGCATTGCCAGGGGCGTATTTACGCCAAAATCCACAATCAGCGTACCGGCCACCGCGCCGCAGGACGCCACTACAGAGCCAACGCCCAGGTCCACGTTGCCGGTCAGTACGCACAGCAGCATGCCAACGGCCAGGATTACCACGTAGCCATTCTGCATGATCAGGCTGTTCACATTCATGGCGGAGAGGTTCTTGCCTTCCGTAATGAAGGCGAAGATGACGTAAACCGCAATCAGCGCCAGCATCATGCCGTACTGCTTCATGCTCAGATTTGCCTTTTTACCGGCGGACGCCGCCGTCTTTTCCATCATTTTGGTTCCCATGATTATTCTCCTTTCCTGTTGTGGGCCATGATCGTGCCCATAATGGCCTCCTGGGTCATCTCGTCCCGGGACAGCTCACCGGCAATCTCGCCCTCGTTGATGACGTAGGTGCGGTCGCAGGTGCCGATGATCTCCGGCATTTCCGAAGAGATGATGATAACGGCTTTCCCGGCCCTGGCAAGGTCGTTGATGACGCTGTAAATCTCGTACTTCGCGCCTACATCGATGCCCCGGGTGGGTTCGTCCAGAATCAGCACATCCGGCTGGGTGAGCATCCATTTCGCCAGCACTACCTTCTGCTGGTTGCCGCCGGAGAGGGAGCCTACCGGCTGCTCCATAGTAGCGGTCTTGACGTTGATGAGACGGCGGTACTCCTCGGCCTTGATCGCTTCCTTCCGCTCGTCCACCACGCCGCGCTCGGAGAAAAACCGCCGCAACGCCGCCAGGGACATGTTGAAGGTAATGCTGTCAATGAGCACCAGGCCGTAGGTCTTACGGTCCTCGGAGACGTATGCGAAATTGTTGTCAATGGCGGAGCGTACGCTGCGCATATCCACCTTTTTGCCCTTTATGTACACCTCGCCGGAAATCTTCTGGCCATAGGCGTGTCCGAACAGGCTCATGGCCAGTTCCGTCCGCCCCGCGCCCATCAGGCCCGCCAGGCCTACCACTTCGCCGGCGCGGACGGTGAGGTTGATGTCTTTGAGCACCTGCCGGCCGGCATCGTCAGGGTGGTAGACGTTCCAGTTTTTTACCTCGAAGATGGCCTCGCCGATGGGGCAGTCCTCCCGCTTGGGATAGCGGTTGGTCAGCTCGCGCCCTACCATGCCCTTGATGATGCGGTCCTCAGAGAACTCGTCCACGCCCTTGTGGAGGGTCTCGATGGATTTGCCGTCCCGGATGATGGTGATGGAATCGGCGACATAGCTGATCTCGTTGAGCTTGTGGGAAATGATGATGCAGGTCATGCCCTGAGCCTTGAGCTGAAGCATCAGCTCCAAAAGCTGGGCGCTCTCGGTATCGTTGAGGGCCGCCGTGGGTTCGTCCAGAATCAGCAGGTCCGCCTTCTTGCCCAGGGCCTTGGCAATCTCTATCATCTGCTGCTTGCCCACGCCCAGGGTGTTGACGGGTACGTTGACGTTCTCGTTTTCCAGGCCTACACGGGCCAGCAGCTCCTGGGCCTCCCGGCGGGTGCGGGTCCAGTCGATCACCCCATTTTTCTGCCGCTCGTTGCCGATGAACACATTTTCCGCCACCGACAGATAGGGGCTGAGGGCCAGCTCCTGATGGATGATGACGATACCCTTCTGCTCACTGTCCTTGATGCTGTGAAACCGGCAGGTCTCGCCGCAGTAGACGATATCGCCCTCATAGCTCCCGTAGGGGTAAACCCCGGAGAGGACGTTCATCAGCGTAGACTTGCCGGCGCCGTTTTCGCCGCAGATGGCCATGATCTCACCACGCCTGACCTTGAAATCCACGTCATCCAGGGCGCGTACGCCGGAGAACGCTTTGACGATGTGGTTCATTTCCAGGATATACTCTTGCGCCATTTTTTCAACTCCTTTTCCTCATACTCTTCTCACCCCGCCCCTCTGGCCCGGGCGGGAAAAACCGGCGGGCGGCGGCAGAAGCCGCCGCCCGCGCTTTCACATCCTGTTGGCTGCGCTTCGGGGAAATCAGCCGGCCAACTGGTCGGCGGTATAGTAGCCGCCCTCGACAATGATCTCTTCATAGTTGTTCACATCCACTGCCACGGGGGTGCACAGGTAGGAGGGAACCACGAAAACGCCGTTGTCATAGGTGCTGGTGTCGTTGATCTCAGGCTCGGTGCCGCTGATGACGGCGTTGACCATGCCCACGCACTTCTCAGCCAGCAGGCGGGTGTCCTTGTAGATGGACATGGTCTGATGGCCGGAGATGATGTTCTTGACTGCCATCAGCTCGGCGTCCTGGCCAGTGATAAGGGGCCAGTTTTCGCTGGTGTAGCCAGCGGATTCCAGGGCGGAGCGGATGCCGTAGGAGAAGCCGTCAAAGGCGGAGCAGGCGATATCCAGGGGCTCATCGGCATAGAAGCCGGACAGGTAGTTCTCGCACCACTGCTGGGCGGTCTCCTGGCTCCAGCGGAGGATGCAGGTTTCATCGAAAGAGGTACGGCCGGTCTTGCACACCAGGGTGCCATCGTTCAGGTACTCCTCCAATACGCCCATGATGCCCTTGTGCAGCAGCACGGCGTTGTTATCATCGGGGGAGCCCATGAAGAACTCGATGGTGTAGCTCTTGCCTTCCTTGCGGGCGCCTTCCAGATCCTTGGCGTCCTTGATGTACTGGCCGATAGCCGTGCCCACGCCCTCGTTGTCGAAGGAAGCGTAGTAAAGCACCGCATCGGTGTTCTTGAGCAGGCGGTCATAGGCGATGATGGGGATGCCGGCTTCCTTGGCCTGCGCTTCCACGCCGGTCAGGGTGCCTTCGTCCACGGCCGCGATGACGATGCAGTCCACCTGCTGGGAGACCATGTTCTCAATCTGAGAAACCTGGGCCTGGGGATCGTCCTCGGCGTACTGAAGCTGGACGGTGTAGCCCAGGGCTTCCAGCTTGGCTTTCATATTGGCGCCATCGTTGATCCATCGCTCGGAGGACTGGGTGGGCATGGCAATGCCGATGGTTTTGCCGGCACCGACCTGATCGCCGGTCTGATCGCCAGCAGGGGTGCTCCCGTTGTCAGGGGTACCGCCAGTGCCGCCGCAGGCGGCCAGAGCCAGAACCATAACCAGGGCCAGTGCTAACGCAAGAAACTTCTTCATAGTGTTTGCTCCAATCCATTCTTGATGTATTCCCTTTCGGGTGATGGATTGAGTATAGCTGTTTTCGTGGACTTTGTCAATAATTTGTACGCACTTCTTTTTGTTTTTGGATCTGTAAACAATACAAATTGGTGAAGCCCTATAAAATTAGAGTGGTAAAATCAAGAAATTATCATCAAAAAGTTTTTATTTATAAACCAATTATTAAAAAACTATATATTTCTAAAATAAAAAATTTGTATGTTTTGTTTATCGGCCTACACTTTTCTCTGCGTCAATTTGCACAAATACCAAAAAAATATTAAAAATTGTCCGCATTAATGCTGTTTTTTGTACAGATAAACAGCGGCCAGAAAGAAGCTCTTGCAATTTGTCCGTATTTCCTGTATACTGGGTTTATCTTTTCAACCAGTCGCACGGAGGAGGCGGGGGCATGGCTGCAAAATACCAACTGATCGCGGACGAGCTGCGGGCGCATATCAAGGCGGGTAAATACGCCACTGCTACCGGCCTCCCGCCGGAGTTCGCCATCGCGGAGGAATATCAGGTCAGCCGGCAGACTGTACGCCAGGCCTTAGCCGTCCTGGTCCGGGAGGGGTTGATCGAAACCCGGCAGGGCAGCGGCTCCCACATCCTGCGCTCTCCCTCCGGAGGCGGGCAGCGGCGCAGTATCGCCGTCATTTTTACTTATATTGGAGATTACTTTTTCCCCGGCATTCTCCGGGAAGTGGAAAATGTCCTCTCCCAGAATAACTGCACCCCATCCCTTTTCTCTACCCAGAACCAAGTGTCCAACGAGCGCCGCATTCTCTCCAATCTCCTTACCCAGCCCGTGGACGGCATCCTGGTGGAGGCCACCAAGAGCGCCCTGCCTAACCCCAACCTGGATCTGTACCGCCAGCTTATGGAGCGGGACATCCCGCTGGTGTTCATGCACGGCTACTATGCCAACCTGCCCGGGGTTCATTACGTGCTGGACGCCAATTTTGATGGCGGACGGCTGCTATCCCATTACCTGGCAGACAACGGCTACCACCGCATTGGCGGTATTTTCAAATCCGATGACATCCAGGGCCACGGGCGCTACGATGGTTACGCCACTGGCCTGCGGGAAAAGGGCCTGCCCCTCCAGGATCAATACGTCTATTGGTACAACACAGAGATCAAGGCCAGGGCCAGCCTAATGGCCGGGGATGACACTCCCATCCGTGCTTTTCTGGACGTATCCTTGGACGAGGTGGATTCTTTTGTCTGCTACAACGATGAGCTGGCCAACTTCCTGGTGGGACAGGTACAGAAGCGGGGGCTGCGCATTCCTGACGATGTGGCGGTGGTAAGCTTTGATAACAGCTATTACAGCGAGATTGCCGCTGTCCCCCTCACCTCCCTTTCCCATGGAAGCGAGAACGCCGGCCGCACGGCGGCGGAAATCCTCATTAAGCAGCTCAACGGCAAGTACTGCCAGAGCGTACAAATTCCGTGGGTTCTGGTGGAGCGGGAGAGCAGTAAGAAAAAGAAATAAACCAGGGCACGGAAGCCGAAAGCTCCGTGCCCTGGTTTATTTCTTATTGGCGGCCGCTGTTCCGGTCGTAGGCCACGATCACCCGGCGGTTGGGGTCGGTGCCCATGGAGTAGGTAGTAACCCCCTCCACATCTTGCAAAGCGGTGTGGATGACATGGCGCTCATAAGCGTTCATCGGTTCCAGGGTCACGTTGCGCTTGTACTTGACCACTTTCGCCGCAACCTTATGAGCCAGGTGGTGCAGGCTTTGCTCCCGCTTGAGACGGTAGTTTTCCGCATCTACATGGACTCGTATCCGCTTGTCGCCGCCCTTGTTGATGGAATAATTGGTGAGCTGCTGGATGGCGTCCAGAGTCTCACCCCGGCGCCCGATCAGAGAACCCAGCTTCTCCCCCTCCAAGATGACCTTATAGCGGCCCTCGCTGTCCATATAGACCTTCACCTGGGCCGTACTTTCCATGTGTTCCAGCAGGCCGGTGAGGAAAGCGGTGATCTGCTGCGCCTTTTCATCGCTGCACGGCTCACCCAATTCCATAGGCTTGATCTCCATGGCGGCTTCCCCCTCCGGCTCCTGGCGGGAGGGCTGGGGACGGCGCTCAGGCTTGGGCCGGACGAGCTTTTTCCGTTCAGGTTTCCGCTCTTCCTGGGACGGTGGGGCGGAAGGCTCCCCCTCTGCTAGTTGAACAGGCCTTGCTTGCTGGACAGGCTTTACCGGCTGGACAGGCGGCGGGGCGGGTGCTTTGGCCGCGGAGACAGGCTTTGGGGGCCTGGCCGGCGCTTCCGGAACCTCATAGGTCACACGGACCTTGGCGGGGCTGGCGCCGATGCCCAGAAAGCCCTTCTTGGCCCGCTCCAGAATCTCCACGGACACATCGTCCCGCTCCAGACCCAATTGGGCCAGGGCCTTGCCAATCGCCTCGTCCTCGGTCTTGCCGGTGACGTCAATAAATTTCGTCGTCATAACGGGTCCTTACTCCTTATCATCATATCGGCCGGCCTGGTAGCTGCGCCCCCTGGCGTAGGGGCGTTCGCCCACGCGGCCCGCTTCATTGGTTGTGACCTTCTTTTCTTTATCCTTCTGAGGCTGCTTTTTAGGCTTCCGCGGCTCCAGGTCCCGCTGCTCGGCGGCCCGCTTTTTGGCCTCCTCCTGGCGCAGCTTCCGGGACGCTTCCCGGGCGGCTTCCCGCTCCTCTTCTTCTTCGTTCAGCTTTTTGGTGTAAAACTTGCCCAGGATGGACTCGCGGATCATCATCCACAGGCTGTTGGCAATCCAGTACACGCCCAGACCGGCGGGCATGGAGAAGCAGAACCACAAGCTCATCAGCGGCATCAGCAGGTTCATCATCCGCATGCTTTTCTGCTGTTCGGCGGATTGCCCGTTGCTCTTGGCCAGGACAAAGGTGGACAGGTATTGAATTGCGGTGGCCAGCACTGGCACCAGGATCAGGCCAATGACACCCCAATCCATCTTAAAATTGGAAAACGCATCTCCCGGCATCCCGCTCAAGTCGATGCCCAGGAATCCGTAATTGACAGGGAACATAGTGGCGCAGCCCTCGATGCCCGTCCAATTGAATTCGTTCCACCGCTGGGAGACAAAGTCCACCAGCTTCACCTGCTCATAGGCGCCAAAGACCCCATTGCCCATAGTGTCAGCTACGTAGCCCAGGGAGACGGCGGCATTACGCAGGGCGTCACAGGCGGTTTCACTGAGCCCCATAAAATAGATCACCGGCTGGCGGATAATGGAATACAGGGGGATTAGGATAAACAGCGGCACGAAGGACCACAGGCACCCGCCCATGGGGTTGATGCCCTCCTCCTGGTAGAGCTTGGCCAACTCCTCTTGATATTTCTGCTGGTTTTTCGCGTACTGCTTCTGCAATTCCGCCTGCTTGCCGGACAGGCGGCCCATGCGGATCATGCTGCGCTTGGACTTCATCTGGAAGGGGATCATGATGAGGGTGATGACCAAGCTGAACAGGATGATGGACAGGCCATAGGAATTGGTGATGGAATACATCAGTCGCAGCAGGGCGGCAAAGGGTAATGTAATGATCTTGCCCATTGACGGTATTTCCTCCAAGTAATTATGAGCTTTTCAGGATGTCCCATGGCCTTCTCTCAGAATGCCTAGGGAACAGGGTCGTAAAAGTCCCCCTTATAAAAGGGGTGGCACCGCAAAAATCGCTTTAAGGCCAGCCAGCCCCCCTTGGCCGCGCCATATTTGGCAATCGCTTCCACAGCGTATTGGGAGCAGGTGGGAATAAAGCGGCACCGGGGCGGCAGCCCCGGCGAGATGTGTTTCTGATAGAACCGAATGGCCCCCAGCAGAAACCGCCGGATCATGTCTTATCTCCCACGGCCAGCCCCAATTGGCCGCAGGCCTTATAAAAAGCGGCAGTGAGCTTCGGGTAGGGGCCGTTCACAGCCCGGGTCCGGGCCACGAGGATAATGTCGTACCCTTGCTTCATATCCGGCTGGGCCAGGCGGTAGACCTCCCTCAGCCGCCTGCGGGCGCGGTTACGCACCACGGCGCATCCCAGCTTGGTGCTGACAGTGACACCTAGCCGGTTCTGCTTGCACCCGTTAGGGCGGCAGTAAAGCACCAGGTAGGGAGTGACGGCGGAGCGTCCCTTGTTGTAGATCCTGCGGAAGGTACGGTTTTCTTTAATGGTATCGGTTTTTTTCATCGGCAATTACCCGCAAGGACGGCCATCTAAACGCCAGGCGCTTAAACGACCGTCCCTTCATGATCTATCCTATTTGCGATGCTGCAAGCTCCGCCGCCTGCCGCCGGTCGTGCGGCGGCGTGGCCTACGGCCGCGAAGGGCGGCCCAACGGCGAGCCTCAATGGGTCAGGCGGTTGCGGCCCTTTGCGCGGCGGCGGGCAAGGACCTTACGGCCGTTAGCGGTGCTCATCCGCTTGCGGAAGCCATGCTCTTTGGAGCGTTGGCGCTTTTTGGGCTGATAGGTACGGAACATTTGCATACACCTCCTGGTTTGATAAATTTCACGGAGGGGCCGGAGCGCCCTCTACTCGACGACGGAGAAAAACTCCCCCGCAGTTGACCATTTTGTGCCTGTCCGCTGACAAGCACTAATTATTATACATAATATTGGCGGGGATGTCAACAAAAAATTCGGAAAAACGCCGTCTCCGGCCAGGGATGGTATTTCCCCATTCTATAAATTGCTGCTCCCCTGGCTTCCGCCGTCCCGCAGCCAGTTCCCAATGCTGGCCATACACAGCATCGCAGCTACCAGAAACCCGCCAGGGATCAGGATGATCCACCACGCGCCGCTTAGAAGGGCCTGCTCCGACAGGGACAGCATGCTGCCCCAACTGATCGTCTCCAGGGGCAGCCCGATGCCCATAAAGCTCAGGGTGGACTCAGCGGCAATAGCTGAGCGTACATTCATCACCACCATGAACATGATGGAGGAAAAGAAATTGGGGGCCAGGTGCTGCCGCAAGATATGAAAAAATCCGCCGCCCATGCATCTGGACGCCAACACGTACTCGCTGCCCCGCAGCCGCCGCACCTCTGAGCGCACTACTTTGGCGATGCTGGTCCAGCTTGTAAGGCCGATCACCAGCGACAGGCTCAGTACCCCCGCTTTCCCAAGGGCAGCCTGCAAAAAGACCACCAGCAGCAGGGATGGGATGCTGAGAAAAATTTCGGTCCCGCGCATCAGCAGCCCATCCAGCCATTTGGGGGCCATTCCGCTGACTGTGCCGAAAAGGATGGCAATACCAGTAGAAACCGCTGTGGATAAGGCGCCGATGGACAGCGAGACCCGCCCCCCAAACCAGATCATGGAAAAAATATCCCGGCCCATGGTGTCGGTGCCAAACCAGAATTCCCGGCTGGGGGCCTGAGAAGCGTGGAATAGATCCATGTATGCCGGATCCTTCGGCATAAACAGCCCGCAGCACAGGCACCCCAAAAGCAGCGCCGCCAGTATAGTCATGGAGATAACCGGTTTCCCGGTGTACCACCCCGGCTTTTTTGGTGGAGACGGCTGAGGGGATCTAGCGCCAACCAGAATAAATCGTTCATCCATGCTCCGGCACCTCCATGTCCCCGCTCCCCATTCTGGGGTCGAGCCGCTCGCTGGCGATCTGGGCCAGAATGTTGCAGAAAATAACTACCGTCCCCGACAGGATGCACAGCAGCATCAGCAGGTTATAGTCCTGATACCGCGCGCTCTCGTAGGACAGCGTTCCAATGCCGGGATAGGAAAAGACCGTCTCCACAATATACGTCCCCCCCAGCACATGGGGGACAGAAACCGCCATCAGGCTCAAATAGGAGGGCATGATGTTCCTGATACAGTGCCGGGACAGCACCGTGCGGCGGTTCAGACCTTTGGCCTTTGCCAGCAGTACGTAGTCAGAACGGACTTCTTCCAGCAGCTTGTTGCGGATCATGTAGGCATAGTACCATAAATGCCCCGCCGCCGTTACCGCCAGGGGCAGGATTAGATGGATCGCACGGTCCCCAAATCCGCCTCCGCCAGTGGTATAGGCCCCGCTGCTGGGAAGCCAGCGGAGCTGGACGGCAAATACTAATATGAACACCAGGGACAGCCAGAACTCCGGGATGCAGCTTATTACCGTCCCCGCACGGCAGATCAGGCGGTCTGCCAGCCGCCCCTCGTACCACGCGCACAATGCGCCCAGTACCAGTGCGCCGGTAAAAATCAAGGCAAAGCCTATGCCGCCTAGAAGCAAAGTGTTGGGCAGGCGGGAGGATATGACCTTTACCACATCCGTCTTGTACTTGTAGGATATGCCGAAATCCCCCCGCAGGGCGTTTTCCAGCCAGCGGATGTATTGGACGCTGATAGGCTGATCCAGGCCCAGCCGCGCTTCCGCCTGCGCCCGCTCCGCAACCGTCATCTTCTCCGCGCGTTCGCCGTAGTAGGACACCAGCGGGTCGCCTGGGGCCAGGCGCGATACGTAGAACACCGCCGCTGAGAGGAGAAAGACGCTTATTACGAATGCCAGCGCCTTGCCGCCATAATAGATAAACGGGTTTTTTCGCCTCATGGCTCCTCCTTTCTCAGAACCCAATGTCCCGGCGCGGCTTCCGTCAGGATGCCCTCCCGGTCAAAACGGTCCGGGTCGAAGGATTCCAGCACCCGTGCCCGCTCCCGCCGGGGATCCGGGATGGGGATAGCGGACAGCAACGCCTTTGTATAGGGATGCAGGGGATTGCGGAACAGCTCGGCAGTGGGGGCGGTTTCTACCAGCTTGCCCTGGAACATGACGCCGGCCCGGTCGCAGAGATACCGCACCACCGCTAAGTCGTGGGCGATAAAAAGGAAGGTAAAGCCGTGCTCCGCTTGCAGGTGCTTGAACAAATTGATAATCTGGGCTTGGATGGATACGTCCAGGGACGCTACCGGCTCGTCCGCCGCCAGCAGGTCCGGCCCCATGCACAGGGCGCGGGCAATGGCTACCCGCTGGCGCTGGCCGCCGGACAGTTCTCCGGGGTGTTTGTCCAGGTACGCCGCGTCCATGCCTACGCAGCGGAGCTGGAAAGCCGCTTCGTCCCGGCGCGTACCGCGGGGCGGGCGGATGCGGTGGATTGCCATAGGCTCGCTGATGATATCCGCCACCGTCATGCGCGGGTTCAGGCTGGAAGTGGAGTCTTGAAAAATCATCTGGCGGGAGGTTTGCAGCAATTCCTTGTGGGCGCGGAATTGGCCCGGGTCGCAGATGTTTACCCCTAAATACCGAATTTTCCCAGCGGTAGGGTGCAGCAGGCTCATGACGCATTTGGCGATGGTGGATTTTCCAGACCCGGATTCCCCCACCAAGCCGAAAATCTCCCCGCGATGAAGCTGAAAGGATACATTATCCACCGCCCGCAGTACTGTCCTCCGCCCCAGGCGGAAGCAGTGGGTCAGGTTCTGGACGTCCAGGAGGATATCATTCATGAGGCCAACCTCCTACAGGCGGTTTGATTTCCGGCGCGCGGGGATCCAGAAGCCAAGTAGCGGCGTAATGGGTCTCGCTGAGCCGGAACATGGGCGGCGGCTCCTGGTAGTCGATGGCCAGGGCATACTCGTTCCGGCAGGCGAAAGCGTCCCCTTTGGGGGGATTGATTAAAGGCGGCGGTATGCCGGGGATGGTGTAAAGCGGCTCCCCATCCTTAGCCCAGGCCGGCAGCGCACGGAGCAGGCCCCAGGTGTAGGGATGGCGTGGCTCATAGAAAATCTCCTCTGCCGTGCCGGTCTCCACAATCTTTCCCGCATACATCACCGCTACCCGATCCGCCGCGCGGGCGACTACCCCTAAGTCATGGGTCACCAGGATGGCCGCAGTGTGCAGCTTTGCCTGGATTTCCCGCAGGAGGTCTAATATTTGGGCTTGGATGGTTACATCCAGGGCTGTGGTCGGCTCATCCGCGAACAGAAGCTGCGGCCTGGACGCCAGCGCAATTGCCATCACGCACCGCTGGCGCATTCCGCCGGAAAATTCGTGGGGATAGCGGCTGAACCGGGCCTCCGGCTCTGTGACGCCTACCATCTCCAACAGCTCCAATGCCCTGCGGCGCACCTCCGCCCGGGAAGCTTTGGGCTGGTGGACGCGGACGGCTTCCGCGATTTGCGCGCCAACGGCCATGGTGGGGTTCAGGGCGGTCATAGGGTCTTGGAAGACCATGGAAAACAGGCGGCCCCGCAGGCGCTCCATTTCCCGCTGGGTGCAGCGGGTGATGTCCGTGCCGCCGGCCAGGATGGTCCCGGACTTTATAAAGGCGCTGCGGGGCAGCAGCTTCATAATGGATTTGCACAGGACGCTTTTTCCACAACCGGATTCCCCTACGATGGCGAGGACTTCGCCGGAGGACAGCGTAAAGGATACGTCCCGGACGGCCTGCACTTCCCCTTGGGGGGTGTCAAAGGATATGGACAGGTTTTTTACTTCTAATAATGGTTTCATTTTCTTACCTAAAAAACAGGGAAGAAGGGGCTGGCGGCCAGCCCCTTTTCCCGGATAATTCATACGATTTCTTAATCAAGGGAGCAATACCGTTACCGGGCAGGAATCTCGGAACAGCACTGGTTATAGCCTCGAGACAAAAGTTCTTTTTGATACTTTTTCTTGAAAGAAAAAGTATCATTCCAACGTCCACTGGGTCACGTTCCAGAAAATGCCTACGCCGTGGTGGCCTAAAACGGTGTCGGGCGCGATGCCTTTCAGCCGGGTGGATGCCACATAATCCGCGTCTACGTAACAAATAAACGCAAAGGCGGGGTCCTCCGCCAGGACAGCCTGGAAATTGGCGTAGGCCTCCTTCCGCACGGCGGGATCATCGGACTGGCGGGCTTCCGTAAGATACTGGTCTACCAGGGGGTTGGAGTAGCCGGAGTAATTGGCCCCCTTGCCGGTGCCGAACACCTTGTAGGTGTGGTCATCGGCATCAAAGGGGCTACCCCAGCCGATGAGGTAGGCCATCTGCCCGCCCCAGTCCACCTTTGCCGGAACCTCTACCGTACAGCGGATCCCCACCTCCTGCAATTGCTGGGCGGCGGCCTGGGCCATATCCAGGCGGACCTGGTCTCCCGCGCCGACACTGAGGATGAAACCGGCCTCCTCGCCGTTGCGCTCGTAGAAGCCCTCAGCGTTTAATGCAAAGCCCGCTTCCTCCAAAATGCTTTTGGCGCGGGCGGGGTCGTAGTCGTAACGCTCCACATTCTCATTATTGTAAATGTTCCTTTGCAGCGGGCCGTAGGCGGTTACGCCGCGTCCCAAGACCACCGTGTCCAGAATCGCCTGCCGGTCAATGGCGCAGCAGACCGCGGGGATGAGATCGCGGTTCTTCGTCCAATAGGGGTTCTGGAAATTGAACAGGATGCCGCGGTAATCGGAGGTTTTCATCTCATAAACCGCAAATCCGTCTTTTTCCAGGAAGTTCTGTGTATCCTTCGGCGTCAGATGGGCCAAGGTAAGCTCGCCGGACTGCATCTGCACCGCCTTGGCGTTGTCATCGGGAACAATCTTGAAAATAATTTTTTCAATGTTGGCGGGGCCTTGGAAATATTCCTCGTTTTTTACCAGGGTGATGGCCTGGCCTTCATCCCAGCTCTCCAGCTTGTATGGGCCGGTGCCTACCGGGGCGCGGAAGAAATCGGATTCCTGCATGTTCTCGCCCTCCAGCAAGTGGCGGGGCAGGACTGCCATGGCCATGTAATCCAGGAACGCTACGTTGGGCGCGGACAGGCGGAAGGTGACCGTGTGCCCGTCTACTACTGTGATTTCCTCCACGTCTTCAAAGTTCGGGGCATTTTCAGAGCCGTTTTCCGGATCCATAATCGCTTCGATGGTGAATTTCACATCGCTGGCGGTGAAGGGTTCACCATCGTGCCATTTTACGTTTTCCTCCAGATGGAAGGTGTAGGAGCAGGCCTCTTTGTCAAATTCCCAAGTTTTAGCCAGGCAGGGAATGACTTGGTTCCCGCCATCGTGAGCCGTCAGGCCGTTGAACAGTAAAATGTTGATCTCGCCGTGCTCGTCCATGGCGGGGTTGATACGGGTATAATCCCCGCTGGCGTAGACCAGGGCGCCGCTGTCGCTCTGGCTGCCCGTCCCAGCGCAGGCGGTCAGGCTCAGGAGCAGTGCGGCGGCCAGCAAAAGGGGCAGAAAATATTTTTTCACAGTGGGTTCCTCCTCATACGGAAATCAAACAACTGGTTAACCGCCGCTTATTATAAGGGATCCCGTCCCCCCGCGCAAGCCGGGAGGGGGGATGGTTTTTACGTAAAAATTTTTCTATTTCAGGCGGCGCGGCCTGGTTGAGAGGGAAAGACGAAGGCGCGGCTAATCCGCCGCGCCTTCGACCAGGAAAATCTATATCAAAAATTCCGTCCGCGTCCCGGAAACGCAGACGGGAATTTTTGCGCAGGTTACGCAGCGGCTTCTCTAGGCACTCTCTCCCGGAACAGCAACGATACGCACCACAGTCCGCCTAGTCCTACCAGCGCGTAGATCACGCGGGAAACGACAGCCATCTGCCCGCCAAAGATAAAGGCTACCAGATCCAGTCCGAACAGGCCGATCAAGCCCCAGTTCAGCGCGCCGACCACTACCAAGATCAGTGCAATCCGATCCAAAACCATAAAAGCTACCTCCTTTTTTGTAACGAAAGCCCACTGTACGCCGGCTTACGGGTGTATTTTTACCGCTTTGCATAGGCGTATACATGAAAAATGTTCCATAGAAAATAAAAATGTGGACAATTATACCTAAAACAAGAGCCTTTGCGTACCCGCAAAGGCCCTTGAAAAAATCAGTGGCGGTGCAGGCGGAAAGCGCCCAGTGCTTCCCGCAGCTTGTTAATCCGCTGGTTTAGGGATTGGACGGTGCGTCCAATCCGTCCGGCGCTGTCCCGGGTCTCCGAAGCTATCGCGTCCAATCGGCTTGCTTGCCGGACGGCTTCCAGCAAATCCTTGGACTGGGCGGCTTCCTGGGCAGCCCCGGCGGCTTTTTGGCAGGTCTCGGTGCCGCTGGCGGACGCGCCGTGCAGCTCTTTGGAGACGGCGGCGGCCAGATCCACCCCTTCCCGGATGGAGCCGCGCATTTCCTCCAGGAAAATAGCGGCTTCCTGGGCGGCCTGTGCGCTGCGGGAGGCCAGCACCCGCAGCTCGCAGGCCACAATGGCAAAACCTTTCCCGTTCACCCCAGCCCCAGCGGCTTCCACATAGGCGGTCCGGGCCAGCAAGCTACATTGGAAGGAAGCCGCTTCCATATCCTTGACGATCTTCCCTGCGGCGGCGGCACACGCGCTGATGCGCTCCACCGCCCGCTCCAATTCCGCCTGTCTCCGGCCGCAGTCCACCAGCTTCCGCCGGGTACGTTCCGCCGCGCCGCTGACATCCGCCGCACCGCCGGCCCGGCGCCCCAGTTCCCCCGACAGCCGGTTCAAGGCCCGCAGCAGCGCATCCCAGGCCTGTGGCTCCTGGCCGTCCCCGGCCAGTCCGGCGGCATCCTTTTCCAAGTAATCCAGCGGCCCCGCCAGCTGTTCCAGGGCGGTCCGCACCGCGCCGACCGTACCCCGAAGCTTCTGGGCTGCGTCCTCCATGGCGCCGCAGACGCCGCTGCACTCCGCCGCCCGGCCGCAGGCCACCCGGACCGTCAGATCCCCCGCCGCCATCTCTTTTAGCGCGCGTTCCAGCTCCAGCAGGCAGTCGTTCCCCTTCTGGCCCAGGCCCTGGACGGCCAGCAATAGGGTCTCTGTTTCCCGGGTGGTGGGCGGGATGCGGTCAACCGGGGCGGTCAGATCCCCGGCGGCGGCCAGGGCAGCTGCCTCCGCCGCGTCAGAGAGTGGCTTTAAATATGTACGGGAGACATAGCGGATCAGCAAAAGGGCTGCGCCCTCCCCGGCGGCGAATACTGCCAGCGCCCCCAGCACCAGCGGTAAAACCAGCCCGGCGTCCCGCGCGGCAGGATAGGCCGCTCCCGCTGCCAGCGCGGTCAGCAGGGCACACATCCCCGCCGTACCGAAAACCAGCGGACGAGCCACCCTGGCTTCCAGGGACGCCTGTTCCCGCGCTTCTGCTTTTTTCACCGCCGTACCCCCTTTTTCCCCAGCTATAGGGGTTTTGTTCCCGCTTATTGTAACATCTTCCAGGGGAAAAAGCAAGGGCAGCGGCATGAACCGCATGCCCCGTTGATCAGAACAGGTTCACAAGCAGCCGGACGCCGCTGGACAGGAGCAGCGATAAAAAGGCGGTCCCGTACATGAGACGGCAGGCCCGCCGGATGTCATCTGGCGCAATCTCCCGGCGTGGGTCTCCAATGAACGGTTTTTGATGCAGCGCACCGTGATACCAGGCGTCCCCCGCCAGCCGCAGGCCCATCAACCCCGCGCAGGCGGCCTCTGTCTGGGCCGAATTGGGGCTTGCGTGCTGGTACCGGTCCCTGCGGAAGATCCTCCAGCCCTCCGGCAGGTCGAAGCCCAGTATCCACCCCGCCGCAAGCATGAGGAATGCGGAAACCCTTGCTGGAATGAAATTCATCACATCGTCCATTTTTGCCGGGATCAGCCCGATATCCCGGTAGGGCGGTTCGATATAGCCCAGCATGGAGTCCATCGTGTTGACCGCCTTGTAAAAAAAGCCCAGCGGCGCGCCGCCCAGCGCCAGAAACAGCAGCGGGGCCACCACGCCGTCCGATGTATTTTCCGCCACGGTCTCCACCGCCGCCCGGGCAATGCCCGCCGGATCCAGCCGCGCTGTATCCCGGCCCACGATCATGCTCACCGCGAAGCGGGCGCCCTCCACATCCCCGGATTCCAAGGCGGTACAGACCTTCATGCTCTCCGTACGCAGGGACTTCACCGCCAAAATCTGCCAGCACATCAGGCTCTCCACCACCAGGCGGAGCCATGGGCTGACCGATTGGCATATCCAGAGAACCCCCGCCGGGGCTGCGGCGGAGACAGACGTTACCACCAGCCACAGCACGCCGCCGGCCCATCGCTCACCCTGGGGAGTAGCAGGGAAAAGCCACCGCAGGGTTTTTTCACTAAGGGAAATCAGCTTTCCAATGGCAACCACAGGATGAGGGAGCGAATGGGGGTCGCCCACCAGGAGGTCAATGACAAAGCCTGCCGCCAAAGCGTACAAAGTCAACTCCATTATCCGCCCCTCCGTCCCTGAAAGAGAAACAAGTACACCGGATTCTGGCCCATCATCAGATGGTATGCGCCCGCTTCACGGCCCCGCGCCGCTGTCAGACAGACCACTGAGCATTCCGCGAACCGGGGATCCTTCATCAATGCCGTCAGCTCTGCCGCCGATTCCAGCGTTACTGCCGCCGCCGCTATCCGTACACCAGGATTTTTCTCCAACAGCAAATCTATGATCCCCCTTAGCCTCCCGGAGCTTCCTCCGAGGAAAACGTGGGTGGGCGCGGACAGCATTTCGCAGGCCGCCGGGGCGTCTCCGGGGATAATTTCCAGATTGGATGTGTGGAATTTCGCCCGGTTTTCCTCCAAAAGCGCCAGGGCGGCGGCGTTTTTTTCGATGGCGTATACCGTCCCCTCCCTGGCTTGCAGTGCCATTTCCACGGAGACCGACCCAGTTCCCGCGCCAACGTCCCAGCATATGGCGTCCCTGGTCAGCCCCAGCAGGGACATGGCGCAGGCGCGGGTCTCCCGCTTGGTCATGGGAACCATCCGCCCGCCCTCACCCTGGCCCCGCTGGAACCATTCGTCCGGCAAACCGGGGGTAAAGGGCCGCGCCAACGGGTTTTCGATCAGGGCCGCGCTGAGGGCGTCAAAGGAGCGCCCCGCCAACTCCTGGGCAGAGCCTTGGGTGATCCGCGCTTCTGGATAGCCCAGCCGCTCCCCTATACTGACAGAGATTTCCCCCAGCCCCGCGTCTGCCAAAACCCGGCAAAGGTTTGCCGCGCCGTTTTCGCCGCCAACCAGCGCGAACACCCGCCGGTTCTGCCAGACGTCCGGCACGATATCCCGGCTGCGCCCATGGAGGCTGACCGGTACAACGTCCTCGTAAGAGGTTCCCAGCCCCGCGCAGAGCGCCTGCATGGAACTGATGCCTGGCAGGATCTCCACTTCACAGTCCGCCAGCAGGGGCAGCAGGCGCTTTGCGCCACTGAAAAATCCGGTGTCGCCGGACAGCGCCACCGCAAACCGGCGGCATGCCCGTGCCTCCCGGATGTAAGGCGCAATGGTTTCCGGCGCGATGGCTTCCAGGCGGGCCTGTCCCGGTTTTGCCACCGCATCCAGCATCCGGGCCGCCCCAATCACGCAGTCCGCCTCCGCGAGGGCTTTGGCAGCTTCCACCGTCATGCCGTCCGTACCGCCGGGGCCGATGCCGGCCAGGGAGACCTTTGGACGGAAGCACAAGTGGAATCGTTCCGCCAGGAAATCCACCGTTCCCGCAAAGTCCAGGCCCTCCCGCTGGGCGGGCCGCCCCACCACTACCAGCACCGCGCCTGCGTCCCGGGCGGCGGCGGCTTTCCCGGCAAAGCCTCCCGTCCCGCCGGTGTCCTTGGTAACCATATATTTTGCGCTTACACTGCGCAGCATCGCCGCGTTCAGCTCCCGGGAAAAGGGACCCTGCATAGCCCAGATCCGGGCCGGGCCAAGCCCCGCGTCCCGGCAGGCGGCGAGGGACGCTTCCATGGGCAGCACCCGGGCATAAACCCGCTCCGCGAACCGGGGAAGGACGGCGTATTTCCCTAACTCTTTGCTGCCAGTGGTCAGAAGGATGTTCCCCTCCGTCCCCCGCAGGAATTCCACCGCGCTGGGGATATCCGGAACCAGGACAGCGTCCTCCGGCGCGTCCTCCGCCCCCCGCAGCAGCCGCAGGTAGGCGGTTTCCGTCTCCCGGCAGGCGTTGGCGATGTTTTCCGTTACCTCCGCCGCGTAGGGGTGGGTGGCATCAATGACAAGATCATATTTTTCCTGGTGAAACCGTTTGGCCATCTCTGGTTCCGTCAGCCGTCCGGCGGAGACAGACAATCCCGCCCTGGGGGATAGGAGCGATTCGCCGTATTCTGTAGCAACGCAGGCGGTAACCGCAACGGGCTGTCCGGCCAACAGCCCAATCAGCTCCCGGCCCTCCGTGGTCCCGGCGAATACGCACAGCTTATACATTCCGATACCCCCTGGGTGTGATCATTTTCCCAGCGATAGGGACGGTCTGGCTGTTGCCGATGAACACGGTGCAGAACATGTCCGCCTCAAACCCGCGGAGCTCCCCCAAGGACAGGAGACGGCCCTCCTCCCCAGGCCTGCCGATATTTCGAACCACGCCGCACAGCCGGTTTTCCGGCAGAGTTTCCAAAAGAATTTCGCAGGCCCGCCGCAGGTGGCCGGGACGGCCCTTGCTGGCGGGGTTATAAAGGACGATGGACAGATCCGCTTCCGCCGCCGCCGACAGCCGCCCCTCAATCTTCTCCCAGGGCGTCAAACGGTCGCTAAGGCTGATAACAGCGAAATCGTGGGTCAGCGGTGCGCCCAGCACCGCCGCGCCGCTGCACGCGGCAGTCAGGCCCGGAACCACCGAGACCTCCGGATCCACCGCCTCCCCCCGGAGCTGGTAAACCAGGCCCGCCATGCCGTATACGCCGCTGTCGCCGGAGCAGACCATCGCCACGTCCTTCCCCGACCGGGCGGCATCCAGCGCCATCCGGCACCGGTCCGCTTCCCTGGTCATAGGTGTGGTCAGAAACTCCTTGTCCGGATACCGCGCCCGTACCAGATCCACGTAGACATGATATCCCACGACCACCTGGCATTCCTGCAAAGCCCGGTCAGCCCGGACCGTCATATTCTCATAATCGCCGGGGCCAATGCCCACCACTGTCAGCTTACCCAAAGCGCACCTCCCAATATCCTACCGCCGCCGCCACGGTTACACCGTGCCCAGCGGCCTTTTTTACCGTTAACTGTCCGCCATGTACTGCCGCCGCCCGTTCGCAGACGTTGTCCACGCCAGTGACGCCCCGTACGAAATCTGAAGAAGCAAATATCCCCGGAACCGCTTGCAGCGCCGGGGCGGAATACCATTCCAGAGGCCAGTCCCGTTCCCGGCAGAAGGAGAGCAGCCCAGGCTCGTCCTTTTTCAATTCAATAGTTGCCACCGCCTTTACCGCCGCCGGATGGATACCCGATTGTTCCAGCACTTCGTCCACCAGGGCCGCGATGGCTGCGGCCTCCGTCCCCCTCCGGCATCCGATGCCCAGCCGGACCACCGGCGGCACCAGCAGCAGGGTGCGGGAAAAAGGCCTTTTCCGTTTCCAGGAAACGCAGATCCCCACCGGGCCTGTATCCCCCACCGCGATGCCGGAGGGCAATCTGCCGGTGATGGGGAAATCGCTCGCCAATGGCACGGTTCCCTCTAAAATCGCGGCGGAGACCGCTTTTGCGGCTTTGATATCATCAATGAACAGCCCGTTTTCCGCCGCCCAAGCATCCACGGAGAACCTGCCATTGATATCGGTGGCGGTGGTTACCGCCGCCGCCGCGCCCAGCGCCGCCGCCAGCTTTTCCGCCAGGGCGTTAGCCCCGCCGATATGCCCGGAGAGCAGCGGGATCACAAACCGCGCCAGCTCGTCCACCGACAGCACGGCGGGGTCGGACTGTTTGTCTTGCAGATGGGGCGCCACAGCCCGCACCGCGATGCCGCAGGCGCCCACAAACACCATGGCGTCCGCCCACCGGAACACCGGCCCGCAAAATGAAGCCAGCGGGGGTTCCAGCGGCTCCCAGCCCCCGCCTGACAGCCTTTGGGGCGCAAATAGCCGCACCGCATCCTGTCCGCAGGCCAGTGCCGCCGCGCAGGCCCGGGCTGTTGTAAGCCCCTGCCTGCTGAAAGCAAAAACCGCCAGCTTCACGAATCCGTCCCCCTGCGGAACTCCGTGGAAAAGCCTGGGTCGTAAAGCTTGGAGCGCAGGTAACCGTCCCCAAGGCACTTGCCCACGATCAGCAGGGCCGTTTTGGTCAGGCCGTTGTCCTCCACAGTTTGCGCCAGCGTCCCTACGGTGCAGCGAAAGACCTTTTCCTCGGGCCAGGTGGCCTTGTAGGCTACGGCGGCGGGGGTGCCGGGGGCGTAGCCGCCGGCCAGCAGATCTTCCTGCAATTTGGCCGCCAGGCTGGTGCTCAAAAACAGGACCATGGTAGCCTGGTGGGCAGCCAGGGAGCGAATGGATTCCCGCTCCGGGACAGGAGTCCGCCCGGCGGCCCGGGTGATGATGACGGTCTGGCTGATGTCAGGCAGAGTGTACTCCGCCCGCAGGGCGGCTGCCGCGCCGCAGAAGGAACTGACCCCCGGGCAGACGTCATAGGAGATGCCTAATTTCTCCAGTTGATCGAACTGCTCCCGCACAGCCCCGTAGATGCTGGAATCCCCCGTATGCAGCCGGACGGTAGTTTTGCCCCGCCCCTCCGCTCCCTTTACCACGGAAAGCACTTGTTCCAGTGTCATCTGCGCGCTGTTATGGATCTCACAGCCTTCTTTTGTATATTGCAGCAGTTCGGGATTCACCAAGCTCCCCGCGTAGATCACTACATCCGCTTCGCCCAGCAGCTTCGCGCCGCGCACCGTGATCAGGTCCGCCGCGCCGCTGCCGGCGCCTATAAAATGTACCATAATGGAACCTCCTCTTAATGGGGTTTTCACCCGTTCTCCCGCAGCGCGGCGAGCAGTTGGCCAGCATTGGCAGTCCGGGACAGCTCGCCGTAGACCTTTGAAAAAAGTATGGCGCCGGTATCCATGCCCTCTCCCGCCTTTGCCGCCAATTGGGACGCGATCCGCCCGGTCAGCCCCGCAAAGGTTTCCGTGAAGACACCGGCCTCCCGCAGGATCCGGACCGCCTCATCGCAGGCGGCGCATTGCAGGATTTCCCCAGCTTTTCCACCGTCCAGCCCCGCCGCCGCCCCATAAGCCGCGAGAATCTCCATCCGGCAGTCACCGTACTGGGAATGGGTGTTAAACATGCCGCCCGCCAGTTTCACCAGCTTCCCCCCATGGCCTACCAGCAGCGCCCCGCGAAAGCCCAGTTCCCGGCAAAGGCTGATGGCGTCGCCGATGAAATTGGAAACTTGCACCGCCCCTTCGGGGTCGAGGCCAAGCCCGTCCCGGATATAGTCTGAGCCGTAATTTCCCGGCGTCAGCAGGGCGTATGCCGCGCCGCTCTCCCGCCGCTGGCGCAGCTCCACAGCGATGGTGTCCACCAGTGCTTTTTCGCTCATTGGCTCTACAATGCCTGTGGTGCCTAAGATTGAAATGCCTCCGGTGATACCCAGCCGGGGATTAAAGGTCTTTTGTGCCAGGGCTTCGCCCCCAGGTACGGAGACCGTTACCTTCAAGCCGGAAAAATCATCCGTCAGCCGTTGCATCTCCTCAACGTTCTCCCGAATCATCCGCCGGGGGACGCTGTTGATGGCTGCCGCGCCCACCGGCTGATCCAGGCCGGGCTTCGTCACCCGGCCCACCCCGGGCCCGCCATCGATCTCTATGCCTGGATTTTTCTGTCTCTCCACAGTGACAAAGACCAGGGCCCCTGTAGTGGTATCTGGGTCATCGCCGCCGTCCTTCTCAATGGCGCAGGAAACGGCGGAGCCGCCCATTTGAATCTTCAATACCGGCAGGGCCAGCCGGATGCCCTTCGGCGTGGCCAGCTCGACCTGCTCCAGGCGGCATCCGGTGAGGAGCATATACGCTGCCGCTTTCGCCGCCGCCGCCGCGCAGGAGCCGGTGGTGTAGCCTAAGCGGAGCCGCTTTCCGCCCTTGACGGTGTATTCCTCCATCATCGTTTGATCTGGTAAAGCATGGCGTTGCAGATTGCCGCAGCAACGTTGCTGCCGCCTTTCCGCCCTCTGGCGACAATATATGGGACGCCTGCGGTCATAATCTGTTCTTTGCTCTCCACCACGTTCACAAACCCCACCGGGACGCCGATAACCAGCGCGGGATGCAGCCGTCCGGCCCGGATCAGGTCGTACAGCGCGAACAGCGCCGTAGGCGCGTTGCCGATGGCGAAAATGCAGGGCTTTTCCAGTGCCGCCGCCCGCTCCATGGAAACCGCCGCCCGGGTGGCCTCCCGGGACTTGGCCTCATCCGCCACACCGGGGTCGGACATAAAGCAGTGAACCTCGCCCCCCAGTTGGGACAAAATGGTCTTGTTGATCCCGGCCCGGGCCATTTGGGTGTCGGTCACGATGTTGCAGCCGTCCCGCAGGGAAGCGATCCCCTGAGATACCGCGTGGGGGGAAATACAGAGATTGTCCAGGTAATCAAAATCGGCGGTGGTATGGATGACCCGCTTGATAACCAGCTCGTTTTCCGGATCGAGGATCCGGCCGTCCAGCAGTTCCGTGATGATCTCGAAGCTGCGCTTTTCAATGTCCATTGGCTTGCAAATTTCCGGCATAACGATGCTTCTCCTTTATACAGGCGTCATAAAAGTTCTCCGCGAAGCGGGGATTGGCATAAAAATGGAAGTGGGGAAACCCCGCGTACAGGGTTTCGGAGACGTGGGCGCAGGTCCAGGCCTGTCCGCTGGGCTTCCGGGCGGTGAAACCCTCCCCGGGGTACGCCGCATCCCAGTGATGGAACTCATGGCCGCGAACTTCCTCCCCCGGCCGGCAAAGGAGGCAGTGTTCCTGTGCACGCAGGGTTACATAGCCAAAACGGGTCAGCCTGCGGTTGTCCCAGCATGTTCCAGGCAGGAACCCCGCCATAGGACAGGAATCAATTTTTTCCGTCAGGTACATGAATCCGCCGCATTCCGCAATGCAGGGAAGGCCATTTCCCAATGCCCGCCGTACATCCCGGCGCATGGACTCATTTTGAGACAGCTCCCTGGCGTAAAGCTCCGGATAGCCGCCGCCGAGGTACAGGCCGTGAATATGTTCCGGCAGCCTTTCATCGGACAGGGGGCTGAAGGGAATCAGCTCCCCGCCCATTTTTTCCAGGAGCTGAAGGCTGTCCTCGTAATAAAAACAAAAGGCCTTATCCCGCGCAACGGCGATACGCACCGCTTCCCGCCGCTCCGGCAGGATGGGTGTGTAGGACAACGGCGGCGCACCCCGCGCCAGATCCAGCAAACCGTCCAGGTCAATGGTTTCCTCCACTTTCTGCGCCAAGATTTGCATTTTCCCCCGCAAATCCTTTACTTCCGCGGCGGTTACAAGTCCCAGATGCCTGCTCTCTAAAACACATTCCGGGATATCCGGCAAAAATCCCAGCGGCTTAACCCTTCCACCGAACCGGCGGCGGATCTCCACCGACAGCCCTTGGTAAACGGCGGCGGAGCACCGGTTCAGGATCACACCGCAGATGTGGCTGCCGGGCTGGAAATCCAGAAATCCGGCAATAACGGCCAGCACCGATAGCGCCGCGCCCCTGGCGGGGACAACCAGCACCACCGGCGTACCCGTCAGCTCCGCCGTTTCCCAACTGCTGGCGCGGCTGGTGGCCAGCCCCGCCCCATCGTAAAAACCCATTGCCCCCTCAATGACGGAAATATCCCTATCCGCGCCGTTTTCGGCCAGCAGGAATTGCATGGTATTCCGGTCAAAGAAAAACGGGTCTAAATTGGCGCTTTTGGCCCCGATGACCTGGCTGTGAAACATAGGGTCAATATAGTCCGGGCCGGATTTAAAGGCCCCTGTCCGCAGGCCCCGGTTAACAAACGCCTGCAAGATCCCGCAGACGGCAGTCGTCTTTCCGCACCCGCTGCCGGTACCCGCCAGCAGGATACGGTGCACGCCGGTCTCCATTTCCCCGCCCTCTTTCCCTGTGGTTTTCTTCATTGTACCGAGTTGTGAAAGTTTTGTCAACTGAATATCGCCGCCCCGGTGGGACGCAGATCAGATAAAAATTAAACAATCCCCCCGTTGCATCATAAAGCGGGATATGCTACAATAAAGAATTATGATGCAATAGAAACGGAGGATCCCTTTATGCAAGCCCGAGACTTCCACAGGCAGAGCCTTTTGCGCATTTTTGCCAGCTATTTCCGGCCTCATCTGGGGCTGTTTCTTCTGGATATGGCTTGTGCATTGATGATCTCTGTCATCGATTTGGCCTTTCCTTACATCTCCCGGCTCTGTATGTACGACCTAATCCCTGAGAGCCGGTATCAGGCCTTTTTCGCCGTGGTGGCAATCCTGGTGGCGGCTTACCTATTGCGGGCGGCACTGCAATACGTGGTGTGTTATTGGGGCCACACCTTTGGCGTACTGGTGGAGGCTGATATCCGGCGGGATCTGTTCGGCCATCTGCAAACCTTGTCCTTCGGGTTCTATGATAAGAACCGGACAGGCCACCTGATGAGCCGTATGACCGCCGAGCTGTTCGACATTACCGAGCTGGCCCATCACGGCCCGGAGGACTTGTTCATCTCCGGCGTAACAGTGGTGGGCGCTATCGCTATCATGTTCACTATCCAGTGGCGGCTGGCGGTGGTGATGCTGCTGCTGGTCCCTACCTTCTTAGTAGTGGTGAACCTCAACCGCCGGAATATGATGCAGGCGTCCAAACGGGTCAAGCAGAATATTGCCAGTATTAACGCCGACCTGGAATCCAGCATTTCCGGAATGCGTACCGCCAAGGCATTTTCTAATGAAACTGCGGAAAATAAGAAGTTTTTAGACTCCAATGAACGGTTCAAGACCTCTAAAAAAGAGCGGTATAAGGCTATGGCCTGGTTTATGTGCTCTATGGAGTTCTTCATGTGCATTATGCCTGTGGCAGTGATTGCCGTAGGCGGATGGCTGATTATGGACGGGAAGATGAATTATATCGACCTGATTACCTTTAGCCTCTACACCAGCATTTTCATCAACCCCATGCGCAAACTGTCCAACCTGTCGGAAATGCTGGTGGACGGCCTGGCGGGGCTGAGCCGGTTTGTGGAGCTGATGCGCATTGAGCCGGATTTGCAGGATAAGCCCAACGCCGTGGAGTTAAAGGCCGTCAGTGGGCGTATTGACGTGGAGGGCGTATCCTTCTCCTATGAACGGGACGATACCGAGGTTCTTCACCACGTATCTGTCCATGTGGCGCCTGGGGATACCATCGCCGTGGTCGGCCCCTCCGGCGGCGGCAAGACCACGCTGTGCAGTTTGATTCCCCGCTTTTACGATGTGGCGGACGGCAGCATTAAAATTGACGGCCTGGACGTGCGGGACGTTACCCAGCAGAGCCTGCGGCGGAACGTGGGTGTGGTCCAGCAGGATGTGTTCCTGTTTGCCGCCAGCATTATGGAAAACATCCGTTATGGCCGGCCAGGGGCTTCCGAGGACGATGTGATCGCCGCCGCGAAACGGGCGGAAATCTACGACGACATTATGGCTATGCCCGAAGGATTCAACACTTATGTGGGCGAACGGGGCGTACTGCTCTCCGGTGGGCAGAAGCAGCGCATTTCCATCGCACGGATTTTCTTGAAGGATCCGCCGGTGCTGATTCTGGACGAGGCCACCAGTGCCCTGGACAGCATCACCGAAGCGAAAATCCAAAAGGCCTTTGACGAACTGGCGAAAGGCCGCACTACACTGATTATCGCACACCGCCTGTCCACTGTGCGCGGCGCGAGCCGCATCCTGGTGATCCGGGACGGCGTCATCAGTGAGGAAGGGACACATGATGAGCTGATCGCGAAAAACGGAGATTACGCACAGTTATATCATACGCAAAATCTACATGGATAAATCAAAAATTATTGCTAAAACTGCCCAGGAGCCAGAAGACCGGCTGCTGCTGGCCCGGGTCTGGGACAAGTATGAACAGGCCAGCCGTAAAAATATCCCTGCCGCGACCGCCTTCCTCTCGCCCAGGGAGCAGCAGCTAGCAAAGGCCATGCTGAACGCCGCCGGGATCCGGGAGGGGTTCGTCTTGGATGGAGGCTATGAGGAAGCGGAACGGAAAACCCTGGTCTTCCTGCCGGAGTGGGCGGAGGACGGGGCGGATCAGCTATCCTACCTGCGGGCCGCTTTCCACGGCGCGGAAAGTTTGACCCATCGGGATATTTTGGGGAGCCTGATGGGATTGGGCGTGGCCCGGGAACGGGTGGGGGATATCCTGGTATCGCCCCACAGCGCGGATATCATTGCCGCACCCAGCCTGCGGGATTTTTTCCTGCGGGAGTGGGGACAGGCCGGACGGGTCAGGCTGACGGTTACAGAGATTGAGCGGTCCGCGCTGTGCGTCCCCCAGGCACAGGTGAAGGCCCTGCGGGACACGGTGTCCTCCCTGCGGCTGGACGCGGTGGTGTCTGCCGCGTTCTCCATGAGCCGGGGCAGGGCTGCGGAATGGATTGCCGCGGGGAAGGTGAACCTGGATCATGTGCCATGCTTGAAACCGGACAAGATGGTGGGACAGGGCGCCGTGCTTACCGTGCGGGGGCTGGGAAAAGCAAAATTGGCAGAGGTTGGGGGCTTGACAAAAAAAGGCCGGACCGGCATTATGATAGAAAGATATATCTGATTATTTCACAAAATGCTTCGCGTCTTTTCTGAGAATAAGGCCGGAACCGGCACGTGAATCGCTTTTCCGGCGCACACGCCGCGCAGGAGGCAGAAGGAGGTTGTTCCATGGAACAAAAAAAGATCGACCGTATTAACGAATTGGCCCGGATAGCTAAAAGCAGGCCGCTGACGGAGACGGAAACCAGAGAGCGGGACCTCCTGCGGCGGGAGTATATCGACTCCGTGGTGGGCAGCCTCAAGGGGCAGCTAGACAACACCTATATCGTGGACAGCCAGGGCAATCGGACTAAGCTCCGGAAAAAGGAGGGCAAATAAATGGCGGATTACTACGACAAGGAAAAATTTACCGGCGGGCAGAAATCTTACGGCAGACAGCAGCCGCCCCCCTCCGGAGGCGGGTATCAGCCCCCGCCCAAGCGGCCCTATCAGGCCCCGCCGCCCCCTCCCAAGCATTACCGCTATCAGCCGCCTAAAAAGCAGAACAACGCGGGCTGGTATAGCTGGCCGGTCATTATCCTGCTGTTCGCGGTGGGGGCGTGGCCTATTGCGCTGGCACTGCTGTTTTTGAATCTGTTCAGCGATAATAAAAGCGGGAAAAGCGCCAATGCCAACCGGCAGGCCGGCAGCTATGACGCCCAGGCGGAAAGCGCCGTGGAGCGGGCCATGCGCAAAGCCGGGGACAGGGTGGACCGGGCCGAATCCAAGGTTGACCAGGCGTTTAACCGGGCCGGGGAGTCTGTCGACCAGGCCGTGGAACGGGCTATGCGCCAGATGGAGCGCGCCTTGGACCGCACGGCCAGGCAGGTGCATCAGACCACCAAACGGGACTGGCAGTCCGCTCCCCCGCCGCCCCAGGCCAAACAGGCCAAACGGCCCGCTAAAGAGAAAAAGCCGAAGACAAAGCCCGCCGGCGTTATGCTGCGGCTGTGCGGTTTGATTGCCCTGTTTATTAGCTTCTGCATCGGCATGGATTTTATGGCGGAAGTTATGCAGGGGTATGGGATGGATTTTGACAACTTCCTTACCAGCCTTGGCTTCCTGGCCTCCGGCGGGCTGATGTTCTTCCGGGGCCAATACCTGAATAAAATGTCCCGGCGTAGCCAGCGGTACATCCTGGCTATCGGCAATAACGATGCTATGCCTATCAACGAAATTGCCAAGCGCGTCAACCGCAAGCCCCATCAAGCCGCAAAGGAGCTGCAAAAGCTGATTGACAAGGGCTATCTGGGCGAGGATGCGTACATTGACCATGAGAAGGGCTACTTCCTCCGCTTCGGCGCGACCCTGGAAGAAGATGCGCCAGTGGAGGAGCCGGTGTTCCAGTCCGCCCCGGAGATGACCCCGAAGGAGGCCGAGGAGGGGTATTCCGGCATCCTGCGGAACATCCGCCACGCCAACGACCGGATCGCCGACCCGGAGCTGAGCCGGAAAATCGACCGGCTGGAGCAGATCAGCAGCTTGATCTTCAAAGAAGTGGAGGAGCATCCGGAGAAACGGAACTCCATCCATACCTTCTTCGACTACTACCTCCCCACCACCCAGAAGCTATTGGATACTTACGCCGAGTTCGAGGAGACCGGCGTGGAGGGGGAGAACCTGCGGCAGGCCAAGGCCCGCATTGAACAGACCATGGATTTGATCGTGGACGGCTTCGAGCACCAGTTAGACCAGCTCTATTCCTCCGATGCCATGGACGTGGACAGCGACATCCGGGTTATGGAAGCCATGCTGAAACGGGACACCGCTTCGGCGGCTAAGGACTTCGGCTTTGAAGAGACGGCCAGGGTCCGGCCTAAAAGCGACAATCGGAAGGACGAGGGCGGTCAGGTGCAGGCGATGCAGTGAGACGCCCGGACTTCGGAAAGGGGAGACCCACAGGGGGCCTCCCCTTTTTTGCAGAAAACGACAAATTCCACTTGCATTCCATCCTTGGGTTTGGTATACTATTTACAGAAAATGTTGCTCATATAATTTCGCGGTGATGGCGCGAAAGTTTCTACGGGGCCGCCTTCGGCCCTGCTATGAGTGTTCTGGACCGGCCTGTGGGGCGGTCTGGGGCGCTTTTTTCTTACGCTTTTTGCCCGTGGACGGAAAGGAGATGCGCTATGACGGCTATTTTGCACGGAAATATTATCCATGCCCCCCAGTTCGGAACACTGGAAATGATCCCCAACGGCTACCTTGTCCTGGAGGACGGCGTCCTTGCCGAATGCTGCGCCGCGCTACCGCAGCGGTACGCCGGACTGCCGGTCACAGATTACGGAAATGCGCTGATTATGCCTTCCTTCGCAGACCTGCACCTCCATGCGCCGCAATACCCTATGCTGGGGATGGGGATGGACCTGCCCTTGTTGGAGTGGCTGGATGCGTACACCTTCCGCACCGAAGCTAGGTTCGCGGATTTGGATTACGCCCGCAGGGTCTACAGGCAGCTTGCCCAAGACCTTATTTCCTCCGGTACGACGCGGGTATCGGCCTTTGCCTCCCGCCATACGGACGCGGCCTTAGTCCTTATGGAGGAGCTGGAACGGGCAGGGGTCGCCGGATATGTGGGGAAGGTCAATATGGACCGCAACGCTGGGCCATCCCAGGAAGAAACCGGGGAGTCGGTGGCGGAGACCCTGCGGTGGTTGGAAAACTGCCGGTTTGAACTGGTGAAGCCTATCCTCACGCCCCGGTTTACCCCCTCCTGCTCCGATAGGCTGATGGAAGAACTGGGGAAGATCGCCCGGGAACGGGATTTGCCCGTGCAGTCCCATTTATCGGAAAATACCGGTGAAATCGCCTGGGTCAGGGAACTGCATCCCGGCTGCGGGCAGTATTGGGAGACCTACGATCAGTACGGGCTGTGGAAAGAACGGACTTTGATGGCCCACTGCGTCCACAGCGATGCCCGGGAGCAGGAGGCTATGGTGCGGGCCGGGGTCTGGGCGGTTCACTGCGCCGCGTCTAACGTGAATCTTTGCAGCGGCACAGCGCCTGTGCGGGAGCTGCTGGAAAACGGTGTGCAGGTGGCTCTGGGCAGCGATATCGCGGGGGGCGACCAGCTTGCCATGAACCGGGTAGCCGTTATGTCTATCCGGGCCTCGAAGCTTAAGTCTATGGAGACCGGGAAGCCCTTCCTGACTGTGCCGGAAGCCTATTATCTAAGCTCCACGGCCGGCCATCTCTATTTCGGCGGCGGCGCGGGCTTCCAGGCGGGGCATAAGCTCCACGCAGTCGTAGTGGACGATTCCGCTATGCCGGAACCGGCGAGGGAGCTGACTTTAGCCGAACGGTTTGAGCGGTGTATCTATCTCATGGAAAAAAGGCATATCAAGGCGGTTTACAGCGAAGGTGTGAACCGGATTTGACCGGAAAACCGGCCGATGGCGGAAAATAAGAACAGCGGGAGGTTGCCCTCCCGCTGTTCTCATATGGTTTGGAAGATTGGATGAAAAGAAGTTACTGTCTCTTGCAAGATATAAAATACAGGAGAGGTATTAAAAAAACCAGCGTATATTGTTACAAAAGTATTAAATCCTTTGAGGAAAATTTTGGTTCGGTTTGTCCAGGCAAAAAAAGACTTCCCCTGTTCTTTACTTGTTCATATTTGTCCCCTATACTAAACTAAAAAACAGAAAGAGCGAGGTCGAGGATCATGCGGAATTTCTTTTACCGGCTGTCCAATGCCATGGCGCGCTTTATGTATGGGCGAAACGGATCCGACCAACTGAACATGGCGCTGCTGGCAGCATATCTGCTGATCTGGCTGCTGCAAGCACTGTTTGGCCAGAGCTTTGCGGTTCGTACGGCGCTGGAGGTTCTGGCGGCGGTAGTAGCGGTCATTGTTGTGTACCGCACGTTTTCCCGGAACCTGGAAAAAAGACGTGAAGAAAACGCCAGATTTTTAGGCTGGTGGCTGCCAGTCAAAAACCGCATCTCTACCGCCCGCCAGCAGGGAAAGGATAAAGACCACAAATATTTTATCTGCAAGAACTGCAAGGCTGTCTGCCGCGTCCCGGCAGGCAAAGGCAAGGTGGAGATCACCTGCCCTAAGTGCGGCCAGAAGATCATAGGAAAAAGCTGAATCCGACAGCAGGAGAAGGTTTGGCAACGAGAGAGGAGGGGTCTCAAATGAGACCTCCTCCTCTTTTTCCTGTTCCAAAGGAACCCATCTATTAGACGCGGGGCATAGAGACAACACTGGAGTTGGTGTAGGCCTCGTCAAAGGTGGAAAGGGACTTGAAGCGGTCCTCCAGCGCCAGGAAACGCTGGCGGGCGGCATAGTGCTTCTTACGGAAGGCCTCGACGGCCTGGTTGATCTTTTGGGCGGCGTTGTGACTATAAAAAATCATGATTGTGCTTCTCCTTTAATGATAGAATAATTATGATGATTGGAAATGAAGCCTGCCTTACCGCACGGCGGCGGCCAGCTTCCGTTGCTTCTCAGACTGGGGCTGGGTTAATTTGCGATAGCAGTGGAAATAAGCGGGGATCAAAAACAAATCTGCCAGCAGCCACGCCACAGGGGACGCGAAACAGGCGGCGGTAAAGCCGAACACCGGCACCAGAGCGGCCAGGCCGATCCGCGCGACCATCTCCAGCACGCCGGCCAACGTTGCCAGCGGAGAGAAGCCCATGCCCTGGATTAGGAACCGGAAAATGTTCACCAGGGCCAGCAGGAAATAGAACGAAGATGTGATCAGGAGGTTCTGCCGCGCCAGGGGCAGAAGATCCGCGCTGCCCGCGTCTAAAAACAGCATAGCCAGAGGGTCCGAGAACAGCAGCAGCAGTGCCAGGGCAATGCCTGAATACACCGCGCCCAGGGTCACGCAGGCTCGTACGCCCTGGTGCAGGCGGTCCCATTTGGCCGCGCCTACATTCTGCCCGGCATAGGTTGCCATTGTGCAGCCCATAGCGTCAAAGGGGCAGCACAGGAACATGGACACCTTGCTGGCGGCAGTGACGGCGGTGACATAAACGGTGCCAAGGCCGTTGACGGCGGTTTGCAGCATGACGCTGCCAATGGCTGTGATGGAGTACTGTAATCCCATAGGCAGGCCCATGAGACACAATTCCGCTGTGCGGCTCCAGTTCCAGCTCCAGTCCTCCTTATCCATTTTCAAAATGGGGTAACCCCGTACCAGGCGGATCATGCAGCCCATGCCGGCGATCGCCTGGGACAGGACGGTAGCCAGAGCCGCACCAAACACGTCCATCTGGAAATTCAGAATGAACACGATGTCCAGCACAATGTTTAGCAGGGAAGCAACCACCAGCCAGATTACCGGCGTACGGCTGTCACCCAAGGAGCGGAGTACCCCCGCGCAGAAGTTGTAGAGCACGTAGGCAGGCAGGCCGATGAAGATGGTCTGGATATAGGCATAAGCCCGCTGGTAAATGTCCGCCGGGGTATTCATAGCGGTGAGGATTCCATCGCAGAAGAGGGCCATGGACACGGTCAGCACCGTGCCGATGGCGATGGACAGCCACACGCCGCCAGTCACGTACCGGCGAAGCTCCTGGTTATTGCCCGCGCCAAATTGCTGGGCCACAGGGATGGCGAACCCGGCACATATGCCGCAGCAAAATCCGACCACCAGGAAATTGATGGATCCGGTGGATCCTACCGCAGCCAGGGCATCACCGCCCAGTGTCTTGCCTACAATGGCGGTATCTACCACGCTGTAGAGTTGTTGGAACAGGTACCCGAACAGGACGGGAATGCCAAAGCTGAGAATCTGTGGCATGGGACGTCCCTTTGTCAGGTCTTTTGTCATTGTGAATCACCTCACATTCAGAAAATGCTGTACGTTTTCCCCAGGGCTTCCAGTTGAGGTTATCCCTGGAAGCTTGAGCTGATTATAGTTGATTTCTCCAAAAATACAAGCGTCAATTTGTGCAATCTTACAGCCCACGAAGAGGTGAGGGTTGTGCAAAGTGGAGATTAAGTTTGCAGGTTTTTGGACGACAAACAAAACCACGGCAAAGGCCAAAACCCTTGCCGTGTCAGGTTTATGGTAATTCTGACAGCTTCAGTCGAATACGAAGATTTCCTCAATAGGGGCTTCCACCGCCCGGGAAATGTCCACCGCCAGTTTTAGAGAGGGATTATACTGTGCTTTCTCCAGGCGCATAATGGTTTCCCGCCGCACACCCACGATATCCGCCAGTTCCCCCTGTGTCAATCCTTTCTTTACCCGGTAGATTTTCAAGTTACAGGTGAAGCCCTCCATCACTCGTCCTCCAGGGCTGCGGCGTCATCATGGTCATAGCGGTAGAGCAGATACTCTGAGAGGAATATGGTCAGCGCCACCGTCAGCGCGATACCGGTAACCAGGATGGGGGCAACCAGCTCCGCTGTGAGCCGTCCCGCCTGCCCCGCAAAGAGCAGCAGGATGAAAATAATGCCGAAACCTATCCGCAGGGCCTTCCGCTCCGCCCTGGCGGCGTTTTCCTTGAACCGCTCGTCCATCAGTGTGTTGGACATCTTTCCTTCAAAGAAAAATCCAAAGAATCCAAAGAAAGCAAAAAATACAAAGCCTGACAGGTCTCCCAAAGCCCCGTAGATCCAAAACCCGGCAAATCCAAGAAACCCGCAAAATCCCAAAAACCCGAACTTCGGACTCAGCCGCCGGGTGCGGCCTGTTTTCATTACATGCTCCTTCTGTGCCCTGATCCCCCGGATCAGCAGAAATGCCAAATACAACGCATACAGGACATCCAGCGCAACCGCCACCAGCATAGGAATATCCGTGGTTCGGAACGCATAAGAATGCATCGGGTAGACGAGCCTTCCCCCGTTGTACGTTAGATCGTACCATACCGCTGCCCCAGTCAGCGCCGCGCAGGCCGCGCCGCCCATCACCAGTCTCAGCCACCGGGGAAATTTAGAAGCCGGTTTCATTTCTGTATCCATGATAAATTCCTCCTAAGATATTAAAGTGATATATTTATCTCCTTACAAGACAAATATATCATACCCAACGACAACTGTCAAGAGAAAAAGAGACAAATTTATCACTTTATTTTCCACTGCCCAAACCACCGCACAAAAAAACGCGCCCTATGGTACGCCAGATGTACCCAAAGCCAAAAAGGCAGGCACTGCCAAAATAGTCCGTGGGCAGCCGCCCGGCTTACTTCGACAGAAAAGGGAATAATCCCCAGATAGAAATTGAAAAAAACGGCGTTTCTTCCCTTGACGGGGGGGAGTTTGACGTGTATCATAGGTAGATGTAGGATTTTGTCTATTTCCGAGAGATACAGGATATCGGCCGGACCGGTCGGAAAGGGTACGCAAAATAAGCATGATACGTTTGACAGATGTTGTAAAGGAATATCCCAACGGTACCCACGCACTGAACGGACTGTCTATGGAGATCCAGGACGGAGAGTTCGTATTCATGGTGGGACCTTCGGGCAGCGGGAAATCTACCGTCATTAAGCTGCTGATTGGGGAGATCGAGCCAACAGAGGGCCGGGTTATGGTCAACGGCTTCTCCCTGCGGAATATCAAAGAATGGCAGGTACCCCACCTGCGGCGGACCGTTGGCGTTATTTTTCAGGATTTCCGGCTGATTGAACATAAATCTGTATATGATAATATGGTGTTCGCCATGCGGGCCGTGGGCGCGGGGCCGAAAGAAATTCGGAAACGGATTCCCTACTGCCTAACCCTGGTGGGCTTGGAGAACAAGGGCCGCCGCCTGCCCTCGGAGCTGTCTGGCGGCGAACAGCAGCGCGTTGCCATCGCCCGCGCCCTGCTCAATAACCCCAGCACGATCATCGCCGACGAGCCGACCGGCAACCTGGATCCGGCCCGGTCCCTGGAAATTATGAGGCTGCTGGAACGAATCAACGCATTGGGCACAACCGTGCTGGTGGTGACCCATGAAAAGGACCTGGTCAACCGCTTTGACAAGCGGGTGGTCATGCTGGAACGGGGCCGCGTAGTCAGCGATGGCCACGGCTACTACGGGAGGAAGCAACTGTGAAGAATAGCCACAACTTTTTCTACTTTATGAAAGAGGGCGCGGTGAACATGTTCAGCCACGGCTTCATGTCCTTCGCCGCCGTGGGCATCACCGTTGCCTGCCTGCTGATTATGGGGACTTTTACCCTGGTAGCGGTGAATGCCAACGCTATGCTGGTGGATATGGAAGCACGCAATCAAATGCTGGCTTTTGTGGACAAGTCCCTGACCGATGAAGAGGCCATGGCTCTGGAGCAGCAGATCCTGGCTATTGAAAATATAACCGGCGCTGAGTTTATTTCCAATGAGGACGCGGCGGCAACCTTCCGCGGCAAGTATGAGGACGACGAGCTGTTCCAAGGCCTGCCTGACGACAACTTCCGTCACCGCTATGCCATTGATTTGAAGGATATCGGCTACATGCGCCAGACCAAGGAAGACCTGGAAGCTATTCCAGGCATTGGCAAGGGGAATGTCAGCGCCTATGAGGATGAAGCCGCAGGCTTTATTACCATCCGCAATGTGGCAGGGGTAGTATGCGTTGTGTTGATTGCGGTGCTGTTTGTGGTGTCAGTGTTTATTATTGCCAATACCATTAAACTGACTACCTTCGACCGCCGGGACGAGATCGCTATTATGAAAATGGTAGGCGCTACTAACGGCTTTATCCGCTGGCCTTTTGTGTACGAAGGGTTTCTGCTGGGGCTGTTTTCAGCGGTTATCGGTTTTTTTCTCCAGTGGGGATTGTATGAAGCCGTGGCGCGGTCTGTGGCAACCAATGATACGATCAATTTGATCTCTGTGGTGCCTTTCAAAAACATGTGGAACTATGTCGCCGCTATCTTCGCCGGGGCAGGTATGCTGATCGGCGTTGGCGGAAGCTTGAGCGCAATTCGGAAGTTTTTACAGGTATAGTCAAAACCACCGGCTTAGCCGGTGGTTTTGACTTTTTAAAAGGGCACCCGCAATAAGGCTATACCCGGAACTACAGATCCCAGACCGCACTTTCCTAAGACGCTGCCCCAAGCAATACCCCTATTGCCGAACCCTTCAAAGTATGCTATAATACCCACAATGCGGCACGGGATGCCCGAAGGCCGCTCTTGACACAAAAACCACGCCGCCCTGGGGCGCGGCAAGGAGGACATTATGCAAATCGGCTCCCTCACCATCCCGTCCCGGCTGGCCCTGGCCCCTATGGCAGGCGTTACTGACGCTGCCTTCCGCCAGATTTGCGCCGAAATGGGCGCAGGGCTTACCTATACCGAGCTGGTCAGCGCAAAGGCGCTCTGTTATCAGGATAAAAAGAGCCGGCTGCTGCTCCAGCCTTTTCCGGGAGAGCGCCCCTTTGCCGCGCAGATCTTCGGCAGCGACATTTCCTGTATGGCCGAGGCCGCGCAGATCGCTGTCGGAGCCAGCGGGGCGGAGCTGCTGGATATCAACATGGGCTGCCCCGTGGGAAAGGTGGTCTCCTCCGGCGATGGCGCGGCTTTGATGAAGGATCCGGAAAAGGCCGCGCGTCTTGCGGAAGCGGTGGTAAAAGCATCCCCCGTCCCTGTGACCGTGAAAATGCGCCGGGGCTGGGACAAGGGCAGCATCAACGCGGTGGAGCTGGCGAAAATGCTGGAACAGGCGGGGGTAGCCGCCGTGGCGGTCCATGGGCGCACGCGGGTGCAGATGTATGGCGGCACAGCGGATTGGGGCACCATCCGGGAGGTAAAGGAAGCGGTCTCTATCCCGGTAATCGCCAACGGCGATGTGTTCTCCGGAGAGGATGCGGTACGGATCCTCAAGCAGACTGGGGCCGATATGGCCATGATTGGCCGGGGGTGCTTCGGCAATCCCTGGATTTTCCGGGAAGCCCTGGCCGCGCTGGACGGGGAGCCGCTCCCGCCCAAGCCGCCCCTGGCGGAGCGGTGTGACACCGCTGTGCGCCAGATCGAACTGGCGGCGGCATATAATTGTGAGAAGATTGCCGTGCTAACAGCGCGGCGGCATTACGCGTGGTATTTGAAGGGCGTACCCCACGCCTCCTATTATAAGGAACAGATCGTCCATATGGAGACGCTGGAGGACGTATACCGGGTGACGAAAGGCATTAAGAGGGATCTGCATGACGGTTGACGAGCTGGTTCGCGCCGCCGCCGAAGGCGGGGAGGACGCCTTCGCGGAGCTGGTGCGGCTCTATGAGAAAAGAGTATACAGCCTGACCCTGCGGCTGTGCGGCAGCCCTGAAGATGCTGCCGATGCCGCCCAGGAAGCGTTTTTGTCTGCCTGGCGGGGCTTGCCCGCCTTCCGGCGGGAAGCGGAGTTTTCCACCTGGCTCTACCGGCTGGCCAGCAACGCCGCTATTGACCTGCTGCGCCGGTCCAAGCGGAGACGGGGAGAGACCAGCCTGGACGAAGAAGGATCCCCCATTGACGCCGTGGACACCGCGCCCTCCCCTCAGGATTGCCTGGAGGGGGCCGAGCTGCGGGATGCCGTGGCAGCCGGCATGGATCAGCTCAGCGAAAGCCACCGGCAGGCGTTGGTGCTGCGGGAGCTACAGGAGTTGAGCTATGAGGAGATCGCGGCGGTGCTGGAGGTAGACCTGGGAACGGTGAAATCCCGGATTTCCCGGGCTAGGGGGGCACTGCGGAAAATCCTGATGAAAAACGGGAACTTATCCGGATATCTGCCGTCTAAACCTACAGTAGAAATACGGGAGGGAGGTGGCCGGTTATGAAGACCTGCGCGGAATATGAGGAGTCGATCAGTGCCTATTTGGACGGCGAGCTGTCCGGGGATGGGCAGGAGGAGCTGATGGAGCACATGGCGTCCTGCCCGGTCTGCCAGCGGTATTTTGACGATCTGGTGGAAATCCACGCGGCGATGATCCCAGAAGAAGCGGCCATACCAGAGGGCTTTTCCCAGCGGATTATGGAGCAGGTACGGAACACCCCGCAAGACCGGCCCCAGCCCAGGAAGGTGGTCCGTTTTCCCCGCTGGAAGCAGTGGACGGCATTAGCCGCCTGCTGCGCCTTGGCAGTGTTGGGGGCGGTTTCCCTCCAACGGTTGGGAAGCGGCCCGTCTGGCCAGCAGCTGTCCATTGCTTCCTATACAGCGGAGGACGGAACGGAAAATACGCCTGCCGCTCATAGCAGTGGGAACGGTATAGAGGCACCGTGCGATGCGCCCACCTTCCGCGCCGCGAGGGATGCGGCGTATGATGAAGAACCGGAACCCCTGCCAGAAGCTGCTCTTACGGCGGAGGACGTCTCCATAGAGGGGGATTCCGCTCAACTGTATACTATGCCCGCCGCGGAAAAAACATCGGAAGCCAGCGAGACGGGCAGCAGAGAACTGCCAGCGGGGACTATTACCGCAGGTGGCGAAGAGGTACGGCAATGGGTTGAGGAGGAGCTTGGACTGGCCTGGGAGCCGGGACAGCTCTACCCGCTGGGAGCGGCGGAGTACGCTGGGCTGCTGACAGTCCTGGCGGAAACTGGTGCGGATTTCACCCAGGAACCGGGCGAAGGATATTGGCTGCTGGCAGCGTAGCCGCTGGAGGGCTTATATCAATATAATCATAAAAGGAGGATGTTTTATGGAGAAAGCTCTGACGAAAAAGATTATGGGATGGCTTTTGTTGCCGCTGTTGTGCGCAGCACTGCTGCTGGTTCCCTTGGCTGGATGCGCCAACGCAGGGAGCGCCGACGCCGCCCGTCTGCGCCCGGATATGACCATTATTATCGACGGCGTGAAGCAGGCCTTCTACAACGCAAACGGACAGCAGGTTCATCCTATCCTCTATAGCGGCACCACCTACCTGCCCGTTCGGGCCATCGGGGAGCTGATGGGCAAGAACGTGGATTGGAACGAGGAAACCAAGACCGTGACCCTGGGCGGCGCGCGAACCACCCCTGCCGCATCCGGTACGCCGGACGCCAAAGCCCGCGCCCAGGACATCACCGTGGAGGTACGCAGCGATTTCACCGTAGTTGTGGACAGCACGGCCCGAACCTTTACCGATGCCAATGGGAAAACGGTTTATCCCGTGCTGTATAACGGCTCCACCTATCTGCCTGTCCGGGCAGTGGGTGAGCTGATGGGCAAAAGTGTAGCCTGGGATAGTGCCGCCAGCACCGTGACCCTCTCCGGCGGCACGGTGACGGATGCGGATTCTTTTTCTGGCGGCACAACACCCTCCGGCGGGAATACCAACTCTCCTGCGGGGCAGATCACCCCGGAGGACGCTAAGGCGAAAGCCCTGGCCCACGCGGGCGTAACCGCGTCCGGCGCGGTCTTTACCAAGGTTGAGCTGGACTGGGAGGACGGGCGGCAGGTCTATGAGGTGGAGTTCTACACCACAGATGGCAAGGAATACGATTATGAACTGGACGCCAAGACCGGCGAAGTCATCGGGTTTGACTACGATGCGGAATCCTATACCCCTGCCGCTGGCAATCTCATCACCCGGGAAAAAGCCCAGGAGATTGCCTTGAGCAAGGTTCCCGGCGCGGCGGCAAGCCATATTGTGAAGTTGGAGCTGGACTACGATGACGGCGTGGCCATTTATGAGGTAGAAATCATCTACAACGGGATGGAGTACGAAATGGAAATCAATGCGTCCACCGGCAGCATTATTGCGTTCGAAGGTGAGCCGGCCCATCGCTGATAAAAAATACGGACGCCCGGCAGGATCCACCGTTCCTGCCGGGCGTCTTTCCCCACCGCCCCAAGGTACGGCAAGAAAAACTGAAAAAAATTCAAAAAAACCTTGACCTTCCCCCTAATGGATGGTGTATAGTGGCCTTATCAAACAGGCTGCGGCCCACCGCAGCCGGAATGGGAGGGGTTCCATGATACCAACAGCAACCATGGCGGCTATGGCGGCAGTGCTGCTGCTTACCGTTGTACTGCCCATAGGCGTCATACTATTTCTCCGAAAGCATGGCGGGTCCTGGGGCGCATTTTTTACAGGCGCGGGCACTTTCGTGCTTTTTGCTCTGATCCTAGAGCCAGTGTTACACAACTTGGTGCTTGGCTCCGCTGCCGGGGCAGCGATCCAGGAAAATATCTTGCTCTACGGTCTGTATGGAGGCCTGGCGGCAGGGGTATTTGAGGAAACAGGCCGGCTTATGGCTTTCCGTTTCGTCCTGAAAAAGCAGGGAAAACGGATCACCGCCCTCAGCTACGGCATCGGCCACGGAGGGATCGAAGCGTTTTTGTTGGTAGGCCTGACCATGGCGGCAAATCTGGCCCTGGCACTGAGCGCCGGGAACGCCGCCCTGCCAACGGAAGCCGCCGCCGCTGTGGAGACCCTGGCGTCCACACCCGCCGCCATGTTCCTATGGAGTGGGTTGGAGAGAATTTCAGCGATTGCCCTGCATATGGCTAATTCCGTATTGGTGTTTGCCAGCCTGCGGGCAGGGAAACGCTGGCTGTTCCCTGCCGCGATCCTGGCCCATGGGGCGGTAAACTTCGCGGCAATGGTTTCCAATGCCTACCTGCCCGTGGCGGCTACAGAGGGAATCGTGTTGGTTCTGACGGCGGCGGTGGTATTTTGGGCGGCACAAATTTATAAAAATCTTCCCCTAAATGCAGAAAACCCTTGACCTTCCCCCTAGTGGAGGGTATAAAATAAAGGGAAAAGAGGTGATCCGGCTGAAGATCAACGAGGTGGAAGCCCTGGTGGGCATTACGAAGAAGAATATCCGTTTTTATGAGGAAAAGGGCCTGCTATCTCCCAGCCGCAATAGTGAAAACGGCTACCGGGACTACGGCGAAGCTGAGGTAAGTGTCCTACAGCGCATCAAGCTCATGCGGAAGCTTGGCGTTCCCATTGACGAGATCCGCCGGATGCAGGAGGGGACACAGACCGTAGGCGATGGTATGCGGCGGCATCTGGTAACCCTGGAGCGGGAGCTGCGGAACCTGGAGGAGTCGGTGCGGCTGTGCGAGCTGCTCAAGGAGCGTACCGAACCTTTAGGTGAGCTGGACGCCGGTGGCGTACTGGCGGAGATGAAGAAGCTGGAGCAGTCCGGCACCACTTTCCAAAATAAGCAGAAACAGGACGTGCGCATCCGTTATATAGCTCCCGTAACCATCTCAGCGGTGGCGGTTTTACTGCTAGGGGCAATGATGGGGCTGTTTATCTGGGGCGCTCTGTCGGAGCCTAACACCGCGCCGCCGCTGTTCCTGGTTGTTATTATAATGGCCATACTGGGGCTGCTTATCTGTGGTGTGCTCTACGCGCTGTTCCAGCGCATCCGGGAGATCGGGAAAGGAGAGATCGATGATGCAAAAAAATACTAAGAAAAAAATCGCGCCGGTAATTATCACGGTAATTGTTGTCGCGTATGTAGCGCCCCTGCTGGGCATGGTAGCTTACGCCGCCGGCCTGGCGGGAACCCAGGGCGCGGGGGCGGCAGTCCCTTTTCTACTGCTGTATGCCCTGGTGGGCGGGGCGGTGATTGTAGGCGTTGTCTACGCCATGGCCCAGCGTCTCAGGGAGATTGATGGAGGGGAAGAAGATGAAGCCAGCAAATACTGATTCCCAGGCTGTCCGGCGGAAGAACGCCATCCTGGGAGCTGTGTCTGCCACGCTGTTCCGTCTTGCGATTGTAGCCATCGCGCTGTGGCTGCGGGCCGGAATGGATCCAGCGCGGCTCACCGCAAAGGTACTGCTGATGGTATTAGTGTTAGATTTAGGGAGCATTCCCTTTATCTGGGTCAGTCTCAAAAACAGATTAAAAGAAATTCAAGGAGGAGAAGAAGATGCTGCTGCTCAATATTGATTATGTTCCCGGGAAGGAAATTGAACCGCTGGGCCTGGTAAAGGGCACTGTGGTTCAGTCGAAGAACTTCGGAAAGGACTTTATGGCCGGGATGAAGACCCTGGTGGGCGGAGAAATCACTGGCTATACAGAGATGCTGGTGGAAGCCCGTCAGATTGCCACCAAGCGGATGGTGGATGAGGCCAACGCCCTGGGGGCCGACGCGATTGTCAACGTCCGCTACGGTTCGTCCTCTGTTATGCAGGGGGCCGCGGAGGTCATTGCGTACGGCACTGCGGTAAGGCTGAGATAAAGGTACATACGCGGCAGGCCGGGGGGCAACTCCCTCGCCTGGTTGCAGGCAATTCCCCGCAAAAAGGAGGGCTGGCAGCGCCAGCTCTCCTTTTTTGTCAAACGCTTCCCGGCAGGTCATGCAGGGAGCGGAAGGTATATCCCATCGCTTCCCACTTACTGAGCAGCTCGTCTAAAATTTCCGCATTGGTTCGGGATGTGGAGTGGAGCAGGACAATTGCGCCATCATGGATCCTCGGCAGGAGCTTTGCGTAGGCCTGATCCGGGGAAGGCTGGCTGTCTGTGTTCCAGTCCACATAGGCGAGACTCCAGAAAACTGTTTTATACCCCAAGGCTTGGGCTTGCTTTAAATTTTCCTCGCTGTATTTTCCCTGGGGCGGGCGGTAAAAATGGGGGAGGGGCTGTCCCACGGTTTTTTGATACAATTCCGCAAGGCTGTCCAATTCCTTTTGAAACGCGGCTTGTTCCGATATGCTGGACATATCCGGATGGTGGAAGGTATGATTGCCCACCACATGACCCTCCGCCGCCATGCGGCGGACAATATCCGGGGCGGATTCGATCATATGGCCCACCACAAAGAAGGCGGCAGGAGCGCGGTGTTTTTTCAGCACGTCCAGGATTTGCGTGGTATAACCGTTCTCGTAGCCGCAGTCAAAGGTTAGATAAATTACTTTTTGTGAAGTATCACCTAAATAGTACGCATTGTATTTAGCCAAATCGGCGGAAGAAGCATTTCCATTTGGTGCATCGCCCTCCTTTGGGAAGGACAGGCCCCAGTTGCTGGCAGAGAAGGGGATCGTGGCGGCAGAAGAAGCGGGGGCGGTTTCCCCGCCATTCCAGAGAGAAAGAAATACGGCGGCGGCCAGCAGTGCCGCTGCCGCGATGCTGAAAATCAGCAGGGATTTCTTATTGGCAGATGGCATCGTTTTTCTCCTTTTGTCTGGGTTTTTGCTATTTTGCCCTAAGGGAGACGTATTATTCTCCAGAGAGGCGTTTCCAGAAAAACTTATTGACGCATTTAAGAGAAAACCGTATAATTACAGGGGAGGCAGGCAGTTATCCCTGCTGCCCGCAGCAGCAAAATTTGCGTTAAAATCCGTGGGCAGACACCGGAATCCACCCACGATTGGTAAAAAACGGTAGTACAGCGTTAGGAAAAATAATCAAAACATGGGAAGCACCCTCAAGGGAGGGGAACTCCTTTGAGGGTGCTTTTGGTTCTTTTCCCAAAATGGAAAAGAATATCCCCCCGAGGGGAAAAATGAAAAAGGAGAAAAAAATGAACGAACGAAATTTAGCCTCCAGCGTAGTCGCGGAAGTAAAAAAAGCGATTGTGGGAAAAGACCCTATCCTGGTCAAGGTTCTCGCCGCTATTTTGGCCCGTGGCCATATTCTCCTGGAGGATATCCCCGGCGTTGGAAAAACCACTCTCGCCCTGGCCTTTGCCAAGGCCTTGGACCTCCAATTCTCCCGGGTGCAGTTTACGCCGGATATAATGCCTTCCGATGTAACCGGGTTCTCTATTTATCATAAAGAGACGGGGAAAATGGAATATCAGCCCGGGGCGGTTATGTGCAACCTCTTTTTGGCCGATGAGCTGAACCGGGCTACCAGCCGCACCCAGTCCGCCCTGCTGGAAGCCATGGAGGAAAATCAAGTCACCGTTGACGGTGTCAGCCGGCCTGTGCCCCAGCCCTTTATGGTGATTGCCACCCAAAACCCTGTTGGCGCCTCCGGTACCCAGAAGCTTCCGGACAGCCAGCTGGACCGCTTTCTCCTGCGCCTGAGCATGGGCTACCCTTCCCCGGCGGAGGAACTGGAGCTGCTGCGCCGCCGGCAGTTTGGACACGCCATGGACGGCGTGGAGCAGGTGGTAGGCCGGGACGCTCTGGAGCAGATGCGGCAGGCCGCCAGCCGCGTCCACGTCAGTGAGCCGATCATGCAGTACATTATTAAATTGGTTAACGCTACCCGGCGGCACCCCCAGCTCCTCCAGGGGGCAAGCCCTCGGGCGACCTTGGCGGTAACGGCGGTTAGCCGTTCCGTAGCCTTTCTGCGCGCCCGGGACTATGTGGTGCCGGAGGATGTGCAGACCATCTGGGTAGACGCCATTGCCCACCGTCTGCTGATGGTTCCCGGTGCGGAACGCTCCGCCAACGTGCAGGAAATCGCCCACGCCGCCCTGCGGCAGGTGGATCCGCCAAAAATCCAGTAACGCTATGCTCAGACGGAGATTATTGTACGTCCTGGCGCTTTTTCTGGCTTATCTCGGCCAGGTTTTGGACGTGGGCTACCTGTTTCACTTTATCTTTTTCGCCGTGCTGTGCTTTCCCGTGCTGGGGCTGCTGGTCAGCCTGCCTGCCATGCTGGGGAGCAGGGCGGTGCTGGGGGTCTCTGCGCCCTGTATCCAGCGGAGGAGTGCCGCCACTTGGACCCTCTCTCTCCATAACCGGTTTCATCTGCCGGTCGCCCGGGTCTCCTACCGCCTGCGGGTGGTGAACCGGCTGACTGGAGAGATTCATTCCGCCAGGACATCCCTCCGCCGCGCCAGGCCGGAGGAGGACCGGAGCTGGACCCTGGAGACCGACCACTGCGGCTTGGTGGAGTGTACAGTGGACCGGCTATGGGCCTGCGACTGCCTTGGGCTGTTCGCCCTGCCCCTGCGAAAGCCGCCGGTGATGATCCTCATGATCGTCCCGCAACCGGAGCTGCCTGGTCTGGTAGAGCTGCCGGAGGGGACGGGGATTTCCGCACCTGCCGCCAAAGGCAGGGCGGTTTTTGGAGAAAATTATGAGCTGCGCCCCTATCGGGAGGGGGACAGCCTGCGGATGATCCACTGGAAAATGACTGCCAAACGGGATGAGCTGGTTACCCGCGAACCGCCCGAGGACACCCGGCCCCTGCCGGTGTTGACCTTCGACCACTTTGGCCTGCTGGCGGAGGTGGACCGGACGCTAGACCGCCTGGCAGGCTGGAGCATGGCCCTGCTGGAACAGGAGCGGGTTCATGAGGTACGCTGGCTCCATCCGGAAACCGGCGCGGTGCGGATCTGCCGGGTAACGGCAGAGCGGGATTGGGAAGCCTGCCTGGCGGCGGTTTTGTCTGACCCCGCGCCAATGCGCGGTAAATCCATCCTGGAGCAGGCCATTGCCCAGGGCCCTGGCGGCCCAGTGTATCAGATTCACATTTCCGGGAAGGAGGTTCCCAATGGGGAAACTTGATGACGTCCACGTGGAAGGGAAGCTCCTTTTGCTGGCTGGAGATATCCTGATTGCCATATTGCTGACGGTGGGATGCGCCCTGGCATTCCTGTCGGGGTACGCCGTGGCAACAGATACAGGGGCAGTGGTGGCCTGCTGTGTCTTTGGGGCGGCGGTGTCCGTGCTTCTGCATAAGCAGGCCCACCCATGGGGGGCGCTGTTGGCGGCAGCGGGGATTGTCTGGCTGTTCTGGCTGACCTGGGAGAAAACCGCTCCGGTGCTGGAGTGGGTAGGCTTGCAGATGGAGCTGCTGCCCCGCCCCCCAGCCAGAACCTTTACCGCCACCTTTTCTCCAGGCAAGGAGCAGCTTTTGCCCGTTATGCTGCTGCTAAGCGCCGCCCTGGCGTGGATCATGGGCTGGATCGTGGCCCGGGCAAGGCGATGGTACCTGGCCGCGCTGCTGAGCACGGCGCTGCTGCTGCCCGCTATTTTGATGGGGGTACTGCCCGCCTGGGGAGCGGTGCTGGCGGCCTTTGCCGGATGGGGGGCTATGCTGCTTACCGCCCTGTTCGGACGGAAAGACCCGGGCAGTCTAGCCCGCGCACAGTTTCTCAGCCTGGCCGGCATGGCAATGCTGCTGCTGCTCCTGGTGATGGCCCTGCCCATGGAGGGCTACACCCGTCCCCAGTGGGCCACCAATGCCAGGGACAACCTGGTGCGCGGCGTAACAGAGCAGGTAGATCGTTTTTTTGACATAGATCAGCTGAACGAGACGTTTCTTGAGCTGGGTATTGATTTCACCCTGTCTGGTGGGAACCTCGGGATCACAGACGCTGCCGGGGATCTTGCCGGGGATGGCGCCGCCAGCGGCTCCCTCCAACGGCGGGAAAACCTGCGGGCCGCGGGGCCGCGGCGCTATGCGGGCCGCAAGATCATGACCGTGGGATCCAGCCAGCCTGCGGCAGGGCAGATATACCTGCGGGGCGGCGCACTGGGCGTCTACACGGGAGACGCCTGGGAGGCGGTAAACACAGATCTAGGCATCTCCCCCTCGCTGTTTCCCTATGAGACGGCCGGCCGGCCCGAGGAATACACCATGTCCATCCGCGACGTCTCGTTTCGCGGCGTATACTTCTATCCCTACCAACTGGCGGCAGGCTATGGCAGTACAGACGAATCCGGCTGGCTGCGCCTGCCGGGTTCCAGCGAGTGGGAGGACATCCTGATCCCCGGCAGCGAGGAATACGAGGTGGGCTACATGCCCAGCGACCCCCGGGAAACTTTTGCGCCTTTGGGGGGAGCGGCAGCGGAACAGGAGCGCGCCTACCGCCAGGAAGCCATCCCGGTATACCTGGATCTGGACAGCTACACGCGCAACCGAGTCGAAAATTTGCTGAGCCAGGAGCGTCTGCTGCTGATAATAGAAGCGATTGAAAGTTCGCTGGACGGGGCAGAAGGCGAAGAACGCGAAATCCTGGAGCAAAATCTGGCGCAGTTGCAAGCGGTATACGAAAATACCCTCACCCTGAAGGATTTTGGCAGTACGGTGGAGCTGACGGACGATATGAGCGTCCCGGAGCGGTTTGATGCCGTCCTCACCGCCGCGTCCCGGACGGCGGAGCTGCTGTCTGCCATTGCGGTCTATGACCCCGATACGCCGGCCATGGCGCCGGGCGGGGATTTTCTACAGCACTTTTTGTCAGAGGGACGGGGCTACTGCGTCCATTTTGCCACCGCTGGGGCGCTGATGCTGCGCGCCCAGGGGATTCCGGCCCGGTACGTGACTGGATACACAGTCTATCTAAATGAGCGGGGGCGGGGGGTTGTGCTGGATAGTGACGCCCATGCCTGGGTGGAGGTCTATATTGATGGCTATGGCTGGCATCCGGTGGAGATGACCCCTGGTTATGCCGGGGGCAGCAGCGGGGTAGAGCTGTCCGGTGCGCCGGAGACGGAGGAGGCCGCCGGAAACGGGGAAACGCCTTCCGAAGAAATGCCGGAGCTTCCCAATGAATCCAAAACAGAAACACCGGAGGAGGATGCGCCGCTTTCCGAGGAGATTTTTCCCGAGGAGGAAGAAAAGCCGGCTCCCGGCAAAGCCCTAAGGATCGTTGGCGGGGTGGTATTAGCGGCAGGGCTGCTGTGCGGCGCCTACTTCCTGAGTTTCCTGCCCCGGAGAGCGGCACGGCGACACAAGGATGTTAACCGCTCTGTGATCCACGCCTACCGGCGCTACCGGAGGGCTGTGGATCTGGGCAGCAAAGAGGACAAGATTTTAGAGGAATTGGGCCGTAAGGCAAAATTCAGCCAACACACCCTGACGGAGGAAGAGCGGGAGACAGCCTGGACGCACCTGGATGCCGCCGCGGAATCCGCCCGGGGCTGCCAGCCCAAGTGGCGGCGGTTCCTGTTCCCACTGGCGAAGCCGCTGCTGTAGGCCGTAGGGCCAATAAAAGAGGAGGGGCCGATGGAGCCTGAAATTTTGACAGTCAATGGCGCTCCCTATACCATTCTGCGTTTGCTGGGCAAAGGAAAAGGCGGATATTCCTACCTGGCGTCCGATGGGCTTCGTGAAGTGGTGGTCAAGCAGATCCACCATGAGCCATGCAGTTATTACCAGTTCGGCGACAAGATGCAGGCGGAGCTTCACGACTACCAGCGGCTCAGGGAGGTAGGCATCCGCATGCCGTTGCTGCTGTCAGCAGACGGACAGGCGGAGCGCATTGTAAAGGAATACATTGCCGGGGACACCGTTTTCGACTATGTGCGCCGTAACGAGATGCAGCCTGCGTTTTTTTCCCAGATCCGCGAGATGTGCGCGCAACTCTATCCGGCGGGGCTGAACATCGACTATTTCCCCACCAATTTCGTTGTCCGTGACGGCCTTTTGTACTATATTGACTTCGAGTGCAACGGCTATCAGGTGCAGTGGGATTTCGAGCACTGGGGCATAAAATACTGGTCCCGGACGCTGGAGTTTCAGGAATACCTCCGCAGCCACGGTGGCTGATGGCCCGCAGGGGCCGGGAACCGGTGATACAGAATTATCTGGGCCGCAAGCTGTTTGTAGGCAATTCCGGCGCGAAAACCGCTGCCTTGGAGACCTGCGGGTGATAGATCTCCAAGGCAGCGAAAAAATTTAGCCTTTAGGCTGGGGTTATGTTGGATCCTATGGCTTCCGGGTGGCGTCCCCACAAATATCCTCTGCTGATGTATTACGCCAGCTGCAACTGGTATAGCTTCCGATAAATCCCGTCCTGATCTAGTAACTCCTGATGGGTACCGCTTTCCCGGATTTGGCCTTTGTGCATCACAATGATCTTATCGGCGTGCTGAATGGTGGACAGGCGGTGCGCCACCATAATGGTGGTTCGGCCAGCCATCAGCGTTTCCAGGGCTTCCTGAATCCACTGCTCCGTCTCGGTGTCGATGTTGGCGGTAGCCTCGTCTAGGATCAGGATGGTGGGGTCGAAGGCCAGCGTCCGCGCGAAGCTCAAAAGCTGCCGCTGCCCCGCCGAGAAGGTGGAACCGCGCTCTGTCACCCGCTCGCCGTAACCGTCCGGCAGGCGGTCAATAAACCGGCTGGCGTTGACTTCCCGCGCGGCCTTTTCAATGGCAGCATCGGAGATGCCCTCTTCCCGCAGGCGGATGTTGCTCTTGATATCGCCGGTGAAGATAAACACATCCTGCTGAACCTGCCCGATGGCGCGGCGGATCTGATCCCGGGTTAGCGCCCGGATATTCACGCCATCGATAAGGATTTCTCCCTTCTGGATGTCGTAGTACCGGCCGATCAGGTTAAGGATGGAGCTTTTTCCCGCGCCGGTTGCCCCCACAAAGGCCACCTTTTGCCCCGGTTCAATGACAAAGCTCACATCCCGCAGGATAAAGTTTTCGTTGTCGTAGGCAAACCACACATGCTTGAACTCAATGCGTCCCTGGATCTTATCCAGTTTTGTGGGCTTCTCCGGGTCGTGGATCAATGGCTCCTCGTCCAGCAGGGTGAAAATTTTCTCCGCCGAAGCCACCGCAGACTGAAGGGTGGAAAGCTGCTCCGCCAAATCCTGGATCGGCTCGAAAAAGGTTTTGATGTATTGCAGGAAAATGTACATCGTTCCGAACGATAGGGTTCCGGCCAGTACCCCGTGGCTGCCGCCGGCAATTACGATGGCCATGGCAATAACGCTGGTCAGCACGATAATGGGGCGGAACACAGCGTTGACCATGATCGCCCGGAAACTAGTCCGGTAGTAGGACTGGTTGTGCTGGGAAAACTCCTGGAACTTCTCCTTCTCCCGGTTGAAAATCTGGATGATCTTCATGCCGGAGAGGTGCTCCGACAGGAAGGTGTTCAGCGCCGTCAGGCAGGTCCGGTTGGCCCGGTTGGCCCGCAGGGAGAGACGCCGGGTCACCAAAGTCAGCACCGAAACCAGCGGCACCATCACGAAGCTCAGCAGCGCCATCCTGGTATCCAGCATCAGCATAACCACGGCTAGTCCGATGATCTTTACCGTATTCCGGAACAATTTTACCAGGATATTCGCATACAGCTCATGGACGGCTTCCACATCGTTGCTCACCCGGGTGACGATCTTGCCCACAGGGGTCAGGTCAAAAAACCGCATAGAGAGACTTTCGATATGCTCGAAGAGCTCCCGCCGCATTTCATAGACGATGCTCTGGCCTATTTTTTGCAGCAGGTTCATCATCCGGTTATTGCAGAAAAACGTAACCAGCAGTGCCCCGCCGTACTGGGCGGCAGCCAGCAGCAGTCCCCGGAACCGCTCCTCTACCGCTTCGCCAGGGGCGTAGTCCCCGGCGATGTAGAGGTCGATGGCATTGCCGGTGATCAGGGGCCGGTACAGCTCCAGCCCGGTAAGGATCAGCACCAGTACCAAACATACCGCCATCATTCCCGCATGGGGCTTTAAGTAGGAGAGCATCCGCAGAACTGCGTTCCCCTTATAGTGAATATCCTGGGCTTCCTCCGGCGTTTTGCGAAACAGGCTCATGACGCCGCCCCTCCTTCCTCGCGAAGCTGCTTTTCCAACTGCTGCTTTTCATAGACGCTACGGTAAATGCCGCCCAGGGCCATTAATTCGTCATGCTGCCCGTACTCCGCGGCCTTACCGTCATCCAAAACCAGAATGTGATCCGCGTGCTGGATGGTGGAGATCCGGTGGGCAATAATAATGGTAGTACGCCCCGCCCGGTTTTCCCGCAGGTTATGTAAGATCTGCTCCTCCGTGTCAGTGTCCACTGCTGAGAGCGCGTCGTCCAGGATCAGCACCGGCGCTTCCTTGAGCAAGGCCCGGGCAATGGCGCTGCGCTGCTTCTGTCCGCCGGAGAGGGTGACACCCCGCTCGCCCACCATGGTCTCGTACCCCTCGGGGAAGTCCATGATATTGTCATGGATGCAGGCGTTTTTCGCCGCCTGCTGAATCTCTTCAAGGCTCTTGCCTGTGACACCGAAGGCGATGTTCCGGGCCAGCGTGTCGGAAAAGAGGAAGCTGTCCTGGGGAACGTAGGCGATGTCCCGCCGCAGCGATGCCAGGGGGATCTCATGGAGCGGCCTGCCGTCAATCCGGATCATGTCGCTTTTCGCGTCATAGAGCCGCAGAAGCAGATTAGCCAGGGTGGTCTTCCCGCTGCCGGTGCGGCCCAAAACCGCCAGTGTCTCGCCCTGTTTCACATGGACGCTGATCTGGTTTAGAGCGTTGGTCCCTTCGTGGCCGGGGTAGGCAAAAGTCAATCCGTTCAGATCAATCTCCCCGCCCAGGACGCCGTTGTCCCTGGCCTCCGGCCCGTCCACGATCTCTGGGCGCTCGCCCATGATGGCCATGATCCGTTTAACGCTGGCAAGCCCCTGGGAAATGGTGGTCATGCATTCGCCTGCCGCCAGCATGGGCCAGACCAGCATCGCAACATAGAGGTTGAAAGCTTCGAACTGCCCCAGGGTGATCTCCCCCGTGATTGTCAGATAGCCGCCGTACAGCAGGGTCAGCAGTCCGCTAACCCCGATCACAAAGTCCAGCAGGGGCAGAAAAAGGGCCTGCGTCCGCGCCACATCCAGATTCTTTTCCTGATTGAGCCGGTTGACCTTGGCAAAGGCGGCCAGCTCCTTCCGCTCCTGGACGAACGCCTTGATGACCCGGATGCCGCTGACAGCCTCCTGGACCTGGTCGGTCAGTTCGGAGAAGGCCCGCTGTTTGACGAAGAATTTCCGGTGCATTACCTTGCCGTAGGCGTAATCCCCGTACATAATCAGCAGCAGGGGGATCACCGCTACCAATGTCAGGCGCATATCCACATAAAACATCATCTTCCCCAGCACCATCACCAGCATTACCGATGCATCGAAGGCGGTGACTACCGTCGGCCCCATCAGCATCCGCACAGCGTGGAGGTCGTTGGTGAAATGGGCCATCAGATCGCCAGTCTTATGCTCGTTGAAATAGTGGGTGGAGAGGGTTTCCAGGTGGGCGAACAGATCTCCCCGCATATCGTTTTCGATGGCCAGGCAGGTGCCAAAGATAAAAAAACGCCATCCGAACCGTCCCAGCGCCATCCCTGCCCCCATGGCCACAATCAGCCCCACCAGCCGCCAGACGCCGTCCATGCCGATCGTCCCGGCCCGCAGGCCATCGGTGATCTCCCCGGTGAACTGTGGGATGTATACATTCATCAGGTCCACTGCCGCCAAGGCGATAATCCCGGCGGCGTAGCGTGCCCAGTACCGCTTGACATAGCCGCCGGAAAATTTCAGCTCCTTCATGGTTTCCCCCTCTTTTCCCCTGATTTTTCAGCGTGTTCCGCTTATCATACTCCCAACGGCGGAAAATATCAAATGCCCAAATTACATAACACGCCATACTTCCGGGGCATGGTTTGCCCCGGCGGGATGGAAATATTCCCCCTGTTGAAATCCCGCCTTGTCTTTCCATGAAAACTATGGTATACTGAGGATGGAACGCTTTACATAAGGAGGCGATTGCCATGGCAGTACACACGGAGCCTTTCGGCTCCGCCCGGGACGGACGTCCTGTGGAAAAGATCACCCTGCGCCGGGGTGGGATGGAAGCGGAGGTGATAACATACGGCGCTGCGCTGCGCGCCCTGCGGGTTCCAGACCGAACCGGAAAACCGTTAGATGTGGTTTTAGGGTACAAAGCGGTATCTGCCTATGAGGATAACGGCGGCTATGTAGGCGCCGTGGTGGGGCGGTATGCCAACCGGATCGCGGGCGCGTCCTGCGCCATTGATGGCCGGATGGTTTCCCTGGTTCCCAACGAGGGAGGCAAGCAGCTCCATGGAGGCCCTCACGGCTTTTCCAAGCAGATATTCACCATCGCGGAACAGGCGGAGGACAGCGTGACCCTGGCCTGCACCGCGCCGGACGGCCTGGACGGCTGGCCGGGAGAGCTGGCGTTGCAGGTGGCCTATTACCTCACGGATTGCGGCCTGGGGATCCAGTACAAAGCCGTGTCCAGCAAGCCGACTTACTGCAATATCACCAACCACGCCTATTTCAACCTCGATGGCGGCGGGGACGCCATGGGCCAAACCCTGTGGGTGGACGCGGACCGCTTCACCCCTGTGGGGCCGGACAGCATCCCCCTTGCCATGGGCCAGGGCGTTTTGGGCACACCTCTGGATTTCACGGCGGAAAAGCCTATCGCCCGGGACATCGGCGCGGATTGGGAGCAACTTCGCAACGTGGGCGGCTATGACCACAGCTTCCTGCTGAACCCGGCGCAGGGGCTCCGTCTGGCGGCGCGGCTGACGGGAGCGGCCAGCGGCATATCCATGGAGGTGTGGACGGAAAAGCCTGCCATCCAATTTTACAGCGGCAATTTCCTGAACGGCCCCGGTGGCAAGGGCGGCGTGGATTACGGCCCCCGCATGGGGGTCTGCCTGGAGACCCAGTTTATCCCGGACAGCCCCAACCACCCCGAATGGGGCGATGTGGTTCTCCGTCCTGGGCAGCGGTACGACTACACCACGGAATTTCGTTTCAGCGTCAGGCAGGGATAAAATTTCCTGCAAAAAGCTGGGCTTATGAGGGAACCTGGAGAGGGGAAAGCGCGTCATAGTATCATGAAGGCCGGGCATGCTTTCCGTCTCTGGGGAGAATTAAGGAATGATGCAAAAAGGATACAAGTTTGATACGAAGATTTTACAAAGTACTGCTATCCTTTTGTAGTAAAAGTATCCCAGGGCGGACAAGCGGGCCGTCCAACCTGCGGACAAAGGCTCCGTGGAAGTGAGAAAGGAAGGAATGAACATGAAAACAACAAAACGCAGATTGCTGTCGCTGTTCATGGCGATGGTAATGGTATTCTCTCTGCTGCCCACCGCGTTGGCAGAGGGCGAGGGTGAGCAGCCACCCCATCCACCACATGTATGGGGTGAGTGGAAAACAACGAAAGAAGCGACTTGTACAGAAGCGGGTTCAAAGGAGCGTTCTTGTACCGTTACGGGTTGTACTGAGAAAGAGACTGAGGAACTTCCTATGACTGAACACGCGTGGGAAGAAACACCGGATGGCACAATACCGGCCACTTGTGAGGAAGATGGCACACAAGTGTATAAATGCAAGAATTGTAACGCAACAAAGGACGAAACCATAAAAGCTCTTGGCCATGATCTCCAAAAGAAGGTAGTAAAAGCTGCCACTTGTGGCGATGATGGAGTAATTGAGGTTACATGTTCTCGTTGCGATTATGAAGATTATGAAACTACTCCTGCAACCGGCAAACATACCCTCCCTGCTGTTAGCGCGATTACACACACTGACAAAGACCACACGTATACCTGCACCGTGTGCAATCAGTCTGTCACCGAAGATCACAAATTCGGTACAGATAAGGTCACCTGCACTATCTGCGGTTATGTGAAGGTTCAGGAGACAACCCTGAAGCTGAACCGGACAACCCTGAACCTTTCTGTGGGCGACACTGCTACCCTGTCCGCAACGATTACGCCGGATGCTCCTTTAACCTGGGAAAACACTTATGACACAATTGCTAGTATTACCCGCAGTGCCGATGGGAAGTCCGTTACTGTTAAGGCCCTGCGAGCTGGAACCACTACTATCACGGTTTCTGGCGGTGGTAAGTCAGCCACTTGCAGAGTTACTGTCGGCGGCAATCTGGAAGTCACCCCTACCAAAGCAACTCTGACCCATTTGGGCGATGAAGCGACCTTTACTGCAAAATTCAATGGCTCCCGCGTTCGCGATGTGGAGTGGGATTGCGCAAATCCAAAGTATATTGACCTGAAGGACAACAAGGATGGCAGCGCAACTATCTCCGCCCTGGCCACCACCCCCAGCGGCGGCACAACGATTACCGCCACTTATTGGGATGACAGCAATCAGAAATATACTGCCAGTGCCAACGTGGTTGTTAGCTACTCCGCAAAGAATGTAGCGACTGTTACCGTTTACAATTCTACGGACAGCTACAATCTGGATGACCCCGATGACGATGGCGATGACTCCATTGTTGAGCAGATGGAGGACTATTTCGATGATACCAAAAACGGTTACTACGGTTTGGCTTCTGTGGAATTTAATTCCAGATCTGACACATATGGCAGCCTGAGCGCCACTACGGGCCGGGAATATGACGTAGACGGCAGCAGCAATTCCAAGTATGACATTTCTGACGTCACATTCTCTCCCAGCAGCACAAAGACGGGTACCGCGACCTTTGATGTTACGGCAAACGTATACCGCAGCAATGGGAAGACCACAACGCCTGTCTCCTGCACCATCTCCTTCAAGGTGGTAGACGGGAAAGCTTCCGGCGGCGATGTGGAATATACCGCCAGCCTGGGCGAGGACGTCCAGTTCCGCGCCAGCGACTTTGAGGACTTCTGGGATGACGCCTACTCCCGCGGCGAGCTGGAATCAGTGAGCTTCAAGGTTTCCGGCGGCACCCTCCGCGACAGCGATGGCAAGACCGTTGGCTCCAAGGAGTGCTATGCCAGCCCCACCCGCAACCAGATCGACCTGGACGGCGTATACTTTGAGCCCAACAGCGCCACCAGCAAGAAGGCCGGCACCGTGAAGTTCTCCTTCACCGCCACCGGCTACGCCCGCAACAGCAGCAAGTCCACTACCCGTACGGGCACCGTGTCCATCACCTACATGGGCGGCAGCCCCAAGGATATCACCTACACAGTGAACGCCAATGGCTCCGTGAACCTGAAGGCCAGCGATTTCACCGCCGCCTATAAGGAGGCCACCGGCAGCACCGCGCCCAGCGGCATGACCATCGTGCTCCAGGGCGTACCCCGTAACGGAACCCTGACCTATACCGACAGCAGCAAGAGCAAGCCCACCGATGTTAAGCTGACCAGCAGCAACATCAAGAACCGCAGCTTCACTACCCGCTCCAGCGGCACGAACCAGATCAACGATGTATCCTACTCCGGCAATTCCGGCACGGATACCATTGAGTACATCGCGTACTCCGGCAATTCCGCCCAGTTTACAGGTAAGATTGTCTTCAATGGCGCGCCTACCGCTCCTACAAACCTGAGCGTGACCTTCACCAGCACCAACGGCGCCGCCGCCACGCTTAGCAGCGCGGCCTTCACCACCGCTAACGCTACGGTGATGGGCAAGACCTACCGCCTGCGCTTTACCGCGCCTACCAATGGCAGCCTGCTGCTCAACGGCGCTACTACCGCTGTTGGCGTGGACATCTTCCCCAGCAACCTGGGCAGCGTGAGCTACCGTCCCAAGGCCGGCTTTAACGGCTCTGACAAGTGCCTGTTCATGGCTTATGACGCCTCCGGCAACCTGACTGGCAGCGGCACTGTCAACTTCGTGGTTGTGGGCAATCCCGCCAATACCACCACCCCCGGCACAACCCCCGGCGCGTCCAGCATCAGCCAGTTTAAGGACGTTCCCGCCACTGCCTGGTACCGCACTGAGCTGGCCGATCTGGTGAGCAAGGGCATTATCAAAGGCAAGAGTGCTACCAGCTTTGCTCCCCGGGACAACGTAACCTATGGCGAAGCACTGAAGATGGTCCTCCGCGCCGCCGGCCACACCGCCGAGGAAGGCACCGGCAACAACTGGGCCATCAATTACAAGAACCTGGCAGTCAGCAAGGGCTGGATCAGCAACGACATCGTCCTGACCAACGCTATCAGCCGCGCGGCCATGGCTGACTTGGTGGCTAAGGTTCTGGGTGTTGCATCCTCCGGCGCGGCGTCCCCCTTCGCTGACACCGCCAACGGCTACGCTATCGCCCTGTATAACACTACGCCCCGTATTTTCAATGGTGAGACTGGCAAGGATGGCAAGCTGTACTTCAACGGCGGCGATTCCTTGAAGCGTGAGCAGATTTGTGCGGTGATTTACCGTGTGAATCAGTACTACACCAACGCCAACTCCAACCAGATGCCCGACGGCATTTAAGGAACGGTTTTCCGGCAAAAGCATAGAAAACAGCCCCCACGCCAAAGCGTGGGGGCTGTTTGTGTACCGCTGTCATCCCAGCAGGGGCAAAAGAAAGCTTGCCAGCATAGTGACCACCAGAATGCCAATAATTACACGGGAGATGATCTTGACCATTTTAGGACTCATTGCGCCACCTCCTCGTCCAGGATTTTTTTGATGGCCTTTTCGGCCTTGCTTCTGGGCAGCATCAATTCATGGCCGCAGGTTTCGCATTTCAGCTTAATATCCATGCCTAGCCGGAGAATACTCCAGGTTTTCCCACCGCAGGGATGGAGTTTTTTCAGTTCGACCCGGTCGTTCAGCTTTAAGTCCATAGAAAAATCACCTCATTTTTTCACCGGTCAAGCACCGGCCCGCATACACTGTCATATCCCAAGAAAAGCAAGGACGGTGTAGTACATGCGCAGGAACGAATATTTACCGGAAGGCACGGGACCCCAGTTCCCGGAGAACCAGCCCCTCAGCGTACTGGAACAGGCCATGGCGGAACAAACGGTGCTGGAGGGAATGGCTATCCGCTGCGATGGGCGGCGGGATCTGACCATCCGGTTTGGTGGATACGAGGGGACGATCTCCCGCCAGGACGCCATCCATCCCGCCATCAGCGGTGCGGAGCGGGACATCGCGGTGCTCTCACGGGTCGGGAAGCCCACCTGCTTCACCATCACTGGTTTGACGGTGGACGGAGGGGGCAGGCCGCGTTTGACACTTTCCCGCCGGGCGGCCCAGGAGCAGGCCATCGCCTATTTGCTGAATCACAGTACCCCAGGCGCGGTTCTGCCAGCCAGGGCGACCCATCTGGAGAGCTTTGGCGCCTTTGTGGATTTAGGATGCGGCGTGACCTCGCTGATCCCCCTGGAAAATATATCGGTGTCCCGGGTAACCCATCCATCGGAACGTTTCCACATCGGCCAGGAGCTTCTTACAGCGGTTACAGAGATTGATGTCCCCGCCTGCCGGTTTTATCTGACCCACAAGGAGCTGCTGGGAACCTGGATGGAGAACGCCGCCGCCTTTGCCCCCGGCGAAGCGGTCCCAGGCATCGTGCGGGGTATTAAGGAATACGGCATTTTTGTAGAGCTGACGCCTAACTTGTCGGGCCTGGCGGAATGGCGCGGGGCGGTTAATGTAGGGGATGCGGTATCAGTTTACATAAAGTCTATTTCGCCGGAGACACGGAAAATTAAGCTGCAAATTATCCAGAATCTCGGCCCCGCTGGGCCGGCGAAGGAGCTGAAATATTTCATTACCGATGGCCCTGTCCAGGATTGGGTTTACTAAATGGGGCTAGCCTTTCAGCTTCTCCCAATAATTTTTCGCGGCCTGCTCGTTTTTATTATCCCCAAATTGGTAGTAGCAGGCCCCTGCCAGCTCATCGGGCAGGTATTGCTGCCGGACCCAGTGGCCTGGAAAGTCGTGGGGATAGCGGTAGCCTTGTTCCCGCTCCTGGCCGGTGGAATCGGCATGCACATTTTGCAGTTCCCTTGGGACGGATCCAGTCCGTCCCTTTTTCACATCGCTCCAGGCAGCGCCAATGGCGTTGATCACAGAATTGGATTTAGGCGCGGTTGCCAACAGCACCGCCGCCTGGGCCAGCGGGAGCTGGGCTTCCGGCAGCCCAAGCTGCATGGCGGTATCCACGCAGGCCTTGACGATAGAAATGGCCTGGGGATAGGCCATGCCCACATCCTCGCTGGCGGAGCAGAGGAGCCTGCGGCAGGGGGTAATCAGGTCTCCGGCCTCCAGGAAGCGGGCCAGATAGTGGAGCGCGGCGTCAGGATCGCTGCCGCGCAGGGACTTCATTAGGGCGGAGGCCAGGTCATACATGGCGTCGCCGCCCCGGTCATAGCGCATGGCGCTGCGCTGGGATACCTGTTCCGCATCAGAGACGGTCAGCAGCAGCCTGCCGTCCGTTGTGGGCGCGGCTTCATAGAGCAGCTCCACGGCGTTCATGGCTTTCCGCACATCACCGCCGCAGGCGTGGGCGATGTAGTCCGGCACGCCCTCCTCCCAGGTCAGGGGGAGGGGGCTTTCTTTTTGCACCAGGGCCAATGCCCGGTTCACCGCAGGGCGCACATCGGCGGCAGTAACGGGCTTGAATTCAAAGACCGTGCTGCGGCTGAGCAGGGCAGCGTAAACGTAAAAATAGGGGTTTTCGGTAGTGGAAGCAATCAGGGTGATAGCGCCGTTCTCCATAAATTCCAGCAGGGATTGCTGTTGCTTTTTGTTGAAGTACTGGATTTCGTCCAGATACAGCAGGACTCCGCCGGGAGCCATCAAAGTTCCCACATCCCCGATAATCCCCTTGACATCCTGCAAGGACGCGGTAGTCGCATTCAGCTTATAGAGGGTCCGGTGGGTCTGTTTGGCGATAATGTTGGCGATCGTAGTCTTTCCGGTCCCGGACGGCCCATAAAAGACCATGTTCGCATCTGTACCCTTTTCAATAAACCGGCGCAGCAAGGCGTTTGCGCCTAGCAAATGCCGCTGTCCAACCACTTCTTCCAGCGTTTCTGGACGGATGCGGTCTGCTAGAGGACGATCCATGGGGATCACTCCTTTCGTTTGCGTTATGGGGAGTGGGGAGAGTTAGCTTCGGCTGCATTTTTCAGCATCAATGGCAAGCACTACCATTAGCGCGCACAGCGCATTGCTGGGGTCTGGCACATCAATGACATAGGTGTCTGTCCATTGGAACAGTTCTTTGCCGATAACGGCTACTAGGCCCTGGCTGGGGCTGGTGATGGAATAGTCCCACTCCATCCATTCCCCCTCCACCTGCCAATCGCTGCAATCGAAGGTAAAATGGGGCGTAAAAAAGCTGAACTCTTTTTTTAGGCAGCCCAGATATTCACCGTAGGCGTATAGTTCGAACTGGGGAAGGAACGTGATGACCTTTTGCTGGACTGTGCCGATGTGTTGGCCGGAAGCGTCCAGAATATGCAGGCAGTGGCCCCAGCTCAGTTTACCCTCTACCGTGAAGAGGATAGCCCCGGAGTCATCGTAAATGTCGTAGCTGTCAAACCAGGAAAAAAACCGCTGCTTAAATAACATTTTCATAGGCGTCCTCCTATCCGGCGTCCCGTCAGATCATTATAGGTTAGCAAAAACGTCCATCTGCCGCTGCAACTCCCCGACAATCTCCTGATTGGTGTCCATCCGGGCGGTAATACCGCCCATATCATCCACCAGGGTGCGGGTACTGCCCGCCGCGCCGGTGAGACCGGAAGCCGCGCCGTCGATTGCGCCGGAAATGCTGGAAATGGCCCCTGCGATTTCATCCATAGCGATCCGCAGGCGGTCCGCCTGCTGGTTAAATGCTTCCATGGAGTGGCCGATATAGACGGAATCCTCCCGGTACTGCTGCCCAGCTTGGACGGAGCGGTCAAGCTGGGTCAGGATGGCCTTGCCCAGATAATCCGCTAGTTCCTCCGCACTGCTGGAGAGGTAATCCACCGCGCCGGTGACCACTGTGCTGACTTCCTGAATATGGTTGGCAGTTCCGGCACAGGAATCAGCCAGCTTACGGATTTCCTGGGCTACCACGGCAAAACCCTTTCCAGCCTCCCCAGCCCGGGAGGCTTCAATGGAGGCGTTAATGGCGATCAGGTCTGTGGAAGAGGAAATGGAGAGGATATCCTTGGTCAGGCTACCGATCTGGTCAACACTGCGGCTCTTGGCGATGGCCTGTTGCAGTACGGCCATGATTTCCTCGGTTCGCGCGCGGACAGTTTCCATTTCCTGCCGCGCGGACTGCTCCATTTCCCCAGCCCGGCAGCGCATGCCGGCGGAATAGGCCGTGATGGCGGAGCACTCCTCCACCATACTTTTGGCATCGCTTTGGGTTCCTGCCGCGTTGGCACGGATGGAAGCCGCGCTCCCCGCGATTTCCTCCAAGACAGCAGAGAGCTGCTCCGTCAGGCCGGAGAGCTGCCGGACGCTGCCGCTGGAGGTCTGTGTACGGTGGCGGACTTCTCCTACCACGCCGCTAATGCGGTCAGAACTGTCCTGCAAAGTCGCCATCGCGCTGTGGATGGGGGCGATGACGGACTTCTTTACGATCCGGAAGGCCGCTGCGACCAGCAGGACGCCTAACGTCAGGGTGATGGCGCTGGTGACGAGGGAGATGATGTAGACTGTTGTCAGGTGGCGGCGGGCCGCTTCTGTCTGGGCGGTAATGGAGGTATGGAGCGTGTCGATATCCTCCTCCACGGAACCGCTCCAGAGGGCGACATCGCCGTTAGCGGTCGCGTAAGCGTCCTGGGTTTTGCTATCGGCGCTGGCACAGACCAGGTGAACCAGGGCGTGCTTGAACTGCGTATAACCAGCCAGGAGGGAGCGATAGACCTCCTGATCCTCTCCACTGGCATAGGGCCCGTAGGCCGCCAGTTTTTCGTCCAGCCCGGCCTCCTCGGCTTTGATCTCTTGAACCAGGCGGATCATGGTAGCGTGATCTGCCGCGACGATATGGGACAGGGCAAGGCGGTGAATATCCATCATAGAGCGGCGGATTTCCTCCAGTTTCGTCTCCCCCACCATAAATTCGTCCACAATGTGCCCCGCGTTGGCATGGACGTTGTTGATGCTGAATACCGCCAGGATATTGGACAGCAGGGCGACCAATCCCAGCAGCACAATTGGTAAAATCAACCGCTGCTGAAGCGTTAGCTTTCCTTTCATGCTTAATTTCCTCCCAATGAATCAATCAGACTGTCCGGCCGGTACACACTATCGTGCCGTCACGCCCTCCACCATGCGGTCGAGCTGGGCCTGGAGGGCGGCGCCGGAGGGGTTGCCCTCCGCCATGTTCCCGGCAAATTCGGCCACCGGATCCCAGAACTTCCCGCCTACCCGTTGAAGCTGGGAAAATTCCGATTGGGCCAGCAGGGCAGCGATTGCCGGAGAAGCCTGAACCTCCGGGGAATTGGCCGCGCTGGTATTGGCAGGACCCTGGCCCCGCATCTGGAAGCGTAATCGTTGATTGGATTCACTGGTGATCCACTCCGCCAGCTTTGCCGCCCACTCTGGATGCTGGGAGTAGGCGTTTACACCGATGAGCTTGCAGCCGGAGAAGGATGCCATCTGGATCTGCCGCCCCTTGCAGGTATAGGTAGGCAGCTTGGCCGCGCCGGTATTGCGGCCCCAGGCTTCTTCGACAGCTACGGCGTTCCACACGCCGCTGATCCCGGCAATAACGGACCCGTCCCGGACGCCCTCCATAAACGCGGTGTCTGTCCGGTTGGCAAACGCGGGGCTTGCGGCAATGGACAGCATGGACTGGGCCACATCTACCCCGCGGATGGGGTTATCGGTGCTGTTCCAGGTACAATAGTTGGTCAGCCCATCGTCATTCAGGCCAATTTCCAGGCCGGTATTGCCGAAAAAGGCGTAAACATACCAGGCAGAAGACCAGTCCATGGACACCAGCTTTTCTGCTTCCTCCGCAACGGCCAGCATCCGGTCAAGGTTTTGCACATCCTCTTCGGAGAAATAGGCCTTGTTATAATAGAGGAAGTACCCATTATCCGCCGTCAATGGATATGCGTAAAGCGCGCCGTCCACGCTGGCAGCTTCTACCGCAGCGGAGAGACTGGAAGCACGGAGGCCGGCCTCGTTTTCAATAGGATCCAGCCCTCCGGCGGCGGCCAGCGCGGACACCTGGTCATCGGCGAAAGCGAAGACGTCCGCGCCCCCCTCCAGGTCGCCCAGCAGGACGTCTTTACAGTTGGACTCACTCTGAGGCTGATAAGTAATTTGGAAACTGGCCTCGCCAGCGTAGTGCGCCTGGAAGGAGGAAAAAATTTCCTGAAGCAGTGCTGCGTCCTCCTCCGCGCCCCAGACCGTCAGAGAGATGGTAGAAGGGGTGGGCAATGTGGCGGCAGGCGGTTCCTGCTCCTGTTCGCCGCAGGCGGCGGCCGGGAGCAGGATACATACAGACAGAAGTAGGAAGAGAATTTTCTTTTTCATATGATCCAGCCTTTCCAAGTATTTCCGTGGGTAATTATACCATTTCAGGGGGAGGTTGACAAGCGCAAAATGGAGGGAGCGGGACAAAGGCATACATGAACAGGCAGTTCACAGATGGTTTGCGTATACCTTTATCCCGCTTTCCCCAATTTAAGCGTGACAGCCGGGCCGGCAGATTACTGGCGGTTCCGGGCATATAGAATTTTCACATGCCAGTTTACTGTCTGGCCGCATACGCGCGAAGCGGGCGCGCACCAATGAGAAGCACCCTAACAGCATGGCGGGCGCTGGCGCTAGGCAACGCCATCCTCTTTCGATGGCTGGAAAAAGGGCGTGGCAGGATCGTCCCTCCGCATAAACAGCAGCCCGAAGGAGCCGGAGCCACAGTTGCTCGCAATCGCGGAGGACGCCTTTTGCAGATAGACCCGCTCGAAGGGACAATACTGCTGCACCAGGTTTTGGATATATTGGAGCCTTTTCTCGTCCATCCCTGAATAGGTGATAAACAGGATGCGCCGGTCAATATTCCTGGTTTCCTGGAGCGTCTTCCGGATGTACTTTTTCGCCACATGGGAAAAATTGCCCATTTCCATGCTGCCGACCACCATCCTGCTTTTTCGCAGCACAAGAACCGGATGCAGCAGCAGCGCATCGCAGAGAATTTGTATCTTTTTGGAGATCCGCCCAGCCTGACACATCATATGGGTGCTGTTGATAATAAACGCGGAGGAAATGAACCGCTCCATCCGTTTCACCGTCTCCACGATCTCGTCCTTTGCGGCATGGTGCTCCGCCATGTAGGCCGCGCACAAAACGGACAACCCCATGCTGCTGGAGAGATGCCCGGAATCCACCACCGTGACATTTTCAAAGGATTTTGCCGCTTCAAGGGCGTTTTGATACCCCTCGCTGACATGCTTTGCCATAGAGACATGGACGACATTTTGGGCTTCCGTTAGCTTTTCCGCAAAAAACCGCTCATAATCCTCCACATCCGGCGGTTGGGAATAGCCCGTTCGTCCGCTGGAGATATGGAGCAGAAGCTCATCCGGTTTTAGCTCCTGGTCATCCAGGAAACGGCCTTCGTCTGTGCATACATAGTAGGGGCACACGGGGATGCCGAATTCCTTTCGGAGGGACTCTGGCAGGTCGCACACACTGTCTGTTGTAACCAGGACGGAGCGTCTTTTTGCCTGCTCAAAAATCAGGATGTCTTTGTCAATATCCGCCTGCCTGACCTCCTGGCTAATCCTCACCAATTCTTTCGGGAGAATACTCAGTACAGCGGCCTCCAGCAGCGCGCCACTGACTGGCTTGGCCAGGTAGCCGCTGAAGCCTTCCTTCCGGTAAAGGAGCTGGTTGTCGCTGCCCGCATTAGCGGTCAGCGCCACCACCGGTACATCCTGGCACAGGCCCGCCGGCTGCACCTGTAGCGCGTGCAGGCACTGGATACCGTCCATCTCCGGCATCATATGATCCATGAGGATACAGTCGTAATGGTGGTTCTGGGTCAGCTTCAGGCATTCGGCACCGCTGGAAGCGGTGTCAATCTGGATCTTTGTCTCCGAGAGCAGCCTGCTGACCACCATCAGATTCATGTCATTGTCATCCACGATGAGGATGTGGGCGTCCGGCGCCTCAAAGCTCTGCCGGTACGGTTCCCCATCGTGTACCTGCACGCGGGAGGCCAAGGTAAACGTACCCAGCTCTTTTTCGTCCACGATGTCCTGATCCAGGGTGACAATGAAGGTAGAACCCTTAGTATAGACGCTGTTCACGCTGATCTCGCCGCCCATCAGTTCCACCAACTGCCGGACAATGCTCAGTCCCAGCCCGGTTCCCTCGATGTAGCGGTTTTTTTCTTCATCCACCCGGCGGAACGCATTAAAAATATAGGGGATATTCTCTTTGCGCACCCCCTGCCCAGTATCCTCCACGGAGTACCAGACGCGCACCCGGTTGACCGCCTGACGCTCACACCGGACAGAAAGAGTGACCGAGCCCTCGCTGGTGTACTTCACCGCGTTGTTAAGGAGGTTAATCAATACCTGCTTGATGCGTACCTCATCGCCGCAGAGCATACTGGGAATGGAGGAGTCCACATGCAGCTTGAATTCCAGCCCCTTTTCCTTGGCTTTGATCCAAATCATATTGACAATCTCCGAAAAGAGCGCGCCGGTTTCATAAGAGACATTGACAACTTCCATCTTTCCGGATTTGATCTTGGATATATCCAAGATGTCGTTGATCAGCGTCAGCAGCAGCTTGCTGGCTCCCTGAATGTTCCGCGCGTTTTCAGCTACCTCATCGGGGATGTCCTTGCGCAGGATCAGCTCATTGAGCCCAATGATCGTGTTGATAGGCGTACGGATTTCATGGCTCATGCTGGAAAAGAAATGGTTTTCCGCCCTGTTCAGCTCCTCAATCTCCTTTTTTTGCTGTTGGGTGATGGCGTTTTCCTCTTCATACATCCGGTTCAGGAACATGAGGATTACGCTGGTGAGCAGCCCAACCATAATCATGGAAAAGGCGGAATCAAAAAAGGAGTTGCCATGGACGTTGGGCGAGACAATGTCCGGGAAATAGAAGGCGATCCCATAGCAAAGAAGGGTCTCCGCCGTACATAGCCCAAAAAATATGGCCATGCGCCTTCCTTGCAAAGTAATACAGACATAAATAAAGCAGAGGACAAACCACTCCGGCACGCCGCTGTAAAACCCGCCCGCGGAAAAAAAGGTGATGGGAAAAAGCGTAAGCAGCAGCAGCGTGATTGCCGTGGCCCCTGTTTGAATGCGCCCCTTCCGGATGCTGAATTTTACAATGAGCGCCATTGCGGCAAGGCTCACGATCAACAGCACAATATTTAAAATACTTCTCCCCATGGGCAAAGTAAATATCAGCGCGATCATGCAGATACCTGTTATAATGCGGAACATACGCTCATGCAGGCCAATCCTATGATCCGTGATGATCTCAAACCATTTTTTTATCACGCAGTTCTTCACCCCTTAAAGCACAGTATGATTCCTGCATTTTCATGCAGGAATCATATAATTTTATTCAAGCCATCCACTTACGGCCGGGCGCGGCGGCATCAGCACTTCCCGGCTTTGCACCGGAGCAATTTGTTAGATGAATGATGGAAAAACGCTACATTCCGGCGATATGAGCGCAAAGCTCCTCATAGGCGCGCAGCAGCCCTGGGTGGTGCGCCCGGATATAGTCTCCATCCCCCCGTTTTCCAGCCATCTCCAGTTCCTTCGCCTGGGCAGAAAGGGCTTCCGCCCCAATGGTCAGCGATGTACTTTTCAGCGCATGAACCTTGACCGCGTAATCCGCCCAATTGGCGCTTTCAAACAGGGAGGCAAGCTCCGCCTGCTTTTCCCCGCTCTGCGCGTGGAAAAGCCGCAGCATCTCCCGGTAAAAGCCCTCTTCCCCACCGCAATAATTTAGTCCGATCTCCACATTAACACCGGCTTGGACAAGCTGGTCGCGGAAGGTTGCCGTATTCTCCGCCGGAGCTTCCGGTAAACCTACGCTCTCCGGAGCGGTCTCATCCTTCACCGGGCTGGCCTGTGTATCCGGCGGTTCCAGTTCCTTCTCCGCCAGGGCAAGCTCCGCCGCTTCAGCGGCTTCGGCGGTCAGCGACTTTTTGGCTGGGGTTATGCTGTACTGGATACAGCTTTTGGGCAGAACCCGCCGCAGAACCCGCTCCAAAACAGTGCGCTCAATAGGTTTCGGCACAAATTCCGTAAATCCCTCGCTGCGGAACATCTCCCTCGCGCCGCTGACAGTGTTTGCCGTCAGCGCGATCACAGGAATATCCTGATACATGCCGTTGTGCAGCTCTCTAATTTTTTTCAGTGTCTCCACGCCATCAAAGCCGGGCATCATGTGATCCAGGAAGATAATATCGTAGGGGGTGCTGCCACACTGCGCCACCGCTTCCCGTCCGCTTAGGCAGGTGTCCACCTGGATCCCATAGCTTCCCAAAACGCCCTTGGCGACCACAAGGTTCATTTCCTCATCGTCCACCGCCAGGGCGCGGACGCCTACGCAGGTAAAGGGTTTTCGTCCTGCGGCCTGATCCTCGGCGAAGCCCCGCTCCCCAGTCTCCCCGTTGAGCAGGTTTGCAACGGAAAGGGCGGAAAACGGCTTATGTATCATAAGCAGCCTGCTTTCATTGTCCAGGGTAAATTCCCGCTCCGCGATCACGACCACGCGCAGCGTACCGGCCAGGTCTTCATAGTAAGAGCGGTTTTCCTCATATTCCGCCTGGGCGATGAATACATGGGTGAGCGGGTAACTATACAGCAATTTGAGCAGCCCCTCAAAGTTATGGGTTTGATAGCCTTTGATGCCAAGCCCCTCCACCAGATTCAGGATCAGCCCATCATAATATTCACGGACCTCATCGCAGGTGTACTTTTCGGGCTTGAAATAACACCCGATGCAGAGCTGCTCCGCGCGGTTGAGGACGATGCAGGGCCGCTCGTCCGCCACGCCCTGGGGAATTGCAATATGAGCATGCAATCCCTGCTGCCCCGTACTTTCAAAATGGATGAAACCGCCCATGGCGTTCAGAAGCCCACGGGCAATGGGGATGCCAAGCCCCAGTCCGCCCGCGAAGCGGCTGCTTCCGGAATCCGCCTGGTAAAAAACATCAAACATCTGCGTGAGCTGGTCATCCGTCATCCCGATGCCTGTGTCGCGGATATCTATGATAAGGTTAATGCCATAATTTTCCTGCCGGAACCCGATCCGGACGTTCATGCCCCCCTCTTCCGTAAATTTGATGGAATTTTCCACCAGGATTTTAAGGACATGGGAAATTTTTTCCGCGTCTCCCACAAGGACTGCCGGAACCTTCGGATCAATGTCGAACACCATCTCCAAATGCTGCCGGTTGCTTTGCAGCGCGGTCATCGTGATGACATCGTTGAGCACAGAAGTAATCATATAATCCTCTGCGGCCGCAGTCAGCGTCCCCTCCACGATCTCTGTATAGTCCAGCATGTTGTTGATCTGGTTGGACAGGCGCTTGCCCGCCAGCTTAATGGAGGTCATATCCGCCCGGATCTCCGGGGAAAGATCCTTGCCAAGGGCTACCTCGCTGATGCCGATGACCATATTGATTGGCGTGCGAAGCTCATGAGAAACGTTCGACAAAAAGACGGCGTTCTGTTTACCCGCCGTCTCCAGCTCCGCAAATACGTTGTCATACCATTTCCGCTGGGCAGTTCGCCGGTTGATCCAGTACCTTGCCAGGGCTGCCCCGCCGAAGGTCACAATGGCCCCCATCCCCAGGCGAAACGCGTCCTGGAACGCCATATGGCGGGAGATGGTATGAAGCACCAGCCAATGATACAGCATCCCCACCACATAGATAGCCGCTACCGCATGCAGAATCCACTTTTTATTCAGCATAAACAGCGCAAGGATCAGGATGCAGGCCAGGGCCGGGATGTCAAAAAGGCTGGCCTTGTGCACGCCGAAGAAAAAGAATTCAGTCAGCATCAGCCCGGCGCACAGGTCCTCAAAGAACAGATCCGAACCGGCTCTTGCGATATGCAGGAGCCACACGCTGAAGCAGCCCGTTGCCATCAGCGGGACTACCCAGGCCTCCCACCCCATGGCCAGCGTAACTAGGCTGAGCATTCCGCTGAATGCAGTGGTGATGACAGCCAGCAGCAGATGCCTGCTTGTCTGTTCTTCCGCCCTCATTGCTTCGCGAACTCCTGGGCAACCCGTTTGAGCAGTTCTTGCGGCTCAAAGGGCTTTTTCAGATAATTCACCGCGCCCAGCCGGATGGCGCTGACCACGTCATCCTCCTGGCCCGACGCCGTTAAAAAGATGACCGGGATATCAGCGGCAAACTCCTTCATTCGCTCAAAGGTCTCTATGCCGTTCAGCTTAGGCATCTCGATATCCAGCAAAACCAGGTCCACATGTTCACACTTCAGCCTATCCAGCGCCTGGATCCCGGAGTCCACCATCAGCACGTCATATTCCTTTCCCAGGATCATCTTTGTCCTCACCAGATTCATAGTATCATCATCTACCACTAAAATGCGTTTTTGCACAATAATTTCCTCCTTGTTTCCATACTTGGTATTTCCAAACCTTCATTGTAAATGAAATCGGGAAGAAAATCAAGTCTCTATTGGATGCAATTTTAATTAATATGTATTCCGCATTACGCCTCTTCCCACTTTACACATAGCCCGTCCCATGCTATAATAACCCCTGACTGGTTTCCACACCCAGTCCAAGCGCGGAACTGACCACCGCGTTCGTTCGGCGCCCTTTTCCACAGCGGGGCGTCCGTTCTCTAAACAAAAAATGGAGGTATCTCAAACATGAAAAAACTGACCGTCCGCGAAATCACCTTTGCCGCCCTGGTAGGCGCGCTCTATGTCACCTTGTGCTACTTCGGAAACATATTCGGCCTGACCTTTGGGATTTTCCAGTGCCGGTTTGCGGAAGCCCTGACGGTGCTGCCATTCCTGTGCCCCACCGCCGCGTGGGGGCTGTTCGCGGGGTGCATCCTCTCTAATATCATCAGCCCCTATGGCCTGCCAGATTTGATTTTCGGCTCGCTGGCAACGCTGGCCGCCGGCCTGCTGACCGCGCGGTGCAAGAGTAAGTGGCTTGCCCCCCTGCCACCGGTAATTTGCAACGGCTTGATCGTGGGCGCGCTGCTGGCGTGGTCGGAAACCGGGTTTTCCGCCGCTTTTCCCGGTGTGTTTGCCTTTAATGTTCTCAGCGTAGGCGGCGCGGAACTGCTGGTATGCTATATTTTAGGCATCCCGCTGTTGGAGCTGCTGGCCAGAAGCCGGGTCATGCCCCAGACTGTTACCCCGCCGCGCCATTGACAGTACAGGGGTTATATATTTCAGCCTGTGCCGGGATAAACCAAACAGCCGGGGCGGCAAAAGCCGCCCCGGCTGTTTTTTGTTTACCATTGTTCGCCCACAGCCGCAGGCATGGTGTCCTGCTCCACAGATAAATAGAGCTGCTCTGCTGCTTTTCCAAAGGCTTCGGCGGAAAATTTTTCTGACGATTCCCGCGCCGCTGCCTGCATCTGCCGCCGCAGCGATTCATCGCCGCAGAACGCCGCCAGGCAGGCGCCGAAGGTTTTGCTGTCCTCATATTGCCAGCCGTTGACGCCGTTTTCCACCACGCCGTCCACGCAGGGATCCTTCCGGCACAGCACCGGCACACCAGCCGCCAGGGCTTCGAAATAGGTCAGCCCCTGGGTCTCGCTGGTAGAGGCGGTGACAAACAGGTCGCCCAGCCGGTAATAATCAGCGACCTCCCCGTGGGGAACCATACCGGTAAAGATCATATCCAGCTTTCTGCCCCTAGCGTAGTCCAGCACCTCCTCCCGGTCAGGCCCATCGCCAACCAGAAGCAGTGTCACGTCCCGCCGGCCGGTATCGGCAATCTGGTCAATGAGCCGTTCCAGGTTTTTCTCCTTGGCCATGCGGCCCAGGTACAGCAGTACGGTACGCCCCTCGGGGATGGCCCAGCGGCGGCGGAGGGCATCCATCCTTGCGGGATCCGGTTCCTGCCGGTAGGCCCGCAGGTCCACGCCGGTAGGGATGACCTCAATCCGGCAGCGTACGTTGTAATCCCGCAGGAGCTTTTCCACCTTTTGGCTGGGAGCGACCACGCAGGCGGCCCGGCCGCAGATCCACCGGGAGAATACGGAAACAACTGCCCGGCCTACCCGGACGCTGGGGGAGAAATAATGGGTATAATCCTCATAAACCGTGTGGTAAGTATGGACGATGGGAACGCCCAGGCGGTTGGACAGGGCATAGGCCACCCGGAAAGAGCTGAACTCGCATTGGGAGTGGATCACATCCGGCCGCCAAACCACCAACTCTTGAAGCATACTGCGGGTTCTGTTGACCCGGAACCGCGCGCCGGGATAGATTTTATTCGCGCTGATGGAACCCATATAGTAGACGTTTCCGTCCCGATAGGAATGCAGGTTGTTGGACAGGGTGACCACCCGGACTTCGTGCCCCAGCTCCTCCAGTTCCCGCTGCAAAAGCAGTACGGAGGTCACTACGCCATTGATAACCGGCGCGTACCAATCCGTTGTAATCAAAACTTTCATATAGCATCCTCTCAATCAGGTTAAGTTAGTTTGGGGATGTGCAGCTTGATTATAGCAAATCCCATCCTGTGGAGCAAGGGGTTTAAAAAAATCCTAAAAATTACCCAGCGTTCTTGTGTCTATTTTTCTCATAAAATGGAAATTGGCGGTGGGCTTCCGGCATCCCACCGCCATAAAAATCCTTCGCAGCCAAGCCCTGGACAAGCGTTATCCGCCGTATGCCAGTCTTACGCCTCTTTTTCCAACAAACGGATCAGCCGCGCCCTCGCGTCTATCAGCGGCCTTCCCTCCTGGACGTATGTCCGGAAATCAGAGCATACGCCGCGAATCAGCTCCTCCGTCTCCTCCGGTGCGGCGCGGAGCGCCTGGGCCAGCAGTTCCCATTCCTCCGCCCCGGCCCGTTGGGCTTCAAAGCGCATGCTTCTCCAGGGGCCTTCCGGGCCGGGGTAAACGATATGCGCGTCCCCGGCGGGCAGCAGCGCCCCTTTATGGGGGCAGCAGGCGCTATGCCAGATATCGTCCCCAATATAATAATTGAACCCCCAGTGGAGGAACCCAGACAGCCGGTAGAGCGCGCCCATCCACATTACCGCCCGGCTGGCAGTCAGCGGCAGGTCCATGCTGCGGTTCATAACCGGCCCCGCGGGGAAAGCACAGGTATAGAACCACATCTCCTCCCCGGCTTCCTTCAGCAGTTCATAGGAATCCCGCCATTTTTCGTAGGTATCCTGCTTGGGAACCCAGATGTCGATGCCGCCGCCCAGATTGGTGGTCTCCACCGCGTCGATGATGGGAACATCCGGCAGAAACTTGCGGCACATGCCCGCCAGGATGCGGTAGGTCTTATCGTTGTAGGTCTGCGGCTCGTCCGCAAGGGCTTGTGCCATGCGGCCCTGCCAGTGATTGGTTTCTATGACCTCCCGCCACTGTTTGAAATATTTCTGGATTTGCAGGTATCCCTCCGGCGTGGTAACGCCGGTTTTTTGATCCCAGTTGGGGTAATATTCCCCGTCATCCCAGTCGTGCCAATGGGCAATATGCCCGCCGCACAGCCAGGGGGCGTTTTCCTCTGCGGCGATCTGCCCGGCCCGCTGGGCCAGCGTGAAGTCAAAGCCGGCCAGCTTTCCGTCTTCCAGCACCGCTTCCCCTGCCGGGAGGAGGATATGGGTACAGCGCATATCCAACTGCGCCCGGACGTACCTCCGGAACAGCCGCCAGTAGGTTTCGCCCCCCTTTTCCACGCCGTGCTGGGCCGCCAGATTGTCATAGTCGAAAAAGTTCAGCATCCCCACCGCGCCCTTTCCAGGCGGCGGAACCGCTGCGGCGCTCACCTCACAGGCCACGGGAATCTCATCCTCTCCGGCCAGCAGCTTACCGGTGTATTTCCCCGGAGGGGCCTGGGTGGGCACATCCACGCAGAAGTACAGGGCCGTACGGCCCTCCGGCAGTGGGCCATCTACAGGCCGCAGGGCATCGTAGACCAAAAAAGGCGCTTTCCGGGTCACAAACGCCCGGCAGGTCTCATAATCCGTGGTGGTCATCAGCGTGGCGGAGGTATTCTCATTGACCCTCACTGGCAAAAGCTGATAGAACCGGACCTCCGGCCCCCGGCTATCATCCCAGGCGAAGCGGAGGGCGGCCTCCGCGGGCAGATCCCACAAGATCTGTGCGCCCGCGTGACCTCCCCGGGGGGCGAGGACCGCCACGGTGCCTACACCGCTGTGTGCGGAATCGGGAAACAGCCAGTCGGCATCGGTAAAAATGGAGTATGGCATAGTCAAAATCCTTTCTATTCTTCTCTCTCCTCGATGGCGGGGAGCAGGACCGTTACCTGCGTCCCCTCCCCGGGGGCACTCTCGCAAAACAAGCCGTATGGCTCGCCGTAGACGATCCGCAGGCGGTCGCAGATGTTGCGCACGCCGTAGCCGCCCTCCGTCTCCCTGTTTCCAGACGGCGTGGGGGAAAAATTGGCCAGCCGGGTAGCTTCCTCCATCCCGGCGCCGTCATCCTCAATGGTAATACGCAGTAGTTCCCCATCCCGCTGTGTACGGACCCGGATAGTTCCGGTTTTGGAGGGTTTTTCAAAAATACCGTGGATCATGGCGTTTTCAATCAGCGGCTGCAAGATGATCTTGATGACCTGGCATTGCCCGGCGCCCTCGTCCAATTGCCATTCCACCCGAACCCGGTTGTCGAAGCGCATATTCTGGATGTCCACATACAGTTGGGCGTGCCGGATCTCGTCCGCCAGGGGAATGACCTCCCGCCCGTGGCTGAGGGAAGCCCGGTAGAACTGCCCCAGGGAACGGACCATGCGGCTGATCTCCGGCACGTTCCGGGAGATGGCGGTGCAGTTGATTAAGTCCAGGGAGTTATATAAAAAGTGGGGATTGATCTGGGCCTGCAAGGCTTTTAGCTCCAGGTGCTTGATCTGCCGGGCGTACTCCACACGCTCCTCCATCAGGTGGTCAATGCGGTCCATCATCTGGTCAAAGCCTCCCATAAGCTGGGCAATTTCGTCATTGCCCTCCGGGTGCAGCCGGGTGCGCACGTCTCCCTGCTCTACCGTCTCCATAGTCCTGGCAAACAGAGAGACCCGGTTTAACGTGGACTGGCTGATGGCATAGGCCAGCAGGTATGCTACCCCGCTCAGCAGCAGCACCACCGCCAGCATCTCCAGCCGTAGCTCCCGGCTCAGCCGGAACACCCCGGCTGCGGGCAGGATGCTGGCTATGCGCCACCCCGTATCTGCCAGATCCCGGCATTGGGCGTAATACCGCCGTCCGTTCCAATCCACCCTCTCCCAGCCGCCGCCGGAGACAGGCAGGCGGCCTGCCAGGCCCGTCCGCTCCTCCTCCGTCAGCCCCTCCGCCGAGGCACAGAGCACCTGGTTCCCCCGCAGAAGCAGCAGGGAGCCATTTTCCACCACAGGGCCGGCGTCAAAGTATTGGAAAATATACGCCGCGTCCGTATCCGCCCGCAGGATGGCCAGCGGCTCCAGGACAGCCCTGGGATTATAGATCACCCGCATGGCGGAAAACCACGCCTGCTCCCCTTCCATCTCGCCGGTAAAATCCACCGGGGCAAACCAGCCGCGCCGGTCTCCGCTGGTAACGGTTTTGTACCAGCCGGCATCCGCCGTCCCGCTGGCTTGCAGGATGCTGTCCCGCCCGGAGGTATACAGATAGCCGTTGTTTACATACAGCCGGATCCGGGCAACGCCGGACAGCTTGCGCAAATGCTGGAAGGTCAGCTCCAATTGGTCAGAATCCTCCAGCCGTTTAATGTAGGAGAAATCCTCCGGGTCGTTGGAAGCCATAGCGTACACCAGCGGGTCAGCGGTGAGGATATCCAGCACCTCGTCCAACTTGTCCAACGCCTGCTGCACGGAAGCCGCCGAGCTGTCGAAAGCGTTCTGGGCGGCGGAAAAGGCCTGCTCCCGCGCTACGCTCCGGATACGGAAATAGGAGTACAGCGTAAACAGCCCCAGCGGCAGCACCACCAGCAGGAAGTAAACACACAGCAGCTTGGTTTTCAATTTGCCCCGCTCCAGGGCGGGCCACCGCAGCCGGCGTATTTTCATAGTCCCACCTCAGCTCTCCCGGTGCTTTTCCCGGTATTCCTTAGGCGTAAGCCCTGTCTCCCTGGTAAAGAGCTTTGCGAAATATTTGCCGTCCGAATACCCCACCGCCCGGGCGACTTCATAAAGCTTCCGTTCCGACTGGGACAGAAGCTTTTTCGCGTGGTTGAGCCGCAGCTCCGTTAACCGCTGGTTGACGGTCTTCCCGCAGCTCTTTTTATAAGAGGCGCACAGATAGGCGTTGGTATAGCCCAGCTCACAGGCCACGTCCTGTACGGCCAGGCCGCAGTCCGTATACTGCCGGGTCAAAATCTGCTCCACCCGGGAGACAATGTCTGTTTCCTGCGGCTCCGCCCCGGCGAAATAGTCACGGGCAGTCTGGAGCAGGACGCCCCAGAGCTGTTCCGGCGTCTCCTGCTTCACGGCGGAATACAGCAGGAAATCCGCCCGCCGGGTTACCGCTGTCACATTATAGGTCTCCGCCGCGTTCAGAAACAGAAAGACGATCTGGCAGTAAATATGCCGCAGGTATTCCGGATCCAGACCTGGGCGGTGGACAAGCTCCCGGTAAAGGCGGCCCAAGGCCGTCTCTGCCTTTTCCTTCTCCCTGTGCCGGATCAGGCTGCCTAGGGCGGCCAGGCGCCCGCTATCTTCTGATGCTCCGTCCGGCTTGCCGCCCTCCTCCCCAAAGCTTTCTGCCAGCAGCGCGCGGGGGGTGAACCGGTCCAGCCGCCGCCGTTCCTCCACGATCTCCCGCAAAACTTGGGTCAGCTCCTCCAGGTCAATCGGCTTTTCCACATAGCTGACGGCTTTTAACCGGATAGCACCCTTCAAGTATTCCTTGTCCGAGTACCCGCTGAGGAACACCACCTGGCAGCCGGGGCAAAAAGCCCGGATCGCTTCCGCCGCTTCCAAACCGGTCCTGCGGGGCATTTTCACATCGCTAATCAGGATGTCCGGGCGGTATATCCGTGCCTGCTCTACCGTCTCGTCCCCATCGGATGCCTCTACTATCCGGGCCACCCCCAGCTCCTCCCAAGGCAGGTGGTCCCGCAGCACCGTCCGGGGCATCGTCTCATCGTCCGCGATTAAAACCGTCAATCCCATAGCCGCCGCGCCCTCACTTTCTCCCACAGCCTGTTTTATATGACAATAATACACAAAACAGCGAAAAATATCAATGTGTTTCAATGCAAAATCCCCAGAAAACCAAAAAGACCACAAAAACACCCTCCTTTCAATATTTCGTCCCGTTGTTTCCGCCGGATAATTCTGCTAAGGTAAGGATACGAACATACCGTATGGTGGATAAGGAGGGGAACGCTTGTGAAAAAAAATGACCATCCGTTCTGGAAGGATCTGCGGCGGAACCGGGTAAAATGGCTGATGCTGGTTCCCGCCGCTGTGGCTGTTATCCTGATGTGCTACATCCCTATGGCGGGCATTGTACTGGCCTTCAAAGAGTACAACTACCACGATGGTATTTTTGGAAGCCCCTGGGTGTGGCTGGAGAACTTCCGGTACTTTTTCCAGTCCGGCAAGGCCTGGTCTACCACCCGCAATACGATCCTTTATAATCTGGCCTTCCTGTGCGTGAACACGGTGCTGCAAATTACCTGTGCCATCATGCTCAGCGAGGTGGCGGGGAAGAAGTTCAAACGGATTACCCAGTCGGTCATGTTCCTGCCCTATTTCATCTCCTGGGTAGTGGTAGGCGCGTTTGTCTACAACCTGTTCAACTATGAGTTCGGCGCGGTAAACTCCTTCTTGAAGGGCCTGGGGCTGGCCCCTATCGATGTCTACTCTAACAAGGGGGCGTGGCCATTTATCCTGATCGCTTTCAGCGCCTTTAAAAATGTGGGGTACGGCACGGTGATGTATCTGGCCAGCATCGTCAACATCGATGACCACCTCTTTGAAGCGGCGGAGCTGGACGGGGCTAATATGTGGCAGAAAATCCGGCACATCACCCTCCCCTGCATCCGGCCCACCATTGTCATCCTGTTCCTGCTGGCTATCGGCACCATCATGAAAGGCGACTTCCAAATGTTCTGGCAGGTAACCGGCAATAACCCCATGGTGCTGGAGACCACCGATGTCATCGACACCTACGTGACCCGATCCCTGCTGACCTTGCAGGAGTTCGGCATGACCAGTGCTGCCGGGTTGTATCAATCGGGAATTTCCTTTGTCCTGGTCCTGGTTGCCAACTATTTCGTGAAAAAGGTCGAGCCGGACTACGCGCTGTTTTGATCCGGCGCGGCGGAAGGAGGATACCATGCACAGACTGAAAGACGCCAACGGCAGGCCCATGGGGCGGGACAGGATCATATTCAATATTATTTCCTATGTCGTGCTGACCCTGCTCTCTTTGATCTGCCTGCTTCCCTTCCTGCTGGTCATCAGCGGCTCCTTTTCTGACCAGCAGTCTATCCAGCTCCACGGATACCAATTGCTCCCCCAGAATTTTTCCCTGGATGCCTACAAAATGCTTTTCCGCATTCCGGAGGAGCTGCTGCGGGCCTACGGCGTGACAATATTCGTCACGGCGGCGGGCACCTTCTTCGGGCTGCTGTTCACCAGTATGGCGGCCTTTGTGTTAGCTAACAAGGACTTCCGCTACCGCTATCAGGTGTCGTTTTTCTTTTACTTCACATCCATTTTCGGCGGCGGGCTGGTGCCTTGGTACATTTTCAACACCAAGTACCTGCATTTTCACAATAACATCCTATCCCTGATCATCCCCACTGTCATCAATGTGACCTACCTTTTGATTTTGAAGAGCTACATGATGAATATTCCCCAGGAGCTGTATGAATCCGCCCGGCTGGACGGCGCGGGCGACTGGATCATCTACTGCCAGGTCGCCATGCCCCTGTGCAAGGCGGGGCTGGCAACGGTGGGGCTGTTCATCGCCCTAAACTATTGGAACGACTGGTACAACGCCATGCTGTTCCTGGACGAGGGCCGCAAAGATCTCTACCCCCTGCAATATTTTCTCAACAATATACTGACCAAGGCCCAGGCCCTCAACGCCGCCGCCGCCCGCAGCGGCATCCCTGCCAGCGATGTGCCCAGCGAGCCGATGAAACTGGCAATGACTGTGGTAGCCACCGGCCCCATTGTCCTGCTGTACCCGTTCCTGCAAAAATACTTTGTGAAAGGCGTCACCATCGGCGCGGTAAAGGGCTGATTTTTATTCCGGCTGAAGATTCGAGAGAATTTTATCAGTAAATGCCATGATGAAAAAGAGGAGGAAAAACTATGAAACGCAAGACCAACCGCATTTTGTCACTGCTACTGGCTTTGGTGATGTGCGTAGGCATTCTGTGCGCCTGCGGCGGCAATCCACCCAGCAAAGATGACACGCCCACGCCCCCCGCAAAAACCGATGAGCCCGATACGGCTCCTGACACCCAACAGCCCACCGGGCCTGACATCTCCGAGGAGGTCACACTGACTATGTATCTCATCGGTGACCGGCCTGTGGACAACGATGAGGTGTTCGGCAAGATCAACGAGCGCCTGAAATCAGAGATCAACGCCACCATTGACGTGAAATTCATGAGCTGGAGCGAATACGAGAGCAAGTACCCGCTGATCTTTGCCTCCGGCGAGGATTGGGACATCATCTACACCGCTGACTGGTGCTTCTACAACGCCCAGGCTACTAAGCAGGGCTATTGGGAAATTACCCAGGAAGCCTTGGAGACATACGCCCCCATGACCGCCCAGACCATGTACCCTGAAGCCTGGGAGCAGGCTAAGGTGGGCGGCAAGGTCTACATGCTGCCCATGAACTATAAGGAAATCACCGCCTATGTGTATATGGTGCGCGGCGACCTGATGGACAAATATGGCATCACCTCCGTCTCCTCCCTGGACGAGGCGGAAGCCTATATGGATGCCATCGTGAAAAACGAAACCGGTATGATCCCCCTGGACGTTGGCTCCGACTACGACAAGCTGTTTATCTTTGACCGCATGTGGAAGCAGGCCTGCGGCAAGGACGGGGTAAACCTCACCGATGTAGGCCCCTGGCAGGTTATGGCCAGCGTCAAGACGGACGATGCCGCCGCCGAAGTCAAAGGCCACTACGACCAGGCGCCTTTCCTGGACGTCATTACCCGTCTGAAGGACTGGAAGGACCGGGGCTTCTGGAGCAAGAACGCCGTAGTCAACACCCAGAATAACACCGAGAGCTTCCAGGCGGGCCGTTCCGCCCTGGCGCTGATGAACGCCAACACCGCCAAGAGCGTCTATGCCGCTGTCACCGCTGATCATCCTGAGTGGGACGTCCGGGTCTTTGACGCCCAGGAGGATGTGCCCCCTGTCCTGAACTCCTACCTGGCCAACGGCATGAGCATTTTCTCCAAGTCCAAGCATCCTGAGCGGGCGCTGATGGCGCTGGATTACCTGCGCAACGACAAGGAGGTCAACAGCCTGTTCTGTTACGGCATTGAGGGCAAACACTGGGAAGCTTCCGGCAGCAACGCCCTGGTATCCCTGCCCGGCAGCGCCAACTACGCCTATGACAGCAATTGTAACTGGGGTGTGCGCAATGACAGTAACTGGCGGGTAATCGAAGGCGGTATTCCCAATCTGCCGGAGCTGACCGCCGGGTGGCAGGAGAGCGCCAAGAGCAGCCTGTACCAAACCTTCGTCTTTGACGATGCGGAAGTAAAGAACGAGATTGCCGCTATGGGCGAGATCTTTAATACGGATTACAAGCTCCTGGGCCTGGGCTTCACCGATGACCCGGCGGGCGACATCGCCAAGCTGCGGGACAAGATGGAAGCGGCCGGCGCGGCTAAAGTATACGCCGCTATCCAGGAGCAGGCTAAGGCGTTCCTGGAAACAAACTGAGCAAATTCCCTGCGCAGCCAAATGGGCGGAGACCTGCGTCTCCGCCCATTTTCGCACCGGCACTTTTGGTCATTCCGCCATTTATCAAACAAGCCCTATCCCTGCCGCATCAAAAAGGACGGGAAAAATCCCGCCCTTGCCGCCAATATAAAAAGGAGATACGTACTATGTCAAAAATCGAATGGTTTCAGAACGCCCGCTTCGGCATGTTCATCCACTGGGGGCTGTACGCCGTCTCTGCCCGGCCCGGCAGAGGGGAGTGGCACGCCAGCATTGACCGGGTGCCGCCGGAGGCCTATCAAAAGTATTTTGATCTCTTCGACCCTACGGATTTCGACCCCGTCTCCTGGGCCCGGGACGCCAGGCAGGCGGGGATGAAATACGCGGTGCTGACCGCCAAGCACCACGAGGGATTCTGCTTGTTTGATTCCGCGTATACAGATTACAAATCCACCAACACCCATTCCGGCAGGGATCTTGTGCGGGAGTACCTGGACGCATTCCGTGCGGAAGGGCTCCGGGTGGGGCTGTACTATTCGTTGGTGGATTGGCACCACCCGGATTACCCCGCCTATGAGGATCCCTTCCACCCCATGCGGGGCAGCGAAAGCCGAAAAAATGAGAACTGCGATTTCAACCGCTATCTGGATTACATGCACGCCCAAGTGCGGGAGCTGTGTACAAACTACGGTAAATTGGATCTGCTCTGGTTTGACTTCTCCTATGAGGGGCACACCGGCGCGGACTGGCGGAGCGCCGGGCTGGTGGAGATGATCCGCGCCTTGCAGCCGGATATCCTGCTGAACAGCCGTCTGGAAGCCAGCGGCGGGGAACTGGGAAGCCTGCTTACCAGTAAACCAACGCCCTGGGCGGGGGATTTTGCGGCGGCGGAACAGATTATTCCACCCGCGCCGCTGGTGATGCCGGATGGACGGCCTGTTTGCTGGGAAGCCTGCCAGACGATGAACGACAGCTTCGGCTATGTGGAGGGAGACCACGCCTGGAAGGGCGCGGCGGTTCATATCCAGCAGTTAGTGGACTGTGTCTCCAAGGGAGGCAATTACCTTCTGAACGTCGGCCCGGACGCCAAAGGCAATTTCCCGCCGGAAGCCCGGCGGACGCTGAGGGAGATCGGCAGCTGGATGCGGCAGAACGGCGGGAGCATCTATGGCTGCGGCCCCGGGCGGAAAGTGGACGCCTTCGGCTGCCGGACCACCGCCAAGGGGAAAAAATTGTTCCTTCACGTAATGCACCTGCCAGTAGGCCCCCTGCCAGTGGCTGGGATCCGTCCGGAGGAGATCCAGTATGCGCGCCTGCTGTCTACGGGCGCGGAGGCAGAGGTACTTACCAGCGGATGGGCCGTGCAGAATTACCCGGGCTATACTTTCTTGAATTTAGGGCAGAAAGCCGGTGAGGCACAGCCTGCGGACGGAACGGCGGACTTGGTGGTAGAGCTGACCCTGCGGTAGGCGCGGGGTGCAGCAGCGTCACACAAAAATATCCTTGAAATCCCGTATAAACTTTTTCCAATCCAGCACATCCAGCAGGTTCACGGTACGGATTTTCAGCGTCCGTGTCCTTCCGCCCAGACCGGCAAAGTGATAGTCGCCAACCATATCCTGGTTTTCCACATGGGGATACAGCAGAAACACCCTTCCAACGTTCTGGATGCTGGAAGAATAGGCATTCATTTGATAGGCGTCGGATTCCTTTGCAAATCTTTTCGGGATCTTCCATTTTGTGTCAATAATATCCAGCTCTCCTGTGGCGGTCTTGATTGCGATATCGGGCCGCAGCCCCACGTACTTCCTGCCGTCCGTATCCCGGGCCAGCAGATAGTTCCCCCGCATCTGATAGGCTGTGTGACTGCCATAGACGATTTTTGCCACACGGTAGATAAATAACTCATACAACTCGTTCATATTGAACAGCATCATGCTGATAGCCGTGTTTCCTGCGCTCAAGGTGCTGAAAATATTCTTCAGGAAAAGCAGGCCGTACCGGTACGCTTCTGCCGCCCGGTGATTAGCTGAATGGAAAACGATGGGCCTGGCCAAGGCCTGCTCTTTGCTGATCAGGGAAATCCTGTCAAATGCGGGCAGCAAATATTTGATCCGCCGTTTATTCTGGCTGTCCCTGGTGAGGATGTCCATTTGATGCAGGCATACTTTCATAAACCGGTTCACATCATTGTCCGCCGTAAATTTGGAATAACTGCACCAAAACTTAGCAGGATCCAACACATTCCTGGAGAACTGCTTGCCGAATAAGATTTTTCCCTTTACCCGGTTGATATTCTGGCTGACCGTCTGATAGGAATGCTGGAGCCCTTCTTTCACATACGTTTCTAACACGCCCAGATAGGTGCCAATCAGCATTTCGATAAGGGAATCCTTACGCATCCAGGCCATCCCAGGCATTTCACGGACGGCGGGAGCCTGATGGGAAACGGTAATCATCCGCATCAGCACGATCCTCAGGCTGTCCGTGGAAACATGGCCGTATAATTTAGGCAGTATCTCGATATTTAGGCCTTTCAGGGAGATTGTCCCAACCCAATGCTGGGCGGTCAGCTTCTTATAGCCCCATTTGAATACCGGTTCATCCTCCATCACAATCCTTTGCAGGGCAAGGGCGTCCTCCAAGGTAACCGTGTGATTGCCAGCGTCCCGCTTAGCTCTTATATGGAGCTGGTCGTATTCCTTTAATACAATGGTTTCCATCATTCGTAAATCTGTTCAATAGACGCCTTCGTTATGTCCTCTGAGACAAAATAATGCTTCTTGTCATCAATCATATAGTCGCCTGTATACGGAAAATAATCGTCAGCGCGAAGATCCCGGTGTTGGTAGATAGCGGTAGGCCGCAGGTCCCCGCTGGCATCCAGATCATTGAAAATGAGCTGGATCTTTTGCGTGTCATCGAAGAAGTACTCCTCCAACAGCGGCACCACGGACCGCCGTATGACGTTGGCGATATCCGCAACGGTTTTGCATCCGATGAACAGCGCATGTCCCAGAAGATGCTGGGAATCCAGCAAAATTTCGATCCTGGCATTTAAGGTTTCAAACAGGCGGATCAAGTCGATGCCGCCGATGTCGCGGGCATCGATCCCCTGCAAATTCAGCTCATTCTCAATAATGCCCGCGTCCGGAAGCATTGGCTGGAACTTAAAACGCCGCCTCAGGGCAATGTCGATCTGGTCAATAGACCGGTCAGCGGTATTCATGGTGCCGTAAACATTGATGTTTGGGGGCACGGAAAACTCTGTCTTGGAATACGGCAGGACGGCGGACAGCGCCCCCGCCTCGCCTGCCCGCTTGTCCACCTCCAGCAGGCTGATCAATTCGCCGAAGATTTCGGAAATATTGCCGCGATTGATCTCATCAATAAAAATAGCGTATTGCTTTTCGGGGTGCCTTTCCGCTTTACCGCACAGGGCTTTGAACACACCGTCTTTGGGAGAATAGTCAATACCTTTTGTGGCGGCAATATACTCGGGCCGGATGCCCTCGATAAAGCTTTCATAGGAATAGGACTGGTGGAATGTGACAAAATCATACCGTTTCCGTATTCCGGCGGCGCTCAGGAACTTCTGGAAAAAGTTAGACCTCGCCTGCTGTACCTTGACCAGATCCACATACCATTCCCGGGGATTCGGGGAAAAGAATACCCGGGGCAGCTCCCGTATGACGGCGGCAATAGGCGGAGGGTCGATATTATGCTTATCCAATTCCGCGGCGGCATTGACCGGAACGCCCAAAAACAAGCTGTCGATCTTTTTCTGAATGTCTGCCGTCTGCATCTTCCCGTGGTTTTGAAGCAGGATGAGGGTAATCAATATCCATCCTTTTGATTCCATTGTGAACGCCGCCCGCAACTGGGCGTCATCAATCTCGTAATCAATGTAGTCGCTCATGATGGATTGCAGCAGATATGTCTTTCCAGTCCCAGGAGGGCCGTAAAAAATAATATTTTCCGCCATGGCAGCTTACCCCTTCAGGTATTTCAAGCCGGGCAAAAACGCGTCATCGTTTATAACGCTGGCACGATCATATTTTGCCATATAGACTTCGGAAAGCTTGCGCACCTTCGCTGGAGAAATATAACCGATATTTGCCATGTAGCATTCAACGTCTTTCACCCGAAGCTGCGGCCTTCTCGGTTTCCCACCCTCTACCCGGTCGCGGGCGGTATTGTAATTGACAAATAAGCCGTAGTTTGTCATTACCTCCGATAAAAAGCTCCCAATATCATTATTAGGGCAGTCCAATGATAAATAGCGGAACACCTGCTTGGCGGCGCTGACATCCGGGGTTCCCCTTCCGTCCATAGCGCCGATGATAAACGCCTTCTGGACCTCCCACGTTGAAAGAAGCAGCGCGTCCTTAAGGCCCGGGATTCCTTCCAGCAGATCTGTCAGGCCCGTTGACTCAAAAAAGGTGCTGAATCCTGGAAGCCGGTTCTTACCTGAATCCAAGGGCGTCCCGATAATATTGTCCCTCATCACGGTATACCCGTTGACCTTGTCGGATATTTGGCGGACAAAATCAAAATGCTCCGCAGTTTCAGCCTGGGTTGAATACTTGGGGTTATACCGGACAGGGGACGCCCAATAAAGCTTCCCGTTGCTTGCCACCTTTTCGTTTGCGGCATAGATTCCTCCAAGAAAATAGGCCGCTTCTACCGTTAAGTACTGTGTCCCTGTGTTGATTCCCGCGTTATATACCTGATAAGCCGGCATATCCACCCTTCCTTTCTGTGCCGGCTGGAAGGGACGGTCCCTTCCAGCCGGCAGCGATAAAATTTATTCCGCAAAACGATCGACACTGTTCAGCCTTTTTATGGAGTTCCTATAGTATTCTTCATTGATCTCTGAGCCGATAAACCTCCTTTTCTGCATCAACGCGGCCACCCCGGAGCTTCCGCTTCCTGAGAACGGGTCAAACACCACATCATTTTCGTTCGACAATACTTTTACAAAATGGGAGAGTAGTTGGACAGGCTTTTGCGTGGGATGTTTTCCGAAGCTTTTTTCACCGGAGGGCGTGACGGAGGTCTCCAAAAAGTCGTGGAGCGCCTTGCCCTCGTTATTAAAAGTTCCCGTATGCGCTTTGTACACAAAATAGATCCAGGCCTCTGTGGAATTGATGAAATGCAAATTCATATTCCGGGGCATAGGATTTTTTTTGTGCCAGATCCCAGTGGTTTTGTAATAAAACCCGTGTTTTTCGGCCAGCTTAATCATCGTTTCGACCTTGATAATCGACATAAACATGATGACGGCCCCCTGGGGTTTCACCACCCTGGCAAGGCCGCCGAACATCTGGTCCATGCCATCGACCCATTCCTCAAACCCCAGGTTGTCCCACCCGGCGGCTCCAAAAAAATTTTTGCGCATGGCTTTCAGGTTTGTCGCCCGGCTTTTCATGAACAGGCCCAGATTGTACGGGGGATCCGTCAAAACCAGGTCAACAGAATGATCCTCCATTTGCGCCATCGCTCGCAGGCAATCCATATGATAGAGACAGTAGTTATTACCCATGACATCTTCCGTTGTTGATTTATTCTGAACGATACGGCGCGCCGGGGCCGCCCCCACAGCTGCGCGTGCAGGCGGCTGCCGCATCATTTTTTTCATTATACTACAAAAAAGTGCCGTTATCAACTTGTTTTGTAAACAATAATAGGACGCTGTAATATAAATACGCCGCAGCGGGCAAAATTGCCCCAGGAGCCCCGGCGCGCTGCTGCCGGAATGTTTTTCCGCAGCCGCCCCACGCCTTTCCCCGCCGCCCCACCTTTTTGCGTTGGATCGCGTTTAGAAAACTCCCCCAACCCGCCGCCTGTTTTTGGGGTCAAAATTGTGGAAAAAAGTTAAGAAATTCCTGAATGGATACTTTACAATGGGAATTAGGTGTGCTATAGTATCAAAGAACACGGCAAAAACGCCGTTCCCTCGCTTCGACGGCGGCGGCACCTGCCCCGGCGCGGCCTGTGGAGAATATTTATGAAAGGTGATTTACCAGCCATGATGCAGAAAGACCAAAAGACTTCCATTATCGAATCCAACCGCACCCATGAAAACGACACCGGATCCCCCGAGGTTCAGGTGGCGATCCTCACCGAGCGCATTAACCAGCTCACCGAACATCTGAAGGTCCATGCCCACGACAACCACAGCCGCCGTGGCCTGTATAAGATGATCGGTAAGCGCCGCAGCCTGCTGGACTATCTGGCCCGGAAGGACATTGAGCGTTACCGCGCCCTTATCGCCAAGCTGGGGATCAGAAAGTAAGCGCAATCGCGGGGGGAAGGGCCAAAGCTTCTCCCCGCGTTTCCTTCCCTCGGTTGTCCGCTATTTTAGCAGTTGCTCTTGAATCTGAAGGTTCGGATTTGAGAGCAAGTGCTAAAAAGCGGCTCCCGGTTTCACGCAAGATTACGTTTAATTAAAATAAGGAGTACGCTATGTCTACCATCATTACCAAAAAGCAGTTCCCTAACTACCGCAAGTATACCATGGATTTGGCGGGCCGTCCCCTGACCCTGGAGACCGGCAAGCTGGCCGAGCTGGCCAACGCCGCCGTGCTGGTAACCTACGGCGAGACCACCGTACTGGTGACCGCCACTGCCGCCGCCCGGCCTCGGGACGGCATCGACTTCTTCCCCCTGAGCGTGGATTTTGAGGAAAAAATGTATGCCGTAGGCCGTATTCCCGGCTCCTTCATGCGCCGGGAGGGCCGCCCTGGCGAAAAGGGCATCCTCACCAGCCGGGTCATCGACCGGCCAATCCGCCCCCTGTTCCCCGGCGACTTCCGCAACGATGTGGCCATTATGGCTACCGTTATGAGCGTGGACCACGACTGCTCCCCCGAGATCGCCGCGCTGATCGGCACCTCCGCCGCCCTGGCGGTTTCCGACATCCCCTGGAACGGGCCCGTGGGCGCGGTGAAGGTAGGATATGTGGACGGCAAGCTGGTGGTGAATCCCACCCAGGAGCAGGCGGATGCTTCTGATTTGGATGTGACCGTGGTCTCTACCGGCAAAAAAGTGGTCATGATCGAGGCTGGGGCCAATGAAATTCCCAACGATACCATGTTCGAAGCTATCCAGATGGCCCATGCCGAGAACCAGAAGCAGGTCGCCCTCATCAACCAGATGGTGGCGGAAATCGGTAAGGAGAAGTTCGACTATCCCCACGCCGACTTTAACCAGGAGCTGTTCGATGATATCGTCGCCAATTATATGGACGAAGCGAAAGCCGCTATGGACACCGATGACAAGAACGTCCGGGAAACCCGCTGGAACGCTATGATCGGCTCCTGGCTGGAGAAATACCAGGAGACCTACCCCGACATGGAAAAGTATCTGGAGGAGTTCACCTACAAGTTCCAGAAGAAGATTGTCAAGGCCTGGCTCCTGGAGGGCCACCGCGTGGACGGGCGGCAGAAGAACGAAATCCGTCCCCTGGGGGCCGAGGTAAGCGTACTGCCCCGTGTCCACGGCTCCGGCCTGTTCACCCGCGGCCAGACCCAGGTGCTTTCCATCTGCACCCTGGACACCCTCTCCGCCGCCCAAAAGCTGGATACCATTTGGCCGGAGGAAACCAAGCGGTATATGCACCACTACAACTTCCCCGGTTACTCCGTAGGCGAAGCCAAGCCTTCCCGCAGCCCCGGCCGGCGTGAGATCGGCCATGGCGCGCTGGCGGAGCGGGCGCTGCTGCCTGTACTGCCCAGCGAGGAGGAGTTCCCCTATGCTATCCGCGTGGTCAGCGAAGTGGTTTCCTCCAACGGCTCCACCTCCCAAGGCTCTATCTGCGGCTCCACGCTGGCATTGATGGATGCGGGTGTGCCTATCAAGGCGCCTGTGGCGGGCATCTCCTGCGGTTTGATCCAGGACGATGATGGATCCTTCACCACCTTCATCGACATCCAGGGCGTGGAGGACTTCCATGGTGAGATGGACTTCAAGGTGGGAGGCACCAAGAAGGGGATCACCGCCATCCAGATGGACCTGAAGAATGACGGCCTGACCATGGAGATCATCAAGAACGCCCTGGATATCACCTATGACGCCCGGTGCGAGATTCTCGACCAGATCATGCTGCCCTGCATCGCCGCGCCCCGGCCTGAGGTGAGCAAGTGGGCGCCCAAGATGATCACCATGCACATTGACCCCGACAACATCCGCGATGTGATTGGCAAGGGTGGTTCTGTGATCCAGAAGATCGTGGCCGACACCGGCGCCAAAATCGACATTGACGATGACGGCACCATCCGGATTGCGTCTCCCAATGCCGAGTCCGCCGAGGCGGCCAAGCATGCCATTGACCAAATTGTGTTTGTGCCGGAGGTAGGCGCCTTGTACTATGGCCGGGTAGTCCGCCTGATGCAGTTCGGCGCGTTTGTGGAGCTGGCTCCCGGGAAAGACGGGCTGGTGCATATCTCCAAGCTGGCAAACCACCGGGTAGAGAAGGTGGAAGATGTGTGCAAGATTGGCGACATGATGTGGGTCAAGGTCACAGAGATTGATGAAAAGGGACGGGTCAATCTGTCCCACAAGGACGCCCTGCGGGAAATTGAGGAGAAAAAGGCCCGGGGCGAGATTGTGAAGTAATTTATACTTGATGATGTAAATATGAGGGAGAATTGGCAATGCCAATTCTCCCTCATATATTTTTATTTGTGGATATAGTACGTGCTCTGGAACTGCTGCGGCAGGCAGGGCATCCGTTCGGCCTGCTCAAACAAAACCTATCGCCTGACATTCTGATTTCTGCCATGACGCAAACGTAATTATCCATCCAGCAAACCGGGGAAGTGATGAAGGGGATTAACGTCTCTTACGGCTCATCTTCCATATTGGAAAGCGCGTAGACAATCATCTGGTTGATCAGTTCATTCCGGCTGATACCAACAGCGGCGGCTTTTTCGTCTACTTCTTTCAGCAGGTCAATCGAAATCCTCATGGAAATGACTTCCTTCTCCGGTTTGCGAGCTACAAATTTCGGCATTTATACCACCGCCCTTTCTCTTGCACATTGTATTCTTTTGTGCTATGATATAAAATATTCCTAATATGATATCTATTTTAGATATTATATTAGGAATACAAACAGTGATTGGGCCTGTTGGAATGGAATACAAGCCTTTCCATATCAGCAGGTAAACAGAAGATATTCGCAAGGGGGGATCCCCCCTTGCGTCCGTAGGGAACCTACGGACGCAACTTCTCTCTTGGCCACTGGAGACGCAAAGGAACATCGAAAGGGGCAGTATATAATGTGTTTAAAAAAATAAAAAATAATTGCTGGCTCTGTGCCGAAAATCAAATTCGCTCCAGGGTCTCACCTAGGCCTGGCTGGTATGTATGTGTGCTCCTGTGCGTGGCGCTCTTCCTGGGCGCTCCTGTCTATGCTTCTGAATCCGCCGCCCCCCCTCCTGGTCCTGCGGGATTATTTTCCTGGAGCGCGGAGACCGTCAACAAGACAGACGGAGAGCTATTTAAGCTGATGAAAGAGCAGGGATTGACCGTCTTGTACCAGAACATCTCCAGCAAAAACAGCCGCCAGGAGCAGATGTCCGTTTTTGTGGAAAGTGCTGTGGACGAAGGGGTTACTGTCTATTACCTAACTGGGGACGCGTCCTGGGGCCTGGACCCGGATGGAGAAAGATTGTGTGAAGCTGTAAAAGACGCCGTTGCCTATAACCGCAGGATCAAGCGGAAATTCCTGGCCCGGCGGGAGGCGGACGGAAAACAGTGGGCCACGATCCCACAACTGGCGGGAATTGTATTTGACGTTGAGCCATACACGCTAAAGGAATGGGATAAGAACCCGGAAAAGGTGATGGGGAGTTTTGTATCCGGGATGAAGGAGGCATATGCGCTGGCGCAGGACTACGGGTTGGAAGTCATTGTCTGTATACCCTGGTATTACGATGATAAAGGCCAGCAGAAGGGGCTGGAGGAACTGATAGAAAATGGCTGTGACCGTATTGCGGTAATGAATTACTATCGCGGCGCAGAAATCAAAAACATTGCCACGGAGGTGGATCTGGTACAAAAACATGGAAAAGGGATCATCACCATATATGAGCTGCAAAAGGCGGACGGCCACGGCTTAAAGGAGATCAACACCTACTACAACTCCGGCCTTGCCGCCCTGGCGAGAAGCTTCAAAAGTGTCATGGAAGCCTACCCAGAGCAAACGATCTCCATTGCTTACCATGACTACCGGGCGTTAAAGGAGGTACTGAAAAGGTGAATGAAGTCCTGCGGCAGGAGAAAAAATTTCTAATTGGCCTGCCCGATTACTACTACCACAGCGGGAACCTGGCAAAATTCATGCTGGAGGATCCCCACAACCGGGGGGATGGATACCCTATCCGCTCCCTCTATTTCGACTCGCTGGAAGACCGGGACTTTCAAGAGAAGGTGGACGGCGTGGCGGTGCGGCGGAAGATCAGGCTTCGCTGCTACGGCCCGGACAGCGGCTTTGCCTTGCTGGAGGTCAAGCAGAAGGAAGCGAATTTGCAAAAAAAACGATCCCTGCGTCTCTCCCGGGAGGAGGCAGTTTGCTTGATCCAGGGAGACTACAGCGTGTTACTATCCCTCCAGGAGCCGCTGGCCCAGGAGTGCTACGCCCTTATGAATATCCATGGCTACCAGCCCCGCTCCGTAGTGGAATACCGCCGGAGGGCTTTTATCGCCAGGGAAAATAAAATCCGGGTGACCTTTGACCACCATATCGTGGGAACGGAGAGCGGTTTTGACATTTTTGACAGTGCGCTTCCCCAGTACCCTGTCCAGGACACATCGCTGGTGGTACTGGAGGTGAAATACAATGGCTTTCTGTTGAGTTATATCAAAGATATGCTTAGCAATTGCGCCACCGGGGAGCTGTCAGTGAGTAAATACTGCCTAAGCCGGACCATCGGCAAACATTTTGATTTTTAAGCAAGGAGACAAAAATTATGAGAGAGTATCTTGCGCAGCTTATCGCGGAGAGCGGAACACTTACCTCACAGGAAATCGTATTACATATTGCAGCCTCGGCAGTGTTGAGCGTTGCCATTTACATTTCCTACTGGTACACCCACGCCGGAACGGCATACAGCAAAAAATTTAATGTGTCCCTGGTGTCCCTCACCATCCTCACGGCTACTGTCATGACAGTCATTGGCAACAACATCGCCCTGTCCCTTGGTATGGTGGGCGCCCTGTCCATTGTGCGGTTCCGCACAGCTATCAAGGATTCCCGGGATACCGCCTATATCTTTTGGACTATTATTGTAGGTATCTGCTGCGGCGTAGGAGATTATCTGGTGGCCGGTGTGGGCACTGCCATAGTGTTTGTGGTTCTGCTGCTCCTGGGCCGGGTGCGGAATGAAAACCGCATCCTGCTGATTATCCGGGGTGCAAAGGAACAAAGCGGGGATATGGAGCGCCTGGTATTCTCCTATTTTGACAAGCGGGCCCTCCTGCGGGTGCGCAACACCACAACTGAACACGTGGAGCTGATTTATGAGATGCCCCGGAAGGTTTGGCAGACAAACTATCAAAAGGATCTGGACATCTCGGATGCCTTATATGCCCTGGGCGGCACTGAATACGTAAATACTGTGACCCAGAGCGATGAAATCAGCGGGTGACGGCCATGCGGCGCGGTATCATTGCAATGGCGGGCATGGCGGTATGCGTCCTGCTGCTGTCCGTCTTTTTCCAGGATCTGGGGGGCCAGGCCGGCGTACTGCGCTATCAGCAGCACCGGGAACAGCCCTCGGAGGAGGCGCTTGGCCCCTGCGGGGCTTGCGGTGGAGCAGGCACGCTCTGCACCCATCTGCCCATCATCCATATCGAGACCGGCGGCCAAACCATTCCAGGCCGGCCTTATGAGGGGCCGGACAGGGTGACGGCGGGCTATTACACTGGGGACTTTGGCGAGGAGGAAATTCTAGTCCGGTTCTCCACCATATCGGAGGAGGGTGTCTGGCATCATGGGGACGACGCCCCCACCGAGGAAGGAACCGCCCTTTTCCGTTACCGGGGCAACAGCTCCCGGTGGTTTACCAAGGGCAATTTCCGTTTGCGAACCGTGGAGGAGGATGATCCGCTGACCGCCCGGCGGCTGGGGCTTCTGGGGATGAAGGCCGGCAAGGAGTGGGCGCTCCACGGCCCCTTCCTGGACAAGACGCTCATGCGTAATTACATGTGCATGAACCTCTCGGCGGAGGTAATGGGGACGTGGGTGCCGGATACCCGCTTCTGTGAGGTAATCCTGGATGGAGAGTATCAGGGGGTCTATCTCCTGATGGAGACCATCGGCGTAGAGGAAAACCGGCTTGACCTGCGGGAGTACGAGCCAGGGGATCCCGTACTGAGCTATCTGGTTCGGATTGAGCCCTATACCAATCCGGGGAAGGTACTGGACAACTTCAGCCACTATTCCTACCGGATGGAACCGGGGAGGCACCTGGAACTGTTATATCCAGGGGTGGCAAATCAGACCAGGCAGGTGCGGGAATATGTGCAGGCGGATTACAACGAAGCGGAGCGGATGCTATATTCTGTAGAAATGCTGGACGGCTCCGGCAGCTGGCAGCAGGAGCTGGACATGGAGTCCTTTGTAAATTATTACATCCTCATGGAGTTTTTCGGCATTAACGACACCTTTGGCGCGTCCACCTACTTTTACCGGGATGCCCGGGGAAAGCTGTCCATCGGCCCAGTGTGGGATTACAACAATGCCTTTGACAACTTCCTGCGGCCCATCTCCAGCCAGGAGTTTCTGCTTTCCCAGCGGGGCTGGTATGCCAAGCTGACGCAGGACAGGGAATTTGTGGAGCAGGTGATCTCCCGCTACCGCCAGCTGCGCCGGGGCGTCCTCTCCGAGGAGCGCCTGGTGGCCTATGAGAAGGAGATCGAAGCATGGCTGGGCAGCGCCGTGGACAGGAACTTCTCTGTTTGGGGCTGGACCTTCGACCCGGAGCAACTCAGCTCCCGGGAGCGCCAGCGGCCTGACCCGGCAACCGGTGAGACCCTGCAAGAGGCCAACCCCTCCAGCTATAAGGAGGCGGTAGCGTGGATGATGGACTACATCATAGGCCGGGGCCGGTGGATGGATGAGCATATTGAGTCCCTGCGCCAGTACTGCCACCCCTCCCGATTTGCCAACCAAATGCTGGGTTAGGAGGGAAGCGAAATGAAACGTTTTGTAGCGGCGGCTGTTCTGCTGCTGGCGGTTGGGATCGGGGCCTATTGGGCCATATTTTACGGCGGGTTTTACCTGCGTTTTGGCGAACGTCCCTCTGTGGACATCCCCTTTCGGGCAGAGGGAACAGGGCTTCAGCACTGGGATGGGCAGGGCTATGTCCCGTTTATCCTGCGGGGGGTGGACGTGTCCGCCAGTCTCCCGGGGCACTACGCCACCGCCTATGACACAGGGGAGGAGGACTACCTTCGCTGGTTTGAGGCCATCGGGGACATGGGGGCTAACGCTGTCCGGGCCACCAGCATTATGAACGATAATTTTTACAATGCCCTCTATACCTACAACACCAGCCACAGCCGGCCTTTGTACCTGCTCCAGGGCACCAGCGTCAGCGATGCTGTGGGGGATGGCTCCAAGGACGCCTACACCTCCAGTTTCCTTGATTCCCTGTTGGAGGACGGCAAATCCCTGGTGGACATTATCCATGGGCGGAAGGATCTCCCGGCTGTGGGAATCCGGAGCGGCGGGATCTACCGGCAGGACATCTCCCCTTGGGTGATTGGTTTTCTGATTGGGACGGAATGGTATGCAGACACCATCTCCTATACGGATCACAGCACCATCCGTTCCGGTGCTTACCAAGGGGCCTACTTTCAAACAACAGCGGATGCCACACCCTTTGAGGCGGCAATGGCCCGGGTTATGGATGAAATCACCGCCTATGAGACGGATAAATACAGCGCGCAGCGGCCCGTTGGATTTCTCTGCGACCCCTCCTGCGACTTTTTGGAGTATGAGGAGGTCTACGCCCGCCAAATGGAAAAGCACGCGCAGGCAAACCCGGAGCATGTGACGCCCCTGCCCGCCATGGAAGCGGGACGCTTCGCCGCCTACCGGCTCTACGACTTTTGCGATACCTTTACGGACTATCTTTCCTCCAGACAGAAACAATCCCTTGCGCCACTACTGGCAGGCATGTCCACAAACCAGCCCTACGGCGGTTATCTGGGGCTGATGGGCCGGTATCATACCATGCCGGTACTGGCGGCGGGCTACGGCTTTTCCACCAGCCGGGGAGCCATTGTTCAAAACCAGGCCCCCCTGAGTGAGGAAGAGCAGGGACGGCGTTTGGTGGAAGTAAGCCAGGCACTGGAGGCCAATGGCTGGGCAGGTGGTTTTATCTCCACCTGGCAGGATGAGTGGGACCGGAGAAGCTGGAACACCGCCTTTGCCGCAGTCCCTACGGAGCATTACCTGTGGCACGATTTGCAGACGGTGGACCAGAGCTATGGCCTGATGGCCTTCGAGCCGGGAAAAGACGCGGCTTGTATCCTGGATGGAAACGCCTCCGAATGGACGGCAGCGGATCTTTTACTGGAAGGGGGCGGGATGCGGTTGTCCGCCCGCTATGACGCGGAGGGGCTTTATCTGCTTCTGGAGGGCGTAAGCCAGGAGGAGACGGTCTATCTGCCGCTGGACGTCTCCGCTGAAGTGGGAAGCTTCTCCTGCGCCAGTCCCTCCCTGACCTTCCAGCGGGAGACAGATTTTATACTGTGCCTGGATGGAACAGCCAACAGCCGCCTGCTGGTGCAGGATCACTGGAACCCCCTGCGGGAACGGTTCCTGTATGAGACCGAAGGCGATGACCCTTTTCTGGATTTCCCGGGGCGGGACAGCGCCAAGTTTGTCCCGCTGGGCATGGCGGTGCAGAACCCTCTGCTGGTGGATACGCTGACCCCGGAGACCAGGGCCCTCCAGCGCCTGTGGGTATGGGAAACCGGGAAACTAGTCCACGGAAACGGAGATAGCCAATCCCCGGACTATTACTCCCTGGCCGACTTCTGCTATGGAGAGGGATGTGTGGAAATCCGCCTCCCCTGGCTGCTTCTGAATATAGGGGCTCCCGCCTCCATGATGGTTCACCGGGACTATTACCAGCATTATGGCGTGGAGTTCAAACAAATTCGGGAGCTGTGGATCGGGGTAGCCCGGGACGGCGAAAGGGATGGGATCTTGATGGAAGCTTTGCGGGTCAAGGGCTGGAAAAGCCTGGCGTTCCGGGAGCGGCTGAAAGAGAGCTATTACATAGTGCAGGCATATTGGAAGGGAGGGGATTAGTATGCGGCTACCGGTCAGGGCCGTCATTTATTTTTACATCTTTATTTGCGTTGTCCTGTTGTTGTTCAATCTGCTGTATATTTTCCGTTCTGGAAGCGTTAAACGGCAGCAGCGGCGGAAGATCCAGCATTGGAAAAAATATCTGGACAGCTTCACGGAGGGGACTCCCATACGGGAGCACGGCGAGCTGTTCCGCCAGTTGAAAAATGTCCAGGAGCTCATGGCCTTTTATGAGGCGATGGGGAGCCGGGAGCAAGAACAGCCGGGAGAAGCAGCGTCTTTCTTCCAGAAAAATCATTCCACAGTTTTAGAGCTCGCACGGGAATATGGTGAAAAGGACGCCATGGAGCAGGCGTTTTTCGCTTATGTGATCGCCGCCTTTCATCCAGCTATTGGAGACCGGCGAAGCCCACTGCTGGAGCAGCTTTTGAACTATCTGGATCACTCCACGGTATACAGCCGGGAAAATATACTGAATGCCCTTTACGCCCTTGGAAATATCCAGTCGGTGGAACACGCTTTCCTTCTTATGAGCCAGCGAGGCTGGTATCACGACCCCAGGCTTCTGTCCGATGGCCTAAACCGGTTTCAGGGAGAAAAAGAAACCCTGGCTAACCGGCTTTGGCGCTGCCGTGACCAACTGATCGAGTGCTTTCAAGTGGGAACCATCCGCTTTGCCGAATCCTTTGGCGGAAGCCACTTCCCAGAAGCTTTTTTGAGGGCACTGGAGACAGAGGGCCTGCCCACAGAGACACAATTTACCCTGGTGCGTTATTTCCGCCGCCACGCAGTCCCATATGCCCAGCCGGTACTCCTGCGTCTCCTCAAGGGCGAATCCGGTGGAAAGCGGGAACTTGCCATTGCGGCGGCCGCCGCCCTTGCGTCCTACCCGGATGAAAAGACGCGGCAGGCGTTGAAGGAGGCCCTCCATAGCCCCAATTGGTACGTCCGGCAGAACGCGGCCCGCTCCTTAAAGGCACAGGGCGTTACCTGGGAGGAATGTGGGATTGACTCCAGCGCGGACCGCTACGCAACGGAAATGCTGGAATATATCCTTGGGGGACAGCCTGCCCCAAAGGGCGGAGAAAAAGAAAGGGAGGCGCTGGCAGCGGTATGAGCCAATTGGTTTTTCAAATTCTGCGTGTGGTGGAGACGTTTTTCCTGCTGTACCTGCTGCTTTATGCCTCTTACCTGTTTCTATCCGTGGCTATGGGGGCTTGGCGGCTTTACCGCCTGGACCGGATGCGTACCATAAAAAACGAGCTGAAACACGATTTTTATTTTCCCGTCTCGGTCCTGGTGCCTGCCCACAACGAGGAAGTTACCATTTTAGACAATGTGAAATCCCTGCTGGAGCTGGACTATCAGCTCTATGAGGTGATCGTTATAGACGATGGTTCCAGCGATGATACCAGCCAGGTGTTGATTGACCACTTTCACATGAAGGAGGTCAGCCGTCCCATCCGGCTGAGTATCCCCTGCAAACCGATTCAGGCCGTCTATGAGGCCCCGGATTCCCGGATCCGGCTGACGCTGCTGCGAAAGGAAAACGGTGGAAAAGGCGATGCGCTGAACGCGGGTATTAATGCCGCGCAATATCCTTACTTCCTCTGTATTGACGCAGACTCCGTACTTCAATGGGATTCACTGGAGCGTATTGTCCAGCCGGTCCTGGAGGACGACAACGTAGTGGCTGTAGGGGGATTGATCCGTGTAGCCCAATGTATCCAGTTTAATCCGGAAGGTACGGAAGGGGCCCACCGGAAATTAAGTTACCATTTGCCCTGGAACTTCCTGACCAGCATGCAGGTCATGGAGTATGACCGCTCCTTTCTGGCTTCCCGGATCCTCCTGGATGGCTTCAATGGGAACCTGATTATTTCCGGCGCCTTCGGCCTGTTCAAAAAGAGCGTGGTCATCGCCGCCGGAGGCTATGCCACCGATGTGCTGGGCGAGGACATGGAGCTGGTAGCCAAGCTCCACGCCTACTGCCGGAACAACATGGAGCGGTATTCCATCCGCTATGAACCCAACGCGGTCTGCTGGAGTCAGGCTCCCTCCACGCTGCCGGACCTCTTCAAACAGCGCCGGCGGTGGCATATCGGCCTGTTTCAATGCATCACGCGCTATCGCTTTATGTTTTTGAAATCCCGCTTTGGAATGGTGGGTACTGCCTCGTATCTCTACTATCTGCTCTATGAACTGTATTCGCCCATCATTGAAGTGGTTGGCCTGGTTGTAACCGCTGCTGCCGCCCTGGCGGGGCTGCTCAATGCCAGATTTATGCTTCAATTTTTCCTGTTGTTTGCGGTTTATAGCTCTATCCTGACAATTACAGCCTTTTTCCAGCGAATTTACACACAAAATATCCGTATCAGCCGCCAGGATATATTTCGGGCTTGCATTATGTGTTTGATTGAGAATATCTTTTTCCGGTTTGTCTTTGACTTTACCCGGCTGAGCGCCTTTATCAGCTACCGGAAAAATAAGGAAACCTGGGGAACCATCAAACGGATCCGGCATAGCGAGGCCAGATAGACTGGCCATCTGAGATTTCATGGGTTTGGGCGGGAAGGCGCATAGAAGCTCAAAAAACGGTATAGCCCTTGTAATCCGGGCTATACCGCCTAAGCTGAAATTATTTCCTTTCCCCAAAGGAGCCCAACCCATCCTAAAATCGCAGCCATCCATATTCCAAAAAAGCAGGGGCGCGGAACAAAGTTCCGCGCCCCTTTAGTCCCTCTGCTGTCCTCTTACAGCGAATTCTCATCAATCCACTTAGAGATCATTTCCCCGATCTCCCTCACACATCCCGGGTCATAAGGGACCTTCATCCCCGCGCCCCGGGCCAGATCCTCAAAGGTCTTGGTGCCACCCAAATCCACAAAAGCCAGATAGCGTTTCCAAGCCTCCTGCCGGTCAACCATGGAAGCTGTCCAGAACTGGAAGGCCATGGTCTGCGCCATGCAATAATCAATATAATAAAACGGATACAGATAGATGTGGAGCTGCTGCTGCCACCACGCGCCGCGGCTATAGAAGGGCGCGTCCTCATAATCGCGCCAGGGACGGTACTTGGCTTCCAATTCCAGCCAAACTTGGTTGCGCTGGGCCGGCGTCAGATCCGGGTCCTCATAAATACGGTGCTGGAACTCATCCACCATACAGCCATAGGGAATGAAAATCAAACTGTCCTCACAATGCCCGATCTCATACTTACGGGTCTGCGGGCCAAAGAACTTGTCATGCCAGGGCGCGGTCAAAAACTCCATAGACATAGAGTGGGTCTCACACCCCTCCATGGTGGGGCTCATCAGCGCGGACAAATATCCCTTCCGGGCAGCGCGGTAGTCCGCAAACGCGTGGCCCGCTTCATGGGTAAGCACATCCACATCCCCGCTGGTGCCGTTAAAATTGGAGAAGATAAACGGCGCCTTGTAAATGGGGAAACTGGTGCAATAGCCGCCGGGGGCTTTGCCGTCCTTGCTCAAAACATCCAGCAGCTCACCATCATAAAGGAAGTCAATGAATTCCTTTGTCTCCTGGCTGAGGGCATGGTACATCTCCCGGCCAGCGGCCAAAATCTCATCCGGCGTCCCCTGGGGCTTCGCGTTGCCGTCAGGGAAGAGGAGGCTTTCATCATAGAATTTCATTTGATCCACGCCGATCCGCTTGGCCTGATTCTTCTTTACTTTGGCCACCAGGGGCACAAGATCAACGGCAATCTGATCCCGGAAAGCGGCGCACTCCTTTGGCCCCCAGCAGTTGCGGCCCAGGCGGTCGTAGCCCAGGGGAATGTAATTCTCGTATCCCATTGCCTTGCCCTGGGCGGTCCGGTTCTTCACCAGCTTGTCATACAGCTCATCCAACTGCTCCCGGTGCGCTTCAAACCAGCCGCCCTTGGCAGCCCAGGCCGCCTGCCGGACGGCCCGGTCAGGGCTCTGCATATAGGGCCCCAACTTGGGCAGGGGCAGCATCTCGCCCTCCCATTCCACGGCGGCGGAAGCGTAAAGCTTCTGATATTCGCTTTGCAGCTTATTTTCCTCTTGCATCAGATCCATGATCTCCGGCTTCATGCAGCGGACGGAAATTTCCATGTTCTTAAACAGCAGGGAACCAAACCGCTCCTCCAATTGGGGGCGGAAGGGGGAGTGGAGCATGGCAAGATCAATCTTCTGTCCCATTTCCTGGAGGGCGGGGCTGATTTCGTCAATATAGTCGTTTTCCTTGTCATAAAACTCGTCCTTGGTGTCGATCGTATGGCGGACGTAGGCCAGGGAGCAGAGGGTATTGACCTCCTTGCTCTTTTCCTCATAAGCCAGGTAGGCATCAATCTGCTCCTGGGCGGAGGCGGCGGAGGTGATGCGCTCCAAAACCGCAGCGGACTCTTTCTTAATTTCCTCCAAATCAGGGCGGGTATAAGGCATTTCACTGAATTTCATAACGCTTTTCCAATCCTTTCCATATTTGTTTTAAGAACTTGTATTTATAGGCGGCGTCAAACGCCTGTGAATACAGGCTTTAAAGCTGTGCCAGCACCGCCAGCAGGTAATCCCAGCTCCGCTGGACAGAGGAGACGGACAGCCGTTCCCGGGGGCTGTGGATGTCCTGCATATCCGGGCCAATGGACACGGCGTCCAGCCCGGGCAGCTTCTCCGCCAGCAGGCCGCATTCCAATCCCGCGTGGATGGTCTCCACCACCGCGTCCTTTCCGGACATCTCCCGGTAGACCCGGACCATCACGTCCCGCAGCCGGGAATCCGGGCGGTACTCCCAGGCGGGATAATCCCCCCGCCGTCCAAAGCTTGCGCCGCAGCCGTCCGCCAGGGCCTTGAGCTTTTCAATCAGCCCCTCTTTTTCCGCCGCCACGGAGCTGCGGACGCTCCAGGTCAGCCGCAGGCTTCCACCCTCCAGCCGCAGAATCCCCAAGTTCAAGGATGTGCGGACCTGCCCCGGCAAATCCGGCTCCATGGCCTGTACGCCGTTGGGCGCGGAGAGGATCAGGCTGACGGCCTTACGGCTGTCCTCTACAGAAAGGGCGTCCACCGGCCCACTGGGCGCTGCGGTAAAAGCGCAGGCCGCCCCGGCCATGGCCTCCCGGAATTTCCCCGCCGCGTTGGCCACCTGCTCCTCCGGCAGGAGGAATACCGCCTTGGACCGGTCAGGGATGGCGTTGTCCTGCTCGCCGCCATAGAGGGACACCAGCCGCGCGTCCGGCAGCGTCCGCAGGCATTCCGCCAGCACCCGGTCAGCGTTGGGGATATTTTTGTGAATCTCCGTACCGGAGTGCCCGCCGGGGAGGCCGCTCAGTTCCAAGGTGCAGAGCTTGCCGGACGCCTCCCGGACGGGCAGGGCGGCTTCCAGGTCACACCGCGCCCCACCGGCGCAGCCCACAGTCAGTACGCCTTCCGCTTCGCTGTCCAGGTTGATAAGCAGCCGCCCCTGCAAATCGGAGCAATCCAGCCCCGCCGCGCCCAAGAGGCCGATCTCCTCGTCCACGGTAAACACCGCTTCTATTGGCGGATGGGGGATGCCGTCGCTGTCCAGCAGGGCCATCATCATCGCCGCCGCCGCGCCGTCGTCGCCGCCCAGGCTGGTGCCCTCCGCCTTCAGCCAATCCCCGTCCAAGGCCAGCTTCAGCGGGTCCCGGCCGAAGTCGTGGTCCACGCCGGGGTCTTTCACGCAGACCATGTCCAGATGGCCCTGCAAAATCACCGCCGGGCGGCTCTCATAGCCGGGGGCTGCGTCCTTCCAGACAACCACATTCCCCAACCCGTCCCTGCGGCAGCGCAGCCCCCGCTTCCGGGCAAAATCCTCCACCCATCCGCTGACTGCGGCGGTGTGCCCGGATTCGTGGGGGATGCGGGTCAGCTCCTCAAAAAAGGCGAACACCTTTTTCGGCTCCATGTTTGTTAAATCCATCGTTTTTCCTCCTTATACAAGCTTTTCAAAGCAATTGTATGCCATATTCCCCGCAGGTATCCAAGGTCTCCTGATCCCACAGGCTCACCTGGACCTCGCCGATGTGGCAGCAGCCGATCATCAGCATGCACAGCCGGCTCTGGCCGATGCCTCCGCCCATAGTCAGGGGCAGCTCGTTGTTGAGCAGCATTTTGTGGAAGGGCAGCGCCCGCCGGTCCTCACATCCGGCCAAAGCAAGCTGCCGGTCCAGGCTTTCCGGATCCACCCGGATGCCCATGGAGCTAATTTCAAAAGCCCGGCCCAGCACATCGTTCCACATAAGGATGTCGCCGTTCAGCTCCCAGTCGTCATAGTCCGGGGCGCGGCCATCGTGCTTCTTGCCGCTTTTCAAGGTCTTGCCGATCTGCATGAGGAACACGGTTTTCCGGCCCTCCCGCATATAGGCGGTTTCCCGCTCATTGGGGGTCAGATGGGGGTACATGTCCTCCAACTCCTGGGTGGTAATAAAGCTGACCTCCCGTTCCAGCCGGGTCTTTATCTGGGGGAAGGCACGCCGCAGGGCATCGCAGGTGTCGCACACCGCGCCCACGATGGAGCGGACGGTGTATTGCAGGAAGTCCATATTCCGGTCCACCCGGGTAATCACCTTTTCCCAGTCCCATTGATCCACGTAGACAGAGTGGATATTGTCCAGGCTCTCGTCCCGCCGGATGGCGTTCATATCGGTATACAAGCCGTTGCCGGGGTAGAAGCCATACCGCTTCAGCGCCAGCCGCTTCCATTTGGCCAGGGAGTGGACTACCTCCCCCTGGGCGCCGCCCACGGCGGGGATGTCGAAGCCCACGGGCCGCTCCACACCGTTAAGGTTGTCGTTCAAGCCGGAGTCCCTGTCCACGAACAGCGGCGCGGACACCCGGCGGAGGTTCAGCGCGAACTTCAAATTTTCCTGGAAGCTGCTCTTGACGAACTCGATGGCTCGCTGCATATCGTAGCCATAGAGAGGGGAGCGGTAGCCCTGGGGGATGGTGCAGGTGTTCATTTCATTGCCTCCTCGCATTGGGATAAATTCTCACGGCCTTTATCATACACTATTTTCCGGAAAAAACCAATACTTTAACAAGAAAAATCTTCCGCCGGAGCAAAAAAAGCACCCCCGGAACGCGTTAGCGTTCCGGGGTGTGCCCCATCCTTACAGACGGAAGAAAAGAGAAGAGAGGGGAAAGAGAAAAACTCGTAAGCTGTATTAAGCGGCGGGCTGCCCATAGCTGCTGCGGAAGAACTGGTTAAAGAAGTCCTCCATGCTGCCATACCCGCCATAGGAGCCATCGTAATAGCCGTCTCCGTAGCTTTCCGGCTGCTGGGGCGCGGACTGGGGCTTGGCGTCCTCCTCGGGCATATCCAAGGTGCTGCCGAAGGTAATTTCCGTGGTATACACCTTGCCATCCCGGACGTAGGTCACCGTGGCCGTATCCCCCGCCTGGTAGGACTTGCTGCCCACCGCGGCGGACAGGTCGCTGCCGGAAGTGATGGTGGTGGTGCCAAGCATTGTAATTACATCACCCGCCTGCAAGCCTGCCGCCTCGGCGGGGCCGCCCTCGGTGACCTCCACCAGATAGGCGCCGCTTCGTACGCCGGTCTGGGGATAGTTGGACGCGTTGTCCCGGCGTACGCCCATGTAGGCGTGGCTGGTAACCTGCCCGTTTTCCATGATGTCCTTGAGCATATTCAAAACGTCGTCGATCGGAATGGCGAAGCCCAATCCCTCGGCGGCGGAACCGTTGCCGGTGGAGGAAGTCTTGGCGGTGATGATGCCCACCACCTCGCCGTAGCTGTTAAAAAGGGGGCCGCCGGAGTTGCCGGGATTGATGGCGGTATCCACCTGGATCATATTAAAGGGCGTACCGTCCAGATTGATTTCCCGGTCCAGGCAGGACACCACGCCGTGGGTCAAAGAGAAGGTCAACTCGCCCAGGGGGTTGCCAATAGTAGACACTTCCTCTCCCACCGCCAGGTTGGCGGAGGAACCGAGCACTACGGGCTTCAGCTTAGCCTCGCCTGGCTCCACTTTCAGTACGGCGATGTCATAGTCCGCGTCGCCGCCCACCACCTCGGCGGCCAGGGACGTCCCATCGTTCAAGGTAACCTGGACGGAGGTGGCGTTTTTGATGACGTGGTAATTGGTGGCAACATAGCCATCGGCGGTGAGGATAAAGCCGCTGCCCGCGCTGGGCGCTTCCACCGGCTGGCCGAAGAAGTTGTACCCGGCCAGCGTAGAGGTATTGATGCTCACACAGCTATCCACATTGGCTTGATAGAGCTGGGAGAAGGTCAATTTCTCATTGCCGTTGACGCTGACGGTAGAAACCTCGGTGAGGGGGCGGTTGCTGAGCATGACCTGGCTCTGGTTTTTGCTGTTGCCCTGGATCAGCCAACCGGCCCCAAAGCCGCCTCCCAGCAGCAGCGCGCCGCACAAAACCCCGGCGACAATTTTTTTCGCCCCGCCCCTTTTTTGGGGAGGAACCGCCGCGGGCACCTGCTGGGGCTGGAAGCCATCGCTGTCGGAGCGGTAGCTGTAATGGTATTCGTAATCGCTTCTGTTCTGATCGTTATAATCGTTATACATAAGATTGCCTCCTTATGGAATTTTTCCCTTGCAGCGCCCGCCTGCCGGCGTTTGCTTTTGATGGTGTTAGGATACCGTGGATTTATGTCAAAAATATGAAGAAACTTCGGAGAGATTATAAACAATCCGAATACAATTTGTGAAGAACTTCCTGTAAACGCGGGATCCGCGCGGAAAAACACCCCGCGCGGATCCTGGCTGCCCATTGAAACCCACATATTACACACCAAACATCACCCGCACCGCCAACGCCGCCGCCATATACCCGGTCAGGTCCGCAGCCAGCGCGGCGGGGATAGCGTACCGGGTTTTCCTGACCCCGGCGGAGCCAAAATAGACAGCGATGGTGTAAAAAGTGGTCTCCGTGCTGCCCAGCATCACCGCCGCTACCCGGCCTACATAGGAGTCCGGCCCATGGGCTGCCATCAGCTCACTTCCAATGGCCAGCGCGCCGCTGCCGCTGACGGGGCGGATAAACAGCATGGCCGCCGTCTCCGGCGGAATGCCCAGCTTCACCAGCACGGGGGCCAGCAGTCCGCCCAGCACCTCCATCAACCCCGAAGCCCGCAGCATATACACCGCCGTCATCAGCCCCACCAGATTGGGCAGGATGCCCAGCAGGGTATCCAATCCCTCCTTTGCCCCCAGGGACAGGGCGTCGTAAACGTTCACCCGCTTCCAAAGCCCGAACAGGGCCGTAAACGCCAGCAGCAGCGGCACCAGATACGCCGAATAATCCATATCCGCCCCCCCCTACTATTTCCAGAGCCGTCCAAAGGCCTTTGCCGCCAGCAGCCCCGCAGCCACCGATAGCACCGACGCCATCCACACAGCGGGCACGATGTCAAAGGGGCTGGCAGACCCCAGGGCGGCCCGCACCCCTGCCACTGTGGTGGGCAAAAGCTGGATCGACGCGGTATTCAGCACCACCAGGGTACACAGCTCATTGCTGGCCGTTCTGCCGCACCCCTTCGCCATCCGCCTGGCCGCCCGGATGCCCAGGGGCGTGGCCGCGTTCCCCAGCCCCAGCAGGTTGGCCGACACGTTGCCTGACAGTGCCGCCAGCGTATCCGGATCCTTGCAGGCGGCGGGCAGGAGCCGGGTCAGGACAGGCCGGAACAGGCGGCTGAGACCGTCCATCAGCCCGCTGGCCTTCATAATGGACATGACGCCGCTCCACAGGCACATAATCCCCGCCATGCTCAGGCACAGCTCCACCGCCGCCGCCGCCCCCTCCATGGCGGCGTTTCCTACCGCGCCGATGGTGTCGTTGAACAGCCCGTACCCCACCGAAGCCGCGATCATCCCCGTCCAGATCCAAGCCATCGCCATAAGAAAAATCCTCCCCTTTCCCTTTATGTATAAGGGACAAGGGGAGGAAACATGCCTATTATTTTCACCATCCTGCCTGGATGAGGATATTCCCCTCCGCATCCGTGCGGCGCAGGGTCATCCCGGCATCCGTCATGCGCGCCATGGCCTCCGGCGTGGGATGGCCGAAGCTGTTCTGGCCTACACTGATGACCCCCATCTCCGGCGTCACAGCCTCCAGCAGCTCCTCGGAAGTGGAATGCCTGCTGCCATGGTGGCCCGCCAGTAAAACCTCGATATCCGGCAGCTCGTATTGCTCCACCAGCTTTCTCTCCGTGGCGGCATTCATATCCCCGGTAATCAGGAAATCAAAATCCCCCGCGGAGCAAAGCACTGTCAGCCCCGCCTCATTACCGCTCCCCTCCGCCACAGGCGGATAGGCCGTCAGCACCCCGTCCCCAAACACCGCCGCCTGGGGCTGCTGGATGTACCGCACCGCCGCCCCATACCGGGCCGCCAGGTCCAGAACCTCCTGCTGCAAGGCGCCCTGCTCGCTGTCGAATAACTGGGGCAGCAGGAACCCTTCCGCTTCCACCCGGGCCAGCAGCCAGGGCAGGCCCGCCGCGTGATCCTCATGGTAGTGGGTCAGCGCCACCCAGTCCAGCTTTTCCCAGCCGTATTGATCCATCGCCGCCGCCACAGCTTCCCCAGCGGCCCGGGGGCTATTCAGGCTCCCGCAGTCCACCAAAGCCGTCCGGCCGCCGGAGTGGAACAGCACAGCCGCACCCTGGCCCACATCCACCACCACAGCGGTAAGCCGGTCCTCCGCCACCTGTCTCCGGGGCATCTCCTTTACCACCAGCAGGCAGGCCAGGGATAAAACCAGTACCACGCCCCATTTCCAACGCCGGCCCCGGATCAGCAGGCACAAGCCCAGCAGCCCATACGTCCCTGCCATCCAATACCACACGGCGGGACGGGTGAAATACACCCCATGCCCCGGGATTTTGGCCAGCCACCCCGCCGCCCACAGCAAGTACCGGGCCAGAGCCTCCGGGAGCGCCGCCAGGGCAGGCCACAACCCGCCTAAAACCGATGCGGCCAGCGCGGCGGCAAACAGCGCCGGGGCCATCCACAGCACCAGCACGTTCGACAGCGGCGACACCAGAGCCAAAGAACCAAAATAGGCCGCGCTGAGGGGCGCGGTACATGCCATGACGCCCAGGCTGGCGGATACTGTCCCGGCGCAGAAACGCCAGATCCTTCCCTTGAACCGGAAGCGGCACAGGCCCCTATAGATCCCCGGCGCAAACAGCAGCAATCCCGCCACCGCCCCAAAGGATAATTGCAGGCTCACCGATGCGATGGCAAAAGGATTCGCCAGCAGGATCACCAGCAGCGCGGCGGACAGGGAGGTAGGCATATCGCCCTCCCGCCCCGCCAGCGGGGCCAGCAGCATAAACCCCAGCATAACGCAGGAGCGCACTACCGAAGGCGTACACCCCACCATGACCATATAAAACAGCAGCACCGGATACCCCAGCAGGGCAGTTACCCGCTGTCTCCGGAAGGCCAGCACCCCCAGCAGCGCAACGAAAAACCCGCAGTGCAGCCCTGAGACGGCGGTTATGTACATCAGCCCCGACTCACTGAGATCCGCGCTGGCCTGGGGATCCAGCCCGTCCCGCTCCCCGGTGAGAAGGGAGGCAATCAGCCCTGCGGTTTCCGGGCTGTACAGGCTTTCTATCCGTTCCCGCAGCAGCCGGCCCATACGGGCCGGGAGATACCGCCAGTTCCCGGCGCGGCCGGGCCGTACCGCTAAAGGCTCCCCACCGTACAGGCGCAAAAACGTACCCCGGGAAATAAAGGAATGGCTCTCCTCCCCGGCCAAATCCCTGGCACTGTATGCCGCCACCTGGTCCACCACCCGGTTTCCCGGCTCCAAGTCCAGCAGGGCGGGAGAGCCGTAATACACGGCTTCGCCCCGCAGCCCGTCCACACGGACGGCACACCGGGCGCCGCCTGCGGCCTCCACGGCGTAGCCCGCCAGCTCCATTTCCAAAACATATTTCCCGCCCACCAAGGTCTCGGCAGGGGAGAGGTACAGTCCGGCATATCCGGCAAACCACAAAATCCCCGCCGCGCAGCCCAACGCGGCAATCCGGATCCGCCGCTTGGCCCTTCCCCCTAGCACCGCGGCGCATAAGGCCGTCAAAACCGCTCCTGCCGCGGCCCAAAGCCGCCCATTTTCCGGCAGCAGGTAGCAGCACGCGGCGCACCCCGCGCCAAAGGGCAGAGCAAACCATGCAAGCCTGCGCATCAGTCGATGGGTTCCCGGCGGTCGGTGCGTCCCAGGATATAATCGGTACTGGTGTGGTAGAGCACCGCCAGTTTCAGCAAGGCCCACACAGGGATCTCCCGTATTCCTTTTTCATACCTTCGATATACCTCAAGGTGCATATGAAGATATTCAGCAATATCCTTCTGCCGCAAATCATTGTCAACACGCAAATCTTCTATGCGCTGAAATACCATTTATCATCACCAAGGAAATCCTACTGTTTGGTTGGTCTCGTGTGCAAAAATACGGTCATATAGTAGTTTCTCTTGATAAGTATTCCCCCAAAAATAGGGGCTGCCAAAAGCAGCCCCTATCCTTCCATCACGCCCTGGTACAAAAACTCATTCCTCCAATAAAACTGCAAATGCTGGAACCGCTGAAACAGCTCTTTCCGCTCCTCGGGGATCTTGTCCACCAGCGCGCCGTCCACCACATACTGCCCCTTTGTGGAAACCACAGGGAATATCTCCATCATTTCATCCATTGCCTGCATGAACCCCGGCCCTTCCCAGCCGAGCTGGTCAAAAACCAGATTCATGAGATAGCAGGGAGAGACCGCCGGCCCCTCGCCCTTGACCTCATGCCCAATGATCTCCTCCGCCGCCTTGTTGGCCCAGATAAGGTAACGGGTGGAGTAGTGCCGCAGGAAGCTCTCCCCGGCGCTGGGGTTGATGTCGATGCCCATTTCCTCATAGAATACATTTCCGTCCCCCATCCAGGGCAGGTGGTCCCCAAAGGTCACCACCACCACTGGCGCGGGATCGTCCCGAAGCTGGTCGATCAGCTTTTTCAGCTCCCGGTCGGTGTCCATGATGTTGGCCATATAGTTATTCACGGCGTTTTTGCATTCCGCCGAGTAATCCCCCGTCAAATACTGGTCCGCCCCGGAATCCCAGGTAGGGTAAGGCCCGTGGCTCTGCACATTGACGGAAAAGGAGAAGCAGGGCTTCCCGGAAGCGATACATTCCTGGTAATCCCCGTAGATCTCCGGCAGCAGGACAGAATCCTCCGGATATTCCGCGTGGGACATGGTCTCATAATCCCCCTCCAGGAAACGGTATGTTTCAAACCCGAGGTAGCCATTGATATTGAACCGGTTGTAAAACCACTGGTAATAGGGATGGCTCCCTTCAATGGCGTACCCCTGCTCTCGGAGATACCAGGCGTAGGAGTTGGCGTTCCCCCGGAAATTCCGGAGCTGGTAGTTTCCCGTTAGAAAGCACCGTTCCGTATCCACCGTACCACCGGCGAAAATATTGGTTACCAGATCCCCGGTATAACTCTCGGCCTCCAGGGCGTGATACACGTCATAGCCGCTGACGTCCAGCCCTTCCACGTCGTAGAGGGAAAAGTCGGCGTAGGCCTCCCGCATTAGGCCGATGATATTAATTTTCCGATCCTCCGGAATGCTGGCGTCTGGATAGGCGTCCAGGAGCGCCTGAACCTCTTTTTTCTGGTATCCCCCCGGCGGTGTTTCCACAAAATCACGGATGCTGTGGATAAACGGATACCAGAAACCGTGGGACACATAATTCTGCGTTGCGCTCCACTGGTTGAGGTGGGCAAAATTCTGGGTATTTTGATAATGTTCCCCGTCCAGGGCCACCGGGACCAGGCACCCGCACAAAACCACCGCTGCCGCCACCGTCCCCAGCCTGCGCCATATATGCCGCACCTGGCCAGGGGCGAGAAACCACAGCAGCGCCGCGCCCAGAAGCAGGAAAAATACAACCAGGACAATTTTCCAGTCAATAAACAAAGAGTAGTGATCCCCGGTGGCCATGGCCTTGGCTTCCCGGAGGATCAGCATATCCTCAAAATACAGCGGATCGTCCCGGAATTGCAGTTTATAGTAATTTCCCAAGCTAAAGCCAAAGGCCACGCCCCCACCGGCCAGGAACGCAGGCCACGCCCTTCCCAGCAGGCCGTAAAACAGCAAAACCAGTAACGCCACAGGGATGGTATTGAGCAGCAGCGTCTGCCAGTGGCATAAATAATCCAGCAGCACCCGTTTTGAGTACGGCCCTATAGCCAGCACCAGCAGGGCCAATCCCATGCACAGCCCCGCGCAAAACAGCAGCGCCGTCCGGTAGGCGTAATAAAGCCCCCGTTTTTTTCTGTTCCATCCCTCGTCCGGCTGTGGACGGAAGAGGAAGCACGCATTCCAAAACCTTTTCAAACCCATACCCCTTTTCTGGAGCTTCATCCAAGAAAAACCCCGTCATTTCCTGTCATTATAGCCTTTTTTTCCCGGAATGGCAAGAGGCCTTGTTTTAGGATTTATTTATGATTTTTTTACGCCAGCAGACCTTCCAGCTCTTCCAGCTCCAGCCCCGGCTGCAAAGCCATGTCCAGCCCATAGCCCAGCACCTTCGCCAGCTCCCGCACCTTCGCATCGATGCTGTCCGGCGTAACGAACAGCCCCCGGCCCTGCAAACGGGGGATTTTTTCCTCATCCCCTCCGGCCTGGGCCAGCAGGTCCTTGGCTGCCGTCTCCACGCTGACCACGGTAGGCACGCCAATGGAGACCACGGGCACCCCCAGCCCCGTCCGGTTGAGGGCCATCCGATGGTTTCCCACGCCGCTGCCGGGGATCAGCCCGGTGTCGGAAATCTGGATGGAACTGCACAGCCTGTCCAGGCTCCGCGCCGCCAACGCGTCTACTACCACCACCGCTGCCGGTTTTACATGATCCGCAGCCCCCCGGATCCACTCAGCAGCCTCCAGCCCGGTACTGCCCAGTACCCCGGCGCCCAGCCCCGACACGCTTCGGAACCCTGGCAGCACTTCCTGCAAATGTCTTGTCACCAGGAGATGATCCAGCATCCTCGGCCCCAGCGCGTCCGCCGTCATGGCCGGATTTCCCAGCCCCGCGGCCAGCACCGGGCCACGCTCCGGCAAAAGTGGCCCCACCAGCTCCGCTACCGCCCGGACAGCCCGGGCAAAGACCTCCTCCTCCCGCCGCCACAGCGCGGACACATCTAGTGTCAGATAAGTCCCCCTGGGCTTTCCCAGGGCGGTTTCCCCCTCCTGGTTCAATATCTCCACCCGGGACACGGGGAAGCCATAAAGCTCCTCATCCCTGGCAGCCACGCCGGACAGCCTTGTAGTCTCTCCAGCTTTTTCCCGCCAGAGCTGATGAGCCTCCATGGCCAAATCGGTGCGAATGGTCAGCATAACTTGCGTTTCCTCCCCAGACCAGATACAAAATCTGGTGTTTTTCCCCTATCCTTCCCGTGCCGGCTGGAAATATGTAAAAAAAGGCGGCGGAATAAGAAAATTTTCCTTGCAATTTTCAAAAAAGCGTGTTAAAATATGATTCTGCGTGGGGGAGGTAAATCTACCGCCCCATAGCCCCCATTGGAGGAGGTGTTTGGTTTGCCGAATATCAAGTCCGCTAAGAAGCGCGTGCTGGTGGCTGAGGCCCGTAACGCCCGCAACAAGGCTGAGAGATCCGCGATGAAGACCGCCGTCAAAAAATTTGAGGCCGCTGCCGCAAATGGCAATCGCACCGAGGCCGAGGGCGCCTACAAGGTCGCGGTGAAAGCCGTGGACAAGGCCGCCGCTAAGGGCATTCTGCACAAGAACAATGCCGCTCATAAAAAGAGCGCCATGACCTTGAAGCTCAATCAAGTAGGCTGATTTCAACCAAACAGCAAAGTGAACCACCCTGTCGGGGTGGTTCTTTTGTTATTCTATATAGGGACCATCCGTATCAAACCGAGGCTGGGGAACATTCCCCGGCCTGTTTTCATTCATATGCCCTATCAGGGCGTAAACCCCTCAAAAATACAGGGTACCCCTTCGCGCTCCAGCCGGTCCATGGTCTCCCGGTCCCGCACAGTCCAGGCTACCTCATGAACCCCATACAGCCTTTTCATAACCCGCAAGCTGCGGTTCTTCCGGTCCAGGCAATTATAGGCGATAAAATCCGGCCTTGTCGCCGCCGTGCTCAACAGGTTGGTCAGCAGGAACCTGGCCGCCCAGGGGAGGTTTCCCACTTCGCTGCCCTTCAAAAAGTTCTGGCTCAACTGCCCCCGGAACACATCCGGGTATTTCTTCTTTAGCCGTAGCAATACCCCAGGGTGGAAGGACTCCACGCAGTATGTACCGTTCCAGCTCTTCAGCAGCGCCATCGCCGCGTCAGTCAGGGCATTGGCGTTGTTCCGCTCCGCTTTCAGCTCCACCACCAGCGGGGTTTTTCCCTCAAATAGTGCCAGTACATCCTTTAGCAGGGGGATGGTCTCGCCTGTCCCCTGCAAAGGGTAGTCCTTCAAATCCCCCGCCGTCAAATCCTCAATAAACGCCTTTTTCCCGCAGACCCTTGACAAATCGCTGTCATGCACCACCGCCAACTGGCCATCGGCCATGAGATGCACGTCCAGCTCCGCGCCGAAGCCGCCCGCTGCCGCCGCCCGGAAAGCGGCCATTGAGTTTTCCGGCCTGCCTAGGCGCAGGTCATGCAGCCCCCGGTGGGCGTACCGGACGCCGCCCAGCTTTTCCCATCCGGGCTGTCCCCGGCGGGGAAGGAGCATCAGCCCCCAAATTCCCGCCGCGCCTGCACAGCCCGCCGCAATCTTACCCAACAGTCTCATACGCCCAATCCTTCCTGGCTTAATCATCCATATCCTCGAAAGCGGCCAGCCCTTTCTTCGCTTCCGCCTTGCTGTCCCCATGCTTCACAAAGCACATAGTAACAAAGCTCATAGCCACAAAAAACGCCGCATAGGGGAACAGCACCTGATAACTGACAGATTTCATCAGCGTCCCAGCCAGCATGGGGGTAATCACCTGCGCGGCCATAGACGCGGTGTAGTAGTACCCGGTAAACTTCCCCACATCACTGCCCCGGCACATTTCCACTACCATAGGCAGGGAGTTGACGTTAATCGCCGCCCAAGCCAGCCCCACCAGGGCAAAGGCCACATACATCACCGGCGTAATGGAAGATGCGTTGTGGGTCAGGAAGAATCCTGCCGTAAAGCAGGCCGCCAGCAGCACCACGCCGGACATAATGGTCTTTTTCCGTCCCACCTTGGACGCAACGATACCAATAGGGATATAGGACACGATGGCTCCCACGGTAGCCACCATCAGGCAGGTGGCCGCGCCCCCCACGCCCTCGCCCATAACCTCCGCCAGGTAAGTAGAAAACCAGGTGGTCACACCGTTGTATCCCACAAACCACAGCGCAATAGAAGCCAGCAGGAACGCCAGGCTTTTCTTGACCGGCGCGGGAAGGGTCTCATGGCCGCTGCCATCATCCTCGGCGAGGTTCCATTCCGGGTGTTTTTTCTCCAGCGCCCGGTTTTGTTCCACCAATTCCGGCTCTTTAATGGTGGCCAGCAGAATTACCACCGCCGCCGCCATAATAAGGGACACGATCAAAAACAAAGACTGATAGTTGACATGTGCCATTTCCTTCACCTTCGCGGTAGGATACAGCACCGCCGTCACCGCCAGATAGATAACGCCTCCCACCGCGCCCATCAGGTTAATCACAGCGTTTGCCTTACTCCGCAAAGGTTTCGGCGTCACATCCGGCATAAGGGCCACGGCAGGGGAGCGGTAAGTCCCCATCGCGATAAGCAGCAGCCCCAGTACGATAATAAAGCTGGCCAGCTTAAATTCTGCGGCTTCCCGGGAATAGCTGTTGTCCAGGGCGGGGAGGAGGTTCATCAGGATTACGGCCCCCGCGGTGCCGCCGATGATATAGGGAGTGCGGCTTCCCAACCTGGTATTGGTTTTGTCAGACAACCCCCCGAATAAGGGGAGCATAAATAACGCCAGGATATTATCCGCCGCCATAATCATCCCGGTGAGGGACTCATCCATGTGGAAGGTCTCCCGAAGGATCAGCGGTACCAGGTTGTCGTACATCTGCCAAAAGGCACAGATAGACAAAAAGGCCAGCCCCACCAAAATCGTGCGTTTGTTGTCCAGCTTCAGCTTATTCATCATTTTTCCTCCCATCCCTCATTCCCAGGACCACAGGAAAAGCCTCAGCGCCCACTATCCCTCGCCTTCACCCAGGCTTCTCCCAGGGCGGCAATATCCGCAAACACCCAGGTAGGCTTTTCCCCGCTGGCCGCCACATCGTCCATTGTCCCATCGCCGGAGAGTACAAACGCCGTGTCCACCCCCGCGTTGACGCCGGAAGCAATATCGGTATACATCCGGTCCCCGACCATCACAGCCTCCTCAGGCCGGGACCCAGTCCTCTCCAAAGCCAGAAGGATCATCGCCGGCTCAGGCTTCCCAATACACCGGGGCCTCCGCCCGGTAGCGCGGTAAAGCATCTCGCATACGCTCCCCACATCCGGCACGGAGCCATACCAGGTGGGGCAGACCCAATCCAGGTTAGCGGCAATATACTCCACCCCCCGGTTGAGCAAAATACAGGCATCCTCCAGCTTCCGGAACACCAGCTCGGTGTCAAATCCCATCAGCAGGCAGTCAATATCATCCTCCAGCCTGTCTGTAACAGGAATCCCCGCCCCCGCAAGCTGCTGGCGGAAGGTGGCCGTCCCAAAAGCGTAGCACTTATGAAACGGCGTTCGCTTAGATAAATCGTCAATAAGCGCGTCCACGGAAGTCAAAAAATCTTCCTTTACCGAAGGAATCCCCATGCGCTTAAGCTTTTCAATATAGGCGTCCACCGAACGGGAGGAATTATTGCTTAAAAACAGATACCGCCCGCCGCCGGCCCGTACTGCGTCCAAAAAGGGGACCGTCCCCGGGAACAGATCCTCATCCACATATATCGTACCATCCATATCCAGCAAAAAGAGCTTTTTTTCTCCTAATAGAGCCATAAATTGATCTCCCAAACATAAAAGATTATTTCCCATATTACTACAAACCCAGCCTGGTGTCCACAGAAAATCCCCTAACGTGTAAAATTTTACCCTACTGAAAATTTTCTTATTATTAGAATAAGTGTCTGTTGCAATCCTATCCGTTTTTTGGTATAATCAATTAGATATACATTCCACCGGAACAAGCCGCGGAACCGAGAGAAGAAAGAAGGGAGAGCTTCTATGCAATCTGTTTCCGATATATGGTCCATGATCCTGGACAGACTGCGGGCAGACCTGTCCGAAACCACCATTAAGACCTGGTTTGACGAAACCGCCGTAGTGGCCCTGGAGGGCAACGAACTAATTCTCCACTGCCCCAACGCCTTCAAGCGCACTAACATCCAAGACCGTTTCCTGCCCAACATCGAAGCGGGGCTGAAGGATATTTTTTCTTCCAACATGACCGTTGTACTGCTGGACGATGAAGGCCTGCGCCGCCGGGAGAGCCGGGAGGAAGCCAAGCCGGCCTCCATCATGGACAGCGGGGAGTTCACCTTTGAGACCTTCGTGGTCGGCCCATCCAACCATCTGGCCTGTTCCGCCGCCCGGGCGGTAGCCGACGCCCCCGGCCAGCACTATAACCCCCTGTTTATTTACGGCAGCTCCGGCCTTGGCAAGACCCACCTGCTTTACGCCATTGCCCACGTTATCCGCCAAAAATCCCCAAACGCCAGGATCCTCTATATCAAGGGAGACGAATTTATCAACGACTTCATTGAAACCGTCCGTTCCGGCCGCTCCATGAACGACTTCCGTATCAAGTACCGGGAAGCGGACCTGATGCTGGTGGACGATATCCAATTCGTAGCAGGAAAAGTAGAGACCCAGAACGAATTTTTCCACACCTTCAACACGCTATACGAGAGCAAGCGTCAAATTGTCCTCACCTCCGACCGCCCCCCCCAGGAAATGACCCTGCTGGACGACCGCCTGCGCACCCGTTTTGAATGGGGCCTGATGGCGGACGTACAGCAGCCGGTGCTGGAAACCCGGGTAGCCATCGTTAAAAACAAAGCAGCTAACCTGGGCCTGATCCTGGACGACTCCATCGCCAACTACATTGCCAACAAGATCACCTCCAACGTCCGCCAGCTCGAGGGCACCGTCCACAAAATCAAGGCCTTCCACGACCTGGACATGGAGATCGACCAATCCACCGTAGACCGGGCTATCCAGGACATGATCCGCTCCAACGAGTTCACCATCACCCCGGACAACATCATCCGGGAAGTATGCCGCTTCTTCCGGGTAGAGGAAGACCAAATCCGCGGCCCCTCCCGCAGCCGGGATATCCTCAACGCCCGCCAGATCGCCATGTATCTAATCCGCAGCATGACCAGCATCTCCCTGGACGAAACAGGAAAGCTTTTCGGGGGACGGGATCATTCCACCGCCTTAAACGGTATCACCAAGGTAGAAACCCGCATGAAAAAGGACCACACCTACGCGGAAACAGTAAAAGCCATCATCACAAATATCAACTCCACAAAATAGGGGGACCGCCCAACAACAGGTTTCCACATTTTCCCCCAAGTTTTCCACAAAACTAACCGAAACTTTTCAACACGCCCTGTGGAAATCATCCGCCCCACCATCCCCTGTGGAAACCACCATCAATTTCCCGCTATTTTCCACAAACTATTTCCCGCTAATTTTTCCAGATTTCCCAATGCTTTCCCCCACTTATCCACAAAAAATCCCCCTACCGCTTCTCCTGCTGAAAAATATACTATTTTATTCTTCTCTTTCCCTCAAAATGACAAAACTACCCTACCTGCCAAAAACGAAAGGATCACAAGCTTATGAAGTTCTCATGCGAAAAACTTCTCCTGCAAAACGCAGTTTCCACCGCTTCCCGTGCCGTTGCAGCCAAAAGCACCATCCCCGCCCTGGAAGGCGTCCTGCTGCAAACAACTACCCATCTCACCATTTCCGGCTACAATATGCAAACTGGCATCCGTACCAACATAGAAGCGGACATCACAGAAGAAGGTTCCCTCGTCCTGCCCTCCCGGCTATTTAACGAAATCCTCCGCCGCCTGCCCGATGACATCGTTACTTTTTCCACCAACAGCGGCACAAACGTATGTTTAACCTGCGGCGATACGTCTTACAACATCACAGCCCTGCCGGCTGACGACTACCCCGAACTCCCGGAAGTAGAAGACCAATACTCCATCCGCATCCAGCAAAATACCCTCCGTTCCATGATCTCTGAAACATCCTTCGCAGTCTCCACCGATGAATCCCGCCCCATCCACACCGGATCCCTCTTTGAAATCGGGGAAAACAGCCTGACTGTTGTCAGCGTAGACGGCTTCCGCCTGGCACTCCGCCGGGAAAACCTGGAAGGGGCAAAGGGAGGCTCCTTCCACTTTGTAGCCCCTGGCACAGCCCTGAACGAGGTAGAAAAGATCTGCGCTGACACAGACGAAGAAGCTACCATAACCCTGGGCAGCCGCCACCTCCTTTTTGAATGCGGCGAGACCCAACTAATCTGCCGCCGCCTAGAGGGCGAATTCTTAGATTACCACGCCGCCATTCCCCGCGCCAACCCCATCTCTATCACCGTCAGCACCAAATCCCTCATCAGCTCCATTGACCGTGTATCAGTAGTCATATCCGAAAAACAAAAAAGCCCCATCCAATGCGTCTTTGACAGCGGCAAAGTAACCATATCCGCAAAAACCACCAACGGCGAAGCCCGGGACGTCTGTTCCATCGATGGGGATGGCAGCAGCCTAACTATTGGTTTCAATAACCGCTACCTGATGGACGCTTTAAAATACGCCCCAGCGGACACAGTACGCATGGAGCTGAACACCAGCATTTCCCCCTGCGTCATCCTGCCTGCGGAAGGGGAAGAACGGTTTCTCTATATGGTCCTTCCCGTACGGCTGAAAAATAATTAACTGGGTATACTTTTTATGGAAACAATTACCATTACAACAGAATATATCCGCCTGCAAGACCTAATGAAGCTGGCGTCTATGGTCTCTACCGGCGGCGAAGCCAAACAGTTAATCCAGGACGGCCAGGTTCAAGTGAACGGCGAGCCCTGCTTGCAGCGGGGCCGGAAGCTCCGTCCCGGCGACACCGTCACCTACCGCAGCCGGACTTATACCACAGCCTATGCGGATTGACCGGATCAAGCTGGAGGACTTCCGTAACTACGCCGGCCAGGAAGTATATTTTGACCCTGTGTGCAACGTCATCTGTGGCGAAAACGCCCAAGGGAAAACCAACCTCCTGGAAGCAATGGTTTGTCTCTCCACGGGCAGGTCCCACCGCACCCGCTCTGACCGGGAACTGATCCGTTTCACCCGGGAGGGTTTCCGCCTGGAGGGGGAGATCCACTCCCGAGACCGGGAATTCACCAGCCGGATTGAAGCTGGCTTTGGTAAAAAAAAGCGTATCACAATCAACGGAGTCCCCGCCAAAGCAGCTTCCGACCTCAGCGCGGTATTAAACACAGTATTTTTCTGCCCCGAGGATCTACAGTTAATCAAAGAAGGGGCATCCGCCCGCCGCCGCTTCATTGACACATCCCTGTGCCAGCTCCGTCCCCGCTACGCCGCCGCCCTGACGGAATACCAGCGGCTCCATGAGCATAAGACCCGCATCCTGCGGGACTGCGCGGACCGTCCGGATTTAATTGCCACGCTGCCGGACTTTAACCTGCGCATGGCGGAGACAGGCGCAATCCTGATCCACTACCGGGCGCGTTTTATTAAGATGCTGGCCTCCTGCGCGGCAACGGCGCATAAGGAATGCTCCGGCGGCAGGGAGGAGCTGGGGCTGCAATACAAGACAGTTAAAACTGTCTCAGACCCATTTGGCGATCATAAACTGCTGGTTGTCCAGCTTTTAGAGCACCAACGCCAGCATCATTACGCGGAAATTTCCAGCCGCCAATGCCTTTCCGGGCCTCACAAGGATGACCTGGAGGTACTGTTGGACGGGCTGAACGCCCGTTCTTACGCTTCCCAGGGCCAAACCCGCACGGCGGCGTTAGCACTCAAGCTGGCGGCCCGTGAGATCCATAAAGAAGTGATCGGGGAGTATCCCATCTTACTGCTGGACGATGTTCTCAGTGAGCTCGACCCCAAGCGGCAGGAGTATGTCCTAAACCGCATTGGCAGTGGGCAGGTATTTATTACCTGCTGTGAAGAGGACCGGCTGCATTCTTTACTGAAGGGCAGCGTCTACCGGGTCAAAAATGGCGTTGTGACATAAAAAGGACGGCATGGATCCAATCAATCAGCAGACAGGAAGGGAAACCATGTATCTCCATTTAGGAAGCAGCATTGCAGTGCCAATCAAAGATATTATCGGGATTTTCGATATTGACAACGCCACCACCGAAAAAACCACCCGCGCCTATTTAAAATCCGCCGAGGAGGAGGGAATGGTTATCACCGTAGGCGATGACCTTCCCAAATCCCTGGTTGTCTGCTGCCCAAAGGGGAGCTGGCAGCGCGTCTATATTTCCCCCCTGGCCCCGTCTACCCTTGTGGGCCGTCTGGAAACCAACCGTATATACTGACTGGAGGTCAAAAATAAATGCCTGATTTAATCGAAAGAAACGAAGCTGTCCAGGAGGATGAGATGGCAAGCCAACCGGTAGAGCACGCCTATGGCGGCAGTGAGATCCAAGTCCTTGAAGGGCTGGAGGCCGTCCGCAAGCGCCCCGGCATGTACATCGGCTCCACCAGCGAGTCCGGCCTGCACCATTTGGTCTATGAAATCGTAGACAATTCTATCGACGAGGCCCTTGCCGGCTTCTGTGACGAGATCACTGTGTCCATCAACGGGGATAACACTATCACCGTCACCGACAATGGCCGCGGCATCCCCGTTGACATCCAGCCACAGACTGGCCTTCCCGCCCTGGAGGTGGTATTTACCGTCCTGCACGCGGGCGGAAAATTTGGCGGCGGCGGCTATAAAGTATCTGGAGGCCTGCACGGCGTAGGCGCCAGCGTGGTCAACGCCCTGAGCGAATGGCTGGAGGTACAGGTCCACAAGGATGGGCAGATCTATGAGATGAAATTCTCCCGCGGCGACATCACCCAGCCAATGAAAGTGGTGGGCAGTACCAGTAAGACCGGTACCTCCGTCACCTTCAAGCCCGATCCGGAGATGTTTGACGTTACCACCTACAGCTATGATACCATCCACACCCGGATGCAGCAGCAGGCTTTTCTGAACGCCGGCCTGAAAATCAACACCCTTGACAAGCGGGAAGGCCAGGAAGTGTCTGACAGCATGTGCTATGAGGGCGGTATCCGGGAGTATGTTACCTGGCTGAACCAGAATAAGACCCCAATCCATAATGATGTGATCTATATGAGGGGCATGAAGGACGATTCTTCCGTAGAAATTGCCCTGCAATATAACGACAATTATAACGAAACCATTGTCTCCTTCGCCAACGATGTGCGTACGCCGGAGGGCGGCATGCACGAGGAGGGCTTCAAGCGCGCCCTGACCACGGTGCTGAACGCCTATGGCAAGAAGGCAAACCTGATTAAGGGTGATGATAAAGTAACCGGCGAGGACTGCCGTGAGGGCATCACTTGCGTGATCTCAGTCAAGCTGACAGAGGCCCAGTTTGAGGGACAGACCAAAGCCAAGCTGGGCAACGCCTCCATCCGTACACTCACCTCTGCCATTGTCAGCGAAAAGCTGGACGAATACCTGGAGGAGAACCCCAAGACGGCCCGTATGATCTTGGACAAGGCCATGATGGCCAACCGGGCCCGGGAGGCCGCCCGGAAAGCAAAGGAATCTGTCCGCCGCAAGACGGCCCTGGAGTCCGGCCAGATGCCCGACAAGCTGCAAGACTGCAACGAGCGGGATCCCTCCCTCTGCGAGCTGTACATTGTCGAGGGCGACTCCGCCGCAGGCTCGGCTATTCAAGGCCGGGACAGCCGTTTCCAGGCAATCCTCGCCATGTGGGGTAAGATGCTGAACGTAGAAAAGGCCAGGGCGGACAAGATTTATGGAAATGACAAGCTGTTTCCCCTGGTTTTAGGCCTGGGCGCAGGCATCGGAGAAGAGTTCAATATTGACAAACTCCGCTATCATAAAATTATTATCATGGCAGATGCCGATGTAGATGGCGCCCATATCCGTACGCTGCTGCTGACCTTCTTTTTCCGCTACATGCGCCCGCTGATTGAAAAGGGTTATGTGTACAGCGCGGTCCCCCCCCTCTACAAGCTGACCCGCGGCAAGAACCAGCGGGTAGCTTACTCCGATGAGGAGCGGGACTTGATCTCAGCGGAAATGCGCGGCGACAACCCCAATGTGAAGGTCGATATCAACCGCTTCAAGGGTCTGGGCGAAATGGACCCCCACGAGCTTTGGGAAACCACCATGGATCCGGAGCGCCGCACACTCCGGCGTATCACCCTGGACGATGCGGTGGCGGCGGACCGGGTGTTCAACGTCCTCATGGGCGAAGAGGTGGAGCCCCGCAAGGAATGGATCGAGCGCAACGCGAAATATGCCCTTAATCTGGACTACTAAGGATGTGACAAAATGGCACATAACAGAGACTATAAACCGGAAGAAATTGCGTTCCCCAACCAGCACATCATGGAATCCGAGCTGGTAGGGGAGATGGAGGACAGCTATAAGCAATACGCCATGAGCGTCATTGTAGGCCGCGCCCTGCCTGATGTCCGGGACGGCCTAAAGCCTGTCCACCGCCGTATCTTATATACGATGTATGAGGGCGGCCTGACCAGTGACAAGCCCTTCAAGAAATCAGCCACCTGCGTGGGCGATGTGCTGGGCCACTACCATCCCCACGGAGATGGTTCCGTTTATGATGCCATGGTTCGCCTGGCTCAGAATTTCAGCATGCGCTACATGCTGGTAGATGGCCACGGCAACTTTGGCTCGGTAGACGGTGATCCCCCTGCGGCCTACCGCTATACAGAGGCCCGTCTCTCCAAGATTTCCAACGAAATGCTCCGGGACATCGACAAGGAAACGGTAAATTGGGATCCCAACTTTGATGAGTCCCGCCAGGAGCCACGGGTCCTGCCCAGCCGTTTCCCCAACCTGCTGGTTAACGGCTCCAGCGGCATCGCCGTAGGCATGGCAACCAACATTCCGCCCCATAATCTCCGGGAGGTTATCAACGCGGCTATCTGCGTCCTTGACAACCCGGAGGCAGACCTCAACGACCTGATGGAGCACGTCAAGGGTCCCGATTTCCCCACCCGCGGCATTATCATGGGCCGGTCCGGCATCCGGGCCGCCTATGCCACGGGCCGTGGCAAGATTGTCATTCGTGCCAAGACGGATTTTGAGGAATTTGGTCAGAACCGCACCCGTATTATTGTCTCCGAACTGCCCTATCAGGTCAATAAACGGCAGATGATCAAAAACATCGCTGAGCAGGTAAAGGATAAGAAGCTGGACGGCATCAGCGACCTCCGGGACGAGACCGACCGCAACGGCATGCGCATCGTTATTGAACTGAAACGGGACGCCAATCCCCAGGTGGTACTCAATAAGCTGTTCAAGCAGACGGCGATGCAGACCAATTTTTCCATTATCATGCTGGCCCTGGTAGATGACCAGAAGCAGCCGAAAATCCTCTCGTTGCGCAGCATTTTAGATGAATACATCACCTTCCAGGAACAAGTTATTATCCGCCGCACCCGTTATGACCTGCGTAAAGCCCAGGAGCGCGCCCATCTGCTGGAGGGCCTGCTTATTGCCCAGGACAACATCGACGAAGTCATCAGCATCATCCGTTCCAGCTACAACGATGCCAGGGAGCGTCTTATGGCCCGCTTCTCCCTGGACGAAGTACAGGCACAGGCTATCTGCGACATGCGCCTGATCTCCCTGCAAGGTTTGAACCGGGAGAAACTGGAAGCGGAATATAAGGATCTGGAGGAAAAGATCACCTATTATAACCAGCTTCTCACCAGCAAGGACATGCTCAAGGGCGTGCTGAAAGATGAACTGGCCGCTATCCGGGACAAATACGGCGATGACCGTGTTACAGCCATCCAGGACATTGAGGACGAGATCGACATTGAGGATCTCATTGAAGAAGAGCAGTGCGTCTATACCCTGACGGACGGCGGTTATATCAAGCGCACCCCCGCCAGCGAGTACCGTATCCAGGCGAAAGGCGGTAAAGGCAATAAGTCCATGTCCACCAAGGAGGAGGACTGTGTCAACACAGTTTTCACCGCTTCCACCCACGATTACGTCTTGTTCTTCACTAACGCGGGCCGTGTTTACCGCCGCAAAGGTTACCAGATCCCCGCCTCCGGCAAGACAGCGAAGGGCACGAACCTGGTCAATATACTGCCCCTGGAATCCAGCGAACGGGTTAGCGCCATGATCCATACAAACGACATTTCCGATGGCGAGCGTTTCTTAGTAATGGTAACCCGGGCCGGCACGGTAAAGCGCCTCCCCGGCGAATCCCTCCGCAACCTCCGCAGCAACGGCATCCGCGCCTTGACCCTGGAGGAAGGGGACGAATTGATTTCCGTCCGTGAAACCGATGGACAAATGAAGATCCTGATTGCCACCCATGATGGTTCAGCGGTATGCTTTGACGAAACGGATGTCCGTCCCACAGGCCGAGGCAGCATGGGCGTCCGGGGCATCCGTCTCCGCGAAGGGGACTATGTGATAGGCGCGGCCCGCGCCATACCCGGCAGGAATGTGCTGACCATTACAGAAAAAGGCTACGGCAAGCAGACGCCGGTAGAGGAATACCGTATCACCGCCCGGGGCGGTGTAGGCATCAAAAACTACGGCCTCACAGATAAAACCGGCAAGGTGGTAGGCATCAAGGTGGTAGACGGCAGCGAAGACCTGATGGTCTTAACAGAGAAAGGGATCCTTCTCCGTACAGCAGTGGACACCATCAAGACCTGTGGCCGCTCTACCCAGGGCGTTATCGTCATGCGGTTTAAGGAGGAGGACGATAAGGTTATTTCCATTGCCCTGGCGGATCGCGAGCCGGAGGAAGATACCACTGAGGCCCAGGAGTAAGCCATGGCGGGAATCCTTACGGAAGAAGAATATCAAGCCAAAAAGCGCGGCATAGAATAGAGCGGGGGACACATGAAAACAGTAACCATATACACGGACGGCGCCTGTTCAGGCAACCCCGGCCCTGGCGGCTGGGGAGCGATCCTGCAATACGGGGAGCACGTGAAGGAGCTTTCCGGCGGCGAGGAGAACACCACCAACAACCGCATGGAGCTCACCGGCGTCATTCGCGCCCTGCAAATCCTGAAGGAGCCATGTATCGTTGACCTGTACTCAGACAGCAAATACGTGATAGACGCCCTTGAAAAGGGCTGGGCCCGCGGCTGGCGTTCCCGCAACTGGATCAAGAGCGATAAAAAACCCGCCTTAAACCCGGATCTCTGGGAGATCCTTCTGGATTTATGCGACTATCACCAGGTTCGTACCCACTGGGTCAAGGGCCACGCGGAAAACAAGTATAATAACCGCTGTGACCAGCTTGCCGTCAGCGAGTGGCAGAAGCTAAAATAAGAAGATACCTCCTCGGGGCTATGGGCCGGGGAGGTATCTTATATACTTTTTCTTGCAAGGAAACGTATCAAAAAGAACTTTTACACCGGGACTAAAACCACTGCTGTTCCAGGACTTCCGCCCGGTGACGGTACTGCCCTTCTGATGAGGGAACTGTATTGGATACCATGAAGGAATCAATGCAGCTTTATCCGGCAAAAATCAACTTACTTCCCTAAAAACCGCGCGAACGTTCATAGAAAGTTAACATGGTTGTCATGATTTCTTCTTAAAGATACGGTAATATCGTAATCAGCAAAGGGGTAACACCCGATGCGATTTCTCCCTCCTAAAACACACACAACACACACCAGGAAACCCCAACGGAAACGTTGGGGTTTCTTGGTGTTTCTTCTTCAGACGAGCTGTGCGAAAATAGGCGCGGCAATCACCGTCAGCAGACCCGTCACTACGATAGCCAGGCTGCTGGCGGCGCCCTGTACCTCGCCCATCTCCACAGCCCTGGAAGTCCCCGCCGCATGGGAGGAGGTGCCGATTGCGAGGCCTTGGCTCAGCTTTTCCGTAATGCCGAACCATTTCAGCAGGGAAGGGGCTGCCACGGCCCCGAACAGCCCCGTCAGCATAATGGTAGCCATGGTAATAGCCGGGAAGCCTCCCAGCTCCTCGCTGAGGCCCTTGCCGATGGCCGTAGTGATAGATTTAGGCAGTAAGGAGATATATTCCGCCCCCTCCATACGGAACAAGGCCAGCATCAGCACGCATCCCAGCATATGCGCGGCCACGCCCGCCGCACACCCGGCCAGGATTGCGCCCGCGTTTTTCCGCAAAAGCTCAAACTGCTTGTACAGGGGGATTGCCAGGCAAATCGTGGCGGGGGTCAGGAAAAATTCCAGCACATTCCCTCCATTATCATAAAACACCTGATAATCGGTCCCCGTAACCAGCAGCAGCCCACCGCAGGCCAGCGTAGCGAACAGCAGGGGGTTGCAGATTTCTTTTCCGCTCCGTTTATTGATGTTCCTGGCCAACTGATAGCTCCCCGCCGCCAGGAACAGCCCGAAGCAGGAGCAGGCCGCAAATATTTCACTCATGTCCCTTCCTCCTCCGGATAAGGGCCTGTGAAACCCTCCCTGTGACCAGCATCACAGCGGTAGTTCCCACAAACCCCATAATCAGCACCGGCAGCAGCATAGTTTGCAGCGTATCCAGCACCGTCAAAAAACTGACCGATGCGGGGACCAGCAGCAGGGGCATACATTCCAGCAGCAGCCCGCCTACATGCTCGACCTGCTCCAGCTTCAAGGCGCCGCTTTTGAGCAGGATGAACAGCAAAACCAATCCGTAAATACTGGCCGGAATAGGCAGCGGCAGGAAAAACTTAATAATTTCCGCCAAAAAAGTGACCGCCGCAATGATAACGGCTTCATGTAAATATTTCATATTGCATCAACCACACTGAAAGAATTTTCGGATTTCATCCCCGCTGGCCCTGACGCTGCCTTGGACGAACGCCGGCTTGCCGCCGCCGCGGCCATTGAGCGAGGCGTTCAGTTCCTTGACAAACCCCCGCAGGTCTCCGCCGTCCAGGGCAATAGCGTACTGATAGGCGCCGTCTTCCCCGGCAAACACCGCGCACCGCCCGCCGCAGGTTTCTTTGACGGCGCCGCACAGCTTCCGCAGGGAATCGCCGCCCATAGGGCCTTCGACCAGCAGGACGTCGCCCTTTCCGGCCAATTGCGCCGCTTTCCCGGCAAAGTCCCGCTCCTCCAATTGGGACACCCGGCCCTTCAGCAGGTAGGCTTCCTTTTGCAGCCGCTCCACGGCAGGGGCGGTTTCCCCCGGCTTGGCGGAAAGAAGCTGGGAGACCTTGGCATTTTGCCCCGCGATTTGATTGACCCATTGCAGGGCGCGGCTTCCCGCCGCCATTTCGATCCGGACGCCCTCCCGGAATTTCTGGCAGGAAATCAGCTTCACCATGCCCACCTGGCCGCTTGACTTGACGTGGGTGCCGCAGCAGGCGCAGCAGTCGGCCCCGGGCCAGCTTACGATCCGCACCTGTCCCGACAGCGCCTTTTTGCTCCGGTATTCCAGCTTTTCCAGCGCAGCGGGGGAGGGGAACTCCACTTGAATAGGATGGTCCTCCCAGATATATCTATTCGCCAACTTTTCCACAAAAGAGACGTCCTCTGTGGATAACGCCGTGTTAAAGTCGATGGTCACCAGCTCATGCCCGATATGGAACCCCACGTTATCGCACCCGAATTTTCCGCACAAAATCCCGCTGACAATGTGCTCTCCGCTGTGCTGCTGCATAAAATCGAACCTTCTGTCCCAGTCGATCCGGCCAACTACCGTCTTGCCAACCTCCACCGGCCCATCGCAGAAGTGCAGGACTTTTCCACAATTTTCACGTACATCGTGGACAACCCGTCCATCCAGCGTCCCGTGGTCTGCCGGCTGTCCGCCGCCCTCGGGATAAAAAGCGGTCCGGTCCAGCACGACCGCCCATCCATCCTTTTCCTCCGCGCATTCCAGGACAGTCCCCTGGAACTCCGTTAAAAACCCATCCTGATAAAAAAGCTTTTCCGTCATAGCAATCCTTTCCTATTACAGCGGGAGCAGCCCCGCCCACACCAGTCTAACAGCGATCCACCCCAGGGCATAAGAAGAAGCGTTGGCGGCAATCCCATACCAAAACGCCTTTCGCATAGAGCAGCCCCGGAATTTGTGTTGGTAGATATTGGCCTCCACCGCCGCGATCAGCAATTCCACCGGAATCATGAACAGCAAGGCAAAGGGCATCGTATCAGCAAAACCCCTCTGCACCAGCGCCGTAGCCAGGAACCACGACAGCGCCCCTTGGGTCGCCAGGTTGGCAAGGAGGAATACCAGCCAATTTCTCTTGGAGGACAGCCCAAAGGCCAGCAGCACCAGCCCTTCCACCACCAACGTAGGAATCAGCGTAGCCAAAAGCTGCCGCATCAGGGCAATCCACTTTGGCGGCATTTTTGCCGTCCCCGCCTCCCAGTCCACAGTAACGATTGAGTGCATAACCTCCCGTTCCAACGGCTCTGATATCCAGTTCTCCCCGGATTCCGTAACCATCAGGATACGGAACACCCTTGGCGTATTCATCCCATGAAAGGTGTGGACGCCATTTACGCCAACGATGTCGCCATCGTAGTGGTCCCCCATAGCCGACAGCGCACACGGCCGCCATCCCGGCGGCGCCGCTGCCGCCATAGCGCCCAGCAGCTCTTGGTCCAATCCTTCCGGCGGATTGCCCGTCCTTCCGCCGTCTGCCTGTTCCAGCAAGTCCAGATAATAGGCCTCCCCCGGCCCATTGACCACCTTAACATCCACCCGGTAGTCCGGCGGCGCGGAGTTTGCCAGCGCCGTCCCCGCAAGCAGGAGGGCGGCCATACAGAACAGGAGAAAACTTCTTCCGAGCCGTTTCATCCTTCTTCCATTCATGTAAAATCCTCCAATGCCCCCGCCGGAAAAACCAGCGGGGGCAAAAGCGTTTACTCGTCTTCCTTTTCCGTCACAACGATATGCAGCTCGTCCAACTGCTTCTGTTCTACGAAGGAGGGCGCGTCCATCATCAAATCCTGGGCGTTTTTGTTCATGGGGAAGGGGATGATCTCCCGGATCGAATCCTCTCCGGCCAACAGCATCACCATCCGGTCTACGCCCGGCGCGATGCCCGCGTGGGGGGGCGCGCCGTAGCAGAATGCGTTATACATGGCGGGGAACTTGGCCTTCACGTCCTCCTCGCCCAGCCGGACCATCTGGAAGGCCTTAATCATGATTTCCGGGTCATGGTTCCGCACAGCGCCGGAGCTGAGTTCCACGCCGTTGCAGACCAGGTCGTACTGGAAAGCGGTAATCGTCAGGGGGTCCACCTCGCCCCGGATTGCCTTTTCCAAAACCTCAGCCCCGCCGTTAGGCATAGAGAAGGGGTTGTGGCAGAATTCCAGCTCTCCGGATTCCTCCCCGATTTCATACATGGGGAAATCCACAATCCAGCAGAAAGCGTACTGCTCCTTGTTAAAGTGGTTGGGGCAAAGCGCGCCCAGCTTATTGCGCAGTACGCCGGCAGTTTTCTGGGCCGCGCCCTTCTTCCCGGCGGTGAGGCCTACGAAGCAGTTGGGCGTCAGCCCCAGCTTTTCTACCACGGCGTCCTTGTGCTCCGCCACAAACTTGGCAATACCGCCCACGATTTCGCCCTTTTCATCCAGCCGGAACCAGTAAGCCTTCTCCCCGGCCTGGATCTCCACGTCGGCGCAGAGCTTGTCGATCTGCTTCCGGGTGGCGGAAAAATCGCTGGCCACAATAGCCTTGACGGTGTTCCCCTCGAAGGGGCCGAACCCGCAGCCGCCCAGCACTTCGGTAGCGTCCTGGACGGTCAGGTCGATACGCAGGTCCGGCTTATCGGAGCCGTAAACCTCCATGGCCTCCCGGAAGCCGATCCGCCGGAAGGGCGCGGAGGAAGCGGTGTTATAAACGCCATACTTGGCAAAGATAGGGGGCAGCACATCCTCCAGCACGGCGAACACATCGTCCTGGGTAGCGAAGCTCATTTCCATATCCAGCTGGTAGAACTCGCCGGGGGAGCGGTCGCCCCGCGCGTCCTCGTCCCGGAAGCAGGGGGCGATTTGGAAGTACCGGTCAAACCCGGACGCCATCAAAAGCTGCTTGAACTGCTGGGGCGCCTGGGGCAGGGCATAGAACTTCCCGGGATGCTTCCGGGCAGGCACTAGGTAGTCTCTGGCCCCCTCCGGGGAAGAAGCGGTCAGGATAGGCGTGGTAATTTCCAAAAAGCCGTGTTCTGTCATAGCGGCCCGCAGGGAAGAGACCACATTGCACCGCAGGATAATATTCTTTTTTACCTCCGGGTTGCGCAAATCGAGGTATCTGTATTTCAGCCGCAGGGTCTCGTCAGCGTCCCTGCTCCGGTTCACCTGGAAGGGCAGTTCATTGTACCGGCATTTCCCCAGAACCTCGATTTTCTCCGGCAGGACTTCGATTTCCCCGGTGGGCAGGTTTTTATTTTTACTGCTCCGTTCCCGGACGGCGCCTTCCACAGAGATGACGGTTTCTTTATTCAGCCCATGGACAATGTTCATCATTTCTTCCGTCTCAACAACGATCTGGGTTGTTCCATAGAAGTCCCTGAGGATTACGAAGCCCAGATTTTGCCCGACTTCCCGGACGTTCTCCATCCAGCCGGATAGCTTTACTTTTTCCCCCACATGCTCCAACCGGAGTTCATTGCAGGTATGGGTTCTGTTTTGCGTCATTTTTCCATTTCCTTTCTGTATAAATAAAGTTTAACAGTACTAATTGTATATATTCTCCCCGTCAGCCAGGGTTCTACCTGCCGCATGCGGCGCGGCCTGCGGGCTGGTGGGAGGCGGGGCGTTTAATGGGCCTGCCAGCCGTATGCCTGTGCGAAGACCAATAGTTTTTCTGATATTTCCGGGTCATCGGCTTGGATAATCAACCCGTCAATTGTTGCTGTCCGTCCCTTGTAATACCCTATAAAGTTGGAATCGTCATTAAGAACCACGGAAAGGGTAATAAGGATATTCCCATCTCCCGGAATACCATTAAAGGCCGCCGGTGGCAGAAAGCTTTGCAGTGACGCCCGGTATTTGCAGCTTGTTAAAATCTTTTTTAATTCTGCTGCCGTATTTTCCCGTCCCTCATAGCTGTCCATCTGCCAGGTTTCTTGGTATGGCTTACCATTTTCCACTGTCATAGGGGGGCTGGCAAGCATGCTGTAATTCTTGATTTCCCCGTCCCCAACCAACTCCTCAAACCCTCTGGGCCGTGTATACCACAGGCAGAAAACCAAAACCGCCGCCAAAAAACCCAACGCGATTTTCCATTTTTTCGACATACCTTGCTCCTTTCAGCGGGGCAGGGAAGGCCTCACCCCAGGATAACCTTCCCCTGGCCCATCGCGTCCAAGCCCTTTCGCACCCTGGCCAAGGTCTCCTCGAATCCCATTTTTGTCTGCTCGCCGGACTGCATATCCTTGCAGGCCACCACGCCGTCCCGGATTTCATCCTCGCCCAGGAACACCACAAAGGGCGCCCCGATTTTATCGGCATAGCTCATCTTTGCCTTAAACTTTTTCTGTTCCGCATAAAGCTGCACCCGGACGCCGCTGCTTCTGAATTTCGTTGCCAGCTCCACAGCAGGGGAGAGGTCGTCCGTCATGGGGATAAGGAGCACATCCGCCGGGGCAGCGTTAAGCTGTTCATTGAGCATTTTCTGCTCATGCAGCACGTAGAACAGCCTGGTCAGCCCAATGGAAATTCCAACTCCTGGAAGTACTTTATCCGTATAATATTCCGCCAAGTTATCATATCTGCCGCCGGAGCAGATGGAACCGATCTCCGGATGCTCCAGCATAAGCGTCTCATAGACGGTGCCGGTGTAGTAGTCCAACCCTCTGGCGATGGTCAGATCCACTTTAAAGTTCTCCTCCGGCATCCCGAAAGCGGCTAAATACCGAACCACGGCGGCCAATTCCTCCACCCCGGTGTCGAATAATTCGTGCTTTCCCCGGTAGGCGTCCAGGGTGGCCAGAACCTCCTGGTTTCCGCCCTTAATAGCGATGAACTTTAAAATATCCACCGCCTGCCCGTCCGTGATGCCCAGCTCTCCAGTGAGCAGTTTCCGGACTTTATCCGCGCCGATTTTTTCCAGCTTGTCCACGGTTCGCATAATATCCCCGGCCTTTTCCTGGAGCCCCAGCATAGCGTAGAAGCCGTTCAAGATTTTCCGGTTGTTGACACGGATCTGGAATTTCCGCAGCCCCAGCCGGGAAAAGACCTGATAGATGATGGCCGGGATTTCGGCCTCATTGGAAATATCCAGCTTTCCATCGCCGATAACATCAATGTCGGCCTGGTAGAATTCCCTGAACCGGCCTCTCTGTGCGCGCTCGCCGCGGTAGACCTTTCCGATTTGGAACCGCCGGAAGGGGAAGGCCAGCTCCCCGTAGTGCAGGGCCACATATTTCGCCAGGGGGACGGTTAAATCAAACCGCAGGCTCAAATCGCTGTCGCCCTTTGTAAAGCGGTAGATTTGCTTTTCCGTCTCTCCGCCGCCCTTAGCCAGCAGGACCTCGCTGGCCTCGATCAGGGGCGTATCTAATGGCGTGAAGCCATAGAGACTGTAGGTTTCCCGGAGGGTCTGCATGATCTTTTCCATCAACACCTGCTGTTTCGGCAAAAGCTCCATAAACCCGGAGAGGGTACGCGGCTGCATTTTCATAGTGGTAAAGTCTCCTTCCAAAAATCAACAAATCAAAAGAAACGGCCCTGCGCGGCGGTAAGGGGGCAGGGCATTGGGTTTTGTGCCCCATAAAGAGCAATGCTCCCGTCCCCTGTCCAAGCGGGACGAGAGCATGACAAAAAGTCATACCATCGTGGCGGAAACTGGGGGTATTATACGCAGTTTCCGGGGAAAAGTCAACTATATGCGGTTATATTTCTGTTTTGGATTGACAATGTTCCTCCAATCCAAATCACCCCGGTCCATACCCAGCACCAGCATTTCCGCGGTAGCCACATTGGAAGCAAACGGAATATTGTTCTGATCACAGAGCCGGGAGATATAAAGCAGCTCTTTCTCCATAGACGAATCATTCGGATCCACGAAAAACAGAACCATATCCATTTCATTATAGGCGATCCGGGCGCCAATCTGCTGGCTCCCGCCATGCTGGCAGGTGAGGAACCGGTGGACGTGCAGTCCGGTGGCTTCCATTACCATCTGCCCAGTGGTGCTGGTAGCGCAGAGGTTATGCTGGGACAGTATACCGGCGTAGGCGGTACAGAACTGAACCATCAAGTCTTTTTTGTTGTCATGGGACATAAGAGCAATATACATGCGTCTCCCTTCCTTTCTCCGTTGCCTTTATGTCTATCTACAGCCCTAAAGGTACAGGCGGTATTATTTTAAAATAGAAATACAAAGCACAATCAAATATCAACGAATTTTCATTAATGCCGCTTTCCGCCCATCCATTCTCTTGGCGATATTTCGGAAAGCCCGCGCGGCGTAATTATTATTGGTATCCAGCAGGGCCTCGCCCCGTCCGGCGTACAGCGGCATGGTTTCATCCTCAGGAATCACCCCCAGCAGGGGCAGCCCCGCGCTGTCAATAGCATCGTCAATGGTCTGGTGGAGGGATTTCAGCAGCTTCTGCCTGCACCGGTTTACCACCAGATGAACCTGCCCCCGCCCCAGCCAATTCAGCTCCATTACGGTTCGCTGGGCGTCCCGCAGGCTGCTGGCCTCGGTGGTAGTAACCACCACTGCCCGGTCGGCTCCGGCCAGAGCAAGCTGGAACCCACTGCCCAGCCCCGCCGGCGCGTCTACAATACAGTAATCGAACCGATTCCGGATCTCCGGAAACAATTGCCGGAAAGCGTCCCTGTCCACATCCTGCGCACCCATTCTGGTAGGCGCGGTCAACAGGAACAAGTTTTTATACTTTGGATGTTGGACGGCGGCTTCCTGGAGGGTACACCGTCCATACATCACATCGGTAAAATCCATCACCGCCCGGTCGGTCATGACCAAAGCAATGTCCAGGTTCCGCAGCCCCACGTCGCAGTCCAGGCACAGGGTAGCGCGTCCCATCTGAGCCAAGGCCATTCCCACATTGGCGGTAAAAGAAGTTTTTCCTGTGCCGCCCTTACCGGACACGACGGCGATCACCTGACCCAAAACACCACCCCCATACAACCTGCGCCGCGGCGCGCTCTACTGCTTCCGCTGTTATAGCGGTGCTTTCTTAATCAATGCGAACCGTCTCGGGTATTTCCCCGGACAGCCCCGAACCTTCTTGATGCAGACTACCCGGTGGACAACCTGGGTTCCTGGGATCGTATAATCCCTGACCCAATCCACCTGCCCACCGAGGATTTTGATGGCGTGTTCCGCTCCCTGGAGTTCCTCCTGGCTATGGCTGGATTTCATTGCCAGCATCTGTCCGCCCACCTTCACCAGCGGCAAGCAAAGCTCGCACAGCACCGGCAGCGCCGCCACAGCCCTGCTGACGGCAGCATCAAACTGCTCCCGCTGTTCTGCGGCGAACTCTTCAGCCCTGGCGTGGACACATGCCACATTTTCCAGCCCCAGCTTCCCACAGGCTTCCCGTAGAAAATCCACCCGCTTTCCCAGGCTGTCCAGCAGCGTAACCTTACATGCCGGCCTGGCGATAGCAATTGGTACGCCTGGGAACCCAGCCCCACAGCCCACGTCCACCACAGACTGCCGCTCTAATCCCGCTAAAAGGACCAGTGCCAGACTATCCAGCAGGTGCAGCGCGGCAAATTCTTCCGGCTGGGTAATAGCGGTGAGGTTCATCACCTGATTCCGTTCCAGTACCAATTGGGCAAACCCCTCCAGCGTGGGAATCAGCGCGGCATCCAGCCCCAATTCCGGCAGTCCCCGCTCCAGTGACTCCCTCATTGCCTATTTTTCAGCAGGTCCCGGATTTCCATTAGGAGCTTTTCTTCATTGGAAGGTGCGGGAGGGGAGGGGGGAGGAGCATCCTCTTTCTTTTTGGCAATCCGGTTTACGGTTTTGACAAGACAGAACACCACAAAGGCCATAATAACAAAGTTCAGCACGGCCTGGATAAAATTCCCATATGTGATTACGGCTTCACCGATGGTAAAGCTCAGATCAGCGAAACTGGCCTGACTGACAAAGATCCCGATAACCGGCATCAAGATATCATTAATCAGCGAAGTAGTAATAGAACTGAACGCGCCGCCAACGATCACGCCTACGGCCAAATCCATCACATTCCCCCGCATGGCGAAGTCTTTAAATTCCCGCAAAAATTTTTTCATTCCCAGGCTCCTTGCTTCTTAGTAAAAAAGCCCCAGGGGCGGGGCGTTCTGCCCCTGGGGTCTGTCTGCAATTCTCAGGCTTCCGGCTCCACCGGTTCGGCAGCTTCCGCCATCTCGACAATCTTCTCCATCTCATACTCAGCAGCTTCCGCCATCTTGACAGTCTTTTCAGCTGCGCACTCAGTGGCCTCCGCAGCTTCAACAATTTTCTCAACCTCATTTTCATCAATCTTGGCGGCATTGTACTCAATGCTGATCTCATCGCTGAACAGATGGGGTTCATCGCCCTTTTCCATCTTTTCCATCAGCCTTGCGGTCAAAGTACCTTCGCCCAGGTTGATACCGAATTTCCGGCCTTTCCCCTCCTCCTGGCTGGGGGCGCTGGTAATACGCCACAGAAGGGCCTGATAGCTGTTCTCACCAGTTTCCTCATTCTTTTCCACCTTGTAGGGGGTCAAGCCCGCGGCCAAAGCGGCAACTCCAAGCACTTTCCAAAAATTTTTCATATCAAGCTCTCCTTCTAAAAATATAATGAATAGGATCCTTTTTCTCTTAAGAAAAAGAACTAAAAAGACGCTCCCGCAGCGGTGCCGCTGCTCAACGCTTCGGCGTAATCACCCCGGCCCCGCCCATATAGGGCCGCAGGGCTGCCGGGATTCGTACACTGCCATCGGCCTCCAAATTATTCTCCAGGAAGGCAATCAGCATTCGCGGCGGCGCAACGACGGTATTGTTCAAGGTATGGGGCAGGTAATTTTTCCCGTCTGCGCCCTTGACGCGGATTTTCAGCCGCCGTGCCTGGGCATCGCCCATGTTTGCGCAGGAGCAGACCTCAAAATATTTCTTCTGCCTGGGGCTCCAAGCCTCGATGTCGCAGCTTTTGACCTTCAGATCCGCCAGGTCGCCGGAGCAGCATTCCAACTGCCGGACTGGGATATCCAGGCTTCTAAACAGCTCCACGCTGAACCGCCACATTTTCTCATACCACCCCATGGACTCTTCCGGCTTACAGACCACGATCATTTCCTGCTTCTCAAACTGATGGATCCGGTAAACCCCCCGTTCTTCCAGCCCATGGGCTCCCTTTTCCTTCCGGAAGCAGGGGGAATAGGAGGTCAATGTCTGGGGCAAGGAGTCCTCCGGCAAGATCTGGTCAATAAACCGCCCGATCATAGAGTGCTCGCTTGTGCCAATCAAATAGAGGTCTTCCCCCTCTATTTTATACATCATGGCATCCATTTCTGTCTGGCTCATGACGCCCTCAACCACATTTCTGCGGATCATAAAAGGCGGGATGCAGTAGGTAAAGCCCTTTCCAATCATAAAATCCCTGGCATAAGCCAGCACGCCCTCATGGAGCCTGGCGATATCGCCTACCAGGTAATAGAACCCATTTCCGGCGACCCGTCCGGCGGCATCCATATCAATCCCATGGAACCGCTCCATAATTTCAGTGTGGTAAGGGATTTCAAACTCTGGGACCAGGGGTTCCCCAAACCGTTCCTTTTCCACATTGGCGCTGTCATCCGGCCCAATGGGTACAGAGGGGTCAATTATATTCGGAATGACCATCAGGATATGATGGATTTCCTCCTCCAATTCACCCTCCCGCTTTTCCAGTTCAGCCAGCTGGTCAGCGTTTGCTTTCACCTTTGCCTTTACAGCTTCCGCTTCCTCCAGCTTGGAGGGATCTTTTTTTGCCTGCCCCATCAGCATGCCCACCTGTTTGCTCAGCGTATTCCGCTGTGCTCTCAGCTCGCTTGCTTCGGTGATAGAGCGCCTGTTTTCTTCATCCAGGATTAAAAGCTGATCTACTAGGGGAAGCTTTTCGTCCTGAAACTTTTTCCGGATGTTTTCCTTGACAGCATCGGGGTTTTCCCGAATCCATTTCATGTCTAACAAGAGTAGTGACCTCCTTCAATCCACGCAAGCGTGGAAAAAATATTTTCTCTTCAAAGCCCAAGGACTTCTCAGGTATTTTAAATCCATGGACAGCGGTAAAGCTTTCCGTTATTTGTAAAAGTGTTTCACGTGAAACATTTTTACCGGCCTAATCCTTCTAATGCTTCCAGCAGGTCGTTCAAATCATCGACCCCATAATATTCGATCTCGACTTTTCCCTTTTTCTTCCCCTGGGAAATATGGCAATGCCTTCCCAGCTTGGAGGAGAGGGACCTTGCGGCTTCCGCCGCGTAATCAGGCGTTTTTTCCACTGTTTCCGCCTTTTCCAAGCCGCTGGCTTGTAATTTCCGGACAAGCTGCTCCGTCTGCCTGACATTAAGCTTATACTTCATGATCTCATCCACCGCCTTTTTCCGCAGGGCGGGGGAGAGGGGAAGCAGTGCCCTGGCGTGCCCTGCGGAAAGCTCCCCGTTTTCCACCAAGTGCTGGATGGAATCATTTAGTTCCAGCAGCCGGATTGCGTTCGCCACCGCGCTGCGGGAGCGGCCAACCCGTTCCGCCGCTTCGGCCTGGGACATTCCGTAGGTATCGGTAAGTACCCGGAACCCCTGGGCTTCTTCGATGGGATTCAAGTCCTCCCGCTGTAGGTTCTCGATCATGGCCAATTCCATAGCCTTCTGATCATCGGCCTCAATAATAATGGCCGGGACCTCCTCCAGGCCCGCGCTTCTCGCGGCCCGCCACCGCCGCTCACCGGCAATGATCTGATAGTATCCACTTGCCAGCTTCCGGACGGTAAGAGGCTGAATTACGCCGTGCTGCCGGATGGAATCAGCCAGTTCCTCCAGCTTGGTGGAATCAAAATTCTTTCGCGGCTGATTATGGCAGCTCTCAATTTGAGAAATGGGCAGGGTAGAGGAGGGCGTCGAAAAATCGGCGGAAAAATCCTCACCCAACAGTGCGCTGAGACCTTTACCCATACCTTTTTCTTTAGCCAAAGGAAAGCCCTCCTACTTCATATAATATATCACTTCTGGTTCTTCCGTAAAAACTCCTGGGCCAGGGCGGCGTAGGCCTCAGACCCTCTGCTGGTCCTGTCATAGGCGCTGATGGGTTTCCCGTGGCTGGGCGCCTCACTAAGCCTGACGTTTCTTGGGATCACCGTGGCGTATACTTTCCCAGGGAAAAACCGCTTGACCTCTTCCGCCACCTGCAAAGCCAGGTTGGTCCTGCTGTCATACATAGTCAGCAATACGCCCTCCAGCTCCAGTTGTGGATTCAGCCCCCGCCTTACCGCCCGGATGGTATACATTAAATCGCTTAGACCTTCCAGGGCAAAATACTCACTCTGTACTGGCACAAGGGCGCTGTCCGCGGCACACAGCCCGTTTAGCGTCAGCAGCTCCAGAGAGGGCGGGCAGTCTACGAATATGTAGTCATAATGCGGCGCCAGCTTTTCCAGGGCCTTACGCAATAGATGCTCCCGGTTCTGGATGGCAACCATCTCCACACCCGCGCCGGCCAAGCCCTTGGAGGAGGGGAGCACATCGCCATACCGGGTAGGGACTACCCGCTTTTCCGGTTCAATATTGTTGAGCAAAACGTCATAAATCCCCAGGGACAGGGACTTATCAACGCCCATGCCTGACGTCGCGTTAGCCTGTGGGTCGAAGTCACAGAGCAGAACCCTCTGTCCCATTTCCTTCAAGGCGGCAGTGAGACTAACGCATGTGGTAGTTTTCCCTACACCGCCTTTTTGATTCACAATGGTAATGATCTTGCCCACAAGACACCTCCGGGAAAGGGACGCGCCGCCCCAGTTTTATAATTGGATATAGTGTAGTATATCACAAACCGGCAACATTTCAACAGGAAAAGGGAAAATTTTTCATAAATTTAAGATATTTTTTTCCGAAACCAATTTGGCCTTGGCGTTATACCCGCAATTTCACCCGCCTAGTCTATTGTTATCCGGATCCTGCATTTTTTTGTCTGCTGGATATTATGGAAAAATGTTTCACGTGAAACACTTGGTTCCTCTCAGAAGCCCAGTGTTTCACGTGAAACATTTTATCGTGCCGGGAAAATCAGGCAACAGGTTCCACCTTGCCGGTGGCATGGATGTCGCGGATCAATTTACGGGGGCATTTCTCCACGCAAATGCCGCAGGAAGTGCATTTGGTATAATCAATTGCCGCGTGGTTGTCTGTCACAGTGATGGCACCAGCGGGACAATTTTTCTCGCAAAGGCGGCAGCCAATGCAGCTTACGGTGCAGAGCCCCTTTGCAGCGGGGCCTTTATCCTTGTTGCCGCAGGGGACCATAATATCAGAAGCATAGGGGACATCGGTAATGACGCCCCGGGGGCAGGCTTTTGCGCATTGCATGCAATGGGTGCATTTGTTCTGGTCAACAATGGCCGCGCCATACTCATTAATATGAATAGCATCAAATTTGCAGGCACGGACGCAGGTGCCCAGGCCCAGGCAGCCATAGGCGCAGTCCAACGGCCCGTTGCCCGCAACCTTCATGGCGGCAACACAATCCTCAATGCCCACATATTTCCGGAATTTGTGGCTGGCACGGCTCCCGCCGGAGCAGCGGACAAAGGCGACCCGGCGCTCCTGGGACTTCACTTCCACGCCCATGACCGCCGCGATGCGGCTGGTTTGCAGGCCGGAGCAGCTGGGGCAGGCGTTAACCGGGGCCTTTTTCTCCAAAATCGCGGCGGCACACCCGGCGCATCCAGGATAGCCGCATCCACCGCAGTTAGCGCCTGGCAGGCAATCCAAAATCAGTGCGAGCTTGGGGTCGCTTTTGACTTCAAAAACCTTGGAAGCGATTGCCAGGACAAGGCCAAATACGCCGCCTAAAATGCCTAAAATCAGTACTGCATAGAAAATATTCATTCTTTTCCTCCTATTTGCTGGCATTACCAGGGAATCTTAAGGCCTGAAAAACCCATGAAACATAGCGCCATCAGCCCCGCCGTTACCAACGCGATGGGGAAGCCCTTGAATGCTTTAGGCGGGTCGGAAAATTCCAGGCGCTCCCGGATGCTGCTGAATAGGACAATCGCTAAAAGGAAACCTATGCCCCCGGTAATGCCGTAAACAACGGATTCAATAAAATTGTAATCGTTTTGGACATTTAAGAGGACTACGCCCAGTACGGCACAGTTGGTAGTGATCAGAGGGAGGTATACGCCCAGTGCTTCGTAGAGGGTGGGCATAGCCTTTTTAAGAAACATTTCTACAAACTGCACCAGCGCCGCGATAACCAGGATAAAGGCTACGGTGCGCATGTATTTCAAGCCCAGGGCGTCTAACAGAAGACTGACCGGATAACACAGGGCCGAGGCCAGTCCCATGACGAAAATGACAGCCAGGCCCATGCCAATGGAGGTGTCCATTTTCTTGCTTACGCCCATGAAGGGGCAGATACCGAGGAACTGCACCAGAATGAAGTTGTTAATTAAGACCGCTCCCAGTGCAATGTCCAGTAAAATTCTCCAATCCATCCTTTACTTACCTCCCTTGGCCTTGCCCTGGATCCACTGCATGAACGCAATCAGACAGCCCAACGTTAAGAAGCCGCCTACGGGAAGGGCCAGCATGCTGGCCGCATATTCCGCGGGGAAGACCTGGGCGCCATTTAATGTGCCTGAGCCTAACAGTTCGCGGATGGCGCTCATGACAATCAGAACCATCGTGTAGCCTAAGCCCTGGCAAATGCCGTCAATGGCGGCGGGGAGGGGCTTGCTTTTGCTGGCAAAGGATTCCGCCCGGGCCAGGATGATGCAGTTGACCACGATCAGGGGAATGAAAACCCCTAAGCTCTCCGCGATATCCGGGAAAAAGGCTTGCAGTAGCAGGTCTACCATGGTGACGAAGCCCGCGATGACTACGATATAAGCCGCAATACGGACTTGCTCGGGGATAATCTTGCGCAGGAGGGAAATGAAAATATTTGATAAGGTCAGGATCACCGTAACCGACAGGCCCATGCCAATGCCGTTGGATACCGTTGTGGTAATAGCCAGGGTGGAACACATGCCTAAGAGCTGAACTAGAACCGGGTTTTGGGTTAGAAGCCCTTCCTTGATCTGCTTGCCAATATTCATACCATATTCCCTCCCTTATGGCGTGATGCCGATGGCCGCTAAGGCGGCATTGACACCGGCAGCTACGCCGCGAGAACTTACAGTGGCGCCGGATACGCCGTCAAACCGGTTGGCCCCGCCGTTGACCGTAATCTCGCCGGCTTCAAGGCTCATGCCGGTAAAGCGGTCTAAAACGGCCTGGTCGCCAACAACTTTAGTGCCAATATTGGGGGTCTCGCTGTGTTTGACAATGGATACGCCGGTGACCTTGCCCTCTGCGTTAATGCCCACCATCATCTCAATGGCCCCTTGGGAACCGGCGGTGGAGGTTTCCACCACCCAGCCGATATCCTTGCCGTCAGAGACCGCTTGGTAGATGGCCGTTACATTGGCTACGGTGAAGCCCAGCGGTTCGTAGTTGTCCGCGGGGAGGACCTGGGACATGGCGGCGCGAACTTTTTCCGCTTGGATGGCATCGATGCGGGGCGCCGTGACCTGGTTCACAAGCCCCAGAAGCAGGGCAGTGATGAGACAGATGCCTAAAAGTACCCCTGTGATGCGGAGGACATATTGAGGGTCTATAGCCAATTTGGGCTTGGCAGGGGTCCGGTTTGCTTTTTCTGCGCTCATTTCTTCGGGGCCTCCTTTTTGGGGGATTGCCGGGGCTTCGGCTTACGCTCCTTTTTTGCTTTGACTACGCCGAAACGGTGGGGCTTGGTGCTCTTGTCAATCAGCCAGACCGTCAGGTTCATCATAAGAATCGCGTAGCAGACGCCCTCGTTATAGGAGCCAAAATAGCGGATAAATACGGTGATAAGGCCGCAGCCAATGCCGAAAACCGCTTGGCCTAAGTGGCTCACCGGGCTGGTAACGTAGTCTGTGGCCATGAAAAACGCTCCGAGGAGAAGGCCGCCGCCTAAAAGGTTATAGAGCATCCACTGGAGCGGGTCATTGCCGCGGGGGAAGAGGAAGGTCAGGAGGGCTACCGTGCCGATGTAGCTGACGGGGATGTACCAGGTGATGACCTTGCGCCAAATCAGGAACAGCCCGCCGAGAATCAGCAGGAGGGCGCTGACTTCCCCCATGGAGCCGCCGGTGAGGCCCACGAACATTTTGGGGATATCGTACATTTGTTGCAGGCCGGACAGGTTGCCCTCGTGGAGGAAGGACATGGGCGTGGGGTAGGTGGCCGCGTCAAAAGCCCCCCAGGCGGGGATCGTACTGCGGGGGCCTACCCAGGTGGTCATCTCCCCGGCCCAGGAGAGCATGAAAGCGCGGGCGGCCAGGGCGGGATTCAGGAAGTTTTTCCCTACGCCGCCAAATAGCTGCTTGACAACTACTATGGCGAAAAAGTCGCCAATCAGAAGGATCCAATAGGGGATGGTGACCGGGCAGACAAAGGCAATCAGTACGCCCGTCACTGCCGCGCTCAGGTCGCCCAGGGTGTTGTTCTTCTTCATTATCAAGCGGTAAAGCAGCTCAAACAGGCAGCAGCCTGCAACGCTTACCGCCGCTGTAGCCAGGGCGCGGGGGCCAAAGTTGTATACCGCGAAGGCCAGGGGCAGGACCATGGCGATCAGGACCTCGCCCATGATGTGGCCGGCGCCGTCCCTGGTGCGGATGTGGGGGGAGGAGGAGCCTATGAGGTTTAAATCTTTATAGTCCATGGGTTAACCCTCCTTCTTCTCTGGCGCTGCCTGGGCCGTTTCCGCTGCGGCCTTGGCGGCGGCTTTCGCGTTGTTGATCTTTTGCTTGCCCGCCCGGAAGGCCTGCACCAGGTGGAGGCGGCCCGGGCAGATGTAGCTGCACGCGCCGCACTCGATGCAGTCCAGAAGATGGGCCGCTTCCAGCTCCGGAAGCATCCCGGCTTCCTCATACTGGTACATAAATACCGGCTGGAGGTGCATGGGGCACACCGATATGCACTTGCCGCAGCGGATGCAGGCGGGATAGTCAACAGTGCGCTCCTCCTTATCCGCGAAGGCCAGGATGGCATTGGTGCCTTTGCCTATGGGGGCCGCCATGTCGTACTGGCTGTGGCCCATCATGGGGCCGCCCATGAGAATCTTAAAGGTGCCCTGCTTGACGCCGCCGCAGGCGTCCAGCAGGTCGCTGATGGGGGTGCCTATGGGGCAGTAGAGATTTTTCGGCTCATGTACGCCGGAGCCGGAGACGGTGACAACGCGGTGGGTTACCGGCTTGCCCTCGTGAATGGCGCGGTAGATGGCCATGGTGGTGACAATGTTGAACACCGCGCAGCCGATGGAGGCCGGTAACGCGCCGGGAGGGACCTGGCGGCCCGTGATGGACTGGCAGAGCTGCTTTTCCGCGCCCTGGGGATAGCGGGTGCGCAGGACGTCTACGACCGCCGGGGCTTTTTCCTCCTCAATCTTCAGGCGCAGCATTTCCGCCGCGTTGGCCTTGTTGGCCTCTATGGCGATATGGACGCGGTCTACGCCGAAAATGCGGGCTAGGAGCTTGACGCCGCCCAGGACCTCCTCGGGGTGCTCCAGGAGGATGCGGTGGTCACTGGTAATGTATGGCTCGCACTCGCTGGCGTTGACGATCACTGTATCCACCTTGTTCAGGCCGGAGCTGATCTTAACATGGGTGGGGAAGGTGGCGCCGCCCATGCCTACAATGCCCGCTTCTTTGACCAGGGCGCTGATTTGCTCCGGGGTCAGGCCGTCAGGGTTGCGGGGCGGGGCCAGGGTGGGGCAGGGGGTGTCGTTGAAGTCGTTTTCAATCACTACGCTCATTACCGGGACGCCAGAAAAGTGAATGCGCGGTTCTACCGCGGATACCGTGCCGGATATGCTGGCGTGAACCGGGGCGGAGACGAAGGCGGGGGCGTCCCCTACCTTTTGCCCGACCGTTACCTGATCCCCCACCGCTACGCAGGGCGTACAGGGGGCGCCAATGTGCAGGGACATGGGGATCACCACACGGGCAGGGGGCGGCAGGGTCTCAATGGGCTTCTTATTGGTGGCGGACTTCTGGTCGTTGGGATGGATGCCGCCGAAAAAAGCTTGTGGCATTGCTTCACCTCATTTTTTGGTTATTCCGCGTTTTGCTGGATAGGGGCCAATGGGCCTAATTCACACGGCTCTATCATACTCCCATTTGCCCCCCGTGTCCAGAAATTTTTTGTTGTTTCGATGATTTTTTTACTGTATTTACCGTAAAATGGTAGGTTTGCCTAGGAAAGCCGCAACAAAATCCGGAAATTTGGCTGGGTTGCATTTTATGGGGATTTGTGGTATGATACTGCCAATCCGCCGCAAAAGGCGGGAAATTTTTCGTTGGGAGGGTGGAATTATGATAAATCGTGGGGAAATCAAGGCGGAAGCTAAGGAAATTATGCGGGGGGCACGGGTGTCGCCAATCCTGATGACGCTGGTGGTTATGGCTATCGTCTATGTGCTTGAGCGGGTGACCGACCTGGTACGGGGCGGATCCCTGTTTTATTCTTATGGGATGATATGGCAGTACTATGACATATTGGCCAGCGGGGATATAAGCGCCCTCAACAGGTTTGTTAACGCGCTCCCTGAGAGCACCGGAAGCACATTCTTTTTCTCTATGCTGGTCTCCCTGGTGGGGCTGGTGCTTAATGGGGGGTACTACATCTATTGCATGGGTATCCGGAGAGGGGCTGAGATGCCTTTTTCTACCCTGGCCGATGGGCTGGGCGTGGCCGGGAAGCTGATCTGGTGCTGGATCCAGGTCAGCGTGAAAATCTTTTTATGGTCGATGCTGCTGTGGATCCCCGGTATCGTGGCGGCGTACCGCTACCGGTTCGCTTATTACAATATCCTGACCGACAGTTCCTTATCCGCCAGCGCCGCCATACGCCTGAGCTGCCAGCAGACCTATGGTATGAAAATGGAATTGTTTGTGCTGGACCTCAGCTTTATCGGCTGGGCGATGCTGGCCGCGCTGACGGCGGGGATTTTGAATGTATGGCTGACGCCATATGCCACCCTGTGCGATATCGCGTACTTCGAGGAGGGACAGCGGCGCGTTGGACGGGGCGGTTTTAACGGGAACCAGGCGCCCCCGGCGGCGGACCCCTGGGGGCAGATGTAAATAATGGAAATCCCGGCGGTAACCCACACCGCCGGGATTTCCATTATTCTTTCAGCAGGTTCCGGCGCGCGCGCCAGTCGGGAAGGATGGATTCGATACAGGCATAAAATTCCTTGCCGTGGTTCTTGTGGCGGATGTGGGCCAGCTCATGGACAACCACGTAGTCAATGGCTGCCTCCGGGTAGGCCATCAGACGCCAGGAGTAACAGATGCGGTTTTTCGCACTGCAACTGCCGAAACGCTTTTCCGCGCCGGTGATGGTGATGCCCGTGGGGTGCAGATTCATTAAATTGCCGTAATAGGCCGTTTTTGCGGGGAGAACCTCCTGGGCCTTGCGGATGAGGCCGGCCCGCTCCGCTGCCGATGGCTCGGGATGGGCCGCGCGGCGCTGGGCCTGGCGGGCTTGCTGGGCGGCAATCCAGTCCTGGTGGGCGGCGGCAAAGGCGTCGATGCGCTTTTGGGACAGGCCCATGGGGGCGCGGACCAGTACCCGGCCGTCCCGGGACACCTCCAGGGCCAGCGTGCGGCGGGCGGAGCGGATCAGCTCGTAGGAGGGAGGGGTCATTGGGGGATCAGGATGACGGCTTCCCAGGGGGAGAGGCGGCCGTCAAAATGGGCCTTGTTCCAATTGGAGCGGAGAACCTGGCCCCGGTGGGATACGGAGGCGGGCTGGTCGCTGAAGTTCAGGACAACGGTCAGCTTTTCGCCGCCCAACACCCGCTGGTAAGCAAAGACTTGGGTTCCGGCCTCCAGGGGGACGAATTGGCCCCGGCGGAGGACTTCGCTGTCCCGGCGGAGACGGCCCAGGTCCTTGTACCACCACCAGATGGAATCCTTATCCTTTTCCTGGCGGGATAAGTTGATTTGCTCGCTGTTTCTGTTGATGCCCAGCCAGGGGCGGGCGTCCGTGAAGCCCGCGCCAGGGCCTTCGTCCCACTGGAAGGGCGTACGGGCGTTGTCGCGGCTGGTGCGGCGGATCAGCTTCCAGCGGAGGCGCTGGGGGACGTGGAAGCGGCGGAGGACTTTTTCCACGTTTTTGCTTTCTACGTCGTTGAGCTGGCGCATCCGGTCGAAATCAAAGTTGACCATGCCGATTTCCTGTCCCTGGTAGATGAAGGGCGTGCCCCGCAGGGTCAGGAGGAGGGTGGCGAGAAGCTTGCCGCTCTCCTTCCAGTAGGCCTCGCTGCCAAAACGGGGGATGGAACGGGGCTGGTCATGGTTTTCCAGGTAGATTGTGTTCCAGTCAAGGGACGTCTGCCATTTGACCAGGCAGTCGAAAAAGACCTTGGGGCGGAATTTGCGCTTGAACCATTTGATAAAATATTGGTCGCACTCCATGTGCTCGAAGGAAAAGACCATGTTCAGCTCCCGGCGGGCCGGGGCGCAGAGGTCCTGGGCCTGGGAGGGGGTGACGAAAACGGTTTCGCCAACCGTTATGGCGTTGTACTCATCCAGGACTTCCCGGAGCTGGCGGAGGATTTCGTGGGTGCCCTCCAGGGATAAGTAGTGCTCGCTGCCGGTGAGGGCGAGACGCTTTTTGCCGTCCTCCAGGGTGTCCTTGTATAGAATATTGATGACATCGCAGCGGAACCCGGCCACCCCCTTGCGCAGCCAGAAGCGGAGGATGTCCTTGACCTCCTCCAGTACCGCCGGGTTGTGGTAGTTCAAATCTGCCTGGGTCCTGGCGAACAGGTGCAGGTAATATTCGCAACGCTGGGGGTCAAATTCCCAGCAGTCCTCTCCGAAAAAGCCCGTCCAATTGTTGGGCAGGCTCCCGTCCGCCTTGCCGTGCTGCCAGTAGTAGTAGTCCGCGTAGGGGCTGGTTTTATCCCGGCTTTTCTGAAACCAGTAGTGCTCTGTGGAGGTGTGGTTAATGACCAAATCCATGATGACGCGGATGCCGCGGCGCTTTGCCTCCGCGATGAGGCGCTCCATGTCCGCCATGGTGCCGTATTCCGGGTTAATCTCACGGTAATCGCTGATGTCGTAGCCGTTGTCCGCGTTGGGGGATTTATAGACCGGGCTGAGCCAGAGGGCGTTGACGCCTAGCTGCTGGAGATGGTCCAGGCGGCTGATGATGCCGGGGATGTCCCCAATGCCGTCGCCGTTGGAGTCCTGGAAGCTGCGGGGATATATCTGGTAGATAATCGCGTCCTTCCACCACTCCATTAGGCCCTGCCCTCCCCGTTTTTATCGTAGGGGACGGCGCAGTATTCCCCGTACAGGGCTTCGCTGACACCGCCTTCCGCGATGAGGCGGCGGTAAAATTCGCCGCTGCGCTTGACCGTGCGTGCCCCGGTTTCGTGGTTGACGTGAACCAGGCCGAAACGGGCGGATACGCCCTCCGTCCATTCCCAGTTGTCGCAGAAGCACCAGTGGTAGTACCGCTCAATGGGCAGCGGGCTGGCGCAGAGGGCTTGCAGGTGCTCCGCGATATAGCGGGCGCGGAAATAGTCGGAGTTGTCGCAGGCGCCGTTTTCCGTAATGTAGATGGGGCGGGGGAGCAGTTTGTAAAGCTTTTGGCAGGCCTGGGTGATGCCCTCGGGGTAGATTTCCCAGCCCAGGTCATTGACCGGGCAGTTGGACGCTACGCCATCGGCGGGGCCGCTGACCGTGGAGCGGGTGTAGTAGTTTACCCCGTGGAAGTCGCAGAAGCGGCCCGGGACGATGCTGGGGTGTTTGCCAATGGGGAAAACCGCTTTGCCGGTACACATGGCGCGGGCCAGGCTGCCCTGAAACAACTCCTCCACCCGCTCAGCCCAGAAACGGTGGAGGGGGTTTTTGGGATCCTTGGGGGCGAAAACCCGGAGGTGGTTGGCTACCCCTACCCGGGTGTTGCGGTAGCCCATTTGCAGGCGGGTCTTGCGGATCAGGCCATAGGCCTCGATGTGGGCCGCGGCCATGTTGGTCATGACCCGGGCCATGTCCAGGAAGCTCTTGCGGCCGGGAGGCCACGCGCCCTCCATATAGCCGTTGAAGGCGTAGACATTTGGTTCGTTGATGGTGATGTATTCGCTGACCAAATCGCCAAGGCTTTCCACCATCTTGCGGACATAACGGAGGAAATAGGTGATGTTGTCATGCTGGGCAAAGCCGCCCCGCTCCTCCAGCCAAAGGGGGTTGCTGAAGTGGTGGAGGGTCAGAAGGACGGGGATGCCCGCGTCCTGGATGGCTTGGATTTCCTGGCGGTAGCGGGCGATGGCTTTTTCATCAAAAACGCCGTCCTGGGGCTCTACACGGCTCCATTCGATGCCCATGCGGTAGCATTGCAGGCCCATTTCTTGCATAAGCGCCAGGTCTTCTTCCCATTTTTCACAGTGGTCTACGGCGGTGGAGGGGTCGGAACCGTCCTTGATATAGCCGTGGCGGTACCAGTTGTACCAATTGTTGCTGGCGGCGCCGCCCTCGATCTGGGTGGCGGCGGTGGCCGCGCCCAGCAGCATGCCTTCTTTTAGTTGAAAATTCATTGCTTCTCCTTTTTGGCGGAGGGTTACCGCCGCCGGTCCGAATTTTTGGTGATTCTCCCCCATATTATTACTTCCTATTATACGCTGAACACGGCCGTTTTTCAACCGGCGGATGGAAATTTTTTCTGTTGCCCGGTAGGGAGGGGCAGGAGGCTTCCCCGGAAAACTGTATGTATTTTGTTGCCGTTGGATACAGTTTTGTTATCAGATTGTAAGCTGGATGATACGACTTCGATGTTTTTCTATGCTATGATGGCATCCGGGAACCCCTGATATGGAAAAACGCCTTTCAGAAAAATATAAGGAGGTATTGGAAATGCTGGAAAAATTGAAAAGCCTGAGTATGCAGGCAAAAATAGGGATTGCCAGCGGCGCCGTGCTGTTGGCCGCCGCCGGCGTGGGGCTGGGCATTACGCAGCCCTGGAACCAGCAGGAAACCCAGCAGCCCGACCCGCCGCCCGTTCAGGAACAGCTCCCCCCGGAGAAAGGCCAAAAGCCCGATGAAACCCTCAGCGTCCGGGCCGGGAACGAGATTGTTCCTTGCACCCTCTATGAGGGGACGGGGTGGAGCATCTATCTGCCCGAGGGCTGGGCCGCGCAGAAGCAGGGGGAAAATGACGCCCTCCTCTCCGCGCCTGACGGGGCAAGGCTGTCCGTACAGTTCCAGCCGGGAAGCGGTTTTTCAGGCGGGCTGGTCAACCTCTCCGCCAGCGGGCGGGAGCGGACGCTCCTGTTCTTCCAGGGCACCGGGGAAGGATCCCCCGCCGTGGCGGGGACCGGCGCGGACGGACAGTGGGACTACTATGGAAAATTGTTTACCGCTTTGGCCAGAACCCTGACCGTTGGGGAGGAGAAACCCTTTGGCGAGGTATTTATCGTTCCGCAGGTCCCGGACTGGCAGAAGGCCGAGGGGAAAACCGTACTGTTTTTAGATAAGGACGGCTATGTGGTGGACGAGCAGATGCAGGCGGCTGTGGAGGAATATATGCAGTCCTGGCCGGTGGAGGACCGGAAAAATTATACCGGGCAGTACCGGATCAATGACATCCAATGGGCAGGCAGCTACACCGGCTTGACGGAGGATGGGTACATAGATGTGTTCCTCGCCGATGTGCAGTACCGCCTGGCAGAGGGCGGGGAAGAGAATTTGACCGCTCAGGACGGAGGCATCCGGGTCGCTAACGGATGGGCCTCCGGCATGGAGGGCGTGTACCTGGCGGTCTCCCATGATGGTGGGACTGTGGAAAAAACCCAGGGGATTACGGCTGCCGCAGAAACCCAGGATTGGGTTGCATTCGCCAGTTTGCTGGCGGGATGAGGCATGAAAATACCGGGCGCTGACCGCGCCCGGTATTTTTTTGCATCTTTTTTACGGAAAGTTTTATAAAATGGCTTCGATGACCGGCGTGAGCTGCTGGGATTGGTGGTCCTCAATGCGGCCCTCGTCTGTGAGCTGGGCCAGGGTGGGGTCGATGGGCATGCGGGCCAGAAGGGGAAGGCCGTGGGCGGCGGCGGCGGCTTCCGTCTTGCCCTGGCCAAAGAGGGGGATCTCCCTGCCGCAGCCGGGGCACATGAGATAGCTCATGTTCTCCACTACGCCCAGGATGGGAACCGACATCATTTCTGCCATCTTTACCGCTTTCTCTACCACCATGCCCACAAGCTCCTGGGGCGAAGCTACGATGATGATGCCGTCCAGGGGGATGGATTGGAATACGCTGAGGGCTACGTCCCCAGTGCCGGGCGGCATGTCTACAAACAGATAGTCTACATCCCAAATGACATCTGTCCAGAATTGGGTTACCACGCCGCCTATAACCGGGCCGCGCCAGATGACCGGGTCCGTTTCATCGTCTAACAGCAGGTTGACGCTGATGAGCTGGATGCCGGTCTTGGTCTCCACCGGGAGCATGCCCCGCTCATCGGCCATGGCCCGCTGATGGACGCCGAAAGCCTTGGGGATCGAGGGGCCGGTGACATCGGCGTCCAAGACGCCTACCTGGCGGCCCGCGCGGCGGGCCAGGACCGCTAGCTGGCTGGTGACCATGGATTTGCCTACGCCGCCTTTGCCGGAGACGATGCCGTAGACCTTGCCCACCCGGGCGGCGGGGTTGTGGTCCTTGAGGAAGGATTGGGGCTGTGTGCGCTCACCGCAGCTTTCGCCGCAGGTGCTGCAATCATGGGTGCATTCTGACATGTTTTTCTCCTTTCGCGGCGGGGTGCGCCGCTGTTGTTATTTCAAGGGCTATTTCAGGGGCTCTCCCAGCAAAGCTGCCATTTGACTGGCAGCAGGTATGGTATCAAGCATGATGGCCTCCGCTTTCAAAAAATTATTTTTTCAGGTTCGCAATATATTCTTTCCACTTTTTCATGGCTTCGGGGTAATGGATGGATTTCATCGTGGGGAAGGAACGCAGAAGGCGGCGTTCAAATATGTCTTGGCGCTCATAAAGGGCGTGGAGCTTTTGCTGGGCTTCCGCCTTAGCCGCTTCCAGGCGGGCGGGCAGGCCGGTGCTGTATTCGGTGAATGGCTCCAGCCTGGTTTGCACCGTCTGGACGGTTTCTGCGCGCAGCGCCGCCAGCTTTTCAGACAGCTCGTCATGGATAGCGTGGAGCTTGGCCAGGCGGCCGCCAATGCGGATGGCGCTGCGGATCGAGAGGAAAATATCCGCCCCATATAAAAGGAGGAGGGCGATGGAGAAGGGGACGCCGATGCCTTGGGCGAAAAGGCTTTCCGCCCAGGCGGAGATGGGGGGATTGGCAATGTGGCAGAGGAAGACACAGGCCAGGCCGAAAAGGGTGGAGTTTAAAAGGCAGACCCGGCCGTTGATTTGCAGCTTGAATTGGGAGTAGTCCCACCAGCGCATGTGGAAAAGCTTTTCCATCGTGTAGCTGGTGAGATATTCCAGCATAGTGGTGAGGATGCCGCCTAAGAGGAAGGTCAGGATGGGGCTGTGGCAGCCGCCGTCCAGGCAGAATAGCACGATTAGGGCGCCATGGCCGTAGATGGGGCAGAGGGGGCCGTTTAAAAAGCCCCTCTTTTCGCAGAGCCGGCGCTGGCAGGCGGAGCAGTAGAGCATTTCACCGCACCAGCCGATAAAGCTGTACACCATTAACAGAAAGAAAGTAAACAGATGCTTCTCCATGGCGGCCTCCCGTTTCGCGCCCTGGGGGGCGCGGGAAATGTTTTTTAATGGAACCGGGGCAGGGCTTGCGCCGCCCCCGGGGGAAAGGGACGGCGGGCGCTATAATTTAATATGATGGAACCGGCCGGGATACGCCCAGGACAGATAATCCCCCTCCCGCTTTTGACAGGTGAATAGTAGGATCTGCCGGTTTTCAGAAAGCGAAAGGAGATAGTCCAGCGCCGCCGCCATCCGCTGGTCATCAAAATTGACAAGGGCATCGTCCAGTAAAATGGGGACTGCCTTCTCGGGCGGCAGTACCATTTCGCATATCGCCAGCCGTACCGCAAGGTACAATTGGTCTGCCGTGCCCTGGCTGAGCTGCCCGGCCTCGTGGGGGAGCAACTGGTCCGCTTCCTGAGCCGAGGGCGTCATGGAACGGTCCAGCAGCACCTTATTATAACGCCCACCGGTCAGGTTTGTAAAGATGGAGGCCGCATGTTCCCCTAGGGCAGGGGAAAACCGGGTTTGGAGTGTGGCGCCTGATAGGGCCAGTACTTCCATCGCCAGGGTGATGGCGTCATATTCGCGCTGGAGCGTTGCCTGACGCTCCGATAACTCCTGGAGGCGGAGGCGCAGCTCGCCGGGGTCCCCCAGGGCCTGGATGCGGCCCAGGGCCGCGTGGAGACTGCGGCGGAGGGAGCCGTCTTGGGCCTTGATGTCCGCAAGCTGCTGGCGGAGCTGCTCCCGGGATATTTCCGGCCGCTGCGCCGGAACCGATGGGATGGGCGGGGCCGCGTCCCGGAGGGCTTCCCAGCGGTGGCGGGCTTCCTCCTCCTGCCGCTGGGCGTAGTCCAGCTCGCCCCGCATTTCAAAAGCCAGGTCTAAGGCTTGGCAGGCCTCGGGAAGGTCGCGGACCAAAGGACGGAAGGAACGGAGCTGGGTCAGGATGGAGTCCAGGTTCGTCCGCGCGCTGGCGGAGACCGCGTCCCAGGCTGCTTGGGCCGCCTGCTGGGCCGCCCGGGCCTTGGCTTCCGCCTCGTAGAGCGGGGCGTATTCCTCCGCCAGCTGGGCGCGGCTGGTTTCCAGGCCAGTGCGGGAGTCCGCCCACTGCTTTAGCTGCCTGCGGTGGCGTTGGAGGAAAAGTAGGATGCCGGCTGTGGGGAGGACGCAGGCCGCTGCGGCGGCGGCTGGCCAGAATTGGGTGAAATACCAGAGCGCGCCGCCTAGGGCCAGGCCTGACAATAAAAAGACTGGGATAATCCAGCGGGGGAAAGTGGGCTTCGGGTCCGTTTCCAAAGGCGCGTTGGCCGCTTCGGCCGGGGTCAGGCCCGCAAAGGGATGGGCATTGAGGGCTTTCTCCGCCTGCCGCAGGGTGTGGGTGGTCAGATCCAGGCGGGTCTTGGCATCGTCTACGGCACTATTAATAGAGGAGAGGGCGTCGATGCGGCCTTGCAGGGCTTCCAGCTCCGGGCGGGTGGGGACTGCCCGGGAACGGTTGGCCGCTTCCAGCGTCTTGAACCGGTCCCGGGCGGAGACCGCGTCCAGGCGGGCGCTCTCTACCGCCCGGAGGGTGTCCGCCTGGTCCGCCGCATCGTGACGGGCTAAAAGATCCTCTGTCTCCGCCAGCTTGGCCCGGAGGGAGTCTAACGCCTGCCGGTCCCGGGCGGCGGCGGCGGTCAGCTCCTCTATTTCTATTAATGTGGCCCGGAGGGAGCGGGCTTCCTCCTCCACCTGGGGCAGGAGGCCTGATTTGTTGTAGCGGCGGGCGTTGCGCTGGCGCTTGAGTTGCTCGGCGGCGGCGGTGAAGCTGGTGTCCTCCTCACCAGTGGTGATTAATGAGGTGATACGCTGCTCAAGGGCTTTGCTTTGCTCTACGGCGATGCCTGTCTGGCGGATATAGGCGCTGCGCTCAAAGACGTCCTGGGGGACGCCCAGGAGGGTTTCACCGCAGGTGGCGGCGGTCAGGCCCTCTACCGGGTCTGATGTGCCTGTGTAGACCGCTTTGAAAGACCCCATGGGGGAGTTAGCCCGGGCTGTGCGGCGGCGGAGGGTGATGGCGCCCAGATCCGTTTCCGCGTCCAGTACCCCCTCCATGGCGCTGCCGCTCCAGGGGAGGTAGCGGCGCTTGTCCGCACCCGTGCTGCGGTCCCGGGTGTTCAGGCCGTAGAGCATCACCCGGAGAAAGGCAGTCCAGGTGGATTTGCCGGATTCATTGGGGGCTTCGATTACGTTCAGGCCCGGTTCCAGCTCCAACTGCTCCTGCTCCAGCCGCCCGAAGGTGGCGGCGAGATGTTTGATCTGCATGTCTGCTCCTTACTGTATATATAATGTACGCACTATATGTTGTGGGAATTTGTTCCACGTATACTATATCACGAATGTGAGAAAATGTCTTTGGTATTTCAAGAAAAAAATTTCAAAAAAAATGGAAAAAGGTATTGACAAAGTGTGGGGGATCTGATATATTAAGCGAGCTGTCGCCGAGGGGCGCGGTTGGCTCGGGAGCTTGAGAAAAAGATTTCGAGAAAATCGAAAAAAGGGCTTGACAAAAGCTGGGAGCTGTGGTAAGATAGTTAAGCTTTCAAGCGAAAGGCCCGATGGTGAATCCGGTACGAAAAAACTTTGAAAAAAGTCGAAAAAAGTACTTGACAAACCGGAAGACCTGTGGTAA
>CAJUNA010000006.1 GCA_910587645.1 uncultured Oscillospiraceae bacterium
ACCGGCTCCAGCTACAGACTGGAGCACCACCAGTCCATTACTAACTAACTTTTTCCGCTGGTATACTTCCTGGCGAAACCTCGCCCCGGCACTGGTATACTTTGTGGCGAAATTTGGCCCTTTTTACTTGACTGCTTACATATACATCATTTCAATTCCATTGTCTGCTAAATACTGCATCATTCCTCTTATATGCCCTACTTGGAATCGCATTTTAAGAAGGTTAGCATCTGCTTTTGCGTTTTCAATATAAGTATGAGCTGTATATTTTTCCTCCTCATCATATGCGGTATGTTCAATCGGTGCTAACAAAAACTTGTATTCCGAAATAGCATTAAACTCATTTGAAAATGATTCATTGATAACTGTATAACTACCCGATTGCTTGATAATCTGTGTATCCATTGATAGCCTATCTTGCAATGCTTCTAAAATCATTGTATAGCCAATATATGGACTATTTTTCCCTTTTACTCTAAAAATCTTTCTATCGTTATAATACAATTCATAAGATACCAATTTCCCATACGGCGGGAATTGTATTCCTGTAGATTTTACGGCTTCTTCTGTAGAATAGACACTTTTTATCCTTAATCCCTTTGGAAAAATATAACTAACACATCCAAGCGTTTCATCCAACTTAGATTTTGTCAAATCAGAAACATCTATCTTTCCGTTTTTTTGCTTCAGATATTCAGCACTAAACAACATCCAGTATCCTTTAATTGAGATTGCAAAAAACAAATCCAATCCATAATTATTCGCATATTCAATTCTCTTTTGGAGATTTCCCATACTAATAGAATATCGTTCTTTATCAGTATGCTTTATCTCCAACATGAATTTGTCTCCATTTCTCAACTCGATAAGCAAATCAGAAGTTGCTGTCTTTAATAACTGAGAAACGCCCTCATCAAAACCTGTAATACTTTTGCACACTTCCATAAAGAGAAGTATTAAAACAAATTCATCCTCCTTGTTTTTTCCTACTAATCGTCGTTCAATTTCCTGCAAATCCATTCCAAGAGTAGTTGCTAAATTTTCTTGCTGCTCTCTGTTAAGATATGGCATCATCTGTTGAAATGCCATTATTTTATTAAAATCAGACATACCTCTTTCCTCCGTTCTCAAAATTCTTAAAATATTATATCACATTACGACAAATTTTTCCACCTCTCAGCTATGTAAAAGACGGCATCAGCTTCACGCCAACGCCGCCTTTTCTCTCGGTCAGTCCGTTATAAAATCCCTGCTTTTTTGAGATACCCAACGCTGTCATAGCAGCCACGGAAGTAGACCGCCTGCATCTCCATGTCCGTGAGCCGATTCTTCAGCTCCATTACCTCAATGAGAGCCGCACATTCTTCCTCGGTAAGCTCCGCCGCTTGTTCGCTGTCGAACACAGCCAGTACCTTGGGATACTTCCCATAGATACCCTCAATCTTAGCGTGCAGGGCTTTGTACTGCTTATCTTCCTTTGACAGTTTAGCGGTGACAGAGCTTAGATATTCGTTGAAGATATTGCCATGGGCATCTACAAAAGTTTCAAATCTGAAAGTATCAGACACCATTATCACCTCCGATTTTTCTTATCGTCCTCTATTATACTGCCCACTTTTCATCAATACAAATGTGCAAATAGGATTTAACGCTCCCGATTAGGTGTTTTCTTTTCGGGCTGTTCGTTTTCCTGCTCTGGCTCGGTATCCATAACAGAGGTATCCTTTTCGTCCAGATTCAGCTCAATGTTTAGGGCATTCAGCCTGTCGGTCTTTTCTTTCAGCTCATCTTCAAAGGCAAAGGGCTTCTGTACCTCGGTCTTTGCATTGGCAAGCTGCTCCAGAGTTTCCGCCTTTCTGGTCTTGGCGGCTTCCAGTCTGGCAGGGATTTTCCCAATCTCGTTTTCAATACGGGTCAGATTTCCCAGAGCGTCAGAGCCTAAATCAACCTTGTGCTTTGCCTTTCCGCAGAGGTTAAGACAGAAATGGGTGTTGAAGCTGTCGTAATAAACCTCCATCCTAAAACCTCGGTAGCTGCCGATTTCCACGGGATTTGACAGCGGATTTTCCTTACAAATTGCAAGAAGCATCTCGCCTGCGTCCGCTTTTTCCTTGTAGGTCACGCCCTTTAAGGTCATGGGGCAGAACTTATCATCGCCCTGCGGCTTGTGCTGTTCGGCAAGAGCGGCATCGTTTTCATAACTGGCAATGCGTTCCTCATATTCCTTGATGGTCTGCGGAAAGTATTTCAGTATCCTGTCCTCAAGGTCGTAATGCTCAGAAAGATAGCTCTGTTTCAAGACTTTCAGCTTCGCCACCTGCATATCCAAGTCCATCTTTTCCTTGAAACGCTCATCTCCCGTGGCAAGCATCTTGACCTCCGCAAAGGAAAGAGCCACCTCGTCCACATCCTCGGCGGAACGCACGGGGCTTTTGCTCGTCATTATCTGGGAGATAAATTTCTGCTTCGATTCCACAAGCTGATAGAGGTATGCATCAAAGGTCTGCTCCGTCACATAGCGGTAAACCTCTACTTCTGGGAACATATTGCCCTGTCTTTCGATACGCCCCTGCCTTTGTTCAAGGTCGCTTGGTCGCCACGGGCAGTCGAGGTTGTGAATGGCAATCAGCCTGTCCTGCACATTCGTACCTGCCCCCATCTTCGGCGTAGAGCCTAAGAGGACACGCACCTCGCCGCCTCTGACCTTTGCGAACAGCTCTTTTTTCTGTGCATCGGTAGCCGCTTCGTGGATGAAACGCACCTGCTCGGCAGGAACGCCACGGGCAATCAGCTTCTCTCGGATGTCATCGTACACATTGAAAGTGCCGTCATTCTTCGGGGTGGAGAGGTCGCAGAAAATGAGCTGCGTTGCCTTGGTGTCGGCGTGTTCCTCCCAGATACGGTACACATTATCAATGCAGGCGTTGACCTTGCTGTTCGGGTCGTCTGGCAGCATGGGGTCAATCATCCTCTGGTCGAGGGCTAACTTCCTGCCGTCATTGGTCACTTTCAGCATGTTGTCAACCTGCGGCTCGACAAGCCTTGCACGGATTTTCTCGGCTCTCTTGGCAAGCCCCGCCACCATTTCGGTCTGTATCTCGCTCGGCTTGGTCTTTACATTGTGGTAGTTGACCTTGGGGACGGGGAGCTTCAACATATCGGCGGTCTGGATGTCCGCCACCTCTCGGAACATCTGCATCAGCTCTGGCAGGTTGTGGAACTTGGCAAACCGTGTCTTGGCTCGGTAGTTCGTGCCTTCGGGTGAAAGCTCCAACGCCGTGATGGTTTCCCCAAAAGTGGAAGCCCATGCGTCAAAATGCTGTAAGCCGTTCCGTGCAAGGGCGTCATACTGCAAATATCTCTGCACGGAGTACATCTCCACCATGGAGTTGCTCACGGGCGTTCCCGTGGCGAAAACCGTGCCACGGTTTCCCGTGATTTCATCCAGATAGCGGCATTTCATAAAGAGGTCGCTCGACTTCTGGGCTTCGGTCTGGGCGATGCCGCCCACATTCCGCATCTTCGTGTAGAGGTACAGATTTTTGTAAAAATGGCTCTCGTCTATAAAGAGCCTGTCAACGCCTAACTGCTCAAAATCTATCACCGTATCCTTTCTTTTCGTGTCGTTGAGTTTCTTTAGCTTGGCTTCAATGCCTTTCCTTGTTTTCATAAGCTGCTTGACCGTGAACTGCTCGCCGTTGGATTTCTGCACATCTTCGATGCCCATTTCAATATCGTCAAGCTGCCGCTGTAGCTGTTCTCGCTGCCGTTCCACGCTCATCTGGATTTTCTCGAATTGAGAATGTCCGATAATCACCGCATCATAATCGCCCGTGGCAATCCTGCCGCAGAACTTCTTGCGGTTAGCGGTTTCAAAATCCTGCTTAGTGGTAACAAGGATATTGGCACTCGGATAGAGCCGTAAATACTCAGATGCCCATTGCCCCACAAGATGATTTGGCACAACAAACATGGATTTCTGGCATAGCCCTAACCGCTTGCTTTCCTGTGCGGCGGCTACCATCTCAAAGGTTTTTCCCGCACCTACCTTGTGGGCAAGGAGCGTGTTGCCGCCGTAAAGGATATGGGCGATAGCGTTGACTTGGTGCGGTCTTAGCGTGATTTCTGGACTGATGCCGCCGAATGTGATATGCCGCCCGTCATACTCACGGTGTCGCACGGAGTTAAAAGTGTCGTTGTAGTAACGGACAAGGCGGTTTCTCCGTTCTGAGTCTTTCCATATCCAGTCTTGGAACGCCTGTTTTATCACCTCCTGTTTTGCCTGTGCCGCCGTGGTTTCCTTGTGATTAAACACCGCTTTTTTATTGCCGTGTTCATCGTAAACATAGTCAAAAATGCGGGTGTCTTTAAGGTTTAGCGTATCTTCAATAATACGGTAGGCACTCGCCCTTTTTGTACCGTAGGTGCTGTCCGCCTTGACATTACCGAAGTCGGAAGTCTTGTTCTCGATAAACCAGTCGCCGTTGTATGGGGTATAGCGGACTTGGATACGCCCTGCGGCATGGCTTGACGGAGTTAAAAGCTCCATCACAAACCGCTGTATATCGAACTCTGGTATCCATGTCGTACCCAGACGGACAGAGATTTCCGCTGCGGAAAGGTCTTTCGGTATGACCTGCTTCAAGGCTTCCACATTGAGGGCGAGGGCAGGGTCGGACTTCGCCGCTATCTCTGCGATCTTCAGCTTTTCCCTCACATCGCCCGACAGATATTCGTCCGCCGTGACATACCGTGCAGGCTCTGTATTGGGCACACGGAAGATAACGCCCTGTAATTCCGTGACGATTTCCTCCTGCGTCCTGCCCGTGAGCCGTGCCATATAGCCAAGGTCAACACGGGCTTTCTCCCCGATGGAGAGTGCGAGGGCTTCGCTTGCCGTTTCCACGGAAGTGACCTCTCGGTGGGGCTTTATTGTCCGCTTGGTGAACATATCCGCCTTGCGTTTGAAATTGCCCTCGTCATCAAGTACCTCAAGGGAACACAAAAGGAAGTAGCTCTCATCGGCGGCAAAGGCAAGATAATTCCCTCGGCTGTTGATAAGCCCGTACTTCTCGGTAAAGGCATCGTACAGATGGTTAAGGTTTTCCTGCTCGGTCTGTATCATTTCTTCGGGGTAATCGTTGGTCTGGTACTCGATAAGGCTACGCACGCTGTCCCGTATTTCAAGCAGCCCTTTGACACGGTTTGCCGCCGTCATTGACAGCGTGGCAGGGGTCATCCTGTCATTCTCTCGGAAGTAAATCTGACCGTTTACCAGAGTATAAGAAAAGTTCCGCACATTCGGGTCGGCAGGAATGGAGTTGTCCTGCTCATCGGAAATCTCGTCAATCTCAAAGTCTGGTATTTCGCCGTTTATCCGCTGCATGGCTTCGTGAAGCAGCTCGGAAAGAGGTCTGTCCTTGTCTGCTTTGCAGGCAGGCTCTAACTTACCGAAGCGGGTGCTTTCGTTCACCATACGCCCAAGCACCATTTCGGGGTGCTGCACAAAATAGCTGTTCATGGTGATGCCGTCCGCATTGGTATCAAGATAAATCCAGTCTGGCTCGACATCTGTCACTCGGTCACGCTTTTGCAGGATGAGAATATCGCTCGTGACTTCCGTGCCGGCATTGGCACAGAAAGTATTGTCTGGAAGCCTTACCGCCCCCAGAAGCTCGGCTCTCTGGGCGATATACCGCCTCACCTCTGGGCTTGCCTTATCCATCGTACCCTTGGAAGTGACGAACATTACCACGCCGCCCATGCGTACCTTATCCAGAGCCTTTGCGAAAAAGTAGTCATGAATAAGGAACTTCTGGGCGTTGTAGCGGCTGTCATCTACCTTAAATTCCCCAAACGGCACATTGCCAAGCACCACATCAAAGTGGCTGTCTGGGAGCTTCGTGTCCTCAAAGCCCTCTACGGCAATTTTCGCTTTCTGGTAGAGCTGCTTTGCGATTTCGCCTGTCAGCGGGTCGATTTCCACGCCGTGGAGCTTAGAGCCTGCCATGCTTTCGGGCAGAAGCCCGAAGAAATTTCCCGTGCCGCAGGACGGCTCTAAAATATTGCCCTGCGAAAAGCCCAGACGGTCAAGGGCTTCATACATCGCCTTAATAACAACAGGCGGCGTATAAAATGCCGTCAGGGTGGATTCCTTTGCCGCACGGTATTCCTCTGGGGACAGGCTCGCATACAGCTCTTTGAACTCGTCTGCCCATGCTGCGTTGTTCTCGTCAAACGCCATGGACAGACCGCCCCAGCCGACATACTTTGCAAGGGTTTCCTGTTCTTCGGGCGTGGCAAGACGGTTTTCAAGCTGAAGCTCGTGCAGCAGATTGACCGCCGCCATATTGTTTCTAAACTTTTCTTTTGCACCTCCAACACCAAGGGTATCATCCGTGATGCGGAAGTTTTTGCGTTCATTGGATGGTGAGAGCAGCCTGTACGCATTCAGAGTGCCTTTTTTATATCCATCCGCATATCTGCGGAAATCCTCTGCGGACATTTCGGTTAGCTGCTTGAGCCATTCGCCCGAAGCTATTCCAACAAGGCTGTCACCGTTTTTATCCCGCAAAAGCACCTCGGTATCTGCCTTTAAGTCGCCATACCCGATGCTGTCTTTTACGGCTTCCAGTTTTTCAAGTATTCCAGTCGGCAGGGCAGGCTCTGGCTGCTTTGCCGACTGCTCCAGAAGCCTGCGGACATAGCCGATTTTTTCCACTCGGTTTATCGGAAAGCCCACATTGTTCTGGAATGTGATGTCACGCATGGAAACATCACCGCTGATTTCACCAATGCTTTCAATGAGATAGCGGCGGTTGTCGATGGTGAGTTCCGTTCCGATAAGGTCAGAATTGTCCTGCTTTGCAGGCTCAGACGGGGCAGGCTCTACGCCCTGTTTTACCCGTTCCGTAGAAAGCCATTCCTCGGCTTCCTTATCGGATACTGCCTTTCTGACCTCCAAAAGCCCCGTTTCGGCTTCTTCCTCAGTGGGGTAGGTCAGCACCTTGCCGTCATCAGCAGCATAGTATTCCTCTCGGATGTTGTCCCAGATGGCAAAGGCATCTTCGGGGTCGGGGAACGCATCTGAGGTCATAATTACCTCAAAGCGTTCCTCTGGCGGCTCGGTTTCATATTCCGCCGCAATCTTTTCCGCATAGGCAAGCATTTCATCAACGGCGGAACTTTCCTCGGCGGCTTTTTCTTCTTCGGGCTGTGCCTTGTCCTCGGCTTTCCTGTTCCAGTCGGGTTCGGTAGCCATTATCTCGGCAAGGAGTTTCTCATCCTCTTGGGTCAGCTCGGTGTGCTGCTCCAGAAAAGGAACGAACACATCACGCCCGAAACGCAGGCTGTCTATCTTCGCATGGTAGAAATCCTCGCCCTGCCGTTTCCACATTGGGATAAAGGGGCAGTCGGGGGAAAGATAATAGTCATAAAAGTTCTTGATATGGGCAATCAGGTCGCCCTCGCCGTCCCCGATGTCAAACCGTCCCTCATAATGGAAGTCCTCGCCGCCCACAACAGCGGAGATTTCAAAATCAGTCTTTTTGTACCAACCGACACCCTTGCTCTTATCCAGTCTTTCACGGTGCTGCTTTTCGTCCAGAATGCCAAGCAGCTTATTCCCAAGGGCAAAGCTCAAATCCGTGAAGCGGTCATTCATCTGTCTGTCATAAAAGGCGGTATGCTCGGAGAAGCCAATGGAAAATTGCAGGCTGTCGGGTTTTTCCTCGGTGAGTGTTTCCGTTTTCTGGCTTTCGGTGATGACCGTTTTCAGATGGTCGTTTGCGGGATTTTCACGGAGCTTTTCTTCAAAGTCAGCACGGCTCAATTCCTTTCCAAACAGGGGAAACTCTGGATTCCGCAGGGATACGGTATCCTCGTTGAAGTCGGAAATCTCATATTTATCCGCACCGATATACACCACATCACCCTCATGGTAGAGATAACAGAGAGGATGCAGTTCTGTAAGCTCCTGCGAAAAACGCCACGCATTGCTACGGCTGTAAACACTGGTCGTCGCACCCTTTACCAGAGAAAGGAAGTCAATGAGCTGCTGCACGGCGGCAGGGTCGGAGAAAATCTGCTCCATTCGCTCGGCGGTCACATCGGCAAGGTCGGTACGCCCCACCTTTTCAAGCAGGGCTTTTTCGTAGCCGTCCAAGTCACGGATAAAGTCGGAGAGCCGCAGAGAGAGCGTATCCCGTTTGGCGGCAGGGGGCAGGTCACGATTGGCGTCAATGAAACGCTGCCTTGCCATTTTTCTCTGTGTGTCGATTTCATACTGCGGGGCAGAGATGTCCTCCAGAAAATCAGCGTAATGGTCTTTCTCTTTCGGGTTGAGGTAGCGGTTGTCCTTTATCAGCTCACGCAGGCGTTTTTCCACCTTAGACCAACTTAAAACAAGGTCATGCTCCGTGGAGATTCCGTTACGGTCAATGGAGATTCCTTTGCCGTCATGCCACGCATAGCCCTCCGTACCGTCCGAAAATGTGATATGAGAGCCGCCTGTGCCGTATTCCTTTTTCAGAAAAGCAATGTTGCTCTTGCTGTCCTCATGTTTCCAAAACTGACGGTAGATACGGTATTTGCTGTCTTGAAATCCGCTGCCTTTCGTGAGGATAGCGTCAATATCTTCCTGTGAAATAGCAAAAGCAGAGGATTTTTCGTCCTCTGCTTCAACCATCATTTCAATCTGTTCATCAACGGTGGGGAGATTGGCTCTGACTTCTTCCTCGGTGGCAATGCTGAGCTGTTCGCCGCTCTCGGTTAGTTGTAAATCAGCTCGGTCAGAATCACTTCCTCCGCTTGGCTGCGGATGTTGTTCATCATCTGTACCCACTGCATGGGTGCTTTCTCTTTCAGTTCCTCCGTCACGCCCTGCTCCTTGGAGAGCTGTTTCGTCAGAAGCTCCAACCTCTGCAACGCCGTCTGCTCGGTCTGGTGCAGGTGTTCGTTCAGCCTGCCCGATGTCAGCAGGTTGAGGTAAGTCACCCTCTTGTGTTTCTCCAGATAATCCCTGTGCATCAATGCGTATCTGCCAAGCGGAAGCTCTTGCTCTGTCGGTAATGTGAGGTCGGGTATAAGGTAATCCCCCTGTCTGGTGTAAGTGATTTCGCTCATTATTTTCGCTCCTTTCGGGTTGTTGTCTGCCTATATCATAGCGGCTCTGTGCCTTTGGTGCAAAGGTGCGGTTTTGCCCTTTCTCTGCGATTTGCACATTTCGGATAGACAGGGAGATTTCCCTTAGTGCCATTTCCGCAATGTCGCTCGTGGCAATGCCGATGGCGTTAAGGGTCTGGGGCGTGTTGAAATTGACAATCGCCCCGAAGTCCTCTCGGTCAAAATATTCTGCCGTATCAACGCCGCACCTTGCCATCAGCATGAAAGCCACGCTGTTTACGGCAAGCTCACGGTACATGACCTCTATATTAAAATCGTCAAGCCCCTCAAGGAAGCTGCCCTCGGTGCAGGTCTTTAGCTGTGCCGTGTAGTCCTGCAGATTATCTTCCACGGCGTTCCTTGCCGTTTCCATTAGGACAGAAGCAAGGTCGGTGCTTTCCACCTCCCCGAACCTGTCGGAGAGCCGTTCCGTTACTGCCTGCTCGTACCGCTTATCCATCTGCCATATCGGGACGGGTCTGCTGCCGTAGTAGCCCTCATGGGTATCCGACACATCAAAATAGTATTTGAGGGTGTTCCTGCGTCCTTTTGTGTCAAACACGGCGATGCCCCTGCTGTCTTTGTTCACCCAACGCTTAAAGAGCTTATTCCAGACTTCAATCGTGGTAACGGCGGTGGCATCGGGTCTTTGGGCGTAAATCAAGAGCTGCTCGTCAAAGCGGCACTTGTAATTACGGCAGGCAGAGGATAAAAAGCCCTGCCACGCCTGTGGATTTTTTACAACGGTCACGCCCGTCCGCTGATACAGCTCCGTGATGAGCTGGTACTTTGCAGCCATTCGCTCTGCACCTCCTTATCGTGTGATTTCTTTGTCCTTTCGGTTTCTCATTCCGTGCCACCGCCCAGAAATGAGATGACTTTGTTCGCCTTGATGCTCTTTTGCAGGTCATTGATAAGCCCGATGTCGGTTACGGTAATGCCCTGCATGGAGAGGATGTCGTCCATTGTCATGGCGGCGATGGCTTTTTCCTCGGTAAAGCCTGCTTCAAAAATCCTGTTCAAGACCTTGATGGCTTTCTGGTTGACTGCCATATCATCATTCCTCCTTATCGTTCATGGTCTTTGTGCTTCGCCGCTTTCTGGGCGGACGGCGGCTCTGTGGGCTTCGGCTCACAGGTGTGTCCGTTCTGTTCCATACGCTCGGCAAACTCGCAGATGTGGTAGAGATGGCTGCCCACCTCCGTATGGTACTCGTCAATGAAACGGCATGTCTGTTCCGCCTTTTCTCCCCACGCATAGGTGACGATGATTTTACCGCCGTCTGGAATACGGAACTTCTCATTATAATGAGGGTCAATAAAGCGGATGCCCTGTTCGGCTTTCTGGATATGTCCGTCAAGCCATTCTTTCACATAACAGTAGCAGTAAAAGTTATAGTCTCCCTTGGTCGGGTTGCAGCGGAGCAGGAAAGCGTGCCTGTCGGTATCCACACGGAAGCCGTATTCGGTACAGTAATTGCCCTTAAAGGCACTGTTGGGATTCGCCCTTGCAAATGCCGCCATGTCACGGCGGTTGTGCAGAAGTCCCTTGTCCCCACGCAGGGCATTGATAACCTCGTCAAGCTCCGCCTTGAACTCGTCCGTTTTCCATTGCTCCCGATGGTCGTTCCATGTGGTGAAAAATCCCTCCCCAGAGCTGTCAAAATCGCCACGCAGATGCCCGATACAGCCTGTCTGCCCCTCAATCTGCATACTCTGGGAATAGGTGTATTTCTGTTCGGGCTGTGTCAAAGCTCGTACTTCCATCAGCGTTCCTCCCTGCTTTTCGCCTTTTTCTCTTTCTCCTGTGCCTTGATTCTGGCAAGGGCTTCCTTTGCCCATTCGGGCATCCGTTCGGGCTTGATTTCTCCCAGAACATCATACCGTTCCCATCTGTGATGCTCGCCTGTGGCAAGGCAGGTGCCAAACACCGCCTGCCCTCTGCCGCCAGTCGCACCGTTTCCGCCGTCCGCCAGTACAAGCTGATAGGCGGGGTGCTGATATTCGTACCGCTTCGGCTCGGCGTTGATGACTACCACCTTGCCCACGATGCTGCTGTTCCTGTCATCGGGGATACAGTCTTTCACGGTGAAAACGGTCTTGTCAAAGGGATACTTTGCAAGCTCGGCTCTGGAAAGCTCCACCTGTGCCTGCACTCGGTCAAGGAATACCTGCATGGCTTCCAGATAATCGTCAGAGCCGACGGCTTCCGTTGCCCATGCCGCACCCAGAGGGTTGTCATAGGTGCAGTAGCAGACCATAAAGGGGTACTGTTCCTTTTTGTCTACACCTAAAATTACTTCCTTATCTCCAAGGTGGATGCTGTGTTCCACCTCGTAAGAGCCAATCATGCGTTTTTCCTCACTCATTCGTCTGCTCCTTTCTCCGCTTTTTTTCTTTCTGCTCGTCTAAAATCTTTCGGATACAGACATCACAGAAAATAATGTGCCTGTCCTTATATCGGGGATAAGGGCAGGTCGTACAGTCGTACTTCTTATCGTTCACGGTCATCGCCGCTTTTCTGCTTCTGGGCAGGGGGATTGTTATAGGGCATACGGCTCTCGGTCTGGTAGCGTTCATTCAGCTTTTCCCGTGCCGCCGACAGCTCGTTGCAGTAATATCCCCAGAAATAATTGTCGCCGCCCTTGCAGTACCAACACACATAGGGGTTGGGGGCTTTGGGGTTATGCCCGATGACAAGCTCCGTACTCCCGATAGTACAGCCCTCTATAATCTCATAGCCGCCGTTGGAGCGTTTTTCTTCCTCCATAATCAGACCTCCGTTCAATCGCTTTTTGCATACTTACGGTATGCCTTTTCCCCTCTGGCTCGGAGCTTCTGCATCCGCAGGCTTCCAAGCAGTTCGGGGTGCTTCTCCTGCAATTTGCGGCGTGTCCTGCCCACGCTCTCAAAGCTCGGCAAGCCCAGATATTTATACTGTGCCATGACCTCCGCAAAGGGCATCGCCCCTGTACCTTTCAGACAAAGATTGCAGACCGCAAGATAAAGGGTCATGTCATCGTTTCTGGCTTCCTCATCCTTTTCCAGAATGGCTCTGACCTTACCCTCGATGGTTTTCAGATTTTTCATTGTTTCCTCCATATATATAGGAAAAGGGACGGCATCTTTCAGCCGTCCCCGTTCCCACAAACTCGGATTACTTATTCTTCCTGTGACGGATATTCAGCCACAATGCCGCACCGCCGATAAATACCACAAGCACAATGGCGATAATGGTCTTTGCGTCCACTCTCATAAAACCTCCTTTCCAATTTCAGACTGTGGTTTGGTTATCAGTCCTCTTTTTTCTTCTTTCCCTTAATCCCAAGAAAGCCCAGAACGCCCGCACCGATGGTAAGTGCAGCCGCAAGGCTCACCCAGAGGGCGGCGTTGAAGTCATCGCCCGTTTTCGGGGTGTCCCTCAGCTCGTTGTGCATCTGGACGATGGTGGTCGCCCCCACATGCACGGCTGCCTGCTTGTCGGCGGGCAGGATATAGCCTGTGGAAGCCTTGTCATTCACCTCGGAAACGGTGTATTCGCCAATCCTCAGATTTTCAATGAGGATTTCGCCGTTCTTGTCTGTCGTAAATGTCTGGTCGTAGTTTACGCCCGTAATACGGAAAGAGAAGCCCTCCACCTTGCCGTCCGAAGATGTCTTGACGATTTTTAGATTTCCTTTCTGGGCGGTATTGATAAAGCCAACGCCCGCTTTATTCTCCACGGTGTAGGTCTTGCCGTTTTCCTCGATGGATACGGCGTAGACATTCTCATCAAGCACAAAGCCTGTCGGGGCGGTCTTTTCACGGACAAGGTACTTGCCGTAGCGGAGTTCTTTCATCTGGTAGATGCCGCCCTCAAGCTCCGTCATCGTGCCGAGCAGAACATCGTCCTTATCCAGTTTGCCGTCGCCGTTGGTATCGGAATAAACCTCGAACACCGCACCAGAGAGCTTGTTTTCGGGATAGTCCTCGTCCACCTTTGTCAGCCCAATGTTTCCACGGATGCTGTAGTTGACAAGCTCGATTTCCACTACCTCGTCCACTTCACCGATTGTCACGGCAATTTCTTCCTCGGAGAGTACAAAACCTTTCGGACTTTCAATTTCACGGATTACCCAAGTTCCATACGGCACTTTGGCAAAAGAAAAACTACCGTCAATAGCTGTGATGGTAGTCTGGATAGCGTTTTCTTTTGTAAATTCCTCTGTGCCTGTCTTGAAGATACCAATTACCGCACCGCCCAGAGCGTTGCCGTCCTCGTCCGATTTCTTTCCGCTGACAGAGCCGTAAATAATTTCATTCTCAATGGCGTTGCCATCATTGGCGGAGATGTGGACGGTTGCGGTGTCCTGTCCTGCGTATTCAAAGATAACAGGGTATTTCTGGTCGCTGATGATATAGGCGGAGTTGGTGGAGATTTCCTGCACATAGTAGCTGCCAATCGGCAGGTCGCTCCTGACCGTGCCTTTGCCGTTCTCATCAAGGGAAACAATCTCAATCAGACCGTCAGCGGGGATGACCTCGCCGTCTGCGGCGGTCATGTCCTCGGCGGCATACAGCCCAAAGGTCACATCAAAGATTTCGCCGTTCTTCCCGATGCCGTAGGCTTCGTCCGTTTCAAGGCTCTTTACAAGGTCGATTTCCACACGCTGACGCTCGTTTACAAAGCCCGTTGCCGTTTCCGTCACGGCGATATTCTGACCTGCATACACAAGCTCTACGCCGTGGATTTCCTCATTCAGCACCATGCCATAAGGGGCTTTGATTTCCTTGACCTCATATCTGCCAAGGTACAGCTCCTTGGATTTTGCCGTGCCGTCCGCACCTGTGGTAACGGTGTCAACCACCTCGCCCTTAGATGCTCGGAGAGTGCCGTCCAGAGTGATGATGTCCTCGGCGGCGGTAATCTCATAGACCGCGCCCTCAAGCCCTGCAACGGCGAAAAGAGGATGGTAAAAGCCCTTGTCGCCTGCCACGGAGCTGAATACCTCGCCAGACTTGGATACGGTGACTGTCCCTTTCTGTGCCATGTTGGAGCGTACCACTTCGATAACCGTGATTCCGCTTTCTTCCTCGGAGTTTTCCTGCACCACATCAAAGTACACAGGCTCGGAGTTCAGCACATACCCATACGGTGCCTGCACCTCCACGAGAGAGTATCCCGTGCCGTATTCCAAGGTCTGGGGCGTGATAAGCTTGCCGTCTGCGGTGGTATAAAAGGTGTCGATGGTGGTCACTTCGGGGTAGGTGAAAGTCATGCTGACAAGGTTTCCGTTCGGGTCGTAAATCTGGAAGCCCACACCTGCGTAGGGGATGGTGTTGCCCGTTTCCGCATCCTTCTTGACGATTTTGATATAGCTCTCAAAGTTGGCGTTGTTGATAAGGTAGCGGTAGGTGTTTCCGTCCTTATTGATGAACACATCAAAAGGCTTCATCAACTCACGCCCCTCCCATCCAGAGGTCTGTTTCACGGTATAAATCCCGTAGGGCATATCCTTGGTCTGGGCAAAGCCGTTCTCGTCACAGGTTAAAATGTCACGCTCGGTTTCCTTGGCGGCTTCATAGCTGCCTGCGGATTTGAGATAGACTTCAAAGACTGCCCCTGTTTCGGGTGTTTCAATCTGGGTTTCCCCGTCATCGGTGTGCTTGATGATGGCGATATTACCCTTAATGACCTGCTCATTTACATCGTTGGCGGTACTGTTACGCTCCACGGTGTAAAGCTCTGGCTCTGCACCTACCTTGTGAACAGTAGTATCCAGAAGATAGCCCTCGGACGGACTGATTTCACGGATAGTCCAGTCATAGCCGCAGATATAATACTTGGTGGTGAACTGACCGTTCGCATCGGTGATATAGGTGTCAACGAGCTGACCGTCATTGTAGATGCCGTAGACAGCACCTGCAAGGGACGCATCGCCCTGTGCCGTGCCTGTTTCATAGTCGCTCTTGGTAACGGTCACATTGAACTTTTTGAGGATATTGGTAAAGCTACGGCTCGTGACCTTGTTCCACTCAATCGGTGCGGTCTGGGACGCAGGCACGACATAGCGGACTGCGGTATCCACTTCCTCGATGGTGTACGGCGTGCTGCCGCTGATAAGCACATTCTGGAACATGGCAACGCCCTGTGCATCGGTCACGGCATATTCGTCCACGGGCAGACCGCTTAAAGATGTGCCGAAAAGGTGGAACTTCACGCCCTCCACAAGATTGTCCTCGGAAGTCTTGATGACTTTCAAATCGCCACGCTTCAGCACATTGTTAAAGGTGACAGTGGAAGTGTGACCGCTGACAATGGTAACTCTCTGGACGCTCTGCGGCTCATAGCGGTCAATGCTCTGCTCGGTGACGGTATAGACGCCAGGCATGAGCTGAATATCCACCGTGCCATCTGCCTTGGTGGTGACGGTCTGGTTTACGCCGTTTCCAGAGATGTTGAACTTGATGCCAGATACAACACCGTCCTCGGAAGTCTTTTTGATATGCCCTGTGCCGTAGGTTTCGGTGTCGATTTTCAGATAGAAATATACAGGGTCGGACGCACCAGATACCATTGTCTGTTTGCCGACACATCCCCAGATGAGCATATCATCGCAGTTTGTATTGACATTCTTCTGTGCCGTCACCGTTACGGGAGAGGTAATCATCCTGTCGCTCGTAAAGGTGTACTGGTTGCCGTTTCTGGAAACGGTGATGCCGCTTGCTGAAAACCTCATATCGGACATGGTATTATTGGTGTCCGTGAGGGTAAGACTGTACTTCTGGGTGTCGGGGTTGTATTTGAGCGTATAGGTGCTTGCTTTGCTCTGGCTTCTTGCGGTGAAGCTCGGAATGGTGTAATGCTGTGCCATCTGGGACAAAATCCAGTTGTAGCACTGCTCGGCAGGTCTGCCCGCAAGGGAATAGTAGTACATATCTGCCGAAATACCGTTTGCATCGTGCAGGTCAGAGGGGCTTGTGCGGAGCTGCTGCTGATACTCCCAGATAATCGTCTGGGTGGCATAGGCGTAATCGTCCGCATTTGTTCCCGCCACGGGAGAGGACTTTCCCTCATGCCATCCGTACATTAGAGCCATCATGATGCCGAACTGTGCATCGGTGGGCAGGTTGCGGAAATAGGAGCTGTTGTTTCCGCTCTGGGACACATAGCTGTTGCCCGTGCTGAAGTCAACGCCAGATTCCACACAGTAGACTTGGTGTGTGCCGTTCCCGTCATTCATCATATATTTCCGTCTGGCGTTTCCTGCGGAATAGGTGCTTGTATAAATGCTTCCGTCAGCGTTATAGAAGATAGTGGTCTGGGGATTTTTGCTGTAATAGTTCTGCCCGTCCGAGCCGACATACTTATCGCCAAACGAGGAAGTGCAGCTTTTTCCTTCTTCGCTCGTCCATGCAAAGGCACTCATCGGCAGGGCGGTGACTGCCATCAGCAGGCAGAGCATGGCAGACAGGATACGCCTGCCGTTCTTCTTAAAGATTGATTTCATAGGCTGTTAAACCATCCTTTCATGATTTTGGGCATAAAAAAATCCCTCTGTCGGTTAAAACAGAGGGAGATACCCGTTGTTTGGTTTTTGCTGTTACGCAAAGAGGAAATATATCGAATACTCGCCGTTTCCCCTTGCTTCGCAGTAGATATTAAAATCTGTGATTTCATCCATTCCGTATGAGCCGAGATTGGCGGCTGTGTGGAATGTGATATAGCTTACAAGGCTCTGCTTTAGGGCTTCGCCTTGGTTGCTCTGGGATGCCGTTATGGGATTCCACCATGCGGCGTTGTCTGGCGTGAGTGAGCTGTCCAGACTAAGCCCCATTGACTGCCCGATGCCGATACAGTCAGCCTTGATAGCTTCAATGTCAAAAGCATAATCATAGGCTGTTTTCGGCTTGGTTTCTTCGGGTGCTGCCGTGGGCTGTGCAGGCGGCGTTTCCACTTGCGGCTGAACTTCCTGCGGCTGTTGCTGTGCTGCCTGTGGCTGCTCCGTGGGTGCGGGCGTTGTTTCTGCCGCAGGCTGTTTGCTTTCCGAGGACACGGTAGCCGCAGGCTCTGGGGTGTTTGAGTTTTCTTTCGCAATCGTCCGTGACTGTTCGGGAGCTGCCGTACTTTCGGGGCTTTCCGTTTCCTCTTTAGCTTCACTCTCCACGGATGCATCTGTTCCCTTACTTTCCGAGGGAAAAATGCTGTCTGTGCTTTCCGTTTCGGCTTCTGCTCTGGTTTCCTTAACAGGCTCATTCATCTCTGTGGGGGCTGTCGAAACAGCAGAGCATCCGCTTACCGTCAGCACCAGAATCAACAATCCTGCAATCATCTGTTTTTTCATCGTTCTGACCTCCTTTGTCGTTATGGCTCCATTATACGGAAAACCGCAGGAAACCTCAAAGGTGGGAATTTCGGCTCTTACAGGGATTTGCAGATATTCTTTTTCTCGGATAGTTACTGGCAGTATTAAGGGGGAGAGGTGTGGAGAGGGGGAAGCCGATACCATGGCTATCCACCGTCCCGCAAAAAGGGCAGACTTCGCCCTCGGTGTGCGGCTATCTCTCTTGGCTTCGCTGCCGTTGCAGGTGTCGGTTGTAGAATTCCAACGCCTTAACGACAAAATCCGTTTCCTGCCCTCTGGGGATTGACCTCGGTATGAGCTTGGTTATCCTCTCGTCCTTAAAGGCGGGCTTTTCTTTCTGGTTGGGCTTTTCTTCTTTCATGATGGAGCCGATAACCTCGTCCGTGAGCTTTCCGTCCTGCATAAACTTCTTCATTTTGATAGCCTGTGCAAGTGACGGGGTGGCATCGTTGTACTCCATGGCTTCAAGCAGGGTGTATTGCTGTCCCTCGGTAAGGTATGAGATTTCCACCGCAGGACGAAAAGCAATCCGCCTTTCATCTACCATTTGGAGAATTTCGGGTACAAGCTCGGTCAAACGGATATATCGGAAAATCTGATTTTTGCTTTCGCCCACTTTTTCGGCAAGTTCGTCACTTGAAGTAGCAAATTCAGAATTATTACCCACTGGGGAATAATTATCTTTTGTGGGTCTGCCTGCCTGTCGTTTCATAGCTTCAAGCCGCATCTTGTACGCAAAGGCTTTCTCACTCGGTAAAATGGTAGTTCGTTGAAGATTGCTTTCCACCATGACGATAATCGCTTCGTCACGGGTCAGCTCCTTGACTTCGCATTTCAGCGTTTCAAGCCCCGCAAGCTCACAAGCCTTTTTACGCCTGTGACCGCTGATAAGCTCATACCGCCCGTCCTCTTTGAGCCGAACGGTAGCAGGTGTCATCACGCCGCTTCGCTTGATGCTGTCAATAAGCTGCTCCATATCCTCGTCCATTAAGACCTTGAACGGGTGGTCTGGAAACTCGTCAATCTCCGCAATGGGAATATCCCTTATTTTGCTGAGTGCCGCTTCTTCACGGCTCTGGTCTGTTTCAAACAGGTCATCGTATGCGGTCAGCTCGATTTTGGTTTCTCTGCTTCTCGCCAAGCTCTGCCACCTCCTTTCCGAACTGCTCATAAGCTGCGGCTACCTTGCCGCCTTTGTCGTAGGCAAAAATGCTCTTTCCCTCTGCGGTGGCTTCTACCGCACGGATGGAATGGGGTATCTGGGTATCAAACACTTTGATTTTCTGTCCGTAGGCACTTTTCACCGTGGCGGTAATTTCCTTTGAGATGTTCGTGCGGGGCATTACCATCGTCATAAGGATGCCGTCAATACGCAGGTGGGGATTGATTTGCCGTTTGACCTTAGACACGGAGCGAAGCAACAGCTCTAAGCCTTTCGCAGAAAGATAGTGGGGCTGCGTAGGGATAACCACGCTGTCAGCCACCGCAAGTGCATTGATGGTCAGCATACCCAAACTCGGCATACAGTCCACGAGAACATAGTCATAATTCTTCTTGACCTCGTTCACGCAGGTTTTCAGCACACTTTCACGGCTTATCGCGTTAATCAGCCTTACTTCCAAGCCCGACAGCTCAATGTTGGACGGTAGCAGGTCAACGCCCTCGCCGTGGTGCAGGATGCTTCTGGAAACATCAACGGATTTATCGTCTATGATGTCCTGCATGATGGTGGAGAGCGTGACGGGTAAATCGTCTGGTCTGTGGTAGCCGAGGGACATGGTTAGATTTGCCTGTGCATCGGCATCAATGAGCAGGACTTTCTTGCCCTGTTGTGCCAGACTTACGCCCAGATTGACCGCCGTAGTGGTCTTGCCGACACCGCCTTTCTGATTGGTCAGAGCGATTACTTTGCAATTTGACATGGGTGCGTCCTCCTTTCGCATAGATTTAGCCGCTTTGTCAAGGCGACTATGTAAAATCTACCAGAGAACGCAAAAAAGCCGCTTACTCTTAAAAGGGATTAAGAATAAGCAGCTTCATAAAGATGTGCCTTAGACATATTCAATTTTTACTCTCTTGACGGGTGCATTGGCGACTTTGAAAATAATCTCATCAATGCAGTCCGCATATCTGCCCTGTTGTATGAGCTGATTTTTCAGCTCCACAAGGCTATGTAAAAGTAATGTTCTTTCTTTGCTATCTACATAAAGGTGATTGAGTTTCTCCCTCATACCGTTCACCGTCCTTTCATGGCTTCATTATAATATATTGACAATTTGATTTGCAAAGCTATAAAAGTTATGCGGCAGGAATAGCACAATATATGTTGATTTTACGCTGACAGCCTTGTCCAACAACAGTTGGCTGCTCTGCGTATGTAAAATGATTGTTCTTCCCATACCTTGTAGGCTTGTCCGTTGTAATGAAATCATCTACCTTAAAGCCAGTAAATAATGGCTGTTCGGGCATTTCTGGGAAGTGGAACATTACCGATGCTTCTCTGGGTCGAAGTCATGGAAATGGCTCACTTCACTAATATCGAATCATTCCTCAATTATTGGGGCTTTTTGCTTTTTATGATTTTCTGCAACCCAGTTAATAGCTATTTTTTGTACCATCTGAAGAAATTCAATGTGTTCATTATATTTAGCGTTAGTCAAGCATCTACGTTTTTCGGTTAGCGTAATTACATTACTTGCTCTCTTTTCAATGCCAGTTTCCCGTTCAGTACCAACAATAACTTGCCCTTCGTTAGATAAAAACAGTTCTAAGGAATCAAATATACTTTGCAAATTATCTGCGTCTTGTCCCTGTTGATTAGGAGTATCGACCACATAAAAATTGAATGGACTATAAGTTCTCTCCAAATTATATAGATACAATGCAGATTGATACATATAAACCAATCGAGGAGTTTCACTGCCTGTACGATTTATAACTTGAACGAAATCTCTTAGTTTTATAAATGTTTTTGGCACATTTATTGCATCTGCTAATGTGCGACAGTATCCCTCTATGTCTTCTCGTATATCTTTTGAACGCTCTTTGGATTTCTTTTCATCTAATTTTTCGTCTATTAGTGCAATTTTAGAAACATAAGAGTCTATTTCGCTTTGAAGCACTTCCAATTGTGTTTTGCAGGATTCATATATCTCATATTGCCCTTTATTTTTATAAAAAGATGAATAAGATAACAACTCTTGGGTGTCCTGAACTTTTTGTTCAATAGACTGAATTTCAAAGGAAACACTATTGTATTGCTCCTTAAGTTCTTGCAATTTCTTTGTAGCAACAGATATACTGTTTTGTAGTTCTGTAATAAGATTTTCACAATGAGCATAGTCAGCTGTTATATTTAGTTGCTCATTTATTCCGTTTGAATAGATTGTACCACAAAATGGACAAACCAACTCATCTTCTTGGGTCATTGCATATTCAATATCTTTTTTTGTTTCTGCAAGATTATGTTCTACAATATACAATTTATGTTGACTGATATATATGTCGTTTTCTAAAATTGTCATCTCTGCATTATAAGAAAATTGAACTTTTCTCAGTTCTTCCGCCTTAGCAAGCAAGGACTCAATATCTGTTGTAACTTCTTCAACTGATTCAATATCCTCTAGTTGCGTTAGTGTAGATGTGATACGAGAAACAAAAGTTTGATTATAATTCAATTCTCTTTTCTTATCATCTCTTTCAAGTATATGTTCTGCTTTTTGTGCTTGTAGGGCATAGTAGGAATCATCTAAATATCCACATACATATTTATTTGTGTTCGATTTCCAATCCTTAATATATGCAACATTGCTGAAAGAATCAGCTATTTTACTCCACCCTTCATCTTGGTCAATATATTGAAATCTAAAAAGTAATGGCGGAGTCACATTGAATTGCACACCATCTTTTGAAATGCAGGGCATCTTAATTTCTAAAATATCCATTAAACAATTACTGTATTCATGAAAGGCTTCTGTCTCAATAATACAGGAATAAATATCGCTGATATTTTCAAAAATCTGAAATTTTTTACCTTGTCTAACAACACAAAACTGTTTTTCTCCGTATTTAAAGAATAGCAAATAAGCGGAAATGAGTTTCTTCCAATCACTTTCAATTCTTTTACACTCACATCCTAAAGTAGTAAATATACTTTTGATAATGGAAGACTTTCCTGTTTTGTTTCCTCCCAAAATAATATTAAGCCCATCTTCAAAAGGAACCTCTAACGAGCGAGACTCACTTTGACTGATTACTATCAGCTTTTTTATCGTTAGTCTTTTCATTATTTTTTTCCTCCTGCTGCTTTCGTAAATTTCTTATTAGAATTTTGTACTTTTGCTCCTGTTTAATTGTTTCAACTGAATTTTTGCTCATAATATAACACCTCAATTAGCGATTTATCAAGAGAATCTGATAAGAGATTATGCTTTTCCAACTCTTGAATGCATAATCTTTTCAGTTCATCACTAAATCCATTTGCCTTAAATGATTCACAATATGTAGAAATTGTTTTTCGCAGCATAATTACAATTTCTTGATATCTAACATCTCTTACATCAAGCCACCTCACATCGTGGAGTGTTTTAGCTGCTTCTATACGACGAATATCATTGTCTGGCAAAGCTTCGGCAATCAAGGAACGGTGGAAAGAATCGTAATTTCCACTGTTTTTTATATTCCCATCAATCTTCTTGCTTATTTGAGCAATATCTACACCTTTTTTCTCAACCAAACTTTTCATGCTAATAGGTGCTTTAATTTTTTCTTTACTCTTTTTTCTTACATCATTTAGCAATTGCTGAAAAATAAGATTTGCTGTATTGGAGGGAATATTTTTATCGGCTAAATGATTAAAAAATTTGCCCATAGTTTGGGTGTCATAAGTTGTTAGTTGTAGTTCGGATTTATGGATAAAAGTCCTCTGGATAAACTCTTCAAAGATTGAATCAAAATTACTTGGCATATCGCTCGCAAATTCGTTTTTAATCCTGTCTTTGATTTTCTCATATAATTCATTATTTTCTGTCTGTAGTTTTTTCTCGTCTTCAACATACGACTGCCATAACGAAACCTCTTTATCAAAATCATTATTTGATACGAAGTGGCAATGTGAGCATTCTGCACCAAATATTAGATAGTTATAGAAAATAAAGCCTAAAAAAGACTTTTTGTATCCACCATCTTTTTTCTTTTCCCGTTTGGACATTTCCGCAATAGTCCAGTCAGAAGAGTCTTCTTTGGTCTTTATTTGAAAAAACTGATACTGCTGATTATTTGGAGAAAATTCTGCCATATCATCGTGAAATTCACAAAAAACAATACACTCTGTATCTTCTTGAAGCTTACCTATTATATGGCAGACAATCCAATGAACTTGGTATTCAAATCTATTATAGGAGTTGGAGCCTGCCTGCTCACGCTGTTCAATAGTAAGTACTTTACTCATAATTGAAGACTCCTTTCATTTTCATTCCATTTCGTAAGGAAATTCCACTGCTTTTGCCACTCATCCTCATTCACAATCGCTTCAAATACAGGCTCAAGAAAAGTCTGTATTTCCTCAATAATCGCCGAAAACTCAAGCGAATCATCTTTTATGGTCTTCAAAAAATATTTCCACCGCTTCTGCATATCCATATCCTCTGCAAGGGAAACAACACGCTTAAAACTATTTCGGTCATAGGGAGTCCCCCGCCGCTGCAAGGTTTCAAAGATTGCGGCTTGCAATTTTGCTCCGTCAAAATCAAAGGTTCTCGCAAGATAGTAAATATCGTAAAAATCTTTCATCCTGCCAGTTAGTTCAAACCGTTGCAGAATAGCGTCAAACTTTTCTGCAATGGTACTTTCAAGTGAATAGGTCAAAATAACAGGAGCTTCAAAGTCTGGAAGCTGTGTCTGAATTTTCTGTTCCATAGCATGAGGAACAATAACATCACCTATTCCCATATCTATATTGAAAGGAACACGAACATTTTTTATCTTCCCAATGATTTGGGCACTGATACCGTGATATTTTCTCTGCGGTGAAATTTCTTCAAATCCGCTTGCCGTCATTTCGATATAGTCATTCCCTGTTGGGACTTTAAGGATTTCATCTATCAGAGTTTCAACAACATCTATAGAGTTTGACATATCCCTAAGAAGAAAGTCCACATCAATAGTCGCTCTGCTTTCAAAATTGGTAAGCGTATAAATAAACAGACCACCTTTAAGAACAAGGAATTTTTTCAGTCCAGACTTTGAGAGCTTCCGTAAAAACTCCTCCTGCATAAAAAGCTGTAGGCACTGCTGATAGCTGATACCAGCCGCCTTCGCTTTGTTCCTTAGCTTTGCCAAAACAGATGCTGCAATATCAGCCATCACAACCACACTCCAATCAAATCTTTTACTTTTTTCTGAACTCTCAATACCTTTGCGTATTCCATAAGGTTTGGAATATTTTTTTGAGGGTCTTTCACATAGCTTTGGATAGCCTTATTAAAAACTTCTTTATCCATCCTGTTCATATTCCGCAGAACGTCGCAAATTGTTCGGTCACGGTCATAGATTCTGATTTCTATATAATCAATTTCTCCTGTTGTTTCCCCCAATGTTACCAATGGTGGCTCAACTCGATATGCCTTTACGAACGGATAATCAATGCTTGTACGGTTTCTCGAAACATTCTTATCAATGGTAATACTCCATTCAGCGGGATTGCGGTCACTGTATCGGTAATAGAATAGAGCTGTTTCCATACAGAGCACTGCATCGGGGAACATACCTTTAATAATTCGGACTTCTGTTTTAGTCGTTGCTTCTACCCAAGCATAATAACCTCTTTTGATTTTTTCGATATATCCATCGTTCAGCAATTGTTGAATATCTCGATAAAACAGTTTTTCTTCTTTCAGTTGTGATGTGGTCATAATATAATCATATTTTGAAAAAACTCCTCTAAGGAATTTCTTATCTTCACGATTAAGCATAAATTCACCTCTGCACTAAACTCAACGCTATTAGTTAAACGGTTGTGTGGTTTAGTACATTATAGCCCTTTTTCGGAATGAAGTCAATGGCATCTAACCAATCAATCTCAATTATTCGGTTGTGTAGTTTAGTACAGAAAAAAGCTTGTCCAAGTTCATTCAGACAAGCTCTTTTTCTCACGCTTCATAGTTATAATAGACATCTGCATCCGCTACCGCATAGAGGTTTATCCATCTCGGAGTGCCGCCAAGCTCGATAAAATAAGGCTTTCTGCCGCCTTTCCTGTATCTGTCCTCATCCCACTTGCCGATTCTTTCATAGCTGACAAAGCTATGTACAGGTAATCCAAAAGCACTGGGCTTGTCCGCATAAGGCTTAATTTGGAACATTTCTGAGCACAAGGTAGGAACCGAAGAGCTGGGGCACCTGGAGATGGTTGGAACCATCGTCCATCAACTCACCCGAAACCTCAGTGAAGATCAGATCAGAACCTCCGGGTTTGACGCTTACTTTGTGGATCATACTGCCGGCGTTTATCCTGTCGCCGCCTCCGGCGCGCCTTGGAGCGCCGCTACCATGCAGGTCACCGGTGATGTGATCGCGGATCTGACAGAGGATTTGGCAGCGGATGGGGCGATTGTGAACGGGCAACATGGCCGGAAAGCCTTGTAAACACTGGAGTGTTGGTTGGACAAGCTTTTTCCGGCTGCGATGGTACAAAGACGACCTATTAAAATTTTCGATGGGACAAGCTATCTCTAATTTTAATTGTCAAAATAATGGGTCAGAATTAAAAAAGTTCTTCCCCATTCATATTTTCTGTGCTACAATGAAAAAAATATAGAAAGTGAGGGAAACATATGGAAAACTTCTGTTTTGTTGTCATGCCTTTCAGCGACTCGTTTAACGAAATATATGAAGAAATATATATTCCTGCCATTCAATCGGTGGGCTTGGAACCACTTCGCGCAGATGCCATTTACGATAATCAGGCTATCATACACGACATCAAGCAGTCAATTCAGGATGCTACTTTGATTTTGGCGGAAGTAACAGGGCGCAACCCGAATGTCAATTATGAACTTGGAATAGCCCATGCTTTGGAGAAAGAAGTCGTTATTGTTACATCTAACTCAGAAGATGTCCCATCTGATTACCGTCACCTGCGTTACATACGCTATAATTCCAGCGGGATTGGGTGGGATAGGAAGTTATCCAGTGAATTGACTGCAACACTGAGGGCTGTGTTAGACCGACTTAACATACCAACTACGCCGGGGCTTGTTCTTCATCTTGACAATGGATTTTATCAAGCTGAAATTGTCAAAATTTATCAGTACGAAAGCAAAGGACATTGTTTTTATCAGTTGAATGGGCTATTACCGCTGTCTGAGATAAATGGTGCAAAGTCTTATCATTCAGACGAAAGCCACTGGCTGGCCGATTGGAATAGGGAGACCCCTCGTTTTGCGGTGGGAGAAACGGTTAAGTTTAAAGTTGCCAAAGTAGGAGAACTGAAAACTTGGAGTCACGTGTCTAATGCTCGAAATGTGGATTTTGTGATTTGATTTTTTTGTTTTGCTTGGAGTTTTGAACCTTTACAGCAAATATTCTGCTCATCGAAGATGAACAAGCCATGCTAGACATCATCGCTGGCTATATGCGAAAAGGCGGACATACTTGTTCCACCGCCGATGACTACATGGCAATCAACCCTAAGTACTGCTGGCAAAGGTAAACGCCCTCCTGCATCGTTCCTCCCCTCCGCACCGTGCGGGAAAAGATCTTGCTGCTCTCCAAGCTGGCGGGAGCTGTGCTGATCTTCTCTTACACCTTCTCCACCGGCCCATACCGCTCCAGCCATGTAATTGTCTGCGGCGATGGGGCGTTTTCCAGCACGCCGAAATGCAGATCCCCCGGGCTGGGTAGATCAATCGACCCCATAAAATTCAGCGCCGCAGCTACCAGGATGGGCAGCAGAAGTGTCATCAGAAAGAATTTCCACGATGCCGGTATTCGGCAGTCCTTTTTGAACAGGGCGCAAAAGCCTTTTCCCATCAGAACAGCCCACTCCCCGTGTGCTGGAGAAACATATCCCAGAGCCGTTCGGGGCAAATATTTATAGACGGCCACTGCAACGCCGCATCAATCAAGGTTTTTAAGAAAGACAAAAACTAAGCACAAAGCCCTATCATCACATGGTAAACGCCCTTTCCACACGGAACGGGCGTTTTTCATTGTCCGGGTGAAAGGGGCTCTGATAACGTGGCAGTATTCTGGGTGGAGAAAAACAGGGGCTGCACAGTTGCGTTGAACCACTACCTACGCAACCACGACTTGACACTAAAGGCTAAAGGACTTATCTAGTACCAACAAAGAAAGCATTGACGTTATCCGTACCGCCGTCTGGGAACCGGAAAAGCCGGTACATCACACACAGGCAGAGGCAGGACAAAAAATAGCAAGCATAGGGATTGAGTACCCAATCCCGTAAAATCCCACCTTCCCGCCCTGCGGGACTTGTGGGATTTTTTGTTTGAACAGCTATTCCACCGCCGGGAGCAGGCGCATTGAAATACCCTCTGACTGGATAAGAGACGGCGGCCTTGACAGGCTTATCAACCACACCTATCAGAATGCTTTCCTTTCAGATACAGAAATAGCCGAACTGCAAGCGGAGCTACCCAACCTCTGGTAGCAGTATGTGGAGAAGGCTGTCCGAGTATATGGCCTCCACGGGCAAGACATACCAAAACCATACTGCTGCCATTCGCCGCTGGGCGGTGGAGGACAGGCGGGGGGAGGCGTTTACCAATGACAACGGCAATTGCTCACAAGAGTATGGATTGGAACCGCCCGCCCTCACCCCTGCCGCAGATGACTAATGGACAGGCAATTTCGCATAGGCTGTTGTGAAAGGCTGGGTGATGTGATTTGCAGACACAGGAGCTATGCAAAAGCGTTTTCAAGGATGGAACTACAGAAACCACCCGTGAAAATTTCACGCACAAACTGACTGAGCTAATCAATCAACTGGAAAAGGGAAGACAGGCCATCGAGCAAAAATAATGTGACAAGCTGTTTCCTCTGTGCTATACTGTAAGCAGGAAACAGCTTGTCTTATCTCTGAGGAGATATGACTATGAAAGCAGCGATTTACTGCCGTTTATCCGAGGAAGACAGAAACAAGCAATTTGAAACCGATGACAGCAACAGCATCCAGAATCAAAAAGCTATGCTGCTGCAATATGCGATGGAACAGGGGTGGGAAGTTTATAACCTTTATAGTGATGATGATTACACAGGATCAGACCGCCGGCGGCCCGAATTTAACCGCTTGCTGGCGGACGCCAAGGCCCACCGCTTTGACATTGTTCTCTGCAAGACCCAATCCCGCTTTACCCGTGAGCTGGAGCTGGTAGAGAAGTACATCCACGGCCTTTTCCCTATTTGGGGTATCCGCTTTGTCAGCATCGTGGACAACGCTGACACCGCTAACAAGGGCAATAAGAAGTCCCGGCAAATCAACGGACTGGTGAACGAGTGGTATCTGGAGGATATGTCGGAGAACATCCGCAGCGTCCTCACCAACCGGCGGCAGAATGGTTTTCACATTGGAGCCTTTGCCCTCTACGGCTACAAAAAAGACCCCGGCCAGAAAGGCCGTCTGCTCATTGACGAGGAAGCCGCCGCCGTTGTCCGGGAGGTGTTCACCCTCTTTTCCCAAGGCTACGGCAAGACGGCCATCGCCCGGATGCTCAACGACCGTGGTATTCCAAACCCTACCGAATACAAGCGGCTCCATGGCCTGCGTTACCAACAGCCCAAGCGGAAAAACAGCACTCTCTGGAAGTATTTTGCCATCTCCGATATGCTCACCAACGAGATTTATATTGGCAACATGGTGCAAGGCAAATATGGCAGCGTGTCCTACAAGACCAAGCAGAACAAGCCCCGTCCCCGAAGCGAGTGGTATCGCGTGGAGGGAACCCATGAGGCCATCATCGACCGCCCTCTCTGGAACCGGGTGCAGTCCATGGTTGCGGAGCGGGCCAAGCCCTTCGACTGCGGCACTGTGGGGCTATTTGCCCGGAAAGCCAGGTGCGCTAACTGCGGCTACACCATGCGATCCTCCAAAAACCGCGGGCGGCATTATCTCCAATGCTCTAACCGCCATGTGGCAAAGGACGCCTGCATCGGCTCCTTCATTTCGGTGGAAAAACTGGAGCGGATGGTCATTGACGAGCTGAACCGATTGGTGGCAGCGTATCTGGACAAGGACGAGCTGGAGCGGCACCTTGCGTTTTGCGAAAATCTGCAAGACCAGAAAAAACAGCTCTTAGACATCCTCTCCACTTATGAGAAACGGATTGCCGAATACACCAAGGGCCTGCGGGATTTGTACATGGATAAGGTCAAGGGCCTGCTCAATGACAGCGACTTCGCTGCCCTCTCTAAAGAGTTTTCCTCCGAGAAATCCCGGCTGGAGCGCGTCCTGCTGGACGGCCAGCGGCAGCTCAGGTCGCTGGAGGACAGAATTGCCGTTGGAGACAACCGAAAGGCTTTAGTGGAGCGGTATGTAACCCTGGAACATTTGACCCGAGAAATCGTGGAAATCCTCGTTGATTACATCACTGTAGGCAAGCGCATCCCTGGAACAAAGGATGTTCCCATTGAAATCCACTGGAACTTTTAAGGAGCATAGCCCATGCAGCCCACAGAAGAATTTGAAAAATCCGTCCAATCCATCGACCAGGCCCTGGGTGAGATTGAGCGCACTCTGGAACAAATGCTGACCCTGGCCCACCTGTCCGCCAGCGGCCTAAACGTAGACCGGGCCGCGCTGCAAAAGACGCTGGAACGCCTTCAACATAAAATTGACCGCATTGCGGACGCCATTTGACGTGATTTTTCGCCATTTTCTGCACAAAGTTGTACTTTGGTGATTGCACCAGAGCAGAAGGCCCGCGTTACCTACGACAATATCCTGCGGCTCAGTGACGACCCCGATGTCAACGATGCCATCCGGTTCCTGCGGCAGAGGGAGATTGTGCATTTCCAGCGGTTTGGTGAAGCCCTCCGTCTTGTCAAAGACCGCCAGTCTGAAAAAAACAACGTTTATTTCACTAACCCATCGTTTGACCGCTGAAAAACGGTCGCACCTATAGGGCACAAAAACAAGACCAGCACAGTATAAAAGTGGTATATCCACCAAGTTCTGGATTAAAAAGTTGGGACGAAAGCTGATTGGCATGCGCAGCCCACTTGCCGGTATACTGGCAAGTGGGCTGTTGTACACTTTTCTCATAAAACGTTGGATTGTAGAACGTTCTTTTATCTGGCTTGATGAATACCGGCGGCTTTGAAAAACTGCGTGCACAGATGGCAGGGTTCCTTCCATATGCTGGCTATGGCCTTCATTTGTTATTAAAAGTCAAACAGACTGCCGTTTACAGTACCAAAATTTGGAGACCTTTCAGAAAATAGGCCGGTACCCAGGCCGATGGAATCCACCAGAACATGCCCGCAAAAGCGAGCCCAGCGACATCCTGCACCGTGTCCCCACAGGATGGAAACGGTGATTCCTTAAAATCACCTTGACAAAACCCAGGATTCCCGCTATACTACTTCCAAAGCAATGATGGGAAAGAGTACTGCGGTTTTGCCCTGCACAGAGAACCTCCGGTTGGTGTAAGGAGGTGAGGGTCACGGTGGGAATACCTCCTTGAGCTGCGGATCGAACGTCTTTTGGATCAGTAGGCTCCGCCGGATGCGCCCGATATTGCGCGGGAGTTCTGCTGGGAACTCCGTGAGGCCGCTCTCGCGAGTGAGCGGCGAACCAGAGGTGGTACCGCGAACATTCGCCCTCTGTCCTAAGTCCCTGCCAAAAAGGCGGGAGATGGACAGGGGGTGTTTTTTACAGAAGGGAGCGAAAGACGTGGAGCGGGAAATCTGCGGCCGCTGCGGCGGGGCAATGGCGTTTATTAGACGGGAAAAACTGCAATTGGGCCAGTATGGCATACTTTCCGGCCATCTGAGCCATCTTTGCTCCGGGGCGCTGGAAGTAAGCATTTACTGCTGCCGCGCTTGTAAAAAGCTGGAGTTCTACGCGGCGGGTTCGGAGGAGGACGAAGGCGGCATCCCGCACATCCCTTGCCCGCACTGCGGCCAGCTCCATGAGATGGACGATCCCAAATGCCCGTACTGCAGGAAGCGGTTGCTGGAGTGAAGCTGGCTTTTGGATTTAGAAGGGAGAATAATATGACAATCGAGAATAATATGACAATCAGGCTGGGCACGCCGGAGGATCTGGACGCGCTGGTGCAGCTTTATGACGCGGTCTGCGACCATATGGCGGCTGCGGTGAACTACACCGGCTGGAAAAAAGGCGCCTATCCCGCCCGCCAGGACGCGGAAGAAGGGATCCGGGACGGGATCCTCTACTTGGCGGAGGAGGATGGGGAAGCGATGGGCTCCTTTATCCTAAGCCACAGGCAAGAGGACGCCTATGACGGGGTGAAATGGCAGGCGGATCTGCCGGAGCGGGACGTCTTAACCATCTATACCTTCATGGTAGATCCCCAAAAGCGGGGACGGGGCATAGGGCGGGAGATGCTCCACTTCGCGGCCAGCCAAGGATTGGCGCAGGGTGCAAAGGCCATCCGGCTGGACGTATATGAGAAAAATCTTCCAGCCATCAAACTGTATGAATCCGCAGGCTTTCGGTATATTGATACAGTAAGCCTGGGTTTGGAAGATATCGGCCTGGACCGGTTCCTGCTGTACGAAAAGCTGCTGTAACACGCGGCTTGCATGAAAAACAGGTAACAAAAATAAAAGGAGAATCCACTATGCAATTATACGAAGAACTGGCGGCCCGGGGCTTGATTGCCCAGGTCACCAACGAGGATGAAATCAGAGAAATAATCAATGCGGGCAAGGCCACCTTCTATATCGGCTTCGACTGCACAGCAGACAGCCTGACGGCGGGTCATTTTGTGGCTTTGACCTTCATGAAGCGTTTGCAAATGGCGGGCAACAAGCCCATCGCGCTGATCGGCGGCGGCACCACTATGATTGGCGACCCCTCCGGCCGCACCGATATGCGCAAGATGCTCACCCGGGAGGATATCGACCACAACGCCCAGTGCTTTAAGCGCCAGATGGAGCGGTTCATTGCGTTTGGCGAGGGCAAGGCACAGATGGTCAATAACGCCGACTGGCTGCTTGGATTGAACTACGTGGAACTGCTGCGGGAGGTGGGCGCGTGCTTCTCCGTGAACAACATGCTCCGGGCGGAGTGCTATAAGCAGCGTATGGAAAAAGGGCTGAGCTTCCTGGAGTTCAACTACATGATTATGCAGTCCTACGACTTCTACCATCTGTTCCAGAGCCATGGCTGCAACATGCAGTTCGGCGGTAACGACCAATGGTCTAACATGCTGGGCGGTACCGAGCTGATCCGCCGGAAGCTGGGCAAGGATGCCCACTGCATGACCATCAACCTGCTCACCGACTCCCAAGGCAACAAAATGGGCAAGACCGCCGGCAACGCCGTGTGGCTGGATCCCAACAAAACCAGCCCTTACGATTTTTACCAGTACTGGCGCAACGTGGAGGACGCGGATGTGATGAAGTGCGTCCGCTGGCTCACCTTCCTGCCCCTGGAGCAGATTGACGAGATGGACGGTTGGACTGGAAGCCAGCTCAACCGCGCAAAGGAAATCCTGGCCTGGGAGCTGACCAATATGGTTCACGGCAAGGAGGAAGCCGACAAGGCTCAAAATGCCGCAAAGGCCCTGTTCGGCGGTGGCGGCGACAATGCCAATATGCCTACCACTGCGCTGTCCAACGACAGCTTCGGGGACGGCCAGATCGGGATTATGAATCTGCTGGTGGCCTGCGGTCTCGCGCCCTCCAAGGGCGAAGCCCGCCGGTTGATCCAACAGGGCGGCGTGTCTGTCAACGACCAAAAGATAACCGATATTGACCAGAAGTTTGGCTGCGAACTGTTCCTTGGAGACGGTGTGATTATCAAGAAGGGCAAAAAGGTATTTCACCGGGCTGTGATGAACTAAAGCACGGCTCGCCGCCCGGTCACATTGGCAGAGGTGGATTGCAATAAATAAAATCTAATTTATCGGGCAGTTACCTATGCATGGTAACTGCCCACTTTAGATATTTTGAGGAATTGCGTTGAGCAGCACCAATTTAAAAGCGGTAAAGAAAACACAGCCGCGATACTGGGCATAAAATTTGCTGGAATTTTCGCAAAAGGCTTGCCAAAAGAGAAAGAGTGTGCTATAAAAGAAAGAGTAAAATTGCGAGGAACGGGAAAATAGGGAGAAGCTCAACCACAGAGAGGGGCGGTCACCGGCTGGAAGCCGCCTTGGTCAGAGCTCCCTTGGTTCGCCCGGGAGCGGCCCACGAGAGTGGGACGGCCTGCCCTGCCGTTACCGGGGTCGGAGTGTCCGCGCCCTGGCGCGGAAATGCGGGTGGTACCGCGGAAGGCTTGCCTTTCGTCCCCATTGGAGGGACGGGGGGCTTTTTTTCTTGACCGGACGCGGCGGCACGTACCGTGGGTGGTTCTATTTGTTTTTGGCAATAACCGCTTATTATATCTTTCAAAATACAAAAAGGTTAAGGAGTATCTGCAATGAAAGACCAATTAGCAAAAATCCGCGCGGAAGCCCTAGCGGCTCTGGAGGGCGTCCAGGACGCCGCCGGGCTGGACGGGCTGCGCGTCAAGTACCTGGGCAAGAAGGGGGAACTGACCGGCGTACTGAAGATGATGGGCAAGCTCTCCCCGGAGGAGCGCCCCGTCATGGGCCAGATGGCCAACGATGTCCGCGCCGCCCTGGAAAAGGCCCTGGACGAGGCATCCCAAAAGCTGGAAGCCGCTGCCTTGGCGCTGCGGCTCAAGGCCGAAGCCATCGACGTCACAATCCCCGGCCAGGCCGTCGCCGTAGGCCGGGAGCATCCGATGAATATTGCCCTCAACGAGATGAAGGACATCTTCACCGGCATGGGCTTCACCATCATGGACGGCCCGGAGGTGGAACTGGCGGCGTATAACTTCGACCGGCTCAACGCCGAGGAGGGCCACCCCTCCCGGGATTGGTCCGACACCTTCTATTTCGACCAGGACAGCCGGGTGATGCTCCGCAGCCAGACCTCCCCCATGCAGGTGCGGGCGATGGACACCCTGCCCCTGCCCATCCGCATACTGGCCCCGGGCCGGGTCTACCGGAAGGACGAGGTGGACGCCACCCATTCCCCCATGTTCCACCAGGTGGAGGGGCTGGTTATCGACAAGGGCGTGACCATGGCGGACTTGAAGGGGGCGCTGAACACCGTGGCGGAGCGCCTGTTCGGCGAGGGCACCAAGACCCGTTTCCGGCCCCATCACTTCCCCTTCACCGAACCGAGCTGTGAGATGGACGTCCAGTGCCACAAATGCGGCGGCGTAGGCTGCCCCACCTGCACGGGCGAGGGCTGGATCGAACTGCTGGGGGCGGGCATGGTCCATCCCCGGGTGCTGGAAATGGCCGGCATCGACCCGGAGGTTTACTCCGGCTGGGCTTTCGGCTTCGGACTGGAGCGGCTGGCGCTGCGGCGGTTTAAGATTGACGATGTGCGCCTGATTTTTGAAAATAACATCCGCTTCTTAGAGCAGTTTTAAATAGGGGGGAACCAATTTATGAAATTAAGCAGAAAATGGCTGGGCGAGTTCGTCACCGTTGACGCCAGCGATAAAGATTTTGCGGAAGCCATGACCCTCTCCGGCTCCAAGGTGGAGACCACCGAGGATCTTGGCGCGGAAATTCAGAACGTGGTGGTAGGGAAGGTCCTCTCCATGGAGCGGCACCCTAACTCCGACCATATGTGGATTTGCCAGATAGACGTGGGCAAGGACGAGCCGGTTCAGATTGTCACCGGGGCGCAGAATGTGAAGGTGGGGGACTTGGTTCCCGCCGCCCTGCACAAATCCCTCCTCCCAGGCGGGAAGAAGATCGAGAAGGGAAAGCTCCGGGGCGAGGCCTCCAATGGAATGCTCTGCTCTTACCTGGAGCTTGGCCTGGACCAGCGGGATTTCCCCGGGGCCTATGAGGACGGCATCTGGATCCTCTCCGATGACCCGGAACTGACGGGCCTGACCGTAGGCGAAGACATCCGCACCGCCGTGGGCCTGGACGGCCATGTGGTGGAATTTGAGATCACCCCCAACCGTCCCGACTGCCTGAGCGTCATCGGCCTGGCGCGGGAAGCGTCCGCCACCTTTGACGCGCCCCTGCGCCTCCACACGCCCGAGGTGAAGGGCGGCGGGGACGGCTGCCTGGTGGAACTGCTGGACGTGGAGACCCCCGACCCGGAGCTTTGCCCCCGGTACACCGCCCGGATGGTCCGGAATGTAAAGATTGCCCCTTCGCCCAAGTGGATGCGTGAGCGGCTGCGGGAGATGGGCGTACGGCCCATCAATAATATCGTCGATATCACCAACTACGTCATGCTGGAATACGGCCAGCCTATGCATGCCTTTGACTACCGCTACGTCAAGGGCGGCAAGATCATCGTCCGCCGCGCCCAGGAAGGCGAGGAACTGACTACGCTGGATGGAAACGTCCGGAAGCTGACACCCAATATGCTGGTTATTGCGGACGAGACCCGGGCCGTAGGCCTGGCGGGCATTATGGGCGGCGAAAACAGCGAGATCGTGGACGACACCGTAGATGTGGTCTTCGAGTCCGCCAACTTCGATGGCACCTGCATCCGGAAAACGGCCCTGGCCCTGGGTATGCGTACGGAAGCGTCCGCCAAGTTTGAGAAGGGCCTTGACCCGCTGAACACCCTGCCCGCTGTCAACCGGGCCTGCGAGCTGGTGGAGCTGCTGGGGGCAGGCGAGGTGCTGGACGGCGTTATTGACATTCTCAACCATGTCCCCCAGCCCACCGTTTTGAAACTGGAGCCGGACAAGATCAATGCCCTGCTGGGTACCGGTGTGCCGGAGGAGGAAATGCGGCGCATCCTGAAAAAGCTGGACTTCGGTGTGGACGGAGAGCATGTCACCGTACCCTCCTGGCGCGGCGATGTACAGCGGATGGCGGACCTGGCGGAGGAGGTGGCCCGGTTCTACGGCTACAACAACATCCCCTGCACCCTCCAGCGGGGCGAGACCACCCAGGGCGGGTACTCTCCCGTCCAGATGGCGGAGCGGCGGCTGGGCGCCCTCTGCCGGGCCTGCGGGTACAGCGAGATTATTACCTATTCCTTCATCTCTCCCGCCTGCTACGACAAGATCGGCTGGGCGGAGGACGAGCCGCTGCGCAATTCACTGAAAATCCTCAACCCCCTGGGGGAGGATACGTCCATCATGCGCACCACCACGCTGCCGTCCATGCTGGACATTCTGGCAAAAAACTACAGCTACCGCAACAAAAACGCGCGGTTTTATGAGATCGGCCGCATTTATCTCCCCGGCGGCCCCGATGGGCTGGCCAACGAGCCGCAGATGCTCACCCTGGGCGCGTACGGAGAGGGATACGGCTTCTTCACCATGAAGGGCGCGGTGGAAGCCCTCCTGCGGGAGCTTCGGATCGAGGATGTAAGCTTCCTGGCCTGCCAGGACGACCCGTCCTACCACCCGGGCCGCTGCGCGGGGGTGTACGCGGGCGAAAAGCTGCTGGGCGTCATGGGGCAGGTCCACCCCACTGTGGCGGCTAATTACGGCGTGGACTGCGAGCTGTACTGCGCGGAACTGAGCTTTGACGCGCTGCTGGACGCCCAAGGCCCCGGCGCGGAGTACCATCCGCTGCCCCGGTTCCCGGCGGTAAACCGGGATATCGCGGTGGTCTGCAAGGACGAGGTCACCGTGGGCGCCTTGGAAGGCTGCATCCGCAAGGCCGGCGGCAGGCTGCTGCGGGAGATCGCCCTCTTTGACATCTACAAAGGAAAGGGCATCCCGGAGGACAGCAAGAGCGTAGCCTTCAGCCTGACCCTCCGTGCGGACGACCGGTCCATTACCGCAGGGGAAGCGGATGAGGAAATCAAAACGGTTCTCGCCGCCCTGGAGAAGGAGCTGGGAGCGGTTCTCAGATAATTATAGATGGAAATTTTCGGTTAACGAGCCAGCGCGGCCGCTTTAAGCGGCCGCGCTGGCTTTATTTTTTAAGGGCGCATGTTCTGCATTTCTTAAGAAAATACTTCTTGACAAGATGCACTATGCGTTGTATAGTATTGTGTGAAAGGGGGCATGAACGTGATTGATCCTCAACTCAAGCGCGGGCTGTTGGACGTATGTGTGTTGTCCCTGCTGCGGAGGGGGGATTCTTACGGCTATCAAATCATCAAGGATTTATCCAGCGTGATTGAGATATCGGAATCCACCCTCTATCCCATTCTGCGAAGGCTGGAGGGCGCGGGATGCCTGACGGTCTATTCTGTGGAGCATGCCGGGCGGCTGCGGAAATTCTACCGCATCACGCCGGAGGGCGTAGGGAATATCCAGCAATTCTTGGAAAGCTGGCCGGAGATCCAGCGGGTATATCAGTTGATAAAGGAGTGTGCCGGAGATGACACGAGTACAATTTCTGAATAATTTATATCACCACCTGTACGGCATGACACGGGAACAGGCCGAACAGCACCTGACTTACTACGCGGAAATGCTGGCTGACCGCATGGAGGAGGGTATGAGCGAGGAGGACGCCGTTGCCAGTTTAGAGGACGTGGAGACCATCGCCCGCCGCATCATGGAGGAGGAGGGCTTGCCCTACACCCCGCCGAACCAGCGGCCCATTACGCCCCTCGCCTACCCCGCCGTCTCCCGCCTGGGCGGTGGAGACGGCGCCAGGGCCTATCAGCCCCCCAAGCAGGTGAAGTGGTGGAAGGACTGGCGCAGGATCACGCAGATTGCGCTCTGGACCATAGCCATTATCGCTGCCATAGGCGCGGTGAACCGCTGGCGGTGGAACCGGAATGTGCGGGACGACCCAACAGAATCCCCCGCATTCGAGACTGCTTCCAAAGAAGGCTGGGACTTCGGGGAAGCGCCCGTCAATGAGGGCTTTGAGTACTCCGAGGGGGAGAATTACTTTGAAACCAGCGACGTGAAGAATATTGATATCGAATGGGCGGCCGGTATGGTCTGGGTGGATAGCTGGAACGGGGATAAAATCTGTATCACCGAATATTCCGAAAACGAGCTGAACGAGCGCACCCGGATGAAGATGGGGGTAAACAGCGAGACGCTGAACATCCGCTACCGCCAGGACGGGGTGCTGGGGAATGTGAAGGGTCAGAAGTGGCTTAACATCCTCATCCCCGATGGAATGCTGGGCGAGATCAATATTACCACCGCTTCCGCAGAGGTACAGGTCTACCGTGTGGAGTTGGACACTTTGCGCATCGCAACCGCCAGCGGGCCTGTGACAGCCGCTTCCTGCTACACCCAGGCCGCCTATATCCAAACCATCAGCGGGGAAGTCATGTGCAACGAACTGCATGCCAGCCAAGCGGAGGTGTCCACCACCAGCGGGGATGTTTACGGCGAGTACTACAGCACGAAAACGAACGTCTCCACTGTTTCCGGCGACATCCAGCTAGACTACCTGGAACAGGTGGAGGAACTCTATCTGAACACCGTCAGCGGCGACGTCTGGGCCAATATGTCCAACACCGCCGCCCGGGCGATTGGCATAGGGAGCATCAGTGGCAATGTAAGCCTCGCGATGCCCGGCGACAGTGGCTTTACGTTGAATTATGCCACCATTTCCGGCGAGATCAACGTCTCTAACTTTGACGGCGACATACGCGGAAAATCTGGCTCCTGTGTTTTCAACGGCGGCGGGTGCGAGGTCACCGCAGAAACCACCAGCGGGGATGTAGAAATTTATTGACAGAGGGGAGAAAACGATGCGGCGTATGGAAAAAGGATATATAGCCACCGGTGTTTTCTTGACATCTGCCCTCCTATTGGGCCTGTGGCTTCTGACCAGTCCGAGACCGGTATGCAGTATGCACCGCGCCTGTCCCCAGCCGGAAACCAATATCGCCAATGTCTCATTTTCCGGCGAAGCAGGCGGCAGGATAAAATGCGCAATCTCCACCCATGCCGAAAGCGGGACAGTGGATTTCTTCCTATATGACGGGAATGGCGCCATAGTCAAGGAATTTGACCGGGCGGATGCCCTGACAATCTGCCTCCCCCTGGCGCAGTCCCAGACCTATACATTGGAGGCGGCGTACAAGGATTTTACGGGAACCTTTTCCGCAGCCATATATAAAGTGGATTAACCGCAAAATTTCAGATAAGGCTTGCCCATTGGGGGGCACTTGTGGTACAATCGCCCTGTTATTATGAACGGGAGGTCTATCCTATGAACCCCTTTGACGAGATTGATTTGCAGGACTGCCCCAGTTGCCACGGCGCAGGCATGATCGAGGAGGAGGGCGGCTGGTGCTTGTATGTGCAGTGTGTAGATTGTGGCTGCCATACCGCCGAGCTGTCCTATAAAAACGAGGAGGAGCGGCTGGACGCCGCCCGGAAGGTCGCCAGGAATTGGAACATCGGGAAGGTCATCTACCCCGGCCCCGGCGATTGAATGAATCAGCCCAAAACGAAAGCGCCCGGAGGATTTTTCCTCCGGGCGCCGGTTCTTTTTTACGCGTCAATTCCGCGGCTGGTTAAATATTTCTTGACCATCAAGGCGACCTTGAATGTAATCGCGTCGTCAAACTCCCGCAAGTCCAGCCCCGTAAGCTTCTTGATTTTTTCCAGCCGGTAAACCAAAGTATTCCGGTGTACGAACAGCTTCCTGGCTGTCTCAGAGACATTCAAATTATTCTCAAAGAACTTATGGATGGTAAACAGCGTCTCCTGATCCAGGGAATCAATGGGGTTCTTCTTAAAGACCTCCACCAGGAACATTTCGCACAGGGTAGTAGGGAGCTGATAGATCAGGCGGCCAATTCCCAGGTTTTCATAGTTGATGATGTATTTTTCCGTGTCGAAAACCTTTCCTACCTCAATGGCGATCTGGGCTTCCTTGTAGCTCTTGGCCAAATCCCGCAGGTGCATGGCTATGGTGCCGATACCAACTACCACGCGGCCATCGCTGCCGACCCGGAGGGCATCCTCCAGCAGGGAAGCTACCCGTTGAACCTCCTTCTCCCCGCCGTTTTCGGGAAGCTGGTGGATCAAGGCTACATCGCTGTCCCCCACGCTGAGGACAAAATCATTCTGGCGGTCGGGGAAAAGCCCCTGTACCACATCCATCAAGGCCGCGTCGCTGTCCTCCAGCTGGCGCACCAGAAAGACACTGCGAGGGACTTCCGGGGCTACATGCAGTTCCTTTGCCCGCATGTAGATATCGCTGAGCATGATATTGTCAGAGATGATGTTTTTAATAAACGATCCCCGGTCATGCTTCTCCTCATAGTAGTTCTTCGCCCCGTTGAGGGCCACACTGGCCATAGAGCAAACGGTATGGCTGACCTCGTCCTCCCCCATGGTGAATACAGCGTAATCAAAATGGGAACCCCAGCCGCCCAAGGCGTGAAAGGTCCGCCCGTCGATAGCGGTGACGGAGCCGTCCGCCTGATTGATATGCCCCACATACTCCGGCCATTTTTTGCCGATGAGACCAAGATCGCTGCAAGAGATCACAGTTCCCTCGCCGTCAATCACACCCACGACACGGTCTGTGGCTTCCTTAATTTGCAGGACAACGTTTTGAAAAATTCTTCCTGACATAGCGGTACTCCTCCATCAGCAATGTTTTCCCCTTGGCTCTTTGTGCAATGTGTCGGACTTGCTTTCTATTATACCGTGCCTTTCGACACTTTGCAAGATGTTTTTTCTTTTTTCCACAAAAAAAATCATTCTGTTTTGGCTGATTTGTGAGTTTCCTTGTTTTTTACCCATTTCCGCCGATTTTTAAAACTTCTTCCGGGGTTAAAAGCCGGTATTCGCCTTTTTTCAAAGAGCTATCTAGTACGAGTGTTCCCATTGAAAGCCGTTTTAATTGGCACACTGCCGCGCCCCGGCTGGCAATCATCCGCTTTATTTGGTGAAATTTGCCCTCATGCAATGTGACGAAGGCTTCATCCCCTCTGCCCAAAAGCTCCAGCCCCGCCGGAAGGCAAACAGTTCCGTCCGCTAGGTTCACACCGGAAGCAAAAGCCTCCTGATCCTCTGGTGTCAGGGGCCGGTCCGTGCGGATATAGTAGACCTTGTCCACATGCTTTTTGGGGGAAAGCAGGCGGTGGGCCAAGTCTCCATCGTTGGTCAGCAGAAGCAGCCCCTCGCTGTCCTTGTCCAACCGCCCCACAGGAAATAGCCCCCGGCGGCGCAGCTCTGGCGGCAGCAGATCCAGCACAGTCTGCTGGCAGGTGTCCTCCGTGGCGGATACCACCCCTTCCGGCTTGTTGAGCATAACATAGGTGTATTTCTGGAAAGACAGCGGCTTGCCGTCTACCGCCACACAGGCGGAAACGGGATCCGCTTTCTGCTCAGGCGCGGCGGCGGGGACGCCGTCAACCAGCACCCGGCCTTCCTGGATGAGCTGCTTTGCTTCCCGGCGGGTCCAGCGGCCGGTGGAAGCCAGGAGTTTGTCAATACGATCCATGGCAGATGTTCCCTTCTGCGGTGTTTTTGTTAATAATATATCTGATAGGAAGGGAATTTGCAATAGAAAAACCAGAGGAAGGAATTATATAATTTTATGTAAGAATTATTGGTGAATTCAGATTATTTCTCTCGAAGTCCTTACATGCCAGAATAGCCCACCCCCGTAATCCTTAAGCATAAAGACAGGAAAAGGCGGAATAGCCCTTGCAATAGTGGCTATTCCGCCTAATTTATGGATACTGCTTTTACTCCACATCCACCAGAAAGCTCTCCGCAGTCAGTGCCCCCATAGCGTACAGCGCGGCGGCCAATTGTTCCCTGTCGCAGTTGCATTCCGTCTGCTCTGCCAGCGCGGCAGGCAGGCACAAGGGCAGCCTGCCCCGCCCTACCTCCCCACCGGGATAGAGGGTATAGAGGATGGGGTTATCCAGCGCCAAATCGCTGCGCGGCGAAAACAGCACCAGCGCGTCCGCGCGGTTAAGCTGATCCGGCGATGGCTCCAGTACCAGGGAGATGCCATATTCCCGCCGCAGGTTCCTGGAGAACAGCTCCGCGTCCCCCTTGACGCTCAGCAGTACATAGCGGTAGTTCAGCGCCAGGGCCTTGGCGCACTCGGTAACTTCCCGGACAGGCCGGTCGCCGGAGACAGCCACCACCGCCTGGGTCGGCTGGAATCCTCCGGTTTCCAGCCGCCGCCTTGCCAGGGGCGCGGCGAGGGTTCGCCGCAGCGGCAGGGTATCCACCGGCAGTACGCCCTGGCGGATAAACAGCGCCGTATAGGGGAAGTCCACCGGGAAAACGGCGGAACGCACCCCTGCTTCCCGGAGCATCCTAGCCCCCTGCCGTGCGCGATAGAGGGCCACAGGCCCATTAAGCCGGGGATGCCGTCTCATTTCCAGCGTAACAAAATTCCCTCCGGAGAGCTGCCGGTCTCCCAAGGCGGGGCGCTTACCCGCCTCATCGCCATAGATGATATATCCTAGCATTTTTACACCGCCTTCCGGTGGAGTATATGACCAGACGGGTAAGAATAGTACACGCCCAAGCGCCTAAGACGCGAAAGCGGAGTTATACAGATCAATACCGTTAGACAGCAGGGCGTTCACATGGATCAGCCCGCCTAGGGACGCCCGTCCCGGATCTTCGATGGGGTTTCCGCTTTCCACCTGCCGCCGGGATCCCAGAAAATTCCTTAAGAAAAGTTTAACAGTAACTGTTGACAAATCGTAACCGTTATGTTACAATTCGGTTACAAATATAACAAACCTACTTGTAACAGGAGAGAAAGGAAGTGGCCGAATGGCAGAACAAACGGAGGGCCTGGTGTACCGCAAGCGTCCCCTGCGCCGGATTGGAAAGACGATCTATTACGGCTCTATGGCGGATACCCATATCATCCAGATGCATGTCAAGGAAAGCAAGCAGCAGGATGGCCTGGAGGTCGCGACCAAGGTCTCTGTGGAGCTGCACCAGCGCACTGGTGAGCGGCGGGACCGCATCGTCAAGCGCAGCGAAAAGGACAGCCTTTACGGCGCCATGGACATTTCCGCCATCTGGCTGGAGCGTGCGCTGGCCGGCAAGTAAACAACCGGGGAACCGGGCAATACATTACAAAGGATAAGAGGATTTTACGAATGAGAAAGTATTTGGGGAAGATGATCGTACTGGCCGCCCTGACGGCCGCCCTCCTGACCGTCACTGCTTTCGCCGCCGAGAACGGCACGGTGAATGCTGATGCCCTCCGCCTTCGCTCCGAGCCCTCTACTACTTCCACTACAATCGGCTATTTGAACACCGGTGCCCAAGTGGAGATCCTGGAAGATTTGGGTGATTGGCTGAAGGTAAGCTGTGACGGAAAGACGGGATACCTTTACGCTGAGTACGTTTCTTCCGGTGCCAGTGCTTCCATCACCGCTGCCGCTTCCTCTGAATCTGTGGCGGGCAAGACTGGCGTCATCACTGGCAACATTGTTAACTTCCGCGCCGGCCCCTCAATGGATGACACGATCCTCACCACCCTCACTGACGGCACGGAGCTGACCATTGAGGCAATTGACGGCGAGTGGTGCCAGAGCACCTGGGATGGCCAGGAGGGCTATGTAAAGGCCGATTACGTTTCTGTCAACGGCATTCCCCTGGTAGATCCCCGTGGCATTATCACTGGTGACTGCGTAAACGTGCGCAGCGTCCCCTCCACCGATGGCGACATCGTCACCAAGGTATATTCCGGCAGCCTGGTGGATCTGATTTCCCTGGAGGATGATTGGTACGCTGTTGACTGCGATGGCGAGGTGGGTTATATCCGCTCCGATTTCCTGAAGGTCTATACCGGCGTAGCCGGCAGCGGCCTGGGTGCGGAGATTGCCCTTGCCGCCCAGCAGTACATAGGTACCCGTTACGCCTATGGCGGCGCGTCCTCCCGTGGGTTTGACTGCTCCGGCTTCACTATGTATATGTTCGGCCTGTATGGCTATAGCCTGCCGCATTCTGCTACCTCCCAGTGGAACAATTCCGGTTCCTACGTGGCCCGTGCGGATTTGCAGCCCGGTGATCTGGTTCTGTTCTGTGATCCTTCCCGTAGCAACGGCAAGGCCTGCTCCCATGTAGGCCTGTACATAGGCGATGGCAACTTTGTCCACGCTTCTTCCTCCGGCGGCGTGAAGATCAGCAGTCTCAGCGAAGATTACTACAACGGCTATTATGTCGGCGCAAAGCGCGTGGTATAAGTTGCGTTTTTCGAATGAATATGCTATAATAGCCGCCAGACGGAGATTTTTCCGTCTGGCGGTTTTACCGTGCCTAAAAACATAAAAGGGGGATTTTTATATGAATGAACAGCGTATGGAACAGCGCACAGATCAATGTGTCAAGCGGGCGGTGGAGCTTCTGGCCATCGACAGCCCCAGCGGCTATACCCGCCAGGCGGCGGAGTATGTGATGGAGGCTTTCCAGCGCATGGGCCTTGCCCCGGAAATGACAAAGAAAGGCGGCGTACTGGTGTGCCTGAATCCTGCCGCGCCGGAGGAGGACGCCCTTCTGCTGGAAGCCCATGTGGACACATTAGGCGGCATGGTGTCCGAGATTTCCAGCTCCGGCCGCTTGCACCTGACGCCCCTGGGCGGCATGGAACCGAACAACGGCGAGAGTGAAAACGTCCGTATTATCACCCGTTCCGGGAAGGCCTACACCGGGACTTTCCAGATGCGGAACGCATCTGTCCATGTCAACAACGAATATCATACTGCTAAGCGGGAATATAAAGCCATGGAAGTGGTCATTGACGAGGAAGTCTCCAACCGTGCCGATGTGGAAGCCCTGGGCATCCTGACCGGAGATATTGTCTGCTTCGAGCCCCGCACCCGTGTAACGGAATCAGGCTATATTAAGAGCCGCTTTTTAGACGATAAGCTGTCCGTAGCGATCCTGCTGGAGCTGGCGGATCAGGTGGTCTCGGGGGAAGTAAAGCCCACCCGCCGCGTCTGGGAACATATTACGGTGTTTGAGGAAGTAGGCCACGGCGGTTCCGCTTCCGTCCCCGCCGGTGTCAGTGAAGCGGTGAGCGTGGACATGGGCTGCGTAGGCGATGGCCTGGGCTGCGATGAGCGGAAGGTCTCCATCTGCGCCAAAGACAGCGGTGGCCCATACCACTATGAGGTAGTTACCGCGCTGATTGAAGCGGCCCGCCGGGGCGGCGCGGACTTCGCGGTAGACGTATACCCCTCCTACGGTTCCGATGTCGAGGCCACCCTGCGGGGCGGACACGACCTGCGGCACGGGCTGATTGGCCCAGGTGTGTACGCGTCCCACGGCTATGAGCGGAGCCACCGGAAAGGCGTCAGCAATACCCTGCGCCTGCTGGCGGCATATTTAGCGTAATTAGCTCACAAAATTTCTGCCAAACGTTTAACCTCTCCCATTTGTACGAAAAAAGAGAGGACAAGCCTGCTGCTTTCTGATATAATGCAGGGCATAAACGTGCAAGGAGGAACCATTATGGAATGGGTTGACGGACTGAACGCGAGCATTGGTTATATCGAGAACCACCTGACAGAGGAGATTGCCTTTGCGGCATTGGCCAAACTGGCCTGCTGCTCCACCTTCCACTACCAGAGGATGTTTGCCTACATGGCTGGCGTACCGCTGTCGGAGTATATCCGCCGGAGAAGGATGTCCCTCGCGGCGGCAGATCTGCAAGCGGGGGAGAAGGTAATGGATGTGGCGCTCCGGTACGGCTACCAGTCCCCCACGGCGTTTAACCGCGCTTTCCAGGCAGTCCATGGCGCAGCGCCATCTGCGGTTCGGGACGGCGGCGTAGTGGTCAAATCCTACCCGCCGCTGCATTTCACCATTACGGTCAAGGGGGCGGAGGAGCTGGAATACCGCATTGAAAAAAGGTCGCCGTTCCGTATTGTCGGGATTTCCGTGCCGTTGGACAGGGACATCGAAAAGAACTTCACGGCAGTACCGTCCCTGTGGGCCAGGGCTGCGTCAGATGGCACGATCCCCCGCCTGGCGGCGCTGATGGACGGCCAGCCTGGGGGCCTGCTGGGTGTCAGCGCATGCCAGGACAGCGAGGACTGGCGGTATTTCATCGCCGTTTCCAGCAGCCAGGATGCGGGCGCGTTTGAGGAATATACGGTGCCCGCCGCCACCTGGGCGGTCTTTCCCGGCGCGGGGACAAACCGCTCCCTCCAGGATCTGGAACGGCGCGTTGTCATGGAGTGGTTCCCGGCATCCGGCTACGAATACGGCAGTGCGCCGGATGTAGAGGTCTACCTGAACCCCGACCCGGAAAATGCCCAGTACGAGGTCTGGATCCCAGTGATAAAAAAAGCCTGATAGCAAGCCCGTAATCATACGCCAAGCCGCCGCTGTCCAACAAGGATAGCGGCGGCTTGGCGTATGGGAAAAAGAAAATTCATAATCCGGAAAAAAATGCGCACAATAGCGCCACGGACTGGTTTTGTCCGGTATTACGGGTTTGGAGGCGAGACCATGCAAAAACGTTTAGGACGGCAGACTGTTGCCTTGGAGAAGCCTGCCGTCATCCTCTCCCACGCCGCTGTCGGCGGCAAACAGGAGAGTGAGGGGCCGCTGGCGGATTACTTTGACCATCTGTGCCGGGACAGCTTTTTCGGCGAAAAGACCTGGGAAAAAGCGGAGAGTGCCATGCAGAAAACCGCCCTCAGCAAAGCCCTGGAGAAGGCAAACCTTTCGCCGGAGGGGCTGGACTATATTTTCGCCGGGGATCTGCTCAACCAGTGTATTGGCACATCTTTTGGTCTACGCGACTTTGGGATCCCGTTTTATGGCCTGTACGGGGCCTGTTCCACCATGGGGGAATCCCTGGCGCTGGGTTCGCTGATGATAAGCGGGGGCTTTGCGCAGCGGGTGGGGGCCATGACCTCCAGCCATTTCTGTACCGCTGAGCGCCAGTACCGCATGCCTGTCCCCTACGGCAACCAGCGTACGCCAACCGCCCAATGGACTGCCACCGCTTCCGGCTGTGTGATCCTGGGCGCGGAGGGAGACGGGCCGAAAGTAACCGCCGTAACCTGCGGCAAGATTGTGGATAAAGGCATCTGCGATGTTAATAATATGGGTGCAGCCATGGCCCCCGCTGAGGTGCGATTAGGACAATACATCCCAAACCCTTGATATCCCTGCATTACACAGATCCCCCAGGCCCACCGGCCCCCGCAACAAAACCTAACCAAAAATGTCACGTTCCATTGGTTGCGGCCACTGAAAATACTGGTATAATGAGGGTATGAAAAATCAGAAAGGAAACGGCTTCCATGGAACCAACCAATCTTGCGAAGAACCTTTTCTCCCTCCGCCGCGCCAGCGGCCTGAGCCAGGAAAAAGCCGCCGAAGCGGCTGGCGTGACCCGCCAAGCCCTGGCCAAGTGGGAATCCGGCGAGACCACCCCTGACATCCTCCACTGCGATGCCCTGGCGGAGCTGTACGGCGTATCCTTAGACGACCTGCTGCATTTTCAGCAGAAGCACGGCAGCATTCCGCCGCCGCCCCGGGGGAAGCACGTCTTTGGCGTAGTCCAGCTAGGGGATCGGGGGCAGTTCGTCATTCCCAAGCGTGCCCGTGACTTGTTCCAACTGAACCGGGGCGACACGCTGGTAGTCCTGGGGGACACCAATCCCGGCACTGCGGGCATCGCCCTGGTTCCCGCCCAATATTTCACCAGCCTGCTGGAGCTGGCCACCCAGATCCAAGGGGACACGGACGGAGGGGAGGAGACGGAATGAACGCCCTGCGCGTAGAAAACCTGGCCAAGCACTATCCCCGTTTCACCTTGGACAACGTATCCTTCACTTTAGAGCGCGGCCGCATTATGGGGCTGATTGGCAAAAACGGCGCAGGCAAGACCACGGCATTAAAATCCATATTGAATCTGGTATCTCCCGATGCTGGAACCGTCGAAATCCTCGGCCAGCCTTTCCCTGCCCAGGAAGCGGCCTGCAAGCAAAAGCTGGGCGTAGTCCTGGGCGGCATCGACTTCTACCGGAACCAGCGCCTTTCCTCCATCACGGAGACGGCCCGCCGTTTTTACGAGAACTGGGACGAGACAGCCTGCCGCCGCTATCACGCGGAATTCGGCCTGGATCCCGATAAAAAGGTGGCGGAGCTTTCCTCTGGCATGCGGGTCAAGTACCTGATCGCCCTGGCCCTGTCCCACCACGCGGAGCTGTTTTTATTTGACGAGCCAACCAGCGGCCTGGACCCGGTCAGCCGGGACGAACTGCTGGCGCTGTTCCGCGCCCTGGTGGCGGACGGGACGCGCAGCATCCTGTACTCCACCCACATCACATCGGACTTAGAGAAATGCGCCAGCAGCATCACCTATATCAAAGAAGGGGACGTCCTTGCCAGCGCGGAAAAATCCCAATTTCTGCAATCCTTCCAGCACCTCCGCACTCCGGAGGACACTGCCCCGCTGACCCTGGAGGATATCATGATCCGCACGGAGAGGAGGGAGTACCATGTATAATTTGCTATATAAGGAGCTCCGCCTGGCAGCCCATCCATCGCTGTACGTTTTCCTGTTCATGGGCGCGCTGGTACTGATTCCGGCATATCCCTACGGCATCGTATTCTTTTTTGGCATGTTGGGCATATTCCAAACCATGATGTATGGCCGCGAGACACGGGACATTTACTTCACGGCGCTGCTTCCCATCCCCAAGCGCGGCGTAGTCAAGGCAAAACTCCTGCTGGCAGCCTTTGCCCAACTCACGGAATTGGCTATATCCCTGCCCTTCGCCTTTCTCCGGACGTGCTATTTAGCGGGCGGCAACCCGGTAGGCATAGAAGCCAACCTTGCCTATTACGGCATAGGCCTCATGATATTCGGCGTATTTAACATCGTATTTTTCCCCCAATTTTTCAAAACCGCCTATAAAGCTGGCACAGCCTTTATCATCGCCATGATCCCCGCCACCCTAGGCATCATCGCCATGGAAACCCTGGTCCATATCCCCGGCCTGGGCTGGCTGGACGGCATAGACGCCGCGTCCTTAATACGCCAAATCCCCCTCCTCCTGGCAGGCATAGCAGTTTACGCAATCACCTGGTTCTCAGCATATAGGCTGTCCGCCAAACGATTCAGCCAGGTGAACCTATAAAAGCGCAAGGCCCGGACTTTTTGTCCGGGCCTTGCGCCATCAAGAGAGGTCAAACCGTATAAACAAACTCCCCGTTTTTTTCGTTGATCCCATAGAAATCCGCGAAAGTCAGACGGAAAATCTGATCCTTTTTCTCGCTGACATCAATCCCGTTTTTAATAAGATGCAGATACAGCCCATGGTTCGAAATATCTCCCAAGGACAGGTATCCGGTCAGCTTGCCATTGGTAATAACCGCCTTTTTATACTCCTTAGGCGTCTTATGGACGATCACGTCCGCCCCCTCAGTCAAGTCCATCCGGCCCACGCTGAGCATTGTCACGCCAAAGAAGTTGCTGGTATTCTTGAAGGGGTACGGCTTCTCATACACGGTGTCAATTCCCGCCATATTTTCCGCCGCCGCCTTACCCTGGGCCATTGCGTCAGGCCACACGCCGGAAAGCCCGGTGCAGTCCCCCGCCGCGTACACGTCCGGCGCGGAAGTCCGCAGGTGATCGTCCACAGTAATCGCCCGCTCGGCGGCAATGCCGCTGTCCAGGGCGATCTGGATTCTAGGCCGGACGCCCGCCGCCATAATGATGAAGTCACAGGGCACATGCTCCCCAGTAGAGAGGATCACCTCGGTGATATTCCCCCCGCCGTCCACCACCGCGTCCGCAGCCCCGATGCCCAGCAGGAACCGGCATCCGTGGTCTTCGAACACCTTCTGGTAAACGGAAGCGGCATAGTCATCCGTTTGCAGCGGCATAACCCTGGGCGCCATCTCGGCAATCGTAATTTCCGCGCCCCGCTGGCACAGGGCGGAAGCCGCGTCCAGCCCCACCAGTCCGGAGCCAACGATAAACACCCTTTTGCCCTTGGCAAAGGCATCGTCAATTTTCAGCGCGTCGCTGAGATCCCGGAAGCCGAACACATTCGGCGCTTCCCGGAAGTGGGGGATCGGCGGAATAAAGAACCCGGAGCCGGTAGCGATGAGCAGCTTGTCATAGGGCGTGTTGTACCCATCGCCGTAGTAAACCAGCTTCCCTGCGGTGTCGATTTTGGTAACCGTCTGGCAGGGGATGTGGTAGATATCGTTTTTCTCGAAGAAGTCCGCTCCCACGAAATTGATGCCCTCGGCGGTACGTTCATGGCCCAGGAATTTGTGGAGCATACACCGGGAATGGATTTTATCATCAATGGAGATCACGGTAACGACATCATTGGGACGAAACGCCCGGAGGGTTTGGGCGGCGGTAATGCCAGCCGCGCCTGCTCCGATAATCACAAACCGTTCCATGGTCATACCTCCCTTACTTCGATGGCCTTTTTGGGGCAGGCCCTTACGCAGGCGGGGCCTTCCTCCAAGTGGGCGCAGAAGTCGCATTTGATCATCCGCTTCCGGTCCGGGGAAATGGCCGGGACGCCGTAGCGGCAGTTCATGACGCACATATAGCATGCCGCGCATTTGTCAGAATGATACTCCACCAGCCCGGTTTCCATATTTTTCTCCAACGCGCCGCTCATACAGGCCCCCGCGCAGTCGGGAATATCGCAGTGGCGGCAGAAGATAGGCTTATACCCGCCCTGGCCGTCCGTGATGATGCGGTTGCGGGACTGCGTGTTAGGGTCGGTGAGGTCGAGCGCATACATCGCCTGCCGGATTTCTGCCAGCGTACCCTTGCGGGGCGTCATATCCTGGTGGGAGGCCATGCAGGCCAAGGTACAGTTTTTGCATCCATCGCACTTGGCGGGGTCAATAAAAATTCGTTTCATATCCGCGCACCTCTCCTTAAATATTGAGGGCCTTGCGCTTCTCCTCAATGATGGCTTCCAACTGGTTGGCGGCGCTCTTGCCGTCGGGATCCACGATGACCTTGCCGCCGGTAAGGCCAACCATATCTTCGGTCAAAATCTTGGTAACCAGCTTGCTGCCGGTGATGAAGGGCGGCACACCCAGATGCAGGGGCAGGCCAAGGGCCAGGGCGAAGGCGCCATCGGCCAACGCCTGCTCCTCCAGCCATTGGGCGGCGGAGAGGACTAAGGGAAGCTGGGGCAGGTCCACGCCCAGTTCCCCGGCGATTTCGGTCGCCACGATTTCCAACCGTCCGATGGCGAGACAGGGGCCGAAGTTCAGAACCGGAGGAATCCCCAGCTCCTTGCACACGGCTTTCAAGTTCGGCCCGGCCAGCTCGGCGGCTTCGGGGGTCATGAGGCCGATATTTTCCAGTCCGCCGGAGGAACACCCGGCGGTGAGCACCAGGATATCCTTGGCAATCAGCTCTTTAGCCAGCTCGGCAGTGAGGGTGTCGTGGCCGTAGGCCACGCTGGAGCAGCCCACCACACCGGCCAGGCCCTTGATCTTCCCGGCCACGATCAGGTCGATAAGCGGCTTCCAGCTTCCGCCCAGGAAGGCCCTCAGGCTGCCCTCGCTGACGCCGGTGAGGGTATTTTTGTTGCCGTGATCCGGGAACAGGTTCATGGGCACATTGCCCCGGCGGGCCTTGTAGGCGTCGATGACCGCGTCGATGATCCGGTCGCCATCGGCCTGACGGGTCTCGTAGTGGAAGGGGATGTACTCGGCGTTAGCTTTCTTCGCCACCACGTCCAGGCAGATTTGCTTGATTTTCAACTCATCGCAGATTGTCTCAATGCCGGGGAGGGTGCAGTTGAACTCGCTGAGCACTGCGTCAATAGCGCCGCAGGACAGCACCGCCTCAGAGATGTAGTTATTGCCGGCGTGGCCATCGAAGATTTCGGTATAATGCTCACCGCGAAGCTGGAGATCCTGGCCCACGCAGGTGCAGCCTACCAGCTTAAAGCCCTTGGCCCCGGCGGCCTTAGCCTTTGCCACCACGTCCCCGTCCAGGAGACGGTCCTGGATATAGGTAAACAGGGAGTGCTGGTGGCCGGTAATCAGGATATTGATGTAATCGGGGTTGATGACATTCATGCCCACCGGGGCGGGGCGGATAACGGGGTCGCCCAGCACCACGTCGTTGAGCAGGTTCGTAAGCTGCAAGCCGTACAGTCCCGTAGAAATGCCCAGGCGCAGGCAGGAAACCAGCATTTCCACCGGGTCGGAGCTGAGGTTGGTGGAGGATTTGACGATGTTGTTGAACACCTCGCCTTTGGCGCCGCCAGGCATGATGCCCAGTTCCTTCCACTTCTTCACCCGGGGGGCGTAGGCCAGCTTTTCCACCAGCTCCATGCCCTCATACTCGGGGCGGTACAGGTCTGCCAGCACCGCGTCTGCCACCTTGACGCACAGGTCGTACTTGTCCGTGCCGGTGACGCCCAGCAGGTCCGCCAGATGGTTGAGGGCCTTTTCGCTGCGGATCTTATCCTTGTGCAGGCCTGTGTTTTTCAGTTGACGGGCCGTATTTTCAACCACATGGATATAGCAGCCGGAACCGGCGGCTACCGCCCGGAGGAAATTCCGGGCCACGATGGTGTCGGCACTGGCGCCGCAGATGCCCCGGGGGGCGCTGGGGGTGATGCGGCAGGGGCCGTTGGCGCACAGGCGGCAGCACACGCCTTGCAGGCCGAAGCCGCACTTGGTTTCCTGGGTGGCGACCCGGTGGTGGGCGGTCTCCAGGGGCAGGGAGCGGATATAGCCCTCCATGGGCTTATCCGCGCTGGCGCAGGTATTGCGGTTTAGGCAGTCGGTACAGGTGTTCATAGGATGTTTCCTCCTCCATGAATGTTTCCGGGAATATGGGATGGTTTGTTAAATTGTTCACGATATCAGCATACCGTAAAAAGGGGTACTTTGCAGTTTCACATGCAACAATCAGAGCCGGGCTATCCTTCCTGCGCCGCTGCCTGGAGGTTGTAAAGGAAGAACACGCCGTCCGGTGCGCGGTACAGGCCGGTAAGGCCGCTGGCAAGCTGGAACCCGCTGCCCCGGCAGAGCACGGGGATCACCGGGGAGTCCTCCAGGAGAATGGCTTCGGCATCGTGGAGATAGGCGTCCCTGGCGTCCGGCGAGACTGCCGCTTTCGCGGCGTCCAGCAGGATGTCGAAAGCGGGGCTGGCGTATCCGGATATGTTTTTTTCCGCGCCGCTGTGCCAGTTCCCCAGCAGCAAACCCGCGTCGCTGTATGCGGATGTGAAGTCCATCGCTGCCATCTGGAAGGGGGCGACCGGTTCCGGTTCAGTATCGCTTTCCCCGCCCTCCTCGGGAAGGACAGGGATGAAAGCTGCCTCGTATTCCTCTTCGCTCACGGCCCGGAGGGTAACGGAGACGCCCAGGCAGGCCTTCCATTCCGCAGCCAGAAGCTCCGCCAGCGCCCGGTCCCCATCGCTGCCATCGGGATAGATATACTCTACGGCGGGGAAGCCCGTGCCGTTGGGGTATCCGGCCTGGGCCATCAGGGCTTTGGCGTAGTTGCAGTCGCTCTCATGGTCGTGGGTATGCTCCGCGGTAACCAGGGTTTGGCTATGGGTGCGGAAATCCCAGCAGGTGGGATTGGGGATAGCGGTTTCCGGCTGTTGGATCATGGGGTCGGGAGGGGAGTCATCCTCCGGGGACGCTTCCACCTCGGGCCGCTGGCTGTAGTCAGACACGCCGTAGGGCACGATCCCCGGCGCGGGCCGGGAAGTGAGGTCTCCCAGGGCATCCACCACCGCCTGATGGTCGATGGACAAATGGAAGGCCATACGGATGCTGGCGTTGTCAAAGGGGGCTGTTTTGCAGTTAAGCAGTACGCCGCAGGTGGTGGTGACCGGCTCCGGCGTCCAGACGCCGCTATCCGCCAGGGCTTGCAGCGGTTCAGCAGGGAGGGCGGTAATCAGGACGGCTTCTCCGGCGGTGAGGGCGGCGTAGTCGCTCTCGCTGCCCTTGGAAGCGGCAAATTGGATGGTTTCCGGGCCGGTTGGGGCGGGAGCGTAGTAGGTTTCACTCCGGGCCAGCTTGACCATATTCTGGGTGAAGCCGGTGAGCACATAGGGGCCGTTGGTGACAACGGGGTTGGCGTAAAAGGGGGAATCCTCCCGCAGGGGCATAGTGTAGGCCCCGGCACAGATTTCCTCTAAAAAATAGGCGGGACTGCCGTTCAAGGCGACCACCAATGTTTTACTGTTTGGCGCGGAAACAGCCAGAAGGGAAGTATCCCCGGTTTCCTGGACTTCCGCGTAGCCGGAGACCTCCGACAAAAGTCCCCGGTGGGGCATGTTGTTGGCTGGATCCGCCAGCCGCCGCCAAGCAAAGACGAAATCCTGGGCTTTTACAGCGGCGCCGTCAGACCAGCGGATACCGTCCCGGAGGGTGAAGGTGTAGGTAGCGTTTCCTGCGTAGTCGGTTTCGACAGTGTAGCTCTCCGCCTGGCCGTTGGCCAGGACGGCCCAGCCATCGCCGCCGTCCTCCCAGCGGAGAAGGTTTTCATAGAGATGGTACAGGATGGTTTCTCCGCCAGGGGCTGTGATGGACGCGGGATCCAGGGTGGTATGGGCGCCGCCAACGCGGACAGTCAGGTCTTCTGCTTGGGGGAGGGGAGGATCCGCAGGGGGATCCGCGTCCTCCGGTTTTTCACCGCAGGCGGAGAGCAGAAGAATCAGCAGCGCGCACAGAAGAGCTGTATATTTTTTTCCCATATGCCTCCTCATTTTGTCTCAACGGGAATCAGTTTGCCGTCCGGGCCGAAGGCTACGGACTGGATCTGATTTCTCGTGTGCTTGGCAATGTCGTTTAGACGAACCATGCCGGGGTAGTCGGTAACAAAAGTGTAGGCCGCGCCGTGGCGTTTGGCACGGCCTGTCCGGCCAATGCGGTGGACGTAGTATTCGTTCTCGTCCGGGACATCATAATTGAATACCGCCTCGACATCGTCTACGTCAATGCCCCGGGCCGCTACATCGGTGGCAACGAATACCCGCAGTTCCCCCCGGCGGAAACGGGCCATGACCTTCTCCCGCTTTTCCTGGGGAATATCGCCGTGGATGCACTGGGCGTCCACGCCCCGCATTTGCAGGAGCTTGGTGACCCGCTCGGTGTTGCCCTTGGTATTGCAGAAGATCATGACGCGGTCGTATTCCTCCTGGTTCATGATCTTCGCCAGGGCGTCCACCTTGCCGTCCATGGTGGTTTCCAGCCGGTATTGGAGGATGTCGGGCTTGTTTTCTTCATCGGGGCGAACCGTGATCTCTACCGCGTCGCGCTGGTAGACCCAGGCAATGTCCATGACCTCGCGGCTGATGGTGGCAGAGAAAAGGCCCAGGTTTTTCCGGTTCTTCATCTGGTCCAGCAGGCGGGTTACATCGTGGATGAAGCCCATGTCCAACATCCGGTCCGCCTCGTCTAAAACAGCGGTTTGGACGGCATCGATGCGGACGGTGCGGCGCTTGAGGTGGTCGCCTAAGCGGCCAGGGGTGGCAATAACGATTTGGGGACGCTTTTTCAGGGCATCGATTTGCTTTCCGATGGGCTGGCCGCCGTAGAGGCAGACCATGCGGACGCCGGGCTTGAATTGGGCAAGATCCCGCATTTCGGCGGTGATCTGCATGGCCAGTTCCCTGGTGGGGGCTAAGATTACGGCTTGTACCTGGTCGTTATCGCCATCGGTATGCTCAATGATGGGGATGCCGAAGGCGAAGGTTTTGCCGGTGCCTGTAGGGGCTTTCGCGGTGACGTCCTGCCAGTCCAGCATGGGAGGGATGCACCCGGCCTGGATGGGCGTTGAAAGCTGGTAATTTTTTTTCTCCAGCGCCCGCATGACCTCCGGGGACAGGCCCAGTGTATCAAAGCGGACGCCCTGTGTGATTTCCATAAATCAATCCTCTTGCAATTTTTATTTTTCTGATGCGCTTAACAACCTACTTATATTAGCATAAAATCAGCCCCGCCGCAAGGGCGGCAGGCGGTTTTCCCGAAAATTCACGAATTTTTTACGAAAAGATGGGGGGTTTCTTTTCTTGACACGGAAGGGTTTGGCTTGTAATATAATGAAATACAAAAACTTTTGCCTGATGATGCGGCGTGGGGCTGGTATTTCGTTGTCAAGGTGCCTCCGTTTGCAACCGGCGCGGGGGAATGTCCAGGGAGATCAACCCCTGTGGGCGTTTTTGTTCGAACGCGCGAAGTTCCGGTAGGTGACGCCCGCTACACCTATAGGCCGCATCTGGCCGAAAGTTGCCGTGCTTCGTGCAACCTTTTTAGAAATTTTCAGATAAATTTTCAGAATGCCCCCGCTGCGTACGCTAGAGGGCTTTTTTGACAGTCTGTTGATTCTATGTGAAGTTGAAGGATTTCCTATATGTTGTTAAGAGAAACCTTATCCGCTTACCAGCGGAGGGACCCGGCCGCGAGAGGGAAATTTGAAATCTTCCTCTTGTATGCCGGCGTCCACGCTACGATCTACTATCGGATTGCCCACTGGTTCCATGGCCGGGGGCTGTGTTTTATTGCCCGATGTATTTCCCAGTGGGCGCGGTTCTGGACTGGAATCGAAATCCATCCCGGCGCCGCGATTGGAAGGAGATTGGTAATCGACCATGGCACCGGTATTGTGATCGGGGAAACCACCGAAATTGGGGACGATGTGCTGCTCTATCAGGGCGTGACCCTGGGAGGGACAGGGAAGGACGTGGGCAAACGGCACCCGACTTTGGGAAATAATGTGATGGTGGGTTCCGGGGCCAGGGTGCTGGGGCCGATTACGATTCATGATAACGCCCGGATCGCTGCGGGCGCGGTGGTTTTGCAGGATGTGCCCCCTAACGCTACCGCCGTGGGCGTACCCGCGCAAATCGTCCGCGTCAATGGTGAGAAGGTCCGCCGCTATGCCGATGAGGTGGACCAGACCAATGTTGTGAACCCTACCCTGCAAAAAATCGAGGCTCTTGCCCGCAGGGTGGAGGAATTGGAGAAAAAACTACAGGATTCTGAAAAAAACTTCCAATGAAAAGGAGAGGCAATATGTATCTGTATAATTCCGCGACCCATAAGAAAGAGGAGTTCGTCCCGAACCATCCCGATATTGTTAAAATGTATACCTGCGGCCCTACGGTCTATGATTATGCCCACATCGGCAACCTGCGCAGCTACCTCATGGAGGACGTGCTGGAAAAATTCCTGCGCTATGAGGGGTACAACGTCAAACGCGTCATGAATATTACCGATGTGGGGCATCTTTCCAGCGACGCCGACACTGGCGAGGATAAGATGCTCAAGGGGGCGAAACGGGAAAATAAGACGATTTTGGATATCGCACGGTTTTATACCGAGGCGTTTTTTGCCGACTGCGATAAACTGCATATCAAACGGCCGGACGTGGTGGAGCCGGCGACGAACTGCATTGGGGAGTATATCCAATTGATTACCAAGCTGCTGGATACCGGCTACGCCTATCCGGCGGGGGGGAATATTTACTTTGATACCAGCAAGCTGGAGCGGTACTATGTTTTTAACGACCATGACGCCGAGGATTTGGCCGTGGGCGTCCGGGAGGGCGTGGAGGAGGACGGGAATAAGCGCAATAAGAGCGATTTCGTCCTCTGGTTTACCCAGTCCAAGTTTGAGGACCAGGCGCTGAAATGGGATTCCCCGTGGGGGGTCGGATATCCTGGATGGCATATCGAGTGCTCTGCGATTTCGATGAAGCATCTGGGGGAAGACCTGGATATCCATTGCGGCGGAATTGACAACGCTTTCCCCCACCATACCAACGAAATCGCCCAGAGCGAGGCGTTTTTGGGACATAAATGGTGCAATTGGTGGGTGCATGTGCTCCACTTGAATACGCCAACGGGAAAAATGAGTAAAAGCAAAGGGGAGAAGCTGACGCTGTCCCTCTTGCTGGAAAAGGGATATGACCCGCTGGCTTACCGGCTGTTCTGCTTGCAGAGCCATTACCGGAAGTCGCTGGTGTTCTCCTGGGAAAACCTGGATAACGCCCAGGGGGCGTATAACAAGCTGGTTGCCAGGGTCGCCTCGTTGAAGCCGGGAAATGGAGAAATTGACCAGGCCGTCTTGGATGCCCAGAAGGAGAAGTTCCGGAAAGCGATGGGGAATGACCTCAATACGTCGCTGGGTGTGACCGCGCTCTATGACGCGCTGAAGGCTCCGGCAAATGATGAGACGAAGCTGGCGCTGCTGGCGGATTTTGACAGGGTGCTGGGGCTGGGCCTCCTGGAAAAGGCGGAGGAGAAGCGTAAGGCGGATGCAACGGCGAAAACCTCCGCTTCCGCGTCCGGCGGATTCGTAATCTCCGGCGAGGGGGATCCGGATATCGATGCGCTGGTTCTCCGGCGGGCGGAAGCGAAGAAGGCAAAGGATTTCGCGGAAGCTGACCGGATCCGTGATGCGCTGAAAGCCCAGGGGATTGAGATTGTTGATACGAAGGATGGGGCTGTTTGGAAACGGGTATAAGGCACCTGGAGGGGATCACGGATGTGATCCCCTCCGGTTATTGCGGCGGGGGCTTCTCCGGGCTGCGCGGATGGCCGTTCCAGTACCCAATGGGTACAGCCCGCAAGCTGAAAATTGGATCTGGATGTCCTTGCCGGGGCTTGCTTTGCGCTGGACTGCCAGCCTGGCAATCTGTAGGCCTGTCAGGAGGAAGATTGATCTGCCCTCTTGCATTTTTGACGGAAACATCCTACAATAAGAAAAAACAGATGGGTGGGATGATATGGCTGAGCGGAGAAAAAATGACTTTTCCCAGGGGAGCATCGCGAAAAATATCCTCTCCCTGGCAATCCCTTTGACGGTGGCCCAGTTGACCGTTGTCCTCTATAATGTGGTGGACCGGGCCTTTATTGGGCACATTGACACCGTTGGGCGGGACGCTTTTACCGGTATCGGGCTGGTGATGCCGGCAACGTACATTATTACCGCCTTTGCCAACCTCTGCGGTACCGGGGGCGCGCCCCTGTTTTCCATTGCCCGGGGCAGGGGGGATGACAGGCAGGCCGCCAGGATCATGGGGGTCAGCTTTACCCTGCTGATGCTGCTGGGGGCGGGGCTGACGGCGGCGTTCTATCTCTTCCAGACGCCCTTCCTCTACCTGGTGGGCGGCAGCGATGAGACAGTGGTACATGCCAGGGATTACCTACAGATCTATCTGGTTGGCGTTGTGCCTGTGATGATTGGGCTGGGGATGAACCCGTTTATCAACGCCCAGGGGTTCGGGAAAACCGGGATGATGACAACCCTGCTGGGGGCGGTGATTAACCTTGTTTTGGATCCAGTGTTTATTTTCGGGCTGGGTATGGGCGTACGGGGCGCGGCGCTGGCGACCGTGATCGCCCAGGCTTGCTCGGCGGTGTGGGTGCTGGCGTTTCTGACAGGGAAAAAAGCGGTTGTCCGCCTGGAACGGGGAAGCCTGGGGCTGGATGCCCCGATTCTGCGGCGCGTCTGTGGGCTGGGGCTGACCGGGTTTACCTTCTCCGTAACCAACAGCGTGGTGCAGGCGTTGGGAAACGCCCAGCTTCAGGCTTATGGCGCGGCATCGGGGAATGGGGACTTGTATGTGGCCGCTATGACCGCTATTGTCTCTGTCCGGGAGATCGTATTCCAGCCCATCCGGGGGCTGACCCAGGGCGCCCAGCCGGTCATCGGCTACAACTACGGCGCGGGGAAATACAGCAGGGTGCGGGAGAGCATCCGGTTTTTGACCGCGAGCTGCCTGGGGTACAATATCCTGGTTTGGGTGCTTCTGCTGGCGTTTCCCAGGGTATTTATCCTGTTGTTTAACGATGACCCGGGGCTGCTGGCGGTGGGGATCCCTACGATGCGGATTTATTACGCCGCCTATGTGATGATGAGTTTTCAAATGATTGGGCAGAATACCTTTGTGGCGCTGGGCCGGGCGAAAAACGCCGTGTTCTTCTCCCTGTTCCGTAAGGTGGCGCTGGTAGTGCCGCTGATGCTGGTCCTGCCCAGGCTGTGGGGGCTTGGGGCCTACGGCGTGTTCGCTTCGGAGCCGGCCAGCGATGTGGTGGGCGGCGCGGCGTGCTATATTACCATGATGTGTACCGTCTGGCGGGACATGAAACGGCCCGATGAGACGGAGGAAGGGGAGTTGGTATGATGGATATAACCTGTGAGGAAATCCGGCGTCAGGCCGCGCAAGCGGCGGAGGAGCTTCTGGAAGCGGCAAAGCTGGAGGAGGGTAGCCTTTTTGTTGTGGGGTGCTCCTCCTCGGAAATCACCGGGGGGAAAATTGGTAAGGCATCCAGCCTGGAAGCTGCCCAGGCCGTCTTTGACGGCGTGTACCCCCTTTTGCAGGCCAGGGGCGTTTTCCTGGCGGCCCAGTGCTGTGAGCATTTGAACCGGGCGCTGGTTTTGGAGGCGGAGTGCGCCCGGAAATATGGCTATGAACCAGTCAGCGTCCGTCCACAGCCGAAGGCGGGCGGATCCTTCGCCACAACGGCGTGGGAGCGGTTCCAGGCTCCGGTGGCGGTGGAGACAGTTCGCGCCCACGCGGGGCTGGATATCGGCGGGACGCTGATCGGGATGCACCTGCGGCCGGTGGCGGTGCCAGTGCGGCTCAGCCTGGATCATGTCGGAAAGGCGGTTCTGCTGTGCGCCCGGACCAGGCCGAAGTTTATCGGCGGCGGGCGCGCCTGCTATGTGCTGTGACGGGTCAGCCGACGCTGGACATGAATTGGAGCACCGCCGCGCGGGCTTCTGGGGCGTCCATCAAATCCCCGCGGATGCTGGTTTTATGGAACCGCTTGGCGCTGAGGAACAGGATGTCCGGCTCTACGCCCTCCGCTACATGGTAGCGGAAGGCTGTGATGAAATTCTCCCGGCCTGTGTTGCTGATGACGATGAATTTCTTCTTTACCGATAAATATTGCGTTAACAACGCCGGATGGTGTTGGAAATAACACTGGCTCCGCTCGTTGAAAGCAAAAAAGTTGGCGCAGGGGTAGTCGCAATAGTTGGGGACGATGAAGCAGGCGAGCCCGCTGCCAGCGATGGCGGAGCAGACGGCGTATTCGGGGTCGTTGCAATAAGGGCAGTCCTCCCGTGCCTGGAAGCACTCGTAGCCGCAGCGCCCGCAGGGCGTGATGGTGAAAGTGGAAAAGTCGTAAAGGACGGAGCGTTCCCCGTATTTCTGATGGAGCATCCCGGCGGTCCGGCCGCAGTTGCCATTGGGGCGGCTGCTGAAGGAAATCAGGCAGATCTTCTGCATGTTTGTTGCCCTCCGTGTGTCTTTTCTATTCTGGGATCCCGGCAGGGATAAGTATATCACAGCGCCGGAGTGGACGCAACTTTTTGTTTGGCATTGTACGCGCCTGGGAGGTTCGCCCCCCAGGCGCGATTTTTTCCCTGTTTCCGCATGTTCCCGTGAGAGTGTGCATATAAATGGAGCATAACGGGATAGGGAGTGTTGGGCCTTGAAGGGAAACATCGAGGAGCGGGCCTGTGAGCTGGCCGCTTATATTATCGAAAACCGCACGACTGTGCGGGAAGCCGCCAGACGGTTCGGGATTAGTAAAAGTACCGTACATAAGGATATCCAGGAGCGGCTGCCCCTTTACAACAGAAGCCTCTATCTACAGGTAAAAGAAGTGCTGGACGAAAACAAAGCGGAGCGGCATATACGCGGCGGGATCGCTACCCGGCGCAAATACCGGGGCGGGGAGTGACCGCCCCTCCGTTCAAAAATGCAATACCATGGGAGGAATACCGTCATGAAGCCTTGCCGTAAGCAGAATCAACCACACCGCCGCCCGGACGCGCCGCCGGACAGTCCTGCCACACCGGCCGGTCCGCCGCCAGCGGCGCTGCACCGCTACGCCCATCCCATCCGCACCTCCCGCCCTGTCCCCCGGCCTACGGCGGAGGAAATGCTGGGTGATGTGCTGGAGACCCTCTCACGCCAGTCAGACCAGCTTGACGAGGTGCTCAGGAGGCTGGAACGGGACGGGGCAGAAGGATAATTGGATAGAAGATACAAATGGTGACAATTTTTCCTCGGCTCTTGTGTTATCGTGCAGGAGAGAGTATAATAAAGGGCGGCGCGGCTGTCCCGCGCCGGACTTTACCGCGATACAAGGAGCATCTATACCATGAGGCGCAGCAAAAGAAAAACCAGCGGCGGCCAGGCGGCAGCCGTGGCGGCGGTCTGCATTCTCTTTGTTTTGACCGCCCTGTTCGGACTTTACAAATGCTTTTCCAAGGAGCCTACGCCGAAGCCGGCGCTTCCGGTAGGCGGCGCGCTGCCCGGCGGAGAGGCAGACGCCGCTGAGCCGGGGGAGGCGGCCGCCGCTAAGAGCGCCGCCCCCTCCCAGCGGAAAGACAGGTTCCACACGATCCTGGTGGGGGGGCTGGACGATGAAAACGGAGGCAGCGACACCAATTTATTGGTGGCCGTGGATGCGAAAAACGGGAAGATCAACGTGGTCAGCCTGCCCAGGGATACGCTCCTGGACGTGTCCTGGTCGGTGAAGAAGCTGAACAACGCTTACCACCACGGAGGTTTTACCCAGACTATGAGCGAGGTGTCCCGTTTGCTCGGCATCCCGGTGGACCACTATATTACCGTGGATCTGCGGGCTTTCGTGGAGCTGGTGGACGCTATTGGCGGGGTGGATTTTGAAATCCCGGTGCTGATGGACTATGACGATCCGGAGCAGGATCTGCATATCCACTTTGACCCGGGCCTGCGGCACCTGGATGGCGCGAAAGCCTTGCAAGTAGTCCGCTGGCGGCAGAACAACGATGGCACCGGCTACGCGACCGCCGATATCGGGCGCATCGGCACCCAGCAGGCATTCCTGATGGCCGCTGCCAAACAGATGCTCAGCATCTCTAATTGGGACAAGATCCGTACCTACGCCGAGATATTCCAGAAATGGGTGGACACCGACCTGGAACTGGCGAACCTGGTCTGGCTGGGGGAGCAGGCTTTGACGGTGGGCAGTGATAACATTACCTTCCATACCCTCCCCGGGGACGGGGCGGGATATTACAAGGGCGGGTCTTACTACGTGCTGGACGCGGAGGGGTGCTTGGAGATGGTCAACAACTATTTCAACCCCTATCAGCGGGAGCTGGCCTTGGACGATATGCACATTCTGGTGCCCTGACAGAAGGAGGAACGTAAGATATGAAGTGCCGCGTACATATCCTGGCGCTGGCGGCGGTTTTGCTGCTGGGCACACTGCCCGCGCAGGCACGGGAAACGGGCTTCGCTCCCATCCGTGTTTATGAGGAGCAGTTTTCTGATGTGAGCCAGGGGGACTGGTATTATGAGACCGTGAAGGCCCTCTATGAATTGGGCTTGGCCAATGGCAGGGAGGACGGCCGCTACGATCCCCACGGCGATTTGACCGGCGGGGAGGTTGTCACTATGGCGGCCCGGCTGCGCAGCCTCTATGAAACTGGGGACAGCGAAACGGGGCCTGCCGCCTATGGCGGGGACGGAGGGGTGTGGTATCAGCCTTACGTCTCATACCTACAGGAAAAAGGGGCCATTGGGCGGGAGCTGGAGGAGGCCTACAACCGTCCCGCCACCCGGGCGGAGATGGCCCATGTGCTGGCCAATGCCCTGCCGGACAGCCTGTTTACCCCGGTGAACGGGGAAGTGGTGGCCGCGGGGTATGAAGCGGGGCAGTATATCACCGATGTGACGGAATCTATGCCCTACCGGGAGGATATCCTCAAGCTGTATACCTGGGGCGTGGCCGGCGGGTCGGATCAGACCGGCTCTTTCCAGCCGGAGGAGAATATCTCCCGCTGCCAGGCGGCGGCGCTGGCGGCGCGGCTGGCCTACGGCGAGCTGCGGCTGGCACTGGACTGGGAAATCCTTCCGGCCTACAGCCGGAAGGGGACTACCATGGCCGACCTGGTCGATAGCGATGGGAGCTTTTATGAAAGCCCCGCCCCGGCGGAGTGGGATAAGATTGACGCAGACGTCCGCTACATGCTGTCCCGGGGGGAGCGGACCATCAGGCTGCAATACCCGGCGGGGACGCTGACACGCTCGTATGCCGATGACCTGAACCGGGTGTTCCTGGAAGTGGCCCGGAATTATGTGGAGCAGACCTATAATTATGTCCACATCTCCTATTCCAGCAGCGCCGGGTTCGCTACGCTGACCTTTGCCAGCAGTCTCTATTCGGAGGATGATGTGGATTACTACCGGGAGGAGACCATGGCCTGCGCCCTGGCGGTTCACGATCAGATGTGGGAGTCGGGGAAAATTACGGCGGATATGACCGAATATGAAAAAGCCAAGGCCTACTATACCTGGATTTGTGAGAACTGCCGTTATGACCACACCAGCGCGGCTATGAGCCACACTGGATACCGCCTGTTTAAGGAGAAGCTTGCCGTATGTGATGGCTATACGGCGGCGTACAACCTTCTGCTGAAGCTGGAAGGCATCCACTGCGGCACGTACTCCACAGCAGACCATATCTGGACAACGGCCACCCTGGATGGGCAGGCCTATCACATTGACACCACTTGGGGCGATCAGGACTACGGCGTAGAATACCGCTACTTCGCTATGACGGAAGCGTATGCCGCGGCGCGGTTCGCATAAAGAAAGGAGAAGCTTCTGCTTTGAATATTATTGTGTTGGCCGGGGGGCTGTCCCCGGAACGGCAGGTTTCCCTGGTTTCCGGCCAGGGGATTTGCCGCGCGTTGCGGAGCCTGGGGCATAAAGCGGCCCTGGTGGACATGTTCCTGGGCTTGGAAGCCTGGGAGGGGGATGTGCGGGATATTTTTGATGCGCCGGATGGCCTGTGTACCCAGGAGGAAATCACCGCCCAAGCCCCTGACCTGGAGACCGTCCGTGCTTCCCGGAAGGATCGGTCCGCCAGCTTGTTCGGCCCCGGCGTACTGGAAGCCTGCCGGATGGCGGACGCGGTATTTTTAGGTCTTCATGGCGAGTGCGGCGAGGACGGGAGGGTCCAGGCGGCCTTTGACCTGCTGGGGATTCCCTACACCGGGTCGGGGCATCTGGCCTCCGGCATGGCAATGAACAAGGACGTGGCAAAACAGGTGATGGAGCGTGCCGGGGTACTGACCGCCCCCTGGCGGGAGATGCGTTATCAAAAGGAGGATATCCCCAGGCTGACAGATGAACTGCCCCTCCCTGCGGCGGTAAAGACTATCAACGGCGGTTCTTCCCTGGGGCTGGCCCTGCCGGAAACCAGGGAGGAGCTGCGTGCGGCCTTGGAGGAAATGCTGGGTTATGGTGGGCACGTGATTGTGGAAAAAAAGCTCAAAGGGCGGGATCTGACCGTGGGGGTGCTGGGAGACCAGTACCTTCCGGCGGTGGAGATAATTGCCCAGAACGGCGGCTATTTCGATTACGCCGCCAAATACCAGCAAGGCCAATGCCAGGAGGTCTGCCCAGCCCCCATTACGCCGGAACAGCAGCGGGCTATGGGAGAAGCCGCCCTGCGGCTGCACCGGGCATTGGGGCTGCGGGCTTACTCCCGGACGGATTTCATTCTGGACGAGGATGGCCGGGCCTGGTGCCTGGAGGTCAACACCCTGCCGGGGATGACCCCGGGGAGCTTGCTGCCGAAGGAAGCCGCCGCCACCGGCCTGGCATACCCGGCGCTTTGCCAGAAGATTTTGGATCTGTCCCTGGCGGAACCGTAAAAAAACACGGCTGATTCCCAAACGGGAACCAGCCGTGTTTTTTAGAAAGTGCAACAATAATCTAAAATCTTTTCAACCAGAAGACCAGAAGCGCGGTCCAAGGATGTGCCGTTCCCACCGTCCATAGGACCGATGCTCTTGGGTACGGGCTTCCAATGGCTGGAGGGAAGGTCAATTATGCTGTCCAGCTTCTCCATAGCTGTCTTGAATTTCTCTGTGTCCGAAGTAGTTGAAATGCAGTTACGGGAAGCCGAACAGAGCAAAAAGCAGAATTTGCGGAGCGGATATTTATGAAAGGATTTGAACGAAAAAATTAATTATTATCTCTTTGCGGATTAAATTGCGGGCTGTGTCCTATGCTGTTAGGAAATTATTGCGGCGGCTGCGGAATGGTAATCAATCATGCAGGATAGCGAAATGTAGCCTTGAACAAGAACATTGCCTGTCCGCCAAAATGCATGTTGCAAACACTGAATACGCAGCCTTTAACGCAAAACCCGAAAATAAAATCCGACTCCCCTTTAAAACTATCATTGAGACCCCTCCTTTAGGAGGGGCCTCTTTCGCTTATTTCATAACGCCTAACCCCCGGGCGACCAGGGTGATGAAATCCTGCACGTTTGCAACAATGGTGGTGGCGGAGAGGCTGCCGCGGTCCAGCAGTTTGTTCACTACAAACTCGTCCGCGTCTACCGCGTACAGATACAGCGGGCGAATCTCCCCGTCCGGCATTACCCGGAAGGAGGGCGTCATGTTCCCCGCAGCGATGGTGTGGAGCATGGTGGCCAGGCAAATGATGGTGGTACAGTTCTTCACCAGCTCACGCATCTTCGTCTGGCCCTCATAGACGTCGCCTATCACTTCCGGCAGGGGGCCGTCATCCCGGATGGAGCCGGTGAGGACAATAGGGACATCCTTCTTTACACAGCTATAAATGATGCCGTTGTCAATCTTGTAGTCTTCAATAAATGCCGGGATGGAGCCGCTGCGGCGGACTTTGTTGATCACGTCCAAATGGTTATAATGGCCGTTGGGCTGGGAACGCTGGGTATAGATGTCCTGGCCCAGTGCCGTATGGAGCAGCGCGCCCTCCAGGTCGTGGGTGGCCAGGGCGTTGCCCGCCATCAGGCCGTGGGCGTAGCCATTTTCCACCAGCGCCTGCATGGCCGCCCTGGCGTCCGCGTCAAAAGCGAAGGCCGGGCCCATGACCCACAGGATGTTCCCGTGCTCCTTCTCGTGGCGCAGAAGCTCGAAGAGCTTATCGTAGTCCCTGGCAAAGGCCGTCTCGCGGCTGCGGCCCTGGCGGAAGACAAATTGGTCGTCCAGGTCGCTCTCCTCGTCGCGGAAGCCGGCGCAGTGCATGTAAATGCCGTCCTCGCCTTTCTCCGTGCGGCCAAGGATGACCTTGTCCCCTTTTTTCAGGTTCCGGTTCTCTACTACGTCCAAATGGCCGTCATCACGGAGGACTACGCTGGAATCCATGCGGCTCTCCTCCGCCAGCGTCCATTTGCCGTTGATTTTGAAATACTCCGGGTACATGGAGGTGCTGTGGTAACCCTCCGGCGCTACGCCGTCCTTTTCGGCCGGCTCGTACCGGGCATCGGGGGCGTTTACGAAACGCGCCTGGGTGAAGTCGGGGGCCTGGTACTTGGGCATTACAAATGGCATGTCAGTTCCCTCCCTTTCTCAGCAAAGGGTGGCGTAAATGACCGCCTTGATGGTGTGCATCCGGTTTTCTGCCTCGTCAAATACAACGGACTGGGGAGACTCAAACACTTCATCGGTGACCTCCATCTCCGGAATGCCGAACTTCTCCGCAATCTGCGCCCCAATGGTGGTCTTGGTGTCGTGGAAGGAGGGCAGGCAGTGCATAAAAATGGCGTCCGGCGCGGCGTTTTGCATAGCGGCGGCATTGACCTGATAGGGCTTGAGGAGCTTGATGCGGGTCTCCCATACCTCGTCCGGCTCGCCCATGGAGACCCAGATATCGGTGTAGATGACATTGGCGTTTTTGGTTCCCTCGTTTACGTCCTCGGTGAGGGTGACGGTGCAGTGGTTCTCAGCGGCGATGGCCTTGGCCTGCTCCACCAGCTCGGGGGCTGGGAACAGCTCCTTGGGCGCACAGGCGGTGAAATGGACGCCCATCTTGGCGCAGGCAATCATCAGGGAGTTGCCCATGTTGTTGCGGGCATCGCCCATGTATGTAAAACGAAGGCCCTTCAAATAGCCGAACTTCTCCTCCATGGTCAGCAGGTCTGCCAACATCTGGGTGGGATGGAACTGATCCGTCAAGCCGTTCCAGACCGGTACGCCGGCGTATTTGGCCAGCTCCTCCACCAAATCCTGGCTGAAGCCGCGGTACTCAATGCCATCGTACATGCGGCCCAACACCCGGGCGGTATCCGCGATGGACTCCTTCTTGCCCATCTGTGAGCTGCCCGGATCCAGATAGGTCACGCCCATGCCCAGGTCATGCCCCGCGACTTCGAAGGAGCAGCGGGTGCGGGTGGAGGTCTTTTCAAATAAAAGAACAATATTCTTGCCCTCCAAATAGCGGTGGGGGACGCCGTTGCGCTTCATGTTCTTGAATTCCTTGGACAGGTCCAGAAGATAGCGGATCTCGGCGGGGGTGTAGTCCAGAAGCTTCAGGTAGTGTCTTCCACGGATGTTTACAGGCATGACAATTCTCCTTTTTTATGTATGATTCATTTATAACGGCGCGCGGACCAGGGGCATACTCATGCACCGTGGCCCGCCTCGGCCGCGGGATAACTCCGAACTGGGCATCTCCAAAACCGTGATGCCGTGCTGGCGCAGGATGCCGTTGGTGATATAGTTGCGGTCGTATACCACGACCTTCCCAGGGGCTACGCACAGGGTGTTGGAACCATCGTTCCACTGCTCCCGCTCCGACGCCACGCGGTCGCCGCCGCCGCAGCGGATCAGGTCTACCTGCCCCACGCCCAGCACCCCGGCCAATACCTCCGGCAGAGGGCGGTCTACCTCCCTGGCCCGCAGCCCGCAGCCATCGGGGGTCAGCTCGTAAAGGCGCAGGGCGCCAAGAATCTCCGGGTGAATGGTAAATTTGTCCCGGTCGATCTGGGTCATGACCGTGTCCAGGTGCATGTAGGCCCGGATGCTGGGGATGTCCAGGGCCAGGATGCGGCGCACCTGGCACCCGGCGTCCGCAAACAGGCGGCTTGCCAGGCCCTCTATGCCCTCCGGGGTCGTCCGCTGGGAGATGCCGACCGCCAAGGTCTCGGCGGTGAGGTTCAATATGTCGCCGCCTTCGATGCTGAACGGCTCCTCACGGCGGTAGTAGAAAGGAACCTGCCCCTTGTAGTCTGGGTGGTTTTCCAAAATGTATTTGCCGAAAATCGTCTCCCGGCACCGGGTGCGGGAGTACATCCGGTTCAGGCTCACGCCGCGCCCTATGCTGGCGAAGGGATCCCGGGTGAAGTACAGGTTGGGGATGGGGTCCAGCAGGAAGCGTGACCTGCGCCGGGCTAACTCAGACAGCGGGCTGGCCGCGGGCTGCTCAATCTCGTCCGCCGCCACCCCGGCCATTGCCTTTAATACCAGCTCCCGTTCATCGGGGATGTCCAGGAACAGCTCGACCAGCTTTTCCCGGTACAGTTGGGCGGGCGCGCCGCCCTCGGATACAAATTCTTCCACGAACCGCCGCTTTAACGCCTCGTCCGTCCGGAGGGTCTCGGCCACCAAGTCCTCCAAGTAGACCACCTCTGCCCCGCAGCCCTCCAGGATGCCCGCGAAGGTATCGTGCTCCTGCTGGGCCGTGCGGAGGTAGGGGATGTCGTCAAACAGCAGACGTTCCAGTTCCCCGGGGACTAAGTGCTCCAGCTCTTTGCCGGGACGGTGGAGCATGACCTTTTTCAACGGGCCTATCTCACTTTTTACCGCTATTGCCATACGCGCTCTCCTTCCTCCTTGGTTTTATACATATATACAGTATAACACATCCCGCCCCGTAAGTCGAGAGGGTTTTGCGCGGAATGGAAAGATTTTTTGCGGGGGAAAGCAAAATGGGAGGGCGCAGCTAAAAGCTGCGCCCTCCCACAATCTGGTATTTACCGCTCCAGCCAGCGCCGGAAAACGCCCACCCGCTCCAGCAGCAACGCGCCACAGACGCCCAGGGCGTCCAGCAGCAGCGCGGCGGCCAGGATAAGAACCGTGCCAAAGTCCCAATAGTGCGGGTGGATGGAAGAGAGACGGTTAATGACAATGTGCAGTACAACCCCCAGCGGTACGACTAAAAACAGAGACTTCATCCGGTCCCGGGTATAGTGGCCCCAGGCCCAATACACCACACCGGCATAGGCCGAGGATACAATCACAATAAAAAGCATAATGGGTTCGCCCATGTAGAGGGCCCAGGCCAGCATCCCTATGGACGCGATGATCAGGGCGTTCCGGATGGGCTTGTCCTCTGTGCGCAGCAGGGGATAGCACACTGCCCAGCCGTATGCGACCCACTGGATGGGAACCAGCGAGCCTTGGAAACGGAACCGGTCAATGATGCACAGCACCAGCACCGCAATCAGGCACCCGCCCGTCACAGTGAGAAACGCCCAGAATTTCCACCCGCTGTTCCGCTTCCGGGCTGTCTCGGCGTAGGCTACGGTATCTACCACGACCTCCTGCACCTCCGGCGGCACCGCGCCAGGAAGCTGGCGTTCCCGCTCGCCGGCCAGAAGTTCGGTGACACTTACCTTCAATGCCGCCGATAGCTCGCGCAAAATCGTGATGTCCGGATAGCTGACCGCCCGCTCCCATTTGCTCACCGCCTTGTCCGTGATGCCCAGCTTGTCCGCTAACTGCTGCTGGGTCATGCCCAGCTCTATGCGGCGGTCACGGATGAATTGGCCGATTTTCATTTCTTCCATTGCGTGCGCCCTCCTTTATGCTTTTGTGGTTATTATAAGGCGTATCCCTCGGGGAAATCAACCGCTAATCGGTCGATTTCCCAGGTAAACCACCGGTTGACACGCCTTGGGACGCCTGGGCTTCCGCCGCTTTCTCCCGGCGAAGCTCCTCGTAGACCTCCGAGAGCAGGCGGCGGTCCTGCTTCGTGCCCATAAAGTCCGGTTCCCGGAACATGTCCGGCCTGCGGCGGAGGGTGCGGAGCATGGACTGCCGCTTCCGCCACAGGGCCACGTTGGCGTGGTGGCCGCTCAGGAGGATTTCCGGCACCTTGCGCCCGTGCCACTCCTCCGGGCGGCTGTACTGGGGGTACTCCAAAAGGCCGTTCCAGTGGCTCTCCTCCTCATAGCAGGCCGCCTCCGGCAAAACCCCGGGAACCATCCGGCATACCGCGTCCGCCACCGCCATAGCGGGAATCTCCCCGCCGGTGAGGACAAAGTCGCCCATGGAGATTTCCTCGTCTACGCACTCCTCTATGAACCGCTCGTCTATGCCTTCATAGTGGCCGCAGACTAAAATCAGATGGTCGTAGTCCGCCAGCAGTTGCCGCGCCTTGGCTTGGCAAAAGGTGGCGCCGCAGGGGGACATATAAATTGTGCGCGTCTTCTCCGTACCGAAGTTCTCCTTGATATAGGCCCAGCAGCGGTATAACGGATCCGCCTGCATCACCGCCCCCCGGCCCCCGCCATAGGGGTAGTCATCCACCTGCTTCTGCTTGTTGACGGTAAAATCCCGGATCTGATGGGCGTCGATGCGGATGAAGCCCCGCTCCTGGGCGCGGCCCAGGATGGATTCGTTCATCATATCCCCCACCGTCTCGGGGAACAGGGTCATTATATCAATTCTCATGCGTTCCCAAACCTTCCATCATGTGGATGTCAACGGTTCCCCCAGGGACGTTGATGGCGGCGATGAACGCCGGAACCGCCGGTACCAGATACTCGTCCTTCCCGCCCCGCACCGCGTAAATCTTGTGGGCGGGGTAGGTCAGGACTTCCGCGATTTTCCCGATTTCCTCCCCGGTTTCCGCGTCCCGGGCGGTGAGGCCCGCCAGCTCCTCGTCAAAGTACCCACCCTCCGGCAGGGGGACGTCCTCCCGGCGGACGGTGACCGTTTTGCCCTTCAAGGCCAGGGCCGCGTTCATATCATCTACCCCCCGCAGCTTCAGCAGCAGGCATCCCTTGTGGACGCGGCTGGCCGTGCAGTCCCAGGGCTTGTCCCCGATGTAAAATGTCTTGCAGCCGGCCAGGCCTTCCGCCTCCACCCCCTGGGGCAGCAGCTTGACCTCGCCGCGTATGCCGTGGGTGTTGATAATCTGACCGGCGGTAATAAATGGCAGTTCCATGTTGTTCTCCTTATTTAGTATATAGCCCTTATCCCAGGACCGCGTCCACCGCCCGGATGCTGGTGCGGAGCAGCAGGGGGCAGCGGGGATATTCCTCCGTAAAGCGGCTGAGAATGCGGTCCAGGGCTAACTGGCCCTTGTCCGGCGTAGGGGAGGGGAGCAGCAGCAGGTATTGGTTGGCGCTGTACTGGGCCACCACGTCCCCACGGCGCAGGGTGGCCTGGATGCAGTCCCCCAGCTTCTCCATGTAGCTGTTCAGCAGCCGCAGCGGAGGCGTGGAGCCGTCCCGCATGAATGCTGAGATCATCGCTAAATTCACGTTGCGGCCCGAGCGGGCGATGGAACGGGCTTCCAGGTTGTAAATGTCCGTAAAGACCTCCATTTCGCAGAAGAACGCGCCGGTAAGCCGCTCCTCCCGCAGAAGGAACCGGCTGATGGCGGCAAGGTCTTCCGTCTCCCGGGACGCGTTCCGGCTGCCCGCGCGGCTGATTTCCTGGTACAGCTCGGTAATCTCCGCCGGAGGAGTCAGGCCCAGCTCCGTGTAAAACAGGCTGTACATCCGCTTGTACCGCTCCAACGCTTGGCGGGTCTGGCCTGTGCGAACCAAGCCGCGGATCAGATAGAAATAAAAGCTCTCCTCATAGCCATCAATCTGGATGGCCCTGCCGCAGATGGGGATGACGTCCTCCCACCGTTCCTGGGATGCCAGAAGCCCCGCCGTGGTCTGCACCAGATGGACGTACAGAGAGTGGTAGTACGCCGCCAGACGCTTTACCCAGCCCTCGCCCATGGCCTTGGCCAAAAAATCGCTGCGGTAAAAGGCCAGCGCGGCCATACAGGTCTCCAAACGCTCCTCCGGCGACAGCCAGGGTGTCTTTACCCGCTGGCAGGCCAGCTCGAACAGGTCTGTGTCAATCTGGATGGGGAGGCCCGCGTTCCAGGCGTAGGAGCCGCGGGTGACTTGGATCAGCTCCCGGTTGTCGGGCAGCTCCAGCTCCTCCAGCATGGCCCGGACGCGGTAAACCAGGGTTTTCAGGGCGCCTTGGGGGCTTTTGCCCTGCTCGCCTGGGTAGAGGAGATTAATCAGCTCATCCACCGGGACCTCCCGGCTGCGGAAGGTGATAAGATACGCCAGCAGCATCCAGGGCTTCTTTAAATGGTAATTTGCGTCTCCAATGGTTTTATCTCCGTAGGTCAGGGAACAGCCGCCTAACATACGGATCTTAAGGACCAGCTTGTCCGGCATGGGGTCACATCCTCTCTTTTTATGGAATGCTCGCAGGGTCTCCTCCTATTATGCCATACCTTGCAGGAAAATGCAATTGGGAAGAGGGGAGCGGTTTACGCTTGTCCCAACAGGCGGATGCCTGGGCACAGAAGACCCCCCTCAATTTGAATGCGCTGTTTGCGTCACTGTCTATCATGGTTCCACGGACTTTACGATTGCTCTTTTCTCAAAAAGGCTCATATCATCCCTTAGCCAGCGCCACTCCCACATCATTGACATTCGTCCCCGTTGGCCCCGTCATCAGCAACCCATCCACCGCCCGCAGGGCGTGGTACGCGTCGTTGTCCCGCAGCGTTTCATACACATCCCATCCCGCCGCCAGCAGTGCGGCGTAAGAATCGCCGTCCACATACCCGCCTGCCGCGTCCGTAGGCCCGTCCGTACCATCGCTGCCCACGGAGAATACCGCCCCACCGGCAATCCCCGCGATACCGGGCGCGGCAGCCAGCGCCAGCTCCTGATTGCGTCCTCCCAGCCCGTTTCCGGTGAGCCTGACCACAGTTTCCCCACCTGCGAGAAAAGCCAGAGACCTGCCCTTTCCCGCGTGGGTGCGGACAATACCCGCCAAGAACCTGCCCGCTTCCCGTGCTTCGCAGTCCAGGCGGTCAGTCAGCAGCACCGGCTGATATCCCAAGTCCCCGCAGGCCTTGGCAGCCGCGGCGCAGAGTTCTCCCACAGAGCCGGTAATCTGCGCGGTGGCATTGTGGAGCACCTTCGGCGTCTCCACCTCCAGCAGCTTCATTGCCCCCGGCGAGAGCTGTAAGCCATACTTCCGCACCGCCGCCAACGCCTGCCCGCAGGTAGAGGGATCCGCGCAGGCAGGCCCGCTTGCGATCACGTCCAGCGGGTCTCCCAGCACATCGCTGAGCACAACGCTGAACACCCTGGCCGGCGCGCAGGCCAGGGCGAACCTGCCTCCCTTCACGCCGGAGAGCCGTTTCCGGATGGCGTTGATCTCGGTAATATCCGCGCCGCAGGCCAAAAGCTGCTTCGTAATGTCCTGCAATTCCCCGGCGGGCAGGAGCGGCCGTTCAAACAGTGCGCTTCCCCCTCCCGAGAGCAAAAAGACCACCGCATCCTGTTCTGACAGCCCCTGGACTAACGCCAAGGCTTCCCCGGCGGCGCGGAACCCGTTTTCATCGGGAACCGGGTGTCCGGCTTCCCGGCAGGCCACCCCAGGAATTTCGCCGCCCACATGCCCGTACTTTGTGATGACAAGGCCGCTGTCAATGCGTTCCAGTACCTCTGAAGCGGCCTTCGCCATAGCCCAAGCGGCTTTGCCCACGGCGATAAGAATTATTTTCCCCCTGGCGCGGAACCCGGCCAAGGCCCGCCGTACGGCCTCCCCGGGCAGCACTGCGCCCAGGCTGGCGGAGATAATTTGTTCAGCGTGACAGCGAAGCCGGCGGTTCATAGCAGGCCCTCCTATAGGATGATTTGCCATCCAGTATACCATGCTGCGGCGGAAATGCAAAGGGCGTTTTTCCAGGGCAACGCCATTTTTTTGAAAAAAATTGTGGAAATTCCAAAATAGGGCTTTGAAAACTGGGGAAAATTTTGTATAATATGGAAAGCGGACCGCACCTAGGGGACCCGGAGCGGCCCAGCATAAGAAAAGGAAGGAAAGGTGAGCAAATGAAAGTAAGAAGCAAGTTCCTGGCGCTGCTGCTGGCGATGGTCATGGCCCTTGGCCTGATAGCCCCTGCGGCGGCATCGGAGGGCGCCGCGCCTGCTGCGGCGGAATCCGGAAAAATCGTGATCCTGCACACCAACGATGTACACTGCGGCATTGAGCAGAGTAGGTCAGACGGCGCGGTCACCGGTATTGGCTACGCGGGCGTCGCTGCCTACAAGGCGGAGATGGAGGCCCAGTACGGCGCGGCCAATGTGACCCTGGTGGACGCAGGTGACGCCATCCAAGGCGGCCCCATCGGGACTCTCACCAAGGGCAAGGCTCTGGTAGAGATCATGAACAAGGTGGGCTACGACTTAGCGGTCCCCGGTAACCACGAGTTCGACTACGGCATGGATACGTTCCTCTCCCTGGCGAAGGACACGGCGGAGTACCCCTATGTCTGCTGCAACTTCACCGACCTGGACGGCAACCCGGTGTTTGAGCCGTACCAGATGATGACCTACGGTGAGACGAAGGTAGCCTATGTAGGCATCGACACCCCTGAAGCCTTTGTCAAATCCACCCCCACTTATTTCCAGGACAAGGACGGCAATTACATCTACAGCTTCCAGCAGGGCAATGAGGGCAAGGACCTCTACGCCGCCGTGCAGAAGGCGGTAGACGCCGCGGAGGCCGCCGGCGCGGATTACGTGGTAGCCATCGGCCACCTGGGCGACGCCGGCTCCACCAAGGAGTGGAAGGCGGACGCGGTCATCGCCAACACCACCGGCATTGACGTGTTCATCGACGGCCACTCCCATGAGGAAATCGAAAAGACCATGGGCAACAAGGACGGCGAGGACGTTGTCTGGGCGCAGACCGGCACTAAGCTTGCCAACATCGGCAAAGTTGTCATCGACACCAAGACCGGAGAGATCACCCATGAGCTGGCCAAGGGCTATGACAAGCAGGACGAGGCCGTAGCGGCATTCGTCAAGGAAAAGACCGATGCCTTCGAAGCGGAGCTGAAGAAGGTAGTAGCGACCTCCGAGGTAGCCCTCACCACCAACGACGCCGAAGGCAAGCGCCTGGTGCGCAGCGGCGAGACCAACCTGGGCGACCTGTGCGCGGACGCTTACCGCGTGATGCTGGGCGCTGACGTAGCCTTTGTCAACGGCGGCGGTGTCCGCGCGGATATCGCGGCGGGCGACATCACCTATGAGGACATCATCAACGTCCATCCCTTCGGCAACGAAGCGTGTATGGTAGAGACTACAGGCCAGAAGATCCTGGACGCCCTGGAGATGGCCTCCCGCCTGTATCCCGAGGAGAACGGCGGCTTCCTCCAGGTATCCGGCGTCACCTATACCATCAACCCGGGTACGCCCTCCTCGGTCAAGACCAATGACGAGGGTGAGTTTACCGGCGTAGACGGCGAATACCGCGTCACCGATGTCAAGGTAGGCGGCGAGCCCCTGGACGTAAAGAAGACCTACACCCTTGCTTCCCACAACTACATGCTCAAGAGCGGCGGCGATGGTTTTGTGATGTTCAAGAACGACAAGCTGGTCAAGGACAGCGTCATGATCGACAACGCGGTTCTGATCAACTACATTGTAGACGAACTGGGCGGCAAGGTCACGGCCAAACAGTACGGCGCGCCCCAGGGCCGCATCACGATTGCCGCCCCGGCGGTGAAGCCCACCGAGCCTGCCCCCGCGGAACCCGCCCCGGCGGAGCCCGCTCCTGAAGAACCCGCCCCGGTGGAACCGAAGCCCGCAACGCCTGCCCCCGAGGAGCCTAAGCCCGCCGCGTCCCCCAACACCTACACAGTGGGGAAGGGCGACTGCCTGTGGACTATCGCCAAGGCCTGCTACGGCGATGGCAGCAAGTGGACTGTGATCTACGAAGCGAACAAGGATGCAATCAAGGATCCCGACTGGATCCATGTAGGCCTGGTTCTTGTGATTCCCGTTCTGTAACATGGGACCATTCCCACCGTAAAAACCGGAAGTGCCGGATGGCGTCAGCCGTCCGGCACTTTTCTTGGCGGAAATCAAAAAATAAAAGAAAAAACCACTTGTGAAACAGATGTTTGTGTGGTATAATATCCCGAATAGAAACCGGCCTTGGGGAGGAAAAGAGACATGAACGTACACGAGGGCCACCGGGAGCGAAAACGAAACCAGTTTCTCCGCTGCGGCGCGGAATCCTTTGCGGACCACGAACTGCTGGAGCTGCTGCTCTACTACGCCATTCCCCAGAGGGACACCAACCCGATTGCCCATGACCTGATGAAGCGGTTCGGCAGCCTGCAAGCGGTGCTGGCCGCTTCAGCGGACGAGCTGATGGAGGTTCCTTATATTAAGGAGCGGGCGGCGGTGCTGATCCGGCTGTCCAGCGCCATGTACCAGCGCGCCCTTCTCTCAGATGAGGGGCAGGAGGTCATTCTGGACTCCCGGGCGCGGATCGGGGACTTTTTCCGGAAGATCTTCCTGGCCCACGCCACGGAAGCCATGTACCAGCTCTGCCTGGACGCCAAGGGGAAGAAGCGGGGCCTGTATAAGCTGGGGGAGGGCGATATGGGCAGCGTTGGCCTGAACATCCGGCAAATCATGGAGAACACCCTGCGTTCCAAGGCGGTGCTGGTTGTGCTGGCCCACAACCATCCCAGCGGCGTGGCCTTGCCCTCCCATGAGGACGCGGTAGCCACCCGGATGGTGCGTGACGCGCTGGAAACCATGGACGTCCGCCTGGCGGATCACATCATTGTGGCGGACAACGACTACGTGTCCATGGCGGAATCAGGACTATTGTGACAGGAGGTTTATATGCCTGCATTTCAAGTTGTATCGGAATACACCCCCTCCGGCGACCAGCCGGAGGCCATTGCCAAGCTGGCGCAAGGCATAGAGGACGGCCTGCGGGAGCAGGTCTTGCTGGGCGTTACCGGCTCTGGCAAGACCTACACCATGGCGAAAGTGATCGAAGCGGTTCAGCGCCCCACGCTGGTACTGGCCCATAATAAGACCCTTGCGGCCCAGCTCTGCGAGGAGTTTAAGGAATTTTTCCCCAACAACGCGGTAGAATACTTTGTGTCCTATTACGACTACTACCAGCCGGAGGCCTACATCGCCCACACGGACACCTTCATTGAGAAGGACGCGTCCATCAATGAGGAGATTGACCGCCTGCGGCTGAGCGCCACGGCATCGCTGCTGGAGCGGCGGGACGTGATTGTCGTGTCCTCGGTAAGCTGCATCTACGGCTTGGGCGAACCGGACGATTTTGAGAAGATGATGATTTCCCTCCGGGTAGGGGCGCAGATGGAGCGGGACGAGCTGCTCCGGCGGCTTATCGACATCCGCTACGAGCGCAACGACATTGCCTTTGAGCGGAACATGTTCCGGGTCCGGGGGGACACGGTGGAGCTATGGCCCGCCTATTGGAAGGACAGCGCCATCCGGGTAGAGTTTTTTGGCGATGAGATCGACCGGGTCAGCGAGATTAACCCTGTCACCGGGACAGTTACCCGCCGGCTGACCAACATCCCCGTCTGGCCCGCCAGCCACTATGTAGTCAGCCGGGAAAAGATGGAGCGCGCCATTGGAGAGATCGAAAGCGAGATGCAGGCGCGGGAGAAGTGGTTTGTGGAAAACGGCAAGCTGGTGGAAGCCCAGCGCATCCGCCAGCGAACCACCTACGATGTGGAAATGATGCGGGAGCTGGGGTACTGCAACGGGATCGAAAACTACAGCCGTGTGATTTCCGGCCGGCCAGTGGGTTCGCCGCCCATGACGCTGATCGACTATTTTCCTGATGATTTTGTACTGTTCGTAGATGAAAGCCATGTGACTTTACCCCAAGTGCGCGCCATGTTCAACGGCGACCGGGCACGGAAGGAGAGCCTGGTAGAGTATGGCTTCCGCCTGCCCTGCGCCTTTGACAACCGGCCGTTGAAGTTCGGGGAATTCCAGACCCGGTTTCACCAGGCGGTGTATGTCTCCGCCACCCCGGCGGAGTATGAGCGCACCCAGGCCGACCAGATTGTGGAGCAGGTCATCCGCCCCACCGGCCTGCTGGATCCCAAGGTGGAAGTCCGCCCGGTTCAGGGGCAGATTGACGATCTGATTGGTGAGATCAACGCCAGGAGTGCGAAAAACGAGCGGGTTCTGGTCACAACGCTGACCAAGCGGATGGCGGAAGACCTGACCCAATATCTGACCAAATCGGGCATCAAAGTGCGGTATATGCACCACGATGTGGAGACCATCGAGCGGATGGAGCTGATCCGCGACCTGCGGCTGGGCGAATTTGACGTATTGGTTGGGATCAACCTCCTCCGGGAGGGCCTGGACATGCCGGAGGTCAGCTTGGTAGCAATCCTGGACGCGGACAAGGAAGGGTTCCTGCGCAGCGAGACCAGTTTGATCCAGACTATTGGCCGCGCGGCGCGAAACGCGGAGGGGCTTGTTATTTTGTACGCGGACACGGTCACAAGGAGCATGCGTTCCGCCATGGACGAAACGGAGCGGCGGCGCGGCATTCAAGACGCGTTTAACAAGGAGCATGGGATTGTACCCAAGACGGTGATCAAATCGGTTCGTGAGCTTTTGGAGCTGTCAAAGGCGGAGGCCGAGACACAGCGGCGGTCTGGAAAGAAGCTCACCAAGCCGGAGATAGCGGAGGAGATTGCCCGTCTGGAGAAGCAGATGAAGGAAGCGGCAAAGATGATGGAATTTGAATATGCGGCGGTTCTGCGTGATAGAATGATCGAGCTCAGAAAAGAATTGCAGTAATTTTCGTGCCCTGCGGTACAAAAAGGGGATCGGATTCCACACCCGCCGCGGCGCTGCACTGGAGAAAGGAAACGCAGCGCCGCGGCGGGATGGTGGGATAAGATTGGTGAAAATGACGGGAAGACAGGGCTTGACATAGAAAATTTGTTCGAGTATTCTATAGAGTACAATTCACGGAACAGGAGAAATAGGGAGCCTATGCAGGACAGAATTTTTATCAAAGGCGCACGGGAAAACAATCTGAAAAATGTTGATGTGGAGATTCCACGGGACAAGCTGGTGGTAGTGACCGGTTTGTCCGGGTCTGGAAAATCCTCCTTGGCCTTCGACACCATCTATGCAGAGGGGCAGCGGCGGTACGTGGAGAGTCTCAGCTCCTATGCCCGGATGTTCTTGGGGCAGATGGAGAAACCGGATGTGGACTATATTGACGGCCTGTCGCCCGCTATCTCGATCGACCAGAAAACCACAAGTAAAAACCCCCGCTCCACTGTAGGGACTGTGACCGAAATTTACGATTATTTACGGTTATTATGGGCGCGGTGCGGTACGCCACACTGCCCTGTCTGCGGCAAGGAAATCCGCCAGCAGACGATTGACCAGATTATCGACCAGATCCTTGAGCTGGACGAAGGGAGCCGGATCCAGATTCTCGCCCCGGTGGTCCGCGCCCGGAAGGGCGAATATGCCAAAGTCTTTGAGGATGCCAGGAAGTCTGGCTATGTCCGCGTCCGGGTGGATGGCAGCTTATATGAGCTGACGGAAGAGATCAAGCTGGACAAGAACAAAAAGCACAATATTGAGATCGTGGTGGACCGGCTGGTGGTGCGGCCGGACATCCGGCAGCGATTGACCGACAGTGTGGAGACCGCGTCCAATCTGGCGGGAGGGATCGTTGTTGCCAATGTGCTGCAAGAGGAGCGGGATCTGCTGTTTTCGCAGAATTACGCTTGTGAAGACTGCGGCGTCAGTATCGAAGAATTAGCGCCCCGGATGTTCTCCTTTAACAATCCCTACGGGGCCTGTCCTACTTGCACGGGGCTGGGAAGCCAGTTGAAGGTGGATCCGGATTTGATTATTCCAGACGATTCTAAGACGATTTTGGAGGGGGCGATCCAGTGCTCCGGATGGAACAATATTCGGGGCGATGGCATCAGCCGCATGTATTTCGACGCGCTGGCGAAAAAATACCGCTTTAAATTAACGGTACCTTGGAAGGATTTGAAACCGGAGGTAAAGGATATCATCCTTTATGGAACCAAAGGGGAAAATTTGGAGCTGCACTATGACCAGCCCCGGGGGAAGGGCACCCTGCGCCAGCCCTTTGAGGGGATTTGCAACAACGTCGAACGGCGGTATCGGGATACCCAGTCTGAATCTTCCCGGCGGGAGCTGGAGGAAACCATGAGCGAATGCCCCTGTCCCACCTGTAAAGGGAAACGGCTGAAAATGGAGAGCCTGGCGGTGACGGTGGGTGGCAGCAGTATCTATGATTTTACAATGATGCCGGTATCAGAAGCCCTGCGGTTTATGGAGGGGCTGACGCTGACCAAGACCCAAGCGATGATTGCGGATCAGATCTTGAAAGAGATCAGATCCCGGCTGGGGTTTTTGCGGAGCGTGGGATTGCAGTATCTGACCCTGAGCCGCAGCGCGGCTACCCTCTCCGGTGGAGAGAGCCAGCGGATCCGGCTGGCAACACAGATCGGGTCCAGCTTGATGGGGGTACTGTATATTCTGGACGAGCCGTCTATCGGGCTGCATCAGCGGGATAACGACAAGCTGCTGGAAACCTTGCAGCAGCTCCGGAATTTGGGTAATACGCTAATTGTGGTGGAGCACGACGAGGACACCATGCGGGCGGCGGATTACATCGTTGATGTGGGGCCGGGGGCGGGTGTCCACGGCGGACGGATTATTGCTGCCGGTACGCCGGAGGAGGTGTCCGCCAATCCTGCGTCCCTGACCGGGCAGTATTTGAGCGGGAAGCGGTATATCGCCGTTCCGGAGGAGCGGAGAAAAGGAAATGGGAAAAAATTGGTCATCCGGGGCGCGGCGGAGAATAACCTGCGGGGGATTGATGTGGAAATCCCTCTGGGGACATTTACTTGCGTGACGGGGGTGTCCGGTTCTGGAAAATCATCCCTGGTGAATGAAATTTTATACAAACGGCTGGGGGCGGACTTAAATCGGATGAAGTGCCGGCCGGGTAAGCACAAGGGCATGGACGGCGAGGAGTTCCTGGACAAAGTGGTCGGTATTGATCAAAGCCCTATCGGCCGCACACCCAGATCCAACCCGGCGACCTACACCGGCGTTTTTAATGACATTCGGGAGCTGTTTGCTTCAACCCCGGAAGCAAAGGCCAGAGGTTACAGCTCCGGGCGGTTTAGCTTCAATGTGCGGGGCGGGCGGTGCGAGGCTTGCTCCGGGGACGGCTTGCTGAAAATTGAAATGCACTTTTTGCCCGATATTTATGTCCCCTGCGAGGTCTGCAAGGGGAAGCGGTATAACCGGGAGACGCTGGAGGTGCGGTATAAAGGGAAGAATATTTATGAAGTCCTGGAGATGACCGCCGAGGAAGCGAAGGAGTTTTTCAAGGCCCTGCCGAAAATCGCGGTGAAGATGGAGACGCTGTGCGATGTGGGATTAGGGTATATTAAAGTCGGGCAGGCGTCTACGACCCTCTCCGGCGGGGAAGCGCAGCGGGTGAAGCTGGCCACGGAGTTGAGCCGCAGAAGCACCGGGAGCACCATCTATATTTTGGACGAGCCGACAACGGGGCTGCACACCGATGATGTGGGAAAACTGCTGGAGGTGTTGCAGCGGCTGGTGGCGGCCGGGAATACCGTGGTGGTGATCGAGCACAATCTGGATGTGATTAAGTGCGCGGACCATATTATTGACCTCGGCCCGGAGGGCGGCGATGGTGGGGGCGCTATCGTCTGCACCGGGACCCCGGAGGATGTGGCGGCTTGTGAGGGGAGCTATACGGGGCAGTATTTGAAACGGGTTTTGGCAAAATGACCGTTTTGCTTTATTTTGTTGTCAAGGTACCTCCGTTTGCAACCGGCGCGGGGAAGTGCCAGGCGGATCAGGCCTGTTGAGCGTTTTTGTTCAGACGCGCGAAGTCTCGGTAGGTGACGCTCGCTACAACCTTAGGGCGCATTGGAGGGGAAGTTGCACGTTGGTGTGCAACTTTTAGGGAAAATTGTTATGAGAAAGATTTTTGGCTTATGGATATTTTTAATTGGCTGACCACTACCGCGGCGGGGGAATTCTGCTTCACCATGCTGGTTTCTATGACGCCTGTGGTGGAGCTACGGGGCGGGATCCCCTTCGGTGTGGCCAGGGGCCTTTCCGTTTGGGCGGCGTTTTTCGCCGCGATTATCGGGAATATGCTGCCAGTCCCTTTTATTGTGGTCTATATCCGGCGCTTCCTCCAGTGGATGCGGCGGCGGATCCCTGTGCTAAACGCGCTGGCGGATAAAATTGAGAAAAAAGCCCATTTAAAGGGGCAAAAGGTTACAAAATATAAATATTTGGGTTTGATGCTGTTTGTGGCAATCCCCCTGCCGGGAACCGGCGCGTGGACCGGCGCGCTGGCTGCCGCTTTTCTGGACATGCCGTTGAGAAAGGCGCTGCCCTCGATCTTCGCGGGGGTTCTGATCGCCGGTACGGCGGTCAGCGTCCTGACGTTCGGGATTGCCAGCCTGTTCTAGGCTGTCAAAGGGCGCCGCGCCTGCATAGACTGTCGTAAAGCCATGAAGCCGCCGGAGGCGGCGGAAGGAGGATGCTATGCAGCTATGGCAGGATGGTTTAGTGGCGCTGCTGGCCGCTATCGGCTTGGCGTCCATTATGTGGACCGTGGTTCGGGCGATACTGTTTGCCGGAGGAGAGCGCCGGAAGGAAATCGCCGCGCTGCTGCCCGCGCAGGGCGAAGGGGAGCATTTGGAAGAACAATTGCAGGTTTTGCAGCGGCTGCGCCTGGAACAGGGCGTTTTCGGCAGGGCCTTGCTGGTGGACTGCGGACTGACGGAGGATGGGCGTAAGCTGGCGGCGCTGCTGGCCCGGAAGCACCGGTGGGTTTCCCTGTGCGGAAAAGACGAAATCGGCCGCTATTTGGAGGGATAACCGTGATTTTTGTGGTGAGGAGTACATAGGATGAACGAACGGTGTACCATCGACGGGACGATTGCCAACGTCATCTATCAAAATGAGGAGAATGGTTATACTGTCCTGCGGCTGGTTACCACCGATGGCGAAGCGGTGACGGTGGTAGGGGCCATCCCCTGCGCCGCACCGGGGGAGGACTTGATCGTCGAGGGCAGGTGGGTGAGCCACCCTGTCCACGGCGAACAGGTCCAGGCGGAACGGGTGGAGCGGCGGCTGCCTACCCAGGAGGATGAAATTCTGCGGTATCTGTCCTCCGGGGTGATCAAAGGCGTGGGCGCGGCCACCGCCAGCCGCCTGGTGCAGCGGTTTGGCGCCAGTACCTTGGAGGTGCTGGAGGAGGATCCGGACGCGCTGACGAAAATCAAGGGGATTACACCCAAACGGGCGGCAGAGATTGCGGAAAGCTACCGGTATCAGACCGGGATGCGGCGGTTAATGGACTTTTTATCCGCCAACGACCTGCCGTTGTTTTTGGCGCTGCGGCTCTACCGGCGTTACGGCGCGGGCGCGCTGGACGCGGTGCGGGAGAATCCCTACCTGCTGGTGGACGAGATGTATGGGGTGGATTTCGCCGTTATGGACGAGATTGCCCTGTCTATGGGGATGGCCGGGGACAGCCGGCGGCGGGTGGAAGCGGCGGTGCTGTTTGAGCTGTCCTACAATTTGAATAACGGGCATGTGTTTCTGCCGGAGGACAAGCTGGCCGCCGCTTCGGCGCAGTTGATTGACTGCCCCCTGGACATGGTGGAGGCCGCTTTGGACGATTTGGTGGGCCGGGGGGCTGTCCGGCGGGAGAAGGTGGCGCGGGTGGAAGCGTGCTATCTCCGGCGGCTCTATGACGCGGAGACAGCGGTGGTGGAGAAGCTGGAGCGGATGCTCCGGGTGCAGGCTGACCGCTTGGATTATGTGGCGAACCGGGTGGATTCCATTATCGAGCAGATTGAGAAAGAACAGGATTTGACTTACGCGCCTGCCCAGCGCAGGGCGGTGGAGCTGGCGGCGAAGCAGGGGGTGGTCCTCCTGACCGGCGGGCCCGGCACCGGCAAGACTACCTCCGTGCGCGGTATTGTGGCGATGCTGGACCGGATGGGCTGTACGACCCTGCTGGCCGCGCCCACGGGGCGCGCCGCGAAGCGGCTGGGTGAGCTTTGCGGAAGGGAGGCGCAGACGATCCACCGGTGCCTGGGCATGGTTTGGAAGGAGGATGCCGGGGAGGTCTCTTTTCAGAAAAATGAGAAGGAGCCCCTTCAGGCGGAGGCCGTGATCGTGGATGAGATGAGTATGGTGGATCTGCCCTTGATGGCCGCGCTGCTGGCGGCGGTCAAGGATGACTGCCGGCTGATTATGGTGGGGGATCCGGATCAGCTTCCCTCGGTGGGGCCGGGAAATGTTTTCGGCGACCTCATCCGCAGCGGCAGGGTGGAGACGGTTTCCCTGACGGAGATTTTCCGGCAGGCACAGGCTTCCGCAATCATTCGCGCGGCCCATGCGGTGAATGAGGGGCGGCTTCCGGAACTGCGCAACAGCGTGGACAGTGATTTCTTTTTTATGCGCCGCTGGGATCCCGGGGCAGCGGTGGATTTGGTTGTGGAGCTGTGCCGGGAGCGGCTGCCGAAGAATATGGGCGTGGAACCGGGGCAGATTCAGGTACTTTGCCCTACCAGGAAAGGCGAATGGGGGACGGCGGCTTTGAACCGGGCCTTGCAGAAGGCCTTGAACCCGCCTGCGCCGGAGAAGCGGCAGAAGCACTGGGGGGACGCTGTCTTCCGGGTTGGGGACAGGGTGATGCAGATACGGAATAATTACGATGTGTTGTGGATCCGGGCTGACGGCGCGACTGGGGCAGGTATTTTTAATGGGGACGTGGGCGTTGTGGAGGACATGGATCCGTCCGGCGAGCTGCTCTCGATCCGGTTTGATGACCGTACCGCTACGTATACGGCGGATATGCTGGGGGAGCTGGAGCTTGCTTATGCGGTTACGGTGCATAAGAGCCAGGGCAGCGAGTATCAGGCGGTGATTTTGGTCGCCCTCCCGGCAGCCCCCGCGCTGATGGTGCGGGGGGTGCTCTATACCGGGATTACCCGGGCGCGGAAGCTGCTGGTGGTTGTCGGGGATGACGCGGCCCTGGAGCGTATGGCGGCAAATGATAGGCAGCAGCGAAGGTACAGCGGGCTGAGATGGCGGCTGCGGCAGGGCGGGGAGCCACCGGACGCTCAAAAAGAAAGGACAACCCCATGACAAAAGAAACTTTCCTCTCATGGACCGCCCAGGAGGTGGTTCTCCTTGATGGCGCTACTGGCAGTAACCTGAGGGCGGCGGGAATGCCGCCGGGCGTTTCCCCGGAACTTTGGGTGCTGGAGCATCCGGAAATCCTCCTGGAATTGCAGAGAGGTTTTGTGGAAGCCGGGAGCCAGGTCCTTTGCGCCCCGACATTTTCCGCAAACCGAATGAGCTTGCGGCATTTCGGCTTGGAGGAAAAGGTGGGGGAATTAAATCAAAAGCTGGTAGAATTGTCCAGGCAGGCGGCGGGAGGGAAGGCCCTTGTCGCCGGGGACCTGTCTACAATGGGGCAGCCTTTAGAGCCGGTGGGCAGCCTCTCCTATGGGGCGGCCTATGACATTTACCGGGAGCAGATGGAAGCCCTTGCCGCCGGGGGAGTGGATCTCCTGGCGGTGGAAACGCTGATGGGGATTGACGAAGCCGCCGCCGCGCTGGACGCGGCGGCGGGGCTTGGGCTGGCAGTCCTCTGCTCCTTTTCTGTGGAAGCGGATGGGGGTGTCCTCTTTGGGGGGAATATCTGGGAAGCCGCTGCCGCCGCCCAGGAGCTGGACGCCGCCGCCGTAGGGGTCAACTGCTCTGTGGGGCCGGACCAATTGGAAGCCGCTGTCCGGTCGGTACGGGGAGCAGTATCCATCCCTGTCATTGCCAAGCCGAACGCCGGGCTGCCGGTAATGGATGAAATGGGACAGGCCCATTACAGTATGGGGCCGGTGGAGTTTGCCCGCCATATGGGCGCGCTGCTCGGCGCCGGCGCCGGCGTGGTAGGCGGCTGCTGCGGTACAACGCCGGAATATATCCGGAAATTGGCGGCGGCGCTAGGGCGCTGACGCGCAGAAAAATGAAATGGCACAGTTGACAGACCGAAAGAAATCACGTATGATATAGCTATAATCTCCGGGCGGTAATTGTGGCGGGCGGAGCGGTTCGGAGGGGACGGCTCTGCCGCTTTTTTTGCCCCTGAATTTATCCGAAATTGACGGAAAAAGGAGCTATGATGCAATGAAAGTACTGGTGTTGGGCGGCGTTGCCGCCGGTACGAAGGCTGCTGCCAAGCTGATGCGGGAGAACCGCTCCTGCGAGGTCACGGTGCTGACCAAGGGAAAAGATATCTCCTACGCCGGGTGTGGACTGCCATACTATGTGGGCGGCGTGATTGCGGAGAAAAGTGCGTTGATTGTCAATACGCCGGAAAAATTTGCTAAACTTACCGGGGCGCAGGTTAAAACTGAGACGGAAGCAGTGGCGGTCTATCCCGGCCGCCATGTGGTGGAAGCGAAGGACTTGAAAACCGGGGAGATTAGTGAGTATACATATGATAAGCTGGTGATCGCCACCGGCGCATCGCCCTTTGTCCCGCCAATCCAGGGGCTGGATTTGAAGAATGTGTTCGTTATGCGCACACCGGATGACGCCATCAGCCTGCGGGCGGCGGTGGAAGCCGGGGAGATTAAACGGGCCGTGGTGGCCGGGGGCGGCTTTATTGGGCTGGAAGTGGCGGAGAACCTTGCGGCCCAAGGGGTTAGGACTACGGTAATTGATTTTGCGCCCCATGTGCTGCCGAATTTCCTGGATCCGGAGCTCAGCGAGTTTGTGGAAAACAAAATGGAGGAGGAGGGCATTATGCCCTTGACCGGCGTGTCCCTGGAGGGCGTGGAAGGCAATGGCAAGGTGGAGAAGGTCCTCACCAGCAGACGGGGGCTGAAGGCTGACGCCCTAGTGCTGGCTATTGGCATCCGGCCTAATACGGCGTTTTTGGAAGGCTCCGGCATTGAGATGGTCAAGGGGACGGTTTTGACGGATCCATATTTGCGCACCAATGTGGAGGATATTTATGCCGCTGGGGACTGCGCTATGGTGACGAACCGGCAGACTGGGAAGCCTGCCTGGTCTCCTATGGGGTCTACCGCTAATATTGCGGGGCGGATCCTGGCCCGGAATGCGGCGGGCGGGGCGTTTGCCTATCCTGGCGTATTGGGTACAGGGGTGGCGAAACTGCCCGGAGGGCTGAACGCAGGCCGGACGGGGCTGACGGAGACGGCGGCCCGGGCGGAAGAATATGATGTGGAGACAGTCCTGACTGTGGTGGACGATAAGGCCCATTATTATCCCGGCGCGGGGGTTTTCATTGTGAAGCTGACGGCGGACAGGGCTTCCCGGAAGCTGCTGGGGGTGCAGGTGCTTGGCTCCGGCGCGGTGGACAAGGTGACGGATATCGGTGTGACGGCGGTTTCCCTTGGGGCTACGGTGGATCAGCTGGCGGCGATGGATTTCGCGTATGCGCCGCCATTCTCTACGGCGATCCATCCTTTTGCCCACAGCATTAATATTTTGATGAACAAGCTGGACGGCGGACTCGATTCTATGACGCCCGCGGAGTTTGCCGCCGGAGCGGCGGAGGGCTACGAGGTGATCGATTGTTCCCAGATGCCCGCGATTCCTGGGAAGAAGTTTTTGGATTTTGCGTCCATTGACGGCGTGGTTCCTGGTTTGGAGAAGGATGGGAAGCTTTTGCTCGTCTGCACCAAGGGGCGGAGGGCCTATTTGACCCAAAATAGGTTGAAATTTTATGGATATACGGAGACGAAAGTCCTTGAGGGAGGGACTACGTTTACTGCGTTTGAGGAAGAGTGATTGCCGCGCCCTTCGGGCGCGAAAGATGAATTTTTCTTTGACTGACCCCGGGGTCTGCCCGGCTCCGAACCCCTAGATTCTGCACGGCCACATCGAGTGGCCGCGCAGAATTAAATCATTTAAACCTGCGGTTTAAAAATCCCTTATTTATTACGGGGGTGTTTATTTTACGCTACGACCTTTAGTTTTGTTATTCTATCTCCGGTGCCGTGAGCCGATGCCAGTGCTTGCTTCTGCGCACGGTTCTATCGAAAGTGTTGGTTGCCGCGTGAGACGCGGCACGGGGGATTGTTCCTCCCTGCGCAGCGCCGGGAGTACCCAAAGCAAAAAAGGTAGGCACTGCCAACACGCCCGTGGGTAGACGCAACATCCGGCGCACAAAGTCCACGCAGTCCTGACAGAACACCGGCAGTGTAGCGTTAGGCAAAACAAAACAAAGATTTCAGGAGGGATTCTTAAGGGGGGGCCGGCCCCCCCTTAAGGGTACTTTTGGTTCTTTTCCTACAAGGGAAAAGAACATCCCCCCCGGAGGGGGAGAGGTAAAAATAAGAAGAACTATCAAAAAGGAGAAAAATTCTATGGCAACATTGACAATCAATCCAACCGATGAAAAAAGAGTAAAGGCAATGGGCTTTCTCTCTAATAAAGGGACAGATAACTTTTCGGGGAGAATTATTACCGTAAATGGGAAAATTACGGCTGCCCAGCAACGCTGCATTGCTGAAGCGGCGGAAAAATTTGGCAACGGCATTGTTACTTTTACTACCCGGCTGACGATTGAAGTACAGGGAATCCCTTACGATAAAATAGAGGATTTCCAGGCGTATATCGCGAAAGAAGGCCTTGTTACTGGGGGGACTGGCTCTATGGTGCGCCCCGTGGTGGCCTGCAAGGGCACTACCTGCCAATATGGGCTGCTGGATTCCTTCGCCATCAGCGAGGAAATCCACCACCGCTTTTATGAGGGATATCGGGGGGTGAAGCTGCCCCACAAGTTCAAAATCGCTGTGGGAGGATGCCCTAATAACTGCGTGAAGCCGGATCTCAACGATCTGGGCATCATCGGCCAGCGGATCCCCGGGCTGGACCAGGAAGAATGCAACGGCTGCAAGAAATGCGGCGTGGTGCAGACCTGCCCCATGGGCGCGGCCAAGCTGGTGGACGGCGTACTGGAAATCGACAAAAATATTTGCAATAACTGCGGCCGCTGCATCGGAACCTGCCACTTCGATGCCTTGGACGAGGGGACATATGGCTATAAAATCTATATCGGCGGCCGCTGGGGCAAAAAAGTGGCCCAGGGACAAGCCCTTAGCAAGATCTTTACCGACAAGGACGAAGCCCTGGCTGTCATCGAAAAGGCCATTTTGCTGTTCCGTGAGCAAGGAAAGACCGGAGAGCGGTTTGCGAAGACCATTGAGCGGCTTGGTTTTGAGAATGTGGAGAGCCAGCTTCTCGGCAACGGCCTGCTGGAACGGAAGCAGGAAATCCTGGATGCCGAGCTGCATGTCACCGGCGGCGCGACCTGCTGATATGATCCCGCGTCCGGACGGCCTGCCCGGACGCGGATTTCTTTGGTTGACATTCCTTGGTCAGACCGTTACAATGGAGTACAGCAAAACGGCGCGGCCTGGCCGGCCGGATCGAGAGGAACAATATGGAAGTTACGGTAATCGGCGCTGGACTGGCGGGCTGTGAAGCGGCCTGGCAGCTGGCGAACCGGGGGATACATGTTACCCTGCGGGAAATGAAGCCCCATAAAATGTCTCCCGCCCATACCTGTGCGGATTTCGCGGAGTTGGTCTGCTCGAATTCCCTGCGGGGCGCGGGGTTGGAAAACGCGGTGGGCCTGCTGAAAGAGGAAATGCGGCGGCTGGGAAGCCTGATCCTGGAAGCGGCGGACGCCACCCGGGTGGAAGCCGGAGGGGCGCTGGCGGTAGACCGCCGGGGGTTCTCCGCGTATGTGACCAAGGCGGTTCGTACGCACCCTAACATTACAGTGGAGGAGGGCGAGGCGGCGGCGCTGCCGGAGGGCGAAGTACTGGTGGCTACCGGCCCCCTGACCAGCGATGCGCTGGCGGAGTATCTGCAAACGCTTACCGGCGGGGAGACGGCGGCCCTCCACTTTTTTGACGCCGCCGCGCCGCTGGTTTCCTTTGACAGCCTGGATATGAGCCGTGCGTGGTTCGCCAGCCGGTACGATAAGGGGACGGCGGATTATATTAACTGCGCGCTGGAAAAGGAGGAGTACCAGGCCTTTTGGCGGGAGCTGTGCGGGGCGGAGGAAGCGGAGGTACATGGCTTTGAGGACAAAAATGTCTTTGAGGGCTGTATGCCTGTGGAGGTCATGGCCCGCCGGGGGGAGGACACCCTGCGCTATGGGCCGCTGAAGCCTAAGGGGTTGAAGGATCCGGTTACGGGGCGGGAGCCTTATGCCGTGGTGCAGCTCCGGAAGGATAACGCGGAGGGGTCTATTTATAATCTGGTGGGTTTTCAGACCCATTTGAAATTCGGGGAGCAGAAGCGGGTTTTCTCTATGATTCCCGCGCTGCGGGACGCGGAATATGTGCGCTATGGCGTGATGCACCGCAATACCTATTTGGATTCGCCCAGGCTCTTGGACCGCTATTACCGCTTGAGAAATGAGCGGAGGATTACTTTCGCGGGACAAATGACGGGCGTGGAAGGATATGTGGAATCCGCCGCGTCCGGTTTCCTGGCCGGGGTGGAGCTGGCGCGACGGCTGGAAGGCCTGCCGCCTGCCGGTTTCCCAAAGGAGACGGCGCTGGGGGCTTTGAGCCTGTATGTGTCGGATGAATCGGTAAAGGAATTCCAGCCCATGAATATCAATTTTGGTATTATTACCCCCCTGGGCTACAAGGTGCGGGGCAAGCGCAACAAGAACCAGGAGATATCCAACCGTTCCTTGGCTATTATCGAAGGGATGAAGGCGGAAATCCTTCGCGACCTGGCTCCGTGACCACCTGCCGGGCGGCCTGCCAGGCGGCACCAGGGGTGCAAAATTGAAATATAAACAAGGCGCTGCCCTCCGGGCGGCATAAGAAGAAGGGAGCTTCGATGAAGATTATCGTAGACGCCATGGGCGGAGACAACGCCCCCCAGGAGATCGTAACCGGCGCGGTCAACGCCGCTAAGGCCCGCAAGGGCTTGGAAATTGTACTGGTGGGGAAAGAGGAGGAGATCCGGAAGGCGCTGGGCGGTTCGCTGCCGGAGCGGGTCGCCATCGTCAACGCCACAGAGGTCATCAGCATGCACGACGACCCCGCTACCGCGTTTAAAACAAAAAAAGATTCCTCTATGACGGTGGGGCTGACCATGCTGCGGGATGGGGAGGGCGATGCTTTTGTCTCCGCCGGAAGCACCGGCGCGCTGCTGAGTGCGGGAACCCTGCTGGTCAAACGCATCCGGGGGATCCGGCGGGCCGCTATGGCGCCTCTTCTCCCTACGGCGGGCAAGGGCCTGGTGCTGGTGGACTGCGGGGCGAACGCGGAGTGTACCGTAGAATACCTGGTGCAGTTCGCCTATCTGGGCAGTTTCTATGCCGCCAAGGCGCTGGGGATGGAAAAACCGCGCGTGGGGCTGCTCAACATCGGCACCGAGGATTCCAAGGGCGACCAGCTCCGGCAGGAGGCCTATCAGGCCTTGCAGGCCGCGAGGGATGGGGGGCACCTGAACTTTATCGGGAATATTGAGGCGAAGGAAGCGATCAAGGGCGGCTGCGATGTGGTGGTGACCGATGGGTTCTCCGGCAATGTAATGCTGAAAACCATCGAGGGCATCGGTTCCTTTATGGGCAGGGAGTTGAAAGGCATGTTCATGCAGAGCGTGAAGACCAAGATGGCCGCGCTGCTGGTGAAGGGAGGCCTGGCCGCGTTCAAGGAGCGGCTGGATCCGGACACCATCGGCGGCACGCCCTTCCTGGGGCTGCAAAAGCCGGTCATTAAGGCCCATGGCTCCAGCAAGGCCCGGGCTATCGAGAACGCCGTCTATCAGGCTGCCGCCGCCGCGGAGGCCGGCCTGGCCGCGGAGATCGAGGCCAATATCGGCCTAATGCGCACAGGCCGCTGACCGCCAGTCAGAAAATGCCAAGAAATCCGCCGTCTCCTATTGACAGGCGGAGGGAAATGTCTTATCATTCCATAGGTACACATCCCTGGCGAAAGGAGGGAAACGACATGCAGGACATCTTTGAGCGTATGCAGCGGATCATTGCCGAGCAGTTCTCTGTGGAAGAGGACGAGATCACTATGGATACGTCCTTCGAGGAGGATTTGGGCGCCGATTCTGTTGACCTGGTTGAGCTGGTCATGAGTATGGAGGAGGCGTTTGATATTGGCGAGGTGCAGGAGGATGAACTGAGCACTCTGTCCACTGTGGGCGACTGCGTCAATTTCCTGACCAGCAAGCTGGACGGCTGAGAAGGAGACGGCGGCGCCTTTCCGGCTGTGCGTACAGACGCTTGGAGGCCTCGCCGCAGGGGGGATTTCCCCAGGGGCGGGGCCTTTCCCTTGAAAGGAGGCGAAAGCTATGGATTCTTTGGAAAATAAGCTGGGCTACCGGTTCCATAACCAGCAGCTTCTCAGTGAAGCCCTCAATCACAGCTCCTACGCCAACGAGCACCGGGGCAGCTTGGGCAGCAATGAGCGCCTGGAGTTTTTGGGCGACAGCGTGTTGGGGTTCGTATCGGCGGAATATTTGTTCCGGGGCCATCGGGACCTGCCGGAGGGCGATCTGACCCGGATGCGGGCGTCCCTGGTGTGCGAACAGAGCCTTTATGAGGTAGCCAAGGAATTGGACTTGGGCAGCTACCTGAAGCTGGGCCGGGGCGAGGAAGCCGGAGGAGGCCGGGAGCGGCAGTCCATCCTGGCGGACGCGGTGGAGGCGGTGTTCGCGGCGGTGTACCTGGACGGCGGCATTGAGCCGGTGCGGGAGCTGATTATCCGCATTTTGCTGAGCCAAGCGCCGGATAACCAGGAGCGGAAGGATTATAAGACTACCTTGCAGGAGGTAGTTCAGCGGCACAGCGGACAAGTACTGACTTACCACATGGTGTCCCAAAGCGGGCCGGATCACAATAAGACCTTCCTCTTTGAGGTCCGCTTGAACGACCGTCCTATTGGCCAGGGCGAGGGCCGCAGTAAGAAGGAAGCTGAACAGGCCGCTGCTAAGGATGCGCTGAGCAGCATGAATTGAGAAAACGCTGGATCAATCCCCCCGATGCTTCGGGAGGACCGATCCAGCGTTTTATTCTTTTTCTTGAGAGAAAAAGAACCAAAAAGAACTTTCGCCTCGAGACTATGCGCCAAGGCTTTTGCCTGGTGACGGTACTGCATGGCTTGCTGGGTTATTCTTCGTCCCAGGGGGCGTCTTCTGGGGGAGCGTCCGGCGGGGAGCTGCCCATTTTGATCTCCTGCCACTTGTCCTTGGTAATGAGGAGCTGGCGGGGCTTGGAGCCTTCGAAGGGGCCTACATAGCCCTTTTGCTCCATCTGGTCTACCAGCCGCGCGGCGCGGGAGTAGCCTAGCTTCAGGCGTCTTTGGAGCATGGACACCGATGCTTGCCCGGTTTCCAGAATGACCTCCACGGCAGCGGGGAGAAGCTCGTCCGTTCCCTCATCCTCCGCCGGATCGCCGGCGGGGGAGGGCGCGCCGGATTTGCGCTCCTTTTCCTGGACGTTTTCTTCAATCTTCTGCATGACCTCATCGGAGTACTGGACTTCGCCGGTGGATTTTACGAAACTGACCACCCGGTCGATCTCCTCCGGCGTGATGTAGCAGCCTTGGACCCGCAGGGGCTTGCTGCTGCCAATGGGGGCGTAGAGCATGTCGCCCCGGCCTACCAGCTTCTCCGCACCGGTGCTGTCCAGGATGATGCGGGAGTTGATGGCGTCCTTTACCGCGAAGGCTATGCGGCTGGGGATGTTGGCCTTCATCAGGCCGGTGATTACGTCCGCCCGGGGGCTTTGGGTGGCAATAACCAGGTGCATCCCGGCGGCACGGCCCATCTGGGCTACCCGGCAGATGGATTCTTCCACTTCCTTGGCCGCTTCCGTCATCAGGTCGGCCAATTCATCGATGACTACTACCACCGAGGGCATGTGGGGCACGTCCTCCCGCTGGGCGGCTAAGGCGTTGTATTCTTCCAGCTTCTTGACCCCAAGGCCGGAGAAGGTCTTGTAACGCTTGAGCATCTCATATACCGCCCACTGCAAGGCGCCTGCAGCCTTTTTTGGATCCGTGACCACGGGGATCAGCAGGTGGGGAATGCCATTGTAGGGCGCAAGCTCTACCATCTTGGGGTCTACCATGATGAAGCGCACGTCCTCCGGGCTGGATTTGTAGAGCAGGCTGATAATCAGGGAGTTGGTACAGACCGATTTGCCGGAGCCTGTGGTACCCGCGATCAGCAGGTGGGGCAGCTTGGCGATGTCGCCAACGATGTTCCGGTTATTGATGTCCCGGCCAATGGCAAAGGATACCTGGGACTTGTGGGCGGCAAAGGTATTGGATTCGATCACGTCCCGGATCAGCACCGGGCTGACGGCGCGGTTGGGGACTTCAATGCCTATCACGGAGCTTTTGTCCGGGATGGGCGAGATGCGTACGCCGCTTGCGCCCAAAGCCAGGGCGATGTCATCGGCCAGATTGGTCACTTTGCTGAGCTTTACGCCCTGGGCCAGGGTAAATTCATACTGGGTGATGGCGGGGCCGCGGATCACATCGCCGGGGGCCGCGTCTACGCCGAAGCTGCGCAAGGTGTCCCCGAGACGCTGGGAAGTGGAGCGCAGCTCTGCCCCGGCTTCGATGTAGTTGTCTTGCAGGTTTTCCTCCAGCAGCGTCACAGGCGGGAAGCCGTAGCTGTCGCCCCCGGCGGCCATGGTGCTGGCAATTTCCGCCGTGACTTGGGCGGTGGCTTCCTCCAGGGCTTCGGCGGCGTTTTTCTTTTTCCGGCGTTCCTCCGGGGCAGGCGCGGGGGGGGTGGGTTCCGGCTCCCGGGCAGGCTCCGGCGCGGGCTCTGGGATGGGTTCCAGCGCAGGGGCGGGGATTGGTTCCGGCTCCTGGATGGGCGGGCGCGTAACCTCCGGCTCTGGCGCAGGGCGGGAAATAGGGGCGGGTTCCGGCGCAGGCTCCGAAGGGAGCGGTTCCGCGCTGTGGGCGGTTAGGATGTCGGCAGGGGTAGGCTTCTCTTTCTCGCGGGGACGGAAGAAGCTCTTTTTCTCTTGGGGCGCGTCCAGGGCAGTGTCTGGAGGCGTAGGCGCGCTGCCTAAGGGCGTGCCGTCCAGGGGAATGTCAATGACGGGCCGGGAACGGGCAGGCTGCTGGGGCTTGGGCTTTTTCGCCGGTGCGGGGCGGCGGGGGGGCGGCTCGGGGTATTCCTCCTCGTCATAGTCCTCCCGTTCCCGCCACAGCTCTACCAGCATAGCGGGGGTTACCTGGGCCGCCACCATCAGCAGCGCCAGCAGCAATACCAAAAAGACGATCACTGATGCCGGTTTTCCAAGCACTGCCATAAAGCCGTGGGCGGTGCCGCCAGAGAGGACGCCGCCGGATTCCAGGGTGAAGCCCGTTTCCCACAGGGTGGGGAACAGTTTCGCCGCATCGGAGAGATCCAGCTTGCAGAAGAGCATGTGGCAGATGCCGCCGGTCAGGTAGGGCGTCAGCAGGGTGCAGGCTGTCCGCAGGGCTACAGGCCGTCCCCGGTGGGTCAGCAGCACCCATGCCGCCGCCGCCAGGGCTGGGACCATCAAGTAATAGCCTACGCCGAACAGGCCCTTGAAGAATCTGGGTATTAGCTCAATCAGCCATCCGTCTCCAGTGAAGTAGCTCACCAGGACGATCAATGCCGCCAGCAGCAGGGCTACGCCCCCCACCTCCCGGCGGATGGGGCGCTTCGTATTTTTCGCGGCGGCGCGGGATTTGGGGGCTGAACGGCTTGCGCCGCCCCGTGCGCCGGATGTGGTTTTCTTTCGTGTAGTCGCCATGGTTTTCCCTCTTATTTCAAGTGTTTTGCAATAAGTATGCACCCGCTCAGGCTGCGGGGTTCAGCCAGGGCAGCATGTTCAGTGCCTTCAGGACGCTCAGCACAACGGTGATCACACCCGCTGCCCAGCAGTAGTAGGAAAACGCGCCAAACCTGCCCTTGTCCGCCACCATCCGCACCAGACGGATGGACAGATAGCCGCTGGCCGCCGCCGCCGCTACGCCCAGGATGTAGCCGGGAATCAGGGTGGCGTCAATGCCGCCCGCTTCCGCCACATCCTTGATTTGCAGGATGTTGGCCCCCAGTACGGCAGGGATGGACAGCAGGAAGGCAAACCGTACCGCGAACCGCCGCTCAAAGCCCCGGAAGCAGCCCATGCAGATGGTCATGCCCGACCGGGAAATGCCGGGGCAGGTGGCGACCGCCTGGCCTACGCCTACCAGGAGGACATCGGCCATGGTGGCGGTGCGCTCGTTCTTCCGGCCCTTCCGCACGCGGTCGCAGAAATGCAACAGGAGGCCTGTTACCAGCAGCGCGCCGCCGACAAAAAAGGTATTGCTGTACAAGCCCTCCACCACATCCGTGATGGGCAGGATCAGGAACAGGGGCAGCGTCCCAACCACGATCAGAAGGATCAGCCGCCGGGCGGAGGGGATGCGCTTGGAGCCGCCGCCGCTGGCGATGTCAGCAATCAGGCGGAAAAATTCCAGGATCATCTCTTTGATGTCAGACCAGTAGGCGATGAATACTGCCGCCAGGGTGCCCAGGTGCAGCAGCACGTCGAAAAACACATCGTCTGCGCCCTCCATGCCGAAACCCAGCAGGTTTTGGGCGATGGAGAGATGTCCGGAACTGGAAATGGGCAGAAATTCTGCCACGCCCTGGATGATCCCAAGGATCAGTGCGTTTAATATGGTCACGGTGAAGCCTCCTCTAACAATATCTCCCATTATGATAGCACAACTGTTTGCGATTTTCCACAGTTTTTTGCCGTGGATTTCCTTTTTCTGATTGGTGCGGAAAACCGCGCCCCCTTGCCGGTGAACCGGCAGGCGGGGGCGCGGCGGTTTACCACCCTTTGATGTAATTGGGCAGGTAGTCCAGCGGATTGACCCGGACGCCGCCCTCGGTGATCTCATAGTGCAGGTGGGCCCCCCGGCTGATGCCGGTATTGCCGGTAATGCCAATGACCTGGCCCTGGGTCACGACATCGCCCTCTTTCACCGCACGGCTGGACATGTGGGCATACAGGGTGGTGTTGCCCGGGCCGTGGCTGATGACCACGTAGTTGCCGTAAGAGCTGGAAAGCTTGGAGGTGATCACCACCCCGGCTTTCGTTGCCAGCACGCTGGTGGTGTAGCCTACGCCGCCGATGTCCACTCCCTTATGGTTGGTGGACGCGCCGGGGATGCCCGTGTTGCGCCCGCCCATGGGGGAGGTGATGCGCCGGCTTACCGTTTCCGGCCATATGTAGCCGCCCTTGGTGGCCGTCATGGCCATCTGCCGGGCCAGCTCGTTGGATTTCTCTACGATCTCCTTCTGGATGCGGTCCCGCTCGGCGTTCAGTTCGTCAAGCTGCTCCTGATATTCGTCTACGTTGGCCTGGATTTCCTCCACCAACGCGGCGGCCTCGTCACGCTGCTCTTTTAGTTCGGCCTTTTTGACCTCCAGTTCCGCCTTGGCTTCCTCAGACTGGGCCATCAGATCCTCCTGCTCGTCCTGCTTTTGCTGGATCGCCGCCCGGAGCTGGCGGAGAGTGCTCAGTACGTTCTGGTCGTAATTCATGACCTCCTGCACATCGGAGAGACGGCTAAGAAGGTCGGAAAAGCTGTCCGCCTTGAACAGCACCGCCCAATAGGACGTGGTGCCCGCTTCCTCCATCACCCTGGCCCGCTCACAGAAGGTGGCGTACTGGATCTCCTCCTGTTTCCGGTTTTCCGCAAGCTCATAGGCTGTCTGGGCCAGAAGGGCTTCGTAGCCGGAGATCTGTTTTTCTGTATTGGCGATTTGCTGTTCCGTCAGGGAAATCTGCTGGTCTAACAGCAGCTTGCGGTTGATGGCACTGGCCCGCTGGTTTTTTAAGTCTGCCAGTTGGCTTTTCAGGTCGTTGCTCTGGCTGCTCAGCTCCTTGGCATCGTTTTTCAAGCTGTCGATCTGATCCTGGGTTACCGCTTGGGCCACAGGGACTAGGCCCTCCGCTGGCACCAGCGCAAACACCATTAGAAGCGCCAGGGCTAAGACGAATATCCTCCGCCGAATTTTCATTTGCATGTTACCTCCAACGCCCCGGAAATCCGGCGGCAAGCTCTTTGATAAACCGCGCCCCAAAAGACGCCGTTGGCATTATACCATAGCCGATGGAAAAAATCCACCGTTTTTTGCGGGGATTGGAAGAGGAAACGGAGGATGGGACGCCACCTTAACAAAATTTTAACTAAATTGATGGCGAATTGATACAAATTTGATACAACTTCCTACAAAAAAAGCAGTATGATGGAACTGTCTTTGCCCTGCCTGCGTCTAGATAGGTGATGGAGCAAAAATAGAGTGCCAAAGGCGCGGGAGGCCGGTATGAGCGAGAAAGATAAAATCTTGATTGTGGACGATGACCAGGAGATCAGGGAGGTGCTGCGTATCCTCCTGACAGGGGAGCAGTTCCAGGTGGCGGAAGCCGCCGGAGGGGAGGAAGCCCTGCAATATTTGGAGGGACATCCGGGCGAAGTGGATTTGGTGATCCTGGATGTGATGATGGAAGGGGTTTCCGGCTACCATGTGTGCGTCCAGCTCCGGGAGAAATGGAATGTGCCCGTCCTTTTTCTTACCGCCAAAAGCCGGGAATCAGACCTGACTATGGGCTACTCCAGCGGCGGGGACGACTATCTGGTCAAACCCTTCTCCTATCCCGAGCTGTTGGCCCGGGTGAAGGGGCTGCTGCGCCGCTACCAGGTCTACCGGGGCAAGCCGGACGCTGTCCGGGAGGAAGCGGAGTGGTGCGGCCTGCGGGTAGGGCTGGAAAGCAACATGGTCTGGCGCAATGACCGGGAAATCGACCTCACCGACACCGAATGGCGCATCCTGCGGCTGTTGGTCCAGAACAAGGGGAAGATATTCTCCATGGAAAACCTCTATGAAAGCGTCTGGGGAGAGACATACTTCCCCTCTTCCGCCAACACCGTCATGGTCCACATCCGCCGCCTGCGGGAAAAGCTGGAGGCCGATCCGCGCCATCCGGAGTACATCAAAACCGTGTGGGGAAAGGGGTACCGCCTTGGAAAGTAAACGCCGGTTTTCCCGCCTGGGGGCCAAGTTAGCTGGGGTGTCGGTGCTGGGGCTGGCGCTGGCTTTTGCCATATTCTATACGGTGGAGTCCATTGTGCTGCCCTGGCTGCTCTATGACGAACGCTTCGCGCCGGTCTGGAAAGCCCGGGCGGACGCAGTAGCAGCAGCGTATCAGTCCTACGTCACAGAACACAACCTTGACCTCCGGCAGGCCAGCAACTATTTGGAATCCCTTATGCCGGATATGTATGCGACCGCCTTTATTACGGCAGTCCACAGTACGTCCTCTTACGAGACGAAGGAGGAGAGATTCTCCCCCGTTGGGGCTTATGGCTACACCTATGAAGCGGAAGATCAGATTTATACGATTATTTCAAAGTCCGGCTTCGATGTCTCCGCCGCATCTCTGCGGTTGATCAAATGCGCCGACGGCGACTTGTATCTCGCCGATGCGGCGGGCATCCTGCAAGTCCGCAGCACCATCCTTGCCGGAGGGCTGCTGCTGGCGCTGGCGGGGTTCTGCGCGGTTATGATTCCCTGCATCGTCCGGCTGGTCCGGCGGATCGGCGCGCTGTCGCGGGAAACCGGGGTCCTGATGGCTGGGAACCTGGATCACGCTATCCATATCCGGGGCAGGGACGAGCTGAGCGGCCTGGGGGAGGACATCGAACGGCTGCGCCAGTCCGTCAACGCCCGCCTGGAAGGCGAACGGGAGGCGGTGGGAGCTAACAGCCGTCTCATTACTTCCCTGTCCCACGACCTGCGTACGCCGCTGACTAAGCTGACGGGATACCTGGACATCCTGGCCTATAGGAAGTACCAGTCCCAGGAGGAGCATGACGGCTTCCTTCGTCTCGCATCGGAGAAGGCCGCCCAAATCAAAACCCTCACCGACCAGCTTTTCGCCAGCGCCCAGGTGGACGCCCCCGAGGCCGCCCTGGAACTGCCGCCGGAAAGGGTGGACGGCGCGGCTTTGCTGGGGCAGCTTTTGGCGGAGGAGTGCGATGGCCTGTGCCGGGAGGGATTCAACGCCCAGCCTCCGGTGTTCCGGCAGCAGTTTGCCCTCTACCTGCGCACGGCGGACGCGGTGAGGGTGTTTGATAATCTGTTCTCCAATCTGAAAAAATACGCCGACCCGGCTTTTCCTGTGAAAATCCGGGCCAGGGATAAGGGGGAGACGGTAGTGCTGCGGTTTGAAAACCATGTGTGCCCTGCGCCGGACCGGACCGACAGCCACGGGTTGGGCGTTCCCACTATGCGGGAGCTGATGTCCCGATCCGGCGGGACGCTGGAAACGTCTGAGGAAAAGGGGATATATACCAGCACCCTGACCTTCCGAAAGCACTGGGAGCCGCGCTGAGCGGCTCCCAGTGCTGCGCGTCAAAAAAGATGCAAAGCATCTTTTTTGAGGAAAAGGATCGGGCCGAGTGCGGCCCGCAAAGTACTTTTTCGAGGTACACGCCCCCGAAAAAGTGATGAAACTTTATTCACGCCTTCGGCGTGAACTCCTGCGGAGAGCTTTTTTTGATAGTCTGCACTGGGAGCCGCGTTGAGTGGCTCCCAGTGCTTTCTTAAGAATTTGTAAGAACTTTGTAGCTTGCAATGTAAGATTTACCTGTTATCCTTACTGCCATCCCAGCAAAACAAGGAGGATAACTATGAAACAAAAAAACTTATGGACCGTCCTGCTGGCCCTGTGCCTGGTGCTGACGGCATGCGGGAAGGAAAAAGACCCGGGGCCTGACCCGCTAGCGGAAGTCACGCCTTACACTACAGAGGTGTCGCCCTGTACGCTGCCAATGTCGGATTTGTCCCAAGCCTGTGTCAGCGGCGGCGCCATGTTTCTGGCGGGGACGGTGATGGATTACTCCGCCGCTATGACGGATGAAGACGGTTACTTCTCCATGTCCAGCGGCGTTACCTATTCCGTCAGTTCAAGCGATGGTGAGGGCGGTATGACCTATGGCGATAACCTGCGGGCGGTGCTGTGCCGCATAGACACCGCCACCGGGAAGATGACGCCTATGCCGGACTATGCGCCGGAATCCGGTACATTCATCGGCGCGCTGGCTCCCGGCAAAGACGGCTCCATCTGGGTGCTGGAGCAGACCATGCCAGGGTTGGAGGGCTTGGACCCCACGCAGGGCAGGGAATTTTTTGAAGCCGGCCCCTCCAGCCTGGTCTGGCGGAACCTGAGCGCCGATGGCTCCCAGGAATTGGCGCGGGTGGATGTGCCGGCAGGGGAGGGCGGCGCAACGCCCGGAAGCTGCCTGGTAGACCCGGAGGGACGGCTTTATCTGGCGTCCGGAAGCACGGTGACCGTGCTGGATGGCGGAACCGGAAACCGCTTTACCTGCAACAGCCAGGACGGGATCGTCCGGCTGGTTTCCCTGGCAGACGGCACGGTGGGCGCGCTGACTGCCAGTGTGGAAGGGGGGCGCACCATCCGGCCTATTGATCCAAAAGCGAAGAATTGGGGAACCTCCCGGCCCCTCACCGGAAACGGCGGGAAAATCTTCGCCGGGAATGAAGCCTACGAATTTTTCTATATCAGCGGCGACAGCCTCTACGGCTGGCCGAAGGGCGGCGATGGGCCAGAACGGATGCTGAGCTGGAGCGGCGCGGGCGTTGACTGCGGACAGGTGTACGCTCTGGCTTTCCTGGCCGATGGGCGGGGGTCGGCGCTACTGTATGACAGTCTCGATTGGTCTGCCCCCGCCAGCACCGCGCTGCTCTCCCCTGCCGACCCGGAGATAATGGCCAACCGGAAGGTGCTTACGCTGGCTACCATGGGGCTGAGCCGCGATACCCGGGCCAGGGCGATGGAATTCAACCGCACCAATACGGAGTACCGCATTGAAATCCAGGACTACTCCGAGTTTAATACGGCGGATGATGTTTCGGCGGGGCTGTCCAAGCTGAATACAGAAATCCTGGCCGGGAAAATGCCGGACTTGCTGGACGTGACCGATGCCCTGCCCCTGCGGCAATACGCGAAGAAGGGCTATCTGGAAGATTTGTGGCCTTACATCGAGAGCGACCCGGATTTAGGGCGGGAGGCCGTCATGGAACGGGCGCTCCAGTCCGCTGAAGTTGACGGGAAGCTTTACCAGGTTTTCCCGAGCTTCTGGCTGCAAACCCTTGCCGGGGCGCCCTCCGCCGTGGGGGATAAGACAGGTTGGAGCCTTGCGGATATGAAAGCGGCTATGGCCCAGCAGCCGCCGGATTGTGGGCTTTTAGACCAGAATGAGACCCGGGCGTCTGTTCTGGAAAACCTGTTTGCTGACAATCTGGATCAATTTGTGGATTGGGATTCCGGAACCGCTCACTTTGATTCGCCGGAGTTCCGGGAGATATTGGAGTTCTGCGCTTCCTTCCCGGCCCAGCCGGGGACGGTGGACGATGGGCTGGATAAGCTGACCCGGGCTGCGCAGGGCGGCCAGCTCCTTCTGAAGAGCAACCTGCTTAGCCTGCCTCAGGTGATGATCGACCGCGGGCTGTTCGGCGGGCAGGTAACCTTTGTGGGCTATCCCGGCGTCCGGGGCAGCGGCGCGCGGTTCCTGACGGAAAGCGGCCTGGCGCTGTCGTCGGCCTGCCAGGAGAAGGAAGCGGCGTGGGACTTCCTGCGCAAGGTGCTGCTGCCCACCGGAGAGGACACCTACATCAATGCCTTCCCGATTAACCGGGAGGACTTCGACCGCGCGGCGGCGAAGGATATGAAGGTGGAGTACGTGACGGATGAACATGGCGAACCTGTTACCGGCAGCGATGGCGAGCCAATCGTGGTGGGAGAAGGCAGCTACGTGTACCTGGGCGGACTGGCCATTCCCATGGGGCCTGTCCCGCAGGAAGATTATGACCAGTTTATGGGGGTTTACAACAATGCGGAGAGCCTGCGCCGCCGGGACGAGAACCTCTGGACCATCGTCCAGGAGTGTACCGGCCCGTATTTCGCAGGGGACAAGAGCCTGGAGGAAACGGCGGAAGCCATCCAGAACCGGGCGGCGCTGTATGTGAACGAGCAAAAATAGGAATATTTTGCAAACCCTCCCTTTTTCGACAAAAAGGGCACGGCGGGACAACTTATAATGACTGCAAGCGAATCTGCTTGCAGTCATTTTTTACGCCCGAAGGAGACAAGCTATGGAGATGAAATATATAACGGAGAACCGGCAGCTTACCATCACCCTTTCCGGCGAGCTGGACCACCACGCCGCCAAGGGCCTGATGGAGTCCATCGACCGCTGCATGGAGCAGAATCTTCCCACCAAGACCCTGCTGGACCTGGGCGGGCTGACCTTTATGGACAGCTCCGGCATCGCGGTAGTCCTGCGGGCCAAGCGGCGGATGGAAGCCCTGGCGGGAACTTTGGTGGTGGTGAACATTCCCCGGCAGGCGTCCCGGGTGCTGGAGACGGCGGGGCTGGGCCGGTATGTGGATCTGATATAAGGAGGCGGATTATGAAAACGAAAAGCGATAATTACATATCCCTGGAATTTCTCAGCCGCAGCGCCAATGAGGGATTTGCCCGGGGGGCGGTGGCCTGCTTCGCCGCTCAGCTTGACCCTACGCTGGAAGAACTTGGGGATATCAAAACCGCCGTCAGCGAAGCGGTGACCAACGCCATCGTCCACGCCTACCCGGACGAACTGGGGAAGGTGGTCATCAAGGCCCGGATTCTGGAAGGGAACGTGCTGGAACTGACGGTGCGGGACTGGGGGAGGGGCATTGCCGATGTGGACAAGGCCCGCCAGCCCCTCTACACCACCGGAGGGGAGGAGCGCAGCGGCATGGGCTTTACCATCATGGAAAGCTTTATGGATTCCCTGACGGTCCGATCCCAGGAGGGACGGGGTACGCGGGTCACCATGCGCCGCCGCATCCAGCCCCGCCGCAGGCAGTGACCGCCGGGACGCTGGACCTGCTGGCCCTGGCGAAGCAGGGGGATGAAGCCGCCACCGCCCAAGTGCTGGAGGAAAACAGCGGCCTGATCTGGGCGGTGGTCCGCCGTTATTTCGGCAAGGGCGTGGAGCCGGACGATTTGTACCAGTTGGGCTGCCTGGGGTTTATCAAGGCGGTGCGGGGCTTTGACGCGGCCTATGGAACCCAGTTTTCCACCTATGCGGTGCCGAAGATTGCGGGGGAAATCCGCCGCTATCTGCGGGACAATGGGCTGATTAAGGTGGGCCGGACGATCCGGGAACAGAGTATCAGCATCTACACTGCCCGGGAACGGCTGCGGGCGCAGTTGGGCCGGGAACCAGCCTTGTCGGAGCTGAGCGAAGCCACAGGGCTGTCGCCGGAGGAAATTGCTATGGCGGAGCTTGCCGCCGCGCCGCCGGACAGCTTGCAGCAGGAAAACGCCGATGGCTTGACTTTGGAATCCACCCTCGCCTCCCCGGTGACGGAGGAGCATCTGTTGGAGCGCATCGCTTTGCGTTCAGCGATCGATGCCCTGCCGGAGCAGGAAAAGGAGACGGTTTTGCTGCGTTTCTACAAGGGCCTGACCCAGCAGCAGTGCGCGAAGATACTGGGTGTGAGCCAGGTGCAGGTGTCCCGCTTGGAAAAACGGGCGATTGAAAAGCTGCGGGGGGAAATGGCGGGGCCATAGACGGGAAAAGAGGGGAGCGGGATGCTCTCCTCTTTTTACAAAAGGTTACTCTACCTTCGGAAGCTGCGCCAGGCTCTTGGCGATATCCTCATCGGAGGGAATGACGCTGTGCATCTCGCCGTTGTGGAATTTCTCGTAGGCCACCAGGTCGAAATACCCTGTGCCTGTCAGGCCGAAAAGGATGGTTTTTGCTTCCCCGGTCTCTTTGCACTTTTTCGCTTCATTCACCGCAGCCAAAATCGCGTGGCTGCTCTCCGGGGCGGGGAGGATGCCCTCTACCCGGGCAAACTCCTCCGCCATCTGGAAGACATCGGTCTGATTGACCGCTATGGCTTCCATATACCCATCGGCGTAAAGCTGGCTGAGGGTGGAACTCATGCCATGGAACCGTAGCCCGCCCGCGTGGTCGGCGGAAGGCATGAAGCCGCTGCCCAGGGTGTACATCTTTGACAGCGGACACACCATGCCGGTATCGCAGAAGTCGTAGGCGTATTTCCCCCTGGTGAAAGAGGGGCAGGACGCAGGCTCTACGGCGATGAAACGGTAGTCGGCTTCTCCACGGAGTTTTTCGCCCATGAAGGGGGCGATGAGGCCGCCTAAATTGCTGCCGCCGCCGGCGCAGCCGATGATGATGTCCGGCTTTACGCCGTACTTGTCCAGGGCGATTTTGCTTTCCAGGCCGATGATGGACTGGTGCAGCATCACTTGGTTGAGGACGCTGCCCAGAACATAGCGGTAGCCCGGGGTGGATACGGCGGTCTCCACCGCTTCGCTGATGGCACAGCCCAGTGACCCGCTGGTGCCCGGAAACTCCGCCAGGATTTTCCGCCCCACCGCAGTGGTCTCGGAGGGGGAGGGCGTGACGGAGGAGCCGTAGACCTTCATCACTTCCCGCCGGAAGGGCTTCTGCTCATAGGAGCATTTTACCATAAATACCTTGCAGTCCAGCCCCAAATACCCGCAGGCCATGGACAGGGCGGTGCCCCACTGCCCCGCGCCGGTCTCGGTGGTGACGCCCTTGAGCCCCTGCTTCTTGGCGTAGTACGCCTGGGCGATGGCGGAATTCAGTTTGTGGGAACCGGAGGTGTTGTTGCCCTCGAATTTATAGTAAATCTTGGCGGGGGTTTGCAGTTTTTCCTCCAGGCAGTAGGCCCGGACCAGGGGGGAGGGGCGGTACATCTTGTAAAAGTCCCGGATTTCCTGGGGAATCTCAAAATAGGCGGTGGTACCGTCAAGCTCCTGGGCCACCAGCTCCTTGCAGAACACGGCCTCCAGTTCGCCGGCGGTCATGGGCTTTCCTGTGCCGGGGTTGAGCAGGGGGGCGGGCTTGTTTTTCATGTCCGAGCGGAGGTTGTACCAAGCCCTGGGCATTTCGTCCTCGGAGAGGTAGATTTTGTAGGGGATTTTGTTTTCGCTCATGGTTTTTTCTCCTTTTTGTCAGTTTGTCCCGGGACAAAAGAAAACGCTTCTGTCCCTAGCTTTCTCTGCTGGGACAGAAGCGATACATTACACTTCTGCGGTGCCACCCGGCTTGACGCTTGCAGCGTCCACTCAGCGCGTACCAACATACGCCGGTTTTGATAACGGAGATCCCCTCCGGCTCGCCTACTTGCCCATGCGTTCGGTCTGCCCTCGAAAGCCCATTCAGCCCGGCTCCGCCCGCCCCGGTTCCACCAATCCGGCGCTCTCTGTGGGGTGCCCGCCCAGCCTACTTACACTTCCTCAACGGTTTATTGGGGGTAGTGTAGCACGGGGAGGGAGGTTTGTCAAGTGCTTTTTACCGGATCCACCCGTATTCTGCCGGAGAAGGGGCTACCGCTTCTCTCCTGGGCGGAACACCAGCGCGGCCATCAGGGAGAACAGCACTGCCGCGGCGATGCCCCCCGCCGTGGCCGTCAGCCCACCGGTCATTACCCCCAGCCAGCCCCTTTCCCCTACGGCTTTCGCCACGCCTTTGGCCAGGTTAGAGCCAAAGCCCGTCAGGGGGACGGCTGCTCCCGCACCGCCCCAGTTGGCAATCGGCCCGTACACACCGATGGCCTCCAAAAATACGCCGGCTACTACATACCCCGTCAGAATACGGGCAGGGGTCAGTTTGGTTTTGTCTATGAAAATCTGCCCGATGGCACATAGGATGCCTCCGCACAGGAACGCGTTGAGATACTGCATACATAAGTCCTCCTCCTAACATTTTTCGATAGTTACCGCGTGGCAGACTGAGGGGATGCTCTCTCCCTGGAAGCTGGAAGTGGGCGAAAGCAGGGCGCCGGTGGGGGCGAACAGGATCTTTTTCAGATGGTTCTCCTCCATCTGCCGCAGCAGATATCCGCACAGGACCGATGCCGAGCAGCCGCATCCGCTGGCCCCGGCGTGCATGTCCTGGCGCTGGATATCGTAGAGGAGCATTCCGCAGTCCTGGTAATTTTGGCGCATGTCGATGCCATCGTTTTCAAAAAATTCGGTAACAATCTGGTGCCCAAGTACCCCCAGATCCCCGGTCAGCACAAGGTCGTAATCCTCCGGTTTGGTTCCGGTAGCCTTGAAGTGGGCGGAGAGGGTGTCATAGGCGGCGGGGGAAGAGGTCCGGTTAGACCCATAAAATTCAGCCGGCCTTTATGGGGGCGGCGTGTTCCTCCAGCAGATCGAGAAGCCGCTGGTATTCGTCCTGATACCTGAAGTCAATGGTAATGGTTCCGCCCTCGTGGACGTAGATCATTTCGATCAGCTCAACGATTACCTCCCTTGTCAGCTCGGTGATGTTGCGGTATTTCAGAAAGTGCTGCGTGAACCGGTTTTCTGTGCCGGTGGTTTCCTGGTACCGCCTGATCTCCTCCTCGATGTTGGCGGCGGCTTGCTCAAGCTGCGCTAGCTGCCGGTCAAACTTTTCTTTTAGGGAAAGATATTCCGATTGGGAGAGGATTCCGGATTTCCAGTCGGGGTAAAGATCCATTTTGAACTGAGAAATTTTTGCGTGTTCCTGTTTCTTCATGGCAAGCATCGCGTCCAGCCGGGACGGCCTGTGGGCCTTGGCATTCTGTTCCTTGAGCGATTGCAATACGCTGTCTATGGAAACGGCTAGCTGGATTTGTGATTGAATGGTGGCGAGTACGGCCTGGTACAGCTTTTCTTCCCGGATGGTATGCTTTGTACAGGCGGTTCCGCCGCCTTTGCGGAAGGTTTGACAGACGTAGTAGTAATACTTTTTATACGGCTGTACGGCGGTCTTTTTCCCCATGGCCCGCCGGCAGTCCGCGCAGCGGATATACCCACCGAAGATGCTGACGTGGGTCACGCCCGGCGCTGTCCTGGTGTCGCGGCGGAGCAACTGCTGCACTGTTTCAAATTGTTCCCGGGGGATGACCGCTTCGTGGGTGTCCGGAACGATGATCCACTTTTCTTCCGGTACAGTGGTGCAGACCTGAACCTTGTAGCTTTTGATTTTGGTTTTGCTCTGCACCATGTCCCCGGTGTATATGCGGTTTTTCAGGATCCTTTTCACAGAGGAATCCGGCCACAGGCCATCGCAAAGCTCGCCTGTGGGATGCCTGTACGGATAGCCAAGCTGCTTCTTATACATCGTTGGACTAGGAACGCCAAGCTGATTCAGCTTTTTGGCAATACCGATGATGCTCATTCCACCTAAAAACCATTGGTAGATGCTGCGGACAACCTCCGCGGCGGCGGGGTCGATCACTAGATGATGGCGGTCCGCCGGATCCTTGCGGTATCCGTAGGACGCAAAGGAACCAATGAATTCCCCCTTGCTGCGTTTCCGGTCCAGGGATGCCCGTACCTTGTTGGAAATATCCCGGCAATATTCATCGTTCATCACGTTTTTGAAGGATACGAGGGCATTGTTGATGGATGCCGGGTCTTTGACGCTGTCGATGCGGTCTACAACGGAGATGAACCGGATATTGAGCAGCGGGAAAATCATTTCAAGATACTGGCCGACTAAAATATAGTTCCTGCCCAGGCGGGAGAGGTCTTTTACAATAATACAGTTCACGCCGCCCTTCTTCACATCGGAAATCATCCGCTCAAAGTCCGGGCGCGCAAAAGTGGTTCCGCTCCAGCCATCGTCTACATATTCGCCGGCAAATGCAATATCGTCATGCTGCTCGATATATTCGTGGGTGATGTCTTTTTGAGAGCCGATGCTGTCGCTCTCCTCCTTATCGCCGTCCTCTCTTGATATGCGCAGATACTCGGCGGCCTTCCATTGGACGGAAGGCGGGGGAGCGCCCTGCTTGCGTTTCAAATATTCGTCATATCTGTTTCCTTGTGCCATAAGATACCTCCAACAAAATGTGGGCCGCATGATATGGCTGCATTACACAACCTTATTATATCACACGGCCCAGGCAGATTAAATGGATTTTGATAACAGATTGCAAACGCGCTGCTGTAAAGTGTCGCCACTTTTTCCAGAAAAAGATACATGGACGCCGGTATCGCCCACACGGAAAAGATAAGGGTTCCCTACGGCTTGCAGAAAAGTAAAAATTTTACCTTCGGCATCGCTGTCCGGGATTTTAACCTTGGAAATGTCCGGAAGGGAGTACTTGTCGAAATCCGCTGCGTACAGCTTTTTTTCTGCTTGTTCCTTGTAATCCAATGTGCGTACCTCCTGCAAGTTCCAAACATATATTAACCAAAAATTCCAACAATAAAACGAGCAGTTGAAAGGGATCCATTCAGATCCCCTTCAACTGCTCCTTTTGCCAAGGCTGTCTTCTAATTTTTCACGCCGAGGATGCGGTAAACCAGTTCCATATCCAAATTTGCCCGCACCGCGTCCGCCAGCAGATCATACTGTCTCTCCCGATAGGCTCCTGGGTCAAAAGACCCTAATTGGGACGGATCCACGCCCTTTTTCCCGCACAGCGCGGCTAGGACCGCGTCCGCCACGCCTGGCGCGTCAAATACGCCATGGAGGTAAGTGCCATAAACGCTGTCCTGTCCGGTAAGCGCGGGCCGGGTTTCCTGGCTGCGCCCCATGTGAATCTCATAGCCTTCATAGGCCATTCCTGACAGCGGGGCCAGCAGGCCTTCCACCGCTCCGAACACGCCTTTAGCCTGGGACTGCACTTTTTCTCCATGGAACACGGTGTCCATATCCAGCAGCCCCAGACCGGCGATTTTCGTCCCTGGCTCGGCTTCAACCCCCTTGGGGTCGGTGATGCTCCGTCCCAGCATTTGATAGCCGCCGCAGATGCCTACAACCAGTGTTCCACGGGACGCCGCTTGCTTTACTGCCGCTTCCAGGCCGCTTTGCCGCAGCCACTTCAAATCGCCGATGGTACTTTTTGTCCCAGGAATGACAATCATATCCGGTGCGCCCAGTCCCCGGGTATTTTCTACATAGCGCACCGAAACATTTTCATAGCGTTCAAAGGGGCCAAGATCCGTAAAGTTGGAAATTCTTGGGAGCCGTATCACGGCAATATCAATGAGCTTTGCCGCTGCGTCCCGCGTGAATCTCTCCGACAGGCTGTCCTCATCGTCAATGTCCACATGCAGATAGGGGACAACTCCCGCCACAGGTACACCGCACAATTTCTCTAGCTGCGCAAGCCCCGGCGCCAGGATGGAGCGGTCGCCCCGGAATTTATTGATGACAACGCCCTTTATCCGCTTTTTTTCCTCCTCGTCCAACAGTGCGATGGTGCCGTAGAGCTGGGCGAACACACCGCCCCGGTCGATGTCGCCCACCAGCAGCACCGGGGCATCTACCATTTTTGCAAGCCCCATATTGACGATATCGTCCTGTTTGAGATTGATTTCCGCAGGGCTTCCAGCGCCTTCGATAACGATGATATCAAACGTAGCGGCAAGGCTGTCATATGCTGCCTGAACCGCCGGAAAAAATTCTGGTTTTCGCCGGTAATACTCAGATGCGCGCATATTCCCGTGGACAATTCCGTTTACAATGACTTGGCTGCCCATGTCTGTGGTGGGCTTGAGAAGGATGGGGTTCATGCGTACATCGGGCGGGATACCGGCAGCTTCGGCCTGAACAACTTGCGCTCTTCCCATCTCACCGCCGCTGGCGGTGATGAAGGAATTCAGCGCCATGTTTTGACTTTTGAAAGGGGCGGTTTTATAGCCGTCCTGCTTCAGCACCCGGCATAATCCTGCCGCGAGGAGGGTTTTTCCCGCATTGGACATGGTGCCTTGGATCATAATGTTTTTTGCCATTTCCCAGTGCTCCTATTGATCTAAAAGTCTATTTTAACGTTAACGCTTGCCGGAGCGGAAACCTCCCGCAGTGCTTCCAGCAGCTTTTGATTCTCCCAAGGCTGCTTTACCGCTACCCGGTAAAATCCTTCTCCCAACCCTACGTAGTTCCCACAGTCACGAATCAGAATCCCTCTTTCCAGCAGAGGCAGAAAAAGTGGGATCCTGCTTTTGAAAAGTAAATAATTCCCCTGGGAGGGATACACGGAAAAGCCTATTTTCTCCAGGTTTGTGGCCATTTTAGGCCGCTCTTCTTGAATCAGTGTCCGTGCCTTTTCTAAAAAAGAATTTTCCTTTAATGCGGCCACGCCGGCGAATTGCGCTGGCAGGGAAACGTTCCACGGCTGTGCCCGGCGGCTCATCGCCGCCAGCAGCTTTTCCTCTTTGCAGAGACAATACCCTAACCGCAGTCCAGCCATCCCATAGCTTTTAGTAAACGCCTTTAAAATAAACAAACCTGGAAAACTGGAAAGCATTTCCGCCATAGACGCTTCGCGGCCGCCATCGCTCAATTCTAAAAAGCACTCATCGAGAAAGAGCCGGATACCCCGCTGCTTGCAAATGCTGCAAATTTCTGCCAAAAGCCCCGGTTCTATCAACATCCCTGTGGGATTATTGGGATTGCAGAGGAAAACGGTTTGACAACTTGTTTGCCGCAATTCCTCCAGAAATTCTGCTGTGACCGCAAAGCCATCCTCTTTCCGTAAATGAAAATGGGCGGCTTTCAGACCCGCCGCCTCCAGGGCAGCTTCGTATTCAGAAAAAGTGGGTACCGCCAAGAGTGCGCCGCCCTTTCCGATAACGCCGCAATAGGCGTAAATCAACTCCGCTGCCCCGCAGCCACAGAGGATTGCTTCCACCGGCACACCCTCCCGGGCCGCAAGAGCCGCCGTCAGTTCCCGACAACCGGGATCAGGATATTGACATAGCCGCCCCGCCGATTCAACCACTGCCTGCATGACAGATTCCGGTGTCCCTAAGGGGTTTGTGTTGACGGAAAAATCCAGGTTCACGGTGTGTCCGAACAAATCGCCGCCGTGTGGATTCGCGGTCTGATACAGCATAACCAAGTCCTCACATTGCATAACAAATAGGAGACCGCAAAAGCGGCCTCCTGGAAAGCCATCCGTAAGATCAGTATTGGCGAACTACCGCCGTTACGCGGCCCAAAAGCTGCGCATCGTTGCCGTTGATCGGCCGGTACGCTTCATTTTCCGGCAGCAGCCAAATTTCCCCGTCCTTCTTAGAGAGCCGCTTCACCGTGGCTTCGTCCCCCAATAGGGCCACCACAATTTCACCGTTTATTGCCGTAGGCTGGCGGTGAACCACCACCAGGTCGTCCGGCAGGATCCCCGCGTTCAGCATAGATTCCCCCCGCACCCGCAGGGCGAAATATTCATCCTCACGGCTGCCGCACTCAAAAGTGAGGTAGTCGTCGATGCACTCCTGGGCCAAAATCGGCGTACCCGCCGCCACATTTCCCAAAATGGGGATTTTGTTCTTTTCCCGCTGTGCGGCCAGGACGATGGCGCGGCCCTTGAAATCCCCCTTTTCAATCAACCCCTGCTCTTGCAGGCGCTTGAGATGGAAATGGACCGTGGACGGGGACTTAAGCCCCACGGCCTCGCAGATTTCCCGCACCGAGGGCGCATAGCCCTGCGCAGGGATGACCTGCTGCAAGTATTCGTAGATCCGTTCCGTCATATCGGTTTTCTTTGGCATAATCCATCCTCCCAATTGTTTCCACCGGGGTATTTGTGGACAGTATATCATAGTTTTTTTATTTTCACAACACCTGTTCTTGTATTTCTGAAATATTTTTTCTTAGACATAGAGACCAGGATTTGCCATCTCCTGGTTTACAAATCCTGGCGGGGATGGTATACTGCTGTCGTTCAAAGCTGCAAAGCAGCGGAAAAGCGGGGTGATGGAATGAGTAAAGAAAAGGTTTACCGTCTGCTGCGCTCAGCCGGTGCGTCTTACGTTTCCGGCCAGGAACTCAGCCGTACGCTAGGTATCAGCAGGGCAGCGGTCTGGAAGGCGATCGACAGTCTCCGCCGGGACGGCTACACCGTAGACGCCCGCACGGGCCTGGGCTACCGGCTGGCCGCCGCGCCGGACGTGATGGCGGAGCGGGAGATTCGTAATTATTTCCCGCCGGGTCTGTACTGCCCAGACCTGCGGTGCCTGGAGGAGGTGGATTCTACTAACTCCTACTTGAAGCGGGAAGCCCTGTCCGGCGCCCCTCACGGCACGGTGGCTGTGGCTAACAGCCAGACTGCCGGACGCGGGCGCATGACACGTTCCTTCCAATCCCCGCCCGGCAAGGGGGTATATCTTTCAATCCTCCTGCGGCCCCAGCTCCCGCCAGGCGAACTGCTGGGAGTGACAGGCATGACAGCCGTGGCGGTGTGCGCCGCTGTAGAGAAGGCTGCCGGGGTTCGTCCGCAGATTAAGTGGACTAATGACCTGGTGATGAATGGCAGGAAGCTATGCGGCATCCTGACGGAAATGGCTGTGGAGAGCGAATCGGGGCTGACCCAGTTCTTAGTCATCGGCGCGGGGGTGAACGTCAGCCATACTGTGGAGGATTTTGGCCCGGAGGTGTCGGAAATGGCGACTTCTTTGGCTCAGGAGGGCTATTCCGTTTCCCGGCCCGCCCTGGCTGCCGCCATGATCGAGGAGTTTTTCCGGCTGGGCGAAGCCCTGGGGGGCGATCTTGGGCCGTGGGTAGACGCCTACCGCCGGGACTGCGTGACCCTGGGCAGGCCGGTGCGGCTGCTGTGGGCTGATGGGCAGACCCAGGCGGAAGCCCTGGATATCGACAGTCAGTTTGGTTTGACCGTCCGCATGCCGGATGGGGAAGTGAAGGTGGTGCGCACAGGGGAGGTCTCCGTAAGGGGGATGTATGGATATGTGGAGTGAAGATAATGAAAATCAGAGCGTATAATAAAACCTATCACGCCTACCATGGTAAACGGCCGTGGAAAAAGTGGCTTCTTGCCGCGTTGGCGGTTCTTGTGGTTCTGGTACTGCTGGGGGCGCTGGTGGGATGGCTGATGTTCCGGCGGGAGCTATCCATCACGGGGACGATACGGAAGCTGGACGTTCCCTCTCCCGCCTATTTCATGGAAGTGAAGGGAGATTACTATTTTGAGGAGTTTCTCGCTTCCGGCGGCGGATCTTGCGATGCTGAGGTCAGCGGGTTCCTATCCCGAAAAATTTCCAAAGGCTTCTATCAGGCTCCGGTGGGGGAATACCGGGAGGGATGCAGCGTCCTGAGCGCCATGTCCGGGGAGGGCGATCACCTTTGGGGCCGGAATTATGACTGGAGCGCGTCTGTGCCTATCATCGTGCGGCATATTCCGGAGGAGGGGTATCCCTCTCTGTCTACCTGTGATTTCCGGCATATCACGCTGAACGCAAAAACAACGCCGGAGGGAATGGCGGACAAAATAATGGCGATTGCCGCCCTTTACGTTCCTATGGACGGGGTGAACAGCGCGGGGCTGTGCGTGGCGGATTTGCAGGTCAATGAGGGCGGCATGCCCGACCCGGACACAGATAAGCCGGACTTGACTGTCACCACCGCCATCCGGCTGCTTCTGAACAAGGCGGCCACGGTGGACGAAGCCCTGGCGTTGCTGGCGCAGTACGATATCCACCCCTCCGGCGGCATCAGCCACCATCTGGCGGTTTCCGATGTGTCCGGGAAATCCGTTGCTGTGGAATTTACAGAGGACGGCTTTACTGCCGTGGATACGGCGGTTGTGACCAACTTCAATCTTGCCAACGGCGACCCCTCCGCTGGGGGAGAGAGCGCGGAGACGCGGTACAATGCCCTTATGGGCTTCTTCCTGGACAGCCAGGCCGCCACGGCGAAGCGCGTCAAGGCCGCCATGTCCCATGTGGTGCAGGACGATGCGGACGGCGCTACCCAGTGGACCGTGGTTTACGACCAAAGCGTCCCCTTTGTGACCTGGTATTTCCAAGGCGATTTTTCCAACGGCGTCACGCTGCCCATCCTGCCGGACAGCCACAGCCGCTAATTGTTGAAAGGAGAATGTTATGAGCATCTATCCCGATTTATTTCTCACCTTTGCCAAGGTGGGTGTTATGACCTTCGGCGGCGGCTACGCCATGCTGCCTATCCTTCAGCGGGAGGTGGTCGACAACAAGGGCTGGGCCACGGAGGAGGAACTGATGGATTATTTCGCCATCGGCCAGTGCACCCCCGGCGTCATTGCCGTCAATACCGCCACATTTATCGGCCAGAAACGGAAGGGGATCATGGGGGGCATCTGTGCCACGCTGGGCGTAGTGTTCCCTTCTCTAATCATTATCTCCCTTTTGGCGGGCGTGATCACCGCCTTTTCCCATCTGGCGTGGGTGAACCACGCTTTCGGCGGAATCCGCGTGTGTGTGTGCATCCTGATCCTCAACGCGGTGGTCAAGCTGCTGAAAAAATCTGTGATTGACGCGCCTACGGCTGTGTTGTTTGCTGTGGTGGCGCTCTGCGCTTACTTTACGTCTCTCAGCCCGGTTTGGTTTGTGCTGGCTGCGGCTGCGGCTGGAATCATTCTGAAGAATATGGGGGTGAAGAAGGTATGACGAGTATACTTTCTGTGCGGATCATGCTGTTTTTGCGGCTGTTTTATGAATTTTTCAAGACAGGCCTGTTCGCTGTAGGCGGCGGCATGGCAACAATTCCCTTCCTCTACAACATGGCGGACAACACCGGCTGGTTTACCCGCATGGATGTGGACAATATGATTGCGGTGGGCGAATCCACACCCGGCCCTATCGGCGTGAACATGGCGACCTATGTAGGCTATATCACCGGCGCGAATGAGGGCGGACTGCCCTTTGCCATCCTGGGGGCGGTCGTGGCCACTTTGGGACTGGTCACCCCATCTGTTATTGTGATTCTGATTATCGCGTCCTTCCTCAAGAGCTTCCGGAATAACCGCTACGTGGAGAGCGCGTTCTACGGCCTGCGGCCCGCGTCCACCGGACTGATTGCTGCGGCAGGATTGTCGGTGATCGTTTCCAACCTGTTTTTCGCGGAAACCCTGGCAGAGGGATTTTCCATGGCGTTCTTCAATTGGAAAGGGATCGTACTGGCCGCTGTGCTGTGGGTGTTGACCAACAAGGTCAAACAGACGAAAAAGCTCCACCCCATTATCTTTATCGGCGCGTCCGCCGTGGTGGGGATCGTGCTGGGAATGTGATCTCCGGGGAACAGGGGGAAAATGACAGAATGGATTCTTCCCGCCAACTCTCCCTTGCCGCCCTGCGGGAAAATGGCTACAGGGGAAGCATGCAGGGGCCAAGTCAGGTTTCCAGCTATCCGGGGCTGGCCCGGTATCTGCATGGGGTTGTGAGAGCCCAGAATTCCGAAACAGGGGTTAAAAAGAACCAATAAAACAAATAAAAAGTCCCGGCGGCGATTCATACGAATTCCCGCCGGGGACTTTTTACAGCAGCATCCACGCCCCAGCCGCTAATATTGCCGACAGTGCCGCCTGCACCGCTTTCCCGGCCCAGTGCCAGCGGAAAGACAGCCCTGCCGGGGCAGTAAGGGACAAGGCCTGGCAGTGAACCGACAGCCCGCCCCATCCCACAATGGCGGCGGCGGCGAGGAAACCGGCCTTTCCAGGCGTCAGCGCGGCAACGCCAGAAACCATCTCCAGCACCCCCAGCAGTGGCAGGGGCATCTGCGCCGGGGGCAGCGCGGCCAGGACCCGGAACAGCACCACAAAGGCGCAGATGTTGAGCATAGACCCCGCCGCGCCGGAGACAGAGGAGGTCAAGGCTTGTGGAAACGGTATGGGTTTCTTGGAGAGCCTTCTGCCTGAGTAGGCCGGTTCCCGGCTGCTAACTGTCCGGCAGAGGATAGCTCCTGTCAACACCGCCGATAGGGCGTGGACGGCGAACAGCACCGCTCCCGTCCGCAGGTCTCCCAATATGCCCGCGCCTACGTAGCCCAGCAGGAACGCGGGGCCGCAGTTGTCGCAGAAGCCCAGCAGCAGTTCCGCTTCCTGGCGGGAGATCCTGCCCTGTTCATACAGGCTGGCGGCGGTTTTCGCGCCGCTGGGATAGCCGCCCAGCAGGCCCGCCAGCAGCGGCAGGGCGCAGATCCCACGCATCCGGAACAGCGGCTTCATCAGCGGCCCACAGATGCTTTGCAGCGATTCCGCCAGCCCTAGCTGGAGCAGGAGGGAGATTACGGCAAAAAATGGGAACAAGGACGGGATCACTGTCCCGGCGCACAGCCCCAGCCCGTCCCGTACAGCGGCCGCCGCTTCCTGGGGCCGCAGCAGCAGGAGGGCTGCCACCCCCAGGACTGCTGCCGCAGGCAGAAATTTTTTCATCACACATCACCACTAAAGGATATGCGGGAGGAGGACAGGGCATGCCCCGTCCTTTTTGGGAGCGGAAAAATGCCGGGGATCTGGCTGGCGAAAATGAAAATTACCCGTTGACCCAGCCGCCGAAGGATAGTAAAATAAGAAAGTGAGAATTTTAGGAAAGAGAGACGAAAATACCCCATGACCAATGATTTCAACCAACGGTACGCCGCCGCCCGCAGGGCGGTCATTGCCCGCCGGTACCACCGGATGAACCCCCGCCAGCGGGACGCTGTGCTGGCCACCGAAGGCCCGCTGCTGCTGCTGGCCGGCGCGGGCAGCGGGAAAACCACCGTGCTGATCAACCGGGTGGACAATCTTCTGACTTTTGGCCGGGGGGCGGATACGGAGGAGGTTCCCGGCTGGGCGTCCGAGAAGGATCTGGCTTTTTTAGAGGGCTTTCCGGAAGAGCCGTCCCCGGAGGACTGGCAGGAAGCGGCGCGGCTGTGCGCTGTGGAGCCAGCGGTTCCCTGGTCCGTCATTGCCATCACCTTTACCAATAAGGCCGCTGGGGAATTGAAGGAGCGCCTGGAACGGATGTGCGGCCCGGCGTCCCGGGACATCTGGGCGGCGACTTTCCACTCCGCCTGCATCCGGATCCTCCGGCGGGACGTAGAGCGGCTGGGGGCTGGGTTTGACAGCAATTTCACCATTTATGACACCGATGACAGCAAGCGGGTTATCAAGGATGTGCTCAAGGCCCTGAGCCTGGACGAAAAGGAGTTCCAGCCCCGCTCCGTGCTCTCCATCATTTCCAACGCCAAGGATAAGGACTGGTCTCCCGAGCAGTTCGCCCAGGAAACACGCACCTCCCACGATTGGCGGATGCCCCGGATTGCGGAGATCTATACTGGCTACCAGCGCCGCCTGCGGGAAGCCAACGCCATGGACTTTGATGACATCATCCTCCACACGGTTCATCTGCTGCAAAAGGATCCAGAGGTGCGGGGGTATTACCAGCGGAAATTCCGCTATGTCCTCATCGACGAGTACCAGGACACCAACCATTTGCAATACCTGCTGGCCCGCCTGCTGGCGGGAGGGTACGAAAATATCTGCGTGGTGGGGGATGACGACCAGTCCATCTACCGGTTCCGGGGGGCAAACATTGAGAATATCCTCAGCTTTGAGAAGCAGTACGCTGCCTGCCGCACCATCCGCTTGGAGCAGAACTACCGGTCCACCCAGAATATCCTGGACGCGGCTAACGCGGTGATCAAGAACAACGCCGGGCGCAAGGGCAAGACCCTCTGGACCCAGTCCGGGCCAGGGGATAAGGTGCAGGTCAAGACCGTATTCAGCGAAACCGATGAGGCCAACTATATTGCCGGAAAAATGCTGGAGAGCCGCGCCCGGGGGGAGGACTGGCGGGACAATGCTGTGCTCTACCGGATGAACGCCCAGTCCAACGCCCTGGAAATGGCCCTCAAGCGCAACGGAATCCCCTACAAGGTCTACGGCGGCATGAAGTTCTTCGACCGGGCGGAGGTGAAGGACATGCTGGCCTACCTCTGCGTCATCAACAACCCTATGGATGACCTGCGGCTGCGGCGGATCGTCAATGTCCCCGCCAGGGGCATTGGCGGAACCACCATGGACCGGGCGGCCCAGCTTGCCGCGGAGGAGGGGGTCAGCCTGTGGGAAATCCTTACCCACGCAGACCAGTATCCCAACCTCAAAACCGCCGCTGTCAAGCTGTTGGCCTTTACTACTGTAATCTCGGAGCTGCGGGGGCTGGAGGAAACGCTGGCCCTGCCGGAACTGTACGATGAGGTATGCGAAAAGAGCCGGTATGTGAAGGTGCTGGAGGAGAAAAACGACATGGAGAGCCGGGGGCGGATTGAGAATGTGCAGGAGCTCCGCTCCAGCATTCTAGGCTTTTTGGAGAACAGCCCCGATGATTCCTCCCTGGCGGGTTTTCTGGACAGCGTGGCGCTGTATACGGATCTGGATGACGCGGGGGACAACGGCGACTGCGTGTCCCTGATGACCATGCACAGCGCCAAGGGCCTGGAATTTCCCAACGTATATGTGGTCGGTATGGATGAGGGGGTATTCCCCGGCATCCGGGCCGCAGGCGAGGAGGAGGAAATGGAGGAGGAGCGCCGCCTGTGCTACGTGGCCATGACCCGGGCGCGGGAGCGGCTGACCATGACCACCGCCCGCCAGCGGATGCTCTATGGCCGCACCAGCAGCAACACACCCTCCCGGTTCCTGGAGGAGCTGCCCGAGGGGCCGGTGGACTGGCAGAGCAAGCAGGAGCCAAGGGCGCACTGGAACGGGGAGGAGGGCGTTGCTGCCTCTTCAGGCGGAGCCCGCAGCCAGCCATATTCCCGTCCCACCCGCCAGCCCCGTCCGCTGCGGGACACCGGTTTCACCGTGCCCAGCGCGGCTCCATCCGCCGGATTGCTGGAGCTGGAAAAAGGGGACACCATTGCGCACCGCACTTTTGGCAAAGGGATGGTGCTGTCTGTCCGCCCTATGGGGAACGATGCGCTGATCGAGGTGGCCTTTGACGGCACCGGGACAAAAAAACTGATGCTCAAGGTAGCCGGGCAGCATATTACGAAGCTTTGAACGTTGTTTACATAAGAAGGAAGGTTGACCATGCCCCAGCAGATTCCCTTTTTTGAACTATTCCCAGGCCTATCCCTGCCCTGGGAGTTGCGCTCCCGCCTGGATGGCGCGTACCTCACCGCCGTGGAGATCGAGAAGGCGGCAAGGGCTATGCACTTGGCTCTGACGGTTCGCGCTGACCTGGGGGATGCCCGGGACGCCTTAGCCGAGACGGTAAAGTCGGCCTATGCCCTAGAGAAGGTCTCCATCCACCAGACTGTTTCCACCCCAGCTTCCAGCGGCACGGTATCCAAGAGCAGCGAGACTATCTACGGCATGGAGATCAAGGGCGCGGTGCAGCCTATGGAGGGTCTGAACCCTAAGATGGGGAACGTAGTGGTGGCGGGGAAGGTGTTTTTCGCTGATCTCTATGAGACCCGCAGGCCAGGGGTGTACTGTCTCACCTTTGACATGACCGATTTTAAGGCCTCCGTCCGGGTAACAAAATACCTGGAAAAGGACGAAAAAGCCAAACTGAAAAAGGACATTAAGCCGGGGATGTGGCTGAAAATCCAGGGCTATGTGAAGCTTAACCGTGATGGCAGCGACATCCTGCTGGATCCCAAGAGTATCGTCTCCTACCCTCACGAAATGCGCCAGGACACAGCTCCGGTCAAGCGGGTGGAGCTTCACGCCCACACCACGTTTTCCAATATGGACGCCCTCTCGTCCCTCTCACCCAAGACAGGTCCCGAAGGGAACATCGTCCGCCGCGCGGAAGCCTGGGGCCATCCCGCCATCGCCATCACCGACCACGGCGTAGTCCAGGGCTTTCCCGATGCGTGGCATTCCGCCAAGGATATCAAGATCCTCTATGGCATGGAGGGCTATTTTGTCAACAATCTGGACGACCGCATCGCCGTACACGGTGAGCAGGACGCGCCTTTCACCGGCGAATATGTAGCCTTCGATATTGAGACCACCGGCTTGAAGGTAAACCAGGAAGCCGTCACGGAAATTGGCGCGGTAGTAATACAAAACGGTGAGATCACAGACCGGTTCCAGACCTTTGTAGACCCCGGACGGCACCTGAGCAATGAGATCATTGCCCTCACCGGCATCACCGACCAGATGCTGCAAGGCGCGCCAAAGCCTGCGGAAGCCTTGAAGGACTTCCTGGCCTTTGTCAACGGCCGTCCTCTGGTAGCCCACAACGCGGAGTTTGACATCGGTTTTATCCGCGCGGGATGCAAGGCGGCGGGCCTGGACTTCCATCCAACCTACATAGATACCCTGATTTTAGCCCAAAACCTGCTTCCTGAGCTGAGCAAGTATAAGCTGGACATTGTAGCGGAGCACCTGCGCCTCCCGGCGTTCCAGCACCACCGTGCCAGCGATGACGCCGCCACCTGCGGCCTGTTCCTGCCCCACTTTTTCCAGCGGCTGGAGACGGAGCTGGATGTTCACAGTCTCCAGCAGATCAATGCGGCCATGCCTGCCCTGCGGAAAAAGGGCCACGCGAACCGGAAGCCCAAACACATCATCCTGATTGCCAAGAACAAAACTGGGCTGAAAAACCTCTATCAACTGGTTTCCGCGTCCAATCTGAAATATTTCAAGCGCAATCCCATTATCCCGAAGGACGAGCTGGTTCGCCGCCGGGAGGGCCTGATTGTCGGTTCCGCCTGCGAAGCCGGGGAACTGTTCCAGGCAGTGGCGGAGTATAAGGACTGGGCGGAATTAAAGCGCATCGCGGACTTTTACGACTACCTGGAAATTCAGCCCTTGTGCAACAACGCTTTCATGCTCCGGGACGGCAAGGCGAAGGACGAGGAGGAGCTGCGGGAATTTAACCGCACCATCGTCCGTTTAGGGGAGGAGTTGGGCAAGCCGGTGTGCGCCACTGGCGACGTCCACTTCCTGGATCCGGAGGACGAGATCTTCCGCCACATCCTATTGGACACGAAAAAATTCTCCGACTGCGACTGCCCGCTGCCCATCTATTTCAAATCCACTGATGAGATGCTGGAGGAATTTTCCTATCTTGGGGAGGAAAAAGCCTTGGAGGTCGTAGTCACCAACACCCGGGCTATTGCGGATCAGGTGGAGACCTTCGACCTTCTGCCCAAGGGCAAGCTTTTCCCGCCCCGCCTGGAAAACTCCGAGGAGGATTTGAACCGCCTGGTGTGGGACAAGGTTCACGAACTATATGGTGAGGATCCGCCCCAGCTTATTATAGACCGTCTGAACATAGAACTGGGCGGCATTTTGGGGAAGTACGATGTGGTCTACATGTCGGCTCAAAAGCTGGTTCAGCGGTCGTTGGAGAACGGCTATCTGGTAGGCTCCCGCGGCTCGGTAGGCTCGTCTCTGGTGGCCTACATGTCGGGCATTACAGAAGTCAATGCCCTGCCGCCCCACTACCGCTGCCCTAAGTGCAAGCACAATGAGTTTATCCTGGACGGTTCCTACGGCTGCGGCGCGGACATGCCGGACAAAGACTGCCCAGCATGCGGGACGAAGTATGTAAAAGACGGCTTTGACATCCCCTTTGAGACATTCCTGGGCTATGGCGGCGGCAAGGTGCCGGATATCGACCTGAACTTCTCCGGAGAATACCAAGCCCGTGCCCACCGCCACGCCATCGAGATGTTTGGCGAGACTCAGGTGTTCCGCGCGGGCACCATCGGCACTGTGGCGGAAAAAACCGCCTACGGCTACGTAAAAAAATACTTGGAAGCCCGCGGCCTGAATCCCGGCCACGCGGAGGAGAACCGCCTTGCCCTGGGCTGCGTAGGTGTCAAGCGCACCACCGGCCAGCACCCCGGCGGGCTGGTGGTGGTTCCGGATGACTTGGATGTAGAGGATTTCTGCCCGGTCCAACATCCTGCGGATGCTGCCGACAGCGACATCATCACCACCCATTTCGAATACCACTGCATGGAGGATAACCTGCTCAAGCTGGATATGCTGGGCCACGATGACCCGTCCATGGTTCGGATGATGGAGGATCTGACCCAGGTCAACGCCCGCGAGATTCCTTTAGATGACGCGGATACCATGAGCCTGTTTACCACCAGCAAGGCGTTAGGCTTTGAGGACGACCCGCTTTTAGGCCCCACCGGGGCGGTAGCGATTCCAGAGTTCAACACGAAGTTTACCCGCCAGATGCTCATGGACACCCAGCCGAAGGATTTCAACACTTTGGTGCGGCTCTCCGGCTTCTCTCACGGCACAGACGTGTGGATTGGCAACGCCCGGGACTTGATTGTCAGCGGCACGGCATCGGTAACGGAGACGGTAGGGTGCCGCGATGACATCATGCTGTACCTGATTTCCAAGGGCCTGGATCCGAAAATGAGCTTTAAGATTATGGAGTCGGTTCGAAAGGGCAAGGTGAAAAAGGGCGGCTTTGAGGAGGGCTGGGTGGAAGCCATGGAGGGGCATGATGTCCCCAAGTGGTACATCGACTCTTTAGCGAAAATCGGCTATCTGTTCCCCAAAGCTCACGCGGTAGCCTATGTGATGATGGCTTTCCGTATTGCCTGGTTCAAGGTTCACAAGCCCCTGGCGTTCTATGCCACGTTTTTCTCCATCCGTGCCAAGGCCTTTGACGCGGAGTACTGCTGCGCGGGCATTGACAACGTAAAGCGGAAATTGCAGGAGATATGGAACAACAAGGATGCCACCGCCGTGGAGCAGGATCTTGCAGTGACGCTGGAGGTCTGCTATGAATTTTACCTCCGTGGCTTCCGGTTCGACCCCATCAGCATCTACGAATCCCAGGCTACCCGGTTTACCCTCAAGGGGGAGGACGCCCTGATCCCGCCTTTCACCGCCGTGCGGGGGTTGGGGGAGACCGCCGCCCTGGATACGGTGGAGAAGCGGAAGGGGAAGGATTTCATCTCCATTGAGGAGTTTTCCACCTGCTGCAACAAGCTCTCCAAGACCCATATCGACCAGCTCAAGGCCTTGGGGGCTTTCGCCGGAATGGCGGATACCAGCCAGATCACGCTGTTTTAAGAAGCGTATGGAAAACATGAATAACAAAGGGACGCCCCGGCGCATACGCGCTGGGGCGTCCCTGCATTGGTGTCAATTCCATGGATGGAAAGCGTCTGCTTTTACAAAATTTCCCGCAAAAGCGATGCCGCCAGTACCGCCGCTTCCTGGTGGCATGGGATCCCGGGATGCCGCCGGGAACCCATGGTGCTGGCTGTCACGGCGGGGAGGGCCAGATAATATGCCCTCTGGTCTCCCGTTTCCTCTCGGAACCGCTCTACCGCGCTCTCCAACTGGGGGCGCAGCGTATCTCCTGTCATGCCGTAGGCCCAGACCAGCGATGCCTGGGGGTTCCGCCGCCGCAGCTTGTGGAGGAAGGCCAGCGCCGCGTTCTCGATCAGCCGTCTGCATGCCGGGGTATCCTCCTGTTTGAACCGCGTCCCATCAGGGCCGTGCCACGCGGAAATACCCATAGCGTTGGCATCGTTGGCTCCCAGGTTGACAACTACCGCGTCTGGCTGCCAGGCAGTAAAGTCATTTGGTTCCTGCGCGCCCAGGCGGCGGTTCCATTCCCCGGACGCCGTGGCGCAGACTGGGTCATACCAATCGGGCAGGGCATGGTGGGGGGTATTGTCCCAGCCGGAGCGGATGCCCCAGCCGCTTTGGCTGATTAACCGGAACTCCGCGCCTAGAAGGCCTGCGGCCATCTTTGCCCAGCCCTGGCTGGCGCTGAGGAGGACGGAAGACCAGCTGGCTTCCTCCCGTGCGCCTACAAGACCTTCGCCGCTGGTCAGGCTGTCACCAATTAATTCCAGACGGTATGGCGGCTCCGGCAGGGGCAGGAACGCGCCGCCCCGCCACCTTAGGCCGCGTATCCCCAGCCGGTGGCGGCTGTCGCCGTCCTGACCCATGGGCTGGGTTTCCTTCCAGAGGCGTACGTGCTTTACAGTCCCCGCTGTCATGCCTTGGAAAAGCAATACGGAACTTTCCCCGCGCCCTGCCGGCATCCGGAGCACAGGTGCGCCGTTGATTTCCACAGCAATCCATGGCTCCTTCCGCCCGTAGTCCGCCTCAAGCAGGATCTCCAGGGCGGAACCGGTAAACCGCAGCTCCAGGCCGGAACAGGCCCAGAACAGGGGAAGAACGCCCTCTTCCTTGGCCCTCTGGGGGTGGAAGCGGCCTAAAAAACGTAGGTTGGGAATCTCAAAAATGTTGGCGGTTTCCACAGAAACACCCCCGTTTTCCTATCAAATCGGTAATGCCCTAAGCGCCGGATCCAAACCATACGGCGGATCCGGCGCTTTTGTGTGTCTCTTACACGCCGAGCCTGGCCTTGCGAAGCTGCTCGGCTTCCGTCCAGCTCTGTCCGGGGACATAGCCAGGCAGAGGAAGGATCTGCTGGTGGATGGCGTCCAGAATCCAGGATGCCTGGGGGAAGAAGTAATGGTCAAACTCATAGGGCGGCGTGATCCAGTTCTTTGCGCCAACTACCACTGGGGGCGCGTCCAGATCGTCGAAACAGAGCTGGGTAATGTTCTGAGCCACATCCTCCAGGAAGGAACCACGGGCGCAGGCGTCGCTGGTAAGCACCACCTTGCCGGTTTTGCGGACGGATTCTATAATCTTCGTGTAGTCCAGTGGCACCAGGGAGTGGAGGTTAATGATTTCCGCTTCCAGGCCGTATTTTTCACTCAGTTCCTTGGCCGCGTCCACAGCACGGTACAGGGCCGCGCCAATAGTCAGAATTGTCAGGTCTTTGCCCTGGCGGATGATGTTGGTGTCGCCAATGGTAATCTCATATTTTTCCGCCGGGACGCCTCCTTCGTGGAACTGCTCGCCTACATCGTAGATCCGCTGGCTCTCAAAGAACACCACCGGGTCGGTGCCGTTCAGGGCGGATTCCATCAGGCCCTTGGCTTCCCAGGGGGTGGCGGGGAAGCAGACCTTCAAGCCCGGGATGTGGGCGCACAGGGCCGTCCAATCCTGGCTGTGCTGCGCGCCATATTTGGAGCCTACAGATACCCGCAGTACTACCGGCATCTTCAAAATACCAGCGGACATGGACTGCCACTTAGAAAGCTGGTTGAAAATCTCGTCCCCGGCGCAGCCAATGAAGTCGGCGTACATCAATTCCACAATCACGCGCCCGCCGCACATACCGTAGCCTACGGCGGTGCCTACAATGGCGGCCTCAGAGATGGGGGAGTTAAACAGGCGGCAGCGGGGGATAGAGTCCGCCATGCCCCGGTAGATGGCAAACGCGCCGCCCCAGTCCCGGACGTCCTCTCCGTAGGAGACAAGGGTGGGATCCTCATAGAACTTATCCAGAATAACTTCGCTGATGCCGTCCCGGAGGTTGTAGAGCTTCATTTTGCTCACGGGCTTGCCGTCCTTGAAGGGGGCGCGCTCCTTGCTCTGGATTTTCTGCCACAGGGGGCATTCCTCCTTGGGCGTGGTGAATTCCGGCTGGCGGGTGGTGTCAAAGGAGGGGACTTTCTCATTGGAGAACATCAGACGTTCCACATAGGCGGGGTCGTTGTCAAAATCGGCGTAGGGGGACACGGCGGGGTCGGAAGCGTGCTTGCAGATACGGGTCATGCGCTCCACGGTTTCCGCCATGATCTCCTCAAAGCGGCTGTCGGGGGCTACGCCCGCTTCCACAAGGGCCTGCCGGTAGGTGACGATGGGGTCAATGGCCCGCCAGGCTTCGATCTCCTCTTTGGTGCGGTAAGCGTTCTGATCGGAGGTAGAGTGGCCAGAGAGACGGTATGTAATGGTATCCAGCAGCACCGGGCCCTTACCCTCGCGGAGCAGGGCCAGCTTGCGCTCCATGGCGTCCACCACCGCCAGGGGGTTGTAGCCGTCAATGCGCTCGGCGTGGAGCTGGGTGGGGGATACGCCGGAACCCATACGGGCCAGCATGTCGTAGGCCATGGTCTCCCCACGGGTCTGGCCGCCCATGCCGTAAGAATTGTTAAAGATATTGTAGAGAATGGGCATGCCGCGATCCTGACCCTTCTCCCAGAGGGTGTGGAACTGATCCATGCAGGCGAAGTTCATGGCTTCCCACACTGGCCCACGGCCCAGGGAGCCATCGCCAATGTTGCAGACCACAATGCCCTGCTTGCCGTTGCACTTCTTGAACAGGGCCGCGCCGGTGGCAATGGTGGCGGAACCGCCCACAATAGCGTTGTTGGGGTAAATGCCGAAGGGCAGGAAGAAAGCGTGCATGGATCCGCCCATGCCGTGGTGGAAGCCGTTTTCACGGGCAAAGACCTCCGCCAGCGCACCGTATACCAGGAAACGGATAGCCAGTTCCTTGGTGTCCTTGGCGGGACCCAGCTTTTCTACTGCCCGCAGGGTACGGCCGCCCAGGAAATTCTCCATGACCTCCATCAGCTCCTGGTCGCTGAGCTTCTCGATGCTGCTCAGGCCCTTGGCCAGGATCTCGCTGTGGCTGCGGTGGCTGCCAAAGGTGTAGTCGCCCCGATCCAGCAGATAGGCCTGGCCTACAGCGGCGGCTTCCTGGCCCAGGGACAGGTGGGCGGGGCCGGGATAGGTGGTCTCGATACCATTGTAAACGCCTTGCGTCTTGATCTGGTTGAGCATGGACTCGAATTCCCGCAGGATGGTGATGTCCCGCCAGATGCGGACCAGATTCTCATCGCCGTACTTGCCCCGCTCGTCCGCCACGGTCTTGTGGTAGGCGTTGACAGGTATGTCCTCGAAATGGATGGTGTTGGGTGCGCGCAGTTCGTTAGGGTCAACAAATAAACATTTGGGCATGATAATCAACCTCCCTTAGATTTGAAAAATCGCTTCTCGAATGACTTCCGCCACAGTGGGGTGGGGGAATACAAACTTTTTCAGCCGCTCCGGCGGCAGGCCTGTATCAATCATCATCACCGCTGTCATAATGATCTCAGACGCGTAGGAGCCAACCATATGGCAGCCCACCAGGCAGTGGCGGTCTGTGTCCACCACCAGCTTGATGAAGCCCCGTCCACCCCGGTTTTCGGCCACATAGCGGCCCGCAAACAGCATAGGCAGCTTGACTTCCTTCACGTTCAGCCCCTTGGCCTGGGCACTCTCCACGCTCTCACCCACGCAGGCTACCTCGGGATCGGTGTAGATCACGGAGGGGATCACATCGTAGCGCATTTCATCCCGGATGCCCAGCATGTGGTTGACGGCTACTTCGGCTTCCCGGTAGGCGGTGTGGGCCAGCATGACCTTGCCGTTGCAGTCGCCGATGGCATACACCCCGGCCACGTTGGTACACAGATGCCGGTCGGTGGCGATAGCGGCGCGGTCCATCTCAACGCCCAGGGTCTCCAGGCCCAGGCCGGCGGTGGCGGGGCGGCGTCCAGTGCTGACAAGGACGGCGCCGCACTTGGCCTCCTGCCGCTCCCCTTTTTCCTCGTAGATTACGGAATCCTTAGTGACCTCCAGAACCTTGCAGTCCACCTTGAAGGTCATGTTCCGTTTCTTATAATCGTCCATCAGGACTTTACAGATCTCCGGGTCAGTGTTCCCGGCAATTTTGGGCAGCATCTCAATGATGGTGACCTTGACGCCTGCCATAGCGAAGTAGTAGGCCGTCTCCAAGCCGATCACGCCGCCGCCGATAACGACCATCTCTTTAGGCAGCTCCTTTAGGTCCAGGGCTTCCCGGCTGGTGAGGGCAAAGCCGCTGTCCAGAGCTTCCCGCAGTCCGGCCACGGGGGGCACCGCCGCGTCTGCGCCGCTGGCGATGACCAAACGGGTTCCGGTGTAGCTCTCACTGCCCGCATCCACCTGGAAGCCTCCTTCCGCGCGTCCGGCGATTTTAGCGGTCTCGCGGATGACGGAAATTTTGTGGGACTTCATAGCGGATTCCACGCCGGTGACGAGCTGCTTGACCACCTGTCCCTTGCGCTTGAGGACAGCGGCGTGATCCAGAACCACGTTTTCGGCGGTGACGCCGAAGGGGGCGCTCTCAGTGGCGTGGCGGTAGAGCTTGGTGGAATTGAGGAGGGTCTTGGTGGGGATGCAGCCCTCGTTGAGACAGGTGCCGCCCATATGTCTGGCTTCAAACAGAGCTACGGACATGCCGCCTTGGGCGGCGCGTTCGGCGCACAGGTAGCCGCCGGGGCCGCCGCCGATGATCAGAAGGTCAAAATGTTCCATAAATATTATCTCCTCTCCCCATTACAGCGCCAACAGGGCGGTAAATTGTTCCAAATTTTTGCAGAGGGTTTTCATGAAATATGCGGCGGGCGCACCGTCCACCACACGGTGGTCTACGGTCAGGCTCAAGCCCATGGCGGGGTAAAGGGTAATCTGGCCGTCTTTCCCGGCTTTCACCCGCTGGGTGATGCCGCATACGCCCAGAATGCCGGTCTGGGGCGGGTTGATGACGGGAGTGAACATCTCCACACCGGTGCTGCCCAGGTTGGTGACGGTGAAGGTGCCGCCGGAGAGCAGGTCGGGATTGATCTTGCCGGAACGGGCTTCGGCGGCCAGGGATTTGACCTCTCTGGAGATTTCCAGCAGGCTCTTTTGGCCGGCGTTGAAAATGGTGGGGACCATCAGGCCACGTGGGGTATCCACCGCTACGCCAAGATTGACATGCTTGAATTTGCGGACGGTATCTTCCCCAATAGTGTTAGCGTTCAGATCGGGGTAGTCCAGGATAGTCCGGGATACGGCGAACAGCAGCATATCGCCCAAAGTAATCCCAGCGTAATCGCCGTCCATGGCCTTGAGCAGCTTGCGGTAGCCCTGGATGGCAGTAGCATCGAAGGTGAAATGCTCGGTGAGCTGGGCCATGGTTTGCAGGGAGGTGGTCATACCCTTGGCGATGACCTTGCGGATATTGGAAAACTTCACGTCCTCATATTCCGCCGCCGGGGCCATGGGTGCGGCGGCCTGCGCAGCGGGAGCCGCTTCCTGGGCGGCCTGGATGGGCGCACCGTCCCGCATGAGCTGGCGTACATCACGCTCGATGATGCGGCCGTTAGGGCCGGTACCTGCTGCCAGGGATGGATCCACCCCGGCAGATTCCGCCAGTTTCCTGGCCCGGGGGGATACCGGCGCGCCGGATACCACGGGGGCTACCGGAGCTGTGGATGCGGCGGGAGCTGCTTGAGCCGCCGGGGCTTCCACCGCAGCAGGGGCGGGAGCGGAGCCATCGGGCCGCAGGGAGGAGCAATCCTCACCCTTCGTGCCGATGGCGCATACGTTTACCAGACAGGGCGCTTCATCGCCGTCCTGGAAAAAGATTTCCAGCAGCTCGCCCTCAGCGGTGGATTCGCATTCAAAGGAAGCCTTGTCCGTTTCGTAGTCAAATAAGATCTCGCCCATGGCGACATGATCGCCCACCGCTTTTTTCCACTTCCCGATAATGCAGGATTCTACCGTGATGCCCGCTTTTGGCATCAGTACACCGTTTGCCATAACCATTCCTCCTCAATTTTTTGTCTCAGGTTTATAGGAGAGGGCAATACCCCGCTCCTCGAAGCGCGCTTTCCATTCCTCAGGCGGTTCCCGGTCGGTGATAACCTGATCCGCCAGATCCAGGGGGCCTAATGCGGTGAAGCCGGGGCGGTCGAACTTCCGGCGGTCAGCCAGCAGGACGGTATGATCCGCTGAGTGGGCCATAGCCCGCTTGACCTGCACGATCTCATCGGAAGAATCAGCAATCTCCAACAGGGTGTTGATGCCCCGGCAGGAGAGAAACGCCCACTGGACATGGTAGGACGAAATTGTCTCCAAAGCATGACGTCCTACCTGGGCCATAACCTCCCACAACAGGTCGCCGCCGGTGGAAATCACATGCCACCCATCCTTTTCCCCCGCCAGACGGAGGATTTCCAGGGAATTGCTAATGACCGTCAGATCCTTTAGCGGCCGGAGGGCTTGTACGGTGTAGAAAGCGGTGGAGCTTTCGTCCACCATCACCGCGTCTCCCTCCCGAACCAGGGCGGCGGCCATCTGGGCGATAGCCAGCTTACCCTCCGCGTTGGTGTTTTTGCGGATGGCGTAGGGGGGTGGGGATTTTTCACCGCCGCTGAGAACCGCGCCGCCATAGGTGCGCTTGGCAAGGCCTTCATTCTCCAGGCACTCTAAATCCCGGCGGATGGTTTCCTCGGACACGCTGAACTCGCCGCTCAGCTCTCCCACCATGACCCGCCCGGCGGCCTGGAGCCGTTCCGCTATGATCTGACGCCGTTCCGCCGCCAGCATGATACTCCCCCCTTTTTGCATTGTTTTCTGTAGTATATATCAATTCCCACGGAATGTCAAGGAGATTCCAAAGAAAACCAACAAAATTTGTGGGATGATGTTGGATTTGGAGGAGAGAATCTGTTGGAATCCCACATCCATATCCCAATTGGCGCTTTTTATCCGCGTAAGGTTGCAAACTTCCGCCAAATCATATACAATAGGACAGGCGGCGGGGCACGGCAGGAAACAGGCCCTAGCCCCACTGTTACATAGGACAAGGAGGACGGACAATGTTATCCCTTCTGCGGGGCCATGTCAGCGATGCGCTGGCGCCCCTGATTTTCGCGGTGATGTTTCTCGTCATTGTGGGCGGCGCGCTGTGGCTGACGCCCAGGCTGGCGAAATGGCTGGATAAAAAGGACGCGGCCAATAAGAGTTATTACGATGGCATGCTGACCGAAGACCCTAACGCGCCGGAAGACGGGGAGGAGAAGGATGGAAAATCCGGCTGACCCGCCCAATATTGGGGCAAAGCCGGCATAAACGAAAAAGGAGAAAATAATGTTTAAAGTCATCAAACGGGAGGGCCGCGCCCGCCGGGGGCAGTTTTCCTGTGCCCACGGCGGGGTCGTGGAGACCCCGGTTTTTATGAACGTGGGCACCCAGGGGGCCATCAAGGGCGCGGTCAGCGCCCATGATTTGAAGGATCTTAAGTGCCAGATTGAACTTAGCAATACCTACCACCTACACCTGCGTCCCGGGGACAGCGTGGTGAAGGCCCTGGGCGGATTGCACCGAATGATGGACTGGGACGGCCCCATTCTCACCGATTCCGGCGGTTTTCAGGTGTTTTCCCTGTCCGGGCTGCGGAAAATCACAGAGGAGGGCGTTACCTTCGCTTCCCACATCGATGGGCGGCGGATTTTTATGGGCCCGGAGGAATCCATGCAAATTCAGTCCAACCTGGGCAGCGATATCGCCATGGCTTTCGATGAGTGCGTGGAGAACCCCGCGCCTTACGGCTACGTCAAGCAGTCCTGTGAGCGGACGGTCCGCTGGCTCCAGCGGTGCAAGGAGGAGCATGACCGGTTGAACGCCCTGCCAGATTGCCTTAATCCAGGGCAGATGCTTTTTGGCATCAACCAGGGGGGGACTTACGAAGACCTGCGGGTCTGGTCTATGCAGGAGAGCGCGAAAATCGACTGCGATGGCTACGGCATCGGCGGCCTGGCGGTGGGCGAGGAGACGGAGGTGATGTACCGGATCCTGGACGTGACCCTGCCTTACGCGCCAGAGGACAAGCCGCGCTATCTTATGGGTGTGGGAACGCCCTCCAATATCATTGAGAGCGTCTGGCGGGGGGTAGATTTCTTCGACTGCGTCATGCCTGCCCGGAACGCCCGCCATGGGAAGCTGTTCACCTGGCAGGGAAGCCTGAACATCAAAAATGAGAAATATAAGCTGGACGGGCGGCCTATTGACGAGGGCTGCGGCTGTCCCACCTGCCGGAGCTTTTCCCGGGCCTATCTCCGCCACCTGTTCAAGGCGGAGGAGATGCTGGCTATGCGTCTGGCGGTGATGCACAATCTGTGGTTTTACAATACGCTGATGGAACGCATCCGCGCCGCCCTGGACGAAGGGGTATACGAGGACTTCCGCAATGCGTACAGCCGGAAGCTGGAGGAAAAAATATGAGTAAAAAAACCATTGCCGCGGAACCGGAAGTCCTTCCCGCCGCCGCGGAGCTGGAAGCGTTATGCGCTGCCGTCCCGCCAGCGGTGGGGCGGGCCAGGGACGAGATGGAGAAACGGTATTTTGAGCGCCTGGCGGAGGAAGCCCTTGGCCCCAAGTGGGAGGGCGGCGTCCCCAGCCCGGAAGCCCGGGAAATGCTGAACCATGTGCAGGGTGAGCTTGACCGCCTGCATCAGACCTCCCGCTCTTTGTCCCAGTCCTATCAGGCGGTGGTGGAGCTAGAGGATGAGCTGAGCGCACGGGTCCGGGACACCAGGAAAAGCCGGAACCGGAAATGGTACGCCGCCAATCCCCCCGCCAACGCGGGCATCGACCTGGCGGAAAAGCGGCTCAACCACTTCGCCCGGGGCTTGAACATCTATAAAATCCTGCTGGTGTGCGTGGTGGGTAGCTTCGCCGGGGTGGTGGTGGAGATGATGTGGGCCTTCGCCCGGTACGGCATCATCGAAAGCCGCCGGGGGCTGGTCTACGGGCCGTTCAACCTTCTCTACGGCGCAGGGGCGGTGTTCCTCACCCTGGCGTTGTATAAGTACCGCAACAGAGGGCGGCTTTGGTCTTTCTGCGGCGGGTTTATTGTGGGCAGCGTATTGGAATATGTCTGCTCCTGGGGGCAGGAGGTTCTACTGGGATCCCGCTCCTGGGACTACAGCAACCTGCCCTTGAACCTCAACGGGCGCATCTGCTTTACGTATTCCGTTTTCTGGGGCCTGCTGGGGATTTTGTGGATTAAAGACCTGTATCCCCGGATGGCCAAGTGGATTTTGAAGATTTCCAACCGGGTGGGCAGGCCCCTCACCTGGGCCTTGACTGTCTTTATGATTGTCAACATCATCGTCACCTGCGTGGCCGTAGGCCGCTGGTCCAAGCGGATTGAGGGCAGCCCCGCCCCGAATGCCTTTTGGGAGATGGTGGACCAGCGTTTCCCAGACCAGCGGATGGAGCGTATTTTCGCCAATATGTCCTTTGGCGGCGGAGACGGGGAATGAGCCAGGGCCGGGAGAGTGCGGGTCCGTCCTCTGGCGGGCCGGGCCAGCGGCTGTGCTTGGGGATGCTGGCCCATGTGGACGCGGGCAAGACTACCTTGTCGGAAGCCCTGCTCTACCAAACCGGGGCGATCCGCGCCCTGGGAAGGGTGGATCACCGGGACGCGTTTTTAGACACGGAGGATCTGGAACGGGAGCGGGGAATTACGATTTTCTCCAAGCAGGCGGTGTTCCCCCTGGGGGATCGGACGGTCACGCTGCTGGACACCCCGGGGCACGTGGATTTTTCCTCGGAAATGGAGCGGACGCTGCAGGTGCTTGACTGCGCTGTGCTGGTGGTCAGTGGGGCGGACGGGGTGCAGGCCCATACCTTGACCCTTTGGCGGCTGTTGGAGAAGTGGCGGATTCCGGTGTTCCTGTTCATCAACAAAATGGATTTGGCGGGCGTGGACCGGGAGGGGCTGCTTGCGTCCCTGCGGCAGCGGTTGGGGGACGGCTGCGTGGATTTCGGCCTGCCGGATGACGCCCTGTTTGAGGAAGCCGCCACCGCCAGCGAGGAAGCCCTGGCGGAATATCTTGAGACCGGCGGATTGACGGACGGAACCCTGGCGGAGCTGGCCGCGTCCAGAAAGATCATCCCCTGCTTTTTCGGCTCCGCGCTGAAGCTGACGGGGGTAGACGAGTTCCTGGACGGCCTGAACCGGTACGCGCCCCGGCCCGTTTACGAGCCGGACTTTGGGGCCAAGGTCTATAAAATCGGACGGGACCCCCAGGGTGTCCGGCTTACCTATTTGAAAGTCACCGGCGGGAAGCTGCGGGTTAAGGCCCTTCTGTCCGGCGCGGACGCCGGGGGGAGCGTCTGGGAGGAAAAGGTGGAGCAGCTCCGGGTCTACTCCGGCGCAAAATGCAAAATGCTGGACGAAGCCCCTGCCGGGACGGTGTGCGCGGTGGCAGGGCTGTCGAAAACCTTCCCGGGGCAAGGGCTGGGGATGGAAGCCGCATCCGCCCCTCCGGAACTGGAGCCGGTTTTAAATTACCAGCTTCTTTTGCCTGAAGGGATGGATCCCCATGTGGCCTTGGATAAGCTGCGGCTGCTGGCGGAGGAGGATCCCCAGCTTCATATCCTCTGGAATGAACGGCTTCAGCAGATCCATGTCCGGCTGATGGGACAGATGCAGTTGGAAGTCTTGCGCCGGGTTATCGCCCAGCGGTTCGGCATGGAAGCGTCCTTTGGGCCGGGGGGGATTATTTATAAGGAGACTATTGCCGCTCCTGTGGAGGGCGTGGGCCATTATGAGCCGCTGCGGCATTACGCCGAAGTACACCTCCTGTTGGAGCCGCTGCCCCGTGGCAGCGGGCTGCGGTTTGACACGATATGCAGCGAGGACCGGCTGGACCGGAACTGGCAGCGGCTTGTGCTGACCCATCTGGGGGAGAAAGCCCATTTGGGTGTACTGACCGGCTCCCCTGTTACGGATATGCGCATTACCCTGACGGCGGGCCGCGCCCACCTCAAGCACACCGAGGGCGGCGACTTCCGGCAGGCCACCTACCGGGCGGTACGCCAGGGGTTGATGTGCGCGGAGAGTGTCCTGCTGGAGCCGTGGTACGACTTCCGGCTGGAGCTTCCCGGGGAGGCCCTGGGCCGGGCTATGAACGATGTCCAGCAAATGGGCGGGCGGTTTGATCCGCCGGAAACCCTGGGGGAGACGGCCCTGCTCACCGGCAGCGGCCCGGTGTCGGAGCTGGGGGCCTATTGGCAGACGGTGGCTTCCTACACCAGGGGCCGGGGGCGGCTGAGCTGTACCCTGCGGGGATATGAGGAGTGCCACAACCGGGAAGAAGTCATCCAGGCCATGGCCTACGACCCGGAGGGGGATTTGGACAACTCCCCGGACTCCGTTTTCTGCGCCCACGGCGCGGGCTTCACGGTCAAATGGAATATGGTGCCGGAGTACGCCCATTTGGAAACAGATCTTGATTTGGAGGGCGGGGAACCGCCCCCGCCGGCGTCTCAGGCCCCTCCGCTTCGGATCCCGGCGCCCTATCCCACCTCCCGGGAGGAGGAAAAATCCCTGCAAGCGATTTTTGAGAGGACGTACGGCCAGGTCCGGCGGAAAGGCCCGGACCCCGGGGAGGCCTTTCGCTCCCAGCCCAAGCCGCCTCCGTCCCTGGAAAAGCGGACGGTGCCGCCCAGGGCCATGGGGCCGGAGTATCTGCTGGTGGATGGGTACAACGTGATTTTTGCCTGGGACGAGTTGAAAAACACCGCCCGGGAGAGCCTGGAAGGCGCGCGGCATCTGCTGATGGATTTGCTGTGCAATTACCAGGGATATAAAAAATGCGTGGTGATCCTGGTCTTTGACGCCTACAAGGTAAAGGGCAATCCCGGCTCTGTGGAGCACTACCGCAACATCCATGTTGTCTACACCAAGGAAGCGGAGACGGCGGACGCCTACATCGAGCGGGCTACCTATGAGATTGCCCGGGAGCATCCAGACCGCCGGGTTCGGGTAGCAACGTCGGACAACCTGGAACAGCTTATCATTCTGGGACACGGGGCGGTGCGGGTGTCCGCCCGGGACTTCCATGACGAGGTGGAAGCCGCCGAAGGCCGGATTTCCCAGATTATCGACCAGAACAACCTGCGGGGCAAGAGCTTCCGCCAGCTCCGGCACCAGCTTAAAAAGCCGGGGCAGGGCGGGGCATGATGCTTTCCCTTGGAAAAATAAAGCGGGAATCCGGCATAGAGGACGCTTCCACCAGGAAGCGTCCTCTATGCCGTCTCTGGCGGCGCGGAAAATGATGGCGGCAGGCTCTTGACATCCGTATTCCGGCGTGGTATGATTTGCTTAAGTACTATTCAATAAACAGTAGTATAGCACAGTAGAAAGGATGATGGAAATGCTCACCATAGGAAAGCCGCCCGCTACCCGGCAGGGATGGCTGGAGAGCCTGTGCCGCCGCCTGGCCTGGGCCTTCCCGGAGCCGCAGGCAAAGGAGATACTGGCGGATTATCAGGAACAGTTTGATGAGGGCCGCAGCCGCGGCAAATCAGACGGAAAGATCATCGAAGCCCTGGGCGCGCCCCGGGAAGCCGTGGCTCAGCTTTTGGAGGAGGATCCCGCCGCACGGATAGAGCAGCTCCGCTATACCTTGCTGTGGGTGGCGGCGGCTGTGGTGTGCTGGGCTTTCGGATGGTTCTGCCTGTACGGGTACTCCGACTTCTTGCGGCTGGCGGCTTTCTGCGCCGTAATCCCCATGATGGCTTCCACGCTGTTCATGCTGATGCGGGGGCCTGCCAGAATCGCAATGGAACGGCTGGTTCCACCGGAGAAGCCGGTCTCGCAGCTGGGAACCTTCTGGCTGCCTGGCGCGGCTATGCTGATCTGCACACTGATACAGGAAGCCGTTTTCATCGCCGTGATGCGGCTGCACGTCATCCTGATGGAGTACATCGGGTATCCGGTCGCCCTTCTTTTGTTGCTGTTCATCATTGCTATGCTGGCGCTGGCGGCGTGGTTTCTGCTGCGGAGCGTCACAATGTCCATCGGGTATTTTCCCGGCGTAGTCCACGCCCTGGGGGGCGCGGCAGGTTCGGCGCTGTTTATGCTGCGTTACTATGTTTCCATGGATATGGAACCGTCGTTCATCGTGCCGCCGGAGGTGGAAATTCTGACGCGTTTAGCGCCCTATTTCGTGGGGCTGTTTACCGCCCTGGCGTTCCAGCGATGGATTGACGGGCGCAAGCCGCTTCCCTGGTGCTTCCAGGCCCGAGCGGTGACGTGGACGGACTGGCGGCGCCATTTAGGGGTGAACCTGCTGGGCTGGTACGACCTGGAACAGGCCGGGGAGATTATCGCTGATTATCAGGAGCGGTTCGAGATGGGCCGGGAGCGGGGGAGAAGCGAGGACAGCCTCCTGTCCGAATTTGGCCGTCCCACCGCCGTGACCCGCGCCCTGCTGCAAGAGGACCGGACGGCCCGCCTGCGCAGCAGGAAGGCATGGCTGTGGGGCATCCCGCTCCTGCTGTCGGTCTGGTTTCTGGTACGGCTGCTGCTGTCGTACTGCTTTGGCAGTATTTTCACCTATGCAATATTTGACCACTTGGAGGGATGCTTGTTCCTGCTGCTGGGGGCGGTTTCGCTGTTTGCGCTGCTCCACGGCCGGGGACGGGCCGTGTTGGAGAAAAAATTTCCTGCCGGCAAAGGGCCTGCCGTCTGGGCGTTCCTGCTGCCGCTGGTATGTGCGGCGGTGATCGTAAGCTGGACGGTGTACTCCATTGCCCATCCTGAGGTGGAGTTCATCGGCCATGCTATACCGTGGATTCTGATGCAGCTTCTTGAATGCTCCATGCTTGCCATGTTTGCGCTGCTGTTGTGGACGCTGGCGCGGTGTACCACCAGATCCATCTGGTACTTCCCAGCCGCCGTCCACGCCGCCGGGGGATTGGCAGGGATGCTGACAATGCTGATTATGCTTCAGCATCGTGATATTGCGTCTTTTCTGCCATTTTTTATCCAGTATCCCTTTGTCCCGGAGTCGCTGCAAGTTTTTCTGCCCGTCCCGTATTTCCTGGGAGTACTGCTGGCGACGGTTTTCTGGGCGGTTCTCCGTGCCGTCGGGAAGCGGGGGTAGCCATGGACGCGCAATTGAAAAAAGGCGTATTGGAGCTGTGCCTGCTCCAATGTCTCAGCAGCGGGCCGAAGTACGGCTACGACGTGATCCAGACCGTGCGGGAGTGCTTCCCGGATGTGACCGAAAGCACCTTCTACGCCATCCTCCGCCGCCTGGCCAAGGAGGGGGCGGCGGATACCTTCCAGGGCAGCGAATCCAACGGCCCGGTGCGTAAGTACTACCGGCTCACCGGAGAGGGCCGTACCCGCCTGGCGGAAATGACCGGGGACTGGCGGAATTTGCAGGTCATTATGGCCCGCCTGGGCATCACGTAGCAAAACAGGGCGCGGAATATCCTTCCGCGCCCTGCCTGTGTGTTAAATTTCGCTGAAAATATACCGGTGCTTCCTACCACCTTCCAAGTGGGCTTCGATGACCGGCCCGCTTTCCTGCTGGGTGGCCAGGAACTCCACGGAACGCTCCTGCTTATACAGGTCTTGGACGTACATGGCGGGGTTGTCCAGTTGAAGCTCCAAGATTTCCCGGCGGTCGGGAACCATGTTCCCGGTGCAGGGAACGTATTCTTCTTTGATGACTTCGTAGGTTTTCATGGTTTCTGTCCTTTCTTCGCCCAAATGGGACGCGCTGCCTTATTCTGCGCCAAAATGCGGGATTTTATACCGGGGCGTTGTAACAGAATTGTAACTGGACATTTTCCTGAATTGTGATATACTGACAGCAAATATCGGAAAGGGTGAAAAAATGATCGGCTGATTTGATTTTCGTGTAACAGGACGTTTTGGGGCGCCGCGCCATGGGCGGGCGTCTGGTTCCCGTTGCCGGAAGTCAGAGGATGCCAGGGTCATTTTGATGTGAACCGGAGCGTCTTGCTCTGGCGCGCCCTGTCATAGCCCTCTTGCGCTTCCGGCACGGTTCGGAGGCGCTTTTTTGCTGCCATTTTGTGGAGAGGAGCTGGTGCATATGCTACAAGTAAAGGGGTTGACCCTGACCCACCGGAAGGATTTGCGCACGTTGGCGGAGGATTTTTCCTTCGTGGTGGGAGACGGCGACAAGGCTGTCATTATCGGCGAGGAGGGCAACGGGAAATCCACCTTGCTCAAGTGGGTCTGCGACCCCGCCCTCGTGGAATCATACTGTGAGTGGAGCGGGGAAATCGCCGGGGATCCGGGGCCTGTGGGCTACCTGGCCCAGGATTTATCGGAGGAGGAGAAAGCGGGAAGCATCTATGATTTCTGTGCCGCGTCCCCCTTCTTCTTCGACCAGACGCCGAAGGAGCTGGCGGATATCGCAAGGCAGCTCCGCTTCCCAGCCGGGGAATTCTACAGTGAACGGCCTGTGTCCAGCCTGTCCGGCGGGGAGAAAATCAAGCTGCAATTGGGCCGGCTGCTGTTTGGCCGCCCGGCCCTGCTGCTGCTGGACGAGCCGTCCAGCGATGTGGATTTGGAGACCCTGGAGTGGCTGGAGGGGTTCCTCAACGGCTTTCCCGGCAGCGTGGTGTATATTTCCCACGATGAAGCCCTCATTGAGAACACCGCCACCATGGTTCTCCACATGGAGCACCCCCGGGAGGGCAGGCCGCCCCGCTGCACCGCCCACCGCCTGGACTACCAGACCTACGCCAGCCAGCGGGCCGGTGCCATCGCCGCCCAGACCCAGCAGGCCCGGAAGGAAAAAGAGGAGTACGACAGGAAAATGGAGAAATACCGCCGCATCCAGCAGAGCGTGGAACACGCCCAGAACGCCATTTCCCGGCAGAACCCCAGTGGGGGGCGGCTGCTGAAAAAGAAGATGCACGCGGTGCTGTCCATGGGGCGGCGGTTCGAGCGGGAAGCGGAGGAGATGACGAAACTGCCGGAGGTGGAGGAAGCCATCTTCCTGCGGTTCCCGGAGGGGACGGGGATTCCCGCCGGGAAAGCGGTGCTGGATCTGTGCCTGCCGGAGCTGCGGGCGGGGGAGAGGGTGCTGGCCCGGGACGTCCGGCTCCATGTGTCCGGCGGGGAGAAGGTTGGCATTTTTGGCCCCAACGGCGCGGGGAAAACCACCCTGCTGCGGGAAATCCAGGCACAACTATTGGCCCGCAGGGATTTGCGGGCGGCATATATGTCCCAGGATTACGCCGAGACACTGCCCCTGGATCAGACGCCTGTCGAATATCTGGCCCCGGAGGGGGACGTCCCATCGGAGACCAAGGCCCGGACGTACCTTGGCAGCATCCGCTACACCCGCCAGGAGGTATCCCATCCCATCCGGGAGTTGTCCGGTGGGCAGAAAGCGAAGCTGCTGCTGACAAAAATGGTGCTGGACGGGGTGAACGTGCTGATTCTGGACGAGCCAACCCGGAATTTCTCCCCCATATCTGGGCCAAGAGTCCGGGAAGCCCTCCGGGCCTATGAGGGAACCGTCATCAGCGTATCCCATGACCGGAAGTTTTTAATGGAGGTCTGTGATAAATTGTACCGGTTTACAGAAAATGGACTTGTTTTGGTGGAAAAGGAGGAAATATTTGTATGAAAAAGGCTGCTGTAATGCTCTACCCGCTGTTTTCGCTCCAGGAGATCAGTTGCGTGACGGAGCTGTTCAAGTTCTACGACAAGGAGATCGTGACATTCTCGGTGGACGGCAAGCCCGTTGCCAGCGAGGACGGGTTCACCATCCTGCCAGACCGGGATTTCTCCGGCTTTGACCGGGAGGAGTTCGACTGCCTGGTTCTGCCAGGCATTTGGGAGCCTCTGCCAGTTTTGCTGGACGGGAGAAACATCCGGTTTTTAGAGCAGTTCCGGGGGGACGGCGGATTGGTGATTGCCGCAATATCTGCCGCACCCTTGCTGCTGGGGAAAGCGGGGCTGCTGGAAGGGAAAAGGTTTACCCACGGCGTATATGAGGAATTCTTGGACGCCTTCCCGGTCATGCCCCGGGAGGGCATCGTGCGGATCTATCTGGTGGAAGACGACAACCTCATTACCGCCCATGGCGGGGCGTTCCGGGAATTTGCCGCCGCCGTGGGGAAGAAGGTAGGGCTGGACTGCCCTGATGAAATTTTCTCCCCTATGGCGGGGCAGGCGTATGAAGAGGAAGATTTCATCTTCCACATACCGCCGGAGGATATGGAGGAAATCCGGGCCGATTGGGACAGGGCTGTGGAGGAGAGCCGGTTAAAATAACGAAGGGAGGGCATCGGTTTAATGAGGTTCCGTAACGATGGTTTCAAAAAATGTAGTAAAGACAGTCGATACGATGTATTGCAGAAAATCTGAACAAACGGAGGAATCTGCAATGAAGTCATTATTTGAAGAACTGGGTGGCACCTATCATCAGGAAGGCGATTATTTCCTGCCCGATTTGTCTCTACCTGAAACCGCTCCCGTTGGTGTCTGGGGGCAACGGCGGAGACACTACCTGAAAACACAACGGAGGCCGCTCTACAATGCCCTACTTCTCGGCGGCAAGCTAAATGACCATTTGATTGCGGTTGATACCCAGGCAGAAGCTATGTTTTTTCAGTTGGTTAAACAACTGGCAGAGCAGGAAGGCATTACGGAACAGCTCAAAGCTGAAAATCAAATGAAATGGGTTAGGCAGATGAACAGCGTCCGAAACCGGGCTGAAAAAATCATCCGTAGTAACCTGATATACGTATGACAGCAGCCAAGCCGGTGAGAATAGGCAATTCTCACCGGCTTGGCGTCATTTATAAGAGAAAATCAGACCATGACTGTTACATTTTGCATCTTAATGTGAGTTTTCCGGTAGAACTTACTATTTTTGCAATAGCTTTATTCCCAGACAAAAGCATATTTCTGACTTCATCTATATTTTCTATAACTGGGCATGGGATGGTAATCCGTTGCTCTTTGATGAAATATTTCTGGCCAAATAGATAAATATTCTCTTCAATCCCTTCGATTATTTCCATTGGATGGTTGGAACGTTTTTTTAACGATTCGTAAAGTTGCCTATCACAGTTTATCTGTAAATTCAAGTTCCAAATAGTATCCTCAACTTCCACAGGTTCAAAAACTGACAGCACTTTTTCCATGACACATCTATCGGCATAGGTAAGATTGTTCGGCAATACGAACTCTGTTTCGAGGTAGCTTTCAAGCTTCAAAACCTGATTGTAAATTTTTGTGTTCTTGCTCACATAATCTGATAATATTTCAAGGACAGCCTCGTCTTCAATATGTGGCATCCTGAGAAGTGGTACCATCTCATTTCCTAATGCTTCTGAAAATATCACAGTATTGCCCCTATACCACAAGTCAACAATAAAAAGATCATCTAATGTTTGTCTGGTAGAGCGTTCGCTGGAAAATGAAAGGTTAATATTTACAGAGGTGCTCTCAAATAGTAAAGAAATATTTATAGTAGGTAGTTGAACAACCATTCGTCTTCGTTTACTTCCCCAGAAAGAGCGAAGCACAATAGAATCTCTATATACATCATGATTTTCAACAGTTAGAATGACTTCATCAATTTGCTCAGGCTTTTCAATCTTGACAACACTTTCCCCATTTTCATTCGCAGTAATATTCTTGGGAATATTGATCCCATTCACATTTTCAAATAAAGTTAAGCATTCCGGCGGCAAAATAATTTCATGACAGTCACAGTCCTCAATAAAGTGTTCCATCTGGCTATAGGTTTCCGCAGACGAAGTAATCGTCATCCCTTGGGAGATTAAAGACCTAAACGGATTGACAATATAATCGTCAATTTCAATTCTCGTTTTCTCACCACTTGGACTTGAACGCCATATCGGTTGAACACCATGTCTATAGGCGACTGTTTGGGCTTCATCGATACTGATTTTCTTATCTATCGCATCAAAAACTATGTTTTCTCTAATGCTTTTTTCAACAAGTGACAACAGCTCCTCCCCATCAATGGGTATGTGCGTTGTTTTGCAAATGGTGTTGAAATGGCGAAGTTTATGCTCTGCCAGTGTTGGAACAGCAATAAAGAATTCTGATTCAGATGTATCGACTTGAGACAGTACCTTTTCAAATATGTCCTCGATGTTCTTATCTTCAAGTGAATACCCGATAAACAATACAGAATGTTCTGCCAATATGACTTTCAGCTTGTTCCATATCAAAGAGTTTAAGCCCTCATAAAATTTTGCATAATCTTTGCTTGTAAGGACAACCGATGCACTGTCAGAAGAATCACCATGTATTTTATACAAAGTAACTGGCTTTTTATCAGAAGCTTTATATTGAGTGCCTACCACCGTACAAAGGTTATCTCCATACGCATACTCAAATAAATGGTCATAGTTCGTAGTAATAATAGTATCAATCTGCGGTACTTGCGTACAAAGATAGTGGGCGTGTGGATTGACGCTTGGGGCCTTATCAAAATATGCTGATACCAAACCAATCAGTTCGTCTCTTGAGTAAAGCTGTTCAAATTCCTCAGCAATACTCATAAGTACCGACTTATGCCTTGTCAGAATTGCCTTATCACTTTCTGACTTCGCAGCGTTGCAAATAATATCACAAAACTTAGTTCCAGAAGGGTAGCCAGCATATAAAGACAGGCCAGACCCCGCCCATAGTATTATTTTTTTGTTTCGGATAAGGGAAATCAATCTCGCCTTTATAGTGATAAGGAACTAATTTCAAATTAACACTGTCAGCGGACAGCCCGTAGTGAAAAGCGGGGCTGGTTATGGCAACTTTGAGTTGCTAAAACCAGCCCCGCAGACTTCAAAATCTATTTTGCTCTGAATATTATCATCTCATCTATTTCTGTTTCTTCAATATTACACTCAACCCAATCCCGCACATACGGCTGCAAATGATAAAAATATGTGCATCGGTTAAAGTGCTCCACCAGCGTTGGAGACAACCGCTTATATCCATACCGCGCCATCAGTGTCCGCCGCTTTATCCGCACGTAATCTTTTCCACTGCCATAGAGTATCCGAAGCCGGGTGTTCTTGAAGAAGAGGTCGAGGCCAGAGCAGTCCCCCACATAAGCGTCAGCGGGAAGTTCGTTCCCCAAGGCCAAAGCATCCTTTTGGATAATTGGAAACTCTGCATCAATGGCAGGCTTATCACCCAGATAGGTCAGCCAATAATTTACGTCCAAAATCAACTGCCGCTTGTTCTCCCGATACATTTTTTGAAGAAATGGCCGTTCTCCTTCCCAAACCCGCTCCAGGAAGTCAGCCTTGGCCCGACAGCCCAGACCCATGCCGCTGATAATTGCCGCAAGGTCGAGGGCGCTGTAACAAAGTTCCTCCATCATTTATCACCCTTGCCGCCGTTGCACTTCCGGCACAAAATCTGTAAATTCTCCGGGATGCTCTTTCCGCCTTTATTCATCGGGACAATGTGATCTACCTGGAAGAAAATGCGAGAGGAATCCGCTGTGCCGCAGCAGGCGCAGTGATATAAACCGTCCTTACCACGGGACTTTTCAAACGCACCGTCACGCAGTTCCTTTTCTTTCTCTGGGTTGACCTGTCCAATCTCATAAAGCGGCAAGTCCTCCAACTGCCGGGTCCCATACTTCACATTTTGTTCGTCCTCATAGATACCAGGGTGAGAAATCTTCATGCACTCAATGTCAAGCTGCCGCAGGAAATACAGCTTACGTCCAAAGAACAGCCGGAGCATATTATCGTCACCGGCATTCCAAATGGAGTTCACGTATTCGGCCCGTTTGCGTTCCCCCATGTCCTCGTCCCAGATATGTTGGGCAATCTGCGACACATCCAGTTTGCTTCTGTCGATTTCATCAAAGGTGTAGAACTGGGGGGCGGCCTCATACTGGGCATAGTATTTCAGAATGTTGATGACATCCCGCGGCTCATAGGGCGGCACCATCTCACCGCAAAAGAAGGTATCCCGGCACTGCTGTTCCATCATGCCCAGCATCCTGTCTGTGGGGTATTCCTCGGTGACATGGTAGCTTCTAAACAGTGCGGGCAGGGCATCCATCAGATTTCGGTAAGCCTCGGCAGTGCTGTCATAGACCATTACCTGATAGGAGAGGTCCATGCCGTTCTCCTCCAGGTAGGTAAAGGCGTACATTCCCAGCGGAATACGCTGGACGAAGGGCACCTTTTCCAAAGCTGTGGTATCTACTGCGTCATCCAGGACAGACGCGAATTCCTCAATTTTAGAAATGGCAATCATCCGCAAATGATGCTTCGCCCGCTCAGTGGGGGTATCGTCAAATTCGTTGCTGCCGCTGAACAGGCTCTCCGGGTTGACCCAGGCGATATGCTCATTCCAGTTGTCCACGAAGGAGACGATATACGCCTCAGAAGTTCCGCCAGCCGCAGTCCCCCGCAGGGCGCGTCCCACCATCTGCGTCATCAGAATGGAGGAAACAGTGGGACGGGCCAAGAATACGGTCTTTGTCTGAGGCAGGTCCACTCCCTCCGTGAGGATGTTCACATTGATGAGAACTTGCAGACACCCCTCCTGGTATGCCTCCAGCTTTCGTTCATTCTCGGCCCGACTGATGGTGACACCTGTGATGCTGTCTTTCACATCGGACACAATGAAATCGGTCTTGATCTTGGCCTTATTGAACAGGGCAGAAAGCTGGATCGCATGAACGACATTGACGGCAAACACGATGGTCTGACCGTACTGTTTTTGCTTTGCCAGGTATGTATCCACGATCAGCTTGTTGCGGGCCGCGCTCACAGCAATCTGTTCCGCGATGTCATCAGGCAGAACATCCAGATGTTGAATGCTCTCCCAGGCATCCAAGCCAAGACTGCCGCCGTATTCCTCATCGGTGTAGTACGCCTCAAAAATCGGTTTGGAGAGAATTTGCCGGTTGATCAGTTCCTTGAGTCCGATTTGAAAAGCAATATCATCCAAATAGATTTTTGCCAGCAATCCCTGTTCATTCTCCGCCGTCCGAAAGGGCGTCGCGGTCAGGCCGATCAGCTTTACGTGGGGAACCTTGTTCCGCACATAGTCAATGACTTTGCGGTAGGTTTTTGCCGTAGAATGGTGAGCCTCGTCCACCACCAGATATAATTCCTGCTCTCCTGCCAACCACTTGTCCAGCCTGTCCAGATTTCTGCCAATACTGTCCTTACTGACGATCAGTACGTTGTCACTGGGCTGTATGTCGCTGGTGCGGTCATGGCTGGAGGCTCCGGAGATTACCCGGAAGCGGAAAGAGGAAATATGCGGTATCACTTCGGCATAGGCAAACTTTTGAAAGGATTCCGCCGCCTGGTCAAGCAACATCTGCCGGTGGGCGATCCACAGGATTTTCTTCTTTTTGTCCAGCGCGTTTTTCAAAAGCCACATGGAGGCAGTGTAGGTTTTTCCACCGCCCGTAGGGAGAACAACGAGGGTGCTGTATGCTGGTGAGCTATTCACCTTATCCAGACACGCCATCGCTTTTTTCTGATGCTCATAGGGCGTCCTGGTGTTTGTCCCTTTCTTGGGATAGACCTCACCAAAAGATTTTACTTCAATACAATCTGTACTCATGGCAGTGTATCCTCCTACTATTTCTTTAGTTTACCAAATCCATGTATGTATATCAAGTAAAGCGTGATTTTTTCTTGCCCTTCTCCGCCGCAGTGATACCCGCTACCAGCCCTCGAACGTAATCAAGGCACTGGTTGGCAAATGGTTTTCCGGCAGGGCGAGGATGTGCCGGATGGTACGCACCGCGAACACATGGCTGTTCATCGTATCCCACTCCGCCAGCCGGACAATCTCCGCTGTGCCGTTTACAAAGTCAAACTGAATCTCACCCCACTCGCCGTCGCAGTCTGCCTGATACTCGTAGACTGCGGCGGCGATTTTCTTTTTTATCCGCTTCATAGACTTCCGCCGGAGCCGGACAGCGTGAAGCGCACCGGCCTCCACCAGCAGGACGGTC
>CAJUNA010000007.1 GCA_910587645.1 uncultured Oscillospiraceae bacterium
CATATCGAATATGCGTTTCATGCGTTCTGTAAGATTGTCCTGCGCCATGAAGCCATGAACGCATGGCGGGATTTGAAGCGGAAAGAAGAACGGGAAATATCCCTCGACTATCTGATGTCAGAACGATATTTTGAACCGTCTGCTATGGACAGTTATTTTGAAAAGCAGGACAAGCCGACTGTATTTCTTGTGTTGGGAAAGGAAGTTATCGTTGATGATGAACGGTTAGCAACAGCATTATCAAGATTACCGGAATTAAGACGGGAAGTTCTGTTGCTTTATTACTTCGTTGGCTATCGTGATGAAGCAATCGGCAGACTGTACGAACGTTGCAGGAGTACGATAAACCGCAGGAGAAATATTGCACTGAAACAGTTACGGAAAGAATGGGAGAGATTGAAACATGAGGAATAAAAAGCTGATACCTTTTGAGGTAATTCAAAAAGCTGTTGCCGGAGAGCCGGAAGCGGTAGACGCAGTATTGCGGTATTACACCGCACACATCAAATATCTGTCTATGTATAAGGGGCATATCAATGACGATACACAGGACAGGCTAAAGGCTAAACTGGTTGAAGCCATATTGAAATTCCGCTTCGACCGATAAGGAGTAGCAAAGACGGGAAAAGCTGTCAAGGGTAAACTTCGCGCTACGCGCCCTTGACAGCTTTTCCCGCCTTTGCTTGTGGGTAGTCAAGAGGGCGAAATCAGCAGACTGCTTTCGCCCTCAATTTATTATGAAAATTGTGATGCAGTAGGAGGGGATTATGCCCTTGATTTATGCAGATTTGCGGGCGTTGAAGTGGTGGGGTAAGGATTTTATATGCCTGCTCTCGAAAACGGTATTCTATCGCGTAACACTAAATTAATTTATGGTCTGTTCAAAATATGAAGTTACTACTTAGGACTTATTGGTATAGTCCTTGCACATCCCAAGGCATTAAAACCCATTTCCCATTATTTTTCCATGGGAGACCAACATGCTCTGTATTACTTTCATAAAAACAACCGAAAGTCAAAATCGCTTCTTTTTTATTATTGTCTGTAGTCCACAAGACTTTGACCAAAACTTTAGATAACGCACATGCACGTTCTTCAATTTCAATAATTTCAAAAGCATTTAATAGTTTTTTTTCAAATAGTTTTCGGCATTCCCCTGCTCTTTTTTTATCCGCTATATCTGATGGAAATAATTTTTTCAAATGCATTGATAGCTTTCCATAGTTTTTTTCCTTCCATGAATACAACATTTCAACGACTTCAACAATATAAGGATATTTACTATAATTTTCAGGTGCTCCATTAACAGGGATGTCTTTTCCAATAACAATATTTTTCTTTTCCCATTCCGAAATTTCCTTTTGTATCTGTCTGTTTTCAATTAAATGAGAAAAGGTTTCTTTTAAAGGGGGCGGATTAACAGATTTTTCATAGTCTGCCTTCCTTTTTTCTTCACTATTTTTCATTTTCATCCAGTCGGCGACAGCAAACATAAGACATACACATTTGCAAGAAACATATTCATTTGCATAATTCAAGTCGCGACCATGTAAAATACCATTGCGATATGGAAGAGTAATCATTTCTGTGTTAGTTCTTGCCCGTTTTTGATTAAAAATATTTTTTAGCTTTGATAGTCCATCACTACATCCAACTAAACAATCCCATGCATCAACCGCTGTTCCTTCTGCAAAAAAACCTTTACTTTTTGTAAAATCATTGACTGCGCCATCTACTATAATTAAACCCAAAGGAATACTCGCGTGATAACGCGCTGAAAAATGATCTTCAAAAAATTGCTGTATCAAATTATTTCTTATAGCAAATGCTTCTGAACTATTCTTTATCCAATGAATGATTTCTTTGACATCAGATTTATAATAGTTAATTAAAATTTGTTCTGCGGATTCTAACCCGTTCTGTTCAAATTCAGAATTAACATTTTCCATAAGAGAAAAACTCATACTATCGTATGCACACCAGCCAAGTGAAGAAAACCGATCATTAAAAGCTGTTGTTTGGTTAATCATATTTTCAAGCTGCTTTTCCATATCTTTTATCTGCTTTTTCTGATCAGGTTTAAGAAAAATTGAAATTATTTTCATTGCTTTTATATCATTTTTTAGTTTATTTAAGGAAACAAGGTTAGAATCCATTCTTTCACCGCCTTATATAGTTTGTGTTATTATATCATAAAACAACTCCGAATGCTATATTGCCTTCGGAGTTGCGACACCTGTTTGTCAGACGTTTAATTAAGTTACGACTATTACTTCCTTATCACTGTAAACATCAATAAAAACTGTACAAGCGAACTGGATAGTGTCTACACGGGTTAAGCACGGATAGCAGCCCAAATAGCGATACGGCGAACGTGTAGCGCAGCGATAAAAGCATCTGAGGTCTTGGCATAGCCAGTGGCAATACCTCTCCATCGTTTTAAAGCTAAGAAACAATTTCCTACCAGATGACGCAGCTTATAAAGGAAGAACCAGAACGAAACCCTGCTCCAACAAATAATTGTTGCAGAGTTCGCCTGGCTCTCCAATGGTGACCCGTCGGGGATTCGAACCCCGGACCCACTGCTTAAAAGGCAGTTGCTCTGCCGACTGAGCTAACGAGTCAGATGGCTGGGATGGCTGGACTCGAACCAGCGGATGCGGGAGTCAAAGTCCCGTGCCTTACCACTTGGCGACACCCCAATTTCTGTGGCTATGCTGCCGCTTGGAAGAAAAGCAAGGGACTGGGATTTCTCCCAATCCCTTGCTTTTTTGGGGTGGGTAAAGGGACTCGAACCCTCGACACCCGGAACCACAATCCGGTGCTCTAACCAACTGAGCTACACCCACCAGATAGACGGTATCCAACCTTAAAAAATGGCACGCCAGAAGGGATTCGAACCCCTGGCCTACTGCTTAGAAGGCAGTTGCTCTATCCAACTGAGCTACTGGCGCATATGTGGAGCGGGTGACGGGAATCGAACCCGCATCCCCAGCTTGGAAGGCTGGTGCCCTGGCCATTGTGCTACACCCGCGAAAAAGGGCTCGGCCAGACCGCCTCACCGCAACAAATCGTCAGCTTAGACAGTGTAACACGAATCTATGCATTTGTCAATATCTTCTTGAAAATGTCATTGGTCAAATACAGAAAAAACCTCCCCCATTTTTTGTGCATTATCTACAAAACCAATTCTACCCCTTCTTTTTCTGCCTGCTGATCTTAAAATTCACGCCCCGCGCTTTCGCAGAATCTGCCTATTCCTCATTTGTCATGAAATTCAGTTTACACCTTGCCAACACCTCCGAAAATTGCTATACTATATTTTGGAAAGTTTTGCCCCTATCATCAACAGAAAGAAAGGATCAACTCTATGCGAAGAAGGTTATTCACCCGCCTGCTGTCCCTCCTTCTGGCGGCGGCAATGGCGCTCTCCCTACTGCCGGGAGCTGCGGCCCCCGCCTATGCTGCGGGGGCATCCCCCATCACTGGCAGTATCTCCGCCGCCTTGCGGCTGGACTACGACCAATCCCTTTCCGTTTTGGAAGACCGCCGGGTTCAAGCGGAGCTGTTACAGGGAAATCATTCCCTCGGCTCCATTGACCTGACCCAGATAGGGTACCAACCCCTTGGCGGCGGCTATACCGCCTCCGTCTCCCATCGGGATGGCGGCGGGGAAACCCTGGGCAACGACTGGCCCCGCTTCCTGGATCTTTCTGTTTCCGGGCTGCCCCAGGGGAGCTATACCCTCCGATTCTCCGGCGATGGGTATGCTGATTATGAAGAAACCCTGCGCCTGGAGGACTATTCCCTCCATTTGATGGCGGGAACCCGCGGCAGGACCTTCTCCCTGGGCGACTTCGACGCCGATGGCCGGGTGGACGAGACCGACCGGGAGATGCTCTCTGAGGTTCTGGGTTCTACGGACGCCAGCGATTTGCGGGACTTTGACCTGAACGGCGATGGGCAGATCGACATTATCGACCTGTCCTATGTCAACTGGCAGCTTGGCGCCAGGGACGGCGCCCAGATTTTGGAAACTACCCTGCTGGCGCCGCCGGTGGACACCGATGCCCTGGAAGCCCAGCTCGCCAGCCAGGGTGTGGCCGTTGACGGCAATCTGGAGGATTTGTTCCGTCCTGACGGCGGAAGCGTCACCTTCCAGGCCGCCGAGGGGCAAAACATCGTCCTGCCTTTCGGCTTCTCCCGCACCCAGGAATTGGAACAGGTGCGCATTGTCACGCCGGACGCCTATCTTTTGGGTGGCACCGTCACCGTGGAGGACGAGGATGGGCGGATCTATGAATACGCCTTTGACCGGGGCGAAACCCAGATCCTCAGCGCCCAAGACGCCGGTGATGATAATGCCATCACCATCGACCTGGGCGGCCGGGTGCCGGTGAAAAAGGTTACGGTAACTGTAACCAAAACCGATGATGGCTACGCTACTTTGGAGTCGATTGAATTCCTGAAGGAAATGATCCCCGCCGATCCCGACTCCGCCGGAAGCCAGGTTACCGGCCTCTCCGCCGTCCCGGGAGACGGGCAGGTATCCCTGACCTGGAACCGCTTGCCCAATATCACCGGCTACCGGGTATCTTGGTGGCCCACCTCCAATCCCGCCCAGGTTCAGACAATGGATGTGGAGGTAAACCGCGCGGAGGTAACGGGGCTGGAAAACCTGATAGAGTACCAGTTCACTGTTACGGCTACCGCCGGGGATTGGACCGGCAGACCCTCCGCCCCCATTTCCGCCACCCCCATCCCTGCTAAAGCCCCCAGCGCCCCGGACATGGTCAGCGTCAGTTCCCGCGAAAACGCCCTGGCCGTGAGCTGGAAGGCGTCTAAGGGCGCCACCTATTACGAGGTCTATTACACCGACCAGGAAAATGCCCCCACATCCTCCTACCGGCCCTTTGGCGGGGAGATCACGGGAACCAGCACCACCATTACCGGCCTGGAAAACGGCGTGGCCTACTACATCTATATCATCGCCGGGAACGACATAGGCCGTAGCGGCCCCTCCCGGATCGCGTCCGGTACGCCGGAGGCGGTGGTCTATGAACGTCCCGCCGGTATCCCCACCCAGGGCGTACTGGATTACCAGGACATCGCGTCCATCCGTCTGGCAGATCCCAACAACTACAGCCGTACCGAATATCCCAATGGCTTTGATCCCCGGAATATGGCGGACGGGGATTACCGCACCCACTGGACTGTCCGCAACTGGAGCAGCAACGAGCATGTGATCGTGACATTCAAGGAGCCCCAGGATCTCCGAGCCGCTATCTGGATTCCGCGGCTGGACGGCACCTACGCCACCAACCTGCGGGCCTACAGCGTCCAGGTCTGGTACGATGGCGAGGATCTGGCCAAGCCCGGCCATCTGGTCACACCCGGCGAGGACAATAACGGCAACTCTTACGGCGGCGATGTCCATACCTGGCCCGCCATCCGGGGCAACCCGGCCGTTACCAAGTTTGCCATCATGCCCTTCCTGCCCCAAAAGGACGTAGTGCAGGTCAGCGTTGCCGCCGAGCAGCGGGACTACCTGGATGTGAGCCTGTCGGAAATCATGTTCTTGAAATACGATGAGAATTTCCGCCTCCCAGAGGACATTGAGGAGCTGTTCGCGGACGAGCTGCGCACGGCTTTGGTTCCCGGCGTCACGGCAGAGCGGGTAGCGGCCCTCCGCGCCCGTCTCAACAGCGATGAGGTTAACTATTACATGGAATCCACCGCGCTGTCCGATGAACTTGATCTGGCAGAAGAACTTCTGGGCCTGCGCGCGGGTTCCAGCGTGTTTGTCAACGGCGTGGAATCCCGCCGCAGCGGACGGGATGGTTCCGGCCAGGGCGGCAGCGCCCTACAGCCCATTGGCGCCGCCGCGGGCGTCCCCAGCAATGCCAAACAGGGTGAAATCACTATCTATGCTTCCGGCATCCCTGCCGGGGAGAAGGTAGCCGTATACGCGACTGAGTACAACGCCGAAGCTTCCGCGTGGCTCAGAGAGATCGGCACCCTGGAGAATGGCCGGAACGTCCTCTATGTACCCAAAATCAGCAGCCAGAACCGGACCCACGGCGGAAGCCTGTACCTCGCTTATGATGGGGACAGCCCCGGCAGCATCCGGCTCCACGTCCGCCGCGCGGTGGATATCCCTATGCTGGAATTGTCCAACTGGAACAGCCTGACGCAGGCAGACCGGCGCACCGCCATTAACGCCTATCTGGCTGAGCTGGACCGCTATCTGCAAACCTATGCCGTAGGCACCTCCACCACCGACTGGCGCAATGTGACGGAGATCGCTACCCCCTCGGTGCTGCTGAGCCTGCCCGCCGGAGCGGTTCAGGCCGGACTGAGCGGCACGGACCGGGCCGCCCAACTGGAAAATTCCATCCTGGCCTGGGAGGAAATTATGTCCATCTGCTATACGGTACAGGGCATCACCATCCAGCCGGAGGCCCGCCAGAATATCCGCTGCATGCAGATGTTTGCCGGCGCGTTCATGTACGCGGCAGGTAACCATGTGGGCATCGGCTTCAACTCCTGCGCCGGTATGACTGGAGGCGCCCCCCTGAGCCAGCTCGCGCCTGGCGCATCGGCCAACCAGCTCTTCGGCTGGGGCATCGCCCATGAAATCGGCCATAATATGGATAAGCTGGGTAAGGCTGAGATTACCAATAATATTTACTCCCTTGCCGTCCAGACCAGCGATGGGGGGCAGAATACCCTTCCCTCCCGCCTGGAGAAGAGCAGCAAGTACGAAGCCATTTTCAATAAGACGGCCCAAGGCCGTCCCGGTGCGTCCGGCGATGTATTCGTCCAGCTCGGCATGTACTGGCAGCTCCACCTGGCCTACGATGATGGCGCAAAGCCCCTGGACTTCTACAGCCGCTTCTTCACCGCCTGGAAGGCGCAGACCTATTTCTCCGCCGGAGATCCCTATGACGACCGGGTAGCACTCACCGCTTCCGCAGTGGCGGGCCGGGACCTGACGGAGTTCTTCACCCGCTGGGGCATGACCCTCAGCGACAGCACGAAGGACAAGCTGAAAACCTATCCCGCCGAAGCCCGGGCTATCTGGTATCTCAACGACCAGAGCCGCAGGGACCGCCTGGCTGGCGGCTCCAGCAGTGTGGGTACCGTCACCGCTCAGTCGGAGAAGGTCGGGGACAACCAGTTCCGCCTGGACTTCTCCGCCCCCGGCAAAGTCCAGGGCTATGAGATCCAGCGCAATGGAAAGGCCATCGCCTTTGTTTCCGGCGATACCAGGACATATACCGACACAATCGGTTCCGGCAACAACCTGACCTACGCATACACAGTGGTGGCTTATGACACCCTGGGCTATAAGATCGGCCAAGCCAGTACAGCGGAGTACAAAGTCTCTTATGACCTGCTGGTGGACTCCTCTGCGTACAAGGTCACCCGCACCGGCAATACGGTGCAGATCGACCTGAGCAAGCCTACCGCCGTCTCCGGTCTCCGCCTGCCTTTGGCCGGGCTGGGAAGCGGCAATTTCCAAATCACCGTCACCGAAGAGGATGGCACGGAGACCCAGGTCCGCACCGGCGACTTCGCCAACAGCAACCAGGCCCCGGAGAAGGACCGCTTTATCAGCTATTTCCAGCGGAAAGGAGCCGCCAACGGCGATGCGCTGATCGGCACCTATCAGGCCAAGCGCATCACTGTTACGGGGATTCCTGAGACTGTGGCGGACAAGGATGTCCAGCTCATCAGCTACGCCGGGGATGATATCTCTTTCCTGGACGGTCCCACCGTGGGCCGCATGGAACACGATTACCGCTACGGCAACGGCGCGGATGATGTCATCAAGGCCGGAACATTGGTGATCCTGGGTAATTACCAGGGTGACCCGGTATACAATACCGTCCGCATTTACGGTGAGTTCGCCCCGGCGGACATGAAGGATGGAAGCGATGCTGCCGGTGAGAGTGTCCAGCGGTACATTAACGGCTATTCCCTGATCTTCGCTGACGAACAGCCGGACAGCATCTACGGAACCATCTGCAACGGCTTCTTCCTCTTTGTCCCCGATGTGCAGGCGGAGAAGGATTTGCTGGAGGGACAGGTAACCTGCGGCATTGACGGCGTACTGCCCAGCCGCATCCGCGCGGAGCTGTGGCGCACCGATACGCCGGACAGCGCCGAGGGCACCCGTCTCACGGCCCAGACCATGTGGATCAGCAGCCCCGGCGGTACAGACCTGCCCGTGGTGAAGCTGGAAGGAGGAAATGGATGATGCGTAAACGGATTTTACCACTCCTGCTGGCGTTGACGCTGGCAATGGGGCTTGCGCCCGCCGCCCTGGCAGCGGCGCGGCCCACTTTGTACTGTCAGGTGCGGCTGGACGATGAGGAAATACGCCTGACCCTGGAGGATCTGGAGGGCGAAGATATTTATGCCGTCCAATTGGAGCTGACCCTAGAGGGTGACTACGCGGGCTGTACCTTCTCCCCTGACAGTGACACGGCCTACGCGCCGGACTGCGGGGTAGAGACAGCGCGGAACCGCACCTATGTGACCATTTACCTGACTGACCGCGCGCCCATCAATGATGGCGAGAGCCTTGTGCTGGGAACCCTTGCTGTGGAAGGCATTACTGAGGACGCAATGCCCAAGACAGCGGAGGTCATCCTGCTGGACGAAAACCTGCGGCCCAACAGTGACTCCGGGCGCGTCTCTACGGACATCAGCGTCCGGGGCGAAAGCAAGCCTGATCCCAAGCCCAATCCAAAACCTACCCCCCCAACCCCCTCCCAGCCAGATACCCCGGAGCCTGCCCCCCCAACGCTGCCGGACATCCCCACTGTGCCGCCCTTTGCCGATGTGAAAGCCGGAGACTGGTTCTATGACGCGGTGGGCTATGTGTACGGCAAGGGCATGATGAACGGTGTGGACGGGAGCTCCTTCCAGCCCTACGCCGCTATAGACCGCGCCATGATCGTCACTATCCTCCACCGTCTGGAAGGCAGCCCCTCCGCTCTTCCCGCTTCTTTCACTGATGTGACGGCAGGAGCCTATTACGCGGGTCCTGTGGCCTGGGCTTCCGCTAACGGCGTTGTCAACGGGTATGAGGACGGTACCTTCCGGCCTGCCACCGCGATCACCCGGGAGCAGTTGGCGGCGATCCTGTACCGCTACGCCCAGTATAGAGGGCTGGCCGGCCCCAACAGCCCCATGGGTAACCCCAACCAGTTCCCTGACGCTTCCTCCGTCTCTTCTTATGCTGCCGATGCCATGAGCTGGGCCATCGGCACTGGGCTGCTGACCGGCATAGACGGTAAGCTCCAGCCCCAGGGTACCGCCAACCGCGCCCAGGCGGCGGTGATCCTTCAACGGTTCTGCGTTGGGCTGATGGGTCTGTCATGATCCTTGCAGCCTGCATCGACGACCGGGGCGGGATGCTCTTCCACCACCGCCGCCAGAGCCAGGACCGTCTCCTCCGGCAGGATTTGCTGGAGGAGGCCGCCGGGCGGCCGGTCTGGATGAGCGCCTACTCCTACAAGCTGTTTTCCCCGGCTCCAGAAAATGTCCACACCGCAGAAGACTTTTTCAGCCGGGCGTTGGAAGGGGAATGGTGTTTTTTCGAAGACGTGGATCCCGCGCCCTGGCTTTCGAAGGCAGAAAAGGTGGTTTTATACCGTTGGAACCGGATCTATCCTGCTGACCTGTACTTTCCGGATCTTCCGGAGGGATGGAAAGTGGAGCGGCGGGAGGACTTCCCCGGGTCCAGCCATGAGATGATCTCAAAGGAGGTTTTGGTACGACCAGAGAGATAAAACGGGCCGTATTGGCGCTGGCTGCCTTATGCAGCCTGTTGCTGGCGGGCTGTCAGGGCCAGCAAGGCTGGGATGCGTCTTCCACTGTTGCGCTGACGGATATCCCGCCCTTTTCCGGCCAGCCATATGTAGCAATCAATGGCAATGAGCCGTCCTTCCTGCCGGGGGAGATGACCACCAGTTCCTATGAGGTCTACAGCCCTCTGGACAGCCTGGGCCGCTGTGGCGTGGCCAGCGCGTGCATCGGCGTGGATCTGATGCCCACCGGGGAGCGGGGATCCATCGGCCAGGTGAAGCCCAGCGGGTGGCAGACCGTGAAATATGACTGCGTGGATGGGAAATACCTCTACAACCGATGCCATCTGATCGGTTATCAGCTCTCCGGCGAGAACGCCAATAAGCAGAACCTCATTACTGGCACCCGCTATATGAATGTAGACGGGATGCTGCCCTTTGAGAACATGGTGGCCGACTATGTCAAGGAAACGGAGAACCATGTGCTCTACCGGGTAACGCCTATGTATACTGGCGATGATCTGGTAGCCGCAGGCGTCCTCATGGAAGCCAAGAGCGTAGAGGACGATGGCGAGGGCGTTTGCTTCAGCGTCTACGTCTACAACTGCCAGCCTGGGGTGGAGATCGACTATGCCACCGGGGAAAGCTGGCTGGAGGGCGGGACTCGTCCAGAGACGCCGGAAATCATATATGTCCTCAACACCAGTTCGAAAAAGTTCCATCTGCCGGATTGCTCCGGCGCGGCATCTATGAAAGCTGAAAACCGGCAGGAGTACAGCGGCAGCCGGGAAAGCCTGGTCAGCCAGGGGTATCAGCCCTGCGGAACTTGTAAGCCATAATCGGGAGCCTTTTTCACGGGATCCGTCCTTTCCGGGCGGATCCCGCATTTTATCGTTGTCAGTGGGCCGGTTTTGTGGTACACTGGATATACTGTAGTCGCAGAATATCCGGGAAGGAGGTTCGGCCGGTGAAAGAAAAACCAAGGCGGCTTGCGCCGCTGTGGATGGTTTTGGCGCTACTGGCGGCTCTGTTGCCGGGGACAGGGGCGGCTTCCGGGAACGGGGCCTATTTTACCGCCGCCAATGAGCAGCTTATGGATCTGAACGCGGAAACCATGCCCTTTTACTCCAACGGCGTCCTCTATGTGTCCAGCCGGGTTTTTGAGGGCGGAGAGGTGGGCCTGTCCTATGGACGCAACACCACGCTGGGACTGGCCACGCTGTACCGCCAGGGAAGCAACCTGGATCTGCGCTTTGACCTGGCGGGGCAGGTAGCCTACGATAAGCAGGGGAATTTTTACGATGGATACGCGGTGGAAAAGGGCGGCGTGGTATTTTTCCCGCTGAAGCTGGTCTGCCGGTATTTTGGGTTGACCTGGAGCCAAACGGAGACAGATATCGCCCCGCTGATCCGCGTAAAAAGCGGCAGCGTTATCCTCAACGACAGCGACTTTATCAGCGCCGCTACCAATCTAATGACCCTGCGGTATGACGAATACCTGCGCACCCAAAGCTCCCGGCCCTCCCAGCCCGGGACTGCCACCACACCGGAACCTCCTGTCCAGGAGGAGCTGCCCGTTCAAGCGGCGGAAGGCCAGAAGGTTTACCTCGTTTTCGATGGCAGGGATGCCCGGGACATCCTGCCTGCACTGGACGGTGCCCATGCCACCTTCCTGTTGACGGTAGAAGAAATGGAGGACGGCGATCTGCTGCGCGCCTTGGTGGGCGGCGGCCATGAGATTGCCCTACGGGTCCTCAGCAACACGGCGGAGGACGCGGCAGAGGAGCTGCGGCAGGGGCGGGACGCCCTGTGGCAGGCGGCTTGCTGCTGGCTTGAGTTAGCCTGGTATGACGGGGAAGCGGATATAAGCGGGACTCTGTCCAGCCAGGGCTTCCTCCTGGTTTCCGCAGAATTGGATCTAGGCGGCGGCGCTTTGGAACTGCTGCGTGCCATCGGGCGGCATAGAGAAGATGTGGCCGCATATTTAGGCGGTAGCGGTTGCCTGCCGGCCCTGCCAGAGGTGCTGGAGAGCCTGGAAGAAGGCCGCTACCGGCTCAGCGCGTGGCGGCTGACAGCGTAACCCTGCGTAATTTACAGAAAGTTCAAGAAGAAATCCCGTTTTCGGGTATAATTGGAATTAATACGATGGAGAAGTCCCAGTTCCGGCAATTTTGCCGGGGGACGGGAGGATAACATGGCTAGAAAGATCCTGGTGGTGGAGGACGACCACAATATTTCCGATCTGATCCGGATGTACCTGGACAAAGAAGGCTTCGAAGTACAGGCAGTCTTTGATGGCGGCACGGCGGTGGAGACATTTCGCGCCTGGCAGCCGGACATGGTATTGTTAGACCTGATGCTGCCAGTCATGGACGGCTGGGCGGTCTGCGGGAAAATCCGGGAGAGCAGCCGGACGCCGATTATCATGATTACGGCGAAAAGCGAGGTTTTTGACCGGATCCAGGGCCTTGAGATGGGGGCGGATGATTACATCGTCAAACCCTTTGAGATGAAGGAACTGATTGCCCGGATCAATGCGGTGCTGCGGCGGACTGAAATCCCGGAGGATACCCGGAAGCGGCTGGTGTTTGACAAATTGGAAATCAATTTGGATTCCTATGAGTTGACGGTGGATGGGAAAAAAGTAGACACGCCACCGAAGGAGCTGGAGCTTTTATATCATCTGGCGTCCACGCCGAACCGGGTTTACACCAGGAACCAATTATTGGATGAGGTATGGGGCTTTGACTATTTCGGCGACAGCCGGACGGTAGACGTCCACATCAAACGGCTCCGGGAAAAGGTTGAGGATGTGTCCGACCAATGGGCATTGAAGACTGTCTGGGGGGTTGGATACAAATTCGAGGTGGCTCCCAAGGGAAAGTAAGCCCCCGCGAGCCGAAAGCGCCCGGGCCGGTTCCAGGAAAATGTATCTCTCGCGCCCGGAAGGCGCGAAGAAGGAGACGGGGCAATGAGCAGATTTAAGGGCATCTACTGGCGGACATTTACCGTCACCGTAGGAATGGTGGCACTGACGTTGGTCTTGCTGGGGGCGTCCTTTTTTTCCTTAACATACAGCTATATTATGACGGAAAAAAGGAGCGAGCTGAAAGACCGGGCTGAAATCATCGCCCAAATGGCTTTGGAAGCTTACGTGCGTCCCCAGTCCTATAACGCCCACAGGGAAAACATCCGCTCTATGCTCGATGTAGCCGAGCTGATGAGCGACACAGATTTTTTGATCTGGGTTCCTTCTGAGGGCGAATTTATGGGAACCGATACCAGTATGCACAACCAGCAGCTCCAGCTCCCTGTTTCCATGTGGGAAAAGTTATCCAAGGGCGAGGTTTACATGGGCGTGTCAACCCTGGGATATTACGAAAAACCCCGGGCAATTGTCGCCGTACCTGCCCGCAGCGAGGGGTTGGTGGAGATTGGCCCCGTCCTCGCGGTGGCGGAGCCTAATGCCATGACCGAAATGTGGCGGGCTTTTCTGGGAATCTTTGGAATGACTGCGATTACGGTGCTGCTGATCGCCTTTGTGGCAACGGCAACGACCACTATGCAGCAGACAAAGCCTATCCGGGACATGGCCTCCGCGTCCAGAAAATTTGCTGAGGGAAACTTCGATGCCCGGGTCATGAACACAGGGCGGGAGGACGAAATCGGAGAATTGATCGAATCCTTCAACGCCATGGCTGATTCCCTACAAAAGACCGAGCAGCAGCGCCGGGAATTTATTGCTAATATTTCCCACGAGCTGAAAACGCCCATGACCACCATCGCTGGCTACGCTGATGGTATCCTAGACGGGGTAATCTCCCCCGAGGAGGAACGGCAATACCTCTCCATCATCTCCGATGAGAGCCGGAGGTTGAGCCGCCTGGTCCGCCGGATGCTGGACGTGAGCCAACTGCAAAGCCTGGACCTAATCAAACAGAAAAAGCCCTTCGACCTCTCGGAATCCATGCGGCGGGTGCTGGTATCCATGGAGAAAAAGATCACCAACCGGGGCCTGGATGTGGATGTGGAGATCCCGGAGGATCCGGTGATCGTGCTGGGTGACAATGACCTGCTGACCCAAGTGGTGTATAACCTGCTGGAAAACGCCGCCAAATTTGCTTCCCAGGGCAGCACTCTCTTCCTAGGGCTGGAAAAAGCGGGGAGCAAGGCAGTGGTTACGGTTCGCAACGCGGGGCTGACCATCCCGCCGGAGGAACTGCCGCTGCTGTTTGAGCGGTTCCATAAGAGCGACCGCTCCCGCAGCGCCGATAAGGACGGCGTAGGACTAGGGCTGTATATCGTTCGGACGATCCTGGAGCAGCACCATGAGAAAATCACCGCCACCAGTGAAGACGGCGTGACCACCTTCTCCTTCACCGTTCAGTTGGCGGAGGAAGCGGGGAAACCCTGAGGGGTTTTGAAATCCGAATGTAAGGAATGTGTGCCTATGGAAGATATTAGGAGGGAATTTGCCATGTCTCCTACAGATCAAGAGGTTGTTCTGACCTATCGCCCCCAGGAAGCGGAACCGGTGGTGCTTCGCTATGAGCGGGAATTGCCAGAGCGTATGCGGCCCCGGGAGGAAGCGCCTGCTATCCCTTCCCGGACCGGCCCAACTCCTTTAAGCCCCCTGAACCCGCCGGAAAAGCCTAAAAAGCATTGGGGTGTAAGGCTATATGTAGGAATTTCTCTGCTGGTAATCGTGATTTGCCTGGGCGTTGGAATTTGGTATGCGGGGCAGTATGACTGGGCGCTACCGGGTTCCTCGCCGGATCAACAACCGGGCGGCCGGGACGATATGCTGCCTTGGGGAGACGATTACTACCGCTGGAATGAGGAGGAACCGAAGGATACCACCATCTCTATCCCCACCTACCCCACTGGCGGAGAAACACGGCTGAGCCTTTTTCAGGCAGGAAGCCTGCCAAAGCTAACCATCCAGGAGATCTACGATAAAGTGACCCCCTCGGTGGTGGCGGTATTGGGACAGCAAAAGCTTTACGCCAGCGTGGGCACCGGGGTGATTTTCTCCCCGGATGGGTACATCGTTACCAACTGCCATGTCATCGCCGGATGCAGCCGCTGCGCTGTATGGATCACCAATGCCTACGGCGTGGATAAGGAATACGAGGCCAAGGTGGTGGGGTATGACGCGGACGCGGATTTGGCCGTATTGAAGGTAGACGGGACAGATTTGCCAGCGGCGGAATTCGGCGTATCGGATGACTTGCAGGTAGGGGATCCAGTCTACGCAATTGGCAACCCTCTGGGGCTAGAACTGCGCAACACCCTGACCGATGGCATCGTGTCTGCCATCAACCGGGACGTAGATGTGGACGGTGTGACCATGACGCTGATCCAGACCACTGCCGCGCTGAACTCCGGCAACTCAGGTGGGCCGCTAATCAACCAGTATGGGCAGGTCATTGGCATCAATACCATTAAAATGATGAGCGATTACGATACCATCGAAGGGTTAGGATTCGCGATTCCCTCCAGCCTTGCCCTGCGATGGATCAACGAATTAATTGAGTTTGGAGAACTGCAACCCCAGCCTGTGCTGGGTGTCACGGTGAACCGGATCCCGGAAACTTTGCCAGACGGTACCATTGGCCTGCTGCTGGATGAAGTCTGGCCGGGGCTCAGCGGCGACCGGGCCGGACTGCGGGAGGGGGATTTCCTGGTGCGCTTTGCGGGGGAAGATATTGTCAGCCTTCAACAATTGCTGAACATCCGCCGGAGCCTGCGGGTTGGCGATGCGGTAGACGTGCGGGTATTCCGGGACGGGAAATACGTGGATGTCGTCATGATTATGATGGCGGAATAAGAAAGGGGCTGTCTATGGGGCCTGATGTGCTGTTCTTTTTTGAGAAAGACCCAGCAGCTTTGGAGCTTTATGAGGTTTTCGAGACAAAGGTTCTCGCGGCAGTGGGGGACGTGGCCATCAGGGTACAGAAAACGCAGATCACCTTTACTAATCCACGGGTATTTGCCGCTGTTTCCCTGCTTCCTGTTCGAAAGAAGCCCCAGAGGCCAGAGCACTACATTACTGTGACCCTGGGCCTGCCCAGGCAACTGGAATCGTCCCGGGTGGACGCGGTCTCGGAGCCATATCCAACGAGATGGACACATCACTTGATGATTGTCTCTGCGGAGGAGATCGATGGAGAACTCATGGATTGGGTGAAAGAGGCGGCGGCTTTTTCGGCAACAAAGCGGTAAAGTAAAAATAGGAAGCAGGTTCCGGACATAGAGGTTCTGTGTCCGGAACCTGTTGTTTTTTAGCATAGAAAAGAGAAGCCGGCGCAGCATACGCTGCGCCGGCCTTTGCTATGGGTTGTTTTGCGGTGTCAATCCCTGGGGCGCGTTATCACACCCACCAGTCAGGGAACAATCAGGTTTTACATAGAAAGACTCTGACTCTGATTCTTCTCCGCCAGCTTCAGGAACCGCACCAGCATAGCCGCAGTCTCGATGCGGGTCGCACCGCCGTTGGGAGCCAGGTGGTTCTCATCGCGTCCGGAGATAATGCCCATCCGGTAAGCCCAAGCCATCGCTTCGGCAGCCCAGGGAGCCATCTCACCGCGGTCCGCGAAGTCAGGCATGGTGGTACCGTCAGTCGCAACACTGATCCCCAGCTGCTGGGCGTAACGCCACAGGATGACGGCCAGCTCTTGACGGCTGATGTTTCCGTTGGGACGGAAGCTGTTGTCATCATAGCCAGTTACCAAACCGTTGGCAGCCGCCCACTGTACGCCAGCCGCATACCAACTGCCGGACTCCACGTCCTTGAAGGACACGCTGCCGGAAGCGTTGGGCTGGTTGGCTGCACGGTGCAGGATGGTCACCAGCATGCCTCTGGTCAGAGACGCGTTGGGAGAGAACGTATTGTCGTTTGTACCAGTCATCAGGCCGTTAGAAACCACATAATCCACATACTCATCGTACCAGGAACCACTGGTCAAATCAGCAAACTGATTGGACGCGCCGCCGGGCGTGGTGGGCTTGCTGGGTTCGCTCGGCTCAGCCGGTTCCGTAGGATCGGTGGGCTTACTGGGATTGGTAGGATTGGTAGGCTTGCTGGGATTGCTAGGATGATTGCTGCTCCCGCCGCTGCTGCCGTTGTTGCCACCGGGGTAGCTGGGGCCAGTGGAATCGTCAGGCAGAATAACGGGGACATTCGTAACGGTGCCAGGATTCGTCTTACCATCCTCAAGCTGGGTCAGCGTGATGACGGAATCCTCGCCGTTCCGGCTGGAGAACACCAGGCTGGCCACCGCAGTGTCCGCCGCAACCTGGCTTCTGTACGCATAGGCCAGAGTGATCTCGCCGTCCTTGGAAGTATTGGCGCTGTTGAGCACTGCCTTGCCACTGACGCTAATCAGACGCAAAGCATTGGCATCGTAGGACAGTTGAACCATGCCGTTGGTGCTGGCCTGATCCAGCTTAATGTCCACGACCACACGGCCGCTGCCGCGGACGGTGGCTGTGCCAGAATCGCTGTTCACGCTCATGCTCACAGTCTCCAGATCCTCAACAGGAGGCTCCTCGGGAAGTTCCTCGTCAACAGGGGGTTCCTCAGGAAGCTCTTCGTCCACAGGCGGCTCCTCAGGAGTCTCCTCGGGGGCGGGCGCTTCCTCTTCACCAGAAACCTCATCCTCGGGGATCGTGTTTACATCCTCCTCGAATTCGGGTTCCTCAGTTTCGGGCGCATCATCCATGTCCATCTCTTCTGTGAACTTGCTCTCCGCAGTCGCAAAGAAGTCAACCGTCCCTGCGACATCCTCTGTTGCAACATACTGCGCCGGTTCTGTCTCAGCGTCAATCGTCAGACTATTCGCCTGGACTTCCAGCGTATCACTCATCAGGCCACCGACAGGCCACACGCCGCTGCCGAAGGAACCAAGCTCATAGGTCTTACCACTGCCGTAAAGGTCGGTCGCGAGAATATTCACATAGTCGCCCTCATCATATTGGCTCCAGAACAGGTACTCGTTACCGTTGTTGTCCGCTGCCATAGTAGCGGAGTTGAAAAACAGCAGACCATCGGTATCATATCCGGTGGAACCAATAAGAGCATTCTCAGCACCGTTCCAATAGTAATTGTTAAGTACACCATCCTCAGTGATAGAGGCAAAGTACTCCTCGTATACGTTACCGTTGGCATCGATCATAAAATACTTGTCAATATAGGCGTTATAATAAGTGTTGAGGACAGAGCCCGCATAAGCGATCGCTACCAAATTAATACCATTATTAACGCCCCAAGACCACAGGCCTTCACACGCACCAGTGTCCTTATTGACAATGCAGACATATGGCCCATAGAGTGCCAGGAGGGAACCGCCAAGAACATTGGGGGCATAAGCCATATCCGCAACAAAGAGCTGATTGCCGCCGCTGTCAACATAGTTGTTGTTCAGCAGTGTACCCTCCAGCGTTACGGGATCAATCTTATAGATGTTGGAAACACCGTTCTGATCATCCATCGTAGCGCCGTAAATCTCACCGTCTGCCGTTACGGTAGCGGAAGCCAGGCCATTTACATCGCAATCCTTGATGATGTCATAGTCGGGCAGGCTGTCTGTATTGAAAGCAGACCAGTGGATCTTACCGTTTTCATCCCATACAAGGCCTTCCAGGTCTGCGTCAATAGATACAACCGTTACTTCGCACTCGGCCGTCACGCTGGGCGTAGCGTCAGAAGAAACTGTAATCGTTGTGGTACCGCCCTTTACAGCCGTAACCACGCCACTGTTACTAACGGTAGCTACGCTCTCATCGGAGCTGCTCCATGTGACATCCTTATTATCCAGGTTCCAGGGAAGAACAATAGCGGCCAGGGTCTTACGGTCGCCCTTCACCAGGGTAAGTTCTTCCGCATCCAGGATAATATCAGTTGCCTCGCTGGTGGAGGGAAGCGTCACGCCGCCCTTATCAGGCGTGAACAGAGCGGTCACATAAGTGTTCGCAGGCAGTTCAACACGCAGCTCCGTCTCACCAGTCTTAAGGTCGATCACATAGATACCGGAAATCCAGGTAGCCCCATCCGTGGCAAGGCCGCACAGGCCAAGAACCAGCTCGTTTGCGTTGCTGTCCCAGGTCAGGGGACTGGTCTGATAGAAGGAACCCGCCACATTGGTCCGAAGGTCAGTATCCACAACCTTGGTGAATACCAGCTCAGTCTCCGCACCTGTGGGTGTGGGCAGGCTGTAAATGCTGTAGGGTTCGCCGGCAGAGGGGGACGTGTTCATCACGTAAATGACTCCGTCATCCGTGATGGCAAGGCCCTGCGCACTGGGATTCACAGCGCCGAGGTTAGTCACTTCGCCGGTGGCCAGGTCAATCGTACCAAGGTTCATCGCAGTGCCGATGGTATCCTTGCCAGTATACAGCAGGTACATCTGGCCATCGGCCTTGTTGTAGGCCATGTCGTAGCAGTTTTGCACCACGCCGTTCAGGGAAGCAACCAGGGAAGCATCGGCAACATCCAGAGCATCAATGGCATAGAAATTCCAATTGCCATCAAAGCCAAAGATATAACCGCCGGCATACGCGCCAGCCTTGAGCCGCACATCGCTGCTGGTCAGCTTTTCAGAAAGGAATGTGCTTTCGCTGCCGTTCTTGGAGTAGGTGACCCATCTGTAGTCAATGTCCTGAGGATCACTGAAACCTTCGTGGTTATTGAAGAAGGTATAATACTCCTCAGTAGTGGGCCGGATGCCCTGCTCGAACTTATAAGTAACCGTGTTGTCCGCGTAGTCCATGACCTGGATGTAGAAGGTCTTGCCAACTACACCGTCAAGATCCAGCTCCACGCTGACCTGCTCGCCCTTGACCGTCTGGTTGGGGGTCTCGCGCGCGAGGATCGCCGTGCCGCTGCTGTTGATGAGCATCGCGGCGGCAACATACTCGTTGTCCTGCGCCTTGATGGTCAGCTTACCCGTGGTGGCATCGTAGGCGGGCGCGTTGGCGCCATCCAGGATAACGGGGGCGGTGTTGTCGATGGTCAGCTGGGTCTTGATGGTCGCGCCTTTACCAAGAGCGTTCCAGTTGATCTCATCATACGTATCACCGTAATACTCGGGAGCCGCGGTGAACGCAACTTCAACAGTGGTGCCCTCAGGCAGCTTGTTGCCCTCGGCATCGGTGCCCATCCAGTTCATGTTCAGGGTAGAACTGGTGCCCTGCCATTGGCCCGTCCTGGGAACGTAATAGCCCGCATAGTAGGGGTTCACCTTTATGGTCTGATACACTTCGCCCGTATTTACATCCGTGATCGTCAAACGGGAGGCCGCCGCGTTACGGATGGGGGCGAACTGGACGCCGGTGAGCTTATTGCCGTCCTGGTTGTTCAGGGCGTTGCGGGCTTCGATGTACTCCTCGTCAAGCACATAGGGGTTGCCGCCGAAGTAGTAGCTGCCGCTGTCTCCAGCATACTGCATAATCAGCGTGTTGGTCTTCAGGGCCAGGCCATAGTTGGGGTTGATATCAGTGTAGTAGTAAGGCGAGCGATCCTCCAGGCCATACTGGTACTCAATACGGCTGCCCTTATCGAACATGGAGGAATCGGTCCAGTTACCGAAGTAGGCCAGCACGGGGATGGTGTGGCTGGTGCCCAGCGCGCCCTCCGCGTCAGCGATGGAGGTTGCCTTGAGGTAGGCTTCCACATAGAAACCGTTGTCATCCCACTGGGCAATCTCGCTATCAAACAGACGGATGGTCGCGGTGACATTGACGCTGCCCATGGCGGGCACTACCAAAGTGCCTTCGCCGCCGGCCACGTCAGCCGCCCTGCGGAGGAATTCATGGCCGCTGAAGCTGGTGATTTCCCCATCTTCGTTCATGAAATCCTTCACCAAATCCTGGTTGCTGAGGGAAGCCAGGGTGCGTGCACCGGTAGCTACATCCAGCAGGGCGTTGCCGTCCTCCAGGTTCACGTAGCCATCGCCGTTAAAGTCATAGAACTTCCCGCCGCCGGAAACCGCACCGTTCCAGGTCCAGTCCACAGTGGCATTGAGCGGCGTAGTGGCGGTGTCCAGATAGGTGTCGCCATACTCATCCTCAAGCATCCCCTGGGTAAACACATCCGCGTCCAGCAGATAGGCGTGGTTCACGCCGTCCAGGTTGAAGATCTTGAAGTTGACGGTATAAACGCCCGTCTTGCTGGGATCATCGCCAAGCTCCGCCTTCACCTTGCCGTCCTTCCAAGAGTCGTTGGCGGAGGAATCCATCAGGATGAAGGAGTCGGCATTGACCGCAGCCTCGGTGTTCACCATACCAGCGCCCTGGTTGAGGATGGAATAGTATTCGCCGTTGGCATCCTTCAGGGGGGTGGCGGTGGACATAATCAGGGACTGGGCCAGGGCGCGGTCAGTCACGCCGTTGACCTTCCCGATATCCTGCTCGATGTGCTGTTTGACCAGCGCACCGATACCAGCGATCTGGGGGGACGCCATGGAAGTACCGCTCATGGACTGGTACTGGTCATGGCTGTTGCTGGTGCCCAGCAGGGACCAGATGTTGCCGCCGGGGGCGGTGATTTCCGGCTTCATGCTCAGGTCGCCGGGAGCGCCCCAGGAGGAGAAGTCACTCATGGTCTCGTAGCTGTTGGTGCCGGGGAACACCGTGGCGGAACCTCTGACGGTGATCTTGCCGGTGTAATAGGTCTTGCCGTTCTCGGTTACTGGGGTAGACGCTGCCTTGATGGCAGCGGCGTCAACCTGGAGAATGGACACGGCGGGAGCCGTCCCGGTGTAGCCAGTCAGATCCATGCTGATGGTACCAGGCTGGTTGTTGCAGACGATGGTGGCAATGGCGCCAGCGCCTACAGCGGCGTTCGCCTTCTCAAAGAAGCTGGTCTCGCCGCGGCTGCAAAAAGCAACCTTGCCGCTGACGGGGATGCCCTCAAAGTCCTCGGGCTTGCCAAAACCGTCAACGAAGATGTAGTCATACTCCGTACCGTTTCCATTGGGATCCATAGTGGCAATCGGAGCGTTTCCATGACCGCTGGACTCGGTGAAGCTGTAGGGTACCCCGTCCACAACGATCGCCCCGGCGCCTACCATACCATTGTTGTCCACAGAGGCAACACAGAAGGTATTGGTATAGGTACCCGGGGAACCGCCGGTGTGGAAGTTCACGTCATCGCTGTAGGGCCGGCCAACGGGAGCCGCATTCTCCGCCCAAAAGCTGTTGTTGCCCGCAGACATGACAGTCATGGTGTTGGAGTTGGACAGGCTGTCCAGCAGCGCCTGATAGGTCGCATTGGTGGTCATACCGGCGTTGCCGGAACCCAGAGACAGGTTGACCGTGTCACAGCCCAGGCGGATGGCGTCCTCAATAGCGGCCATGTAGTCGCTGTCATACGCGCCGCCGCCCTTGCCGAACACCTTCATGACCAGCACCTGGGCATCGGGGGCATCACCCGCCATACTGACCTCGTCCATGGCGCTCACAAACTTGCCGCCCTTATTCAGGTAACGGTTAGCGGCGGAAATGCCCGCTACGTGGGAGCCGTGGTCGCCCTGGGTGTCGTTCATGTGGGTCACGTCCAGGCCGTTGTCCACATAGTTGAAGCAGTAAGGCAGCTTCTCATTATAATAGAGGTCATCTGCCGTTACGCCCGCCAGACGGCTGGCAGCGTTCAGCGTACCCAGCACACTGCTGATTTCCGCCGTGTCCAGCAAGTCGTAACTGCTCACGGTCTTGCCGTTCTTGCTGGCGGTCTCATTGAGCGCGTACAGGAACGCATCGTTGTCAAAGGACTGGTGCTGGATGTCCAGGCCGGTATCCACGATAGCGATGCGCATACCCGCGCCGGTGTAGCCCGCGCCATTGCGCCAGACATTGGACGTATTGGTCATGCCGGTGGAAATCACCATGTTGGGGTCGGCGTCCACCTGGAAGCCCTGGACATCGTAACGCTGCTCCAGGACAACATCGGCAACGCCCTCCACAGCCTTGATCTCCTCGACCTGGCCGTACTCCACGTTAGCGGAGATGATGTTCGCCGCCAGCGTCAGGTTCCAAACCACGTCCAGAGGCTGGTTGCCCAGAACCTCTTCGGAGATGTACGCCGCAGCGGCGTTCTGATACTCACGAAGCTCCTGCTCGTAGGCCGCCGCACTGGCCATATCCCCGTTCTCAGCAGCCAGGGAATACTTTGCCAGCGCGGGCTCGTCCTCCAGGACGATGGAGACACGGACCTGTTCGTCCTCGTCATACAGCGGGGCCTCTACCGGCTCCGCCGCTTCCTCCCGTCCAAGGGATGCGGAGACTTCGCTGTTGTCAACCTGCTCCCAGGTCAGGCCAGATTCTTCCTCCCCGCCCTGGGCATACGCGCCGGGAACGAGGGTAAAGACCATGGTCAGGGCCAGGAACAAGGCTAACAAACGCTTTTTGCTCTGTCTTTTCATGTTCTTCTCCTATCCTAATGAATTTGCGGCAAGAGATACGGCACCCCATTGCGTTTCCTGCCGCAGGTATACCAAAGCTGCTTCATGGGAGAACATGTCAGCCATTTTCCCATTCGCAGCGTTCGGCCAAAGAAAGTGCTGCTGCCATCCCGGCCTGTCCCGGGAAAACAGCGGGGATCTTTGCTGGCGCGGGGAATCCGAAGCACATCCAGGATAATTGGAACAACCGCTGGCGCGGGGCGATTCCAGCCCTCCGCCTCACACAAGAGACTGCGCGGCTGCGGTGCTTCCCAGGCTGGCGCTCCGGTGACAGCCCAAGGACGCACTTTTTCAGATCTCTTCCTTCTCACCTTTCCCCACAAAATCCCCCCTTGATCTGCATTTACAGGCCTGTGGATTCCTCCACATCCGGCCAAAACGGCAAATAAGCAGAAACCATCATCATTTCGCTGTGCGAAATGATAGCAACAGGATCCTGTTGCCGAAGCTCTGTCCACAGCGAGAAAACAACGGAACTGCCTTCCGTTCCATTTCCATTGTACTTTTTTACGCCCCAGTTGTCAAGATTTTCCGAAGCAGTTTATGGGATGTTTTTATAAATGAGCACTGACCCACCGGTTCCCGGCTGAAAAAAGCTTCATATAAACCGCTAATGGATCAAAAGGGGCTTGGGCGGCTGGCCCGGAAGAGAATTACATTTTTGTTACAAAACCGTAAAATCAATTGTAAATCCAATTTTTGCATGATAGACTACCTCCGGTTCTGTGCCGCCGGAGGGGGGCGCGGCGCGGAACGGTGCGTTTCAACCAAGCCGGCCTGTCCGATGGGGGCGGATGGGCCGGGCGACCAAATGAGGAACTTACTATGCAGCAAAATAAACCATCAAGAGCCGCCCGCTGGAAACGGCTGTGGCGGTTGATTTGCGGCTGTCGCCGCTACTTTTTCTACACTATCCTTGCCACCCTCCTGGCGGCGCTGTTCGCTTACCTAAGCCCACTGGTTATCAGCTTTACCGTGGACAGCATCGTGGGAGATAAGGCGATGAGCCTGCCCGGCTGGCTGCAAGGCTGGATCGATGGCATGGGGGGCCGGGATTTCCTGGCCGCTAACCTGTGGATCCCCGGCCTGGCGGTGCTGCTGGCGCAGGGATTGAACGGCGTGTGCGCCTACTGCCGGGGGCGGTTCTCCGCCATGGGCGGCGAGGGGCTGTCCAAGGCCCTGCGGGACGCATTGTACCGCCGTCTGGTCCGGGCGCCTTACGCCTGGCATAAGGCCAGCAGCACCGGTGATTTGGTGCAGCGATGCACCTCCGACGTGGAGACCGTCCGGCGGTTTATGCAGATGCAGATGATGGAGGTGGTGCGTACCATCGTCATGGCGCTGGTGGCCTTGAGCATCATGTGGCCTATCCACCGTGAGCTGACGCTGATTGCCTGCTCGCTGCTGCCTCTGCTGCTGGTGTTCTCTTTCTTCTATTCTAAAGGCGTTGAGAAGCAGTTTTTAACCGTGGATGAATCCGAGGGGGCCATGACTACCGCCCTCCAGGAAAATCTGACCGGTATGCGGGTGGTACGCACCTTCGCGCGGCAGAATGAAGAGCTGGAGAAATTCACCAAGCTGAACCAGGACTTCCGCGCCAAGGCCCTTAAGCTCAACAACCTGATGGGCGTCTATTGGGGTTCTTCCGATATCATGGGCTATATGCAGATCGCCCTGGTGCTGCTGGCGGGGATTTACCTTGCCGTGCGGGGCGATATCAGCCTTGGCACCGTCATGCTGTTTTCTACCTATTCCAGCATGCTGACCTTCCCGATGCGCCAGTTGGGCCGTATTCTGGCCGACCTGGTGAAGGCGGACGTATCCTTGAAGCGTCTGGACGAGATTCTCACCGCCCCCCAGGAGGACGAACCTGGCAAGGGCCTGACGCCCGCCATCCAGGGCGGCGTGGAATTTAAAGATGTATCCTTCGCGTATCCCGATGGCGGCGAAATCCTCCACCATGTGGATTTCGCCATCGCTCCCGGCGAGACCATCGGCATTCTCGGCAGCACCGGCAGCGGCAAGAGCACCCTGGTGCATCTGCTCCAGCGGCTCTACGCGCCAACGGAGGGCCAGGTGTGCATCGATGGCGTAGACGTGGCCGACATCCGGCGGGACTACCTGCGCCGACATGTGGGCATCGTGTTGCAGGAGCCGTTCCTGTTCAGCCGGACGATCGGGGAGAACATCGCCCTGGGCGATCCCTCCGCCACACAGGAGGAGCGGTTCGATGCCGCCCGCACCGCCTGCGTCCACGATGTTATCGAGAGCTTTTCCGAAGGCTACGACACCATGGTGGGCGAGCGGGGCGTGACCCTCTCCGGCGGGCAGAAGCAGCGGGTGGCTATCGCCCGGATGCTGGTGCAAAAAACGCCCATCTGTATTTTTGACGATTCCCTCAGCGCGGTGGACGCGGAGACCGACGCCGCTATCCGGGAAGCCCTGCTCCAACGGGATACAGGCACCACCATTTTGATCAGCCACCGCATTTCCACCCTGCGGGGCGCAGACCATATCCTGGTTCTGGAAAACGGCCGGATTATCCAGCGGGGGACCCACCGTGAGCTTGCCGCTCAGGAGGGGCTGTACCGGCGCATCTGCACCATCCAGAACGAACTGGATGCGGCCCAGGAAGGAGGTGTGGCCGTATGATGAAAGAAGAAATCCGCCACGCGGATAACGAAAAGATTGACCTGCGGGTCTGGAAGCGCCTGGTGGCTTACGGCTTGAAATACAAGGCGCGGGTGATCCGCACCATCCTGGTGCTGCTGCTGGTGTCCGGGGCTGACCTGGCATACCCGCTGCTGACCCGGTACGCCATCAACCACTTTATCGTGGGCGGCACAACCGAAGGATTAGGCCTGTTCGGCCTCATCAATATCCTTGTGGTAATTGCCCAGGGCATCGGCGTGGTGCTGTTTGTCCGGGGCGCGGGGCGGCTGGAAATGGATATGAGCTACGACATCCGCCAGAACGCCTTTTCCCACTTGCAGCAGCTTTCCTTCAGCTACTACGACACCACCAGCGTAGGCTGGCTCATGGCCCGGATGGGCAGCGATGTGTCCCGGCTCAGCGAAATGATTGCCTGGAGCATCGTGGACGTGATGTGGGCGCTGACCTTCGCCATCGGTGTGATCGTGGTGCTGCTGGTGATGAACTGGAAGCTGGGGCTTCTGGTACTGGCTATCACGCCGGTGCTGGCGGTGCTGTGCCTCTATTTCCAGCGGCGCATCCTGCACCAGCAGCGCATTGTGCGCAAGGCGAACAGCCGTATTACCGGCGCCTTCAACGAGGGCGTTATGGGCGCGGTGACCAACAAGACCCTGGCCCGGGAGGACGCGGCCCAGGGGGAATTTGAAGCCATTACCGGCGAGATGAAAACCGCCGCTATCCGCGCCGCCGTCCTCAGCGCCATCTTCATGCCCCTGGTGGTGAACCTGGGGGCCATCGCCACCGCCCTGGCCCTGTGGCGGGGCGGCGTTGAGGTGTTCGCGGGCCTGATGGACCTGGGTACCCTGGCGGCGTTTATCAGCTACACCACCCAGCTTTTCGACCCCATTCAGTCCCTTGCCCGGATCCTGGCGGAAATGCAGGCCGCCCAGGCCAGTGCCGAGCGGGTCATCGACCTGCTGGACACCCCCTCCGACGTCCAGGACAGCCCGGAAGTCATCGCCCGCTACGGCGACCTGTTCCACGGCAAAAAGGAAAATTGGCCGGACATCCAGGGCAGGGTGGAATTCAAAGACGTCACTTTCCGCTACAAGACCGGCGAGGAAGTCCTGCGCGATTTCAACCTCACCGTAGAGCCGGGGCAGAATGTGGCCCTGGTGGGCGAGACCGGCGCGGGGAAAACGACCATCGTCAACCTGGTCTGCCGTTTCTACGAACCCAGCGAGGGCGAGGTCTGTATCGATGGTACGGACTACCGCCAGCGCAGCCAGCTGTGGCTGCAATCCAGCCTGGGCTACGTGCTGCAATCCCCCCATCTGTTTTCCGGTACCGTGGCGGACAACCTCCGCTTTGCCAAGCCCGATGCTACTGACGAAGAAATCCGCCGCGCCGCCCAGATGGTTCATGCGGAAGACTTCATCCTGGATCTGCCCAATGGCTACGACACCCAGGTAGGCGAGGGCGGCGGAAAGCTCTCCACCGGACAGAAGCAGCTTTTAAGCCTGGCCCGCGTACTGCTGGCAGACCCCCGCATCTTCGTCTTAGACGAAGCCACCAGCAGCATCGACACCGAAACCGAAGCCCTGATCCAGGACGCCATCCAGACGGTCCTGGCGGGCCGCACCAGCTTTGTAGTGGCCCACCGCCTGAGCACTATCCGCTCCGCCGACCGGATCCTGGTCATTCACAACGGCCGGATCCGCGAGAGCGGCACCCATGAGGAATTAATGGCCCAGCAGGGCGAGTACTACAGCCTGTATACCCACCAGTACCGCAGGGAAGCTACCCAGGCGGCATTAGAGTAATAAAAAGAGACTGCCTATGGGAGGGTGGAAGCAATTGCTGCTTTCGCCCTCCTGCCGTTGCATTAGTGGTATCATGTGGCACACAAACCGGGAAATCAGTATTTGAGGGGGGATTTTGCTGTGAAAGTTACAATAGAAGAACTACAGTCATATTTGTTTGCCTGTTATGGCGATGACGGAGACGACCAAGGCTTTTTCATGAAATTGGTAGAGGAAATAGGAGAGTTAGCCGAGGTTCTGAATAAAATGTATGGGAGAAAATTGATTGGGGAGGACAATGTAAGGACGCAATTAGGGAACGAATTGGCCGATGTTATCCATTACACTATGGCGATTGCCGCATTGAACGGGCTTGCTATGAGCGACATTATCATTAGTAAGGATAAGGCGGCTTCCATAAAATACGGCCACAAAATCAATCTGGAGCAGTTCATTCTAAATATGAGAAATGGCGAAGCAGACCAGTAAATCCCCAACCGGCAAAAATCCCATCCGGAAAATCCGGATGGGATTTTTTACCGCTGCCTTTGCCGGCAGGCGGCCCACAGGCGCGTCCTTAAAACCGTTCGTCCAGAATGCGGCGGGCTTCCTCGCTTCCGTTCACAGCGGCGGTTTCCAGCCAGCGCCGGGCTTTTTTAGGGTTCCTGGTTTCCGCGCGGCCGCAGTGATACATGGTTCCACATTTTAATTGGGCGTCCACCGCCCCCTGCTTGGCAGCCTGCTCGTACCAGAACAGGGCGCGCTTCAGATCCATTTCCGTGCCGCATCCTTCCTCATACAAGGCCCCGCAGGCCATTTGCGCGTGGACAAACCCCTGCTTGGCGGAAATTTTGTACCAGGCTAGGGCCTGCTTACAGTCCACTTCCACGGCGAGTCCCCGCTGGTACATCTGTCCGCAGAGGAACTGGGCCTCCGCGCTGCCTGCGTCCGCCGCGCGGCGGAAAGCTTTCAGGGCTTCCGGGTACAATTTATCCTTGCAAGCCGCAAGGCCTTGCTTCAAATCATCCTCCCGGGAGGAGGGCTGTGTTTCCTCCGGCTGGGAAGGCGCTTCCTCCTGGTCCCCAGATGGGGCGGGGATTTCCTCCTGGACGGGATCCTCCGGCTGGGGAGAGGCGTCCCCTTTCTCTAATGGATCTTCCTCCTGCTCCGGCAGGGGGGCGTCCAGCGCGGGGGCTTGGGCGGACTCGTCCAAGGATTTGGTACGCTTCCCAGGCGTTTGCAGGAAAGGCAGGTATTTCGCAAAATCTTTCAGCATGACGCATTCCTCCTGTCTGGCGTCGTTCGGAGACTGCTCCGGAACTTCTCGTGGGGAGTTTATTATATCCAGATTCAAGGAGGTTGTCAATGTTCGACAAAAAAATGTCGCTTTTCGGAAAAAGCGGCGGCGGTCACCCCTCCCTCGCCCACGCGGCAACCGGGGCAAGGCTCCCTCTGTCCGCAGCGTCAAAGGAATGGCTGATCCCCTCCAGCATTTCTTTTTTCTCCGGCTGGTGTTTCAAAAATCCGCGTAAAGCAGCCATCATAGCCCGGTCAACCGCCCCCATATGTTCATAGGCCAGCCCACCCTGGCAGTAGAAGCCCTTGATTCCCGGCGCACTGCCAAAGAGCTGCGCCATGCTCTCCGGCAGGCTGGGGGTCTCTGGAGGTGCGCAGCCCACCGCAACGGCCGCCAGACGTTTACCTGCCAAAGGTTGTTTCTTGAACCATTTCAGCCCCGACATCTGCCCCGCGTACAAGCCGCCAAACAGGATGATGGTATCAAAATCCTGTAAGCGAAGGGTATTCCTGTCCTGGAATGAGACCGCCCTCTCCCCCAAATCCTCCGCCAGCCATTGGGCGTACCGGCGGGAAAAGCCTGTTTTGCTGGAATAAATAATGATTGTTTTGCCCATACCATAACCTCCATTTTACACTACCCCAGGGCGTTCAGAACACTCCTCCGCCCTCCGTCCATAATTTTTCCTAAATTGTTCCACATGTGTCCGAATCGAAGGCCAGGCTTCCTCAAAACTGCCGCAGGTATGGATCAGCATGAACATCGGCCCATGGAATTCCGCCGCAACGGCCATCGGATCCTCCCGCCGAAGCTCTCCTGCGTCCATAAGCGCGGAAAAAATATACGCCTGAACCTGGACACATTTGTCGCGATAAAGCTGCCGGTAGATTTCCTGGCAGCGGGGATCCGCATATTGGCTGAGCAGCAGCAAGCGGCGGAACCGGGTGTGATAGGGGTCATCAAAAAAGAACCGGAAGGTACGCTCAATCAGCCCCAGCAGCTCCTCCAACCCAACGCCCCCATAAACCGACGCATCATCCCCCGGGGCAAAAGGAAGATTGCTCTGCCGGAAATAATCCTCCGCTTGCCGGAGACAATAGTCAACGATCCCGTCAAAAACAGCCCGCTTACTGGGAAAATGGTTATAAATAGAGCTTTCCCGGATGCCGACCGCCCTAGCGATATCCCGGATAGACACCCCGTCATACCCCCGCTGGGCAAACAGATCCAGTGCCGTCTCAACAATTTTTTCCTTTGTTGTCATACACTTCTCCTAACGAACGATCGTTAACTACAAGGGTAGTATACTAACAACCGTTCGTCTTGTCAAGAAGATCTTACGATTTCCCCTTGACAATTTAGTTCGTCTTGTCAAGAAGATCTTACGATTTCCCCTTGACAATTTAGTCTGTTTGTTCTATATTATATCCAGAACGAATGTTTTGCATAGGAGGGATCCGCTGTGGATGTTATGGAGAAATTGACCATACTAACCGATGCCGCCAAGTATGACGCCGCCTGCACCTCCAGCGGGGCGCAGCGTGGGCATAAGAAGGGGTACGTGGGAAACACGTCGTCCTCCCTGGCGGGCTGCTGCCATACCTTTTCCGGCGACGGACGGTGTGTGACGCTGCTGAAAGTGCTGATGACCAACTGCTGTGTCTATGACTGCAAGTACTGTGTCAACCGCTGCTCCAACGATGCCCGCAGGGCGGTGTTCACCCCGGAGGAGCTGGCAGAGCTGACTATCCAATTCTACCGCCGCAACTATATTGAGGGGCTGTTCCTGTCCTCTGGCGTACTGGTCAGCCCGGATTACACCACCGAGCGGATGATCCGCTGCCTGGATTTATTGCGCAACCGCTACCGCTTCAACGGTTATATCCACGCCAAGGCCATCCCCGGCACATCGCCGGAGCTGGTGACCCGGCTGGGCCTGTTGGCGGACCGTCTGAGCGTTAATATTGAGCTTCCGTCTGAGCAGGGGCTGAAAACATTGGCGCCCAATAAAACGCGCAAAGCCATTTTCCGGCCCATGGGGCTGATTCAGAACGCGGTACGGGAAAACAAAGAAGAATTGGTCAAATACCGCCACACACCCAAGTTCGCGCCTGCCGGGCAGAGTACGCAAATGATTATTGGGGCCACGCCGGATTCTGACAGGCATATTTTGTCGTTGACGCAATCATTGTACGACAAATACCGGCTAAAACGGGTATTTTACTCCGCCTATGTGCCCGTTGTAGAAAATTCCCTTCTGCCCGCATTGAATACAAAGCCGCCGCTGCTGCGGGAGCACCGCCTGTACCAGGCGGACTGGCTGCTGCGTTTCTACGGCTTCCGCGCAGAGGAACTGCTGGACGAGGATGACCCCAATTTCAATCCCCTGGTAGACCCCAAATGCAGTTGGGCACTGAAACACCCGGAATTTTTCCCGGTAGAGGTCAACACAGCCTCCTTGGAGGAACTGCTCCGGGTGCCAGGAGTCGGGACGGTATCGGCAAAGCGGATTCTCTACGCCCGCCGCGCAAGAAAACTGGAGCACGAGGATCTTAAAAAAATGGGCGTTGTCATGAAGCGCGCCCAGTATTTCATCACCTGCAAGGGCCGTGCGCTGGAGGGGCTGAAGCTCCAACAGGAGAGCATCCTGCGGAACCTGATCGCCGCAGAGCGCGCGTCCCTGCCCGGGATGGAGATGGAACAATTGAGCCTGTTCACCCAAGCCGGATAAGGGGGCGCCCCATCCTGGTGAGGTAAAATGAGACGCCTCCCTTGGGACGGCAGAGAAAATATTACAAATATGGAAATCATTTACCGTTATGACGGAAGCTTTGAGGGCTTCCTCTGCTGCGTATTTGACAGTTACGTCAATAAAGAATATCCCGCCTGTTTTCAGGATGAAGGCAGCGTTTCGCCATCGTTTTTCCCCGCCCGCTGGGTGGGAACCGACCGCCGCCACGCCCAGCGCGTCCTGGCCAGCCTGGAAAAAATAGACCCCTACGCCAAAGAACTGGTGGTCAAGGGGTTTTTAACCTGTGCGCCGGAGAAGGAAAAGATGCTCTACCAGTTTATCCGCGCCCTCTACCGCATTGGAAAACCTCTCTTACGGCGGCTTAGCGATGAGGCTGTCTGGCCTCTGCTGAAGGCCGTGCGCCACCTGGACGGCGAGGTCCACCTGCTCAAGGGCTTCGTGCGCTTTTCCGACTTTGAGGGAACCTTAGCGGGGGAAATCAAGCCCAAAAACCGGGTCCTGCCCCTGCTGCGATACCATTTCTGCGATAGAATGTACAACGAAAAATTCCTGCTCTACGACCGTACCCATCAGGAAGCGTTGGTCCATCAACCCAGCCAATGGGCCATCCTGCCGCTGGAGGAGTTCCAAATGGCTGCCCCCTCCGCACAGGAAGCCCAATACCGAAAGCTGTGGAAGCGGTTTTATGACACCATCGAAATCAAAGAGCGCCACAATCCCCGCCAGCGCATGACCAATATGCCAAAGCGGTACTGGGATACCATGACGGAATTCCAGGACGAGTCCTATTTTCAAGCAGGGACGGATTCTCTGCCGGAAGGCGGCGGCCCGCGCCTGCCGGATGGATGTGTATGACGCCGCATTTCCCCTTGTTTTTTTTCTCAAGAAATGATAAGATAGATAAAGCACATAAAAGGAGCGTACCATGCGGATTTTGGGCATTGATCCCGGCGTAGCAACCATCGGCTTCGGGCTGGTTGAATCAAGCCGCGCCGCCGTCCGGCTGCTTCAATACGGCGTCATCACCACGCCGGCCGGACTGCCGCTGTCCACCCGTCTCCGGCAGATTTCCGAGGACATGACAACGCTGTTGGAGCAGTTCAAGCCGGAGGAAATGGCGGTGGAAGAGCTGTTTTTCTCCAAAAACATCACTACCGGCATTGCCGTGGCCCATGGCCGGGGCGTGATCCTGCTGGAAGCGGAACGGGCCGGCGTCCCAACCTACGAGTACACACCCATGCAGGTGAAGCAGGCTGTGGCGGGCTACGGCGGCGCGGAGAAAAAGCAGGTGATGCTGATGACCCAGCGGCTGCTGAAAATGAAGGGCGTCCCCCGCCCTGATGACGCGGCGGACGCCCTGGCGGTGGCCATCTGCCACGGGCGCAGCGCCACCAGCCTGCTGAATATGGAGCGGAAATTTGACCCGAGCCGTTACGATACACGGTAATTGACCGAAAAACCGCCGCTTTAGGAGTGAACTATGTACTACTATCTTTCCGGTACCGTGGCCCATATGGAGCCGTATCTGGCGGTCATCGACTGCGGCGGAGTTGGCTACGCCTGCCGTACCACGTCCTATACCCTGTCCCAAATCAAAAAGGGGGACAAGGCAACGCTGTATACATACCTCAGCGTCCGGGAGGACGCCATGGATCTATATGGATTTTTCAGCCAGGAGGAACGGAAGCTGTTCCAGCAGCTTATCGCCGTCTCCGGCGTAGGGCCGAAAGCGGCGCTGGCGATTTTGTCCAGCACCACCCCTGCCAATCTTGCCATGAGCATCATCACCGGGGACGAAAAAGCCCTCACCGCCGCCCAGGGGGTGGGCAAGAAAATCGCCCAGCGGGTGATTCTGGAATTGAAGGATAAGCTGGCGAAGGGCCAGACAGTCTCCCTCTCCGGCGAGAGCGTTGCCGGCCCCGCCGTCACCATCATTCCGCAGAACAAATTGAGCGAAGCCGCCGCCGCCCTGGCGGTGCTGGGGTACTCCCAAGCAGAGATCAACGTGGCCCTCAAGGGTGTTGACATTGAGGGCCTGCCATTGGAGCAAATCATCCGTTTGGCGCTGAAAAACATGGTGAAGGGGTAAGTTATGAGCATAGATTTTTCCAATAACGCCCCCTTTGTCGAAGAGGAACCCTTGGTCGCTACAACGCTGACCCGGGAGGATGAGAACGAATATTCCCTCCGGCCCCAGCGGCTGCGGGAGTATATCGGCCAGGAAAAAGCCAAGGGAAACCTGGAAATTTTCATCCAAGCCGCGAAAATGCGGTCGGAACCTCTTGACCATGTCCTGCTCCACGGCCCCCCGGGCCTAGGGAAAACCACCCTCTCCTGCATCATTGCCAACGAGATGGGCGTCAACGTCCGCGTCACCTCCGGCCCCGCTATTGAGAAAGCGGGAGATTTGGCGGCGCTGCTGACCAATCTGAACGAAAATGACATTCTATTTGTAGACGAAATCCACCGCCTTAACCGTTCCGTGGAGGAGGTTCTTTACCCTGCCATGGAGGATTTCGCCATCGACATCATCATTGGCAAGGGGCCGTCTGCCAACTCCATCCGCCTGGACCTGCCGAAATTTACCCTTATTGGCGCCACCACCCGGGCGGGGCAGCTCTCCGCGCCGCTGCGGGACCGCTTTGGCGTAACCCTCCGGCTGGAGCTTTACACACCGGAGGAGCTGGCCTTGATTGTCACCCGCTCCGCGGGGATCCTGGACGCGCCCATCGAGCCGGACGGCGCCATGGAGATCGCCCGCCGCAGCCGGGGGACGCCCCGCATCGCCAACCGGATGCTCCGGCGGGTGCGGGATTTTGCCCAGGTGGTGGGCGATGGCGTCATTACAAAAGCCCTGTCCGACAAGGCCTTGACGGCCCTGGAGGTGGACTATCTGGGGCTGGACAACATCGACCGCAGGATGCTGCGGGCCATTATCGAATATTATGGCGGCGGCCCGGTAGGGCTGGAAACCCTGGCGGCAACCATCAACGAGGAATCCGTCACCCTGGAAGACGTATATGAGCCGTACCTGCTTCAGATTGGCTTTTTGACCCGCACACCCCGGGGCAGGTGTGTCACGCCGAAAGCGTACCAGCACCTCGGCATCGCCCTTGCCAGCGGCACGGCAGGCATGGAGCAGCTTACATTTTAGCGGGCCAGCCAGCATCGCATGTTTTTCAGCCGGCGCCGGGCCGGCACAATATATATAATGTGGGTCTTGAGAAGGCTCAAAAATTCTGCTCGAAGAAGGGATGTTATCAATGGGCAAGCTTTTTGGAACCGACGGTATTCGCGGCGTTGTGGGAGAGAACCTGACGGCGGAGATGGCCTACCATATAGGCCAGGCCATCGCGCTGACCCTGGAGGAGGAAGTGGGGAGGCCCCCGCTTATCACCATCGGCAAGGATACGCGGATATCCTCTGACATGTTGGAGGGCGCAATCATGGCGGGCATCACCTCCGTAGGGGGTGACGTTATGCCCCTGAGCACGATCCCCACCCCTGCCGTGGCATACTTGACTGTTACAGTAGCCGCCGATGCGGGCGTGGTCATCTCCGCCAGCCACAACCCCTTCCAGCACAACGGCATCAAGGTGTTCAACGGCGAGGGCTATAAGCTTTCCGATGTGCTGGAGGAGCGGATCGAGCAAAAGCTTCTTGCTGCTGCCCCCATGCCCATCAAAACAGGGGCGGAAATCGGCAAGCGCATCCACGGCATGAAGAAGCTGAAATACGAATACATTAAGCATTTGGCCGCCACGGTTCAGGACGATTTAGGCGGCCTGCGGGTGCTTATTGACTGCGCCAACGGCGCGGCGGCAGCCACTGCGCCGGATCTGTTCACCAATTTCGCCATCGAGGCCGACTTTATCCACCGCAAGCCCAACGGCACCAACATCAATCTGAAATGCGGTTCTACCCATTTAAATAGCCTTGCCGCTATGGTGACGGCCGGCGAATACGATCTGGGCATCGCCTTTGACGGCGATGCGGACCGCTGCCTGATGATCGATGAAAAGGGCGGCGTCATCGATGGCGACAAGACCCTGGCAGTCTGCGGCCGGTACATGCGGGACCAGGGCTATCTGACAGGCCGCACCATCGTAGGCACAGTCATGAGCAACATGGGCCTCCACGAGTTCTGCAACAAGAACAACATCCGCCTGATCTGCACCCCGGTAGGCGACCGGAACGTCCTGGAAAAAATGCTGAAATCCGGCTACCGCATCGGCGGCGAGCAGTCCGGCCACACCATTTTCACTGATTTCGCCACCACCGGCGATGGGCAGCTTACCGCCCTGCAATTTCTGCAAATCCTGAAGCTCAGCGGCCAAACTGCTTCCGAGCTGGCCGCTATCTGCCCCAGCTATCCCCAGACCCTCATCAATGTGGAACTGCCCAACCAGCCGGGGCATAAGGAGAAGGTCATGGCTTCCCAGGCTTTGGCGGACGCCATTGCCCGGGAGGAGGGGATTCTTGGCGGCGATGGGCGGGTACTGGTCCGTCCATCCGGCACGGAACCGCTGATCCGGGTGATGGTGGAAGCAAAAACCGTCCAGCAGGCCGAAGAATGCGCCGGACATTTGGCGGATTTGGTGAAAACGCTAAAAATTTGAAGAAAGCGTTTACAAATTTTTAATATTTACTTGACAAACCCAGGGGGAAATAGGTATAATAATCATGTCGATCAACGAAGCCCAATTTACTGGCTACGCGTCCCTGCCGGACGAAGATTTGTCCGCCCTTGCGAAACAGGGGGATCAGGACGCGGAGGAAACGCTGGTCAAGCGGTACACCCGCTTGGTGCGGCAGCTTGCCCGCCCTTATTATTTGGCGGGGGGAGACAGCGATGATTTGATTCAGGAGGGCATGATCGGTTTGATGTGCGGTGTCCGGGAGTACCAGGGAACGCGCCCGGCCAGCTTCCGCACTTTTGCAGAAATATGTATCCGCAACCGGCTGTATTCCGCCGTCCGGGCTGCCGCCCGTGATAAACATACGCCGCTGAATCAGTCGGTTCCTCTTGAGATACCCTTCTTTGACGGTCAAGGCGCCGTTTTCGGCACGATGGCAGGGGAAAACCCCGAAGATCTGATCATTGGCCGGGAGTGGTTTCAGGACGCCCTGAGCGATGTGCGCAGGCATCTGTCCGATTTCGAGGCGAAGATTTTGGGGTACTATTTAGACGGCCTGACCATCCGGGAAATGGCCAAAGCGGTTTCACGGTCCCCCAAGTCGGTGGACAACGCCGTGCAGCGCATCCGGCGCAAGGCAGCGCGGCAGCTTGAATCTGGCGATCTCAGCAAAGGCTGAACGCAATATATTTTTTTCTATTCAAAGAGAGGGTAAAATCATGTACGAAGACAAGACCTTAGTTTGCAAGGAGTGCGGCCAGGAGTTCGTGTTTACCGCTGGTGAGCAGGAGTTCTACGCAGAGCGCGGTTTCCAGAACGAGCCCCAGCGTTGCAAGACCTGCCGTGACGCCCGCAAGAACGCTGCCCGCGGCCCCCGCGAGTATTTCACCGCGGTGTGCGCCAATTGCGGCGGCGAGGCCAGAGTGCCCTTCGAGCCGAAGAGCGACCGTCCTGTGTATTGCAGCGATTGCTTTGCCAAAATGCGTGAGCAGGGCTGATAGATAGCATTCTGTATGAGCGTCCCCGGTTCTTGCCGGGGACGCCTTTTTATGTGACCAATTTCTCCAGAAAATGGGAAAATCCTCTATTCCCATTTCCCCTGGCAGGTGGTATACTAGCACCATGAACCAAAAGGCGGGAGCCAAAATTCAACGAATTGAAGGAGAAGAAGGAAATGTCTATTTTAGTCAGCGGCGGTGCAGGGTATATCGGCAGCCACACCTGTGTGGAACTCATGGAAGCGGGATACGACATCGTCGTAGCGGACAACCTGTGCAACGCCAGCGAGGAATCCCTCCGCCGGGTGGAAAAAATCACCGGCAAACCGGTTCCCTTCATCAAAACAGAGCTGTGCAATGAAGACGAGGTGGAAGCCCTGTTCACCAAGTATCCGGACATCGACGCGGTGATCCACTTCGCTGGGCTGAAAGCGGTGGGTGAGAGCGTAGCCAAGCCCCTGGAGTATTATACCAACAACCTGGTAAACTCCCTGGTGCTGCTCAACGCCATGCGCCGCCACGGGGTCAAGAACTTTGTGTTCTCCTCCTCTGCCACCGTGTACGGCGACCCGGCCACCGTCCCCATCCGGGAGGACTTCCCCACCGGCGGCACCACCAACCCCTATGGCACCACCAAGCTGTTTCTGGAGCGCATCCTGACCGATTATTGCAAAGCAGATCCCACCATGAACGTGGCTCTCCTGCGGTATTTCAATCCCATCGGCGCCCATGAAAGCGGCCTGATTGGTGAAGACCCCAACGGCATCCCCAACAACCTGGTGCCTTATATCGCCAAGGTAGCGGTGGGCCAATTGGAGAAGCTCCACGTCTACGGCAATGATTACAATACCCCTGACGGCACCGGTGTGCGGGATTATATCCATGTGGTGGACTTGGCCAAGGGCCATGTCGCGGCCTTGAAGAAGCTGGCGGCCAACTGCGGCCTGTTCGTCTGCAACCTGGGTACTGGCAAGGGCTACAGCGTGCTGGACGTCCTCCACGCTTACGAGAAGGCCTGCGGCAAGGAGCTGCCCTATGTGATTGACCCCCGCCGTCCCGGCGACATCGCTTCCTGCTATGCGGACCCTGCCAAGGCGCGGGAGGAGCTGGGCTGGGAAGCCAAATTCGGCATTGAGGACATGTGTGCTTCCTCCTGGAAGTGGCAATCTACGAACCCTAATGGATATAAGGGATAAGGAACCCAGCCCAACCGGGGGCAGCAAAGGGGGAACCGCTACGCGGTTCCCCCTTTTTACACAGTATTCCCTATTCCCCCCCTTCCCTGTGAACCACATGGCCCACAGTTTCGCCATAGGAAATCGCGTCTCCACCGTATTTTTTGCGGATGATGTCCACCGCCTGTTCCAGCCTCTCCCTTTTTAAGTCCTCCGCAGGCTGCTGAGGGGCAAACAAATCTGTCTGCTCGTAGGTTTCCAGGCTATCTGTCAGCGCCAGGGCGGTGATGGACAGCAGCCGTACCGGTGAATTGGGCTTCCAGGCCTTGTCGATCAGCTCCATCGCCGCTTCCAGCAGCTCCCCTCTCAGGTGGGTGCTGTGGTGCAGATGCTTCTGCCGGGAAATGCTCCGGAAGGACGGATCCTTCAGCCCCACGGCCACCGCGCCACAGTACAGGCCTTGGGCCCGCAGACGCCCCGCCACGCTGTCGCACAGCATGGACGCCCCCTGGCGGAGCTGGCGCCGGGTGGTCAAATCCTCCCGGAAGGTGTAACTGTTGCCCACGCTCTTGACCGGCTCCTTTTCATGCTGGGGCCGGACAGGAGAACGGTCCATACCATTGGCGTATTCCCACAACTGCCGCCCCAGCTTTCCCAGCAGTTGCTCCGGCAAGCCGGGCTCCAGCACCGCCAGGTTCCCAATGGTGCGTACGCCATACTGCCCCAAGGCCCGCCGGGCAGCCGGGCCGGCGAATAGCATGTCCCCCAGCGGCAGAGGCCAGACTATCTCCCGCCAGTTCTCCGGAGATATTACCGTAGTGGCGTCAGGCTTTTTGTAGTCACTGCCCAGTTTGGCGAATACCTTGTTAAAGCTGACCCCCACCGACAAGGTCAGACCCAGCTCCTTTTTGATCTGGGCACGGATGGCATCAGCGACCGCCTCGCCGCTCCCGCCAAACAGGTGCATGCTGCCAGTAATATCCAACCAGCTCTCGTCAATGCCGAATGGCTCCACCAAGTCGGTATACCTCCCATAAAGCTCATTGACCACCCGCGAAAAGGCCTGATACTGCTTGTGATGGGGCGGTAAAAGGATCAGATCCGGGCATTTCCGCCGCGCCTGCCAGATGGTCTCCGCCGTCTTGACGCCGAAAGCCTTTGCCGGCTCATTTTTTGCCAGGATGATACCCTTCCGGCTTTCCGGATCGCCGCAGACCGCCACGGGCAGCGTCCGCAGCTCCGGGCGGGACAGCAGTTCTACCGATGCGTAAAAGCTATTCAGATCACAGTGCAGGATCACCCGTTCCACCGCTTACGCCTCCTAAAAAATGTGGTATGCCATCATAAACAGCATACCACATTTTTCCCCGTTTGAAAAGAAGGAATCCGAACAAACATTTTGTTATTTGTGAAGCAACGGGGACAACGGCTTGTAGACCAGGAAGCACAACGCCGTATCCAGCAGCCCCTTGAGCAAGGTAAAGGGGGCATTGAAAATAATCAGACAGGCCAGCAGGCCATCCACACCGGGATAGATCTCCTGATACATGCTGATGATGGTATCCAAGGGCATGAACACTGTGTAGAAGGGGTAAGAAATGAAGTAATTCACCGGGATGCTGCCAACCGCCATCGCCGCGGCCCCCACCAATGCGCCAACCAGCGCGCCGGAACGGGTCTTTTTATATTTGTAGACCAATCCAGCGGGGATGACGAAGCAGACTCCCAGCAGGAAGTTGCACAGTTCACCCACGCCTTGGGTAGAGCTCATCGTCAGGTTGACCAGGTTTTTTACCAGGCACACAACCACGCCGCTGGCCGGCCCCAGGCTAAACGTGGCCAGCAGTGCGGGCAGCTCGGAAAAATCCATCTTCACGAAGGGCGGAATGAGAAACGGGATCGGGAAATCCAAAAACATCAGCACCGCAGCCGCAGCCGAGAGCATAGCGGTAACGGCAATCTTGTGGGTCCTGGACTTCCGTGCGGACGGGGAAAACGCGGCGGACAAATGGGACATAATAAAACACTCCTTTACAGATATACCCGAAGACGCAGCATCTCCTGAGTATAGCCGTAAACGAGCGCAAAAAAGCGTGTTCACGCCATCTTCTTCCATCCAGACTGTCACTGTCGGTACCGGGATCACACCGGTTCAACGCTTTCGCGGTCGCGGACTAGGCTGACGCCATCACCGCCGGTGGGGACTTGCACCCCGCCCTGAAGATGAGGTATCCGGTTGTCAGGATTTATTATACACGGGGACGGAGGAAAATGCAAGCGTTTTTTCAGAGGGGCAGGGGTGGTAAACCACCCCTCCCCTCTTTGTGCAATTTTTTGCCGGGGACTGGAAATCAATTTTTCATTCTGCCTGTCCAAAACCGCACCAAATCCTTCATCTGCCAGGAAATTCTGCAAGAAGAAAATCATTGGATTGCAAAATCCCGCGCCTGCGGGGGGAAAGACCGTCAATCATACGAAAATAGGTTGGAAACCAGTTTTTTGCTTATTCACTATTCACAAAAAAAATAAACTGTGCTACACTCATGCTGTCAACTCAAAGCGGGCGGGCTGGAACCCCGCCGCAGACGTATGGAGGAAAAACTTTATGGTAGAAGTCATAAAAAAAGGCGCGTATCTCCTGGACGGACAGATCGTTTGGGCCAATGAGGCCCAGGGCCAGCCCTCCCCCGAGGCCGCGAGGGAAAAGACCATTGCGTACTCGATCCTGCGCGCCCATGACAAGTGCGGAGACCCCAAGAAGCTGCGCATCAAGTTTGACGCGCTGATCTCCCACGACATCACCTTTGTAGGCATCATCCAGACCGCGAAAGCCAGCGGTTTGAAGGAATTCCCCATTCCCTACGCCATGACCAACTGCCACAACAGCCTGTGCGCCGTAGGAGGCACCATCAATGAAGATGACCACGCCTTCGGCCTGTCCGCCGCCAAGAAGTACGGCGGCATCTACGTTCCCGCCAACCAGGCCGTCATCCACCAGTACGCCCGTGAGCGCCTGGCAGGCTGCGGCAAGATGATCTTAGGCTCTGACTCCCACACCCGCTACGGCGCTTACGGCTGCATGGGCGTTGGCGAAGGCGGCGGCGAGCTGGTCAAGCAGCTTTTGGAAAATACATACGATGTGGCCGCTCCCGAGGTGGTCATGGTTTACCTGGACGGCAAGCCCCGCAAGGGCGTTGGCCCCCAGGATGTAGCCATCGCCCTGGTAGCCGCCACCTTCCCCAAGGGGGACGTGAAGAATAAGGTTTTGGAGTTCGTAGGCCCTGGCGTGAAGGAGCTGAGCTGCGACTACCGCATCGGCATTGACGTCATGACCACCGAGACGAGCTGCCTGACCTCCATCTGGGAGACGGACGAGACCATCCGGCGCTACTATGAAAACATCGGCCGTCCCGAGGAGTATAAGGAACTGAAGCCCCAGGACGGCGCGTATTACGACAGCGTAGTCAAGATTGACCTGAGCCGCGTAGAGTGCATGATCGCCCTGCCCTTCCACCCCTCCATCGCCTATACTGTCCACGAGCTGCAAGCCAACCCGGACAAGATTTTCGCAGAAGTGGAAGCGGCCTGCAACAAGCAGCTTGGCGGCAAGGTCACCATGGACCTCCACCGCAACATTGTGGACGGCAAGGTCACCTGCGACCAGGGCGTCATCGTAGGCTGCTCCGGCGGCATGTATGAGAACATCGTGGAAGCGGCGCATATTTTGGACGGCCAGTCCATCGGCAACGGCTATTTTGATATGAGCGTCTATCCCTCCTCCACCCCCATTTCCCTGGCGGTCACCCGCTGCGGCGCAGCGGAGAAGCTGATGGAAGCCGGATGCGTAATGAAGCCCGCCTTCTGCGGCCCCTGCTTCGGCGCGGGGGACACCCCGGCCAACAACGCCCTGTCCATCCGCCACGCCACCCGGAACTTTGCCAACCGGGAAGGCTCCAAGCCCGGCAACGGCCAGATTTCCGCGGTAGCCCTGATGGACGCCCGCTCCATTGCCGCCACAGCCCGCAACGGCGGCGTTCTGACGGCGGCCACGGATATTGAATACGAATCCCCCACCGCTGAGGAGCTGCACTACACCTATGACGGCAGCGTGTATGCCAAACGGTGCTACGAGGGCTTCGGCAAGGCCGACCCCACCGTGGAGTTGCGCTACGGCCCCAACATCAAGGATTGGCCCCACATGCCCAAGCTGGAGGAAGACCTGCTGGTGAAGCTGTGCGCGGTTATCCACGATCCCGTCACCACCACCGATGAGCTGATTCCCTCCGGCGAGACCAGCTCCTACCGCTCCAACCCCATTGGCCTGAGCGAGTTCGCCCTGAGCCGCCGCGTACCGGAGTACGTGGGCCGCAGCAAGGCTGTCCGCGCCCTGGAGGAAGCCCGTGAAGCGGGAGAAGCCCCCGCGGAAGCGGCGGAAGTCCTCTCCAAGGTTGGCGGTGATGTAAAGCGGACCACCATTGGCTCCTGCGTGTTTGCCAACAAGCCCGGCGATGGTTCCGCCCGTGAGCAGGCGGCGTCCTGCCAGAAGGTGCTGGGCGGCTTCGCCAACATCTGCTACGAGTACGCCACCAAGCGTTACCGTTCCAACTGCATCAACTGGGGCATTGTGCCCTTCACCATGGAAAGCGGCGCGGCGTTCCCCTACGAGGATGGCGACTGGGTGTATATTCCCGGCGCGAAAAAGGCCATCGCGGAGGGTGTCGAGGACATTTCCGCCAAAGTCATTTGTAAAGATGGTTCTGTCCACGACCTGGCCCTCAAGTGCGCCGGGCTGACCCCCGACGAGCGGCTGATCCTTCAGGAAGGCTGCCTGATGAACTACTACGCGGCGGGATACGGGAAAGGATAATTCTCCCTCCGGGGGGTGGGGTCTACTTTTTCCGTAAGGAAAAAGTAGCAAAAACTTACTTAAGGGGAGCCGGCCCCCCTTAAGGATCCCTCCTGAAATCTTTGTTTTGTTTTCCTAACGCTGCGCTGCGGGTGTTCTGCCGATAGTGCGTGGACTTCCTGTGCCAGTCTTTCGCGCCTACCCACGAGCATTTTGCCAGTGCCTACCTTTTTTGCTTTGGGTACTCCCGGCGCACGCGTGAGGTACAATCCCCCGTGCCGCGTCTCACGCGGCAACCCTCGATAGAACCGTGCGCAGAAGCAAGCACCGGCATCGGCCCAATGCACCGGAGATAGAAAGAACAGCTAAAGGTCGTAGCGAAAACTAAACAACCCCCGTAATAAGTAAGGGATTTTTAAACCGCAGGTTTAAATGATTTTTTGGTTACTTTTTGTTCACACAAAAAGTAACCCTGGGGTCTGGGGCGGGGTAAGCCCCAAACCCGGGTCAAAGAAACAACTGCCGTGCCGCCCGCAGGGCGGCAGATAAGGAGATATAAGCTATGGAAAAGATCAAAATGACCACCCCTCTGGTGGAGATGGACGGCGATGAAATGACCCGCATCCTGTGGGCCATGATTAAAGAAAAACTGATCCTCCCCTATGTAGACTTGAAAGTGGAATACTATGACCTGGGCCTGCTCCACCGCAACGAGACCAAAGACCAGGTCACGGTGGACGCCGCCAACGCGGCGAAGAAATACGGCGTAGCGGTCAAGTGCGCCACCATCACCCCCAACAAGCAGCGCATGGAGGAATACCCCCAGCTCACCGAGATGTGGAAAAGCCCCAACGGCACCATCCGGAGCATCCTGGACGGCACCGTTTTCCGCACCCCCATCTGCATTGACGCCATCAAGCCCGTGGTGAAGAACTGGAAAAAGCCCATCACCATTGCCCGCCATGCCTATGGCGATGTATACAAGAGCGTGGACTTTGTCACCGGGAAGCCCGGTTCCTGCACCATGACCTTTAAGAGCGATGACGGCTCGGAGGAAAAAACCGTCACCGTCCAGAAGACCGACGGCCCCACCGTCTGGCAGGGCGCCCACAACAAGGATAAGTCCATCCGCTCCTTCGCCCGTTCCTGCTTCCAGTACGCCATCGACACCAAGCAAGATTTATGGTTCTCCACCAAGGACACCATCGCCAAGGTTTACGATGGCGAATTCAAGAAGATTTTCGAGGAGGAGTTCGCCACCTACAAGCCCAAGTTTGACGAGCTGGGCCTGACCTACTTCTACACCCTCATTGACGACGCCGTAGCCCGCGTCATCCGCAGCGAGGGCGGCTATATTTGGGCCTGCAAGAACTATGACGGCGATGTAATGAGCGACATGGTCTCCACCGCTTTCGGCTCCCTGGCGATGATGACCAGCGTCCTGGTCTCCCCCGATGGCTCCACGGAGTACGAAGCCGCCCACGGCACCGTCACCCGCCACTATTACAAGCATCTGAAGGGCGAAAAGACCTCCACCAACCCCATGGCCACCATCTTCGCATGGTCCGGCGCCCTGAAAAAGCGGGGTGAGCTGGACGGCTTGGCTGATTTAGCCAACTTCGGCGGCAAGCTGGAGGAAGCCTGCTTCGACACCCTTAACGCCGGCGTCATGACCAAGGACCTGGTGGGCCTGGTAGAACCCGGCTTCGAAGCCCGCGCGGTAACCTCCGAGGAATTCCTGGATGAAATCGCCCGCCGTTTGGCAGAAAAGCTGTAAAAAGGCAGAAAAATCCCCGGCATCCCATGGGATGCCGGGGATTTCATCTATAATGTTACGCGGCCTTCTTCGCCATCTCAACGAGCTGTTTGAATGCGGCTTCGTTGTTGACAGCCAGCTCAGCCAGCATCTTGCGGTCGATGGCCACGCCGGCGGTCTTAAGACCGTGCATGAAGGTGGAGTAATTCATGCCGTTCATCTTGCAGGCGGCGCTGATACGGGTGATCCACAGGCGGCGGAAATCTCTCTTTTTCAGGCGGCGCCCTCTGTACGCGTAGGTCAGGGACTTCATCACCTGCTGGTTGGCCATCTTGAAGTGCTTGCTCTTAGCACCCCAGTAGCCCTTCGCCATTTTAAGGATCTTGTTTCTTCTCTTGCGGGTCATCATTGCGCCCTTAACTCTTGCCATTGTAAAAGCCTCCTATTCTAAAGCGTATCGTATTATTTGTAAGGGATCATCTTGCGGATGGCGGCCTCGTTGGTCACGTCGGCATAGCCGCCCGCCCGCAGACGACGGGTACGCTTGGTATCCTTCTTGGTAAGGATGTGGCTCTTAAAGGCCTTGGCCCGCTTGACCTTCCCGGTCTTGGTCAGGTTGAATCTCTTTTTCGCGCCGCTATGGCTTTTCAGTTTCGGCATAATTGGTAACTCCTTCCGTATTCCTTGATTACACTTGAAAACGCTGGTTTATTTCTTAGGGGAGAGGAACATGGACATGTTCCGGCCCTCCAGCTTGGCTCCTTTATCGACGTTGGCGATCTCGGCGCATTGCTCTGCAAACTGATCCAGGAGCTTCCTGCCGATCTCGGTATGGGCCATCTCCCGCCCGCGGAAGCGGACGGAAACCTTCACCCGGTTGCCCTCGGTCAGGAACTTCTGGGCGTTCTTCAATTTGACATTGAAGTCACCCACGTCGATGCCGGGGGACATGCGGATTTCCTTGATTTCCACGACGTGCTGGTTCTTCCGGGCTTCCTTTTCCCGCTTACCCTGTTCGAACCGGAACTTGCCGTAGTCCATCAGCTTACACACCGGCGGGTTCGCCTGAGGGGAGATTTTCACCAAATCCAGACCCTTTTCATCGGCAATGCGCAGTGCGTCATCTGCGGACATGATACCAAGCTGTTCCCCCTCGCTGCCAATCAGGCGCAGCTCCTTGTCACGAATGTCCTCATTTAGTTGATGCATTACAATGCTAATAACCGAAGCACCTCCTTCAACATTTTGCCACAAACCACGGGACAGGAAACAAAAAAGCGGATGCACCTCCGCACCCGCACAAACACACGCGCCCCGCCGGACGGGACGCCGCTTGCCGTATCAACCTCTTCGCACAACTGGAGGTGAGGCGGATGCACCTGCCTACTTTGTTTTCTTAGGCATTCTACCAGATTTTTTCCCCATTGTCAAGGGGGATTTTTACAAAAACCGGCCAGCACACGCCGCCAAAAGGCCCCATCTTATATCTCCTTGATCTCTGCCAGCGCCCCATCCCGCCAGCGGCATTGGAAGCCGCCGCCGTTAGGCGCCTGCCAACGGTAGAACTGCCGGCTGCCTTCCAACGCTTCCAGAAGCGTCATTATCGTACCGCCGTGGACAACGAAAGCCAGGCGATCCCCCTCGCTATGTCTCTCCACGGCGGAAAAGAATGCGTCCAAAACCCTGCGCCGCACCGCCGCTTTCCCCTCCCCGCCAGGCGGGGGGATCTCCCCGGCAGCGTCCAGCCACGCGCAATAGGCAGGATTGTCCTTCAGTTCATCGTAGGTGTGCCCTTCAAACGCGCCGAAGTCCGTTTCCCGCAGGCCGGGGAGGATAATAGTTGCTTCCATCCCCGGGTAGAGGGCCGCCGCCGTCTCCCGGCAGCGCAGCATGGGGGAAACATACAACACATCCGCCGCTGGGGCGCGAATCCCCGCCAACGCCCTCCGCCCCTGGGGGCACAGCGGTTCATCCGTGGAACCAATATAGCGGCGCTCCAGGTTTCCCTGTGTCTGCCCGTGGCGCAAAAAATACACCGTCATTTCAGCCGCACCCCCACCCCGCAGTGGACACGGTAAACGGCTTCCGCCCGGTCCGCCAGCTCGCAGCACAGGCGGCCCACAGCCTCCCGCCACACCCGCTCATTCCGGTCCAGGGGCGTAACGCCGCAGCCCACCTCATCGCAAATGACAACTCCTTCCGGATGGGCGGCGCACCACGCGTGTAAAACTTCCCCCCCGTTAGGGTTGTCCCGCAGGAACGCTTGCAGGCCATAAACGCACTCCTCCGCCCCCGGCTTCCCCTCACTCCAGGCGGACACGCCCAGCTCCCGCCGCGCGAAGTCCAATTTGCCCTGTCCCATGCCTCCGATGATCAGAACCATACCGTCTCCATCCTTTCCGCCAGCACCGCCGCCGCCAGCATTGCCAGCTCACAGATTTGCAGGAACCAGCCCGCCAAATCCCCAGTAAACCCGCCGAACTGCCGGAGTGCGACAGCCCGGTAGACGAAATAAAACACCGCTGCCGCCGCCAGAGCCGCCAGCCCAGGGCACCACGCCCCCCACAACGCCACCGCCGCCGCCCAGAGGGCCAGATAGCTTCCCAGCATCCACCAGGGGAACCGGCTGCTCCGTTTCAGCTCGGAACCCATGCCCGCCTGCGGGCCGGAAACCGGCCGGGCGGAGGGCAGGCGGTCCACGCCCGTTGCGCTGAGCGCGCGGCTGAGGACAAAACAGGCGGCAATAGTAGCCGCGCTCTCCAGCTCCGTCAGCAGGGCAAAGTATGCCAGGAACCATACGCAGCACCAAATCACCGCGAAGGCCCCCGCGCTGGAATCCTTCAAAATGGCCAGCTTTTTCTCCCTGGATGCGTGGGAAGCCAAGGCGTCCACTGTGTCACAGTAGCCGTCCATATGAATCCCTCCTGTGACTGCCACAGGAACTGCCGTCAGCAGTGCGGCGCGGAGAACCGGCCCTATGTCCAGCAGTCCGCACAGCACGGACGCCACCCAGAACACAGCGCCTACCGCCGCCCCCACCAACGGGAAAAAGGCCAGCATGTGCCTCATGTTTTTTTCATTCCACTCCACCTGGGGCATGGGAATGCGGGAGTAGGTGGAGAACGCGATAACGCAGGAGGAAAGAATCTGTTTCATCATAAGCCTTCTTTATTATTTAATGGCAAGAGGATACCACATTGCCAGCGTCTTTGCAAGCCATACCTGTTTTTCAAAAAGTTCTAAAACGAACAAAAACAGGGGTGACAAACCCGGCGGAGTGTGCTATACTTTCCTCCATCGGGCATTTGGCCTTTGGAAAGGAGCGCAATCATGAACAACCAAGCAAACAGCGGCGTGTCCGCCCAGCTCGGCTCCGCCCCGGTGGGACGGCTGCTGCTGAAGCTGGCCGCGCCTGCGGTGGTAGCCCAGCTTGTGAACCTGCTGTATAATATTGTAGACCGGATCTACATTGGGCATATGCCGGAGGTAGGCACGGCGGCGCTGACCGGAATCGGCCTGTGCTTCCCAGTGGTGTACCTTATCGGCGCCTTCACCATGCTGGTGGCCCAAGGCGGCGCGCCCCGGGCGGCCATCGCCATGGGCGCGGGAGACAATGAACAGGCGGAGAAAATCATGGGCGGATGCTTCACCTGCCTGGTGGGGACGGCGCTGGTGCTGACGGCGCTGTTCTGGGCCTTTGGGGAGCCGCTGCTGTGGCTGTTCGGATGCAGCGAGGACACGATTCAATACGCCCTGCCCTACATGCGGATTTACTCCAGCGGTTCCCTGTTTGTGATGATGGCCCTGGGCATGAACCTGTTTGTCACCACCCAGGGCTTTGCCACCGTCAGTATGCGCACAGTGATCATCGGCGCGGTAAGCAACATTATTTTGGATCCCATCTTCATTTACGGCCTGCACATGGGCGTCCAGGGCGCGGCTCTGGCAACCGTGATTTCCCAAGCGGTTTCCGGCATATGGGTGGTGTATTTCCTTATGGGGAAAAAGACCACCCTGCGGCTCCGCCGGAAATGCCTGCGGCCAAGCTGGAAGCTGATGGCCCCGGTGCTGGCCCTGGGAATATCCCCCTTCGTGATGCAGTCCACAGAAGCGTTGGTGAACATCTCTTTCAACTCCTCCCTCCAGCAATATGGCGGCGACATTGCCGTTGGCGCCATGGTTGTGGCCAGCACAGTCATGCAGATGGTATGGATACCCGCCCAGGGCTTGGGCCAAGGCGCACAGCCCATTATCAGCTACAATTACGGCGCGCGGAACGCCAAGCGGGTGAAGGAAGCGTTCTTTGCCCTGCTGAAAGTAAGCTGCGCGTTCCTGGCATCCTTTTGGCTTCTGGTGCAGCTGTTCCCTGGATTTTTTATCAGTATTTTCAATGACAACGCCGCGCTGATGGAAACCGCGGTGTGGACGTTGCGGGTGTATACCGCAGTGCTGGGGCTGTTCGGCATCCAGATGTCGGTGCAGCAGACCTTTATGGCCATCGGCAAGGCCAAGGCCTCCCTCTTTATTGCCTGCCTGCGGAAGGTAATTTTGCTGATCCCGCTGATTTTCCTTCTGCCCCGTTTAATCGAGAACAAGGTTCTGGCCGTATTCCTGGCGGAACCGGTCAGCGATTTTATCTCTGTCACCGCATCGGCGGTCACCTTCTATTTCGTTTTCCGCCCCGCAATGCGGGAGCTGGAGAAGGGGACAGCGGAAGAATAGCCATTAAGCGCGGCCATTCCGCCGGTATGGAATGGCCGCTTGTTTTTTCGCGCAGCCTATTGGTTTTTTCTGCAATCTGTGCTATACTAAAGTGTCATACCCAAGATAAAGGAAAAAACTGCCATGTCGAAATCAAAACACCGCCGGAGCCGGAAGCTTGTTAAATTCCTGCTTTTCTGCGCATTCTGCGCGGCCTTCTTCTGGTGGAGCAACTGCTCCCTGCAAATTGAACGCTTCACCTTTTCCTCTCCCCGGCTGCCCGCCGGCTTTGACGGCTGCGTCATTGTCCAGCTTTCCGACCTCCACGGGGCGGAGTTTGGGGAAAACAACGAAACACTGATTGCCCAAGTCCGGGCCGCCGCGCCGGACTATATCTTCCTCACCGGCGACCTCCAGGACCGGGGCCGTATGACTCCCCGGAGCTACTCCATAGACCTGGGCCGCGCCCTGGCCCAGATCGCCCCCACCTATTTTGTCACCGGCAATCACGAGTGGGCGTTCCCCGATGTACGGAGCCTGAAACAAGAGCTGCGGGACGCGGGGGTCACGGTGCTGACCAATGAATTTGCCACCCTTTCCCGGAACGGGGACACCATCCTTTTGGCGGGCATCGACGACCCCAATGGCTTTGCGGGGCAGACAACGCCGGAGGAGGTGGCGGAGGACGTTCGCTCCGCCGCGCCGGAAGCCTTCTGGCTTCTGCTGGCCCACCGGAACAACTATTTTGAGCGCGAATACAGCTATTTAGGGGCCGATCTGGTCATCTCCGGCCACGGCCACGGCGGATTGATCCGCCTGCCCTTCACGGACGGGCTGGTCAGTGTGGAGCGTTCCCTGTTCCCCTCCTACACCGCCGGATTTTACGAAGCCAACGGCGGAAAGCTGTTTGTTTCCCGGGGGCTGGGGAACTCTGGGCGGACTTTCCGGCTCTTTAACCGGCCTGCGTTGGTAATTCTGACCCTGGAGAGGGAGTGACCGCCATGAGAGAATTTTTTGCCGGGACGTATGATATCGCCGTCATCGGCGCGGGCCACGCCGGGATTGAAGCTGCCTTGGCCGCCGCGCGTCTGGGCCGGAAAACCATCTGCTTTACCATCAACCTGGACGCGGTAGGCAACATGCCCTGCAATCCCGCCATTGGCGGCACGGGGAAAGGCCACCTGGTCCGGGAGCTGGACGCCCTGGGGGGCGAAATGGCCCTGGCGGCGGACGCGGCCTGTATCCAGTACCGGCTGCTGAACCGGGGAAAAGGCCCCGCCGTCCACAGTCTCCGGGCCCAGGCCGACCGCAGGCTTTACCAGCAAATTATGAAGCACACCCTGGAGCGCCAGGAAAACCTAACTGTCCGCCAGGGGGAAATTACCGAAATCCGCCTGACCGGCGGCCGCGTCAGCCATGTAGCCCTCCACACCGGGGCGGTGTTCGCGGTAAGCGCCGCCATCGTCTGCTCCGGCACCTACTTGAACGGCAGGACAATCGTAGGCGAATGCGTCCAATCCGGCGGGCCGGACGGCATGTTTGCCGCCACAGCCCTGACGGGCTGCCTGGTCAAGCTGGGGCTGTCCCTGCGGCGGTTCAAGACCGGAACCCCGCCCCGCGTCAACGCCCGCAGCGTAGACTTCTCCAAAATGGAGCGCCAGGACGGGGACGCGGAAACCATGCCCTTCTCTTTCGAGACCAAGGCCCCGCCGGTGAACCGGGCGGTGTGCTACCTGACCTACACCAACCAGGAGACCCACCGGATCATCCTGGAGAACCTGGACCGCTCCCCCATGCACAGCGGCGTAATTGAGGGGGTAGGCCCCCGCTATTGTCCCTCTATCGAAGCCAAGGTTACCCGTTTCGCGGACAAGCCCCGGCACCAGCTTTTCATCGAGCCAATGGGGCTGGACACGGAGGAATTGTATATCCAGGGCTTTTCCTCCGCCATGCCGGAGGAGGTGCAGCTGGCCATGCTCCACACCATTGCCGGGCTGGAGCAGGCGGAGATGATGCGCCCCGCTTACGCCATTGAGTACGACTGCGTAGATCCCACGGAGCTGCGCCCCACCCTGGAGAGCAAAAAAATCCCCGGCCTGTACGGCGCGGGACAGTTCTGCGGCTCCTCGGGCTATGAAGAGGCGGCGGTTCAGGGCTTTGTGGCGGGGGTCAACGCCGCCCTGGCCCAGACGGGGCGGGAACCGTTGGTTTTGTCCCGGGGGCAGTCCTACATTGGCACGCTTATTGACGACTTAGTCACCAAAGGCACCAACGAGCCGTACCGCATGATGACCAGCCGCAGCGAATACCGTCTCCTGCTCCGCCAGGACAACGCCGACCAGCGTTTATGCGCCATCGGCCACCGGATCGGCCTGGTTTCAGACGAGCGCCTGGCCCGGGTGGAAGCAAAATACGAAGCCGTCCGGCGGGAAATCCGCCGCCTGTCCTCCCATGGCATACCGCCCTCGGAGGAACTGAACGCTTTCCTCATAGAGCGGGGCACCACCCCGGTCAGCGATGGCGCGCCCTTGGTTGCCCTGCTCCGGCGGCCCCAGGTGCGGTATGAGAACCTGCGGCGGTTTGACCCGGATTTTCCCGGCCTGCCTCCGGAAACGGCGGAACAGGTCGAGATTTCCGTCAAATATGAGGGCTACATCCAGCGGCAGCTCCAAGAAGTGGAGGAACTCCGGCGGATGGAGCGCCGCGCCCTGCCGCCGGAAACGGACTACGCCGCCATCCAAGGCCTACGGCTGGAGGCCAGGGAAAAGCTGAACCACCTGCGCCCCATGAACCTGGGGCAGGCGGCGCGGATTTCCGGCGTGTCGCCCGCCGATGTGGCCGCGCTGATGATCTGGCTAGAACAAGGGAAGGAGGAACAACAGCATGTCTGAACCCTTTCTGCACTTCACCAAGCAGGGCGCGGGTCCGCCCCTGCTGCTGCTGCACGGCAACGGGGAGGACGGCAGCTATTTCGTCCACCAGATGGGCGCCTTCTCCCTGCACTACACCGTCTACGCGATTGACACCCGCGGCCACGGCCTGTCCCCCCGGGGGGACGCCCCCTTCACCATGGCCCAGTTCGCCCAGGATTTGCTGGATTTCATGGATGAGGAGCATCTGGGCCGGGCCAACATTTTGGGCTTCAGCGATGGCGCGAACATCGCCCTGACCTTCGCCCTGGCCCACCGGAACCGGGTGGACCGCCTGATTCTCAACGGGGGCAACCTGTTCCCCTCCGGGGTCAAGTTCTGGATTCAACTGCCTATTGTGCTGGGCTACTGGGCCGCGTCCCTTTTTGCCAAGGCCAGCCCCAAGGCCAGGCAGCACGCGGAAATCCTGGGCCTGATGGTAAAGGAGCCCCACATCGACCCGCAGGCCCTGAAAAAGCTGTACATACCTACGCTGGTCATTGTGGGGACCCGGGACATGATCCGGGATTCCCATACGCTGCAAATCGCGGGCAGCCTGCCTCTGGGGCGGCTGGAGATCATCGTGGGGGATCATTTTATCGCCGCGAAAAATCCCGATGCCTTCAACGAAGCCGTCGCGGCCTTTCTGGCAGATACAAGGAGTGATATATAATGCGGTTATTACTGGCAATTATCGTTTGCAAGCTGCTCCGCCTGATTGGGAAGCTGGCAGGCAAAGGCAGCAGCCTCCCCGGCAAGTACGCGCTGAAAATCTGTCCCGATGCCCTGGGCCGCATAAAACTGCCGCCCTGCGTCATCGCCGTCACTGGCAGCAACGGCAAGACCTCCACGGTGGAGATGATTGCCGCCATCCTCCGGGCGGACGGGCGGCAGGTTGTCTACAACGAGGAAGGCTCCAACCAGATTGAGGGCGTAACCACCCTGATTCTCTGCAACAGCTCCCTGGGCGGGAAAATGAGGGGAGACGTCCTGCTGCTGGAAAGCGATGAGCGGTATGCCCGCCGTTCCTTCCGGTGGTTCCACCCCACACATTTTGTCATTACCAACCTCTACCGTGACCAGCTCACCCGCAACGGCCATCCGGAGTGGGTTTACAACGCCATCCTCCCTGCTATCCATCCGGACACAATGCTGGTACTGAACGCGGACGACCCACTGGTCTCCTGCTTTGCCCAGGAACACGAAAAGGTCAAGTGGTTCGGCCTAAACGAGTGCGCCATCAGCACCAAGGAGCATCACGGCATATACCACGATGGCGCGCGCTGCCCGGTATGCTGCGGCCGGATGGAGTATAGATGCTACCACTATGAGCACATCGGCCACTACCGCTGCGCGGACTGCGGCCATCACCGGCATGATACGGATTTCGCCGTCACCGCCCTGGATCTGGAAAATGGAAAACTGACGCTGGACGGGGAGACGGAAATTTCCCTGGCGTTCAAGAGCATTTACAACGTATACAACATCCTGGCGGCCTGGTCTGTCTGTTCCCTGGCGGGGGTGGCCCCACCGGTCTCGGCCCAGGTCATCAACAACTATATCCTCAAAAACGGCCGCATGGTGCAGTTCACCCTGGGCGCGCACCACGGGACGTTGCTGACCAGCAAGCACGAAAATTCGGTGGCCTACGACACCAACCTAGGCTATATCGCCGCCAGCAAGTCCCCCTGCGAAGTGCTGGTGATGGTGGACGCCATCAGCCGGAAGTACTTCACCGGCGAAACAAGCTGGCTGTGGGACATCGACTTCGGCCAGTTGAACCGCCCGCATGTGGAGAAGGTCATTCTTTGCGGCAAATATGTCAACGACTTAGCCCTGCGTTTTGGCTATACGGACATCCCCCCGGAAAAAATCGTCTGCTGCGATACGGCATCCCAAGCCGCCGGGCTGCTGAAAGAGGACGGGGACAGCGCGCTGTACGTGGTGACCTGTTTTTCCGACCGGGATAAGCTTCTGAGCTTGGTGAAAAAGGAGGAAGGCTGACATGGAACTGACCATAGCCCACCTGTACCCGGACGCCATGTCCCTGTACGGCGAGTACGCCAACGTCTCGGTTCTCCGCCGCCACCTGGATGCCCTGGGGGTAGAAACAACCCTCCGCGCAATCACCTTCGAGGACGAGATGGACGTATCCGGCGCGGACTTCATCTACATGGGCGCTGGCACGGAGACCCGGCAGAAGGCCGTCCTGGTCTCCGCCCCCCACTACGGCCCCAGGCTGAAAGCTGCTGCGGCGGACGGCGCGGTCATCCTCTTCACCGGCAGCGCCATGGAGACGCTGGGCGCGTCCGTCACCGATACGGCAGGCAAGGCCTGGCCGGGCTTCGGCCTGGCGGACTTCACCACCACGGAGACAGGCCAGCGCACCCCCGGCGACGTAGTCGCGACCCCGACCCTGTGGGACGCCCCGGCGGTAGGCTTCATGAACAAATGCAGCGTTACCCACGGCATTACAAAACCGCTGTTTTCAGCCCTGCCCCTGGGCTTCGGCAACGAGCAGGAGCACGGCCCCGAGGGCTACGTGGATGGCGGCGTATTTGCCACCCACCTGACCGGGCCGGTTCTGGTGAAGAACCCGGACTTTTTGGATGAGATCATCCGCCGCCTGTTTACCCAGAAGGGCTGGCCGCTCCCGGACAGGCTCCCCGTGTTTCCCCATGAGCGGGAAGCCTACGCGGTAACGCTCCGGGAGTTGCAGGCGCGTATTCATTAGGGAAAGGAATTGGCAGGAAAATGGTCGTATTGAGCGCCGTTTGCTCATTTATAGCGTATTTGTTAGGAACAGCAATTGAAATCCGTCCGACGGTAAATCTGCCGGGATTTGGTATTGCTTTAGCGTTAATTACGATGGGAAGTTTTATCTTATTTCAGCTAAAAAGGAATAAAAACTAGGAGGAAGCCCATGCATTACGAACACGAGCTGGCCCGCTGGCTCCAAAGAGCGGGAGAGGACCCGGATCTGACGAAAGAACTGGAAGAAATCCAAGATGACCCCAACGCCGTCTCCGACCGTTTTTACCGCCATTTAGCCTTCGGCACCGGTGGCCTGCGGGGCGTCATCGGCGCGGGAACCAACCGCATGAACATCTACACCGTCCGCCGCGCCACCCAGGCGTTAGCGGACTACCTCAACGCCACGGACCTGCCCAAGTCCGTGGCCATTGCCCACGACAGCCGCATCAAGGGGGAGCTGTTTTCCCGGGAAGCGGCCCGGGTCTTGGCGGCCAATGGCATCACAGCCCACGTCTACCCCCGGTTGGAGCCGACCCCGGCCCTGAGTTGGGCGGTGCGGTACCTGCACTGCGGCGCGGGCATCTGCGTCACCGCCAGCCACAACCCCGCCCAGTACAACGGCTATAAGGTCTACGGCGCGGACGGCTGCCAGATCACGCCGGAAGCGGCGGAAAAGGTGCTGGCTTTTATGGACAAAACCGACTGCTTTGACAGCGTAAAGCTGGCGGACTACGATGCCGCCCTGGCGGAAGGAAAAATCCAATGGATTGGGGACGAATGCCTGGACGCCTTTGTAGACGCGGTGCTGGCCCTGCGCCCCGGCAACGATGTCAGCCGCTTGAAGCTGGTCTACACGCCCCTCAACGGCTCCGGCCTGGAGTGCGTCCGGAAGCTGCTGGCGAAAATGGGCGTCACCGCCCTGACGGTGGTCCCCTCTCAGGAAGCCCCTGACGGCCATTTCCCCACCTGCCCCTACCCCAACCCGGAAATCCGGGAAGCCATGGAGGAGGGCTTGCGGCTGTGCGGCCAGGTTCACCCCGACCTGCTCATCGGCACGGATCCGGACTGTGACCGCATGGGCGCGGCGGTGCCAGACGGCAAGGGCGGCTACCGCCTGATTTCCGGAAACGAGATGGGCGTCCTGCTGCTGGACTACCTGTGCCGTACCAGGACTGCCCGGGGAACCATGCCGGAGCGTCCCGTGGCCGTAACTACTATCGTGTCCACAGATATGGCGGCGCCTGTGGCGGAAGCCTACGGCGTGGAGCTGCGCCGGATGCTGACGGGCTTTAAGTATATCGGCGAGCAAATCGGCCTGCTGGAAGCCGGGGGCCATAAGGAGCGGTATATTTTCGGCTTTGAGGAGAGCTACGGCTATCTCTCCGGCGCCCATGTCCGGGACAAGGACGGGGTGAATGCGGTGATGCTGGCCTGCGAGTGCGCGGCCTGGTACGCGGGCCAGGGGATGACCCTTCTGGACGCCATGAACGCGCTGTATGACAAGTTCGGCTATTATCGCAACGGCCTAATCAGCAAGGCCTTTGAGGGCCAGGACGGCATGCTGGCGATGGATGCCCTGATGAAGTCCCTGCGGGCCAATCCGCCGGCAAGCATTGCCGGGAAACAGGTTACAGGCCGGGTAGACTACCTGGACGGCAGCACCGGCCTGATTCCCTCCGATGTCCTGGAATTTCGCCTGGAGGAGGGCGGCAAGGTAATCGTCCGCCCCTCCGGCACGGAACCGAAGCTGAAGCTCTACCTCTCCGTCTGCGGAACCAGCGAGGAAGACGCGCTGGCCCGTCTGGACGTGCTGGAAAAGGGTGCACGGGTGCTGCTGTAACCATATGAGAGAAACATACCGCTGCTGGAGCAGCGGTATGTTTCTGCCGCAAAAAGGGCCCCCGGAGTTTTCCGGGGGCCCTTTATTAATGCGTTTGCTTACTCCGCCTTGTACAGGTCGATGAGCTTCATCAGGTGCGCGTAACGCTCCTTAGCAGCCTCTTCGTTCCGCGCGAACAGCACCTCGGCGCGCTCGGGGAACTCGCGGGTCAGCCGGGCGTAGCGGGCTTCGTTCATCAGGAACTCCTGATAACCGCCGGCAGGCGCCTTGCTGTCCAGGGTGAAGGGATTCTTGCCCTCAGCGGCCAGGGCGGGATTGAAGCGGAACAGGTTCCAATAGCCGCAATCGACGGCCTTCTTCATTTCCTTCTGGCAGTTCATCATGCCGCCCTTGATGGAGTGCATCTCGCAGGGGGCGTAGCCGATGATGAGGGAGGGGCCATGATACGCCTCGGCCTCGGCAATGGCCTTGAGGGTCTGGGCGGTGTTTGCGCCCATAGCCACCTGGGCCACGTACACATAGCCGTACTGCATGGCGATTTCGCTCAGGCTCTTCTTCTTCATTTCCTTACCGGCGGCGGCAAACTGGGCCACCTGGCCGATGTTGGAAGCCTTGGAGGCCTGGCCGCCGGTGTTGGAGTACACCTCGGTATCGAAGACGAACACGTTGACATCCTCGCCGGAAGCCAGGACATGGTCCAGACCGCCGTAGCCGATGTCGTAAGCCCAACCATCGCCGCCGAAGATCCACACGGACTTCTTGTTGAGGTATTCCTTCTTGGCGAGGATGCCCTCAACCAGCTTGCAGGCATCGCAGTCGCAGTACTTCCGGCCTGCGGCCTTCATCTCTGCGGCGTGGGCGGCCATTTCAGGGGCCTTGTCGCCGAAGACATCCTTGGCGGCGGGGCTCTGGGTGAAGGCCACGCACTCGTCCACGGTCATAATGCCGTCTTCCAGGGCGGCGATATAGGCCTTGGTGGCTTCCTGGTTGGCATCGCCGTCTTCCATGGTATCCAGCCACTTCTGGGCGGCTTCCTTCAGCTCGGGAACAGTCCACTCAATAGCAATCAGCTTCTTGGTGTCTTCAGCCAGGGAGTTGCGGACAGCCTTCTGGCCCACGTACATACCCAGGCCGTGCTCGGCGTTGTCCTCGAACAGGGAGTTGCACCATGCGGGACCCTTGCCCTCGCTGTTGGTGCAGTAGGGGGAGGTAGCGGCCGGCCCGCCCCAGATGGAGGAACAGCCGGTAGCGTTGGAAATATACATCCGGTCGCCGAAGAGCTGGGTGACGAGACGGGCATAGCTGGTCTCGGCGCAGCCGGCGCAGGAGCCGGAGAACTCCAGGTAGGGCTGCTTGAACTGGCTGCCCTTGACGGTGTTGTCCTGCATGTCGGGCTTGGGAGCGGTCTTGACCAGGTAATCCCAAACCTTGGCCTGCCCGGCCTGGCTCTCCTGGGGTACCATCTTGATGGCCTTATCCTTGGCAAGGCAGGCCTCCACGCACACGCCGCAGCCCATGCAGTCCAGGGGGCTGACGCCGATGGCGTAGGTATACACGCCCTTGCCCTTACCGGCCTTGACAGCGGCGGTCTTGAGACCCTCGGGGGCGTTCTTGACTTCTTCCTCGGTCAGGGCGAAGGAGCGGATGGTAGCATGGGGGCAGACATAAGCGCAGGTATTGCACTGGATGCACTTCTCAGGATCCCAAACGGGGACGCTGACGGCAACGCCGCGCTTCTCATAAGCGGCAGCGCCCAGCTCGAACTGGCCGTCCACATGGGGCATGAACACGGACACAGGCAGGCTGTCGCCGTCCATGCGGCCCACAGGCTCCAGGATATCCTTGACCATGGTGACCAGCTCGGCCTTGCCCTCCAGGTTGTGGACGGGCTTGTTATCCACGGCGTTGGCCCAGTCGGCGGGCACATCGATCTTGACGAAAGCGGTAGCGCCGGCGTCAATCGCCTCGTGGTTCATCTTCACCACGTCCTCGCCCTTCTTGGAGTAGGACTTGGTAGCGGCATCCTTCATATACTGGATGGCCTGCTCCTGGGGCATGACCTTAGCCAGGGTGAAGAAAGCGGACTGGAGGATGGTGTTGGTACGCTTGCCCATGCCGATCTTGGCGGCCAGGTCGATGGCGTTGATGGTATAGAGCTGGATATTGTTCTTGGCAATATACTGCTTGGCCTCGGCGTTGAGGTGGTGGCACAGCTCATCGAAGTCCCACTGGCAGTTAATCATGAACACGCCGCCGGGCTTGACATCGTTGACCATCTTGAAGCCCTTGGTAACATAGGAGGGGTTGTGGCAGGCCACGAAGTCGGCCTTGTTGATATAATAGGGGGAACGGATGGGCTTGTCACCAAAGCGCAGGTGGCTGATGGTGACGCCGCCGGTCTTCTTGGAGTCGTACTGGAAGTACGCCTGGATATACTTATCGGTATGGTCGCCAATGATCTTGATGGAGTTCTTGTTAGCGCCCACAGTACCATCGCCGCCCAGGCCCCAGAACTTGCACTCGATGGTGCCTTCCGCAGCGGTGTTGGGAGCGGGAACTTCGGGCAGGGACAGGTTGGTAACATCGTCCACGATGCCGATGGTGAACTGGCGGCGGGGCGCGTCTTTCTTCAGCTCCTCGTAGACAGCGAACACGCTGGAGGGCGGGGTATCCTTGGAACCCAGGCCGTAACGGCCGCCAATGACCTTAATATCGTTCTTGCCGGCATTGGCCAGGGCGGAGACCACATCCAGATACAGGGGCTCGCCCAGGGCGCCCGGCTCCTTCGTGCGGTCGAGGACCGCAATCTTCTTGGCGGTGGCGGGAATGGCCGCGATAAGCTTATCAGCGGCGAAGGGGCGGTACAGGCGGACCTTCACCAGGCCGACCTTCTCGCCGTGGGCGTTCATGTAGTCAATGACTTCCTCGGCCACATCGCAGATGGAACCCATGGCGATGATGACGCGGTCCGCGTCAGGCGCGCCGTAGTAGTTGAAGAGCTGGTAGTTGGTGCCCAGCTTCTCGTTGACCTTGCCCATATACTTCTCGACCACTGAGGGCAGCGCATCGTAGTACTTGTTACAGGCCTCACGGTGCTGGAAGAAGATATCGCCGTTCTCATGGGAACCGCGGGTATTGGGATGCTCAGGGTTGAGGGCATGCTTGCGGAAGGCTTCCACAGCCTCCATATCGCACATATCCTTTAAGTCCTCAAAATCCCAAACGGCCACCTTCTGGATCTCGTGGGAGGTCCGGAAGCCATCGAAGAAGTTGATGAAAGGCACCTTCCCGGAAATCGCGGACAAATGGGCCACGGGGCTGAGGTCCATGACTTCCTGCACGTTGCCCTCGGCCAGCATGGCAAAGCCGGTCTGGCGGCAGGCCATCACGTCGGAGTGGTCGCCGAAGATGTTCAGGGCGTGGGTGGAAACGGTACGGGCAGAGACATGGAAAACGGTGGGGAGCTGCTCAGCCGCGATCTTATACATGTTGGGGATCATCAGCAGCAAGCCCTGAGAGGCGGTGTAGGTGCTGGTAAGCGCGCCCGCGCCCAGAGAGCCGTGGACAGCGCCGGCGGCGCCGGCCTCGGACTGCATCTCGACCACCTTGACCTGGGTGCCGAAGATGTTTTTCAGGCCGTTGGCGGACCACTGGTCTACCAGGTCGGCCATGGGGCTGGACGGGGTGATCGGATAGATCGCAGCAACTTCGCTGAACGCATAGGAGACATGCGCGGCGGCGTTGTTGCCGTCCATGGACTTGAATTTTCTAGCCATAGTTAATTTGCTCCTCCTGAATATTTGATACTGCTGGGGTGAATACACAGCAAGGTACTCATACGTCACTTACTATACCACCTTTTTGGCCCCGTGTAAATGTTATGTTCGCTCCATTTCCGGAAAATTTTCTTTTTCTCCGGAAGTGTAAAAAATCTCTTCCATTTTTTGGCGATTTTTGCAAATGGGTGGAGGAGGGATCTATGGTATAATGAACAGGAAAAAACAACATGCCCTTTTGGCTTCCGGGGATGGGATATTCGGTTTTCAAGGTGCCTCCGTTTGCAACCGGCGCGGGGCAATCCAGGCGGATCAGTCCTGTAGGGCGTTTTTGTTCGAACGCGCGAAGTTCCGGTAGGTGACGCCCACTACATCCTTAGGGCTTGTTTGAAAAATGTCAAAACGCCCAAATGGCGGATCTTTTTCCGCTGTACAGCGTTAAAAAATCTTGAAATACACAAAGTATTCCTGCGATTTTTTGCCTTGTCCATCGAAAAAATCTCTCGCTTTTGGTCATTCCGCCATTTATCAAACAAGCCCTAGGCCGCATTTGGGCAAAAGTTGCCGTTTTTACAGCAACCTTTTAAAAATTTTTTTGAAAAATATTTTTCCGGCGGCGGAACCATCCGCCGGTGCAGGAGAAATTAAGAACCTGTATTCATAGGCGTGGGATGCCAGATGGGCAAAAGACCTGGCCAGACGGCGTCAAACGTCTGTGAATACAGGTTCTAAGAAAGGAGCGAGTATGGTCGTCACAATCCGTTCCCTGGGCTTGCAGGGGATCACCGGCTATGAAGTGTCCGTGGAATGCGCCCTCTCCGGCGGGCTGCCCGCCTTCGATGTGGTAGGGCTTCCCGATGCCGCCGTCAAGGAGTCCCGGGAGCGCGTCCGCGCCGCCATCAAAAGCTGCGGCGCGAAATTCCCCGTCTCCCGCATTACTGTCAATCTGGCCCCCGCCGCCCTGCGGAAGGAGGGTACCGTGTACGACCTCCCCATCCTCCTGGGGCTTCTCGCCGCCCAGGGCGATATTGGCCCGCCGCCGGAAACCGCCGCGTTCCTCGGGGAACTATCCCTGACCGGCGCGCTGCGGCCCATCACCGGGATGCTCCCCATGGCGATGGCCGCCGCCAGGGACGGCGTAAAGGAACTGTACGTCCCCGCCGAAAACGCCGCCGAAGCGACCCTGGCCGGGGGATTGACCGTCTATCCGGTGGGGCATGTGGAGGAGCTTCTCGGGCATCTCCAGGGGCGCGCCCCTATCCCGCCCGCACAGCCTTGGGCGCCCGGGCGCAGCGAGGACACCGGCCCCGATTTCGCCGAAGTCATGGGGCAGGAAAATGTGAAGCGCGCCCTGGAAATTGCCGCCGCCGGAGGGCATAATATACTGCTGATCGGCTCCCCCGGCGCGGGGAAGTCCATGCTGGCCCGCCGCCTGCCCTCCATCCTGCCGGATATGACCCGGCGGGAAGCACTGGAAGCCACCGAGGTCTGGTCCGTGGCGGGGCTGACCGACCGCCGCCATCCCCTGCTCCAGCGCAGGCCCTTCCGAAGCCCCCACCATACCGTTTCCGCCGTGGCGCTGGCGGGAGGCGGGGCCGTCCCACGCCCCGGGGAGATTTCCCTGGCCCACAACGGCGTGCTGTTCCTGGATGAGCTGCCGGAGTTCGCCAAGGACGCTATGGAGGTGCTGCGCCAGCCCTTGGAGGACGGGGAGGTCACCATCACCCGCACAGCCGGGAGCGTCTGCCTGCCCAGCCGGTTTATGCTGGTGTGCGCCATGAATCCCTGCCGGTGCGGCTGGCGGGGGCATTCTTCAGGGCGGTGCAGCTGCACCGATGCTATGGTGGAGAAATATGTATCCCGCATTTCCGGCCCGATGCTGGACCGGATGGATTTGCATGTGGAGGTGCCCTCGGTAGAGTTCGAAGCCATGCGCCGCCGCCAGTCGCCGGAGCCATCCTCCGCCATCAAGGCCCGGGTGGACGCCGCCCGCGCCCGCCAGGCGGAACGCTTCGCCGGAAGCGGCGTGAGCTGCAACGCCCATATGACCGCTGCCCGGGTCGGCGAGTTCTGCAAACTGGATGGCGCGGGCGAGCGGATTTTGAAGGCGGCTTTTGACCGGATGGGGCTGACGGCGCGCAGTCACGACCGGATCTTACGGGTGGCCCGGACCATCGCGGATCTGGAGGGAGAGGCCGGTATCTCCGCCGCTCATCTGGCGGAAGCAATACAGTACCGGAACACGGAAATTTTACGGAGATAAAAAGGAAATGGTTCCTCCGCAGTACGCGGAGGAACCATTTTTGTGTCAAGGTTTCACGGTAAAGCTGTCGAACTTGCTGCCCTGCCGGATCAACTCCTCCAGCTTATCCTCCGGCGGCCCGTCCCCGCTTCCCAGGGCGAAACGAACGCGGATCTCGCGCCCCAGCTTTGCGCCGGTGGCCTCGCGGATAACAGCGGCTACCTCCGGGGTGTCCAAGCTTTCCAGGGTCAGGCCATCGCCGCAGCGGACAACCATTTCATCCCCCTCCAGAAAGCCCCGGGCATCGTCCAGCATGAACCAGTACATGGGGGTCAGCTTGTTTTTGTACTGCTCCACCAGCTCGTTCCACAGTGCGCACCCAGCGGGGGACGGCGGTGCTGGCTGCGGGGCCGGTTCGGCAGGGACGCCAACCTTGCGCCGCGCGGGCTGCTCCGGCGGAGGGGCTGGCTCCACGCCAGAGGGCGGCTCCTCCTCCCAAGGCGGCGCGTCCGGCAATGGCGGACGTTCTTCCTCCCAGGGCGGAACATCATCTGCGGGGGGCGGGGCGGGCTGGACGGGTACTTTTTTTTGTGTTTTTGGCGCGGGCGCAGGGGCGGCGGTGGGCGCCGCAGAAGCCTGAACTGGCAAGCCGCCTTCCTCCAACCGGGCCAAACGCGCCGACAGGGCCGTTACATCGCCGCACAGGCTTTCATCGCACAGGCGCAGCAGGCACAGCTCCGCATCGGTGCGGCGGTTGGCGCTGAGGGGCAGGGAGGAGGTTACGCTTTGCAGCAGGGACGCCATAAACAGCAGCCGGGCCGGGCTGACCCCTTGGGACAGGCTGTCCATCAGCCCATCGTCATACCCGCCGGACAGCAGGGATGCGCCGCCCTCCGGGGCGGTCATGCGGATCAGCAAATCCCGCGTCAAGGCCGACAGTTCCCCCAGCAGCGCGCCTACGTCCTTGCCGCCGCTGTAGAGCTTGTCCAGCAACAGCAGGGATGACTGGGCGTCCCGGCGCAGGACGCAGCCCATCAGCTCCGCTGTCTGCACATTTCCCGCAAGGCCAAGCACGTCCAGCACCCGTTCCCCGTCGATAGTCCCGCCCGACGCAGCGCACTGGTCCAGAAGGCTCAGGGCGTCCCGCATGGCGCCGTCGGACAGGCGGCTGAGCAGGCTGGCGGCGCTGTCTGTCAAGGCCATGCCCTCCCGCTCCGCTACGTAGCGAAGGCGCTGGGCAATGTCCTGGGGCTGGATGCGCTTGAATGCAAACCGCTGGCAGCGGGAGAGGATCGTGGCGGGAACCTTATGCAGTTCAGTGGTGGCCAGGATGAAAATTAGGTGGGCGGGCGGTTCCTCCAGGATCTTCAGCAGCGCGTTGAACGCGGAAATGGACAGCATGTGAACCTCGTCGATAATATACACCCGGTACTTCACGCTGGCGGGGGAATAGACCGCCTCGTCCCGCAGGGCGCGAACCTGGTCCACGCCGTTGTTGCTGGCCGCGTCCAGCTCCAGCACGTCCAGAAGGCTCCCGTTGTCGATGCCCTGGCAGGCCGGGCATTGGCCGCAGGGATCGCCGTCCACGGGGTTTTGGCAGTTCACCGCCTTGGCCAGGATCTTGGCGCAGGTGGTTTTGCCGGTGCCGCGGGTGCCGGTGAACAGGTAGGCGTGGCTGAGCCGGCCCTGGGCGGCCTGACGGCGGAGGGTTTCCGTGATATGCGCCTGCCCTACCACATCCGCGAAGGACTTCGGCCTCCATTTTCGATACAACGCCTGATACATAGCTGCCTCCCTACAAAAAATAGGGGCCACAAGGCCCCTACGCGAAATGAAATATTCTCCGCAAGCATCCACTCCGAACCGGCACCCTCGCGGCACATATCGTCCCGCTTAATGCTGCTCGGTTCCCCGCCTGACATGGTTCACAGGCTTCCATTGCGCGAGACCGGAACCTCAACGCGAATGCCTGCGGAGGATATTCCATCCATTTGGCTATAGTATACACGATGTTTCCCGAAAATGCAAGAGGAAATTTTTGATTTGTTGGCGCGGGCCGGGACGCCCGCCGGCCGCACGGATGGGCGGGGCAATATCCCTGCCGGACTTGTTTTGCCAAGTCCGGCAGGGGGATGGTTACGCGGCTAGTTCCCGCAGGTATGTGCCAGCGGCTTCCGGAACCGCCAGGGTGAACGTCATGCCCATTACATCAGGTTCAATAGAGAGATAATCCTGGCCATAGATGGTAAATGTGCAGATTTCCCGCAGCACCGCTTCCTTGCCGCCGGAGAAAGGGTTTACCGTCTCTGACTGCCAGAGGGTGAAGCTCCCGGCCTTTTCCAGACCCTCCGGCAGTTCGGCAAACTGCCAGCCCTCCATGTTGACAGCGTCTAAAAAGGCTTCGATCTCTGATGCCGTCTCCAGCACAGCTTTTTCTTTTCCGGACGCGTCCGCTACGATAATCTTCTGGGACTTGGCGATATCCTCTATGTCGAAGCCATCCTCCACCTCCGTCTTGCATCCCGCCAGGGCCAGCAGGCACAGCAGTGCGGTGAAAACTGTAAATACCCGTTTTTTCATAGAAAACACCTCATTCCAGATTCAGCTTCTTCCGCAGGATGAACTCTGTCCCGATAAAGTAGACGGCGGAGTGAACCAGTTCCGTCCCAATGGCGGTCCAGATGGCCCGCTGGAACAGATCCATGCCGCGCAGGCCGGACGCAAAGGGGTCGAAAGTGTCCCATGACGGCAGGAAGCTCAGCAGGGTGCCTGCCAGCGCGTTAATGACGATAAAGGCGATGACGCTCATGGCTACCCGGTTCTTGTTGAACAGATGCCCGATGCTCATGGACAGGTAAAGCTGAAGATATCCGGTGGCGAGGGAGACCAGCATAAACAGCAGCACTTCCAGGAGACAGAACACCGCCCTCGTCATCTCCCCGTTCCAGTGGGAGAACAGGTAGTCCAATCCCTGGAATACCTGCCGGAAGGCCTCTGCATCCCATGGGAAGATCAGGAAGATGGACACGATGGCAACGATTACGCTGAGCATAGTCGTGACTACCGCGCACAGCAGCTTGGAGGTGATAAGCTGCCAGGGCTTAACCGGCAGGGTGTGCATGAGGTAGCCCTCGTCCCCCAGCAGGCCCTTGAAGAACCGCTGGATGGTGAAGATAAGGGCAATGATGAACATGGCCATGAGGATCGCCACATAAATCATCATCGCGATACCGGCGGTGGTTTCCCCCACGCTGCTGGAACTTTCTATGCCGTTGATGGTGAAATGGTTCACCAGGGCCAGCGCCAGGGCGGCGGGCCAGACAAACGCGAACTGCTTGAACATGGAGCGGAAATCGTACTTTAAGAGTTTCCCGAACATTAGAACGCACCTCCTTCGATATTGTGGGCGCGGAAGATTTCACGGAACAGAGCGTCTACGCTCTTGCCCTCCCGCTCGCGGATGTTGTCCACTGTGTCGTGGAGGGTGATTTGGCCGTCCTTGAGGAATATGGCTTCGTCCAGCACCTGTTCGATGTCGCTGATAAGGTGGGTGGAGATCATGACGGTGCCCTCTTCATTGTAGTTGGTGAGGATGGTGTTGAGGATGAAGTCCCGGGCGGAGGGGTCTACGCCGGCGATGGGTTCGTCCAGCAGGTAAAGCTGGGCTTTCCGGACCATGACCAGCACAAGCTGGACTTTTTCCTTGGTGCCCTTGGACATGGTTTTCAGGCGGTCGCTGGGCGTCACCCCCAGGCTGGCGCACATGCTCATGGCCTTGGTGCGGTCGAAGTCCCGGTAAAAATCCGCGAATAGGTCGAACAGGTCGGTGGCCTTCATCCAGTCAGAGAAGTACATCCGGTCCGGCAGGTAGCTGATGATGGATTTGGTATACGGGCCGATGCCCTGGCCATCCACCAGCACCGCGCCTTCGGTGGGCTGGAGCAGGCCGCAGAGAATCTTAATCAGGGTTGTTTTGCCGCTGCCGTTGGGGCCAAGCAGGCCTACGATGCGGCCCCGGCCCAGCTCCAGGCTCACGCCGGACAGGGCGGTTTTCCCTCCGTAACGCTTGGTCAGCGCCGTACAAGTGACAAGCAGTTCATTCATGGTTCAATTCCTCCTTCACAAACAACAGTGCGTCGCTGGGGCTGTAGCCCAGCTCCGACAAAATCTTCAGGCAGTCCGCCACGGCGGCGCGCGCCCGTTCCTTCGTGGCGGCTTCGATGACGGCGGTGTTTTCTGTAACCGTCCGCCCGGCCGTGCGGCTTCCTACGGCAAGGCCGCCGGCCTCCAATTGGGCCATTGCCCGCTGCATCGTGTTCGGGTTTACCCCCGCCTGGGCGGCAAGCTCCCGCACGCCTGGGAGCCGCTCCCCGGGGGGATACTCCCCCTTTAAGATCCGCAGGGTCAACTGCTCCGTGAGCTGCTGCCAGATCGGGCGGTTATCGGTAAGTTTCCAGTCCATAACGTCCTCCTTCCCGGATGGAATGCTTTTGCATTGTTTTATTGTACTATGCAAGTAATACAATAATACACTTCGGCCGGTTTGTCAAGGGGTTTTCTAAAATTTTTTCCTCGTGCATAGAGTATGAGAGACAGCCCTCCGTCAGCACCAGGGCGGCGGGGCGCTTTAAAAATCTGCTTTGTGGAGGAAAATGATGGGACTGTTAAAGGTGGACAAAAATCTTTTGGAGGGGGCGGCGGAGCTGTTCGACCTGCCCCCTGACCTGGTGGAAAGGCTGCCCCATATTGAGGTGGTGGGGAATTCCCATTTTTATATGGAGCATCACAGGGGGATCCTCTCCTACAGCGGGCAGGAAATTGATATTAACGGCGAGTCCTGCATCATCCGTGTCTATGGGGAGGATATGGAGCTGAAAAGCATGACAGGAGACCAGCTCCGTATCACAGGGGTGATCACAAGAGTGGAATGGGTGAAATAATATGTTCAAGCATCTGGTGAATCTGATCGAGGGCGAGGTGACGGGGCGGGTGGAAAGCGGGTTCCCGGAGCGCGTCCTCAACCTCTGCGCCGAATACGGCATCGTATTCTGGAACCTGGACTGGGAATCGCCTGTGGCCTTTACCTTTACGATGACGCGAAGGGATTGGAAGCGCCTGCGGCGGCTCAGCAAGCGCATTGACTGCGATATGTCCGCCGTAGGATGGAAGGGGACGCCCTTTTTCCTGGGGCGGGTCCGTTACCGGTACGGGCTGTGGATCACCTTCGGCGCCTGCCTGCTGGCCCTGTTCTGGAGTTCCTTTTTTATTTGGGATTTTGAGGTCGAGGGGAATGAGAACATCTCCCAGCAGGAAATCCTGCGGGCTTTGGAGAAAAATGGCATCGGCTTCGGGACGTATGGCTTTTCGGTCGATTCATCGGAGCTGCGCAATTATATGCTGCTGGAAATTCCGGAGCTGAGCTATATAGCGGTCAATGTGAAGGGCTGCCGGGCCTATGTGCAGGTCCGGGAGCGTGTGGCCGCGCCGGAAATCATCGACAAGAAAAAGCCTGGCAATACCATTGCCAAGAAGGACGCGCTGGTTACCGCCGTCCAGCCCTGGGACGGGGAAAAGCAAGTCCTGCCGGGGACTACGGTGAAAGAGGGGCAGCTTCTCATATCCGGGGTCGTCCAGAACAACTACAGCGGGGTGCGCTATCTGCGGGGGATGGGAAAGGTTTATGGGCGGACATGGTATCAGTTGGAGTGCCGCATACCCCTGACGGTACGCAAAAAGACGTACACCGGGGCGGAAAAGACAAGACGGGCTCTGGTCATTGGAAAAAATCGGATCAATCTCTATTTTAGCAGTAGCATTTTGGGGGATACTTGTGATAAAATAACAAACTGGGATAAGTGGGAGCTTCCAGGGGGCATGGCGCTGCCGGTGACAATGGTAACGGAGCGGCTGCGTTATTACACGGTAGAGGAAGCCCCGCGGCAGAAGGAGGCCGCCCTGGCCCTGGCCCAGGGGGTGCTGGAGGAGAGGTTGGCGGGCTATGTGGAGGACGGGGACATTTTGAGCAAGGAAATTACCAGCAAAAAGGCGGGTGACCTGCTGGTGGTGACCTTATTGGCGGAATGCGAGGAGCAGATCGGCAAATTTGTAGACGCCCCGGATTGATCTGCGCCGGCAGGCCGCGTCAGAAACCATACACCCCGCGCCAGAACGGCGCGAAAAGGAGCATTGCAATGGAACAAAGGATAGAAATTGAAAGATTAGAAGAAGCTGCCAGCATTTTTGGCTCGTTTGATGAAAATATCCGGCTGATTGAAGCCGAATTCCATGTGGTTGTCACCAACCGGGAGGGGGAATTGCGGATCGCCGGGGAGCCGGAGGACACGATGCTGGCGTCCAAGGCCATCGGCGCTTTGCTGACCCTCTCCAGCAAGGGCGAAGCCATCGGGGAGCAGACCGTCCGCTATGTAATCGGGCTGGCCCGCAGCGGACAGGCAGACAAGGCCGCCGAACTGACGGCGGACGTGATCTGCATTACCTCCAAGGGCAGGCCGGTGAAAGCGAAAACCATTGGCCAGAAGCGTTATATGGAGTCGGTGATGAAACATACCGTCACCATCGGCGTAGGCCCCGCCGGTACAGGCAAGACATACCTGGCGGTGGCCGCCGCCGTGGCGGCCTTCCGGGACAAGCAGGTCAACCGTATCATCCTGACCCGCCCCGCCGTGGAAGCGGGAGAGCGGCTGGGGTTTTTGCCAGGGGACTTGCAGTCTAAGGTGGACCCGTACCTGCGGCCGCTGTACGACGCCCTGTTTGACATGCTGGGGGCGGAGACCTACCAGAAATACCTGGAACGGGGCAATATCGAGGTGGCCCCCCTGGCCTACATGCGGGGCCGGACGCTGGACGACAGCTTTATCATTCTGGATGAGGCACAGAATACCAGCCGGGAGCAGATGAAAATGTTTTTGACCCGCATGGGGTTCGGCTCCAAGGTGGTCATTACCGGCGACGTGACCCAGATCGACCTGCCCGCCGACAAGACCTCCGGGCTGAAGGAAGCCGTCCGGGTGCTGAAAAACGTGGAGGGCATCGGGATTTGCGAGCTGACCGGCCAGGACGTGGTGCGCCATGTGATGGTGCAGCGGATCATCAAGGCGTACGATGACTACTATAACAACAATACCAAGGGGAAGAAGAGATAACATGGCGAAACGGCACTATATCCCTGTTACGGCGGACGTGCCGGGGATCAGCGGCAGCCTGCGGGCCTTTGTCCGCAAGGCCATCCGGACCGCCCTGGCGGCGGAGGGGGTGGACTTCCCGTGCGAGATCGACGTCTGCATCACTAGCGATGTGAAAATCCATGAGGTCAATTTGGCGATGCGGCAGGTGGACAGGCCTACGGATGTGCTCAGCTTTCCGGCTTTTGACCTGACGCCGGGGGAGCTGCCCGGGGAGGAGGACGCGGATCCCGCCACAGGGCTGGTGCCCCTGGGGGATATGATGATCTCCATGGAGCGTGTCCAGGCCCAGGCGAAGGCGTATGGGCACTCCAACCGGCGGGAGCTGGCGTATCTGACCGTTCACTCTGTGCTGCATCTACTGGGATATGACCATCTGGACGAGGGGCCGCAGAAGGCCCAAATGCGTACCCGGGAGGACGCCATTATGGCGGAGCTGGGGATAGAACGGTGAAAAAATGGAGTTTGCTGCTGTTTTCCCTGCTGCTCCTGAGCGGCTGCGGAGCGCCGGAACCGGAACCTGCTCCCGAACCGGAACCTGAGCCATTCGAAAAAAACGCTCCCGTTCTGGAAGCCCGGGATATCGTGCAGTGGCTGACGGCTGGTTTGAGATTGTAGACCGCTGGCGCAATTTGTGGTACACCGGAGAAAATTGAGGAAAGTGATGAAAATACAAATCAGCAGCAATTTGCTGAAACACTATTTACGAAACGTATACTTTATCAACGGACACAGCTATGCCGGGAAATCCACCATGGTAGATATGCTCGCCAAGCGGTTCGGCATGATACCCTGCGGTGAAAATTATCATGACGCGTTTCCTCGGGAAAAGCTGTCGCGCTGGAAACAGCCCGGGTTGTGCAAGGATCCGGGAGCCGCGCTTAAGAATTTCCGTTCATGGGTGTTCTGACATTCGCCGGAGGAAACCCTCTGGCAGCACACAGGCTTTTTCACCTACACCCGCTCGGATTTTGAAAACGACACCCGCGAAGAGGCTTTACACGCTTTGGCGGTACATTTTGAATTATTGTAATAAAACCCGGCAAGCTCAATGCCGGAAAAATAAGAAAGTTGAGGATGACCTGAATGAGCGAAATCAAAAAAACCGCAATGATTACGATTGCCGGACGGCCTAATGTGGGCAAGTCCACCCTGACCAACGCTCTGGTGGGGGAAAAAATTGCCATCGTATCGCCCAAACCCCAGACTACCCGCAACCGGATCTGCGGCGTGGTCAACCAGGGGGATACCCAGTATGTTTTCCTGGATACGCCGGGGTTCCACAAGGCCCGGACAAGGCTGGGGGACTATATGGTGAAGGTGGTGCGGGAATCCGTGGCGGACGTGGACGCGGTGTGCCTGCTGGTAGAGCCTATCGCTAAAGTGGGCGGGGCGGAACAGGCCTTGATCGACCGCATCCGGGGGGAGAAGCTGTCCGCCGTGCTGGTCATCAACAAGATCGACACGATTGAAAAGGCCCAACTGCTGGAGGTCATGGCGGCCTACAGCGAAGCGTATGCCTTTGACGCCATTATCCCCATCTCCGCCCAGGAGAAGGATGGCCTGGACGTACTCATGGAGCAGCTTGCCAAGTACGCCGCCAAGGGGTCCCAATTGTTCCCGGACGGCATGACCACCGACCAGCCGGAACGGCAGGTGGTGGCGGAGATCGTGCGGGAAAAGCTGCTGCGCAACCTGGACAAGGAGGTCCCCCATGGCACCGCCATCGAGGTGACGAAGTTCTCGGAGCGGGACAACGGCGGAAGCTCCGCCCCCGGGGTCATCGACCTGGATGTGACGATTTACTGTGAAAAAGCCAGCCATAAAGGGATCATTATTGGTAAAAACGGCGCGATGCTGAAAAAAATCGCGTCCCACGCCCGGGAAGATATCGAGCGGTTCATGGGAGCGAAGGTTTACATGGAGACCTGGGTGAAGGTCAAGGAAAATTGGCGGGATAACGCGAATTATATCCGTTCCTTCGGATACGATGAGCAGTAAGGAGGAAACATGGAGTTTTTGAGCAAAACAACGGTGCTGAAAAGCGGCGGAACCTGCACCATCCGCCGCCCGGAAGCATCGGACGCGGAGCGCCTGCTGCGCTATCAGAAGGAATCCAGCGGGGAAACGCCCTATCTGGTGGCTGGGCCGGAGGATATCGGCTGGACGGTGGAGGAGCAGGCGGCGCGGATTGTCCGCTGGAACGATTCACCCAGCCGCCTGCGGCTGATCGCGGAGGTGGACGGCGGACTGGCGGGGGCGGCAGTCCTGTACCCTGTCGGGGCGCAGGAGCGGCTGCGCCATAGGTGCTGTGTGGATATTACGCTTTACCAGAGATTTTGCGGCAAGGGGATTGGGACGCTGCTGCTGCGGGAGCTGCTGTCCGCCGCGAAAGCCGCAGGGTACGAGCAGGCGGAGCTGGAGGTGGTTTCCACCAACGCCCCGGCTGTCGCGCTGTACCGGAAGCTGGGATTTGAGACGGTGGGGACGCTGCCCCAGGCCATGAAATACAAGGATGGGACGTATGCCAGCTTCCTGCTGATGGTCAGGCGGCTGGCCTAGCCGCAGGGAGGGAAAGATGGACTTTTTGACGAAAACTGTAACATTGAAAAACGGCAGGCAGTGTCTCCTCCGGCATCCGGAGGAACCGGATGCGGAGATGCTGCTCCATTATCTGCGGACTACCTCCGGAGAAACCCCCTACATGATCCGGGAACCGGAAGAGGTTAGAACCAGCATAGCGGAAGAAATTGAATTTATCCAGAAAAACCGGGAAGCCCCCAGAGCCTTGATGCTGCTGGCGTTTGTGGAGGGAAAATATGCGGGAAGCTGCTCCTTTGGCGGCGTCTCAGAACGAAACCGGATGCGGCACCGGTGTACGGTGGGCATCTCCTTGTACCGGGATTTCTGGGGCCAGGGGATTGGGACGGTGCTGATGAGCGAAATCCTCTCCGCCGCAAGGGCCGCTGGCTTTGAACAGGCGGAGCTGGAGGTGGTTTCCGCCAATGCCCCGGCCATCGCGCTGTACCGGAAGCTGGGCTTTGAGACAACGGGAACAATCCCCCGCGCCTTTAAATACCAGGACGGGAGCTGCGCGGACTTCCTTTTTATGGTGAAAAATCTGGTATAGCCACATCTTTCCACGAATACTGGCGACTTTCCTGCCCACCATAAGGGCGGGAGGAGATTGATATGGAGGATGGCTATTGGGACCTGTTCTGGCAGACCGGGGAACCGACGTTTTACCTTCTGCGCAAGCATGAGGACGAAAACGAGCCGGGACGCCAAGGGCCGGAGGGGCGGCAGTAATGCCGCCTACATAGAGGAGTGGCTATGGCGCGTGAACGAACCGTGGTGAAGGGCATCGTCCTGCGGGCGGTGGATACCAAGGAGAGCGATAAAATATTAACGGTCCTGACCCCGGGTGGAAAAACCGCCGTAGTGGCGAAGGGGGCGAGAAGCCGGAAAAGCCGGGTGACAGCCTGCACCCAACTGCTGGCCTACGCCGAGCTGACCCTTACGGAAACCCACGGCTGGCAGTACCTTGGCGAGGGCAGTTCCATTGAGCTGTTCGAAGGCGTCCGGCAGGATATCGAGATGTTGAGCCTTGCCAGCTATTTCGCGGAGCTGACGGAAGCCACGGCCCTGGAGGATGTGGAGAGCGGTGGAATTTTATCCCTGCTGCTCAACGCCTTATACGCCCTGGGGAACCTGAAAAAGCCGCCCCGGCTGGTGAAAGCCGCCTTTGAACTGAAACTTATGAGCTTGATCGGATTTGAGCCGCTGGCGGACGCCTGCGCCTACTGCGGCAGGCCCGAACCGGAGGAACCGCTGCTGGACGTCCGGGAGGGCGTGGTCTGCTGCCGGGCCTGCGGGAAGGGGGAACGGGGATTGGCGATGCCCCTGTCCCCCGGCGCGCTGGCGGCGATGCGGCGGGTGCTGTATGGGGATCCGAAGCGGCTGTATAGCTTTTCCCTGGAGGACGCGGATTTGAAAAAATTAGGGGATGCCAGTGAGACTTATGTCCATACCATGCTGGAGCGGGGGTTTAAGACACTGGATTTTTACAAAAGCCTTTTACTGTAGGTAGTATTTTACAAAAATAATACAATATATGAATATACAGGAATTTACTTTTAGTGGTTACCGCCTGTCGGTGGACGTGGAGCGGACGAGGGCTTGGTATGCCGCGCAGACGATGCCTGGGGTGACGTGTACCTGCGCCGGGTGCAGGAATTTTGTCCAGGCGGTCAAACTGCTGCCGGACGAGGTGAATGCTTTTTTCGCCCAGCTTGGCGTAGACCCGGCGCATCCCGCCGAAACGAGCTGGTTTCCCGGTACCCGGAAGGAAGCCAATGGGGATGCGTGGTATCATATCTGTGGGGAAATCCTGGAAATGGTAACGGCGGCGCCGGGACAGCGGTGGGGGGATATCCTCCGTGTGGCGGAGAAATTTGACGCCTGCTTTCATACAGAGTGCCATCTTCTGCCGGACGGCTTCCCCCGGCCCTGCTTCCAGATGGACGTCATCTTTGGCCTGCCGTGGGTGCTGGAGGATGAGAACCTGGATTTGCTGTAACAGGATAGGCAGAATGCGAGCCTTAATTTAGGAGAACAATAACAATGAGTGAACTATTTGATAAATCTATACGGACCTTAGAGCTGCCCGCCGTGCTGAACATGCTGGCGGAGCAGACCAACAGCGGGGAATCCAGGGAACGCGCCCTGGCCACTGTCCCCCAGACCGATGTGGACGATGTGAAGCGCCTACAGGACGAAACCGATGCCGCCCGGGATATGATCGGATTGAAAGGCTCCCCCGCCTTTTCCGGCATCAAGCCGGTGGTGGAGAGCCTGTACCGTGCCGACCACGGCGGGGCGCTGAACACCCGGGAGCTGCTGGACATCGCTGGGGTGCTGCGCTGCGCGCGGCGGGTACGGGACTATTTCAATGACGATGGGAAGAAATCCGCCATTGACTACCTGTTTTTTGCCCTGCGGGGGAACCATTTCCTGGAGGAAAGGATTTTTACCGCTATCCTGGAGGAGGACGTGATTGCCGACAACGCCAGCCCGGAGCTGGCGGACATCCGCCGTCACAAGCGGGTGGCCGCGTCCAAGGGGCGGCAGATCTTGCAGAAGATCATCTCCTCCCAGAGCTACAGCAAGGTTTTGCAGGAGGCCATCATTACCCAGCGGGACGGCCGCTTCGTGGTGCCGGTAAAGGCGGAGTTCCGGGGGAGCCTGCCGGGGCTGGTGCATGACGTGTCCTCCAGCGGGGCCACCATCTTTGTGGAGCCTATGGGGGTAGTCCAGGCCAACAACGAGCTGAAAGAGCTGGAAGCCAAGGAGAAAAAGGAGATTGAGCGGATTTTGCGGGAGCTGTCCGCCGATGCGGCGGGGTGCCACCGGGACATTCTGTCGGACTACGACATGCTGGTGCGCCTGGACCTGATTTTTGCCCGGGGACAGCTTAGCTATAAGATGAACGGCTCCCGCCCCGAAATCCGCCGCAACGGCAGCGTCTATCTGCGCCACGCCCGCCATCCGCTGCTGGATTCCGGGAAGGCGGTGCCGATCACCATTGAGCTGGGGCAGAAGTTTGACACCCTGGTCATCACCGGCCCTAACACCGGCGGCAAGACCGTCAGCCTTAAGACGTTGGGGCTGCTGACGCTGATGGCCCAGTGCGGCCTGCACATCCCTGCTGATTTTGGCAGCGCGGTGAGCGTATTTGACCGGGTGCTGGCGGACATCGGCGATGAACAGAGCATTGAGCAGAGCTTGTCTACCTTCTCCGCCCATATGGTGAACATTGTCAAAATCCTGGATGAAGCGGACAGCCACAGCCTGATCCTTTTCGATGAGCTGGGGGCGGGGACAGACCCCATTGAGGGCGCCGCCTTGGCTATTGCCATCATCCAGCATGTCCGGGACCGGGGCGGCAAGATCGCCGCCACCACCCACTACGCGGAGCTGAAAACCTTCGCCATGACCACCCAGGGGGTGGAAAACGCCAGCTGTGAGTTTGATGTAGAGACTCTGCGGCCTACCTACAAGCTGTTGATTGGGATTCCGGGGAAATCCAACGCCTTTGCCATCTCCCAAAGGCTGGGGCTGGATCCGGCGGTGATTGAGACCGCCAAGGCGCAGATGGACAGCGAGTCCATCCGCTTTGAGGACGTCCTGACCCAATTGGAGGAAAAACGCCAGCGGTTGGAGAAGGATCAGACGGAAGCGGAGCGCCTTCGCACCCAGCGGGAAGCGGACGCGAAACGCGCCCATGAGTTCCGGGAGCAGATGGAACGGGCCAAGGAAAACGCCCGAACCCGGGGCGAGGCGGAAGCCCGCCGCATCATCCGGGAAGCCCGCGCCCAGGCGGACGCCATCTTCGAGGAGCTGGGCCGCCTGCGGAAGGAACAGGAGAAAGCCGCCAACTGGCAGGCGGTCAACGATGCCCGGGCAGCTATCCGCGGGCAGCTCAACCAGGCGGAGGAGGAATTGCACTTCGAAGTAGAAAAAGAACCCCTTCCCGCCCCCAGCCGCCCCATCCGGGAGGGTGACCTGGTAGAGCTGGGCGGCACCAGGAAGCAGGCGGTTGTCCAGGCGGTCAATGGCGAAAAGCTGCAACTGCTGGCCGGGAACATGAAATTGACGGTAAAAGCCAGCGAAGTCCGCCTCATTGAGGACGCGGAAGCTGTAGCGAAAAAGGAAGCAAAAAAACGGGCCGCCGCAACCGTCCGGTTAGCGGGCGCGCGGGCGGCGGTAAACGAGCTGGATATCCGGGGCCTGATGACGGACGAAGCAGACCTGCAAGTAGAGCGTTTCATCGACAACGCGGTGGTAGGCAAGCTGAACATTGTGACTATCATCCACGGCAAGGGCACCGGCGCGCTGCGCAAGGCAGTCCATCAGCAGCTTAAGAGGCACCCATCGGTAAAATCCTTCCGGCTGGGCCGGTACGGCGAGGGGGAGGACGGCGTCACCGTGGTAGAGCTAAAACAGTAACCCTGTGCCGGCACGAACCATTGGGAAACCGCCGTTTGGGGCGCATACCATAAGGAAGGCAATACCCGCCGGGAGGAAGCTGCTTTCCGGCGGGTGTTGCTTTATGTTAGGCAACAAATCAGGGGCTAAGGAGAAAAACAGCATGAACAGGATAATACCAAGAATCGGCTCAGGGATCGTTACTGTGGCAGTATTTCTTTTTGCGGTCTGTTTGATCATTAACTTTCCGTTTGGCGCATACTTTGTATGTATGTTCCTGCCGGTTGGTTATATTATGATGGCCGCAGGGCTGCATCATGAAAGTGATGAAAACCGGCGTGTGGCCGCCAATACCGGGATGGCGTTTGCGGTCATTTACGCAGTATTGGTGTTTCTTGTATATTTTGCGCAAACAACAAGCGTCCGTTTCGGCGGGTTGAGCGAGCAGGCACAAGGTATCCTGGATTTCCAAAGAGGAGGGCTCATGTTCAATTATGACCTGCTGGGGTACGGAATGATGGCTCTTTCCACATTTTTCATAGGCCTGTCTGTCCAAGCGGACAGCAAAGCAGACAAGTGGATGAAAGCTCTCATGATGATCCATGGTATTTTCTTTTTCAGCTGCTTTATCATGCCAATGACGGATGTGTTCATCAGTATGTCAGATGGAAGCGCAAATACGGGAGGCATTGCCGCGCTTACCGCATGGTGTGCATACTTTTTTCCCATTGGGATACTGGCATACAGGCATTTTGGGAAGGGAGCCTGACCGTTCCCGGTTTGTGGTCCCCCTCCGTGGGTACATCCCTTGAAAGTGCCATAATGGGTTTACACAAAATAAAAAGAGCGCGGCAAACCCCAGCGGTCTGCCACGCTCTTAATTTCTTTATGAACCCCTGCCCGTTGAGACGGCCTTTTCTTAAAAATATTTGGTGTTGCAAAAAAGGAAAACCTCTCTTATAATGGAAACAGACCACCGTATGTACGCGGGATTTGATTTTTGATGGATTATGGGAGACAGAACGATGCCGAGAGCGGATGTATATTTGCAGGATGCCCTTGCCGCCTTTGACTTCGGCGCGCCGGTTGAGCGCGCGGAGCGGTTCGGGCAGGGACATATCAACGACACCTTTGTGGTGCGCACACAATCGGAGGACTGCCGCCGCTTCATTTTGCAGCGAATCAGCCCTGTGGCTTTCAAACGGCCTGACCAACTTATGGAAAACGCGGCGGGCATCACCGGATACTTAGCCAGGGAACTGGAAAAAACCGGCGGCGATGTGCGGCGGGGTACGCTGCATTTCCTCCGCACCAAGGATGGAGGCTGCTATTACACAGACGGGGACGGCGGCGCATGGCGGGCGTATCCTTTTGTAGAGGGGACGGTATGCTACGAGACGGCGGAGACGCCTGAGCTGTTTGCCGCCTCGGGCCGCGCTTTCGGCCGGTTCCAGCGGCTATTGCAGGGGTATCCGGCGCAAACGCTGTATGAGACAATCCCCCATTTCCATGACACGGAGGACCGGCTGGCCAAGCTGAAGGCTGCCGTGGAGGCAGATCCCTTGGGCCGGGCGGCTGGCTGCGCCAGGGAGATTGCATTTGTGCTGGCCCGGGAGAAGGACTGCTCCGTGGCGCTCCAGGCTCAGCGGGATGGGAAGCTGCCCTTGCGCGTGACCCACAACGACACGAAACTGAATAATGTGCTGATGGATGAAGAAACCGGCGAAGGGGTCTGCATCGTGGATCTGGACACGGTAATGCCAGGGCTGTCCATCAATGATTTCGGGGATTCCATCCGGTTTGGCGCGAACCACTGCGCCGAGGACGAGCGGGACCTGAGCAAGGTCAATCTGGATCTGGGCCTGTTTGAGATATACACCCGAGCCTTTTTGGAGGGCGCGGACGGAACGCTGACAGAGGAGGAGGTCAATTATCTCCCCTGGGGCGCGAAGCTGATGACGCTGGAGTGTGGGATGCGGTTCCTCACCGACCATCTGGAGGGGGATGCCTACTTCCACATCGAGCGGGAAGGGCAGAACCTGGACCGCTGCCGCACGCAGTTCAAGCTGGTTTCCGACATGGAAGCCCACTGGCCCGCGCTGGAGGGCATTGTAGCGCGCTGCCGCTGATGGGTAATTCCCTTTTTCACGCGAATCGTCTGGCCCGTCCCCGGAAAAACCGGTGGATGGGCCGGTTTTTTCCTGCCGTTTATTTTCTGTGTGAAAAATGGTTTTGCTTCTTGCTGTTGAGGAGAAAATCTGTTATAATGTAAAAGTATGTTTATACCCTGTTTCCCCCGCGCCCCGGCGCGGAGGTTTAACCGCTAGAAGAAGGGATGTGACTTCCATCAATAGAGAACAGACGCGCAGACAGCGAATTTTGATTGCGGACGATTCGGAAATGAACCGCTCCATCCTGGCGGATATGCTGGGGGAGGAATACGAAATCCTGGAAGCCGAAAACGGCGTGGAGGCGGTCAGCGCCCTCCAGAAGTGCCGCATGGAGATCGACCTGGTTCTGCTGGACATCGTTATGCCGGAGATGGACGGCTTCGAGGTCCTTACCGTTATGAACCGGAACAATTGGATCGAAGACGTTCCTGTTATCATGATCTCCGCCGAAACCGCCCCGGCCCATGTTGAGCGGGCCTATAACCTGGGAGTGACGGACTTCATCACCCGTCCCTTCAACGCCCTGGTAGTCCACCGCCGGGTGGTCAACACTACCCTGCTGTACGCCAAGCAGAAAAAGCTGGTGAGCATGGTGGCCGACCAGATTTATGAAAAAGAGCGGCAGAACACCCTGATGATCGACATTCTCAGCCATATCGTAGAGTTCCGTAATGGCGAAAGCGGCCAGCATGTGCTGCATATCCGCACACTGACGGAGCTGTTTCTGCAACGTCTGGCGCTGAAAACCGACCGATATCAGCTTACGCCGGTGGATATCAATTTAATTTGCATTGCCTCCGCCCTTCACGATGTGGGCAAGATCGGCATTGCCAGCGAAGTCCTCAACAAGCCCGGGCGGCTGACCAATGAGGAGTTCGCCATCATGAAGACCCACACCACCATCGGCTCCGACATGATGGACGCAGCCCCGGTCCACGGCTCCGAGCCGCTGATTAGGGTCGCCCGGGACATCTGCCGCTGGCACCACGAACGTTGGGACGGCCGGGGCTACCCCGATGGCCTGAAAGGGGATGACATCCCTATCTCCGCCCAGATCGTTGCCTTGGCGGACGTATACGATGCCCTTACCAGCCCACGGGTCTACAAGCCCGCTTTCCCCCACGAAAAGGCGGTAGCCATGATCCTCAACGGCGAGTGCGGGTGCTTTAACCCCTTGCTGCTGGAAATTTTGCAGGAGGCTGCCGCCCAGCTCCCCGAGCACATGCAGGGCAGCGGCGACCACGCCCGGGCCGCCCAGATGGAAATGCGCTCTGTGGCCCAGGAGATGCACCACTATGAGGAGCTGTCCGCTTCCGAGCGGACCTTGCAGCTATTGGAGCATGAGCGGATGAAATACAGTTTCTTTGCCGCCATGAGCCAGGAGATCCAGTTTGAGTACACTGTCAATCCCCCCATCGTCACCCTCAACACCTGGGGCGCGAACCGGCTGGGGCTGAAGGAAACGGTAATGGATCCCCTCCACAATGCCAAAGTGGAAGCCATCATGAACCCCGGCAGCCTGGAAGGGCTGATCAAGGCCCTGCGCAGTACCACACCCGCCCAGCCTATTGTCAAATATGAGTGCAAGACCCTCCACGAAGGGGAAGAACGCTGGTGCCGGATCATTGCCCGGGCCACTTGGAGCGCGGACGAGCCGCCCCAGTATACCGGCGCCATCGGCAAGGCGGTGGATATCCACGATTCCCAGATGAAGCTGGCAGCCCTGGAGCGGCTGGCCTCCCACGATACCCTCACAGGCCTGCTCAACCACGCCAGCGCCAAAAAGGAGATCGTCCACCGGCTGGAATGCAACCCCGACCGGCAATTCGCCATGGTGATTTTCGACCTGGACTATTTCAAAAACGCCAACAATACATACGGCCACATTTTTGGCGACAACGTGCTGAAATTCCTGGCGGACCGGCTCCAGGAGAGCATCCGCGGCGGGGATATTGCCGCCCGGGTGGGCGGGGACGAGTTCCTGCTGTTCCTGGAATACGGCGGGGAGCTGGAGCCAGTGGTCTCCCGTATTTACCACGCCATTTCCGGCAGCAGGTTTGAGGAATTCCCCATTTCCCTCAGTATGGGCGTAGCCCGCACCGACGCGGTGGGCACCGATTACGAAACCCTGTTCCACGCAGCGGACCAGGCCCTTTACAAGGTCAAGCGGTCTGGCCGGGGCGCTTTCGCCTTTTATGATGAGAGCATGGTGAACATGCTCTCGGTTATCTCGCCCATCGATGGCGGCCATCACGAGGAAGGAGAGAACAAACAATGACCTTACAGGAATGCTACGCCGCCATGGGCGGCGATTACCAGGGCGTTATGGGCCGCCTGCCCAGCGAACGGATGGTACAGAAATTCGTTCTGAAGTTCTTGAACGATGGCAGTTATGACCTGCTGCTCCGTTCCATGGAGGAGGGGAACTACGCCGAGGCCTTCCGCGCCGCCCATACCATTAAAGGCGTGTGCCAGAATTTGGATTTTACCACGCTCTACCAATCCAGCAGCCAGCTCAGCGAAGCCCTTCGCAACGGTCTCTCGCCGGAGGCGCCCGCCCTGGTAGAGCAGGTAAAGGCGGACTATACAAAGACGGTGGCGGCCATCCGGGCTTTCCAGGAATCCACAGGCGCATAGAAGCCCTCCGGCAAGCTGTGAAAGGAAGGAGGAGCTGGCGGTAATGCGCAGTAAAATCAAAAACAAAACCACCCAATTTTTGTCCACCAGCCTGATCCTGGTGCTGACACTCAGTGTGGCAATTTTCTCGTTTCTTGCGATCTTTATGAATCATCAGAGTGCCAGCACGATCCGGGAAGTCAGCCAAATGTATATGTCCAGCATGGGCGACCAGATCGCCCTGCATTTTGAAACCACCATCGGCCTGCGGCTGGATCAGCTGGTAGCCCTGGTGCAGACCGAACTGCCCCAGGATTCCCACGCTAACGAAAAGCAGCAGGAAAAGCTGACGGCCAACGCCAAGGCCCGTGATTTCGAATACCTGGCATTCTACCGCACCGATGGCATCTTTGAGATGCTCTATGGAGAGGAGATCACAGTGATCGACCCAGGGCCGTTTCTGAGATCCCTTATGGCCGGGGAGAACAAGGTGGCTGTCGGCAACGATGCGGACGGCAACCGCCTGCTCCTTTTAGGCGTCCCCTCCCCCCATGAATCCACGGAGGATCACCCCTGCGCTGCGCTGGTAGCGGGCCTGCCCGTTTCCTACATCACGGACACCCTGGCCCTGGAGGAGGACGGCAACCATGTTTACTCCTTCATCATCCGCCAGGACGGCAGCTTCGTCATCCGCACCGGCGACGCCTTCCGCAAGAGCTACTTCGAGCGGGTGCTCAGCCAATACGACACCGTGGACGGGAAAACCCCGGAGCTTTACATTGAGGCCCTGTCCGATGCCATGTCTAAGGGGGAGAGCTACTCCGATGAGATCAGCGTCAGCGGCGAGTCCAGGCAGGTGTACTGCAACCGGCTGGCCCATTCTGAGTGGTTCTTGCTGACGTTCATGCCCTATGACGAGCTGGACGTGATTGTCAATGGCTTTACCAGCCGGTGGACATATTTTGTGCTGGGCGCCTGCGCCCTGGTGCTGATGGTGCTGCTGCTGGTGTTCCTGAAGTATTTCCAGATGGCCCATGCGCAGATGGAGGAGCTGGACCAGGCTCGCAAAGAGGCCGTCCGCGCCAACAAGGCCAAGAGCGAATTCCTCTCCAATATGAGCCACGATATCCGCACCCCCATGAACGCCATCGTTGGCATGACTGCCATTGCCACGGCTAACATCGGGGACCAGCAGCAGGTGCAGAACTGCTTGAAAAAGATCGCCCTGTCGGGCCGGCATCTGCTGGGGCTGATTAACGATGTGCTGGATATGAGCAAGATTGAGAGCGGCAAGCTGACCTTGAGCGTGGATCAGGTCTCCCTGCGGGAGGTAATGGATGCTATTGTCAGCATTGCCCAGCCCCAGGTTCGGGCCAAGCATCAGCAGTTCAACGTATCTATCCATGACATTTCCGCCGAAAATGTGTGCTGCGACAGTGTGCGGCTCAACCAGGTGCTTCTGAACATCATCGGCAACGCGGTGAAGTTCACGCCTGACGGAGGGCGGATCGATGTTTCTATGTACGAGGAGCCATCGGAGAAGGGGGACAATTTCGTCCGCATCCATTTCCAAATCCAGGATAATGGCATTGGCATGACGGAGGAGTTTAAGACCCATATTTTTGAGTCCTTTGTCCGCGAGGACAGCAGCCGGGTTCACAAAACCGAGGGCAGCGGCCTGGGTATGGCTATTACCAAGTATATTGTGGACGCCATGGGCGGCATCATCGAGGTAGACAGCACCCCTGGCGAAGGCACAAACTTCCATGTCTCCCTGGACCTGGAGAGGGCGGACGTGCTGGAAGCGGACATGGTTCTGCCGCCCTGGTCCATGCTGGTGGTGGATGACGACAAACAGCTCTGTGAAAGCACGGTGGGTTCCCTGCGCTCTATTGGTGTGCAGGCGGATTGGACGCTGGATCCCCACACCGCCCTGGATATGGTGGGCGACAGCTACAAGCGGAACAATCCCTATCACATTATCCTGCTGGACTGGAAGCTGCCAGGAATGGACGGTATCGCCGTAGCCCGGGAGCTGCGCCACCGGTATGGGGATGATATCCCCATTCTTCTGATCTCCGCCTACGACTGGAGCGAGATCGAGGAGGACGCCAAGGCGGCAGGAGTCACCGGATTCATTCCCAAGCCGTTGTTTAAATCCACACTATATTATGGGCTGAAACCCTTCGCGCCCGATATGGGAAAGCCGGAGGAAACCGCTGAGTCGAAACAATTCGACTTTACAGGCCGCCGGGTGCTGCTGGCCGAGGACAACGACCTGAACTGGGAAATCGCGGAGGAATTGCTCAGCGCCGAGGGATTGGAGCTGGAATGGGCGGAAAACGGACAGATCTGCGTGGAAAAATTCCAAAGCGCGGAACAGGGATATTACGACGCGATCCTGATGGATCTGCGGATGCCGGTGATGACGGGCTATGAAGCCACGGAAGCGATCCGTAAATTGGAACGCCCGGACGCGAAGGATATCCCCATCATCGCCATGACGGCGGACGCCTTTGCGGAGGACATCCAGAAGTGTTTGGATGCGGGGATGAACGCCCATGTGGCGAAGCCCATCGATGTGCGGGATGTCTGCCGCCTGCTGGTCAAGTTCATGAAATAATAAAACAGGCCTTGCCGTAATGAACGGCAGGGCCTGTTTTTCCACTAGATTCACTTAACCTCGATACCGGTAACGGTTAACTGGTCCCCCTCTACGCGGAACCGTACCTCCCACTGGCCGAAGGCCATTCCATAGACCCGTTCCGGGTCGTCCTGATAGGAGGGCCTGGGGTCCTCAGCCAGCACGCCCAAAAGGGCGTCCCGCTTCTCCGCAGGCAACTTCCCCAGCAGTTCCTCCGGACACCGAACCTGCAAGGTTTTCCGGGCAATCTGGCTGGTAAACCCGCCTGACGCTTCCGGGTGGGCATCGGCGTAGGGGATATAGGGTTTCACGTCATAAACCGGCGTACCATCCAGCAAATCCGCCCCTGCAACAAGCAGAACCGGGCTGTCTTTATCCCCATAGTCAATCCCCACCAGACGGACGCAGGAAAGCCCCAGCCCATTAGGCCGGAAGGGCGACCGGGACGCAAATACGCCCACCCGCTTGTTGCCGCCCAGCCTGGGCGGGCGCACGGTAGGAGACCATGTTTCCCTTCTTGCCTGGGAGAACTCCCAAATCAGCCAGATATGGGAAAAATCTTCCAGCCCCCGCACGGCCTCAAAAACCCGGTATTCCGGCGTAAAGATGACGGCGGCCCGAAGGGTCTCCACCAGCCCGCTTTGGCGGGGGATGCCAAATTTTTCCTTGAAATCCGATCGAATATGAGCAACCGGCTGAATCTCCATCATAAATTACCCCTACTGATCCAGCTTCAAAAGCCGGATATCCTTTCCAAAAAAGCGGAGCACCTGATATTCCCCGCTGATCCTGGAGAGAACCGCTGCGCCGTACCGCCGCCCCAGCTCATCCAGGGATAGGTTGGAGGACAGCACAGTCCGCCGCCCGGACAGCAGCCGGTCGTTGACGATCCGGTAAAAAGCCGACTGGACGAAGGAGGTCAACATCTCCGTCCCCACATCGTCCATAATCAGCAGGTCGCAGTTCAGGCAGCGGTTGATCTCCCGGTCTGGATCCTCCTCGAAGGGATTTTCCCTGCCGAACTTCCCGCTTTCGAACTGCTGGAACACATGGCCCGCCGTATCATAGACCACAGAGAACCCCCGCTCCCCCACATCCCTGGCGATGCAGGCGGAGAGGAAGGTTTTCCCCAATCCCGGCGCGCCGGTAAACAGCAGATTCCCCATTTTGGGAAAGCTATGGGCGTAACCCTGGCAAAGCTCCAGAACCATCTTCATATTGTCCTGTGGGCTGCATCCATATTCCTGCCAGACCTGGGTAGGATACCACGCCAGGGAAAAGGTTTCAAAGGATTGGCTGCCCAAATCCAGCAGCTTGCTGAGCCGTCTATTCTGCTCCCGGGTGTAGTAAGCGGCCAAGCACCGGCAGGGCGCGCCGTCCGGAAGGAACCCGGTATCCTGACAAATCTGACAGGCCGGCCCATCGTCCAGGTAGTTGTATGGGTACCCCGCCCCCACCAGCAGTTCGGCCCGTTCCCGCTGGAGGGCCAGATTGCCTTCCTCCAGCCGCTTCAGCGCCGCGTCCGGATCTCCGTCCTGCTCAAAGGCCGCCAGGACGATCCTGGCCGCCGTAGCCTGAAGCTGGCGGTCAATGGCTTGCACCGCCGGGACACGGCGGTAAATCTCCTCCGTCCGGCGCTCCAACTGCGCGGCCCGCCGCTCTTTGTCCGCCTGGAAGCGGCGGATGGCCTCGGCCATAATATTTCCATCCCTTGGCATTTAATCCGCCCCTCCTTCCTGGCGAAGCCGCTGCAAATATTTTTCCATCCGGGCAATATCCTCCCGTGCCGAGCGCCCGGCTTCCTGGCGTCCTGGAGGGTTTTTCCGCCCTTCATGGCGGTCTCCGGACTGGATCTGCTCCACGGAGTGGAGCCCCTTTTCATGCCAAGACATGAGGATCTTGTTCATATAGGCCCATTTTAATTCCTTGCACTTGACCACGGTTTTGTCATAGGCCAGTTCGATGGCTTCATCGTCAAATCCCATGCTGTCCCAGCTCATCAGATATTTTTCCTCACTGGGGGAGGGGACCCGGTCGCCCAGCCGGAGCAGGCGCATCATTCTGGGAAGGGCTTCCCGGCTGCGCTGGTACTTGCGGATGTACGCGGCGGCGCTCTCCTGGTTCATCAGACCCAGACGCGCCCAAGTATAGCCCTCCTTCTCAATCTGGCGGAGCGTTGGTTTCCGGCCCGGGCCGTAGCGATGGACCGTGCGCTCCCCGCAGAAGCCCACTAATAAGAAAATCACGTCCGGCGGCAGGCCCAATTGGTCGTACAACCCTAGCAGGATAGCTAAATCGGGGGTTGTAAGCTTTTTCCCTAATTTTTCCTCCACCGCACTGGTAAGGGAAGCAAACTCCGCGCCCTCCAGGGCGCGGGCCATGTCGGCGCGGGTATATTCGGGCCGGGCGTCCGAAGGGGAGGGGGCCGGCGGCGGAGGGACAGGCTGCCGGTCCGCTGAGCCGGGCAGGGCCACCAGCCCCTGCTGGGAAAGGGCGTGCAGGGCGCGGCGGAATTTGTCCGGGTTCCATCCAAGCTGGGCGCGGATTTTTTCGTCATCGGCGCTCCCCCGGTTCTTCAGAACAGCGATATAAAGAAGGGCAGCATCGCCATCGCCGGAACGTATGAGCCGCTTGGCCGCCGGACCGGAGAGGATAATGCTCTCCTCCTCCGGCAGATGGAGTATGTATTCGCTGATAGGTGATCCCTCCTTTCGATGGGGGCTTTTCCTCCCCTCATTCTACACGAAAAGACGGATTTCGTAAAGAGGGATTTTTCTTTGGCGCAAACGCCTGGGACTGGCGCCTGTTAAGGCAGGTGGCAATCGCGGGATTCCTCCCGCAAGCCGTGAGATGCTGCAAAAATGGCATCGTCAACATAGACAGAGGGAAGGAGCCCTGGGGCCTGGATAGAAGTTATGCCAATTCGCGGCGTTTTTTGCCGACTTGGCGGATGAACCATACGGTCGCTTTCCAGCAGCCTATGCCGCCTAAAAGAAGCAGTGCCCCTGTTAGCGCCGCAATCGGGAATGCCACCAGCGGCGGCGCGGTCCAGCCCCCAAGCTGCATGGTGACCCAAGGCACCTCCATCCCAGCAAAAGACATCAGCAGAGACAACAACGCCGCCGCTGGGATCAGCGCGCCGCTCAGCAGGAACACTACCGCGAGTATGCTGGTAGTGGGCAGCACAATCATACCCGCTAATCCCGCCATGCTATAAAATGCCGCCACCGCCCCCAGACGAGACCAGCTAAACCGGGGATCTTTTGTGATCGCGTTCTCCAGATAGGCTGCGGCCAGGTCCTTTGGTGTGCCAAGCCGCTGGATGATCTCCTGGGCCGTCAGGCCATGGCATTCCAATTCCTGCATTTCGCTGTGGATCTCACGGACAATGTCTGAACGCTCCAACGCGGACATAGGCCGCAGGCGCCGGTCAATCTTGTCCAGGTAAATTTCTAATGCTTGTTCCATGTTGGATGCTCCCCTCTGATTTCTTCGATTGCTGACAGCAAATTATCCCACTCGGTTCCCATGGCCATCAGATAGGACCGGCCTTTGTCTGTGATGGTATAGTATTTTCTGGGCGGCAGGCCCTCCGCCGACTCACGCCACGCAGATACGAGCATTTCCTCCCGCAGGAGCCGGCGGAGAAGGGGGTAGATGGTGCTCTCCTTCGCCGCCAGCACGGGCCTCCCTTCCAATCGGCTGATGATCTCGTAGCCATAGCACTCCCCGCGGGCGATCATCAGCAGAACGCAGAACTCCAGTGTCCCGCGGCGGATCTGGGCACGCCATTCCTCAATGTTCATATACCTTACCTCCGATAGGTACATCGTACCACATAGTACTGTGGTTGTCAAGGGGTGGAATGCGGAAAGAAAATTCCAGGCAACCTAATCCAAAGGATCTTTTTGAAAAAGGCGCGGCTGGACCGCAGCTTCAGCGTTTTTACGCAAACAGATTGATGCGGCAGTGATTCTATGCTATAATTTAGATCAATATATTGGGATTTTACGGAGGTGCTTATGGAACTTGTTTTTGATTATATGAAAAATGACACATTGCGGCATCAGTTGAATGCCTTGACACAGAAAATATATGGGTTTGATTTTGAAAGCTGGATGGCCGGAGGATATTTTGAAGGCGATTATATCCCGTATTCCCTTATGCAGGATGGAAGAATCCTGGCAAATGTTTCAGTAAACAGGATGCACTTTATCCAAAACGGGATCCCTAAATATTACATACAGCTTGGAACCGTTATGACGGACGAGGCATTCCGAAAGCGAGGGCTTGCGGGACGGCTGATGGAATATGTGCTAAAAGAATATGAAAACACCTGCAATGGAATCTACTTATTCAGTAATCCGGACGCTTTGGGCTTCTATCGGAAAATCGGGTTTCAAGAAAGCGACCAATACCAATATTCCTTGAAAAAGGAGTGGCCAGGCAGTATCAAAAGCGGCGCCGCTTTCCGAAAAACGTGCGGACAGGACGGGCAGATGAAGCAGAAATATATGGATGCGGTAAAAAATTGTGCCGTAAATTCAGCTTTGGAACATGTCAATAAATTTGGATTGCAAATGTTTTACACCGCTGGCCTGGACAATGTATATTACGCAGATGATCTGGACTGTTTTGCCATTATGGAGAAAACAGAAGATACGCTTATCCTTAAAAGCGTTATCAGTACACAGCCGGTTTCTATGAGAGACATTGTTTCACATATTGATACTGTATATAGTTCTCTAATCATTGGCTTCCCACCCGCTTCCGGGGATCTTGATATGTTCGATGTGTCTGTCTATGATGACAGAAATGATACCCGCCTGTTCTATCGCGGAAGGGATTTGGAGCGTATTGGAAAGGAAAAGCTGTTCTTTCCCCAATTGTCACACGCATAGCTTTAAGGTTATGGGGCAGTTGAAGAAGTTCCCGGCCATACTATTGCTACAGGGATTGCTCTTGCAGGGCATACTCTGGCGATAGGCGATGGCTAGGATAGAAGCACCCTGGATTCGGAGAATCCAGGGTGCTTCTTATTTTACAAACTGCTCAATGGCGCGGTTCAGCTCATCGATGGCAGCCCGGTCGTGGGACTCGATGGCGTCTACCACGCAATGCTCAAGGTGGTCTTTTAAGATCACCTTCCCCGTGCTGTTGATGGCGCTGCGGACGGCGGAGAGCTGGACGAGGACCTCCGAGCAGTCCCGCCCCTCCTCCACCATGGCCTTCACCCGCTCCAGGTGGCCGATGGCCCGGGCCAGGCGGTTGACTACCGCCCGGGTCTGGGTATGGCTGTGGGTATGGCCGTGGCTGTGTTCGTGGGGGACGCCGTGGGTGTGCATATAGGCGTGGTCCAGGATTTCTTCCGGGACTGCGGCATTTTTCTCGGGGTTCATGTCGGCCCTCCTTAGGCAGGATTTGTAGCTGGGGCGGGTTTGTTTATCTTTCGGGCGCTTGGTAGAAAAATAATCCTTCTGCCGCAGCGAGCTGCGATACCAATTTCTGGAGCGGCGGGTCTGGATTACATAAAATCATATAGAGGTCATCGCCGTTAAGGATGACCATGGCATCGCAGCCGGGCAGGATAATATTGATGTAATCCCGCTTCTTCCAGCTACCGGCAAAACAATGCCGGATCAGTTCCACCAGTTGATTGACGCTGGGATTTTTCATGTTTTCGTTTCCGGCTGAGATCCAGAAATCGTGATAGCAGTATAGTTTTAGCAAAATCCTGCAAAACTTTTCGTCCAATGCTTCCCGATGGTTCTGAAAATATTCTTCTACATCAAAATACCGCTGGTCTGCTGCCTTTGGCACGGTGGAAGGGAACATATCAATCAAATAGCGGGGTTTTTCCACAAGCCAGTCAATTTTTGAAATGATGTCAGACATCGCTACTGTACTCCTTTTAGGATTGTGATTAGTTTAACAGGCCGTGTGGCCAAATACAAGCCCCGGGAGGGGATTTTTTTTCGGGGAAATACCTGGGCGTGCCCTAGTCCTGCACCCAATGGAAGGAACGCCCCACCGCCCGGCGCCATCCCCGCAGCTTTTCATCCCGGGTTGCCGGCGTGATGGACGGGGTAAAGGTGCGCGCAACCGCCCAGTTCTGCTTGACGTCCTCCTGGCCTGACCAAAAGCCTACGGCCAGGCCCGCCAGATAAGCCGCGCCTAATGCGGTGGTCTCCACACAGACCGGACGGTGAACCTCCGCTTGCAGGATGTCCGCCTGGAGCTGCATCAGCAGATTGTTGGCACTGGCACCGCCGTCCACCTTTAGGGACTGGAGGGCGATACCGGAATCGGCCCGCATGGCGTCCAGCACGTTGCTGACCTGATAGGCGATGGATTCCAGGGTGGCGCGGATGATGTGGTTCTTGTTGACGCCGCGGGTCAGGCCCACGATCGCGCCCCGGGCATACTGGTCCCAGTGGGGCGCGCCCAGGCCGGTGAAGGCCGGGACTACATAGCACCCCGCAGTGTCGGAAACCTTGCCCGCGTGGTATTCGCTGTCGGCAGCGGATTCAATGAGGCGCATTTCATCCCGGAGCCATTGAATCGCCGCGCCCGCCACAAAAATCGAGCCTTCCAGCGCGTATTCCACCCGGCCGTTCAAACCCCAGGCAATGGTGGTCACCAGGCCGTTTTGGGAGAATACTGGTTTCCCGCCGGTGTTCATCAGAAGGAAGCAGCCGGTGCCGTATGTATTCTTCGCCTGGCCGGGCTGGAAGCAGGTCTGGCCGAAGAGCGCCGCCTGCTGGTCGCCTGCCGCGCCTGCGATAGGAACCGGCTGGCCGAAAAATCCTGGGTCTGTTTCGCCGTATACAAAGCTGCTGGGCTTGACTTCGGGAAGCATTTGGCAGGGGATGCCCAGGATGTCCAAAATTTCCTGGTCCCAGTCCAAGGTATTGATGTTGAAAAGCATCGTCCGGGACGCATTGGAGTAGTCTGTAACATGGACACGGCCTCCGGTGAGCCGCCAAATCAGCCAGGTTTCCACCGTGCCGAACAGCAGCTCACCCTGCTCTGCCCGTTGGCGCGCGCCCGCCACGTTGTCCAGAATCCATTTGAGCTTGGTAGCGGAAAAATAGGCATCGATCATCAGGCCGGTCTTTTGGCGGATAGTCTCAGTCAAGCCCTGAGATTTCAGCCCATCGCAGTAGGCCGATGTCCGGCGGCACTGCCATACAATGGCGTTGCAGACCGGCTCGCCGGTGGCCTTATCCCAAACGATAGCGGTTTCCCTCTGGTTTGTGATGCCGATGGCCGCGATATCGGACGCTGACGCGCCCAGCTTGCCCATCGCTTCCGCCGCCACCCCGAACTGGGTCGCCCAGATTTCCCGGGCATCGTGCTCGACCCAGCCGGGGCGGGGGAATATCTGGGTAAATTCCTTCTGGGCGGAACTGCATATCCGGCCTTGGCGGTCAAACAGTATGCAGCGGTTGCTGGTGGTGCCTGCGTCAAACGCCATGATATATTTTGCCATAGGGGCACGCCTCCTTTATGGTATCGTTTGTAAAATTTGTCTATACTCTACGATACCATAAATCGCAGAAAAAGGGAAGGGGTGAATGGGGGCTATGATGTTGGTTTATGTGAACTGGTATCTTCTCGAGTTAGATAGTGTCTACACAAGGCGCCAGGATTGTGATAGAGCAGTGTTCATCAAAGATTCATTCGTTGGCGCAGCAATGGCGTTTGGGAAAAACTACTGGAAATTCTGATTGATGAGCTGGATTATGAATGGCTGATGATTGGCGCCGACCATATCAAGGTGCATCCCCAGGTGGTGGGAGCGAAGGGGGATGACAGTGTTCCCGGCCTTCTCCATTTCTTCTGCGAAATCGTGGATGTGGTACAGGCGTTCATTCCAGCCGCTCCCGGACGTAGCAATAGATATATAGATTGTACTCGCCCCGGTTGGGGTTGAGCCGCAGCATGTGGGCGTACCCGTCCGTGTCCGCCCGGAAGCCGTACTCGCTTCCATCCTGGTCTATCCTGCTGTCCGGGTTGGTATAGCAATAGGCAGCCAGCGTGCCTCGGCGGGACAGGACACCGCCGTAGGACAGGTCAAACCGCAGGGGGTTGACTACGGCGTCCAGCTCGGTCTTGAAATCCTAGGCCCTGAGTTCCTCCTAGTGGTCGAACCAGGTGGTGTAGAACCCATCGCCGGTGCTACCCATGTCGCCGCGCAGGTGGCCGATGCAGCCGGCCGCAGCCATGAGGTGGGAGTTCCGGCTGTAGCAGTACAGGCGCTCGGCCTGGGTCATGGATCTGATGGTGAGATTCATAGTAGAATACCTCCTGCCCTTTGTCGCGGTTATAAAAATCCTGAACCACCGCCCGGTCCTCCATGAAGTAGTGGCCCTAGTACACGGAAACGGATTCGTTCTCCAGCAGATGGAAGTGCCAGGTCACGTAGTGGCCGTGGGCGTTCCGGCCCAGTACGAAACCGTAGTGGTCGCTGTCGGTGTAGGGGCCATCCTTGATCCGCGCCGTCTCGATGTAGTGGCACTTGATTGTGCTACCGATGATGTTCTCGATGTCTTGCTCGGTCAGTCTGCGCATAAACGGTCTCTTTTTCCCCGTGTGCCCGATATGAAGATAGCGGCAGCCGGTAAATCTTTTGGTCGAAGATTTTCCGGCTGCGCATTGTTTGTCTCCTGTTGCGCGGCAGCGAATGTCATGCCCCGCAATGGCTGGACGTGCTGGACATGGCCCGCCATGCTATCGTGCTGAATGCGTACCGGTGCAGCTCCGGGCGGTCCAGCCAATTCTGGGCCATGGGATCGTGAGCAGGTAGCGGAAAATCACGATGTCGTACCAATTGTCAGTGAGCCGGTGATGGCCCAAAAACCCTGCGATGGTCTGGATATTCTGCCGGGCCAGCTCCTGAGCCTCTGCGGAGAGGGGGCCGGAGCTTGGCCGGGGCGCTGCGCATTCCCATGATGTATAGTCTCCAATCTTAGGTATGGATTCCGTAGTACGTCTTACTCATATCATCCTGCCCGTGAAGGATCAGCCCTCCCAGGAACTCCCGGAACGCGGACCAGCGCAGGTTGACCGTCTGCTCGTTGCCCTCCATGCGGTCGAAACTGAGCCCGGTGAGCCAGGTGAACTCGAACCTGATCCGGTCGCGCCGCTCGTCCAGCCGGTCTTTATGTTTCGGAAGTCGGCAACGGTGCTGCTGGAGCCGCCAAGCGAGTTGAAATTACAGGGCGCCATGCTCTGTCACCAGCGCGCGGCAGAGGTATTTTCCGCCGCCCCGGTTGACGTAGATCTGCCCAACGGTCGGTGAGAGGGGCTGTCCCTTGTCTATGTTCCAGACGTGCTCGTTGGTGCCGTCCGAGTTGAATACGGCCTCCCGGGTGCCTCTGCGGAGCTGCCGGCAAACTTGCCGTCCTGCTTGAGCGTGAAAGTGGACGCTGTTCGCCAGTATTTCGGCGCTGCGGCGTTTGTTTCCATTCCGGTCGATCCAGTCCCGGAGCTGGAGCCGTCCATCGATGACGGCCATGCGTCCCTTGGTGAAATACCTGGACACGAAGTCGGGCGGTGTTGTGCCAGGCCACGATGTCGATAAAATCCGTGGTCTTGTCGCCGTTGGCGTCCTTGTAGTCCTGTTCGCAGGCGATAGTGAAGGACGTGACGGAGATGCCGGACTGTGTACGGCGGAGCTCCGGGTCGCGGGCAAGGCGGCCTATGATCGCACAGTGGTTCAACATAGCTTTTTCCTCCATTTAAGATTGTTAAATATCTTTCATCTGATACTGGGCATGGAGCCGGCTCAATGCCTCGATGGCGTTGGCAAGAAGCATGAGGACGTTCATCTCGTATTTCTTCGGGGCCTCCCCCGGTTCGTCTGGGTAGTGCCACAGTTCCTGGAGAAATTTGATCGTGTTGAGCATCTGGCCGTATTCCTCCTCCGTCATGTTATCGTATATCATACATTCCAGGGCATCGCGGAAAGTCGAAGCCGGGTTCCGTATTTTCATCAGAGACAGAGCCTCGTCCACCAGCCACCGGATCTGGTTCTCCATGCCCTGGATGCCCAGTCCTGTCCGGCAGGCCAGCTCCCGGCGCTTTTCTCCGCCACGTTGTGGGCCTTGTTGGAGAACGCGCCGCACAGGACGAAGCTGATCTTGGACGTGTCTGTGGAATGGATGACGGAACTAATTTTCACGTCCACAAAAGCACCCTCCAACATCGTCAGGCCCTCCGACTGGATGCTGTGGCTGACGTTCTCGCCGTCCGAGAATTTTGGGGCACATAGCTTGTCCGCCTCGTCCAGAGTGAGGATATTGTGGTGTCCGTTGCGAAAGAGAAGGGATCGAAGCAGATCCGACCATGTCTTATCGCCCTTCCAGCTTGTCAAAGTGATGGACGAACTATCAGAAACAACAATACGGCCCAGGAAAATCTTTTGAAGACAGCGCCAGATGCAGGTCTTGCCGCAGCCGCTGGGGCCGATGAACATGGCGTTGGATTTGACGCTCCGCTTGAATGTGTTACAGGCAATGACGATGGCGGCTTTCTTCGCGGCGTCCTGCTTCCAGACTTTCCGGTTCAGGTAGTCGTAAATCGCCCTGGGAGTATCATACTGTTCCTGCTCCGGCTCGTCCTCTTCCGCCCAAGGGTTGACGTACTCCTTCCGCACGGTCTCGACCCGGCCGTCATACCAGGGGAAGGGTTGGGGCTGGGGTTTTGGTTCTCCATCGCGCATTCCTCATTTTTGAGATATTGTTCGGAGAGCCCAGCCAGATAGCCCCTGTTTTCCAGGCTGTCATTGACCTTCAGGATCTCCGCGTACATCGCATCGGGGTCGCAGTACGGCACAAGGCATTTCACCCGCTTTTCCACGCGGGGGCTGCCGGGATACAGGCGGATGTCCTTGGGGACTTTCGTGTTCGGGAAGCGCACCAGCGCATCCCGCTTGGGTGACGATGCCATGCTTCCGCTTGACCTGGGTAACATACCGGGAAGAAACCTTCAAGCCATACTCCTGCAATACCCAGGCCTTGATTTCCCGGTAGGTGGCAGGGTGGTACGGCGTAACATCGGGAGACGGCTCGTAGTCCAGAAAGACGTGCTTCCGGCTTTTCAAAAATTCCCTACCTATAGTGAATGGCAGCGGCGCTTTTGTGGGGCCGAACAACGGCATCTACAAAACCGACCAGTATGGCCGCATTACCATCTCCGGCCTGAAGCCCGGCTCCGTCATTACCGCCAAGGAAACCAAGGCATTGGACGGGTATGTGCTGGATTCCACGCCCCAGAGCATAGAGATCAAGTCCGGCCAGATCCAGGCACTGACATTCTACAACACCCCTGTGGGTGGCCTGGAGCTGATTAAGGTCTCCGAGTCGGACAAATCCCAGCGCATCAAGGGCGTGACCTTTGAAATTCGGGAGATGAACGGCGGGCTGGTGGATACCATCACCACCGGGGATACTGGCCGGGTATTCCTGACCATGGATGCCGGCGATTTCTATGCGGTAGAGATCGAGGCGGTGGAGGGGTTCAAAATCGACAGTACCCCTACTACTTCACCATCCAGGTCGGCTTGGCCAGCTGGGTCACTGTCGTGCGAAACTGACCCCTAACCCTTCCCTGCCCAAGACGGGCTATTGATCCATTCGCAAGGGGCGGTCCTCGAAAAGAGGGCCGCCCCAATCTGTTACTTGAACTCACTTTCATCCAGAGCCTGTCCATCGTGGCCTAGCCACTTACATTCAGTGACTTCCATATGCTCAAAAATTGCTGTCATCGCCAGTGATAAAATGTAAAAAAACGCCGAGGAAAAAATGTAGTTTTGTGAAGGAAGGACATGGTTGTCAATCCTCAGCATTACCGAAGGCTTACGCTGAAGCAGACAATGGATGCGGAAAATGTTCTGCTGGAACAGGGCAAAGTGATTGATTTCCCCTTGAAACCCTCCGATTTGTCCAGATATGACGAGGTGCTGTATGAGTGAATTTACTATGGACAGGCTGAGGGAAAACCTGGAAGCCCTTAAGATGAAAAACACCCTGGAGATTCTGGACAACTACCTGGAACGGGCGGTGGCGGACAAGCTCAACATTGTGGAGGTTTTGGATCACATTTTCTCAGAAGAAG
>CAJUNA010000008.1 GCA_910587645.1 uncultured Oscillospiraceae bacterium
GACGATGAGCTGGCGAATATCGTTTGGGAATGCCTGGGGCCGTACTTCGCGGGGGATAGGACGATGGAGGATACCGTGCGGATGCTGGACAGCCGCGTGGGGCTGTATGTCAGTGAGATGAGGTGATGGCGCGCCCACGGGCGGCTGCCCGGGGGCGTTGGGGATTCTTGCTTGTGTTCCTTGGGTGGGTATGCTAATATGAAAATATACTTATGATGGGAGGGACACCCTATGAAAACGCGCACGAAATGGCAAGTTCCTTTGTTGCTTTTGAGCATATTCGCGGCCTGTATCCTCTCGGCATGCGGAAGTAAGGACGGCGTGGAGCAGCCGCCGGAGCCGGAGGAGGGCGTACTAATTTATGCCGCGCTGAATCCGGTGACGGACGATTTTACCAGATCAGTAAAAAAATTCAACAACGCACATGAGGATGTCCAGATTGAGGTGCGGGATTATTCCGATGAACACGGCGTGGAGCGGCTTTTTGCGGAGCTTGCGCTGGGGCAAGTGCCGGATATCATGGAAATGCACCGGCTCGGCGAGGGCGCAAACAAGGATGCCGCATGGTCGGATATGCCATACAGGGAACGCCCGGCGGACGAATACTGGCTGCCCTACCGCCAGATGGCGCAGAAGGGGTATCTGGAGAACCTGTGGCCGTACATTGAAAACGACCCCCAATTAGGGCTGGAGGGGGTCCTTATGCCGCCGCTGAAAGCCGCGGAGGTGAACGGCGGCCTGTATATGATTTTCCCGGATGTCTCCATTACTACCCTGATGGGGCCGGAACATATCGTGGGCAGCCGGTTGGGCTGGACGCTGGACGAGCTGATGGAAACCTATTCCACTATGCCGGAGGATTCCACGATCCTGCGCTATAACGCCACGAGATGGGATGTGTTTTCCACGCTCTGCGCCCCCTTGCTGGAGCAGTACGTGAACATGGAAACAGGGGAAAGCTCCTTTGACAGCGAGGGGTTCCGGGATATGGTGGAATTTTTGAAATCTTTCCCGGAGGAATGCAAAACGGCAGGCTCAAGCGAGGAGGTCAGGGCGGAGCTTTTGGACCGGATCTTAGGTGGGCGGCAGATGCTGGAGACGGTGACGGTTGCCGCGATGTGGTATATCGCTTCCCTGGATACTTATTGGGGCGCGCCATCCGCTTATGTTGGCTATCCCACGGCGGATGGCAGCTTGGGAAGCTTTTTTAACCTGCACGGCAACCAGTTGGCGATGTCCTCCAGTTGCCGGGATAAGGAGACGGCATGGGAGTTTATGCGCCCCATACTGACAAAGACCTATCGGGACAGCGAAATGCTTGAGATGCGCAAATATGTCACGATCAAGACCTGTGTCAACCTGAAAAATTACAATCAGGGAAATGAGATTGATTTGGCGTATAACCGTGGGATTTCTGATGTTGGCGCAGGCCCTCTCGGGGAGCGCCTGTTCAAACCGGAGGAACCGAATGAGAGCCACCTGCAACGGTTTGAAGCCCTTCTGAACAACACGGCCCAAATCTATTGGCCGGACAGCACTTTGTCCGATATCGTCTGGGATACCCTTGGGCCTTACTTCGCGGGGGACAAGGCCATGGACGAGGTGATCGGCCTGGTACAGAACCGGGTGCAGCTATATTTGAATGAGAACAGATGACGGGCGGCGGAAGCCGGGGACCGTTTGCGCTCCCGTCAGGTTTTCCGGACCGGGTGGCGAATGAGGGTTTTCAGTTTCTCCGGCGCGGTCCGGCGGGGGTCGTTTAAGTAGATTTCGTGGTGGCGCCGTGTTTCGGTAAAGTCGGTTTCAAAGCCCTGGGCTGTGATAAAGGCGTGGAGTTTGCTGATGCTGGCAGGCTCGGCATCGTAAGGGCCTACATGGAGGAGGTGGGCGCACAGGCCTTCCTCCCAGCGGAGAAAACGGGCTTTGGACAGGGGAAGCCCCGGCTTTTTCTTCGCCAGGCGCTCCAATGCCCAGGCAAATACTTCCTCGTTTACAAAGCCTGGCTGGCGGATCAGGGAAGTCCAATGAAACAGGCTTTTATCTGTCTGGTTTATGCCGTCAAAGGCGGGGGCGTCTGCCCACCACAGGCCCTCCAGGGGCGGAACCACGTACTCATAATAGCCGGCCGGTTCTTCGCCCCCCATTTTGCTCATTTTGACAGTGAAGCTCAGCCCATACAGAATCTCCATTGCCTGGGCGTAGGCGGGGGCAGTGTTGGGGTCGCCTTGGCCGTCTACGGCGAAAAAGGCCATTTCGGGTACTTCGATGATAGCCGGGGCTTTGGGCATATACAAATGCTTTTCTGCCTTTTTGTAGTCGATTTTCTCCATGGATTACTCCTTTTTTGCCTTTTTACGGGGCTTTTTCTCCGGCAGGGCGGCGCAGGTGGCCTTGACCAGCTCCACCAGCTTTTCCCGGTCCTCTACGTCCGGCAGGAGCATGTTGCCGCCGCCCTCATAGGGGATGCCGCGGGGGCAGTTGGGGAGGAGGGATTCCCCGGCGGGGGTGATTTTTACGAGCGTCCGGTCGTTGCAGACGCAGCCAAAGTATTTTCCGTCACAGTACAGGCCGTATTCTCCGAACATTTTCCGGTATGTAATGGTTCCGGCGGGGGACATTTGCTCCATGACAAATTCAACGTAGCTCAGGCTGGATGCCATATCACACCTCCTCCCGCCATTTCCGGCATTGCTCCAGGCGCAGGCCGTTGTCGCCCTGTTCCGGATCGTACGCGTAGGCTGTAAGCTGCTGGCAGGGGAATGTGGGACACTGCCCGCAGTGTGCGTGCTTTTTCCCCTCGCAGCAGGCTTTTATGGGGCAGCTCCCCCAGAAGGGGGTTTCGATGTTGGCGCAGCCTTGGCATCCCATGGATTCCCGGTATGGGCAGCCCGCGCATAAGATTCCACATCTTGATTCAGCCATGTTATATTCCTCCAATATTCTTTCTGTGCGTCCATAGTTCCGGGGATGGGTGGCTCCCGGGGGTAAGGGCGGAAGCTATTTCAATTTTACTACCGGAAATACGACAGCTATCTGTCATATTTCTGGCAGATTTCTTTTAGCCGTGAGAAAAATTCCTGCCGCAGATGGTGGGGCTCCAATAACTCCGCCTGTGACTGGAAGCTTAGTACCCAGCGGAAAAGCTCCTCTTTATCGGGAAAGCCACGGCGGAAAAGTAAAAAACCATCCTCCTGGGAAGAAAAACTTTCGGCCCCGTATTCGTCGATCAGCCGCCAGCGGGCGGCTGGGGAAAAGCGGATCAGCGATTGCAGCCGATCGGGGTAAAGCCGCTCCGCCGGGGTGATTGGGCTGGGCGCGGGGCGGGGGGTGAAACACTCCGGTAAGACCGCTACATCGAGCATGCGGTTGAGCTTGAATAACCGGAAGTCTTCCCGTTCCCTGCACCAGCCGTGGAGATACCAGCTCGACCAGCGGAATACCAGCTGATATGGTTCTACGGTGCGGTGGCTGTCACCGCCGGGGGCGCAGTAGGTGAATTGTGCCAGCCTGCGCGCCGCGCAGGCGGTTTTTAAGGCCGCCAGCTTGGGGGCCAGCGCGGGGCCGTACCAGGAGGATAGGTCAATGGTGACGCAATCGTCTCCCGCGCTGGCGCGGGAAGGGGGGAGCTTCTCCATGAGCTGCCGGTAATATCCTGTGCCGGATACGCTGTCCAGGCTCCGCAGCCCCGCCAGGATGGCCCCGCGATCCGCGTCTGTCAGGACCGTTTGCTTTACCGCGTAGCCTTCCATGATGGAGATGCCGCCCCCGGCGCCGCGCACTGTGCGCAGGGGAATCCCCGCGCGGCACAGGCGGTCTACGTCCCGCTGGATAGTCCGGGGGCTGACCTCGAACCGTGCCGCCAGGCTGGCGGCGGTGGCCTGCTCTTCCCGGAGTAAAATAGATAATATCCCAATCAGACGGTCAATGGTCATGGCGGCTGCCCTCCTGTCAGAATTTCGGTGAATTTCTCTCTATAAATTTCTGTGAAGATGTGCTATACTATGGCCTGACTATGGAAATGAGGTGTGAGGCTATGCCGAATTTTACACGCAAAGCGATCAAGGAATCCTTTCTGAAGCTGCTCAGCCAGCGCCCCCTCAGTCAGATCACCGTTAAGGATATTGTAGAGGATTGCGGCATCAACCGCAACTCCTTTTATTACCATTTCGCGGATTTACCCGCCCTGGTAGAGGAGATCGGCGGGGAAATGGTCTCCGACCTGATGGCGCGCTATCCTACCATCAGCTCTGTGGAGCAGTCCTTTGACGCGGTGGTGGATTTCCTCGCCCAGAATAAACGGGCTATTTACCACATCTATAACTCCGTTAGCCGGGATATCTTCGAGCGCCACATGATGGAGCTGTGCCACTATGTTGCCGCCGCCTACATAGAGGCCGCTATGGACGGCCAGCCGCCGGAGGATATTGCTGTGCTGGTGCGGTTTCACCGCTGCGCCTGCTTTGGCACCGTCATTGACTGGCTTAACAGCGGCATGAAGGACGATATCGCCGCCTATTTCCGGCAGATCTGCCGCCTGCGCCCCGGCTGGCCTACCCCAAGGCAGTCAGACACCAGTTTGTCCCGTGTCTGATTTTTAGGCATCGCCGCCCCCGTGTCTGGTTTTTGGACACGGGGGTTTTTCTGCCCATTTTCATCCGCCGCCTGCCGCGCTATACTGTGGCCTGTAAAGAGAACTCCGGTGGACGGAGGCAAAAGGGGGTGTAATGATGGAGACGCGTTCTGTGGCCTCTATGCGGTTCGCGAAAACAGGGTACATTGTGATGAGCATTGTTTTCTGTGTGGTGGGCGTACTGTTTATCGCCCTGCCTGCCAAGGCGGCGGTGGTTATCGGCAAGACCCTGGGCGTGGCGATGGCGGCTTTTGGCGTGGTAAAGCTGGTGGGCTATTTCTCCAGGGATTTGTTCCGGCTGGCGTTCCAGTATGATCTGGAATTCGGGATATTGCTGATCGCGCTGGGCTTGACCGTCCTGCTGCGGACATCCGGCGTGATGGACTTTATCTGCGTTGCTATGGGTGTGGCGATTCTGGCCGATGGTTTGTTTAAAATCCAGATCGCTGTGGACGCCAAACGCTTCGGTATCCAGGCGTGGTGGCTGATCCTGGTATTGGCCGCACTGGCCGGAGGGGTAGGCCTGCTGCTGGTGTTCCGCCCCTGGGAGAGCGTGCAGGCGTTGACAGTCCTGCTGGGGATATCGCTGCTGGCGGAGGGGGGGTTAAACCTCTGTGTGGCCCTCAGCACGGTGAAAATCGTTGGGCATCAACAGCCCGATGTAATCGAAACCGACTACTATGAGGTACGCGAGTACTGGTAATTTTGACGAGAAAGGATGTTTCGGATTGATGCGTTTTTCCAAAGCGGTAGTGAAATACCGCGTCCCAGTCCTTGTTGTAACGCTGCTGCTGATGGTTCCTTCTGTGCTGGGCATGGCGGCAACAAGGATCAACTATGACATGCTGGACTATCTGCCGGAGGACATGGAGACCGTTATCGGGCAGAATGCGCTGCTGGAGGAGTTCCACAAAGGCGCGTTTTCCTTCCTTATCCTGGAAGATATGCCTGCGAAAGACGTCTCAGCGTTGAAGGGTACAATCGAAAAGATTGACCATGTGGAGACCGTCCTTTGGTTTGATTCCTTAATGGATATTTCCGTACCAGTGGAATTGCTGCCGGATAAGCTGTACGATGTGTTCAACGCCGGGGACGCTACTATGATGGCCGTGTTCTTTGATACTTCTACCTCCTCCGACTTGACCATGGACGCTATCCGGGAGATTCGAGCGGCGGCGGGGGAACAGTGCTTTGTCTCCGGCATGTCCGCCCTGGTGACCGATTTGAAGGATTTGTGCGAGCGGGAAGAGCCGGTTTATGTGGGGATTGCCGTAGCCCTGGCCTGTGGGGCGATGCTACTGCTGCTGGATAGCTGGCTGGCGCCCTTTGTGTTCCTGGCCAGCATCGGCATGATGATCCTGATGAACCTGGGGACCAACTATTTTATGGGGGAGATCTCTTACATCACAAAAGCCCTCTCCGCCGTTTTGCAGTTGGCTGTGACAATGGACTACTCTATCTTCCTCTGGAACAGCTACAATGAACAGAGAGAACGGCATGAGGACCACAGGGACGCGATGGCTGCCGCGATCGATGCTACCTTGGCATCTGTAACCGGTTCCTCGGTAACTACCATCGCCGGGTTTATCGCCCTGTGCTTCATGACCTTTACTATGGGCCGGGATTTGGGCATTGTGATGGCGAAGGGCGTTCTGCTGGGGGTGATTGGCTGCGTAACCGTGCTGCCCAGTTTGATCCTGGTGTTTGATAAGCCCATGCAGAAGACGCGCCACCGTTCCTTGATTCCGAATATGCGGGGGTTTGCCGCTGGCGTGGTGAAGATTTTCCCGGTGTTTCTGGTGGCGCTTGTCCTGATTGTCCCGCCTGCGCTGTATGGATACCACCAAACCAACAGCGAGGTTTACTACGATATGGGCCAATGCCTGCCGGAGGATATGGCCTATGTCGCCGCCAATAAAAAGCTCAGCGAGGACTTCGGCGTGGCATCCACCCACATGCTCCTTGTGGATTCAAACCTGTCCTCACAGGATGTCCGCGCCATGATCCAGGAGATGGAAGCGGTTGACGGCGTACAGTATGTCCTGGGGTTGGAAGCTGTGGCGGGAGCCAGGGTGCCGGTGGAATTCCTGCCGGAAAATGTTACCAGCAAGCTGGACAGCGGGAAATGGGAACTGCTGCTGGTCAACTCCCAATACAAGGTGGCAAGCGAGGAGGTAAACCAGCAGGTGGACCGGCTCCATGCGGTTTTAAAACGCTACGACCCGGACGGAATGCTGATCGGGGAAGCCCCCTGCATGAAGGATATGATCGAGACAACGGGCCGGGATTTTCAGGTGGTTAACACGGTGTCTATTATAGCGATCTTCCTGATTATCGCGCTGGTGGAAAAGAGTTTTACGCTGCCCTTTATCCTGATCGCCGTGATTGAGGCCGCTATCTTTATTAACCTGGGCCTGCCCCATTATTTGGGCCAGAGCCTGCCCTTCATCGCCCCAATTTGCATCAGTACCATCCAGCTTGGCGCAACGGTGGATTACGCAATTTTAATGACTACCCGTTATAAAACCGAGCGGATTTCCGGTAAGGATAAGCGGGAGAGCGTCCAAAGGGCGCTGGCGGCTTCGATCCCCTCCATTATCGTTTCCGGTATGGGCCTGTTTGCCGCGACCTTCGGCGTGGCGGTGTACTCAGATATCGACATTATCAGTTCCATGTGCCTGCTGATGGCCCGGGGCGCGGTGATCAGTATGATGGCGGTCATCTTTATGCTGCCCGCCCTGCTGCTGTTGTGCGACAGGCTGATCTGTGCCACTACGACAAGTATGAAAAACGCTAAAAATTACGCAATGTCTAAACAGGAGGTTTTTGTGAAATGAAAACATCTGCATCAAAGCTTACGGCATTAGGCCTGAGCGTGGTATTAGCCCTGGGCGGCGCCAGCGGCGTGGTGTACGCCAGTGCGAACAGCCATATGGAACCTGCGGCACCGGAAACGGAAACAATGCCTGCCAGTTTACCGGCGGCGGCTCCCGCCGCCTTTCGGGATGAAACTGTGTATGTGCTCTCCGGCCCGGACGGAAAGGCAGAGAAGGTTATCGTCAGCGACTGGCTGAAAAATCCGGAGGGCCTGGAACAGCTTCGGGACGATGCCGCGCTGGATGGGGTGGAAAACGTCAAGGGGGATGAGGCCTTCTCCGCTGACGGCAACGCGCGGATTTGGGACGCCCAGGGCGGCGATATCTACAGCCAGGGCGGGACGAACCGGGAACTGCCGGTGGAAATGCGTGTGTCCTATACCCTGGACGGGCAGCCCGTCTCGCCGGGCCAGCTTGCGGGGAAAAGCGGGAAGGTGACGGTGCGGTTCGACTACGTCAACAAGCAGTTTGAGAAAGTGGAAATTGGCGGGGAGATGGAGGAAATCTACGTGCCCTTCGCTGTGCTGACGGCGGCGGTGCTGGATAACGGCTGCTTCCAAAATATTTCCGTGGCCAATGGACGGCTCTATAACGACGGCGGACGGACGGCGGTGATTGGGCTTGCCCTGCCTGGGCTGCGGGAGAACCTGGGGCTGGAGGAAAAGGATATTGACATTCCCGATTATGTGGAGATTACTGCTGATGTGAAGGACTTCGAGCTGGAAACCACTTTTACCGTGATTCTCAGTGACCCCTTCCAGGAGTTGGATACCGGGAAGCTGGATGATTTGGACGGGCTGCAAGGATCCCTTGCTGAACTGGCCGGCGCGATGGAGCGGCTTATGGACGGCTCCGGGCGGCTTTATGATGGGCTGGGGGAGCTGCTGGAGAAATCAGAGGCCCTGGGCGATGCCACCGGGCAGCTTGCTAACGGGGCAGACGCGCTTAAGGCCGGCGCCGCGGAACTGCAAGCCGGTGCTGCCCAGCTCCAAGAGGGGGCAGCGGGACTGCAAACCGGATTAGAGAAGCTGGACGCCAACAGTGGGCAATTAACCGCCGGAGCGAAACAGGCCTTTGATGGGCTGCTGGTTTCCGCTGGGCAGCAGCTCGCCGCTGCCGGGGCAACGGTTCCGGAATTGACAGTGGAGAATTACGGGCAGATATTGGACGGCGTGATCGCTTCTATGGGCGATGGCCCCGCGGTTGGGCAGGTCAAGGGGCTGAAAGCATCGCTGGATGGTTACAACGCTTTTTATCAGGGGCTTGTGCAGTATACGGCGGGCGTTGCCCAGGCGTCTGGCGGCGCGGCGCAGCTTTGTGCGGGGATTGACAGCCTGCGGGATGGCGCGGGGGCCCTGGGCCAGGGCGCGGGCCAGCTTAGCGCGGGGCTGGGCCAGCTTAACCAAAGCATTCCCGCTTTACTGGACGGTGTGACGCAGCTCCGGGACGGCGCGGGTGAGTTGTCCGATGGATTGCGGGAGTTCAATGAGGAGGGCATTCAGAAAATCGTGGATGCCTTTGACGGTGACCTGAGCCTGCTGGCGGAGCGGTTGGAAGCTACCGTGGATGCCGCGAAGGATTACCAGAGCTTCTCTGGTGGCAGCGAGAAGGATGGCCAGGTGAAATTTATCTACCGTACCGCCGCGGTTACGATGGCGGCGTAAGGAAACGAGAGGCCCTATCCTTTGGAGGATAGGGCCTCTTTTTGTCAGGCGGGTCTTTTAGAAAGCAAAGTTGCCGTTGATGAAGATGGGGACTTCCTGGCCATCCCGGGTCTTGCCGGTGATGTTCAGGTCAGCGGTGCCCACCATGAAGTCTACATGGGTGATGGAGTCGTTCAGGCCGTGGGCTTTCAGCTCCTCCTTGGTCATGCCCTCGCCGCCCTTGATGCACTCGGAGTAGGCCTCGCCAAAGGCTAGGTGGCAGGCGGCGTTTTCATCAAACAGGGTTTCATAGAACAGAAGCTCCTGGTTGCGGATGGGGCTGTCGTAGGGAACCAGAGCCACTTCGCCGAAATAGGACGCGCCTTCGTCCAGGGTTGTGGCGGCCTTCAGCTTGTCCTCGCCCACTTCCGCGTGGACCTCCACAATCTTGCCTTCCTTGATAACAAAGTGGAACTTGTCCACCAGCTCGCCGTGGAGGGACAGGGGCATGGCGGAATAAACCACGCCGTCAATGCCGGTTTTCAGCGGGGCGGTGAAAATCTCCTCGGTGGGCATGTTGGCGATGAAATGGATGCCCGCTTTGCTGGTTCCGTCCCCGCCGCCCCAGATGTGGTCTTCCGGCAGGCGGATGGTCAGGTCAGTGCCCAGGCTGTTGGTGTAGTGCAGGCTGTCCAGGTGGAGCGCGTTGAGCTTGTCGATGCGGATTTGCAGCGTGTCCAGGTGCTTTTTCCACTGCTCCACGGCGTTGCCCTTCCCCTCTACCCGCACGGCGGTGAGGATGGCGTTCCAAAGCTTCTCCATGGCTTCCTCCTCGGGCAGGCCGGGGAAGACCTTCTTCGCCCAGCTCGGCACGGGAATGGCCCCGATGCACCAGGGGAAAGCGTTGGACATCTGGAGCTGGTAGTATTCCTTCATGGCCGCGCCGCTGGCACGCTGGGAGCGGACCATGCGGCCCTGATCCACGCCCTTCAAAATCTCGGGGTCAGTCCCGGAGATGTGGAGGGTGGCAGCACCCTCCTTGGCGTAATCGGTGGCGAAACGCACCCGCCACTCCGGTACGGAGTCAAACACATCGTCTGCGGCACGGAAGTATTTTTCCCTGGTGAGCGTGTCATCGCCCCAGGCCATGATGACCTCCCGGCACCCGGCGTCATAGGCGGCCTTCGCGCACATCCGCGCGAACCAGGCGCAGTCCACCGGGCAGTGAATGACCAAATTCTGGCCCTTCTGGATGTTTACGCCGATTTCCACCAGAAGCTTGGCGTATTCTTGGAATTTTTCCTGCATGATCTTTCTCCTTTTTCGTTTTATTTTAATCCCTTTCGCTGGTTTTGCTAACGTATCCAGTTCCTACCGCTTCTTCCACAGGCCTGGGAACAGCAGCAGCAGCAACGGCATGATCTCTAACCGCCCCAGCAGCATATTCGCGGTCAAAAACACCTTGCTGGCGTTGGAGAGAAACGCGAAGTTGCAGGTGGGCCCCAGGACATCGAAAGCAGGGCCAACGTTGCTGATACATGTCAACGACGCGGAAAAGGCGCCGGTAAAGCCAACGTCATCCCACGCGACCACCAGTGTCCCCAGCAGCAGCAGGAAGATATACGCAAAGAAAAACAGGGAGATCCCAGACAAGGTTGGCTCGTCCACACGCTCCCCATCGCTCCGGATGGTGGTTACCACCCGGGGGTGGAGGATCCGCTGGACTTCCCGCCGCAGGTTCTTAAACAGAAGCACTACGCGGATCTGCTTGATGCCGCCTGCCGTGGAACCGGCGCAGCCGCCGGCGAACATGACCAGGACTAGGACCACTTGGGAAAAAGTGGGCCAAAGCACGTAGTCGTAGGTCATGTACCCTGTGGTAGTCATCAGTGTGACAACCTGGAAGGCGCTGTCGGTGACGGTGCGGGCGTCCAGCGCCCAGTTGGCGTGAACCACCAGGTTCAGCACGATCAGTGCCGACGCGCCTACGGTCATGAGGGTATAGGAGCGCAGCTCCTCGCTCTCGAACACCGCCCGGAAGTTGCGCAGCAGGGCGAAGTACAGCAGGGCAAAGTTGATGCCGGACAGGAACATGAAGACAATGATGATCCATTCGATGGCCAGGCTGCCGTAAGCCGCGATACTGGCGTCCTTCACGGAGAAACCGCCGGTGGAGATGGTGGTGAAAGCGTGGATCACCGCATCGTACCAGGGCATTCCCGCCAGGCGCAGGCAGATTGCCTCCGCCACGGTCAGGCCGATATAAATACTGTAGAGGATTTTCGCCGTGTCGTTGACCCGGGGGGTCAGCTTGCTCTTGATGGGGCCGGGGGATTCCGCCCGCATGAGGTATACGCTGCCCTCCCCCAGCTTTGGCACCAGCGCCAGCGCCAGCACCAGGACGCCCATGCCTCCCATCCACTGGGTCTGGGCCCGCCAGAAGAGGACGCCCATAGGCTGGCCCTCGATGAAGGTGAACACCGTGGCCCCGGTGGTGGTGAAGCCGGATACGGTCTCAAACACCGCGTCCACATAGTTGGGCAGCGTCCCCGCGAACACGTAGGGCAGCGCCCCGAACAGGCTCAGCACGATCCAGCACAGCGCCACACAGGCAAAGCCGTCCCGGGCCTGCATTTTGCTCCCTTTCCCGGGCAGAAGGCTCAGAAGGTGGCCTGCCGCCAGGGTAATGAGGGCGGAATAGAGGAAAGCCCGTCCGTCCCCGCCGCCGCTGGCAAAGCCAATCGCCATTGCCGGAAGCATCAGCGCCGCCTCCCCCCGGAGAATCAGCCCCAGGATGTGGAATACCAGTTTATAATTCATCGGGCCTTTCCTTCCTCCTGCAAAATCTCATTTAGGTCTTGAAGGAAAATGCTCTTGGCCATGACGATTACCTTATCTCCCGCCCGGATGGATGTGGAGCCGTCAGGAATGATCGTTTTGCCCTCCCGGGCAATGGCGGCGACCAGGATGCCCGGCTTAAGGAGACGGCCAAGGTCCTTGAGGGGCGTATCCAGGAATTTTGCGGTGGCGGTGGCGGTGAACTCCACCGCTTCTACCGCGCCGCCCAGGGGCTTATAGACATTTTCTACCGCGCTGCCCTCGCTGCGGGCCATGGCCCGGACATAGGCGGAAATCTGGTTGGCGGTGATATCTTTGGGGCTGATGATGCTGTCTACGCCGCTCTCCCGCATCATGTCGATATAGTTGGGGCGGCTCATTTTGGCAATGACTTTCTTGACGCCGTGGCGCTGGGCGGTCATGGCCATCAGCAGGTTCTCCTCATCGCGGTTGGTCAGGGCGATAAAGGCATCGGTGTCCAGCAGGCCTTCGCTTTCGATGACGGCGCTGTCGGTACCATCGCCCCAGATGATCAGGCTGTCTGGCAGCTTGTCCGACAGTGATTCGCATTTTTCCGCGCTCTGCTCTACAATCCGTACCTTCATGCCCACCTTCTCCACCGCCCAGGTGAGGTAGGTGGCGATCTTGCTGCCGCCCAGGACTGTGATCTGGCGGATGCGGTTGCCGTCCCGCCCCAGGGTTTGGAAGAACTTCACCACCTCCCGCTGGGAGCCGACCATGTAGGCCTTGTCCCCCACCTGCGGTACGAAGCGTCCGTTGGGCACGATGGCCTCCCCGTTGCGCACAACCGCGCACATCAGCACCCCGTTGGGGTGCTTTTTATTGTATTCAAACAAGCTGATGCCGGCGATGCCATCGCTCTCCCGGATCGGGAAGCCGATCATTTCCACCAGCCCCCGGGCGAAGGTCTCCACACTGAAAGCGGAGGGGACCCGCAGCAGACGGGAAATCTCCTGGGCGGCGGCGTATTCGGGGTTGATAATCATGTTCAGCCCTACCTCCCGCTTGAGAAGGCCGGCCTCCCGGAAATACTCCGGGGAGCGGATGCGGGCCACAGTATGCCGTGCCCCCAGCTTCTTGGCAATCAGGCAGCACACAATATTCAGTTCATCGGAGCCGGTGACGGCAACCACCAGCTCCGTGCTTTTTACACCGGCCTCCAGCAAAGTCTGGATGGACGCGCCGCTGCCCTCTATGCACAGGAGGTCCAGGGTGCTGTCCGCTACCTGCATGGCTTCGATCCGGCGGTCAATGAGCGTCAGCTCATGGTTTTCGCCGCTGAGCTGGCGGGCCAGGGTGAAGCCCACCTTCCCGCAGCCGATAATCATTATTTTCATAGGTTCCCTCTCCCAGCTCCGGCGGAATTACTCAAACTCACCGGTGATGCTGCCCGCTTGGATAATATGGCCATCCGCCGCTTCAAAGAAGGCCTGTTTCCTGGCCCGGGGCTTCAGCGTCAGGAAGGTGTCCAGGGCATAGACGCTGAACCGGTAGACGTGGGTCTTCCCCCTGGGGGGCTTCGGCCCCGCGTAGCGGTGGCGGCCATAGGCCACGCCCTGCCGCGCCCCGCGGATGCCGGGGACATTTTTCCCGGCGGGGATGCCGCCCCGGATGTGGTTGGATGCGGGGAGGTTCCAGATGACCCAGTGGGTAAAATCCCGGATGGGATGGGATAAGTCCTCCACCGTTACCGCCAGGTACTTGGCCCGGGGAGACAGGTTCCAAATGATAAATTCCGGCGAAATATCCTGCCCGCGCCCTGTGTGGGAAATGGGGATCTTCCCGCCGTCCTCGATGCCAACGCAATCGAAATCTAATTCATAGCTTTCCATAGTTTCTCCGTACACGCTTATTTTCCCGCGTTTTCCACCGGGCGCGGCCCGTCCGTATGCTTTGCCCGCAAGGTCCTGCGGCCCCGCATGGCAATGAGCGCGCCGTTGATCTCCGCGCCCATAATCAGCATCAGCGCCGTCAGGTTCAGCCACATCATCAGTACAATTACCGTACCCAACGCGCCGTAAATGACGGTGTAATTGGCGAAATTCTCCACATAGAAGGAAAACGCCGCCGACACGACCATCCAGCCCACCAGCGCCGCCAGCGTACCGGGAACAATGTTCCGCACCGGCTGGCGGCTGTCCTGGGCGGCGGCGTAAAGCAGGCCTACCGCCGCGAACATCACGCCGCCCAGCACCAGGAAGCGCAGGTCGGTCCACAAATCAATGAACGCGGCCGGCACGATCAAAAAGCGGCCCACAAATTCCAGCGCCGCACGGCCTACCGTGGCCAGCGCCAGCGCCAGCGCGATGGATACCAGTAAAAACACAGTATACAGCAATACCTTCGCTGTGTAAAGGATTTGATTTTTCGGCCGGGGCAGATGGTACGCCTTCCGCACGGCGGTCATCAGGCAGTCCGCCGCCCGCATGGGGAAATAAATGGTAAATATCAGCCCGAACCACAGCATAGCCCGGCTGGAGGTCTCGCTGACATAGACGAGATAACTGCCGGCCAGCTCCACTACCCCGGCGGGAAGGAGATGCGCCAGGGCTTCCATGATGCTGGAAATGTCCAGATCCAGCAGGCCCAGCAGGCTGCTTAGGAAAATCATCAGCGGGAAAATCATAAACAGCAGATAGTAGGCCAGCGCGGCCGCTTCCTGGGCTACGCCGTGGACAATGTAGCGTTCGATGGTCTTGGTCAGGAACCTTCCCGGCCAGCTTGCGGTAATCGTTTTCAGCCATTTCGGCAAGGGGGTGTCCTCCTTATGGATTGGTTGGTCTGGCGCGGCGGACCGGGTTGGCCCTATTTTACCACCGCGCTCCCGAAAATTTCATCATAAATTGACCACGTTCTCCGGCTTGCCGTCCAGGAAAGCCCGCAGATTCCCTACCGCTATGCCCAACAGCCGCCGCCGCGCTTCCAGGGGCGCCCAGGCAATGTGGGGCGTGATGACGCAGTTTTTCGCCCGCAGGAGGGGGCTGTCCGCCGGGAGCGGCTCCGTCTCCGCCACGTCTACCCCGGCGCCGCAGAGCTTGCCGCTCTCCAGGGCGTCCGCTACGTCCTGCTCCACAATCAGCGGGCCGCGGCTGGTGTTCAGCAAAATCGCGCCGTCTTTCATCTTGGCGATGGCCTCCTTGCCGATGATCCCCTTAGTCTCCGGGAAGAGCGGGCAGTGGAGGCTGACAACATCGCTGCGGCGCAGGACTTCCTCCAGCGCCACGTAGGGCGCGGGGCGCTCCCCAGCCTGCCAGGGATGGGGGCCGGTGGCGATAACCGTCATGCCCAGGGCCTTGGCGATCTCCCCTACAGCCTGGCCAATGCTGCCGTAGCCGATGATGCCCATGGTTTTTCCCGCGAGCTCCATCAGGGAACCGTCCCAGAAACAGTAGTCAATGGATTCGCTCCACCGGCCCTCATGGACGGCGCGGTCATGGTGCCCCACCTTGTGGCAGATCTCCAGCAGCAGCGCAATGGTGAGCTGGGCTACCGATGCGGTGCCATAGCCGGGGACGTTGCATACGGGGATGCCTTTTTCCCGGGCGGCTTCCGTGTCTACTACGTTGTAGCCTGTCGAGAGCAGGCCTACATACCGCGCCTGGGGGCAGCGGTTCAGGATGGACCGGGTGATAGGGGTTTTATTCGTCAGGATGATCTCGCAGCCGCCGATGCGCCGGACGATCTCGTCCTCATCGTCCACAGGGGTGCGGTCGTAAACCGTTACCTCACCCATGGCTTCAAAGCCGCTCCAGTCCATGTCGCCGGGGTTCAGGCAGTAGCCGTCTAAAATTACGATTTTCATTTGCTTTCCTCCAAATTGGCGCGGACGCGCCGGTGGTCATTTTTCCATTCTATACCAAAACCAGGGGATTAGCAAGGGGCAGATTGCCTCGGGCACTCCAGAAACCAGTATAGTTCACCCATTTCCACAGTTTTTGCCCTGATTGTGGATATCGTTTCAGGTTCCTCGGTCCGAAGGGCCTTCTTTTACCCAATTCATGACATCTGAAAACATGCCGTTATTGCGGCAGGGGGCAGGGCTGGAGGGATACGGGGCAAATTCCGGTAAAATGTAAAATCACCGCCTGGTTAGGGCGGTGATTTCACGTTACTCCACGTCTTTCCCCGGCAGCGGCCGGGTGTGGTAGACCTTCAGCTCCGGGCCAGAGGTTCCGGGAATAATAGGGCGGGCCTTTTCCTTGCCATGCTTTGCCCCGCCCTGGATCTCTGGTACCGGCGGGGCATCGTTGCGGGGCTGCGGGTGCGTCCATTCCGGACGGGACATGCCTTGCTTTGCCATAAAGGTTCCTCCCATCATACGAGACTGCGGACAATGGCTTCCATCTCCTCCCGGGACGCGGCCTGCCGCGCCTGGGTGACGATTGCCTGGCGGGTGTCATCCGCCAAGCCGGCGAAACGGCGCAGTGCAACACCGTTCTCCGCCAGCGCCATCATAAAGCCGATTGGAAGTTCTTCCAAAAAAATCACCTCGGCAATAGCATGCCCCACCGCTGGAAAAATATCCGCTCCCTTACTTTTTCTCGAACTCCTCCGCTACAGTTTCCAGCAGCGCGCGAATGGGAAGATGCTGGGGGCACGCCTGCTCGCATTGGCCGCACTGGACACAGCTAGATGCCTTGCCATTCTGGACGGTGTTGTAATAATAGGCGGCGTTCCAATCGTGGAAAATCCGCTTCGTATTCAAGCAAGCAAACAAGTCCGGGATAGAGATTTTCTGTGGGCAGCCCTCCACGCAGTAACGGCAGGCGGTACAGGCAATCATATTCATGCTGCGGAAAATGCCGCAAACCCGGGCGACCGCCGCCATTTCTGTCCCGTCCAGAGGGCGGAAGTCCGACATGAATCCCACGTTGTCCGCTACCTGCTCCAGGGTGCTCATGCCGGACAGAACCATTATAACCCCCTCATGTCCCGCCGCGAAGCGGATGGCATAGCTGGCCGGCGTGCCGCCTTGCAGCACGTCAAAACAGGCCTTGGCCTCCTCCGGCAGGTTGGTCAGGTGCCCCCCCTTACAGGGCTCCATGACGATCACCGGCTTGCCGTGCTTCCGGCAGACTTCATAGCACTTACGGCTCTCCACCGCCGGGTCATCCCAGTCCAGATAGTTAAGCTGGAGCTGCACCACCTCCACCTGGGGATACGCGGTGAGGATCTGCTCCAGAACCGCCGCCTTGTCATGGAAAGAGATGCCCAAATGGCGGATCCTGCCTTCGGCCTTCAGCGCCAGGGCAGTCTCATAGGCACGGCACCGCTTGTAATGGCCGAAATTTTCCGCGTTCTGGGCATGCATCAGGTAAAAATCGAAATAATCCGTGCCGCAATTCTCCAACTGCTTGGCAAACAGGGGCCGGATATCCGCCTCTTCCTTGAAGTAGTTCCCGCTGAGCTTGTCTGTCAGGACATACCTGTCCCGGGGATACCGGCTGGTCAGGCATTCCCGCAGGGCCGTTTCGCTCATGCCGTTGACATAGCCATGCGCGGTGTCGAAATAGTTGAAGCCTGCGTCCATAAAGGCGTCCACCATCTTTTTGAGGGCGTCAAAATCCACCCGCTCCCCCTCCATGGGCAGGCGCATAAAGCCAAAACCGAAATTTTTCTGAATACGTTCCATATGTACGCTCCTTTTGGTTAATTCCCTGTTGACTGCAAAGTTTGCCGCTCCCATCATACCGCTTAGAGCGCACTCCAAGTCAATAGGTTCCGCAGAAAAAATCTTCTTACTTGGCCGCAAACAGCCGGGTTACGGCGGCAGTCATCTCCTTGATGTTGGTCTGGGTGGTGTTGATGCACAGGTCATAGTGGATACGGTCGCCCCACTTCTGGCCGGTATAATACTCATAGTAGCTGGCCCGGCGGCGGTTGATGGACTGGATGCGGCGCTCCAGTTCCTTGTCCGTCAGATCCTCTTTTTCGTAATTTTTCTCCCGGCAGCGGTTGACCTTGCTGGGCATATCCGCGTATACGAAAATGCGGAAGGGCTTCTCCTCATGGAGGATGTAGTCCGCGCAGCGGCCTACGATCACGCAGTCGGACTTGGCCGCGATCTCCCGGAGGATGCTGCACTGCTCCCGGAAAATGGTCTGGCTCTGGTCCATGTTGGGATCCGACATCATCCGGAAACTCCGGCCGATGTGGATGGGGTAGGAGGAAACCGGCCGGTGGCCCATGACTTGTTGGACGTATTTCACCGACAGCTCCGTGCGCTTGGCAATTTCCTTGACGATCTCCTGGTCATAGTAGGCACAGCCTAAATTTTCCGACAGCCGCCGGCCAAACTCTCTGCCGCCGCTGCCAAATTCACGGCTGATGGTAATGATTCTGTTCATAGGTTACCTCCCTTTCTATCCGCAGGACTTTCCACATTCCGCGCCGCCGCCGGCGGCCCTGCCTTTATCATACCTCTTTTGGGCCAGGTTTGCAAGAGGATCCGCGTGCGGAAGCCCGGGATGAAATACAAAACGCGGGAGAACGAGAAGCCCAGCAGACAGGGCGGTCCCGTTCTCCCGCATGTATTTGGGAGGGATTATCGCAAAAGGCCGCGCTTAGGCGGTTACTGCCGGACCACGGTGCCTGTCTTTCCAGCAATGCCGTCCCGCGCCTTCTCCAGCAGGGTAATCAAGGATTCCCTGCCGGGCTTGGATTCCGCGAATTTGACTGCGGCTTCCACCTTCGGCAGCATGGAGCCAGGGGCAAATTGGCCTTCAGCGGCAAACTGCTTCGCTTCCGCCGGGGTCATGGTGTCCAGCCAGCGTTCATTTTCCTTCCGGAAGTTGATTGCCACCTTTTCCACGGCGGTGAGGATAATCAGCATATCCGCGTCCAACTGCTCCGCCAGCAGCTCGGACGCAAAATCCTTGTCGATCACCGCCGCCGCGCCCTTGAGGTGGTTCTTCTCAGTGCGGTAAACTGGGATCCCGCCGCCGCCGCAGCAGATCACCAGGTGGCCGTCCTCGGTCAGGGCGCGGATCGCGCCGGCTTCAATAATGTGCTTAGGCTTGGGGGAAGCCACATACCGCCGCCAGCCCCGGCCCGCGTCCTCCCGGACCACCTCGCCAGTAGACGATTGGTATGCCTGGGCTTCCGCTTCGGTCATGAACTTGCCAATGGGCTTCGTGGGACATTCGAAGGCAGGGTCTGAGGCATCCACCTCCACCTGGGTGATGACCGAGCACACAGGCATGTTAGTAATGCCCCGGTCCAGCAGTTCCTCCCGCAGGGCGTTTTGCAGGTCGTAGCCGATATACGCCTGGCTCATGGCGCCGCATACGGATAAGGGGGTATAGCCCTGTTCAGGATCCTCCCGCTGGAGGGCGGACATAGCGTTGTTAATAATGCCCACCTGGGGGCCGTTCCCATGGGCGATTACCACCTGGTTGCCGTCCTCGATCAAATCCACGATCGCTCTCGCGGTGATCTTCACCGCTTCCGCCTGCTCCGGCAGGGTGCTGCCCAGGGCGTTGCCGCCTAAGGCGATCACGATTCGCTTGCTCATAATTCTTTTCCTCGATCTTCATAAAATGTTAGGTATACATACCCATTTCTCCACAAAAGGGTATGTATACCAAATTAGCATCAGAACGCTTTCCGCTTCTCGCCCCGGCTCTCCAGGTCGCGCAGCGCGGCTACGGGATCCTTGACCTTGCTCAGGAAGATCATGGCGGCGATGATATAGGGCTTAAAGGAAGCTTCCTTGTAAAGCGGCTCGATATAGCGGTCAAACACGCTGTTGTCCACTTCGCCCTCCGCACAGCTCAGGCCGCTGATGTCGGCGGGAAGGCAGTGCATATACAGGGCTTTGCCGTCCTTGGTCAGCTTCATCATGTCCTCCGTGCAGGACCAGTCCTTGTGCTCGGCGTTTTGGGCCAGCAGTTCCTTTTCCAGGGCATCAATGCCCGCCTTGTCGCCCTCGCGGTAGAGCTGGGTGCGTTTCTCCATGGCCTTGAAGGGCGCCCAGGACTTTGGGTATACGATATCCGCATCCTGGAAAGCTTCCGCCATAGAATTGACTTTTTTGAAGGAACCGCCGCTCTCCTGGGCATTCTTGGCAGCAATGTCCTCCACCTCCGGCAGAATCTCATATCCCTCGGGGTGGGCCAGCACCACGTCCATGCCGAAGCGGGTAAACAGCCCGATAACGCCTTGGGGGACGCTCAGGGGCTTGCCGTAGCTGGGGGAATAGGCCCAGGTCATAGCCACTTTTTTGCCCTTAAGGTTCTCCACGCCGCCCATTTCATGGATCACATGGAGCAGGTCGGCCATCGCCTGGGTTGGGTGATCCACGTCGCACTGGAGGTTGACCAAGGTGGGGCGCTGCTCCAGGATCCCCTTCTCATAGCCCTCATCCAGGGCATCCATGAAGGTTTTCTGGTATTTATGGCCCTCTTCAATGAACATATCGTCCCGGATGCCAATAACATCGGCCATGAACGAGACCATGTTGGCGGTTTCCCGGACAGTCTCGCCATGGGCGATCTGGCTGGTTTTTTCGTCCAGGTCCTTGATATCCAGCCCCAGGAGGTTGCAGGCGGAAGCGAAGGAGAATCTGGTTCGGGTGGAGTTATCCCGGAAGATGGAGATGCCCAGGCCAGAGTCAAAAACCTTGGTGGAGATGTTTCTTTCCCTCAGATCCCGGAGGGCATCGGCCACGGTAAAAATGGCATCCAATTCATCGTCCGTTTTATCCCATGTCCAGTAGAAATCGTTTTTATACATATTGTTGATATGCAGCTTTTCCAAATGCTGGGCTAATTTTTCTGTTTTGCTCATGGCTATATTCTCCTTATTTGATGGATTTATTCTGCGGCCCTTTAGAACCTGTATTCACAGGCCTTCAAGCAGTTTCTGTCCAGCAGCCCGGGGCCTGCCTTTTTTGCTTTGGATCCTCCCGGCGCATACTGTGTGGGAGCGGGATCGTGCGGTGCGTTACATTACTGGATCTCGTTATTGGTCAAGCTCTGCCGGAACTGGGTCACATCGGAGGACTTATTCTCCTCCTTATACAGGCCGGGAACCGCCGCGTATACCGCCGCGCAGGTGACAAGATCCTGCTTCCAGGTAATCTCATTAGGTGCATGTGCCTGGCTCTCCGCACCGGGGCCAAAGCCTACGCAGGGGATGCCATACCGCCCCTGGATCGAGACGCCGTTGGTAGAGAATGTCCATTTATCCGTCAGAGGGCGCTTGCGCAGGTGCATAGCATCCAGCTTGGGGTCGGCGTCCGTATGGCCGGTCCGCTCCTCGCCCCACAGCCCATGATGGGCGTCGATCAAAGCCTGCACATGGGCGGCGGTCTCCTTGTTGATCCAGGTGGGGAAGAAGCACTCCGTCTCATACACGGTGCCTGTCCACGCCGGACGGTCGTACATATACATGCTGACCTTTACGTCCTGGCCGTACTTTTTGACAGCGGGCAGATCCTCAATTTCCTTTAAGCAGCTATCCCAGGTCTCTCCGGCGGTCATGCGGCGGTCAATGGAAATCGCGCAGCTATCCGCCACGGCGCAACGGCTGGGGGAGGTGTAAAAAATCTGGCTGACGGTGCAGGTGCCCCGGCCCAGGAAACGGGCATCCTCCCAATGCTCAGGGTTATACTTGGGATTCAGCCGCTTGACAAGGCCCTTGATCTCCGTTGCATCGGCGTCATCATTTTCATTGAGGGCACGGACATCCTGGAGAATGTCTGCCATCTTATAGATGGCGTTGTCTCCGCGCTCGGGGGCGGAGCCGTGGCAGGAAACACCCTTGACATCCACCCGGATCTCCATGCGGCCCCGGTGGCCACGGTAAATGCCGCCATCGGTAGGCTCGGTGGAGATGACAAACTCGATCCGCTTCTGGGCTTCTTCCTTGCTGGGGAAATACTTGTTGACGATGTACTGCCAGCACATGCCATCGCAGTCCTCTTCCTGGACGGAGCCGACTACCATAATCTTATAGTTCTCTGGAATCAGGTTCAGATCCTTCATGATCTTCGCGCCGTAAACGGCGGACGCCATGCCGCCCTCCTGGTCGGAACCGCCCCGGCCATAGATGATATCGTCTGTCTCATAGCCCTGGTAGGGGTCATGCTCCCAGTTATTGATATTGCCAATACCTACGGTGTCAATATGGGAATCAATCGCGATAATCTTGTCCCCACTGCCCATCCAGCCGATGACATTGCCCAAGCCATCGATCTCTACCTTGTCATAGCCAAGCTTCTCCATCTCAGCCTTAATGCACATAACGACTTCCTTCTCCCCGCAGCTCTCGCTGGGGTGGGAAATCATAGCCCGCAGGAAGGCGCTCATATCGGCCTGATACCTCTGCGCCGCTGTTTTGATCGCTTCGAAATCCATAACAAAATTCCTCCATCATAATTTGTCCGCCGGTTATGTATTCCTCCGGGGGTTGCTTCGCTCTACCTTTATCATAGCACAGAAACAGCAGTTGTCAAACAAAATTTTTGAAAACCTAAAAAAATTTTTGAAAACCCCTTGCATTCTTTTTTCGATGCTGGTATGATGGGCATATGGGGTAGGCAGCTGGGGCCGCTGGAAGCCTTTTTGTGAGATATCTGGCGGCCCCGGCGCCTGTATGCAGCCCCCTCCCCCGCTTCCCTGCGCTTTTTTCAAAATGGCCTGGGAATGGCGGACAGGGGCTGAAAACAATCCCGCCTGGGAGGTGATAATGGATTGGACAGCAAGCGGCTGGAAATGCTTAAGCAAATTGCCTCCGCCCTGGCGGCGCAGTTCGGGCCGAACTGCGAGGTAGTCATTCACGATCTCGCCGCCAAGGACCCGGAAAAATCCATCGTCTACATCGTCAACGGACACGTGACCGGCCGAAGGCTGGGCGATGGCCCCTCTACGGTGGTCATGGAACAGATCCTTCACGGGAACGAAAACCCTCAGGACCATCTGGGCTACCTCACCAGGACACCGGATGGAAAGATTCTGAAATCCTCTACCATTTACATCCGGGACAGCCGGGGAAAGATCACCGCTATCCTCTCCATTAATTTTGACATCTCGGCCCTGCTGATGATGGAAAACGCGCTTGACGGGCTGATCCACACAGCCGTTGAGGAACCGCGTGGGCGGGAGGAACGGATCACCGTGCTAAATGTCAGCGACCTTTTGGATGACCTGATCGAGCAGAGCGTTGCCCTGGTAGGCAAGCCCGTGGCGCTGATGAATAAGGACGACAAGGCCAGGGCTATCCAATTCTTGAGCCAGCACGGCGCGTTCCTTATCACCAAATCCGGCGATAAGGTCGCAAAATATTTCGGTATTTCTAAATATACGCTATATTCTTATATTGACCTGAAACAGGAGGAAAAACGCCATGAGCAAAATTGACCTGAGCATCCATAAGGAAGTCCTGCAAAAGAATATCCAGAAAGCCAAGGAGAATAATGTCATTATTCCCACCATTGCCCAGATGCAGAACCCTGAAACCATCCCCGCCGGGATCCAGGAGAAGCTGAAAACCGTGGGGCTGTGGGATGTAAACCCTTTGAACCTGTTCCGCATCACCTGGAAGAACGAGGCCAAGGAATCCGGCGGGCTGTTCCAGGCCGTCCCCAACTATGTGGAGATCCCCTCCAAGCTCTCCGGCGTGCCCTGCCGCATCATTGCCATGGCGGGCAAGTGGTTCCCTACCGGTTGCCACAAGGTAGGCGCTTCCTTCGGCTGTCTGGCGCCCCGGCTGGTAACAGGTCAGTTTGACGCTTCCTGGCACAAGGCGGTTTGGCCCTCTACCGGCAACTACTGCCGGGGCGGCGCGTTCAACTCCAAGCTGCTGGCCTGTGAAAGCGTGGCTATCCTGCCCGCTGAAATGAGCCAGGAGCGGTTTAATTGGCTCAAAAGCATTGCCGGTGAAGTCATCGCTACCCCCGGCTGCGAGAGCAACGTGAAGGAGATCTTTGACAAGACCTGGGAGCTGAAGGCCGATCCCCAGTACATGATTTTCAATCAGTTTGAGGAAATGGGCAACCCCCTGTGGCACTACAATGTGACTGGCCACGCCCTTAAAGACCTCTACGAAGCCGTGAAGCGGCCCGGTGACCGGTTTGCGGGCGCGTGCTTTACCTCCGGCTCCGCTGGAACCATGAGCGCGGGCGACTATCTTAAGGAGGAGTATCCCCACCTCAAGCTGGCGGTAGGCGAAGCCCTGCAATGCCCCACCATTGTCAACAACGGTTTCGGTGGGCACCGCATTGAAGGCATCGGCGACAAGCATATTCCCTGGATCCACAACGTCAAAAACACGGATATGGCTATTGCTATCGATGATGAGGATAGCCAGCGTCTTCTGCGCCTGTTCAACGCCCCCGATGGCCACTCGTATTTGAAAAACGAGCTGGGCCTGGATGACGGGCTCATTGAGAAGCTGAGCTGGCTGGGCATTTCCGGTATTGCCAACGTTCTGTGCTGCATCAAGATGGCGAAATATTATGAGCTGACGGAGCATGACGTAGTCGGCACAGTCCTCACTGACTCTGCCGCTATGTATCAGAGCCGGATTACGGAACTGGATGCGCTCCACGGCGCCTACAACGCCACCGAAGCGGCCATCGACCATCATCTCCATATTCTCGGCATGAAGACCGATAATATGCTGGAGCTGACCTATATGGAACGGAAACGGGTGCATAACCTCAAGTATTATACTTGGGTGGAGCAGCAGGCCAGGGATGTTCACGATTTGAACGCGCTTTGGTACGACACCGAGGGAACCTGGGACGCTGTCCATGCCCAGGCAAAGGAGCTGGATGAACTCATTAATGCGTTCAACGAAGCTACCGGGCTTTTGAAAAATCTGTAAGCGGAAGCAAATCGGGCGGGGCCGCCGGCCCCGCCCTTCCTTATTTCTTCTCTTCTTCCCTTTGCGCCTGTGCCGGCGCGGGGCCTACTGGCGTTTCCGGCTGCTGTGCCTGGGCGCGGCAGCTCAGAGATGCGCCGCGGAAAAATCAACCGGCTCCCGATCCGCTTCTGAAATGTACATCTCCTCCGCAGCTTGCTGCGCCCGGATCAATATGTCCTGCGCCTTGATATAGTTCTTCTCCTGCAATGCCCCTAGCGCATCTGTTATCCCATTGAATAGTCTTGTGTAATACCTTGGGAAGTTTTCCATACCGTTTTATCCTCCTTTTATACCGATATATTACACTGTCGCATTATAAAATGCAAGTAAAAACATAATCTTAATTATAATATAATATTATCGCATATTTATCACGCATATCACAATATAATCGTCATATAATAAACAATGCGAGGTGTGATATGCGTAAATTCAAAATCCCTAAAGGGTATACTTCCACCAACAAAACCATTCGCTTCCCCGATGCGGTAATCGAGCAGGTTGAGGAAGCAATTCGTGGTACAGATTGTAATTTCTCCCAATTTATTATTGAAGCAACCCGTTTTGCCCTGGAAAATCTAAGCGAAGAAGCAGAGTTCCCTAAAGAAGAAAAAGCGTAAGGCGCAGAGATGAAAGGGCATCGTCCAACAACAGCCGGCAAGGCATAAAAGCCGAAGGCGGCCCATAGCACAAGCGCCGAAAACGCGAAGAAAGGATCCCAAAAATGAAAAATGTAAAACACGCAAAATGTGTAAAATGCGGAACCATCTACGATGCGGCCCCGAATATAACAAACTGCACCTGCGGGGGAATCTTGGATATCGTTTATGACTACGCGTATATCAAGACGAAGCTGACAAAGGAGACTCTCGCGGCCCGCCGCGACAATACGATGTGGCGATACCGGGAGCTTCTCCCAGTAGAGGAGAGCACAGAAGCCCCTCCCCTCCGTGTGGGATGCAGCCCCCTCTATGAAGCGAGAAACCTGGCGGAACAACTGGGCATCAAAAAGCTGTTTGTGAAAGACGATGGGATCAACCCTACCGCTTCGCTGAAAGACCGCGCCAGTTCCATGGCCGTTGTGAAGGCAATGGAAGCGGGCGCGAAGGTCATCGCCTGTTCCTCTACTGGAAACGCCGCCTCCTCCCTGGCGGGAAACGCCGCCGCCGCGGGGCTGAAAACCTATATTTTTGTACCCTCCCGCGCTCCTAAGGGCAAGGTTGCCCAGCTTATGACCTTCGGCGCTACCGTGATCTCCGTCCAGGGGAGCTATGAGGATACTTTCGAATTGAGCAAGCAGGCGATCGAAAAGTGGGGCTGGTATAACCGTAATGCCGCCATCAACCCTTACCTTTCCGAGGGAAAAAAGACCGTGGGCCTGGAGATTATGGAACAGCTCCATTGGGAGGTTCCTGATTATATCGCCATCTCCGTGGGCGATGGCTGTACCATTGCGGGCCTGTGGAAGGGATTGAAGGATCTTTATGCCATTGGGTTTATTGACAAGCTGCCCCGGCTGATTTCCGTCCAGGCAGAGGGCTGCTGCCCCCTGAACCGGGCTATCGAAACCGGCGAGGAGTGGCGCCCTATGGAGGAAAATACCTTGGCGGATTCCATCGCCGTAGGTGTTCCCCGGAACGCCGGCAAGGCTCTGATGGCTATTCGGGAGAGTCATGGTTTGACAGTCAACGTCTCCGATGATGAAATCATGGCCGCGCAAAAGCTGTTGGGGCGAACCTGCGGCGTGTTCGGAGAACCGGCAGGCGTTGCCGGTACAGCAGGGTTGAAAAAGCTCTGCGGACAGGGGAAGATCCCTGCCGGTGCCACAGTGGTCTCTGTGGTGACAGGCAATGGACTGAAGGATGTAGCAAACGCCATCGCCGCTTGTGGGGAGCCAATTTCGATTCCCAGCGATATGGAGCGGCTGCTGAAAGCCTTTTCGGATCACGGGATCGTGGTAGAGTAAACAAAAAGGCAGGTTTTGAGGAAAGTCGAAACCTGCCTTTTCCATTTGGGAAATATTCCTACCAATCAGGAATTGTCCCCTGGAACGCCATCGCCATCATGGTATACTCAAAAATACAGGCGCACCTGCATTAAAATCTTAAAATTTCATCAGCCCTTGACAAACATATCGTTGGGTGATATATTATGACCAGTCGTCAAACGATATATCTATGATTTAACACACAACCGGGCGCAGCGTGTGCCCAAAGGAGGATCTATGCGAGAAATTTTACAAGTCCAAGGCCTGACCAAGACCTTTCAGCTTTCCGCCAAGCAGCAAAAGCTGGAAAAAACCAAGGAAAAAGTCCGAACAGCGGTAAATCATCTCAGTTTTACGGCCTATGAAGGAGAAATTTTTGGCCTGCTGGGTCCCAACGGCGCGGGTAAGACGACCACCCTGCGGCTGCTGGCCACCTTGATCCGGCCCGACAGCGGGGACGCGCTGATGGATGGCGTCAGTGTAGTAAAGCAGCCCGACCAGGTGCGAAGCCGCATCGGATTCCTCACCAGCGAGCTGAAGCTGGAGGACTGCTTTACCCCCAATTACCTGTTTGACTTCTTCGCGGATTTACATAAAGTGGATCCCAACACCCGGGACAGAAGGAAAAAAGACCTGTTCCAGCGGTTCGGCATCGACCGCTTCGCGGAGGTAAAGGTAGCGAACCTCTCCACCGGCATGAAGCAGAAGGTGTCCCTGGTAGTGTCCATCGTCCACAACCCGGACATTATCATTTTCGATGAGCCTACCAACGGCCTGGACGTACTGACCGCCAAGGTAGTGACAGACTTCCTCCAGCAGCTTCGTGAGGAGGGGAAAACCATTATCGTCTCCACCCATATTTTCAGCCTGATTGAAAAGCTATGCGACCGGGTGGGCATTATCATTAACGGGAAAATGACCGTCTGCGACACTCTGGATAAAATTACCGGCGGCATGAGCCTGGAAGACCGGTTTTTTGAGATTTACAAGGAAACGGTAGGTGACGAGGGATGAAAAGCGGCATCATAACCATTTTGAAAAAAGAGCTTGCCCGGTTTTTCGGCGACAAGCGCATGGTGGTCAGCATTCTGATCCCCGGCGTACTGGTCTATATCATGTACTGTTTCATGGGCGACGCCATGGGCAGCGCCTTTGGCGTGAGCGAGGACTACGTCCCCTCTATCCAGGCTGTCGAGATGTCCAGCAATGTCAAGGCGCTGCTGGGCGCGGCAGAGATTTCCGTAGAGGATATCCCGGAGACAGGACTGGCGGACGCCAAGGCCGCCGTAATAGAGCAAAGCCTGGACCTTCTGCTGGTGTTCCCGGAGAACTTCGACCAGGATGTGGCGGAATACGCCGCTTCTTCCGGGCAGGCGGCGCCCAACGTGGAAATTTACTACAACTCTGCGTCAACCAACTCCACCTTCGTTTACCGCACGATGGCAGAGCTTCTGGACGCCTATGAGTCCCAGATGGTGAACAAGTTTGACGTCAACGCCGGCGGCGAGGGCTATGACCTGGCTACGGCGGAGGATACGGCTGGCTCCTTCTTTGCGATGATGATGCCGCTGCTGCTGATGATGTTCCTTTATTCCGGATGCGCGGCAGTCGCGCCGGAATCCATCGCCGGGGAGAAGGAGCGGGGCACCATCGCCACCATGCTCATCACCCCCATCCGCCGCAGCGACATTGCCATGGGCAAAATCCTGGCCTTGGCAATCATCGCCATGATCTCCGCAGCGTCCAGCACCATCGGCGCGGTCCTCTCCCTGCCGAAGATTATGGGTGGCGTTACAGACGAGGTCAACGCTTCGATTTACGGCGTAAAAGAATACCTCCTGCTGTCGGCGGTGATTTTGTCCACAGTGCTGGTGCTGGTGACGGCAATTTCCGTCATTTCCGCCTACGCGAAAACCATTAAGGAAGCCCAGACATACGCCTTGCCGGTAATGTTTATCGCCATGGGCGTAGGCATTTCCGGCATGTTCGGCACCGGAGCGTCCCAGGAGCTCTCCGTTTACTGCATCCCGCTGTACAACAGCGCGCAGTGCATGGCGGGCGTGTTCTCCTTCAGCATAACGCCTGCTGCCGTAGCGGTAACGGCTGGGGCCAATCTGGCGGTCACGCTGCTGGGCGTGTTTGTGCTGGCGCGGATGTTCAACAGCGAAAAAATCATTTTCTCCAAATAAATCCACAACGCGAGTATATTTTTTCACATGTAGAGACGCCCCGGCAAAGCCGGGGCGTCTCTACGCATCGTCCTCTGCGGCCATGCTCAGCCGCAAGCTATAAATTCCACAGGGGCAACATCAAACTCGCCATATGCCGCGCCGGCTGTATCAAAGTCCGCCCCAGCCTGATAGTGCAGGCGGTAGCGTCCTTCCTCCAGCATGCCCCAAAGCATTAGCACGTTTTCCGACCAGTTCCGGCCGCCGGCAGGCAGTGTGCTGGGCGTTCCACAGAAGCCAATGCCCTCTTTGTAGGGCACTTCCGTCCACGCGCCATCCTGATTTTGACGCTCCAGGTGGGGGATGTCCACTACATGCCCATCCCTGCCGGTGGTGTTGATAAAGTGTACGGGAAGGTTTTCTGCCAAACCGGAAACCGGCTGGCCCGGAATATACAGGCAATAATCAGGCTCCGCCGTAGCGTCCGCCGCGATGCGGACGTCCAACTGCCAGGGTTCGGTCTCCTCTCCGGTCTCCCCCAGGGCCAGCGAAGTACCGGTCAGGCGGTACACGCCCTCTCCCAGCGGCTCGGGCAAGTAGTTCAAATGGATGTCCATTGTCTCAATAGAATGGGGCTGGGCAGTCATCATCACCGTGGGAAAGTCCCCTCCCGGTACGCTCTGCCACCATCCATCCACATACTTCTCACAGTCAAAGGCAACTCCATACCCAAGCTCCACCTCACCAGTATTCTCTACCACCAGCGTCAGCCGCTCCGTCCCCACTGGGCAGCATTCTTGGAGCAGCGACAGCCTGGCCGTCCCCGGGATCTCCCAAACAGAATCCATTTCCGGCGGCTCCACAGAAACCTGCCTGATTTCCAGCGGCTCCACCGGCCCGGACGGCGGCGGCACCAGGCTTTCTCCGGATGGCGGTGATGCGTCCGTTCCACATGCTGCCAGCCCCAGGCATAGCAGCATGGCAAAAGCTGCGAAAAGCATCCTTTTCATGGGACATTTCCTCCTGTGTCTGTTTACCTATTCAGACGGAGGCCCGCCCTCTTTTGTTCCCCTTGCCTGCACCTGCTTCACCACAAATCCATTCACCGTCGCATGGGCCACGTAAATCCCCGTCTCGTCCCGCACATCCACAGCATACAGACAGGTCGTGCGCCCGGACTTCAGGCACTTGGCCTCCGCCAGCAGCACCTTGCCCTTGGCTGGGGCCAAAAAGCTAATAGACACCTGCTGGGACACAATGATTTGTTCTGTAAAAGCGTTGGACGCCACAGCGTAAGTGAAATCCGCCAGCGTAAACACCGCCCCGCCCATCGGTACGCCGTTGGCGTTCATATGGCGGTCCTCCAGGGGCATTGCGCAGACGGCCCGCCCCGGTTCAGCTTCCCGAATCTCCACTCCGGCCAGTGCCGCAAAGCGGTCACCTTGGAAGCGCCTTGTCAATTCCTCCAAGCCCGGCATAGCGATTCCTCCTTTTTCGTTATTCAGTCAGTATATCCAAAAAACACCCCACCTACCAGTCCGCAGAGCCGCGCACCGGCAGATGGGGTTGTTTTAGCCGCAGCGTCCCGGCTTAGCCGTAGACGTCAAAGCCGTACTGGCTGGGCGCAGGTACAGCGGCCAGCATATCGTTAATCAGCGTCTCCGCCTGGCTCTCCATGCTGTCCATCGACTTCTTCATAATCGCCGTGTCATAAGCGGCGGCAAACTGTGCCTGGCTCATGCTCATGCTGGCGGCGGCAATGCTTTCCATCATGGTCCTGCTCTCCTTTCCTGGTTTTCAATTTATGACAGCGCGGTCTCCCCGTCTCCGGGGACGCGTTTGTCATCTCAGTTTATCTGCACCGGGGTAATCTGCCCATCGCCGGTCTTTTTGTAAATCTTGGTCAGATCGCTGCTGAGGTAGAAGGTACCTACAATCTCATTGGTAGCGGTCTGGGGGTTCATCTGATAGACCATAATCTCACGGCATTCCACCTCGTCCACCTTGACCCAGCCCTGCTGGGGGAAGGTGAGGTATTCCGACATGCTCTCCCCTTCCAGTCCCAGCTTCCTGGGATCCAGAGAGTTAAAGTATTCGGTCTGCTCCTTGATGCCGGTAGCCGTAGGCGTACCGCTGCCGTTGCCGGAACCGTTGGCGTCCTCGGGTTCCTTTTTCACAGGCGGAAGAATGGAGCCTTCAATATAGGTCACCTGCACCGCCACCGCGTACTCCGACCAGCCCACCAGCACCCGCAGGAACCGCTTGCCCGCCTCTTCATTTTCAGCGGCTTTTTTACCAAGAGCGATGCTGCCGAAGAGGGTATCCGTGGTGGGCGTTTCCTCCAGCCGGTGGTTCTCGCCGTCAATAGCAGAAAACCCCTGCTCTTCGCTGAGCAGAAGGGTAACGTACCGCCCCGCCAGCTCCGCAGGATCTGCCATCTGGCGGTAGTGATAGGTATGATGAATGTCCAGCCCCTCTGTAACAGCCACGTCTGTAGGGGAATCAATGGACGCCAAAATGGCCTCCCCCTCCTCCAGAATGGTGTCCAGGGCGACTACATTATCTTCCTCGCTCTCCCCCAGGGAGTAGACCTCCAAGGCGGTTGGCCCCTTTTTGCAGGCGGTGAGCAGGCACAGCGCCGCTACAAGCAGCAGAAAGACTTTGGTTTGCTTTTTCATGAAAAACTTTCCTCGCTTTGCGCGGGACCTTCCCGTCCCGCCAAAATGCGCCGCCGGCGTTTACTGCCCCCGGCGAATCACCACTTGGTCGTTATGCCGCAGCTCTTGGGTAAAGGGGCAGTCCGCCCCATTCACTTGCAGCACCAGCGGCACGTCTAATGTCTCAAAATCAATACCGGAACGGTCCAGCAGATCCATTAAGAAATATGCCCCGCCGTCCTGTTTCCCGGGCAGCACCAGCGGCTCCCCGTTAAGGTACAAAAACAGCGGCTTGCGGATGGCGGATGTTTCTGTCTTCTCTTCGCTCTGCCAGGAGATCGGGGCCTCCTCCGGTTCCGGCTCTGGCTCCTCCGGCAGCACGGCGGCCACTGTAGAAATCACCTGGTCGCCAGACCGCAGGGGCGTATCCAGCGCAGCCGGGCGGCCATTGACCAGTACCCCCCCGGCGTAATCCACGCCCAGCAAATCCGCAGGCGTCCGCTCCGCGGAAGCCCCCGGCACCGCCGGGGTAAACTCAATGGAGTCCCCTGCGTAAACCAAAGCGGAGGGCTTTGTGTCCTCCCCATTCCGCCGCAGGGTGCATGGCATGGCGCTCTCGCCCCGGAAGGTGAGCCGCTGCCCATCCACCGTCACACTGAGGGTTCTGCCGGTGCGCCCCACCAGGTCGGCGGACGTATACCCGTTCATCATCAGCAGGTCTAACACCGTCAGGGTGCCGCTGCGGAACAGCTTGGCGGGTTTGCCGTTGAGCATAATCCGGTAGCTGTCGCTAATCAGCCCCAGCCCCGCCGATACAGCGATGCCCAGGGGCGTCGCAAACTCCGGGTCATTCAGCTCATATTCCCGGGAGAAGGCGCTGATGTCGTAATTGTTCCCCGCCAAGGCTACCCGGCGCTCATCCATGCCCAATTCCTGGGCAACCAGCTCCCGCAGGCCCAGCAGCTTGCTGCCGCCACCCGCCAAGAACATAGCCGAAGGCGGCGCGCCGTTGATACCGGTAACCCGTTGGGCGATTTCCTGCGCCAGGGCTTTGGCCGCGCTCTTTAAGGTCTCCTGGATCTCGCTCCCGGCCACGCTCTGCTCCAGCCCCAGGATATCCCGGTAGGAAACGCTGGCCTCATTGAGCTGCATCTTCATCCGCTCCGCTGTAGCAAAGTCGATCAAGAACCGCCGCATCAGGGTCTCGGTAATCTCGTCCCCCGCCGTTGTCGCCATGGTATAACCCACCACGGCCCCATCCCGGCAGATAGCGATATCCGTAGTTCCCGCGCCGATGTCCGCCAGCACCAGGTTCAACAGCCGCAAATCAGCGGGAATCACTGCGTTCAGCGCGGCAATCGGCTCCAGTGTCAGGCTGGCAACCTCCAGCCCTGCCGTCTCCATGACGGTATACAGGCTTTCTACCACCTCGCTGGGCAGGAAGGTGGCTACCACCTCTGCTTCTAACTGCTGTCCGTTGTGGTCTTTCAGCGTAGTCAGCGGATAGCGGTCCAGCAGGTATCCAGACACGGTATAACCCACCAAATAAGACCGCCGCTGGCTGTCCTGCTCCTCGCCGATCTGACGTTCGGCATCCGCCACTGCGCCGCTCTCCAAATTGCTGATGATATCGCTGGTAATTCGGGTCACCTGGGGCAGCTCCATAGCGTAATGCCCCTTCTCCGTCCGCAGGGCCCGTCCTGCGGCGGCAACGCACACCCGGCTGAGCCGGCAGCCAAGCTTGGCTTCCATCCGCTCCGTTACCCGCCGCGCCACCTTAGCCACCTGATCGATGTCCTCGATCTGGCCGTCCAGCATGGCCCGCCGCCCATGTTCTTCTTTTTCGATGGCCAGGACCTCCAGCCGCTCGTCTGCCACCCGGCCCGCCACACCAATGATGCTACGGGTGCCGATATCCATGGCGTAAATCAGCGAGTGATCCTGCTTCTTCCATTCCTGGGGCATATGGCCCACCTCCTAACCAGCGCAGTTGCAGGGAGAATGGATATGGCATCCCGGCTTCCGGGACGCCATATCCACGATGTATCTTGGGGTTAAAATTCTGGTTTTTCCAGAGAATTAATACTTGGAATTACCAAAGGGGCTGTCGTTGCGCCCGTTGAGCATCAGAGGATCGGAAGTGCTGTCACCCCAGCTGTCGCTGCTGGAGAAAGAGGGGGCCGGGCTGCCGGAGAAGCCACCCTTGTTGCCCACCTGGAACTCAGCCATAAGCTGGTGCATGATGTTGGCCTGGCTGGACAGCTCTTCGCTGGCAGCAGCGCACTCCTCACTGGTAGCGGAGTTGGTCTGAACCACGGCAGAAATCTGGTCAATGCCCTCGGTAACCTGGGAAATAGCGGTTGTCTGATTCTCCACAGCCTCGGTAACCTGATCCATCAGCTTCACAACCTCGCCTGCCAGCACGGTGGTACGCTCCAGGGAATCGGTAACCTTGCTAACCACATCCGCACCCTCGCGGACAGCGGTGATGGAGTTTTCGATCAGATCCTTAGTGGCCTTGGCAGCCTCATCGGATTTGCTGGCCAGATTACGGACTTCATCGGCCACCACAGCAAAGCCTTTACCAGCGGTACCAGCGCGGGCCGCTTCCACAGCGGCGTTCAGCGCCAGGATGTTGGTCTGGAAAGCGATATTCTCGATGGTAGCAATGATCTTGCCGATCTCCTCCGAGGAGTTGGAGATGTTCTGCATGGCCACATTAAGCTGCTTAACATACTCGTTGCTGGCTTCCACCTGGGCGCCGGCCTGGCCGGTGCTGGCACGGGCTTCTTCGGCGGACGCGGCGGTCTGCTTGGAGCTGTTGGAGATGTCGTTGATGGTAGCGGCAAGCTCCTCCACGGCGCTGGCCTGCTCGGTCGCGCCCTGGGCCAGGGATTGGGAGCTGTTGGAGACCTGCTCGGAACCGGCGGACACCTGGCTGGCAGACTGGGAAATGTTGGTAATGGTATCGCTCATACGCACCACAAACTGATTGACGCTGGCCTGGATGGGAGCCAAATCGCCGGGGAAGGTGGCGGTCAGTTCCACATTGAAGTTGCCCTTGGCCATCTGGGTGGTGGTATCGGAGATATCCTGGATCACGCTGTGAAGGACCTTCTGGCTGGTGCGCAGGGCATCGCACATCTCGCCCAGCTCGTTCTTACCGTCAAAGGAGACGGGTACGCCCAAATTACCCTGGCTGAAACCAACCAGCGCGTTGCGCACCTGGGTGCTGGGCTCCACCAGGCTTCTGATAATCCGGGCGGCCATCAGAAGAACGATGATGGTAGCAACCACCATAACCGCAAGGATGACGCCCAAGCTGATGTTGGAGGTCAAGTTCTGCTGGGCAATGATCTGCTCCTGCGCAACGGCCAGGGCGTTGGCGGCGTTTTCACCGGCCACAGCGGCGGCATTCAGCTTCGGGGTACACGCGTTGACAATCATTTCGGAAGCCCGGTTCCGGTCCGTGGACACGACGGAAGCGATTTCACGGGCATCGGTCTCCCAGGCCTTGATGGCGCTGGAAAACGCTTCCAGCGTGCTCTTATCCTCCAGAGGGAACGTGTTTTCCAGTTGCGCGAACTGGGCATCCAGTTCCTCCAGCTTGGTGGTCACGGTGCTCAGTCCGGAGGTGTTGCCAGAGAGGACCATGTCCCGCAGGTTCCGGGCGGCAATGTTGTAATCAATACGGCAGGTTGCAATCATCTCGGTGGATTCCACGTAGTTGTCAATGATGTCGCTATAGGCGCTTTTCTGGCTGTTCATCAAAAGCAGAGATGCCACAATGATAATCACCGAAATTAAAATAGTGGTGCCGAAGCCTATGATCAAGCTTTTCTTGATGGACATGTTCTTAATATTCATGATGCGTTTTCCTCCTAATTTTCCCCCGGGCCGGAGTTATGCCAGCGGCGGGTTCTTTCTTCTCCGCCGGCAAGCCGGCAGGCTTTGTCTCTGCCCCAGGGTTCCGGCTGCGGCGGCAGAAACTCCGCAGTCAGTGTTGGAATCTATGGCAGACGGCGTCTTACTTCAGGTCGCCGTACTTCCCTTTTTTCACGTCCCCCGCCACCCGTCCGTCAACCAGGGTAATAACACGCCGCCGCATGATATTCACATACTGGCTGGCGTGGGTTGCCATGACAATGGTGGTCCCCTTGGCGTTCATCTCCATGAGCAAATGGAGCAGATCCCAGATGACATCGTCATCCAGATTAGCGGTCAGCTCATCCAGCAGCAGGATGTTGGGGCTGTTAACCACCGCCCGGGCTAATTCCACCCGGCGGCTCTCACCGATGGACAGCTCCGCCGGATAGCAACCCTCCACCCCGGGCAAACCCACAATGCCCAATGCCTTTTTTACGGCCTCCCGGCCCTTGCGCCGCATCCCGGCGGCATTGGCGGCCAGGAGCAGGTTGTCGCCCACCGTCCGCTTACGGATCAGCAGGCCTTGCTGGCTGACCACGCCGAAGGTCCGGGTAGCCCGAACCCGCCACGGCCCGATCAGCCTCGCCATATTCGCGCCATTGAGACACACAGCCCCTTCATCGGGGGTCAGCTCGCCGCTCATGAGCTTAAGTAGCGTGGTTTTTCCCGCGCCGCTGCTGCCGATGAGGAATACGAACTCCCCCTGCTCAATGGTCAGGCTGATGTCCTTCAGGGCGTAGACCGAATGCCGGTCCTCAATATAGTGCTTTGATACTTGTTCCAGACGAAGTTCCGCCATTGCGCGGCGCCGCCTCCCGTTCTTGCAAGCGCGCTTGTTCCGCCGGGATTCTCCGGCGGAACATCAGCGGCTTTACTTGTGATAAAAAGATTGTTCGCCGGCCATCCGCACACTGACCCGGCGGTCCAGGTCTACCACCTGCTCCAGCAGGCGGTGGGTTTTTCCCGCCTGTTCCAGGAAAATCTTCTCCCCGTCATCCTGTGGGGTACCGCCGCCCCGCAGCTCCTGAACCCGTTCCCAGGCCTCATCGCCCAGGGCGGCCAGCCGGGTTTTTGCCCCTCTGTCCACTTCCACCGCCTGGCGGATGGGATCCTGGCGCATGGCGACCAGCATACGCGCGGAGACCTGGTCGTTCCGGTCCAGGCTCTCGGCCAACTGGCGGGTCAAGTCCTGCACCTCGGCAAGGTAATTATACTTCTTCCGCTCTAGTACTGTCAACTCCAACCAATCATCCCGGGTCATGCCTGTCCTACCTTCCCGGCCTGGGCGGCGGCATTGCGCTCGGCGGTGTGGAAGGCGTCCCGCATATCCGCCAGCATAGGCCGGAGCTGTTCCAGCTCCTTTTTATTCCGCCCGATCTTGATCCGGCCAAGCTGGTATGTAAAATACTCGTACATCCGGCTCAAATCCTGGCTGATAGGATACTGGCGGTCCAGGGTTTCGTCCAGGTAGTTGACGATATCCGTACACCGGTCCACCGCGGCCTCAAAGGCGGGGAAATCCTCCTTATCCAGGGAGATAGACGCCATTGTGGCCCGCTTCACCAATTCATCGTACAGCAGCAGCAGCAACTCGCCGGGGGTCATAGACCCCACGGACTGCTGCTTATACTGCTGATAGCCTCTTCTATCCATATGAGGCGGCGCTCCTTTCTGTCAATCGGGGGCTTAGCCCATGCCCAGCATACCGGCGAGACTGGAGCTTTGGGAGTTCATCTGGTAGATCAGGGTTTCCAGCTTACTGAACATACTGGTATACTTATCCACTTGAGCGGACAGCTTATCCTGCCACTTTTCGATCTCGGTGCTGATATTGTCGATTTCCTTCTGCCAAGTGTTGTTCATCAGGCTCAGGGAGCTAAGGGGCGTACCCGCCTGCTCCACCAGGATGCCCTTGGTCACACCGGTCAGGCCCGCGTAGCGGTCAAGCTGGGTCTTCATGCTCTGCATGATGCCCGGAAGGTTCTCATCATCACCGGTGCGTGTGAAAGCATCAGCTACCGCTTCGGGATCCATGTCCAGGGCGCTGCGCAGTTTGTTTTCATCCAGGGTAAGCTGGGCCGCGCCGTCCACAGCGGAATATGTGACGCTGATGCCCATGGCCCGCAGTTGGGCGTTCGCCTGGGCATTAGCCTGGGTGCTGCCCTGGGTATTGCCGGTAAAGATGCCGAGCATCTTCTCATACAAGCCGGACAGGTTCCGGTCGTTGAACAGCAGGCCCTGCTTCGCCTTTTCCTCATAGGCCTTGATGGCGCTCTCGCTCATGCTGGCCTTGTCCTCATCGGTCAGCGGCTCGTAATCGGAGAAGGAGCCGTTGGAGCTTTTCCGGTACGGCAGGGTGGCGTACTGCTTGCGGATCTCCGACATCATCTCGTTGTAGTCGTTGACCATGCTGCGGACCGCGTCCACAATCTTGTCGGAGTCGGTGGTACGCTGGAAGGTGACGGCTTCGCCCTCCTCCGCCTGGAAGGTGCCTTTGAGCGCAACGCTCATGCCGTCCAGGTTGACGTTGTTGGTAGGACGGGTCATCTGCATCTTCTCGCCGTTGATCTCCACCTCGAACTTAGCGTCCTTACCGGGCGTGTAGTTGACCGCAGGCGCGTACTTTGAATCAAATTCAATATCAAACTCCGTCACCGGATTCTTGGCACTTATCGTAAAGTCTACCTTTGCGCCATTCTTATCGGTTATATCCAGTTCACCCGTGTATTTATTGTAAGCGGCCGTATAGCCAAAGTTAAATATAGTGCCATTCAACTCAGCGGCAACTTTCTCAATCGAAGTGTCCTTCGAAAAGGTGCCAAATGCAATGTCACCTGGAGGATTATCCTTGAAATGGAACGTAACTTTATCTCCCCTGGTGGGATCCAGCCAGCTACTAATGCCATAAGCTTCCGCAAAAGAAGCCGTGCTCGTGTCGCTGATCTTGGTCGAGCCGAACATCTTCTCCGCCAGGCCCCCGTCAATGTTGATCTCGGTCTCGGAGCCGGTTTCCTTGCTGACGAAGGTAAACTGGCGGGTGGTCTGGGAGAAAGTGACCTTCACCCCGGCGGCGGCGTTGCTGTTGATATCGTTAAGGACTTCGGACAGCTTGGTCTTGCTGTCATAGCTGCCAATTTTGACGCCGTTGATGATGAAGTCCTGCTTCTCCTCTTTGCCATCGTAATTCTGCTTGAAGGTTCCCTCAGGCAGCAGCTCACCCAGGGTTTTGCCGGTATTGAGGTAGTTAGTGGCGGCATTTCCGATGCCCAGGGCCTTGCCCGCGTCGGTGTTGATGATGAGGTCGGAGTTCTCAGGGGCCTTGATCTTCAACTGCAAAGTATCGGCGCTGCCGGACTCGTTGGAGACGGTGAGCTTCCCCTTGCCGAACTGCTCGTCAAGGGACTCCTGGAGCAGCTTGGCATAATTGCCGGCGTTGACCTCCATGTCATTGCCGTCCTCGTCCTTGATATACTTGCCATCGTCACCCACAAATTTATCATCCTTGATGCGTGGCATGGTGATGGACTTGACCTTGCCATCCAGAGAGATGTTCATGGTCTTACCAGAGATATGGTCCCCCACGGTGGTCTTATTCGTATACTTGGTGATCTTATTGGTGTCGATGGTGGCGGGCTTGTTCTTCTCGGCATCCTCCAGATCCAGCCCCAGCTTCTCTTTCAGATCATCGCTGGCATCAGAGATATACACACTGTTGCCGCCGCTGGTCTTGTCGGAGAAGCTAATCTTGCCGTTCTTGAAGTCCACATTGATCAGGTCGGTAGCCTTCTTGCTCTCGCCGCTGGACAGGGATATCCGGGTATCCCCCAGCTTCTCCTGAATCATCTTGTAGAAAGCTTCAGCCTTCTCCTCACTGGTCAGCTTGACTTCTTCTGTGGTACCGTCATCCTTTTTGACCGTCTTTGTATCGGGAATCACATCCTCATACTGGTCAAAACTGATGCTCACATTCTGCCCGCCGTATTTCAGCGTCAGGGAGCCGGCCAAGGCGTTAGTGGTGAAGGTATCGCCAAACTTGACGCCGTCCTCTGCCATGATGGAAAAATCATCGTTGACGCCCCGCATGCTGCTGCTGGTGCTGTACCGGGCGGCGGTAGCGAGCTGGGAGACGCTGTTAATCCGCACATCGCTTTCCGTACGGCCGCTGGCGGAGACCTTGTCGGCATACTTTCCCTGGGTAGCGACCCGGATGGCGTTGTTGAAGAAGGACGCGCTCATCAGGTTGGTAGAGGATGCAAAGGAGGTATATTTGCTGGAGAAGGAGTACATTTTAGAAATAATATTGCGGTACGCCTCCTGTTTCCACTCCGTCTTCGTCACTTTGTTGGACAAGCTCTGGATTTTCTTCTGATAACTCTGTACCAGACCCTCGATCATGCCCTCAGTATCGAGGCCACTGGCTAGACCGCTGATGACATTGGCACTATTATACAAGCTGCTGGTTAGGTTGTTGCCGCTTACGCCGTTGATAGAAGCCATATCGATCTCTCCTTTATCAATAGATATAACGATAATCTTTTTCGAAATTTTACAGAAAAAGAGAATATCCCTCTGTACTTTTTTATCGTCACGTAGTATAGTAAAGTTAAGAGAGCCACCGAAAAGATTTTGCAGAGCGGAGGGGATAATTTGTCTGCTGTAATTGCCATCACAAACCAAAAGGGCGGCGTGGGGAAAACCACCACCTCCTGCGCCCTGCTGGCAGGCCTGCACCAGCGGGGCTGCCGGGTATTGGGCGTAGACCTGGACCCCCAGGGGAGCCTGGGGTTCTGCCTGGGCCTGGATATTGATAACTGCGCCACCGTTTATGACGTTATGAAGGGTACCCGCCCGATTAAAGAGGTCATCGTCCCATCGGAGTGCGGGGACATCCTGCCCAGCAACATCCTGCTCAGCGCCGCCGAGCTGGAGTTCAACCGCGCCGGGAGGGAGTTCCTCCTCAAACACGCTCTGTCCGAGATCCAGGACGACTACGACTACATCATCGTGGATACACCGCCGGCGCTGAACGTGCTGACGGTGAACGCCTATGTAGTTGCGGACGGCCTGGTGATACCCATGGCCCCGGAGATCCTTAGCCTTCTGGGCGTGGCCCAGATCCGGGAAACCATCGACACCGTCCGCCGCTGCTATAACTCCCGGCTGAAGGTGCTGGGCATCCTGCTCAACAAATACAACCAGCGGTTCACCCTTAACCGGGAGGTGCTGGATATGGCCGGCCAGATCGCCGCCCAGTTGGACACCACCGTGTTCGAAGCCAAGATCCGCACCAGCGTATCGGTGGCGGAAGCCCCTGCCCATGGGGAGAGCGTACTCACCTACGCGCCTTCTTCCAAGCCCGCCGGGGATTTCCGCACCCTGATCGACGAGATCGTCCGGGAGCTTCCCGCTGCCCAGTGACCACAGCGCCAATCAAAACTAGTCTAAGGAGAGATCTCATACATGGCTACCCCGAAGAAAAACGCCAAAAGCAGTAAAACCGCACACGTCTTGAATTTGCTGGCCCCCGGTGGGGAAAATGAAACCATCCGCCCCCCCGCTGTCTCGCAGGCGGAGCCATCAGAAGCTGTCCCGCCGCCGGACGCCGCCTTGGAGGACGCCGCCCCGGCAGCGGAAGCGGCGCCCGCCCCTCCCTTGGTGCCGCCAATCCTGGAGGTTGCCCGCAGCAACGATGAGCAGGTATCCCTCCAAATCAAGGATGCCTTGGAGAGCGAGCTGCTCAGCGCACTAGATGACTCTTCCGAGCCAGAACTAGACGCTACACCTGAGCCGGAGCCTGAATCAGAACCAGAGCCGGAGCCGGAACCTGAACCGGAGCCGGAACCTGAACCGGAGCCGGAACCTGAACCTGAACCAGAGCCGGAGCCAGAGCCGGAACCTGAGCCAGAGCCGGAACCTGAACCTGAGCCGGAGCCTGAACCTGAGCCGGAGCCTGAACCTGAGCCGGAGCCTGAACCTGAACCTGAACCAGCGCCAACACCCAAACCTACGCCCCAGCCCCCGGCCCCCAGCCCCGACGAGTTAATCGTGATGAACGTAATGGAGAAGCTGGTAGAGGAAAAGACCCCCCGCTATATTAAAATGTTTGGCCTGTGCGAGTGCGAGCGGTGCGCGGCAGACGTGAAGGCGCTGACGCTGACCTACCTCCAGCCGGCGTACATCGTCCGCCGCCGGGCAGAAGCCCACGCCATGCTCACGGTCTATGAGAGCCGCTACAACAGCACAATCTTTGCCCAGCTCACCCGCGCCTGCAAAGTCGTTATGGACAGCCCCCGCCACGACCGGACGGATTCCCTTCTGTAAAACATAGGCCAAAGCGCCGGATCTGCATGAGATCCGGCGCTTGCTTTTATGTTTCTTCCTCTCCGGCACCAACGCCGGTATTCATGAGCTGCTGCCAGATATTGTTCACATCATCCAGGCATTGGAAGTAGATTTCCGGAAGCCGGTCCATCGGCAGCCCCAATTCCTCGCCCAAACGGTTGATGGCAGCCCAGTCCGCCCGCTCATACGCTAAAATCAGGTCGTACAGCAGCCCAGGGCGGCCCTCGTGATTAAGCAGCGCACTCTTAACATCCGAGGAAATCGCCACCTCTGCTAAGATTTCCTCCAACGGGGCCGCAATCAAAAACGGCAGCGTGGAGAACATGCCCATCAGATAGGCGTCATTGCGGTTGATCGGCATACCCTTGGCATACCGCATCAGCTCGCTGGCAAAGGAAGCCCTGCTGAAAGACAGTTTCAGCATTTCCTCTTGGTTCTCATCCATCTCGCCCTTCTCGTTACTGCATCCCATCAGGTAAATCCACTGGCGGAGCTGCCCCAGTCCCAGAATCGTTACCGCCTGATGAACACTGGTAGCCCGGTTACGCAGGGCGAAGTAAGCAGAGTTCACAATCCGCAGCAAACTGTAGGTCAGGGTAGCGTCCATCGAGATGATCTGCTCGATCTCCTCCACCTCCGGCTCATCCTTGGTGACGGCAATCAGCAGGCGGAAGAAGTTGCTCTGCAAGTAACTGCTGGAATGGACAGCGGTAAACATCTGCTCCGCAGCGTAGCGCCCACACATGGCATCCATGCCCAGGATGAAGGCTTTCTGATACAGGTCCTCGTCATCTACCCCAGTAGCCACGCACTTCTTGCCCATATTATGTACCATCTCTGCCAGCCGCTTGACACTCTTGTCATCCACATGGTGGAAATCCACCATCACATAATCAAAGTGCCGCAGGTTGGAGATGTACCGGGGCGCGAACTGGAAGTCTTTCACCGCGATGGAGTACCCCTCCTGGTGGTACCGCTCCAGAAAGCGCATCGCCAAGGGGTGGATGATGGCGCTCTCCGTCACCTCGATCACCAGATCCTCCGGCGCGAACAGCTTGGGTGTGTTCTTCATAAGCAGGTTGGTGGTAAACGTCATGAAGTTCTTGGCGTCTTTCAGCGCGCCGTCCCCCGCCTGGGTCAGGAAGTTGTAGATCGTTTCCGCCGCCAGGAAATCCTGGCCTGCTTCCTCGTTATACCCGTAATTTTCTCCGGTATACCGGATCTCATAGCCCAGAATATTCCCCTGCAAATCCTTGATCGGCTGGCGGACGATATATTTAGTCTTAGCGATTTTGGCCATAGCGTTCCCTTCTTCCCTACTTGGCCTAGAAAGCGGCCTTCTCCAGCAGATGATCCATTACATCCACCAGATGCCCAATCTCCGGCTTGGTCAACTGCTCGTCAGCGCCAAGCTGCCGGCCCTTGATCCGCATTTCCTCGCTGATCAGGGAGGAGAAGATAATCAGCGGAATATTCTTAAACCGCGGGCTGTCCTTCACCAGCTTGGTCAGACGGTGGCCATCCATCTGGGGCATTTCAATATCAGTAATAATCAGCGCCACCTGCTTCTCCAGGTTGCCCTCCGGCAGGGCGCTGAGCGCCTCCCACAGCTCCCGGCCATCGGAGAACATCTGCAAATTCACATAGTTAGCCTTCCGTAGGGAGTCCCCGATCATCTTGCTGAGAAGGATGGAGTCCTCCGCCACCCAGATGGGCTTGTCGTTGCGGTCCCGGGGGCCGAGACTCTCCACCTCGGACATCTGGATGCTGGTCTCCGGGGCAATCTCCGCCACGATGCGCTCGAAGTCAAGGATGGTAACCAGCTCACCATCGCACTGGGCGATGCCGGTGGCCACGCCTTCCGCGCCGCCGGAAACGGTCTTGTCAGGCTTCTGGATGTCAGTCCAGGAAATCCGGCTAATCCGGTCCACCGTATGGACGCGGAAAGCAATAAACATCTTGTTAAAGTTGGTGATGATAAAAATATCCTTGGGATTCTTCTCGCTCTCCTCCCCCAGGTACCGGGGCAGGTCCACCACTGTAAGCACAGCGTCCCTGGGCTTGAAGATCCCCTCCACCGCCGGGTGCGCATGGGGCATGGGCTTGACCGGCTCGGAAATCATAATCTCGCGGACCTTGGCCACGTTAATGCCGTAGAGATTTCCCCCGATGGTAAACTTCATGATCTCAATCTCATTGGTACCGGACTCCAGAAGGATCCGGCTGTTTTGCGTATCAGCCATTTTTCTAACGCTCCCATCTCTTAAATTTTGCCATACATCCGCTTTTCTTAGAAAAGTACGTCCTGCCGGCCATAAGACCGAATACATCCCTGTCCGGTGGCTACATCAAACAGCAGCGTACGCGCCACCGTCCCCCCCACGTCTTCGGCAGTCAGGCGGATGCCCTCCTGCCGCAGGATCGTGTGGACGCTTTCGATATTCCGCTGTCCAATGTTGCCAAGGCTTCCGCCATTGACCTCAAACATCTTGGCTCCGCCTGCAATCTTTACCGTGATCCGGGTTTTCAGCGCCCCCTTAGCGGTCATCTGCCGCAGGGTCTCCCGGATGCCGGTGTCCGCATATTTAAACGCGTTTTTCCGACCCGCCTCCAGGTTCATAGGCAGCATCACATGGAGCAGGGCACCCAGCCGCAGCGCCGGATCCTCAAAGCATAGTCCGATGCACGACCCAAGGGCATAGGTAATCAGCACCCCGGTGCCCTTGGCCATTTTCATATCCGCAATTCCGACAGTTATCTTCTCATTCATTCCGCAACGCCCAGCTTTGCTAACAAGAAATTCAGGGACCTCACGTCAGGAGAAAGTAGCAGGTGGCAGGGGACCTGCTTGTTGTCGCAGACGAAATTTCCCCCTATGGTCATCAGGTAATCACTGGTCCCGCCGTACATCGCCATTGGCACAGCCAGAATGGCCCCCTGCATATCCACCGCGAACGCGGGGACAGTCAGGCTCACGGCAATGTCGGAAAGGCCGGAGAGCGCGTTTATAAAGGTGGAAATCAGGATGTTCCCCACTTCCACAAGGGTAGACTGGCACAGCTCGTCCAGCTCCCCATAGTCTTCCACACGCACATTCAGCATGGTTTCCAGCACCAGATTGATAAATTCCATCTTCTGAACGGACAGCATTACACCGCTCATCTGCCCGCCCATACCCATCAATACACCGGCTGTGACGGCCTCTGGGCCGCCGATCCAGTCGATAGCCTCGTTATAGCCCATGATCCGCACATCCGGCAGGGTAATACGCACTTCGCGGTTGAGCAGGTCGCTGAGCGCCGTTGCGGCGTTCCCGGTGCCGATGCTGCTGATTTCCCGCAGCGTATCCAGCTCCAAAGAGCTTAGCTGGTCAAAGCTCTTGATTTTCATATTCCGCCCCCTAAATTACCCTCTCAGGCTGTTGAAGGTGGTCTCGATCTCATCAGAGGTAGTTACCATCTTCAGCGCGTAGCTGAAGGCCCTCTGGGACTCGATCACTTTAATAAACTCCTGGGCCAGGTCGGTGTTAGACTGCTCCAGCAGCCCCCGCTGCACCTGCCCGGTGCCCAAATAGAGCTGCCCGTTCATATCGGTCGCGGCCATCCGGGAACTGTCCAGGTGCTGCATCCCGTAGTGGATGGCGTAGTCAAAAACGCCAAGCTCCAGCTCCGCCCCCCGGTTTTCCGGGTCGATGACAATAAAGTTCCCCTGGGGATCCAGGACACAGCGGCCCTGGTTGTCGCTGAGCCGCCAGACCTCGGTCGGTTCCGGCGGGATCTCGTTCCCCTCCTCATCCACCTCCGGCACCGCGTCCTCAGCCGGGGGAATCCAGAACTGGCTCATGGTGAAGGAACCATCCCTTGTAAAAGAGATTTCCTGGGTCGCGGGGTCGAACAGGGCGAAAAAACCATCGCCGTTGATAGCGAAATCAAAGGTTTTCCCCGTGTCGATAAACCCTCTGGTCGTGTAGTCCACCGGCGCGTGAATCATCCGCGCGCCCGTGCCTTTGGGCAGACGGGAATTATCAATACCCTCCACGTCCCGGATCATCAGCTCGCCGAAAGCGGCCCGCTGGCAGCGGAAGCCCTGGGTATTCACGTTGGCGATATTGTTCGCCTGCACGTTCATCCGGAGCTGCTGCTGATAAGCGCCCACGGCGGCATTGTAAAACGACATATTCATGTCAGATGCCCACCTTCCTTTCCATCGGCCGGCAGCGCCGGCCCCTCTCTATTACAATCGGCCTAATTCCGTCGTATCTTTAGTGATAACCTGGTCATAAATCTTACTCATCTGCGCCGCGCTCTGCAAAGCCCGCTGGGCGCTCATCATGGAAACCATTTCATGAACCATGTTGCTGTTGGACCGCTCCAACCATTTGTGGTGGATAACGTAGTTTTCGCTGGCCTGGGGCTGCCCGCCGGTGAACAAGCCGTAGTCGTTGCGCTCCAGGGCGGCGTTGTCCTCAAAAGAGAACACCCCCAGATCCGCCAGATGGTTGCGGTTATTCAGCGTATAGATGCCTCCGTCCACATCCACGTAAATCTGGTCGGTAGGCAGCTGAATCGGCTGGTTGTTGACGTCCAGCACCCGCCCCTGGCCAGGGAGCACCAAATAGAGCTCATCGTCCAGGTTGAAGCTGCCGGCCCGAGTGTAGGCGATCTCGCCGTCCCACTCAATGGCGAAGAAACCGTCCCCCTCAATGGCAAAGTCCAGCGGCAGCTCCGTCTCCTCCAAAGAGCCTTGGGTATAGTCGGTATACTGCTGGTCGGGAGCCAGGATATAGCTGATGGGGCCGATTTCCTCGGTGTTCACCTTATCCTTGTTGCCCACCCGGCTGAGGACCGCCTCGCGGAAAGCGGTACTGTCGGTGTACCGCTCGGACTTATAGCCAGCGGTAGAGATATTGGTCATGTTGTTGGCGATCACATCCAGCCGCCGTCCATGGCTGAGCATGGCGGATGTCAACTGATAAAATCCTCTGAACATATGTAGCCGCTCCTCTCGCGTTTAGGGTTATTTTTCCCCGTTCATATATTGCTGCATATACAGTTTAAGCTTCTGAATCGCCCGGGAGTGTATCTGCGAGATACGGGGCTCGCTGACCTCCATCACCTGAGCGATTTCCTTCATGCTGAGGTTTTTCCGGTAATACAGGGACACCACCATCTGCTCATTTTCCCGCAGGGAAGCGATGCCATCGGTCAAGGTATCCAGCAGTTCCCGCCGCAACAGGGAATCCTCCGGCCTGCCTGTACCGCCGCTGTCTGCCACGTCCACCCCGCCCTGATCCTGGTCATCGAAAATAGAATCCAGGCTCAGCAGATTACATAAAGCAGAGTTTGCCAAATCCTCCTGATACTGTTGGGACGTAACGCCCAGCCGCTGCGCAATCTCCTCATCGGTAGGGCTGCGCCCCAGCTCGTTGTATAGCTCCACGCTGGCCCGGTCGATCTCCCTTGCCTTCCGCCGCACACTGCGGGGAACCCAATCCTGGCGGCGGGCCAGGTCAATGACCGCACCCCGGATCCGCTTGGAGACAAAGGTTTCGAATTTGATGCCCTTGGTGGGATCAAACTTGTCGATCGCCCCCACCAAGGCCAATACACCTTCATTGATGATGTCGTCCACCTGGGCAAAGCTGGAGTAGACACCCCGCACCTGCAAGGCAATGGATTTCACCAGCCCCACGTACCGCAGCGCCAAGGTCCATTTCAGCTCTTGGCACCCGCTGGAGCGGTAGAGCAGGAGGAGGTCCTCCTTGCTCATGGCGTCTAGCTGTTCCTGGGTATAGCCCAACTCTGGGATCACCGGGGCGGCCCGGGCGCTCATACCGCCGCCGCCTTTCTGACATCGCGGAGGGTAATGTTGCCCAGGGATTGAATCTGTACATCGCTGGTAATCTCGTTAAAAGCCAGCACGTACAAGTTGGGATAGAACTGGGCCAGCATCCGGCTGAAATAGACCCGGATTACCTGGCTGGTGAGCACAATAGGCGTCTGCCCCAGATCATTGAACTTCTTAATCAGCTCCGCAAGCTGCGTAACGATCTGCTGCATCAAATCCGGCCCCATAGCCAGATAAATGCCTTGCTCGTTCTTGCTGAGGGAGGCGATAACCCGCTTCTCCACCTCGGCATCCAGCGTAACCACCCGAAGCTGCCCATGCTCGCAGAACCGCCGGGTAATGGTCCGGCTGAGGGCGGCACGGATGTTTTCGGTCACCATATCCAAATCCTTGGTTGCGCCCAAGGCGTCCACAGCGGTCTCCAGGATCGTTCCCAAATCCCGGATAGGCACGCCTTCCCGCAGCAGGTTCCGCAGGATGCGTTCCAGGTTGGCGTAGGACAGGAAATTGGGGATAGCCTCCTCCACTAGCTCGGGAGCAGTGCGCTTAAGGTTATCTACCAACTGGATAACCTCCGCCCGGCCCAGCAGCTCGTAGGCGTGGGAACGGACTACCTCGCTCAAGTGGGTCTGCATAACGGACAAGGGGTCAATAACGGTGTAGCCGTAAATCTCCGCCATTTCCTTGTTTTCCGGCAGAATCCACCGGGAAGGAATGCCGTAAGCCGGCTCCACGGTTTCGATGCCATCGATCTCACCGGTCGGATTGCTGGGTTCCAAAGCCAGGAAGTAATCCACCAAAATTTCGCCCCTGGCAACCTCCTCACCCTTGATTTTCACCACATACTGGTTTGTACCCAAGGCGGAGGAGTCATGGAACCGGATCGATGGGATAACAAAGCCCATATCTTGGGCATACTGCCGCCGGAAAATGACAATGCGCCCAATGAGCTTACCGCCGCTGTTTTCGTCCACCATAGGGATCAGGCTGTAGCCAAACTCCATCTCGATGGGATCCACAGTCAGCAGGGTATAAACATTATTAATATCCTTGTAGTACTCGTTGGCGGTAGGCGGCGCGCTCTCCTCCTGCTGCTGCACGGCGGCAGCAGCTTCGGCGGCGGCTTCCTCCACCTTTTTCTTGTCGGAACGGCTGGTCATCACCCAGCCCGCCGCCGCAAAACCGAAGCCTACAATCAGCAGCGGCGCATGGGGCGTACCAGGGATGCACCCCAGCAGGGCAATAACCATGCCCGCAGTGAGGATTGCCTTCGGCTGGCCGGTGAACTGGCGGACTACATCATCGTTCAAGCTTCCATCGGAGACGGTCCGGGTCACCACCATGGCGGTAGCCGTAGAAATCATTAGCGAAGGGATCTGGCTGACCAGGCCGTCACCGATGGTCGCAATGGAGTAGACCTCCAGCACGTTTTCGATGCCGTCCAGGGAGCCAAGGATGAGGCCGCCCACGAAGTTGATCGCGGTGACGATCAAACTCAAGATGGCATCGCCCTTGACGAACTTGGTAGCACCGTCCATGGCGCCGTAGAAGTCGGCTTCCTTCTGAATCTTAGCGCGGCGGGCCTTAGCCCCCTGTTCGTCAATCAGGCCCGATGACAAATCCGCGTCAATGGCCATCTGCTTACCAGGCATAGCGTCCAAGGTAAACCGGGCCGCCACTTCGGAAACGCGTTCCGCGCCCTTAGTGACCACGATCATCTGCACCAGCACAATGATCAGGAAGATAATAACGCCCAGCACGATATTGCCCTGCGCGATCATCAAGCCGAAAGACCGGATGACTGAACCCGCATCGCCGCCGTTGCCCAAGATCTGCCGGGTAGTAGACACGTTTAGTCCCAATCGGAACAAGGTGGTAATCAGCAGCAGGGACGGGAAGATGGAGAAATCCAGCGCGTCCGACACCGTCATAGTAATGACGAGGATCAGCATGGACAGCGAGATATTCACCACCAGCAGTACGTCCAGCAGCGCCACCGGCAGGGGCACGATGATAAACAGGACAATGACGACAACCGCGAGTGCTATGCCGTTTTGGAGAATCCGCTTCATTGGCACTGTCCTTTCCAGAAATGAGCTTAAGGTAACAAACGCTGGGCCTGGCCCAGCCCCGCCCAAAGGCGGATAAAACGCGGCGCCGCACAGTTTCCCGGCGCATACTTCTATATAAAAACGCCTGTTATCAGGCTGGAATCAGCAGCATCATTCCCCAGCGCCGCCATCCTGGTCCAGCTTGAGGACATAGACCAAAACCTCGGCCACCGGGCCGTAAAGATCAAAAGGAATCTGATAATTCAGCTCCGTCTCCGCGTAAAGGCTTCTCGCCAGGGTTACGTTTTCCACCACGGCCACGCCATTGTCCTCGGCCACCTGCACGATACGCAGGGCCAACTCGTCCAAGCCTTTCGCCACCACCACAGGCGCATCGTCCTGATCGGGTTTGTACCGCAGCGCCACCGCCACATGGGTAGGGTTACGAATAACCACGTCCGCGCTGGGCACCTGCTGCATCATACGCTGCTGGGCACGGCGGCGCTGGATTTCCTTGATTTTCCCCTTGACCTGGGGATCGCCTTCGGTTTGCTTGTATTCTTCCTTGACTTCCTGTTTCGACATTTTAAGCTGCCGCTCATAGTCCCACCACTGGTAGAAGTAGTCCGCCGCCGCCAAGGCGATAAAGGCGATGGCTACCCGCAGCACCAGGCTGAAAATATCATCAACAAGAATAGCGCAGGCCTCGCTGATCTCCATATCCAGAAACCGGGCAAAGCCAAAGGCCACGCTTTGAAAGTAATCGTAAATTAAAAAGAGCAGGATGCCGATTTTCAGCAGCCCTTTCAGCGCCTCCACAACGCTGCGCAGGGAAAACAGCCGCTTGAATCCCTGAAGAGGATTAATCCGGCTGAACTTTGGCTTCAGCGATTCGCCGCTGACCAGCAACTTGGTCTGGGCGAAGGTTGCCGTTACGGCCAGCACTACAGTGACCCCCAGAAAGGGCCCTGCCACCACCGCCACGGTCTTGAGACTAAAATAGGCCAGCGGCCGCAGGATGCCCGGCATATCCGCCGGCGCGGTGCTGGAAATGAACCCGAAACAGGTACGGAACATGTTGTCTGCCTGTTCGCTAATTACATTCCCCATCACTCGGAACATCACCAAGCTCCCGATCAACGTAGCGACAGCCACCACGTCCTTGCTCATCATGACGTTGCCTTTTTTTCGCTCGTCACGCCGCTTTTTTGGGGTTGCTTTTTCGGTCTTGGATTCGCCGGCCACCGGATGATCCCCCCTTTCCTAGGCCGCATCCCTCTCCCGGCGGGGCGTCACCCCATTCCCTGGAGAAGGTATTGTATCTGCCGGAGCATCTCATTTTCCGCATGGAGGAGATACTCGCTGAATGGCGCCATCATCAGCAGGAGCAAGCTCAGTCCAATAATGACTTTCAGCTCAATATTGATGGCAAAAACGTTGATTTGGGGGATCACCTTCATGAGGATGCCCATGCCTACCTGTCCCAGCAGTTCCGCCGCCAGAATGGGAAGGCACAGCTTAATGCCCATAATGGTGCACATCACGAACAGTTCGATCAACGCCTGAAAAGTATTCTGACCGAAGGCCGCCTGCCCATAGGGCACCACCTCTCCGGACACCATAAAGACCCGAAGCAGGGTATGATGCCCATTTGCCGTAAAAAACAGCAGCATCATCAAGATGTTCAGCAGGGAGGCCGTCACGGTGGTAGACGCGTGGCTTCCTGGGTCATAGGTCTTGCCCATACTCATACCCATCTGGATGTCGATGGTTTCTCCCCCTAGCATAGGGATATAGAAAAAGAACACCATCACCAGCCCGGTAAGATATCCCACACCAATCTCTAAGAAGATTTTCAGCCCCAACTCCAGGATATGCCCTGGAACCGCAGGCCGGTAGCCGGTCATGGAATACACGGTAAAGCCCAGCAGCAGGATTAACCCGCTTTTTACAATACCGGGGATGCTCTGCCGTCCGAAAATAGGGTTGAACAGCACAAAGCCGCTCATGCGGGAAAGAATCAGGATAAAGAGGGTAACCTGCGCCCAATCCACGATGCCGCCCCCTAACCGCGCATCAGCTCATAGAGCCCCCGGGTGTAGTCCAGCAGGTTCTCCATCATCCATCCCCCGCCTACCAGCAGCACAATCATTACCACGGTAAGCTTAAAGATGAAGGACAAAGTCTGCTCATGGATCTGGGTCACAGCTTGGAAGATAGCCAGCAGGACGCCTACGGACATACTCAGCAGCAGCATCGGCGCACACAGCTTGATTACCACCCAAACGCCCTCCCGCAGGACTTGGGCCACCATTGTCGCATCCACGTCGAGCCGCCTCCTCTCACTTGACGGTCTGGATCAACGTGGAGAACAGCAGGCTCCACCCATCCAGCAGGATAAACAGCAAAATCTTAAAAGGCGTAGAGATCATGGACGGCGGCAGCATGATCATACCCATACTCATCAACGTAGAGGAAACAATTACATCGATAAGCATAAAGGGGATATACACCAAAAAGCCGATCCAGAACGCAGCCTTCAGCTCACTGGTGACGAAAGCCGGGATAATCACCAGTAGCGGCAGGTCTACCGCCTGATCCAGCTCCTCCGAAGTCGTGGGTACCGGTTCTCCCGCCATGTTGCAGTATAGCTGTAGGCTCCCAGGCTCCGTATTGCGCAGCATAAACTGCTTGAGCGGAAGCTGGACCTCATCGAAAAACTCCTCCTGGGTAATCTGCCCCGCCACATAGGGGTCATAGGCGGCGTCCTTAATAAGCCCCAGGGTAGGGGTCATAGCAAACAGCGTTAGCACCAGGGCCATTCCAACCAGCACCGAGTTGGGCGGTGTCTGCTGGGTACCCATGGCGGTGCGTAGGAAGGAGAGGGAGACCACAAACTTGGTAAAGGAGGTCATCATGACCATCAGCGTGGGCAGCAGGGTAATAACCACCAGCAGCAGGGTCACATCCAACGCCTGTATACTGTCGCCGTTTACGTTGATGATCGAGTCGGTTGACACGGGTATTCTCCTCCTCTCGGACTACTTCTTATCCCGGAACTTCCGCAGGATAGCGCGAAAATCCGGGCTTTCTCTCCCCGCGGCGTCCTCGCCGGGAGGGGGTACGGCCCATAAGGCCCCCTCCTCCTCCGTCAGTTCGGCCAGCAGGGAGAATCCGGAGGGAGAACTGCCAATCAAAAAGGTCCGCCCCGCCAGTTGAACCACCAGCAGGGCTTGGTCTCTGCCCACGGCCAGCCGCTCCACCACCTTCATCTGCCGCCGGTCTACCGGAACACCAAAGTGTCCAGCCAGCCCCGTACCGGCCCAGCGGGTGAACAGCCAGCAAGCCCCCAGCACCAGCAGCAGTACCGCCACCATGCCCAGCAGGCTCAGCAGGGACAAGGTATCGCCGGTCAAGGCTCGCCTACAATGGAGGTAACGGTCTTAAGCACGCGCTCGATTTTGAAGGGCTTAACGATAAAGTCCTTCGCGCCGGAGCGGATGGCATCAATGACCATGGTCTCCTGTCCCATGGCGGAGCACATCACCACGTTGGCGTTGCCATCGGCGGCGCGGATGGCCTTCAGGGCCTCCAGGCCGTCCATGTTGGGCATAGTGATGTCCATGAGCACCAGGTCGGGCTTCAGGCTGTTGTACTTCTCCACGGCGTCCGCGCCGTCCACGGCCTCGTGCAGGTCGGTATACCCCGCCTTACTCAGACCGTCCTTGACCACCTTGCGCATAAAGGCGGCGTCGTCAACCAATAAAATCTTAGCCATTACAATACACCTTTTTCCTTTTCATTATTGTTAATAGGGTTATATGTTATACTGCCAAATTCTTTTAGAACTTTGTCAGTTCATTAATGTCAGGTTTTTGCAGGATTTCAGTAATCCGGATGCCGAAGTCGTCATCGATGACCACCACATCGCCTCTGGCGATGCACTGGCCGTTGACCAGCAGATCCACCGGCTCGCCCGCCAGCTTATCCAGCACCACCAGGGATCCTTTGGAAAAGGCAATGATGTCCTGGATTTTCCGTCTGGTCCGGCCGATTTCCACCGCTACCTCCAGGGACACGCCCATAATGAGATCCAGATTCTCCTTCTGCTCCTGGCTCAGCCGGTTATCGGCGCTAAGCGGCTCCATCTGGGGCTTCTGCGTATTGATAACCTTCGGCTCGGCCGCCTGGGGCTGGGGCGGGTACATATAGTAGGGCGGATAGGGAGGATAGGGATACCCGCCCTGCCCCGGCTGCTGGGGTGGATAGGGAGGATATCCGGTCGGCGGATACCCCTGGGCCTGTTCTGTGCCGCCAGGCGCGGGCTGGGACGCTGCCATAGGCGCTGGCGCGGCAGGTGCCGGCGCAGCAGCACCTCCACCCGCCAACATTTGCTCGATCTCCTCCTGGCTCATGGTGCCGCCGGAGGATGCCGCGGGAGCAGGCTCCGGCGCGGGTGCGCCGCCGCCCGCCAGCATCCGCTCGATCTCCTCCTGGCTCATGGTGCCGCCCGAGGACGCCGCAGGCGCAGGCTCCGGCGCGGGCGCCGCAGGCGCTGTCTCGCCGCCTGCATCCCCTTCCAGCTCCAGCCCCATGCCGGATACCAGTTCTCTCGCCAGCTCCACGCTCATGACGTTCATAAACTCGCTCTCTACCACGCCCTCGATGCTCAACTGGAAGCTGACCACCACAATCGGCCCCGCTTCCACAGGGAAATGCTCCCGGCGGACTTCGTCCAGGTCATTGAGCTCAAAGGACTCCGGCGTGGAAATGTTGACCATCCGCCCCAGCAGGTCGCTCAGCGCCGTGGAAGCCGCGCCCATCATCTGGTTCATGACCTCGCAGACCACGCTGATGCTCAGCTCGTCCAGTTGGAACTCCTCATCGGGAGTTTCCGTGCCCAGCAGGATGTCAACAATGGACTTTACGTCGCTGCGCTTCAGCAGCATGATATTGCTACCCTCCAGGCCGCAGACGTATTTAATCTCTACGCCAACGGCCGGCTCGATCCGGCCCAGGGAAAAATCCTCCGCATTGATCACTTTGACGGTAGGCGTGGTAATGTCCACGCGGTGGTCGAGCATATTGGAAACCGCCGTGGCAGAGGAGCCAAGACTGATATTCATTGCCTCCCCAATGGCATCGATCGCCATTGGATTAAAGATTACTTCTCCCATCAGGATACGCTCCTTTACGCCTTAATGTATGTCTCACCGATTTTCACGGCCATTTGCTTGTTGTATATACCCATGCGTCCGTCGAACCACCGGCGTCCGCTGATATTGAGGAAGATGGGACTGTCCTTGGACTGCTTGATATCCACCACATCGCCCACGTTCAGATGATAGATGTCCCGGAGCTGGAGTTTGGTGCGGGCCAATTCCGCGATAATCTCCAAATCGGAATCCCGCAGGGAGTCGAAGATTTCCTCCGACTTATCTTCCCCGGTATGCCGGTGCCCGCTGCTCTTACTGATTTCGGTAAAGATATTGGTCAGCATTTCCCCTGGCAGGCACATGCTCAGCCGTCCGCTGCTGTTGGGAAAGCGGATATCCAGCCCCACGATCACCACCGTGTCATCATATCCGATAAGCTGCACCAGGGTGGGGTTGGTCTCGGTGCGCACATAGGAGAAATTCAGGGTAATGTAGTTCTCCCAGCTCCGCCCCATGAACTCCACCATGTCGGTGATGATATCCCTGTACATGAACAGCTCCAGGTCCGTCATCTTATAGTCGGCGTCCAAGCTGTCGTCCGGCTCGCCCTCGCCTCCCATCATCCTATCCATCATGGTCAGCAGCACCGGCGTATCCAGGTGGATCAGGATGGGGGCTTCCTCTTGAAGCTCCTCCCGGTCGATCTTCGCCAAAGCCAGCACATCGCCCTCGCGCAGGGCGTTGGAGAACTCGTAGTAGTGCAGCTCCTCAATGGATCCCACCTCGATTTCGCAGGTGGAATGGAACATGGCGTTCAACCGCGAATTGATGACCCGGGTGTAGTTCTCATAAATACTGTTGAGTATCTTCAAACGGTCTTTACTGAACTTACGGGGACTGAAAAAGTCGTACTTCTTATATTTTTTCTCCGGGGACTCCTCTTTTTTAGGTCCCTCCTCCAGACCGCCGCTCTGGGCTGCCGCCAGCAGGGCGTCAATCTGACTTTGTGATAAGACTTCTGCCATATTGTCTCCTTACTCCCAACATTGGATTCCAGAACGCCGCTCCTCCGGCGCCGCCGCGCGGCCCGGGAAACGGGGGCGCATCTGCTTTGACGGATATGGCGCGGAGCGCCTCGGCTACTCCGCCGTGTCGGTATACATGCTTGCGGTAGGATCGGGGTTTTCCTGTTCTGTGCGGGTATAATACTGCTCAATGCTCCCCTCGAAGGGGTTATCCAGCTCTGTGTCCGAGAAGGAAATCATAATCTCTACCCGCCGGTTTTTCTTCCGGTTTTCCTCCACATCGTTGGGCGCAATCGGCATCCACTGCCCCTTCTCCGAACCTGTGATCCGGGCGGGCTGGATTTCGGAATTATCCTGCAAATACGCCGTCACCTCGGCGGAGCGGAGGGCGGCCAGCCGCCGGTCCGAGCGCGCGTTATATTCCACCAGGGAGGTGGCGGTATGCCCGGTAATCTCGATCTCATCAATATAGAGCTTATGCTCATTGAGAATCAGAATCAGCTTATCCAGCTCTTCTTTCCCCGCGTCCAGCAGCGTGCTACTGTCGCCCCGGAAGAACACGGAGTTCGGGAAGGAAAAGAAAGCATAATTGTCACCCTTTGTAAAGGTCACCTCATCGCTCATGGAATCAGAGGACGCGTTCAACGCGGCGGCATATTCCGCCAGATACTCCAAAACCATCTCCATTTCTTCATTGACCTCGTCCTGGGTCATCGGCATATCGTTACCGTCCTCGGCGTCGTTGTCGCCGTCCGGCCCACGGGGGAAATCGTCCACGCTGATTTCCGCGTCCTTGTTAAAACTCTGGACGATCAGTATCCACTTCTCCTGGTCGATGGTGGACATGGAATACAGCAGGACGAAGAAGCACAGCAGCAGCGTAACCATGTCGCCGTAGGTGTCCATCCAGTTCGCGCCGCCCTCGCCGCCGCCTTTTTTTCTTTTAATGGAAGCCATGTTTCGCTCACCTCATTTTCACGGCTCCGCCGCTTACTCCGCGTCGCCGCCCTTGTCCTTCTTACCGCCCGAGCCATCGCGGGACCGCTGGGCTACGAAGGTGAGAAGCTTCTCCCGCAGCGCCTTGGGGTTGGAACCGGCCTGAATGGACATGATGCCCTCCACAATAATCAGCTTGCAGAGCATTTCCTCCTCGTCACGCTGCCGGAGCTGGTTGGCAATCGGCCCGAAGATCATATGGGCCAGGATACAGCCGTACAACGTCGTAACCAGGGCGGTAGCCATAGCGGGGCCAAGGTCGCCGCCGCCGCTCTCCACGTCCATGGCCTTCAGCATGTTAATCAAGCCGACCAGGGTACCGACCATGCCGAAGGCGGGGGCTACGGAGCTTCCCCGGTCGTACATGCCCGCGCCGGATTCATGCCGCGCGGCGGACTGCTCGATATCGTTCATCATGATTTCCCGGGCCTGGTCCGCGTCGTTATTGTCCACAATGAGCATGATGCACTGCTTGAAGAAGGGGTTCTCCTGCTGGTTGCCCTTTTCTTCCAGGGCCAGCAGGCCGTTCTTACGGGCCACCTGGGCCAGCTCCACCAGCTCGTCAATGATGGCCAGGGGGTCGTTGCCCTTGGTGTTCATCAAAATCTTGAAGTGCTTGGGGATATCCTTCAGCGCGGAGGGGGGGAAGGACGCAATGATGATCATGAGCGTACATCCGATGGTAATGAAGATACTGGCCGGGTCAAAGAAGTTCCCAATCTGCGAGGGTGTCAGCAGACCGTCCTTGCCGCCGAACATCATACCAATGAGCATGATGACAACCGCGCCAACAACACCGATTATATATGTAATATTCATATTTTACAACCACCATTTTACTCCCGCAGGGAGAAATTGTCTCTCACGAGGGCGCATTTGAAGCCCGTCCAGCCGGTTTCCCCCGTCTCAACGTCCCTCAAACGCGCCCTGCGCGCGTCAGCGTCTATCTGTCACCGTGATAATGCGGTGAACATCCTGCACCTTGGCGCAGTAGTCCTGGATTTTCTTGATGATGTCCTCGGGGGACTCCTTGACGATGAAATAGTCCCGGTTCATCATCACAATTTTGGACTCGGGAATCATTTCAATGCTCTCGATCTGGTTGTGGTTAATGAGAAATCGCTCGTTGTTCCGTTTTGTCAGTACGATCATAGCGGCTCCTTTCTTTGTCCCCCCGGCCGCCTCCCGGCGGCCGGGGTATAGAGGGTTACATCACAGTACTTACGGGAAGCGGCGCGTTACGCTTACCGCTTCATATTGACCAGTTCTTCCAGCATGGAGTCGGTCACGGTCACGATACGGGTATTGGCCTGATAGCCGCGCTGGGTCACGATCATGCTGGCAAACTCGGTAGCCACGTCGGCGGTGGAAGCTTCCAGGCCGCCGTTGCGGATTTCGTTTTCCTTGTTCTGGCCCAGCAGGTCCTTGATGCCGGGGGTTGTGTCGTCCGTAACAATCTGGTTGTTCAGGTACGTCCCCTCCTGCAAAAGGCCGCCGGCCACGCCCACAGTCATCTCGCCCGCGCCTTCCATAGCCTTGTAGTAGGGTCCGCCCACATGGGTCACGCCGTCGGGGGCGGTCACCTTGCCAACAGCGGCGTAGCCGATCACCACGGTGTCGCCGTTCTCCGCCACGCCGGTGATAGCGCCGTTGGAGTTGATACTAATGCTGTTGAGGGAAACCAGGTCGCCGCCCATGCTGGGCAGGGGGCCGGTATACGCGAGTTGTCCGTCGACGGTGCCGTCAGCCTTCGTCGGCATACCAACGCCCTCCGGAAGGTTCGCATTAGCTAATGCGCCCGTATCATCATTAAACAACTCCGGATGGTCGGCAAGAGACCAGTTTCCGCGTCCAGTATCCGTATCGCCCGTCAGCGGCCCCAGGAAGTCATAAACGGGGTCGCCCGCCTGCCACTTGTTTTCGCCGTTGACAATGCCACCATTATCAACGGTAGGCGCTTTCGCCGCCAGGGGAACCCGCAGGGGGACCAGCTCCGTGCTGAGGATCAGCTTATCCTGGATATTGATCTTATTGCCGTTGTCGTCCGTAATGTACTGCTGCTGCGCGTCCTCCTTATAATTGGGGTTGTTGACCATCGCAAACCCATACACCACGTTCCGGTTGCCGTCCACCACATAGCCGTTGGCATCAATGTTGAAGTCGCCCACGCGGGTCAACTGCAGCTTGGGCAGATCGGTAGCGTCCTTGAACACCAAATCCTTATTGCCCACCAGGAAGAACCCGTCGCCCTCAATCATGCAGTCCATCGCCACGCCGGTGGGGTTGAACGTACCGGGGGACATGTTCAGGTCGATGGAACCCACCTGGGAGCCGTAGCCGATCTGGGAGGGGGTATTGCCGCCCCGGATTTCGGTGCCGTTGCTGCCGGCCCGGGAGGTGGTGTAGATGGTTTCCTGGAAGATCATCCGCTGGGCCTTATAGCCCGGGGTATTGACGTTAGCGATATTGTTGCCGATGACGTTGAGGTTCGTCATATGGGTTTTCAAGCCGCCGATTGCGGCATACATAGCTCCAGTCATGCGATAAAATCTCCTTTTTTACCTTATAGCGCCGCCGCCCTCCCGCCAATCGGGCGGAAAGGCAAAGCATCCTGCAAGGTCCTGCTTCCTATTTTAACAGAACGGCGCCGTCGATGTTGGTGAAAATATTCTCCTGCATCTCTTCCTGGGACATGGTGGTAATCACCCGCCCATGGGGGACGTTGATGATAAACGCTCTTGTCGCGTCGAACGCCAGGATATTGGTCGCGCCCTTGGCGCTGGCCCGCTCCACGCTGTCTGCGAGCTGGCCCATCAGCGCAGGAGTAACCTCAATGCCCCGCTCCTCCGCCCGCTCTTTGGCGTGTTTGGAGAAGGCCACGGAAAAACTTTCCCCGGCCGGGGCGGCGCTCTGTATTTCCCTCTGGAGCATGGTACCGAAGCTTCCCGCGTCCCTGCGGCGCACCGGCTGCACCTGCTCCACCTGCGCCAGCCTATCTACTGGCGGAATGGGGGTGATTCGATCTATCATACGATTCGGCCTCTTTCCCGCTCCGGATGCAGGGATGAAGGTTATCCCAGCGCCTGGGGCGTTTTGTCAGCGGCATCCGTTCCGCTTCCGTCGGGATTCTCGGTATCGGGCTTCTCAGTCTCGCCCGGGTTCTCAGGGTTTTCCGGTTTATCGGTATCGCCGGGCTTTTCTACATCGCCAGGCTTCTCCACATTATCCGGGTCTTCGGTCTCGTTGCCGGACTCATCCCGCTTCGGGGGCAGCTTGCCTACGGCAAGGATTTGGTTCAAGGGGTAGTACTTCTCGCCGATATAAATAACCCGCTGGCCGTTATAAGTGCCGGTAGCGGTAACCACGCCTTCGAGTTCGCCCACCAGCTTCCCATCTTTATCCAGCTCGCCCACCGTAACGGTCTGGCCCACCAGGGAAGCGGAATAGCTGAGGATGTTGGCCTCGGTCAGATCCTCCACCTGCCCGCTCATTTCGGTAATGGCCTGCATGACGGTCATCTGGATGATCTGGTTCATCATGTCGTTGGTATCGGCCTGGTTGTCGATGGTCTGGTTCTGGAGCTGTGTGACCATCAGCAGCAGCATATCCTCGAAGGACAAGGTATTGTTGGCCTCATCGGAATCCGGCAGCACGGTAGTAGACTTATGCCCCACATCGGAAGTAGGGATAGGCACCCGTGCGGGCTGGTACAAGCCGCTCTCGGTTTTATTGTTGTTGTAGTAGCCGTACAGATCGGCCACGGTGCTGATATCGCTCATAGCTTACTCCTTCTCAAAGTTCGTCCGTGCCGAACAGGCCCAAACGCAGCTTTTGCAGGAACTCCTGACCGTTGTCATCTGTTTCCTCCTGCCGTTCATGCTGCTGGTGCTGCTGCTGGTTGCGTCCATCGGGGTCGGCCTGTTTGAAGTGCTGTTCCTGGCCCTCCTGGCCTCTCTGCACCTCCACCCGGACTTCTTCGTGCCCATAGCCCAGCAGGGCGTTGTGCAGCCCATCCAGATGCTGGCTGAGCACACCCGCCGCCTTGGCGTTGGAAGCATGGAGCACCACCTGCAAGGCGCCGCTGGCGTCCTTGGTCATCTCGATCACCAAGCTGCCCAAGTTCTGGGGCGCGAGATGGATCTGGATGCGCTCTCCCCCAGCCTGCATGGCGGTCTGAATGGTATCGGCCAGTTTAACATCCATCTCCGGCTGCTGGGTGTCCACGGCTTCATACCGCTCGCCCACCTTTACAGGGACGGACTGGGTCTCATGAAATACCGGCGCTTCCTCCGCAACGGCTTCGCCATGAACGGCTTCCTCGCCATCCTCCCGGCGTACTTCCCGCACTTCGGTCTGGATTTCCGGCCGGTCAGGCTTGCCTATCGCTTCCGCCTGCCGTTCCACGGCCTGCTCGGGGGCGGCCTCCTGGGTCTCCACAGGCTGAGTAGCCTCCTGGGTCTGGGTAGGCGCTTCTTCCATCGCCTGTCCGAAGTCCTTCGGCTGCTGCTCCATAGAGACCTCCGCGCCCACATTGGTATCAACGGCAGTCTCCATCTCCGGCATCTCGCTGTTGAGGTCCATCGCGGCCTCTGGGACAGCTTCCTCAGGAATCGGCGCAGGAATGGCTTCCACAGCTTGTTCAACGGTGCCCTCCACAATTTCGGGCCGGAACAAATCCATTACCATCACGGCGTTGGGATTCCCCACCAGGTTCTCAGGCTTGAGCTCTTCCTCCTCCAGATTCTCCACCGGGAGTTTGCCCTCCTCCGTGGGTTCCTCAACGCCCTGCTCTTTGATGGGCTTCTTCACAGGGCCGGGTTCATCGGCTGGCTGGCTGGAAGATGTAGCCTTACCGCTGCTGGGTGAGTTCAGCATGTCCTTAAAGCTGGCATGGACCAGATTGTCCTTATCCTTCCCTGTGCCTCCCATGGAGCCTAAAGCGGCGGCCATTTTCTGCATTTGCTTTAAAAGGGTAGTTTCTATATTTGTCATGTCTGTGCGTTCACCTCTTTTCAGATGATCGTGCTAAGGTCTGGGTCTTCCGTTTCCTCACGAATGAGGGACTGCGTCAGCGTCTCCCCGGTCTTATCCTCGTCCTTCACACCCACATCCAAGTCGGCGTAAATGCCAAGGTTTTGCAGCCGCTCCCGCAGGAGGTTCAGCTGCTCTTTTCTGGGATCGTCCTTATCCAGGGAATCAATGGTTTCCGACAGCTCCGCCATGGAGCGCACGGTGGCCTTCTTCGGAGGATAATCGTCCTTCTTGGTGCTCAGGCTCTCCAGGATGGCGTCCAATGCATCGATAATGGCCTGTTTTTCCTGCTCCTCCTTGGACTTTTCCATCTGCACCCGCATCCGGTTGTACATATCCCGGTAGAAATCACTGTTGGGATCCCGGATCTGGTCGACAACGTTCTCTTCCGTGCCGCCATAAGTGCCTGGCACGTTTCTGCCGGCCTCATAGTGCGTACCGGTGGCCCGGTAGACAACATCGATTAGCGCACCATACATTTCCAGGCGTTGGAACGCTCTCTTCATGCCCTCCGGATCGCGGGCACCTCCGTCCACGCCGGGGATCATCTGGGCCAGCCACGCCACCATATTGCCGTCCCCAACCGCGCCGTCCTCCAAGAACGGGGTGTTTTGGCTATATGGCTCCTCCATGCCGGCCAGGCGCATAACGCACAGCCGGCTGTCAACGTCTTCCAGGCGGACCTGGCCACCATAGCCGAAATATTCCGTCTCGGCCCTGGTGAGCACACCTTTCTGCACCAGATCGTCCAGAAACGCATCATAACTCTCCTGGGTCATGTGGCGGAAATCATACTTACGGGCAAATTCATAAATCTCTCTGTCCGTCAATTGGGGCCGGCTGCTGAGGATGTAGGCATTGGTACGGTTACGCATCAAGCCGTCCAGATTACCCATACCGTTGTAGAAAACATCCCTGTCGGACCTTGTTCCCGTCCTCCGTGAGACAGTGCTGGGGTGGTAGCTGCCAAAAATGCTGCCGATGTTCATGGATCTTCCTTCTCCTTCGTCATTTCTCCGCGCATCCGCGTGGGTAAGTCAACTCAAACGGCGTTCCCGCCGCCTTGCCCGCTCACCTCCCTTCCTTCTGGAATGGGATATGCGCCTGAGACCAGCCTCACCTCCTTTAATGATATGTATATCTGAGAACGTCCGTGCGGACGCATCCCACAAAGTTACGCGCTCTGTGCTTCCATAATCCGCTTGGTGGTCACAAACTCGTCAATAAGCGCCTCTTCGCTTTTCTGCACAGCCTTGTTGTAGGCCTCCAGCTTCTTTTCCCGCAGCTTTTCGATAGAGGAAGTATCCTTCTTGGCGTCCACCACCTGGGCACGTTTTTCCTCCTCCTGTTTTTGCAGCTTCCGGAGGATCTCATAAGCTTCTTCAATCTGCCGCTCCCCCGCCCGGAGGTACTGCTCGTACTTCAGCGCATCCAGGACACTGATGCCCTCCGCCTTCCGCCGGTTAAACTCCTGGCTAAGGTGGCGGTACGCGGCTTCCAGCTCTGCAATATGATCCTCCTGCTGCCGGATCCGGGCGAGGATCGCGCCGTGCTCGGCCTGCAAGGACTCCAATACCTGCTGCTTATAATCTAAAACCGTTTCCAGGGAAAAGCGGAATTTCTTCATGGTAGAGCTCCCATTCCTCCACGTTGTCAGCGCATCAGACGCCGCAGCAGTTCCAGGCTTTGGTCGTAAGTAAAGTTCTCATTGATGCCCTGCATCAGAAATTGGTTAATGCCATCAATCTTCCCCAGCGCGTTATCCAGCTTCGGGTTAGTCCCTGCCTTATACGCGCCGATTGATACCAGGTCGGCGTTTTTCTCATATACGCTCATAATATCCCGCAGCTTCCCGGCCAACTGCCGGTGCTCCGGCGAAACGATCTCCACCATCAAACGGGAGATGCTGGCCCCCACATCGATGGCGGGGAAGTGGTTGGCATTGGCAAGCTGCCGGGACAGTACAATGTGTCCGTCCAGAATGCCGCGCACCGTGTCGGCAATTGGCTCATTGGTATCATCGCCTTCCACCAGCACGGTGTAGACCCCGGTAATAGAGCCTTTCTCAAAGTTCCCGCTCCGCTCCAAAAGCTTCGGCATTTCCGCATACATGGAGGGCGTATACCCTCTCGCCACCGGCGGCTCCCCAATCGCCAGCCCGATTTCCCTCTGGGCCATGGCGAACCGGGTCAAAGAATCCATCATCAGCAGCACATCGTACCCCTGATCCCGGAAGTACTCCGCGATACTGGTCGCCACGCTGGGGCATTTCATCCGCAGCATGGCCGGCTGGTCGGAAGTCGCCACCACCAGAATGGAGCGGCGCATTCCCTCCTCGCCCAGATCCTTCTGGATAAACTCCAAAACTTCCCGTCCACGTTCGCCCACCAGGGCAATTACATTGATATCGGCCTTCACATTTTTCGCGATCATGCCCAGCAGCGTGGATTTTCCCACGCCGGATCCGGCAAAAATCCCGATTCTCTGCCCTTTCCCGATGGTGAGCAGACTGTCAATGGCCTTCACGCCGAACTCCATCCGCTCCCGGATGGGCGGCCTCGTCATAGGATTTATGTATGCGGTATCAATGGAAAAGGTGTCGCCCCGCCCAAAGGGCTCCAGCCCATCAATCGGCTGGCCCAGGGCGTTGATGACCCGTCCCCGGAGAAACGGACCCACCGGCAGCGTCAGCCGCTTCCCGGTGTTGCGCACGAAGTTCCCGGCAGATATCCCACTCATATTAGCATAAGGCATGAGTAGAATATGGTCGTTTTTGAACCCCACCACCTCGGCAGGAATCTGCCCGCCGGACTCATTGGAATAAATCCGGCAGATATCCCCGATAGCGGCCCTGCCGCCGGAGGCTTCAATGGACATGCCCACGATATTTTCAATTTTCCCTGTCCGGCTCATGGTCTCAGCGGACCGGATTTGCGGAATCAACTCGCGGAACATAGCCATCCTTTCTCAGCACCTATCCAACAGCCGGGTTAGAACGCTCCCATCTGGTCCCGGAGCAAATCCCGGATATTGGTCATCTGGGTAGACACGCTGGCGTCAATAATTTCCTCCGGTGTCTCCACGATGCAGGTGCCGCCCTCATCGTCCCCCATAGGAATAATCTTCACATGCTGGCTCAAAGCCCCCAGCGCCGTTGTCAGCGCCGGCGAAATCTGCGCCACGCCCTTGGTGTCGCAGCCGGAGATATAAATGTGTACCCACTCCTGCCGCTTAAGCCGCTCAGTGGCCGTCTGGATCATCCGCACGATCACCTCGCTGCTGCTTTTCAAACTGACCCGCACGACCTTCTCAGCCACGGCGATGCACAAATCCAGCAGCTCATCCCGGGCTTGCAGCAGCACTTCCTCCCGGGCCATATCCGCCTTCTCCAAGAAAGCCTGCACTTCTTTTTCCATCCGTTCGGCCACGGCTTCCCGGTCCCGCTGGGCGTCTTCCACGGCCTTGGCCATCCCTTGGGCATAGCCCTCCCGATAGCCCTCGTCCCGGGCGCCCATGCGGATTTCCTCCTGTTCCGCCTTAGCGGCGGCGCGCGCACCGGCCAGAAGCTCTTCGGCTTCCTCCCGGGCCTGCTTCAAAATCAGCTCCGCCTGGAGCTGGGCATACTGCACGGGGCCTTTGGACTCCGGCGGCGGGGCGGCATCCATCCCCTTAGGGAGCGGAAGCACCTCCTCCAAGAGCGGCTCCTCCGGCTCCGGCAGGGGGGCCTCTTCCTCCAAAAGCGGCTCCTCCTCCGGAACATCCGCCGGAAGTTCCGTTTCTACCTCAAGCTCCTCGGCATCGGGAAAGCGGTATGCCTGGGCGTCAAGAAGCCCCTTGAGTATATTACGCAATGATATCGTCCTTTCCGCCCTTCAGGATCACGATTTCGTTCTTCTCCTCCAGGTCGCGGATGACCCCGACGATCCGCTGCTGGGCGTCTTCCACGTCCTTCATACGGACGTTGGTTGTAATCTCCAAGTCGTCCCGGATACTCTCAGCCATACGGGCGGACATGTTCATAAACAGCTTGTTGGACACATCGCCGTTGGCGGACTTGAGGGCCAGCACCAAATCTCTCGGGTCGCAGTCCCGGACGAACCGCTGGACAGACCGGTCGTCCATGGTGACAATATCCTCGAACACGAACATCCGCTTGCGGATCTCGTCCGCCAGGTCTGCGTTGTTGACGCCCAAGCGGTCGAAAATCGCCTTCTCGCTGGAACGGTCCAAATTGTTCATGATACCGGCCACATAATCGATGCCGCCCACCTTGACGTTGGAAGTGGTAAGCATGCTGGAGAACTTCTTCTCCATTTCCGCCTCGATGATCTTGATGGCGGAAGGGGAGGCGCTTTCCATGGTGGCGATAGATTCCACCACCCGCACCTGCCGCTCCGGCGGGAGCTGCTCGATAACGCCTGCGGCCTTCCCCGGATCCACATAGCTGAGGACCAGGGCGATGGTCTGGGGGCGCTCGTTTTGCAGGGCGGAGTAGAGACTCTTGACGTCCGCCTTGTCCAGGAAGGCGAATTCCCGGTTTTTCAGGCTCTTGGTAACCTTCTCCAGCAGGCTGGTGGCGGTAGCCGCGCCGAAAGCCTTCTCCAGCACGGACCGGGCGTATTCCAGGCCGCCTTCCGTAACCGCCTTCTGGGTCATACAGCTCTGGTAAAACTCGCTGAGCACGTCCTCGGTCTGCTGGGCGTCCAGCATCCCCAGCCGCGCAACCTCCAGCGTCAGCGTCTCCAGGTCGGAGGCCTCAATATGCTGGTAGATCAGAGACGCCTTATCCGCTCCCAGAGAGACGACGACGGCGGCGGCCTTCTGGGGGCCGGTCAGCTCGGGTCTCATGACGTCAGCCATTGTCGTCGTCCCCTCCTTTCAGCCAGGTCTTGAGCATCATCGCGGCGACCTCGGGATTGTTCTGAACGAACTGCCGCACGGTCTTACGCAGCTCCATGCTCTTCTCGGTATTGATTTCCATAATATCCGCACCGGCGGTAGGCGGCGGCATAGCGCCCTCCTCGCCAGGGGCGGCCACCAGGCCAAGCTCGCCCAGCAGGCCCTCCGCGCCCATTTCGTTGAGCTGCTCTTCGATAATCCGCTGGTCTTCCTCCTCCTGCTGCTTCTTCTTCCGGCGGAGCAGAAGAACTACAATCAGGATAATAATAATGAGCAGCAGCGCCACGGCGGCAATAATCAGGATGGGCATGTTATCCGGCGTAAAGAATCCGGTCTGGGCAGGCTCATCCACCTCTTCCACCGGGAAGGGCGCCAGCAGCACGCTGACCTTATTCTCCGGATCCTCGCCGCCGATATTGGCGGCGGTAGCCACATGGCTGCGCAGCCGGTCCTCGTCCACCCCTGCGGCCTCGTTGGCGTTGGAATTGATGGTGACCGCCACGCTGATATCGGTAATCCTGGGAGCCAGATACTCGGTTTGCTCCAGATGGGTGTCGATCTTATTCTCCCGTTCATAGGAGCTGACCACGCCGTCCCCGTTCTGCACATCCTGGGCAGCATTCTCTACATAAGTAGGGATGTCAGAGTTGGGCGTGGTACCCGGGACGCCGCCCACCATCTCGTATCCTTCCCGAGTCAGCGCCCAGTACCCCAGCTCCTTGCCAATCAGCCCGCCGCTCTCATAGGAGCCGTCCGGCTGATGGTAAGTCGTATCCTCAGTGTACCGCTTAATAACCTCTACGGAGACATTGGGCGACACACTGACATTCTCAGCCCCATAAATAGGGTCAAGGAGCTGTTTAATCTGACTGCGGAGCCGGTTGGTCTCCCGCTCCACCATCTGGAATTGCAGCTCCGCCGCGTCATTGGCGCTGGTCGCCCCGTCAGAGTATGTATTACCCACATTATCGGTAATAGACACGCCCTCAATGCTCAGCCCCGACCAAGCGTGGCTCACCATCCGCCGGATGCCATCGGCCTGCTCATCGGTAAGCACATACCCGCTGCGCAGGGTGAGCTGTACGGAAGCGGTCGTCTCGGTTGTCACATCCTCCAGCACATACGTCCGGTCCTCTCCCGGCGCAATGTAAACGGTAGCGTCCAGCACGCCGTCCATCGTCCGGATACTGGTTTCCAACCGCTCCTGGGTAGCGATCTGAAAGGCGATCGCCCGCTCGGAAGTCGTAGACATAGTACCCGCGTGCTCCCAATAGGAGCCGTACAAACTGCCGTCCTTCGGGTAACCGGCCTGGGCCAGCTTCGCCAGCAGGGAGGCATATTGCTCCTCCCGCACCATGATAGAGGTGCCCTCCACCCGGTAATCGGCGATGCCGTTATTTTGGAAATAGGTCATGATCTCGCTGGTCTCCGAAGGCGTCAGCTCCTGATACAAGACCGTATACGGCTCCTTGCCGCCGAACATGACCACAGCCGCGATAATGGCAATCAGGATCACAGCCAGGGCGGCGGCCAGTATGATGCGCAATTTCTTGCTCATATTTTTGAAGAAGTCTTTGATTTTTTCCCAAAGACCTTTCAGCTTTGAGGTATCCACAGGCAATTCCCCCGGCCCTTTCTATGGAATACGCACCGCGCTTACAGGCTGATGCGGCTGATTTCGTTATAGGCGTTCAGCGCCTTTTCCCGAAGCTGGACGAAAAGCTGCATAGAGACATCCGCCTTATACAACGCTATATTCAGCTCCGCAGGGTTGTCCAACTGCCCTGTGGACAACAGGTATTCCTTTTTTGCCACATCATCCTCGCTCTCCCGGACGTTGTTGACAAGGGACTGGAAAATATCCGCAAAAACAGAGCCTTCTGCCGCTCTTTTTTTCTCAACAGGCTGGGCTTCACGGGCGGGAAAACTTCCCCACAGCGGGGAAATCTGCTGAAAATTCATGTTCATATTTGTATCCTCCAGGTAATCAAAACTGGTTTTCCGCCCGTGGCAACAGGCGCGTAAACATGCAGAATTGGGTCAGACAGTTAAGCTGTACACTCACGCCAACCTGACCCAAATTCTCTCTATCTCTATCTGCCGATCTCCAGGCCGGAACTAATCACGCCCTTGAGGACGTTGAAAGCGGTCACATCCGCCGAGTACGCCTGGCTGGCCGCCATGGCATCGGTGATCTCCTTGACCAGATCCACGTTAGGGAGCTCCACATAGCCCTCTTCGTTGGCGTCTGGGTCGGTGGGATCATACTTCAGCTTGAAGTCCGAGGGATCCTCCGCAATCTCCACCACGCGGACGCCCCCGCTGTTTTCAAACCCGGCGTTGCTGACCATCCCGTTCCGCGCCTGCGCCATGGCAACGCGGAAAGCATCCCTGGTAGCGTTCTGCGCCTGGAATACCACAAGCTTCCGCCGGTAAGGGCCACCCTCCTCCGTGCGGGTTGTGTTGATATTGGTCACGTTCTCGCTGATCACATCCAGCCGCAAATGCTGGGCTGTGATACCGGAACCGATAATATTTATGGTGCTGAGAAAAGACATACGCACTCTCCTTTATCCACTCCCGCCTCCGCCCGCAGGCGAAGGGGCGTCATTCTCTCCGTTACTGTCCGCGGATCGCCGTCAGCAGCCGTCCCATATCCTTGCTGATCGCCCGGTACACATGCTGGATCTGATATGCATTGCGCACCAGCTCAATGGATTGCTCCGAGACGTTAACCCCGTTTTCATCCAGCCGCGCGGACTCGTCAGTGGCGGTGTGGACTACCGGCGCGGACGCAGCGATGGCGCTGCGCATTGCTGCCTGGGGGGACTGCCCGGTCCGGGCGGCCTGACGGATACTGGAGCGCAGGGTCTCCTCAAAGGTAACATATTTTGCTTTATACTCAGGCGTTTCCGCATTGCTGATATTATCCAAGATCGCCCGCTGCTTGGTCCACTGGAAATGGGCCGCTTTTTCCAGCATCATCATGGAGTTGGATGTGAAAAAATCCGACATAGCCAACGTCCTCCCATCAAATCAAAAAACTCAAAATTCTATCAATTCACGTACAAAAAACCGCCAGATTTGCGAAAAAAGCGCCGTAAATAGGGACGCCAAATACGCCCCACGTTTCACGCGCAGCAATCCTGGTCATTTAGAACGCTCTAATTATACTATACTTTGCCGGGATAAGCAAGAAGAAAATCTAAAATTGTCGAATATATCCATAATTCGTCGCAGTATGGCGTTTATTTTTGCCGCATTTCCTACAATTTTTACAAATCTTTCCAAATTACCAAATACAGGCCCCCCTTAGCTTCCAAAATATCCCAACCCGCCGGGAAAAAGGAAACACCCACAGGCCATAATATGCGGCCTATGGGTGTTCTATGACGGTGATTATAAGAAAAGTGGACAGCCTTATCCCAGCCCTCCCGCGTCCCGCAGGACGTCCAGCAGAGCCAGGGGGGACTCCTCTTCCCCAGCAGCTTCCCGGTTGACCTCCGCCGCGGTTTTCAGCTCGCTACGGAGGATCGGCACCTCCTTGGGTGCCTGGATAGCCAGCCTGACCCGGCCAGCCTCCACAGACAGGACGGTGACCTCAATCTGGTCCCCGATGAGCAGGGCTTCTCCCGCCTTGCGCTGGAGAATCAGCATTGGCCCTCCCCCTTCCGGCCACCAAACTCCGAGAGGAGGTGGCGCATATGGTACTGCCCGTCATCCAGGATCACCTGCATGGCCAGCCCTTTCCGGTCATTGACCGCCACGGGGCAGCGCAGGTTGACGGTGCTTTCCGCCACCGGGCTGCGCACAACGCACAGGGCGTAGAAGCACAGGTCCTCGCTGCGCTCCACCCCCAGCGCCCGCAGTTCTTCGGCCGGCAGCACCGGCGCGTAGTCAGGCTTCAGGGAAAAGGGGTTCATCGCCACGAAGGCAAGCTGGGGCGTCTGGACGCTTTGGAAGCACAGCAAGCTCCCCCCCCCGCCCTCAAAGGGCAGCAAACAGAACTCCTTTTCCTCCTCAAACCCGAACAATCCCCGCTCAAACCGGAGCAGCTCCCCCGGCTGGCATTCCACGGCGCCGAAATACTTAGTTTGAAGCTGCACGGCCAACCTCCTTGTCAGGCTCTCACATCCACCGGCTCATAATTAGGGTCGGCGGAGGGCGGCACATAGATCGGCCCGCCCACGTACTTAATAATGACCTCCGGCTTCTGGGTGACCGTCAGCTCGATATCGCCGGGTGTAAACTCAAAGCTGCCCCCGCCGATTTTCCAATCGAAATTCAGCTTATCCATCTCATACCGGATGTTCATTTCCGCGGGATCCCAGGTAATTTCCGGCCCAACCTTGGGCAAGAACTGCAATCCCACGTCCTTTACGTCCTCCAGCAAGGACTGCTTGGAGAACTGGGTAATAACCTCCTCGCCCAGCTTGGTCTGCATCATCAGCTTCCCTTCCTGGGCGAAGGCGGCAGTAGCCTTATAGGACGCCTGAATCCCCTTCTCCGCCCCCTGCTCCTGGCTGCGGGCCAGGGTCGGGGTAATAGAGTTGCGGGCTTCGAAGGTATCAATGTTCAGCCGGATAGGCCGGCTCTTGATTTGCAGGCCGCCCTTGTCCCTGGTAACTTCCATCTCGGCCGTACCCCGGGCGTATTCCAGTTTCGCGTTAGTGGTTTTCATTTCGATCTGGATAGGCACGGTAGTGATCTCAATTAACGGTTTCATTGTGCGACGCGCGCTCCCTTCTGCTATAATCTAAGCGGCTTCCTTGCCGTAACACACAATAACGTTTATTTGATCTTAGCTCATATAATCAATCAAGGACTGGCTCAAAAGCTGGGTCCCCACCTTCAGCGCGGCGCTGTAGCAGTAGTAATCCCAGGAGAAGTTGGTAATGGCATCCGCCAAATCCACATCCTCGATGGAGGAACGCTGTTCATTGAGGTAATTGACCTGCAAATCCAGCCGTTCCTGGTTCTGCTTCAGGAAGGACGCTTCCGCGCTGATATCCACGTACTTGCCGGAGGCGTACCCTTGGGCGTCCTTGAGCTTGTTCATCAGGCGCATGGCATCTTCATAGTCCTGGTCGCTGGCATAGCGCCCCTCGTCCTTCGTGCACCGGCTGTAGATTTCGCCGAGCTGCTTCATAATCATGCAGACGTTTTTCGGGTCGCCGTCCTCATCCACACCGAAGCCCAGCATATTGATGCCGGGAAGCGTCCTATTATAGTATGTGCCGGGAACAAGGTTCCCATTATCATCCCTAAGCAGGCCCATGCCCAAATCAATCGGCGCTTCTTCCTCGGACATTTTCTGGAGGTGCTTCACATCACCCTGATCCAGGTAATATTCCGCCCAGGCCTTGTCATACGCGCTGGCATTTGGGTCATTCAGTATATCCCTAGCGCCCTTTGGAACACCAAAATCATCCTTCGGATCAACGTTCCATGCCGGCTCAGCATCCGGCTTCTGCGCACTATTCCCCTTATAATAATCGACCCATGCCTGCTCCACGGTGCTCATCTGGCTATACTCCGGCGTTCCCTGATCCGGGAGGCTGTCCTTATACGCTTGCGCCAGGGAAGCGTCATCGTTTGCCACAGGATTGCCTGCCGCATTCTTCGGCACCCAATCCGGAGCCGCGCTGCTGGGCTGCGTGTTGGTCACACCCTTATAATAATCCACCCACTCCCGTTCAGCCTCATTCTCGCTTGCAGGGATGCTGTCCTTAAACGCCTGCGCCAGCGCGGCGTTATCAGTAACATCCGCCCCCTTCTTCGGGTCAGCGGCATCCTTCGGCGCCCACTCCGGAGCCGCCGCCGGGCTTTTCACGCTTCCGGCGTTGACATTGACCCCGCGGTAGTAGAGGATCGTCCGATCCGCGTTCCACGTAAAGGGCGCATTCAGCTCATCGTCCCCGGCGAACACGAAGTCCGACCCGGACTTCGCACCGTTCATGGCATGGATCACAGACTCCGCCGTCTCACTAAGCACCTTGCCCAGCTCATTGCGCCCGGCAGCTGTAGGGTCGTTAGCGGCATAGATGTCCGCGCTGCGCCCATCCAGGTCGGTCAGCTCATGGGTTACCGCCCCCATGGTGGCGTAGGCGATATCAAACCGGGTCAGGGTGTCCTTATTATTCTTGGCATAGCAGGCGGTGTTGACCATGGACCGCCGCACACGCCACGCCTGGATCGCAGATGCGGGATCCTCGGCGAAGCTGTCGAATTTCCGGTGGGTGAGCACCTTATTCCGGGAATCGGTCATATTGGCGGTAGAGTTTTGCAGGTTATAGCGGTATGTGTTCATAGCCATACCGGTCGTAATGCGCATACGCATATTAAAAATCCTCCTTTATTCCAATCATCACCGCGCGGTGCCGTTAATGAGCGTATCCAGCATGGAATCAATCGTGGTGAGCAGACGGCAGGCCGCCGAATAGGATTTGCTGAACTGCATCATATTGGTCGCCTCATCGTTAAGGTCCACGCCGGAAATACTCTGCCTGCTGTTTTCCAGGTCGAGGGTAGAGAGGGCGTAGTTCTCGGCCTTCCCCTCGGTAGCCTGGGCGTCATCGCCCAACACGCCGGAGATAGCGGTAAACACCTCCTGGAAAGACCCGTGGAACACGGGCAGCGTCGCGTGGGCATCCCCTTGGACATCCTTGGCGATAAAGTCCCGCTTCTTGGTAAACTCGGCGATCATATCCACAATGTTGTCCCGCCGGGTCGTGTGGCTGACCTCGGTGCCATCCTCCTTGACCTCGCTCTTTTCCCTGGTATTGAGCAGCCGCACGGTATGGTTGCCCCAGGCGTCAGAGATAGAGATATTCGCGGCGGTAATCCCATCCGGGTCATTATTATCGCCCCGGTTACTGAGCAGCACGCCGCCGTCATAAAAGCTGTACCCCGGCTGTTTCGCCGCCTGCGCCCGCACACGCTCGATCATGTCCTTTTGCTCGGCGGTCGCCTGCTTCCTGAACACAACCACGTCATTCCCCTTGCTGTCCTTCACCGTTTCCGTGATTTGGCCCCAAGTAATCGGAACCCCTCCTGCGTCCAAAATCGCATTTCCATCCTTATCCACAGGACCCGTGGGAGGATTGCCGCCCATATCATACACCACATCCAGGGAAATCTGGTTCATCTCATTAAAGACCTTGGCGAACTCCTTGGCAAGGTTATCCAGCGCCCTCTCATAGTAGGGAATCCCGCGCTTTGTGTTCGCGTTCGCGTCCCGGGCAATATCATCCGCCGAGGAGTACTCCCCTTCCCGGGTCAGCATTTCGCGGATTGCCTGCAAGCTGCCCAGTGCGGTGGTAGCATGTACCGTCCCATCGGGATTGGTATAATTCCCGCAGAAAGTAGTATCTCCCAGCGCGATTTCCTCGCTTTTCCCGCTGGCGGTACCCCTATCCTCCATCTTGCGGCCCCTCTGGTCAATCAGCGGCTCCACCCGCATCAGATAGCGGCTCTCGGCTTCCGTAGGACTCTTCTCATCGAAGTTAAAGTACCCCTCGCCTTTCGTCGGGTCAGCAGGGTCAACAGCGGTCGCCTCATCCCAGTCGTCCGTAGTACTACCGTCCGCCAGCATATACTTGCCATCCTTCTTGGGGTCATACGCCGGGTCCTTCACCTTTTTGGGATCATAATTCGGATTCAAATTCGGCATCCGCCCCGGCATAGTGATCTGCCCGCCAAAAATGCCGTCCACCAGCTTGATAGGCTTCCCATCCGGCCCCTTGCTGTTGGCGATGGTAACGGTCAGCTTCTCCACCTCAGAGAACTGGTCAATGTGCTCCATGGAGTAGGTAACCTCAATGTTCATATACCCGGACAGCTTATCCAGCGCCAGGTTCCGGGCGTCCCTCAGCTCCAGGGCCTTGTCGCCGTAGATATTCTGGGTACGGATCTGGGCGTTCAAATCCCGGATTTCGGTCAGCAGCTTGTTGACATCGGAGAGGGATTCCTTCAGCTCATTGACCTTATTATCCTTAATATCGGCCAAGTCATCGGCGGCCTTGTTAAAGTAAGTAGTCAGTACGCTGGCGGCGGAGCGCACCAGCTTATCATATTCCTCGGACCCAATATTGGTGTTTTCATCCTGGAGGGCTTCCATCAGCTTGCCGAACTGGGCCTCGATCACGCCGAACCCGTCCTGGCCCTTCCCCACCTCGTCCAGGATATTGCCAATCTGGTAGAGGGAGTTCAGCTTCTCGTCATTGGCCCCCAGCTTGGAGTTCTCATTGCGGTAGCGGATGTCCAGGTAGGGATCCCGGAGCTGGGTCGCCCCCCGGGTCAGTACGCCGTAGCCCACGTTGGTGTTAAAGATGTTCGCGTACTTCCCCTGGCCGGTAGAGTAGAGGCTCACCAGGTCCATCCTCTGCCGGGTGTACCCCTTGGTATTGATGTTCGCGATATTATTTCCGGTAACGCTCAGCGACGCCTGGGACGCATAAATCCCCAGGCGCGCCGTCGTAAACTGACCAAAAGTACCGATAACAGCCATAATAAACGATCTCCTTCTGCAAAATCAAATCATCGTGAAACGCCCGGGGCTCACGCCCGGAAATCGGCCTGCCTTGGCTGACCCTCTGGGGGCGGCCCGCCCTGCGCGGCCTGGTCTTCCATAGCCTTCTGGATATTCTCAATCGTCCGCAGGTTGCACTCGAGGGTATTGCGCGCTACCTCGGACGCGGACTGGAACACCTCGTACCGCCTCCGCAGCCGTTCTACCACGGCCTTGGTTTCCAAATGGGACTCTCTGGGACCGCGCTCCTCCAGCTCCCGCAGGGGGACGCCTTTCAGGCCAAGCTGTTCCAGCATTTTCCCCCGCTTCTGCTCCATACCCCGCAGGGACAGGCTGATCACCTGCTCCTGCTTCATGCACTCTTCCACCTTGTCCAGCGCGCCCTGGCTGACGGCGGCGGTTTTTTCCCGTTCGATAACGGTCAATCTCTCCATGGTCTCCCCAACCTGATCCAGCAGTTGGAGATAATCCCGCCAAACGCCCATATCCATCATTCGCCATCCTCCATCAGCAGGAGCATCCTGGCGGCGGTCTCCCGCGGCTCGATCTGGTACTCGCCCGCGCTGACCTGGCGGCGCAGCTCCTGAATCTTACCGGTGGTGTTATAGGTCCTCACCTGGTAGGAGAGGTTTGCCACCATTTCCCGGAAGCTTCCCCGGTCCTGACACGCGGACGCGGTAAACTGGTCATAGCGGCTGTCCTGGGCCTGCGCCCTGCTTGCGCCGGAGGGGGCGGCGGGACGCACGGCGTTAGTTTGAATGGGCAGAAAGCCCTCTGCACCCTTAATTTTCATCATGAACGACCTCCCAATTTCGTGCCGGCCAGACCGGGCCGGCCTTACAGGCCACATCATCCGGCATAGACGTCTTTGTACTATTTTTATCGGTCTGGAAACAAAAAAAATAATGAGGGGGAAGAAAATTTTTGCAAAATCCTGGTACATGTCCCCGCTTCCCTTTCCCCGCCGGAGGAAAAATAAGAAAAGTTTTGAAAATTCCATTGCAAGCCGGCGCGGTTTCCGATATAATGGAACGGAGATAACAGCGCGGGCCGCACCGCCGTCCCGCGCGGAATAACGGGGGGATTTGATCTGCCTATGTTTGAGAAATGCAAGAAAGCGGATATTATTGAAAAAACCGGCGCATTGATTTGCCAAAGCCGGGTCAGCGTCAGCCGCACCGGGGACGTCCTTTTAGTAATCCCCCGCGCCGCCACATATAAAGCCAATTCCAACTACCGGGTTGTATTTTACGATCCTGTGTTGGGCCGCGTCACCTGCCGGTGCCGCTTAAGCGCGTCCCTGCCGCTGCCCGGCGGGGAGCTGTGCTCCCTTCGCTGCGAAGTTCTCGAGCAGCTTGCCCAGGATCAGCGGCGCCAGGACGTCAAGATACCCCTTGGGGTCAACGTTATGCTTCACGCCCTCTACCAGCCCGGGGATACCGTCCGCGCACCGGAATCCGGCGTACCGGCCACCATTGTCAACATCAGCGCAGGGGGCGTCTATCTGCGCACCTCCCTGCTGATGGCCAAGGGCCGGCGGGTATGGTTCGACTTCCAGCCTGGAGAGGAAAAACTGACCCTCAGCGCCCAGGTCCTCCGGGCGGAAAACGCGTCTTTGAGCCAGAACCAGATTCTATACGGCTACGGCTGCAAATTCATCAATATGCTCTCCAAGCACGAAACGATGCTACGCAGCTTCATCTTCCAGCAGCAGCGCCAGCAGCGCAATCAGGAGTGACCCGATGCGCCATCTATACGCCGTAGAAGGCGAAGCCCAGCTTCGCGCCTATCAAGCCTCCGTCTCGCTCCTCCAGCCCCGGCTGGAGGAGTATCTCCATTTTCTCCGAACCCGTTACGAAGTAAGGAGCCTTCCCCGCGCCATTGTCTGGACGAGCGCGGAGGCGGCCACGAGCCTTCTTGGCAGCATCCCGGTCCCGGCCTACACCAACGATTACCGGGTCGTGCTGACAGCGGACCTGTCCGCCTGGCGGGATATCTACCTGCGCCAGTTGGAGGGCCTCCCAGACGCCCCGGAGACCCGGGAGATCCGGGCCTATTACGAAACGGCGCTGAACGAAAACCATCTTCTCGCCATCCTGGGCCACGAGCTGGCCCACCACAGCGAGCTGTTTCTGGACGGCTTTGACAGCGGCCGTGAGGCCGGCGTCTGGTTCGAGGAGGGCATGGTGGAGTACATCGCCCGCCGCTATTTCCTGACGCCCCGGGAGTTTGCGGCGGAATCCCATGTCAACCGCCTGCTGGTAAACCTTCACTCTCCCCGTCTTGGGAGCTGTTCCCTGGAGGAATTTGGCACGTCCACCTACGATGGCAGCTACGCCGCCATATTTTTCGAATACTGGCGCAGCTTCCTGGCGGTAGAATCCCTGACCGCCCGTTTCGGCGGGGTGGAAGCGGTATTTGCCTCCTACCGCCGCTGGCACGAAGAGGGGGAGCGCCAGCCCCTGGCCCAATGGTTCTCCCTGGAACCGCCCTTAAAGGAGCCAACATGAAAGAAAACAAATACGACAACGAGGCCTTCCAGCAAAAATACGCCGCCATGCCCCGCTCACAGAAAGGCCTGTCCGGCGCCGGCGAATGGCCCGCCCTGCAATCGCTTCTGCCCGCCTTCGCCGGGCGGCGGGTGCTGGACCTGGGCTGCGGCTACGGCTGGCACTGCGCCTATGCCTGCGGCCAAGGCGCGTCCTATGTGCTGGGAACGGATTTATCCGAAAAGATGCTGGAGCGCGCCGCCCGGGAAAACGGGGGCGGATGTATCGAGTACCGCCGCGCCGCCATGGAGGACCTAGCCTTCCCGCCGGGGAGCTTCGACATCGTCCTCAGCTCCCTGGCCTTCCACTACGTCCGGGACTTCGCCCCCCTGGTGGAAAACATCTACCGCTGGCTGGCCCCGGGCGGGGACTTCATTTTCTCCATGGAGCACCCGGTATTCACCGCCTACGGCAGCCAGGACTGGTACTATGATGAAAACGGCGGCATCCTCCACTTCCCGGTGGACAATTACTATATGGAAGGACCCCGGGACGCCCGTTTCCTCGGTGAGCACATCGTCAAATACCACCGCACCCTGACCACCTGCATCGACACGCTTCTCCAAGCCGGCTTCCAGCTCCGCCGCCTTGTGGAGCCGCAGCCCCCGGCGGACATGCTGGATCTCCCCGGCATGCGGGACGAGCTTCGCCGCCCCATGATGCTCCTGGTTTCCGCGTCAAAGCCCTACCCTAACACATAAAAAAGTCTTCCACTGGGAGCACTCTGTAAAAAAGTACTCTCCGCATGGCGAGCCCGCAAGTAAAAACGATCTAATTGAGATGGCGTAGTTACGGCTGCGCCGTCTTTTTCTTACGCTTCCGTATGGCTTTGTAGTAGGTCAGATACCCTTGTTCCAGTTCCTCCGGGTTGGATGCCACGATTTTATTGATGAACTTATGGCTAATTTCAGGCGTCAACTTCGTCAACCACGTCACCTGGCTGTACCGAGGATTCCATGCAGGAATCGCTCTTGCGCTAGCAGGAACCTCACGCCGGGGAGATCACCAGGGAGGAATATTCTACCATAAAACCAACTGGGCGCGTACCTGTGACGGCAGCAAAGGGTTTGACAACCATGCTCCTTGGAGAAAGGAAAAATAGGGCAAACCTGCAAATACATGTCAAGCCCCAAAATAAAAAAGTCGGAAAATTTTTAGAAGGGACAAGAAGGGTACAACAAATCAAGCCGGTCAGCGAGGAATTTTTGCGAACCGGCTGAAAGTGTTTGTTGTGTTCGGTTAAGCGGCGGTATTTGCCTCAGCGTCCAGCAGCGCCAGGTGCGCCATCACCCTGGCATAGTAGACACGC
>CAJUNA010000009.1 GCA_910587645.1 uncultured Oscillospiraceae bacterium
CTGGACCTTCAGGGGATAGAAGGCCTGCCCCCTGCCCAGATCCGATTCCCGCAGGTATTCGTTGGCCAGCGGGGAGAACCCCAGGTCTGCAAAGGTGTGCTTTAACTCATGGCCGCAGAAGCGGCAGTGTTGGTTGTCCATGTTGATTCTCCTTATGGGTGTAGTGCGCGGCGAAACTGATCGAGGGTCTGAAAGCCTTGATCCCGCTGGGACAGCAGTGGGCGCTGCCCATACTCCAACGGCCAGGGGATTGCCAGTTCAGGGTCGTTCCAGAGAATGCCATCCTCGCTAGCAGAATCGTACTGTCCCCCGCAGAGGTAATGTACGGCCGTATCCTCCCGGAGCGCAAGGAACCCGTGGGCAAATCCTTTCGGTATATAAAGCATGCGGCGGTTTTCAGCGGACAGCCGGAAGCCCTGCCACCGGCCAAAGGACGCCGAATCCGGGCGGATGTCTACCGCTACATCGTATATCTCGCCGGACAGGACGCGGATCAGCTTATCCTGGCTGTTCCGGTGCTGAAAATGGAGTCCGCGGAGGGTGTATTGGGCCGAGCGCGACTCCAGCTCCTCGGCCACCTCCAGGGGGATTCCATAGCGCGCAAACAGACCTGCCTCATAGGTTTTGGAAAAATATCCCCGGGAATCTGCCACATAAAGGGGATCAATCAGCTTCAATCCCTCAATATCCCCTTCCTGAAAGCTGAAGGAGTCCACCGCGCCGTTTCCTGCCATATACAATCCCCCGCATTTCCTCAAAAGGTTTTTACATAAACGGTCTCATATGCACAGACATCCCTATACGTCTGTCTGAACAGCTCTACCTGACCATATCCGTCCATACCGATGTAGGGAATCCTTTGATGCTCGGCAAACCCCAATTCCATCAGCAAGCTCCCGCCCTCCTTCTCGCCAGGGGCCTGCCGAAGGAACAGCCGCCGGAAACCCAGGCTCCGGTGGATCGATTCCAATAGCCCGGCTGTAGGCGTCCCCCCTTCCGGCAAGCGGATCTCGCAATCCATCGCCTGAAAATCCGGGTCGAGGAATTCAACACTTGGGAAATCCTCCCTTGCCCGCAGGAATTGCTCCCGGCGCGCCAGCCATCCGGTTACTGGATGGCTGTCTTCCTCCCCGGTCAAGATATTGCGCAGGTGAGCGCAGATATAGTGAACCTCCTCCCGGGACAGCTCCGCGCCGCAGGGCAGATTCAACCCGCGCTCGTGGAGTTCGTGGGCCACAGGCGTTGCCTCCCGGCGGCAATGTGCGTAAATGGGCAGCTCCGTACACGGATAGAAAAATGGCCGTACACTGACCGCCCTTTTTTCCAGTCCTGCCAGGAGCCTCTCCGCACCGCCTTTCCAATTGGCGCCCAGTATGGGCGTTACCATCCAATAGTTATTCCGAATGCCAGGGAGCTCAGGATTCAGCTCAAGCCCTTCGACACCCGCCAGTTCCTCCCGATACCATTGGAATATCCGCCGTTTCTTTGCTACAATCTCCTCCAGGCGCTCCATCTGGGCCAAACCAAATGCCGCCTGAATATTTGACAGGCGGAATTTATAGCCGATTTCTTCATTAAAGAATCTTCGGGTGGGATGCTTTGCCTGATCGCCCAGGAACCTGGCTCTGGCATACAAATGCTCATCGTTCGTTGTAAAAACGCCGCCTTCGCCCATAACCACAGTTTTGGAGCCGTGAAAGCTGAAGCAGGCCATATCGCCTAACGCGCCGGTATGCTTCCCGTGATACAAGCTGCCCATACTTTCCGCCGCATCTTCAATGACATAGATGCCATGCCCTTTGGCGATTGCGTTGAGTTCATCCATCTTACAGGGATGGCCGTAGAGATGAACGGGAATGATTGCTTTTGTATGAGGTGTGATAGCTCTCTTGACTGCCTCAGGATCGACCGTCCAATCATCCCGGCACACATCCACGAACACCGGAACCGCTCCGGTATAGGCCACGGCATTGGCAGTAGCGGCCCAGGTGCTATCTGGAAGGATCACCTCATCGCCGGCTTTGACACCGATGGTCAGCAGCGCAAGGTGAAGAGCTGCCGTGCAAGAGGGCGTTGCAATGGCATATCTGACCCCCAATATCCTGCATACCTCTGCTTCAAACCGCTTCAAATAATCAAAGCACTTTTCATTCCACCCCGTCTGTGCCGCATCCGCAGCATAGTGGACCTCTAGCGGGCTTACAGAACTCCCTGAAACTAAAATCGGTTTTGATATAATATCCAGCATGATGAATCTCCCCAAATCAAATGCGAGTACTGTCTTATTGCAGTTCCGGCGGGAAGACCGGATCATCGGTTCCATACAGGACCCTCACACCCCAGCGATCCGCCAAGCATGTTCTGCGGACGGTCTCTCTGCTGCGAGTAGTCACATAATAGTCCGCACCCTGGAATAAAAGCTGTTCATCCAGAGTAATTCCTGTTTGAAGTGTAACAAAACAGTCTCGTGCTTCGTGCCGCTTCAAAATGCTCTCCAAACGGCGTACATTCTCCCCGCTTGAACGCTCTTTTGGCAAGTAAAGCAGCAGTTCCGTCTGCGGCCTGTCTTTTTCAAAGTAAGCATCCAATATTTTGGAATAGAGCGGAAACGGATCCCCGATATCCACCGGGAAAAGTACAACGGGCTTTTTCTCATCTGTCCACTGGGGAGCTGAATTTGGCATATTGTCCTCTACTAAGAGATACTTCTTGGCAAACTCCTCCACTGGCAGGGCAAAGTCTTCACGCCGCGCTGTCTGAAGTTCCTCCGGCCAATCCCACCAAGCAATTTTTTGGAGTGCCTCGATAACATCCGCATCAAATCTGTAGCGCAATATCTGCGTGGGATTCCCTCCAACGATGGCATATGGTGGCACGTCCTTGGTAACAACCGCCCCAGCAGCAACTATACAGCCGTTATGTAAGGTGACCCCTGCCATAATCATCGCACCGTGTCCAACCCACACATCATTCTGTATGATGATGGTACCCTTTCGCGCGATTCTGTCTACGCATCTGACGCCTTGCAGAAAATGCAAGTGGCCTTGAGACACAGACCTGTAGTTGTGGTTGAGATCAATCATGAGCGTTATACCGTCCGCCAGAGAGCACCCCCGCCCAATGGCGATGCAGTGGCAGCCAGCCTTCAGCCGGAAATTGATCCCGCTCTGGATCTCCGCTTGTACAACATAGCTGTCCCGGTCAATAGACAGGAGCGGGAAACCCGCCAACGATCCAGCTTTGCCGGAAATCCTCAGCACCGTATAAGCTCCCGGTTGGTCAGAGGGATTGACAGACACGGTTTGAATCATAGTACATCCTCCAAGTTTCGGGGCCTGAAGAACATATCAATCTGGCGCTCCATCACAGTCGGCACATCCGCTCCCCCCAACCACGCCTTAGTCCAGGCTACTGTCTTCTCTACCGCGCAGTCCGTATGCCAACGGGGCGTCCACCCCAGATCCCTTTGAATCTTGGAGCAGTCCAGCCGCAGCACCCGCTCCTCATGGGGACCCTCATCTCCCACATGCTCCCAGCGGGCCTCCCCGCCCCAGCAGCGGCAGAACAGGTCCGCCAGCTCCCCAGTAGTGAGACAGTCCCGGCTGTCAGGGCCTACATTGTAATTTCCCGCAGCTTTTTTATCCTCATATTGCCGTTGGGCGATTAGTAAATAGGCCGATAGGGGCTCCAGTACATGCTGATAGGGCCGGACAGAACACGGGTTACGGATTTGTATGGGACGCCCTGTCCGTACCGCCCGGACACAGTCCGGAATAATCCGGCCGGCCGCGAAGTCCCCTCCGCCGATCACGTTTCCGGCGCGTGCCGTACTGACAGCCACACCGCGGCCATTCAGAAAGCTGCTCCGATAGCTGCTTGTCACCAGCTCAGAGCAGGATTTTGAATTGGAATAGGGATCGTATCCGTTTAGGATATCCGTTTCCCGATAGCCCCAGGGCCATTGCCGGTTTTCGTAAACCTTGTCGGTTGTCACATTCAGAACGCTGTAAACGCTGTCCGACTGCCGCACACATTCCAGAATATGTACGGTGCCCATCACATTGGTGTGATAGGTGCCTACCGGGTCGCGGTAGCTCTCTCGGACGATAGGCTGAGCGGCCAGGTGGAAGACAATTTCTGGCCGGGCCTCCTGAAATGCGGCACGGAGACGGTCCAAGCCCCGGATATCTCCATATACGGAGCGGATGCATCCTTTCAGTCCTGCCAGTGTCCACAGGCTTTCTCCCTCCGGCGGCAAAGCGAAACCCGTGACCTCCGCCCCAGCCATCGCCAGCACAGCGCACAGCCAGGAACCCTTGAAGCCCGTATGTCCTGTGACAAAGATCCGTTTGCCCCGGTAAAATGACAGATTGCTCATTTCCAGAGCATCCAAGGCACTTCTCCGTTCTGCCATAACTCCTCCAGTTTGATCCGATCCCGTTGGGTGTCCATGCACTGCCAGAATCCACCGTGCTTATAGATCCCCAGCTTTCCCTCCCGCGCCAGCGTTTCCAGAGGCACACGCTCCAGGACGCAGTTCTCCTCACGGTGCAGGTAGCCAAACACCTCCGGCTCCATGACCATGAAGCCGCCGTTGATCCAGCCGCCGTCTTCCTTGGCTTTTTCCCGGAAGCCAGTGACGCATTCGCCGGACAGGTCCAATACGCCGTAACGCCCACCCGGCTGGATGCCGGTGAGGGTCACAACCTTGCCGGACCGTTGGTGCTGAGTAAGCAGCATATGTAAATCTATATCGCTGACACCATCGCCGTAAGTCATCATAAAGGGCTCTTCGCCGATGTATGGCTCTACCCTCTTGATCCGCGCGCCGGTCTGCGTATTCAGCCCAGTGTCCACCAGGGTGACCCGCCAGGGTTCCGCTACATTCTGATGAACGGTCATCTGGTTCTCCGCTGAAAAGTCAAAGGTCACATCAGAGCGGTGGAGGTAATAGTCCGCAAAATACTCCTTGATGACGTGCCCCTTGTAGCCGCAGCAGATCACAAAGTCGGTAAAGCCGTAGTGGGAGTAAATTTTCATGATATGCCATAGAATAGGCTGGTCTCCAATAGTAATCATGGGCTTGGGCTTCAGGTGGCTCTCCTCACTGATGCGGGTTCCCAGGCCGCCGGCCAGAATGACGACTTTCATGATGCTGTCTCCTTATCCTTGTTTTGTAATACAATAGGCGTATTCCTTTGTCATGAGGCTGTTGAATGCGGAAGATACATCATTGGCCAGCCCACTATTCTGAAGTGCGGTGCGCAGCACTTCCTGAGACTGCACATCCATTTGGTGCGGGATATTGAATATATTGCAACTGTCCACCTGGAGCAGCTGGAGGATCTGATTGAACTGCACCAATGTGATGGCCGTTGCGAATTCCTCCAGGGGATAGCTGCGCCCCATCATAGTCAGGTAGGAAATCACATCCTGTGTGTTGCGCAGCTTTAAGAACAGCGTCCCGGATGGGCGCAGTGCCCCCAGCAGGCTGCGCAAAAGCCGGGGAATCTCACTGTAGGCATTGATAGGCTGCCCCAACACAATATAATCAAAGCTCCTGTTTTCCAAGAAATCCGGAAGGCGCTCTATCCTGTCGCAGAACACCTCGTCACACACCGTTTGCAAATCACAATAATACTTCGCGTTTGAGGTAAAGGCCGCCGTACCCGCAGACAGGGTTTTCCTGCGCCGCAGCCCATTCTTGACCTGGAGAATCGGCACACCACACGCGGTATCCACCCCCAAAATGCGGGGATTAGCCAGCGGCTTGCGGTTGGGAAAGCCGCAGATCAAATATTCCTCATAGTCGGACATATCGTCCCAACTGTCCAAGCCATGGTACTTATCGAAAAAATTCTTGCGGCCCTTTTCCAGGGAACACCGGAATTTTTGCATATCTTTGTCTTCGCCATGGCGGAAGTCATGGTCATGGTGGACAAAGGTATCCAGGCACAGCATCAGCTTATATCCCGCCCGCCTGACCCGGACACTGAAATCGTCATCGCTGAAATCGTGATAAAATCCCCGGTCGATCATCCCAATCTGTTCTATCAGTTCCCGCTTGATGACCAGGACAATCGTTATAAGCCGAAGGCGCTGCTCCCACTTCCAGGGGTCGCTCTGATTGTAGGCAGCGGCCTTTTCCTGCATCTCCTCGTAGGAGGAAAATGTAAGCGGGATCTCCTGGAGATTGCTGATATTGGAAGAACCGGGCGTGACCATGCCGGTCTGCGGGTCAGATTCCATGCAACACAGCAGATTGGAGAGCCAATTCTTTGTTACGACAACATCATTTGTTACCTGCACGAAGTAGCGGCCGGAAAAGGACCGCATAGCGAGGTTCAGGGCGTACTGGGAACCAAGGTTCTTTGTGATGCGGATGATCCGCTTACGTGGGTAGGGGACTGACTGAAAATACTCCAGCGTTTCATCCTCAGAACCGTTATCGACCAAAAGCAGTTCGTAGTCGATCCCTTCTGTATATTTCAGAATAGATGACACGCATCGTTTTGTTTTTTCCAGGCGGTTATAGGCTACAACAAAAACCGTCACTTCCGGTATGCCGGGCAGCAAATTTTCGTATGCGTTCTTCCGGGAGATGTATAAATTATCCGCCTCAACTGGAGACGTTAGCGAGTTGGTATTGATTATTTGGATGTTGCCATTTTCCGACATAAGAAATACTCCTACAAAAGTTTGGATATGGACTTTAATTTGTTAAAAAGTCAATTGTTCAGCAACGACATGTGCAGGAAATAGTATTCGGGTTCCGGTATCGGTTCCTGGCTGCGAATCCAGCTAATCTCATTATCTCTTTCTACTTTGATGAGGGGGATAATTCCATCTTTTTTAAACCCACAACGTTCGTAAAATGTGATTCCATGCGCATTATTTGGCAATACAACTAAATCGATATGCTCTAGGTCTAATTCTGTTTTTCCCCATCGGATCAAAGATCTCATCGCAAATTCCATCAAGCCTGGATAAACATTTTTCTCTCCCCGTACAACCATATCTACCTCTGCAGATCGCTTTTCAGGTACAATATTGGTGAAGCCCAGATGCCCGATATATGTCCCCCGAAGGCTCTGAACCATAAATAGCAGCCTCCGGCTATTATTTATAATGGCATCTGTGATCCATCGCTCGGTCCTCTCGTGCGTGATGGGAAATCTGGAGGGAGAGAGCGTTGGATTGTCCCTCCTCCAGCCGTCAAGCAGATCTACACACCCAGGGATGGTTACTGTAAAGTCGGTTGTTACCGGATGTAAAAAGCCCACAGTTTCCCGTTTTTCATTTAAAATTGGAACGAGGATTAAATTGTATTCACACTGTTTCCGCTTATACCGGTCCAGTGTACGGATAACCTTTTCTGAATCATTTGTCAAATCTGCGTTCACTGCGGCAATCCTCCATGTATTCCCAGCTCCGGCCCCTCTATCAGATGGGCCACCTTCTGATACGCCGCGCTCTGCTTCAGCGCCTCCACCGCCGGATCGTCTGCGGGGTAAGCCGCTAAAAGGATACGCACCTGCTCTGCCAATGCCAGCAGCTCCGGGGTGGCCTGGATCTTTTGGCTCTCCTCAAGCTGCTTCAGCAGGAATTCTACTATGAGCTTCGCTTCTGTACAGCTCTCCAGCCCCTGCCGCAGCAGGCGCACATAAGTTGCGCTGTCCCCGGCATCCAGCGCCCAGAAAGCCTTGCCGCAATACCAGCCGAAGCGGTGCATGGGTGGCAGGAGATGGATATTTTCGTCACACAGTAAATCGTCTGCATAGTACTTCGGCAGGAATGCGCCCTCGATTTTTGCGAACGCCCGGCACAGAGCCATCCCCTGCTGTCCATCCGTCCAATCGCAGGATTTGACAGCCGCCAGGGCCAGGGCGCGGAACCACGCGAGAGACTGCCAGTCCTCCAGCCCATTGCCGGCAGCAAGAATCGCCAGACCAGCCAGCGGCCCATCCTTCCGGCCCATGCGGCCCGCCAGTTCATCCATTTCCTCAATCTTCATGGGTTTACCCAGCACCGGGAAAGGAGCCCCCTCCAAAAGGGCGTGTTCCACCGCCGCAATAGGAAGCTCATCCCAATTCTCCACTGTCCTGAGCAATTTTTCCAGTTCTTCCGGATCATTCGTTTCCAAAATTGCGGCAGCGGTGCCCAAAGAACACCGGCCTTCCAACGCGCTGAACACGCCGCGTCCGTGGCGGAGGAAGTCGTCCCGCCCCAACTCCTCACTGTGGTATTTCGCGGAAAAAGCGGGTGTCGCGGTCCGAAGCAACATCTCCCGCCGCCGTTCTGCCATTTTTTCGTCCGGAAGCGGCTGGTTGACCTGTTCCCAGAAAGCAGCCATTAGCGGCGGCGTATCCAGCATCGCAGTCCGGTGCAGGCGGATAAGCTCCAATGTACACAGTTCCACCTGTTTCAGATCATCCATCTCCTGCCCCTGGATTCTGTTGAACAGAGCATACGCCTTCTCTGGCTCCCCAATCTCCAGATAGGCCTGGGGCAACATCGCCAAAAGTTTTCTTTCCCCAAAAGGGGAGACATTTTCCAGCACCCCGCGGGCAAGGTCGCTCGCTAGGTACTTTCCCGCCCGGTAGTTGTCTACCCCTTTCAGATAAACCGTTCCCCAATGAATAACCTGCCTATAGTCTTTTTTATCCCAATAGTGGACAAAAGCATAGTAGGCCACATCAACCGTTGTAAAAATTGCATCTGGGAACCGCTCAAACGCCTGCGAAATCCATTCCTCGATTTCCGGCAGTTCATTCAGTGTTGCGACGGACACCGCGTTGCGATAAATTACCGCGCCCAAGCGGTCCCAAGACTTCCATTTTTTATCCAATCCCTCTAAAGATCGCTTGGCATACTCCGCACTGGCATCCTTGTCCTCGTTCTTAGTGGAGTCGACACACTCCGTCAGCGTCTTTAGATTCTCCGGGTCTTCCTCCAGCTTCTTTCGTAGAAGCGTCATGTTCCGTTCCCGCTTGGCCGCTTGCAAGGCCGTGTTCTCATAAACATAGCCATCGTGATAAAGCCAGGTATTTCCCAGCGGAATTACATCCAGGATCCCGGTTTTGGGGTCCCGCCAGGTCTCATGAATGCACCCCTCATAGCGCACACCAGTACTTAATCGAGCCATCCGAATACCAAGAAAATCAAGGTAATTATCTGATTTTTCCAAGGCAGGCGAGCGGTAGTTGCGGATCTTAACCCCAATGTAGTCCTTCGGAATTTTCTTAAGCCGCGCCAAACCGGTCAGTTCTGCGATGTCCTCCGCCAGCCACTCATCTGCGTCAATAGATAGATACCACCGCCCGGAGCAGCGATCCATAACGGCATTCCGCGCGGCGGCGAAATCATCAATCCACGGAAAATCAAACAGAATATCTGCGTATTTCTCCGCCACCTCCCGGCTGCCATCGGTGGAGCCGGTATCCGCCATCACCAGTTCACAGGGGACGGCTTCTCTCAACGGCTGTAACGATTTCATACACCGCTCAAGGCAGCGGATTTCATTTTTGAAAATGATGCCAATTGAGTAAAAGGGTTTCTTCATACTCCATCCTCCTTCAGTTCACAAGGCCGTCGGGAAAACCGGAATGTTTCCAGCTTTCCCCGCAGTCTTGGAAAGGCGGGCCGGGCGTAGGCCCGGCCCGCCTTGGGAATTATGCTGCTAAAGAAATGCTTGCTATGGGTATTAGCCCAGCAGCTGCAGAACACCCTGAGGAATCTGGTTGGCCTGGGCCAGCATGGCCTGGGCGGACTGCACCAGGATGTTGTTCTTGGTGTAGGCCATCATTTCCTCGGCAACATCGGTGTCGCGGATGGTGGACTCGGCGTCCTGGATGTTTTCCTTCATCACGGACAGGTTGTTCTGGGTGTGCTCCAGACGGTTCTGGGTGGCGCCCAGGGTACCACGGATAGAGGAAACAGTGTTGATGGCGTTCTTGATGGTATCAACAGCCTTCTGAGCGCCAACCTGGGTGCCAATGTTGACACCATCAATCTTCAGAGCCTTGGTGTGGATATCACCAATGGAGACCTTCAGCTGGTTGAAGCTGTCAGAGGTATCGCCGATCTGGAGGGTCAGAGCCGAACCCTTGGCATCGTTGGTCTGATTCGCGGTGCCGATCTTAATCAGGCCCTTCCAATCCGTCACTGTAGCATCGCCTGCATTAGTAGCGCCGTTGCTGGGGGCCAGGCCGTCCTTACCAGCCAGGTTGTTGACCGTGTAGTCGATGCCGCCTTCCTTCTCGGTAAGGCTGATGACATTGCCGCCTACCTGGGCGCCGACATGGAAGGTCTTGTTGCCCTCGGCCGCCTTGGCAAGGCGCTGGGCGGCGGTGTTCAGCTGAGAAGCGCTGAGCTGGCCAGCGGTAGCGCCGCCAGGAACCAGATCCGTCAAGTCAATAATATTATCGTAATCCTTGTATTTGCTGTTCTTTCCAACAGCAAACGTATAGGTCGTGTCGCCCAGCTTAATTGCCGCGCCATCCTTGACAAAGTCTGCCGTCAACGTAAAGGTTGCCTTGGCATACACGCGGGAAGCCTCGGACACAGGCTCCTGCACAGGCGTAACCTCGAACTGGTTGCCGCCGTTAATTGCGACCAGCGTCGTACCAACGTCATTGCCGCTGCCAGATATGCCAATGCCACCGGTGAACTCACCCTTGAACACAAGCCCATCGATATCCGACTGCTTTGCCGCAGGCTTGACCTCGTTAATCACCAGCTTGTCGCCATCCACATCAAAGGAGAACTTGCTGTTGCTGGCTGTCGTCATGATAGTGATACCAACATCAGCGTCAACATCATCTGTTGTGGTAGCAGTATCGAGCCCCATCAATGCGTCTTTAATGGCCTCGGCAATATCCTTGCCGTCCATTTCCGCACCAGCGGCCACAGTGATCGCAACACTCTTATCAGCGGTCAGCGCGAAGGTTACGGCAATATCGGCGGTACTGTTGTTGCTCAGCTTCGTCTGGCTGAAATCAATCGTGTACTTACCGGCGGCAGGCGCTTTATCAACCAGCATACCATCGCTGACATGCGTAAAGGTCATTCCCGCTGCGATGCCAGTGGTAGACGTAGCAAGATCGGAGGGATCCTTCAGATTAATGACATTGGTACCAGCGTCCAGAGAACCGTCCAGCAGCTTGATGCCGTTGAAGTTGGCGCTGTCGGCGATACGGTTGATTTCGGAACGGAGCTGGTCAACCTCGGCTTGGAGGTTCTCACGGTCAACAGCGTCCTGATAGGTGCCGTTAGCGGACTGGGTAGCCAGGGAAACCATGCGGTTGAGCATGTCCTGGACTTCCTGCATCGCGCCCTCGGCGGTCTTCACCAGGGAGATGCCGTCCTTGACGTTCTTGCTGGCAGCATCCAGGCCGGTGATCTGGGCACGCATCTTCTCGGAAATAGCCAGGCCGGCGGCGTCATCGCCAGCGCGGTTAATCTTGTAGCCGGAGGACAGCTTCTCCAGGTTCTTGGAGACAGCGGAGGTGTTCAGGTTGTAGTTGCGGTAGGCGTTCATCGCAACGATATTGTGTTGAATTCTCATTTTATTGCATCCTTTCAATAAAATTAAAAAAATTTAAAAAGCGCGGGTTCCACTGCGCCAGACAATCCTTTTCCGGCGCGCGTATGGTGCCTCATTCCGTTCCAGCTCCGTGGCCTTTGGTCGCGGGAACAGCCTGACGCGGTACAATATTCCAACCAGTTCGCGAAACCAGCTGAAAACAAAGACCTCACTGGGCAGTCAAACAAATTTTAGACCGGCCAAGTTGTATAC
>CAJUNA010000010.1 GCA_910587645.1 uncultured Oscillospiraceae bacterium
CCTGCACCCCGGCTATGACGAGTACCGGTACGATCTGGACCCTATCGGCCACAATCCCCATGAGCTGGCGGCTTATTTAAGCGCCCTGCTCCATGAATACACGCCCCAGAGCGCGGCGGCACAGTTACAGCGGGTCTTTGACCTCCAATACGTCCTGACACTGACCGAGGAGGTGGAAATCCGCTACCGCACCGAAACCAGCACCGACCCGGAAACCGGGGAAACAACCAGCGAGGAAGTCCCCTATGAATACTACATTCTCCATGTGGAGCTTGTGAACACCCAGATTTCCGCCCTTGCGCCGGAGCTTCTCGCCCCGGACGAATATGAGATGTACCAGGTCTATATCGCCACCAGGGGCAACAAGCCGCTGCTGTTTGGCGGCGGTTCCCCGGATATGGGAAATTCCGAGGATTTGAGCGGCGTGGAGTTTATAAACGGAACCCGCCCCGGCAATCCGGGACTGGTGGATCTGGCGAAGCGTCAGGTGGGAAACGTGGGCGGCTATCCGTATTGGAGCTGGTACGGCTTTAACAGCCGGGTGGAATGGTGCGCCTGCTTCGTGAGCTGGTGCTATAACCAGGCCGGGAAAAACGAGCCGCGCTTTGCTGGCTGCCAGTCCCAGGGCGTACCCTGGTTCCAGTCGCATGGACAATGGGGCGGGCGCGGATATGCCAATATCGCCCCCGGCGATGCCATTTTCTTTGACTGGGATTTGGACGGTTCCGCCGACCATGTTGGCATTGTGATCGGCACAGACGGGAGCAGGGTCTATACGGTGGAGGGCAATTCCGGCGACGCCTGCAAAATCAAAAGCTATGATCTGAATTATCAGTGTATCAAGGGCTACGGCCTGATGAACTGGAACTAAACCATATGGGAAGGAGTGTTTACAGATGGCAACGAACAAAATCGACCGGATTGACCGGGAGATCGCAAAGACCCGCGAAAAGCTGGCGGAATACCAGAACAAGCTGCGGGAATTGGAGGCGCAGAAAACCGAGGCGGAGAACCTGCAAATCGTCCAGCTGGTGCGGGCGGTCCGCATGACCCCGCAGGAGCTGAACGCGCTGCTGTCCGGCGGCGGGATTCCCGGCGTGGGAATGCCTGCACCCGACACCCAGGAAAAGGAGGAAATTCACGATGAAATCTAAACAGTTATTGCGGACACTGGCCGCATTTTGCACCGCCCTGGTCCTCATGGGCGGTTTTTCTGTCCCCGCCTACGCGGGCGGCGGTGAGGAACCGGCTGATGAAACCAACGATTCCAACGTACAGGTGGAGCAGCCGGAGGAAACACCGCCCCTCACCCCGGATGGCAACGCCACCCTGGTGGACGATTACGGCGGAAACAAGCAGCTGATTACCGTTACCACCAAAAACGGAAACTACTTTTACATCCTGGTGGACCGGGATGACGAGGGGGAAAACACCGTCCATTTTCTGAACCAGGTAGACGAAGCCGACCTGATGGCGCTGATAGATGACGGGGACAGCGAAGAACCTCCCGCCGTTTGCGGCTGCACCGAGAAATGTCAGGCGGGCGCGATCAACCGGAACTGCCCGATCTGCGCCTTTACTATGACAAGCTGCACCGGCAAGGCGGCGGAACTGGAGGAGCCGCCTGCAACGGAGCCGGAACCGGAGAAAAAGTCCGGCATGAATCCGGCTGTCCTGCTTTTGGTTGTGGCCCTGTTAGGCGGCGGGGGCGCGCTCTACTACTTCAAGTTTATGAAGAACAAGCCGAAAACCAAAGGCCCGGACAATCTGGACGATTACGACTACGGCGATGAGGAAGATGAGCTGTGGGAATCCGAGGAGGGCGCGGAGGAGGAACCGGAATGACCCGCTTCACCGACAGCCCCTTTGAGCGCATGATGACACAGAAACCGGAGGGCAGGAAGAAAACTTCCCGCCCTCCTTCTTTACCCAAAAGCCACCCCTGCTATGGCTGCGGCAACTACGGGAGGCCCTGTGTGGGATTCTGCCACCGGGAACTGGAAAAGCAGCTGAAAGAAAGGAGAGATCGGAAATGAAGTATCTTATTTTATTTATCAAAATCGTTGCTGTTTTTGAC
>CAJUNA010000011.1 GCA_910587645.1 uncultured Oscillospiraceae bacterium
CCGTTGTATCGCCATCTGGGCTGCTATTTGCGCTTAACTCTTGTAGACACTGTCTACGCCGGGAATCAGTACTCCGTGCCAGCGGAGTACATCGGCAAAGATGTGACAGTCGTAGCCCTCGACAGTATGCTGGCGGCCTACTATGAAGGCAAGCAGATCGCTCTGCACAGGATATCGTATCAAAGGAAGGACATGGTTGTCAATCCTCAGCACTACAGACGGCTTACGTTGAAGCAGACGATGGACGCGGAAAATGTTCTGATGGAGCAGGGAAAAGTGATTGATTTCCCCTCGAAACCCTCCGATTTGTCCAGATATGACGAGGTGCTGTATGAGTGAATTTACCATGGACCGGCTGCGGGAAAACCTGGAAAGTCTCAAAATGAAGAACACCCTGGAGATTCTGGACAACTACCTGGAACAGGCGGTAGCGGAAAATCTCAATATTGTGGAGGTTTTGGATCATATCTTCTTGGAAGAAGCGAAATCCAATACGGAAACGGGCCACTGCCACCAACTCATTAAACAGCTCAAGAAGGCTCATTTTGAGAACCGTCTGCCGGATAAGCTCAAGGTTCTGTCCAAGTACAGGATGCTCATCATCAACGAAACCGGCTATCTCCCTATGAATATCCAAGGCGCAAACCTGTTCTTCCAGCTCATTGCCAGACGGTATGAGAAAACGTCCACCGTCTTCACCTCCAACAAGGCCTTTTCCCAGTGGAATGAGGTCTTTGCCGGTGTTACTATTGCCGCCGCTTGAGCAAGGAAACGCTTAGTTTTCTTACCCCCCCCCGCCGAAAAACGACAAAATTTCTTCGGCGTTTTCTTACATTTTCAGATTGGCGCTTCTTCCACCGCCGTCATCCTCTCGGAGCACGGTGATTTCTGCAAGTCCAAGAATCCTTCCAAGATGCTCGCTTTCGCGTGTCTGGAACACGGTTATTTCCAATCCGGCCAGTTTGAATCCACCGGCCACATGGTCAAGCACGGTTCCCCTTATCTTCGCTGCACCATCCTCAACTGCTGCCTTCCACTTGTTTCTAACGAACCTGTTTTCGCTGAATATTACGCCAAATACGCGCTGTCCGAGCTGCTAGTCTGCGGTGAATGTGGAACACCGTACAAGCGGTGTACCTGGGTGCGGAACGGCAAGAATCGGATCGTCTGGCGGTGTATCTCCCGACTGGAGTTCGGCACGAAATATTGCTGCGAGTCGCCTACCCTGGATAGGGGACAGGCTCCACAGGGCCAAGCTGGACAGAAAGGGCTGGCCCTGACGGGGTTCTTCGATGAGGTACGCCAATGATGCCAATTCAAATACTGGTTTTTATCAATCCTGTAAGAAAGGTGTGGCAATTTTAGGGAAGCTATGATATACTATGACATACAAGAAATTACACTGGATGCATAGCGGGAGGATTGCGGATGGAAGGCTTGGACAACGGACGCGTGGCGGAGCTGGAACGAGAAAATGAGTCGCTACGCAAGGCATTGGAAGCGGCGGAGGAAGCCAATCAGGCCAAAAGCCGGTTTCTCTCCAATATGTCCCACGACATCCGCACGCCCATGAACGCCATCATGGGCATGACCTCCATTGGCCTGAGCCATATCGATGAGAAAGCCCGGGTACAGGACTGCCTGGATAAGATCCGTACGGCGTCCTCCCACCTGATGAGCCTGGTCAACGATGTGCTGGATATGTCCCGGATTGACAGCGGGCGGATGACCCTCAATGAGGAGCGGTTTTCACTGGCGGATTTAGTCCATGATCTGGCGGTCATTGTCCGTCCCCAGGCGGTGCTGAAGAAGCATGACCTCCGGTTTGAGATCGAAGGGATCCTGGAGGAGGGGCTAGTGGGCGACCCCCTGCGCCTGCGGCAGGTTTTAGTCAATATTATTGGCAATGCTGTAAAGTATACCCCTGATGGAGGGCATATCCGGGTTCGGTTCAGCCAAAGGCCAGATGCCAGTGGCTTGGTACGGCTGGATTTTGTGTGCGAGGACGATGGCATAGGTATGAGCCAATCCTTTTTAGAGCGCATCTTTGTCCCTTTCGAGCGGGTACACAGCAATACGGTCAACCAGATCGAGGGTACCGGTTTGGGTATGGCCATTGTTAAGAATCTGGTGGACAGCATGTGTGGGGAGATCCAGGTGGAGAGCCAGGAGGGCGTGGGGAGCCGCTTTACGGTGTCCCTTCCTCTCCCAGCCGCGCCTGGGGACGCCGCGCCCCTGCCCGAGGGCGCTTCCATCCTGGTGGCGGAGTGCCGGGATGGACGGGCGGAGCAGATCATAGGCTGCCTGCGGGAACGGGGGTTGCGGCCTGTGCGCATGACGGCAGGCATGGAGGCCGTCACCTATTTAACGGAGGCCCAGTATGAAGACCGGATGCCCTGCGCCATGCTGCTGGGGCAGGAGTTGTCGGACATGCCTGTCCTGGAGGTGGCCGCCCATGTGCGGCAGCTCACAGGCCGGGAATTTCCCATCCTGCTGGTTAGCGAGGCCGATTGGGCGCAAATCGAGTACCGGGCTGTTCGGGCAGGGGTCAGCGCCTTTGTGCCATGCCCCCTCTTTGCCAGCAGGCTGCTGGGGACGCTGTCCCGCCTGACCTGTGGCAGCGGAGAGAACGGCGCCACAGGCGGATCCCGGGATGGGGACTACAGCCGCTACCGGGTGCTGCTGGTGGAGGATAACACGCTGAATCTGGAGATTGCCACGGAACTGCTGGGCATGACCGGCATCCAGGTGGACACAGCGGAAAATGGAAGGGAAGCCGTGGACCGCTTCGCCGCCGCACCTGAGAATTATTATGACATCATCTTTATGGATATCCAGATGCCCGTTATGGGCGGCTATGAAGCCGCGCGGCATATTCGTGCCATGAACCGGCCCGATGCGGGGCGGGTATGGATTGTGGCCATGACCGCCAACGCCTTTGTAGAGGACATGCGCATGTCCAAGGAAGCCGGAATGAACGAGCATGTATCTAAACCGGTGGATCTGGAGCGATTGCAGGACGTCCTGCGCCGCCGGTTGGCTTAGGCGGGCAGAACCATAGGAAGAAGGGGCGGTGGGCCATGCGGCCGTATCAGGAAGAATATATTGCCAATATCCGGGAACTCACCCGGCTGACCGGCCACAGGAAGCCGGAAGGGCTGTCCGGGATGGCCTATGCGGCAGGGTTGAGACAAAATGAGATCCTGGCCAGGGAGAAAGTCCGCCGCAATATGGAGCTGCTGCGCCATAGCCTGTTCCCGCTGCTGGATCATCTGTTTGCGGCGGATGAGGCGGAGGTGGCGGCATTGGAGGAGTTCGCCGCGCATCTGTCAGGCAGCGGAGAGACCCCGGACACAGGCCTGTTCCGGCTGATCCACCAGGCCCTGTTGAGCCTGGCCCGGCAGAAGGGGGACCGGGACGGCGTGATCCGGGAACTCTACTGGCTGGGTATGGGGTACTACTGGCTGTCCAATATGATGGTAGGCATGGAGCTGGAAACCATGGGGCAGTATGTCAGCCGGATGCGGCTGTACTTCACCGAAGCGGCGGCCTATCTGAAATATTACGATGAGATCGAGGATACGGAGACAAAAGGGTATGTGCTCCGCGCCCGGGCCAACATGTCGCTGGGAGGGTTCCACTCCCCTAGCGAGAAGATCGGGCTGGCCCGGGAGAACCTGCGCATTATGCAGGACCCCGCCTATCAGTCCGGCGCACCAGAGCTGCCCTGGGACCGGTTCGTCTATACCACCCATCAGCAAATGGCCAGCAGCGTGTCCTACAACAAGGACAAAGTGATGACCCCGGAGGATATGGCCAGCGTTATGGAGTCTGCTTACATCGTCTACCAGCGGCGGCTTCAGGAAGCGGCGGAGCAGCAGGAGATCCCGCCCCTGCGCTGGACGTTCCCCTACTACGCCATGGAATATTACTGCGGCCTGTACGGCCTGGATCAGCTTCTCAGCCGGATAGAGGGATTGCTGGAAGCGCCGGAGCTGACGGATCTGACGCCGGACGGTATGTACGGCATTCTGTCCCTGCCCGCCTTTTACTGCCAGTACATGCTGCAAAATCCGGAGCGGATCCCGGGCCGGGCGGCTTATATCGCTGGGCTTTACCGGCGGGCGCTGGATTATGCCGGTTCCTTCACAACGTCAGATAACGAAAAGCTGTTCCTCTATTTCCGGCAGCTTACCTATACGTATATTGAGACCAGCGGCGGCCTGCCCTTCACCGCTTTTTTGCAGATTGTGCTGTGCCGTTTTGCGCCGGAGGTGTATCTCCATTCCTGGATCGTGGGCACAGCCTGCAAGGCGCTGTGTAGGATCATCCTGGACGAGGAGCCGGGTTTTTTTGATGATATGGAAGATTTCCGTCAGATCGAAGACCCCGTGGAAAAGCGGAGGCGGATTCTGGACGATGCCATGCAGAGCGGACTGCTCCACGATGTAGGCAAAATCAGCTTTTTGGAGCTGTACAGCCGTACCACCCGCCAGTGGTTTGAGGAGGAGTACGAGGTCAGCCGCCTGCATACGGCGGCTGGCTACACCCTATTGGTGGAGCGGGAATCCACCTGCCGCTTCGCGCCGGTAGCCCTGGGCCACCACGGCTGGTATGACGGCTCTGCCCATGGCTATCCGGCGGAGTACAAGCGGTTGGAGTGCCCCCGCCGCCAGATGGTGGACTTAGTGGGCCTGGTCGATTGGCTGGAAGCTGTTACGCATACGGCCCAGGCTTACGAAGGGATCGAGATGACCTTCGAGGAAGCGGTGGCAGAGGCGGTTAACCTGGAGGGGCGGCAGTTTTCCCCCCTTCTCACCGCCCGCCTGCGGGACAGCCGGGTGGTGGAGCGGATCCGTCAGGCCTTTGAGGAGGGACGGCAGGAAGCCTACCGCCAGATGTATGAGGGAGAGCGGGATCTGGCCCGGGAAGGATAAATTGCCTGCCCATTTGGGCGGCGTTTGATAAAGAGGAGGAATAAAATCATGGTGCAATTGTGGAAAGGGGAAGCTGCCCAGTGGCGGCTGACGCTGTGCTTGGACGGTAAGGCCGGCACGCTGGAAATGGGGGATCAGCCCCGGCAGCTTTTGGTTCATCTGGGCGAAAAGCCGGAGACAGAGGGTTTGCGCCGCGCCGCTGCTAAGGCAGCAAAGCAGGTGATCTCCCTGGAAGGGCAGTCCGCTGTCCTGGACGCCGCGCCGGCAGTGGAATTGCTGGGGGCCGAAGGCCTGGCGGCGCTGATTCAGGGGGCGGAGCTGGCAGTTTACCGCCATGAGACATGGAAGGAAAAGCGGGAGGAAAAGCCCTTTGCCCTCTATCTGGATGGGACCGGCGCGCTGGACGCAGAGACGGTGCTGGCAGAGACGGCGGCGCTGGACCACTGGATCTGTTTTGCCCGGGATCTGACTAACCGGCCCGGCAATAAGCTGACACCGGACATGCTGGCCCGGGAGGTAGCGGAAACAGCGGAAAAACTGGGCGTGGAGTGCCAGATCCTGGACGAAAAGGAGACGCGGGCCTTGGGCATGGAAGCCTTCCATGCTGTAGGCGACAGCTCCGCCAATCCCCCCCGTCTGATTGTACTCCGTCACAAAGGTGGCAAGCCGGATCAGGCTCCTTTGGCCCTGGTAGGCAAAGGGGTATGTTTTGACTCCGGTGGCTACAGTCTCAAAACCAACATGCGGGGCATGAAAGGCGACATGGCCGGTGCGGCATCGGTGTGCGCCGCGCTGTTCGCCCTGGTGGAGAACAAGGTGCCTGTCAATGTTACCGCGGTGGCGCCCTGCGTGGAGAACCGGGTGTCCCCATCCAGCTTTCTGCCTGATGACGTAATCGGTTCTATGTCCGGAAAGACCATCGAAATTGGCAGTACCGATGCCGAGGGACGGCTGATCCTGGCTGACGCCATCACCTACGCCATTGAGAAGGAAAATGCCTGTAAGGTGATAGATATTGCCACCCTCACTGGAGCCATTGGCCGGATGCTGGGCAGCGTGGCGGCTGGGGTCATGAGCAATAACGATGGATTTTTCGCGGATCTCCAATCCGCTGCCGCCCTTACCGGGGAAAAATTCTGGCGGATGCCGGATTATCCTGAGTATGGAAAGCTCATTGAAAGCCCTGTGGCGGATGTGTATAACTCCAGCGATGGATGCGGGGCAATTGCCGCCGGGCTGTTCCTGGGAACCTTTGCGGGAGATACGCCCTGGCTGCATTTAGACATCGCGGGGACTGGGCACGCTGATAAAATGAGTCAGCCATACCAGCCCAAGGGCGCTACCGGAATGGGCGTGGCAACCATGTACCAGCTTTGTAAGGATTTAACGAAGCAGGCCTGAGGATAGACGCCTCAGCCGTAAGCAGAGGATGATAAAAACCGGAAGCCGTGAAAACGGCTTCCGGTTTTTGTTTACACAGAACCACTTAAAACGGGGAAACAACAGGTGTTTCGGCCTCGGCTGCCTCCAGGTTAACGGCAGGGATAGCTTCGCCTTCCGGAAGCAGCGTCTCCTCGCCCTCTGCTTCCAGTGCTTCCCCGTCCTCTACAGGTTCCCCGATAGAGGTCTCCGGCAGAACCGGTTCCGGCTGCTCCAGGTCGGGAACCACAACCTCCGCCATTTCACGATAGGCGTTGATGCCCGCGCCGGCGGGGATCAGCTTGCCAATGATGACGTTCTCTTTCAAGCCCACCAGATGGTCAACCTTGCCCTTGATGGCGGCCTCGGTGAGCACCTTGGTGGTCTCCTGGAAGGAGGCGGCGGACAGGAAAGATTCCGTTGCCAGAGACGCCTTGGTAATACCCATCAGCAGTTGGGTGACCTCAGCTTCCCGCAGCGGCTCTCCGTCCTCCCGGACCTCCCCGGCAGCGGAACGCTCGCGAACCTTTTCGTTGGCCTCGTACAGTTCCAGCACATCCACCATCGCGCCGGACAGCAGGCCAGTATCGCCCGCGTCCTCCACCCGGCACTTGCGCATCATCTGCCGGACGATGACTTCGATATGCTTATCGTTGATATCCACGCCCTGCTGGCGGTACACCCGCAAGACTTCCTGAATCAGATAGTTGTGGACGGCGGACGCGCCCCGGGTACGCAGTACATCGTGAGGGTTCAGCGCACCATCGTTGAGGGCTGCGCCCTTCTCCACCAGGTCGCCGTCATTGACACGCAGGCCCGTGTGGGGGACAGCATACATCTTGGTCTCGCCGTCATCGGCTACAACATGGATATTCAGCAGGGAACCCTTGTGGCTCTCCTCAAACCGCAGCCGCCCACTGACCTCCACCAGGGTGGCCATCTTCTTGGGCTTGCGGGCTTCGAACAGCTCTTCAACACGGGGAAGACCCTGGGTGATATCGCCGCCGGCCACGCCGCCAGTGTGGAAGGTACGCATGGTAAGCTGGGTACCCGGTTCACCAATGGACTGCGCGGCAATGATACCTACGGCCTCGCCGGTGCCCACAGGCTTGCCGGAAGCCAGGTTCATGCCGTAGCACCGCGCGCACACGCCGCTCTTGGCGCGGCAGGTCAGCACCGTACGGATTTCCACCCGCTTGATGCCCCGGGATTCCAGCAGCTTGGCATCCTCCTCGTCCAGCATCCGTCCGGCGGGACAGAGAACCTCCCCTGTCTCGGGGTCGAGGATATCGTTGACGGGGAAACGGCCCCGGAGACGCTCGGTGAATTTTTCAATCACCTGCCCATTCTCACTGATTTCCTCCACCCAGATGCCTTCGTTAACGCCGCAGTCCTCCTCGCGGATGATGACCTCCTGGGACACATCCACCAGGCGGCGGGTCAGGTAACCGGAGTCCGCCGTACGCAGGGCGGTGTCGGCCATGCCTTTCCGGGCGCCACGGGAGGAGATAAAGTACTCCAGCACACTCAGGCCCTCGCGGAAGTTGGACTTGATGGGGATTTCGATGGTTCGTCCGGCAGTGTTGGCCATCAGGCCGCGCATACCTGCCAGCTGGCGGATCTGCTTCATAGAACCGCGGGCGCCGGAGGTCGCCATCATATAGATGGGGTTCAGCTCGTCCAGGTTGCTTTGCAGGGCGTCTGTTACGTCCTCGGTGGTTTTCTCCCACTCGCTGACTACGGCGCGGTAACGCTCGTCGTTGGTCATGAAGCCCATCTTGTACTCGTTTTCGATGTCCACAATCCGCTGCTCGGTCTCGTGAATCAACTCGTACTTCTTGGCGGGAACCGACATGTCGTAAATGGAAATGGTGATTGCGCCCCGCGTGGAGTACTTATAGCCGGTGGACTTAATGTTGTCCAGCACCTCGCTGGCGGTGGTGAAGCCGTGGGAGCGGATGGTGCGGTCAACGATCTTGCCCAGCTCCTTCTTGCCGCAGGTCATGTTGATCTCGTAGTCGCACACGTGATCCGCGTCGTTCCGGTCCACAAAGCCCAAGTCCTGGGGAATGTTCTGGTTGAAGATAATCCGGCCCGGGGTGATCTCCACCAGTTTTTGATAGGAGACGCCCTTGTGCTGGAAGGTACGGCGAACCTTGATGGGGGCGTGAATACCCACCACACGGTCATCGTAAGCCAACATAACCTCGTCTTCGCTGACGAACACCTTGCCCGCCCCCGGCTCCTGGTCATTGACGTAGGTCAGATAGTAGGAGCCGAGCACCATATCCTGAGAGGGGACGGTAACCGGCCCGCCGTCCTGGGGCCGCAGCAGGTTATTGGCAGACAGCATCAGCAGCCTTGCCTCCGCCTGCGCTTCGGCGGACAGAGGGACGTGGACAGCCATCTGGTCGCCGTCGAAGTCGGCATTGAAGGCGGTACAGGTCAAGGGATGGAGCTTGATAGCCCTGCCCTCCACCAGCACCGGCTCGAAAGCCTGGATGCCCAGGCGGTGCAGCGTAGGTGCGCGGTTGAGCATGACAGGGTGGTCTTTAATAACCACGTCCAGGGCGTCCCAGACTTCCGCCTTGCCCTTATCCACCATTTTCTTAGCGGATTTGATATTGTTTGCCGCGCCATCCTCCACCAGCTTTTTCATGATGAAGGGCCGGAACAGCTCCAGCGCCATCTCCTTTGGCAGGCCGCACTGGTAAATTTTCAGCTCAGGCCCCACCACGATAACGGAACGCCCGGAGTAGTCCACCCGCTTGCCCAGAAGGTTCTGGCGGAAGCGCCCCTGCTTGCCCTTGAGCATATCGGAGAGGGATTTCAGCGCCCGGTTGTTCGCGCCGGTGACAGCGCGCCCACGGCGGCCGTTGTCGATAAGGGCGTCCACGGCTTCTTGCAGCATCCGCTTTTCGTTACGCACGATAATGTCGGGCGCTTTCAGTTGAATGAGCCGTTTCAGGCGGTTATTACGGTTAATGACCCGGCGGTAGAGATCGTTGAGGTCGCTGGTGGCGAACCGTCCGCCGTCCAACTGAACCATCGGCCGGATTTCCGGCGGGATGACCGGCAATACGTCAATAATCATCCACTCCGGCTTATTCCCGGAGATACGGAAAGCGTCCACCACCTCCAGCCGTTTGACAATGCGCCCCTTCTTCTGCCCGGAGGCGTTGCGCAGCTCGGCGTGGAGCTGCTCGGAGAGCTGCTCTAAGTCGATATCCTGCAAGAGCTGCTTCACTGCTTCCGCGCCCATACCGGCCTGGAAATCGTCCTCATACTTTTCCCGCATGTCGCGATATTCCTTCTCGGTAAGGATTTGGTTTTTCAGCAGGGGCGTCTCACCGGGGTCGGTAACGATATAGTTGGCGAAATACAGCACCTTTTCCAGAATCCTGGGGCTGATATCCAGCAGCAGCCCCATCCGGGAGGGGATGCCCTTAAAATACCAGATATGGCTGACGGGGGTAGCCAGGTCGATGTGGCCCATCCGTTCCCGGCGAACCTTGCTCTTAGTGACTTCCACGCCGCAGCGGTCACAGATTTTGCCTTTGTAGCGGATTTTCTTATACTTGCCGCAGTGGCATTCCCAGTCCTTGGTCGGCCCGAAAATGCGCTCGCAGTACAACCCGTCCCGCTCGGGCTTAAGGGTGCGGTAGTTGATGGTCTCCGGCTTTTTCACCTCGCCGTAGGACCACTCACGGATCATCTCCGGAGAGGCAACGCCGATTTTAATGGCGTCAAATTCCACATAACTCATTTATCCAGCTCCTCCCGGTCAAAAATCTTCATCTTCATCTTCATCGCCGTCCCCGCCGATGGAATCCTCATCGTCTCCATCGCCGAAGCCGTCGCCATCCTCGTCTTCGTTCACGTCCTCGATGGCATAGCCAGATTCCTCCAGGTCGGCGTCATCGGCCACGTATTCCTCCCGCTCATCCCGGTCGTCCCGGTCCATGCGGGAGAGGTTGAAGGTGGTCATATCGTCATCGTCATCCTTCAGCTCGATCACATTGCCGTCCTTATCCAGTACCTGGATATCCAGGCACAAGGCTTGCAGCTCCTTCACCAGCACCTTAAAGGACTCCGGTACGCCGGGCTTTGGCACGTTGTGGCCCTTGACGATGGATTCATAGGTGTGGACGCGCCCGGTCACGTCATCGGACTTGACAGTCAGAATTTCCTGCAAGGTGTAGGACGCACCGTAAGCTTCCAGCGCCCACACTTCCATTTCGCCGAACCGCTGGCCGCCGAACTGTGCCTTGCCGCCCAAGGGCTGCTGGGTGACCAGGGAGTAGGGGCCGGTGGATCTGGCGTGGATCTTGTCATCCACCAGATGGTGGAGCTTCATAAAGTAAACGTATCCCACAGTGACCTTATTGTCAAAACGGTCGCCGGTACGGCCATCGTACAGCCAGCTCTTGCCTTCGGGGTCCAGGCCCGCGAGACGGAGGGTATCGGCGATGTCCTGCTCGTTGGCGCCATCAAAGATGGGGGTAGCCACCTTCCAGCCCAAAGTCTTGGCGGCGTAGCCCAGGTGAACCTCCAATACCTGCCCGATGTTCATACGGGAAGGCACGCCCAGGGGGTTGAGCACGATATCCAGCGGCGTGCCATCGGGAAGGAAGGGCATATCCTCCTGGGGCAGAATCCGGGAGACAACGCCCTTGTTTCCGTGGCGGCCAGCCATCTTGTCGCCCACGGAGACCTTCCGCTTCTGGGCGATATAGACCCGGACCACTTGATTGACCCCCGGCCCCAGCTCATCGCCGGCTTCCCGGGTAAACACCTTGGCATCTACCACGATACCGCTCTCGCCGTGGGGCACTTTCAGGGAGGTATCCCGGACTTCCCGGGCCTTCTCACCAAAGATAGCCCGCAGCAGCCGTTCCTCGGCCGTCAGGTCAGTCTCACCCTTAGGTGTGACTTTACCCACCAGAATATCGCCGGAGCGGACTTCCGCGCCGATGCGGATAATGCCCCGCTCATCCAGATCCTTCAAGGCGTCCTCACCCACATTGGGGATGTCGCGGGTGATTTCCTCGGGGCCAAGCTTGGTATCCCGGGAATCAATTTCATATTCCTCAATATGAATGGAGGTATAAACATCCTCCCGCACCATCCGCTCGTTGAGCAGAACGGCGTCCTCGTAGTTGTAGCCCTCCCAAGTCATGAAGCCTACCAAGATGTTCCGGCCCAGGGCAATCTCGCCCTGCTCTGTGGCGGGGCCATCGGCCAGGACAGTGGGGGAAATGCCGTTTTTGGGGTCTCCGCCGTGAACCCGCTCGCCTACAGAGACGATGGGGCGCTGGTTGATGCAGGTGGTGTGGTTAGAGCGGAGGAACTTCACCAGCTTATAGTCCTTGCTCCGCCCGTTGTCGTACTTGACAGAGATGGAAGTGGCATCTACCTTGGTGACTTCGCCATCGCCCTCCGCCAGGACCACAATCTCGGAGTCCATGCAGATTTTATGCTCCATACCGGTGCCGATTACAGGTGCTTCCGGCCGCAGCAGAGGCACTGCCTGCCGCTGCATGTTTGCGCCCATCAGGGCACGGTTGGCGTCATCGTTAGGCAGGAAGGGAATCATCGCGGAAGCGATGGACACCATCATACGGGGGCTGATATCCACAAAGTCCACCTTATCCCGCTCTACGCCAATGATCTCATCCCGGTGGCGGCAGGTGATACGGTCGTTGATGAAGCAGCCGTTCTCGTCAGTAGGCTCCGCCGCCTGGGCTACGATATACTGATCCTCCACATCGGCGGTCATATAGACCACCTCATCGGTAACCCGCGCCGTAGCATGATCCACCTTCCGGAACGGGGCTTCAATAAAGCCATACTCATTGATCCGGGCATAGGTAGATAGGTAGTTAATCAGGCCGATGTTCGGGCCTTCCGGCGTCTCGATAGGACACATACGTCCATAGTGGCTGTAGTGAACATCGCGGACATCCATGCTGGCCCGCTCGCGGCTGAGGCCGCCGGGGCCGAGGGCGGAGAGACGGCGCTTGTGGGTCAGCTCCGCCAGGGGGTTGGTCTGGTCCATGAACTGGCTGAGGGGGCTTGAGCCGAAGAACTCCTTGATGGCGGCGGTGACGGGGCGGATATTGATTAGGCTCTGGGGGGTAACGATGTCCAGGTCTTGGATTGTCATGCGCTCCCGGATGACCCGCTCCATGCGGCTAAAGCCGATGCGGAACTGGTTTTGCAGCAGCTCACCCACACAGCGAAGGCGCCGGTTGCCCAGATGGTCAATGTCATCCTTGGCGGCCAGGCCATGGCTGAGGGCGCTCATATAGTTGATAGACGCAAAAATGTCATCTACAATGATGTGCTTGGGGATCAGGTCATCCACCCGCTTGCGGATGGCGGCTTTCAGCTCATCGCCCTCGTACTGGTCCAGCAGCTCCTGGAGGACGGAGAAACGAACCCGCTCCTTGATACCCAGCTCTTCCACCGGGTCAAAGTCCACATAGCGGCTCAGATCGCACATGTGGTTGGAGAAAATCCGCAGGGGCGCGCCGTCTACATCCACCACTACTTCGTTGACGCCAATGGCGTCCATATCCCGCAGCTCGCTGCGGGTGAGCACATGGCCCGGCTCAAACAGCAGCTCACCGGTAGCGGGATGAACCACAGGCTCCGCCAGGGTCCGGTCCGCGGCCCGGACCCACAGGGCCAGCTTCTTGTTGAACTTATACCGGCCCACGGTGCTTAAATCGTACCGGCGGGGATCGAAGAACAAGCCGTTGATCAGGGTCTCGGCGGAATCCACCGTGGGAGGCTCGCCAGGGCGCAGCTTCCGGTAGATCTCCAGCAGCGCCTCCTCATAACTCTTGCAGGAATCCTTCTCCAAGGTAGCCCGGATCGTGGGGTCGCCTCCGAAGGTATCCAGAATATCCCCATCTTCCCGAAGGCCCATGGCGCGGATCAGGCAGGTAACCGGCAGCTTCCGGTTTTTGTCGATACGAACCCAGAACAGCTCGTTAGCATCGGTTTCATACTCCAGCCACGCCCCCCGGTAGGGGATGAGCTGGGCGCTGAGAAGGGGCAGATCGGTCTTGACATCGGTCTCTTTGCCGTAATAAATGCCAGGAGAGCGGACGATCTGGGAGACCACCACCCGTTCCGCGCCGTTGACAATAAAAGTGCCGGATTTGGTCATGAGGGGGAAGTCCCCCATGAAGATCTCCTGCTCCTTGATGACATCGGTTTTCTTATTGCGCAGGCGGACCCGGACCTTCAAAGGCGCGGCGTAGTTCACATCCCGGGCCTTGCACTCCTCCACGTCATACTTGGGCGGCTCGTCCATGCTGAAATCGATAAAGCTCAACTCCAGGGTGTCGGCATAGTCGCTGATAACGCCTACATCGGCAAACACCGCCCGCAGGCCGGTGTCCAGGAACCACTGGTAGGAATCCTTCTGGATCTCCAGCAGGTTGGGCATGGGCATGATCTCCTCATGCCGGGCGAAGTTTTTCCGCAGGGTTTTGCCGTAGTACTTATCCTTGGCCATTGTTCAATACTCATCTGCCTTTCCGCGCCCCGCCGGAAAGGAGGGGCGCCAAATTCCCGCGCATTCGATACACGCGGGTCGGTTGATAATTTTACTGCAAAAGGCTCTTGCGTTTTTCGTGAGAAAATGCTATACTGTTGTTAATTTGGAGTGGTATACCACCCGCCTTTTGATACATAGCACTTTAGCTTACCATTTTTGGGGCGGATTGTCAAGGGGGAAATTGTGTGTCCCTTTTCAGAAAAGTGTTGCCGGGATATGACTTCGGCGATTTCTACAAAAGGGTATTGATATAGCAGGGACGCTGTGCTATAATCGGGTCAACAAATCGGAATTTGGAGGAGGACACATACATACATGGATGAGCAAAGGAAAGAAACTGTTGAAAAAACAGTAAAGACAGGCATCACATTTGGCAGCGCACTGGCAATGGTGATTAGTTATTCTACTTGGCACTCTGTTGGGTGGGCTATTTTTCATGGGCTGTTAAGTTGGATATATGTGATATACTTTATTTTGAGATACTAATTCCGGTTTATTGGGCAGTTATCCGCCAAATGAATAGCTGCCCGCTTTGGATATTTTAACGAATAGTTTGACGAAACCACTTTCAGCAACACCAATCTGAAAAGAGAGAATTGTGTTTTCCGCGTTTTCGTGGCAGCTTCTGTGACACAATAAATATAGATAAATGCTGGCCGCCTGTCCTGCTAGGCGGCCAGCTTGTTTTTGCTGAAACAGGCTGGCGCGGCGCATTCGACAGGTTTCCCTATTTTCCAACAATACACCTATTGAAAATCCGGAAAGAATATTGTATACTCTTTTTGAATTCAGAACGGGAGGCAGCCATGGCGTCGCTGGAGCTTAAGGTAACGCGGGGGCAGGATGGGCGGACTGTCAAGAGCCTTCTAAAAAAAGAGCTGGGCCTGTCCACCGGGCTGGTCAACCGCCTAAAACGGGCAGAGACCGGCCTGACCGTTAACGGCGTCCGGGTATTCACCAACGCGATCCTGCGGGAAGGGGATCTGCTGGCGGCGGATCTGGACGCGGGGGAGCGGCCCACGGCCCTGGAGCCTATCCCCATGGATTTAAAAATCATATTTGAGGACGAATACCTTTTAGTGGTGGATAAGCCGGCGCCCCTGGCTTGTATCCCCTCGTCCCTGTCCCCCGGCGAACCGGCCTTAGCCGCCGGGCTGCTGCATTATTTGGGAAACGAGAGCGCGGTGCATTTAGTCAACCGCCTGGATCGTGGGACGACAGGGCTGGTTGTGGCGGCGAAGGGCGCCTATATGCACGACCTTCTGCGGCGGCGGATGCACACCGGCGGCTTCCAGCGGACATATTTAGCCGTCTGTCTCGGCGCACCTGAACCGGAGGAAGGCCGGATTGATCTCCCTATAGGCCGCGCCCCCGGCTCCGCCATTGCCCGGAGGATTGACTCTGGGGACGGTAAACCAGCAGAGACGGACTACCGGGTCTTGCGGCGTGGGAAAGGCATGTCTCTAGTGGAACTGACGCCCCGTACCGGGCGCACCCATCAGATCCGGGTTCATATGTCCGCCATAGGCTGCCCTTTAGCGGGAGACTGGTTATACGGGATGGAAGATCCCGCCCTGCTCCCCCGCCCAGCCCTCCACGCGGCGGGGCTGATGCTGGAGCATCCGGCAACTGGGGAGCGGTTGGCGCTGCGGGCCGGAATGCCGGCGGATATGGAGGTGCTTTTGCGGCGATTTTTTGAAACGGGCGGCGGAGCGCCCGATTAGGACTTGGGAGTAGTGAAGCAATGGCAGTACTGATTTTTCTGGACTTGGAGTGGAATACCACATTTTACCGCAACAAATCCGGGGAGAGAGTCCCCTTCAACGAGCTGATCGAGGTGGCCGCGATGAAGGTGGAGCAGGACACCGGCGCGATGCTGGATTCCTTCCACAGTTATATCCATCCCAGGGCCAGCCGTAAGCTGGACAGCCGTACCTACCGTCTTTTGCCCTACGAACGGGACGAGCTGCGCGCCCTGTTGGACAGCGCGCCTGGATTTCTGGATCTTGGCCCGGCATTCCTCCACTGGTGTGGGCCGGATCCAGTGTTCGTAGAGTGGGGCAACAACGATGTGGAGGTGTTGCTGGATAATTTTGCTTTCCACCGGCTCAGCTTCGACGCAGACTGGAAATGCGAGTATTTTGACCTGCAATATATGTATCAAAAGCTGGTAGAGGGCGACCTGGGATGCCAGCCCTCCCTGGAGAAAGCGGTGACGGAGCTGGAGATCGAGACAGACCTGGATTTCCACTCCGCCTGGAATGACACCTATTATACAGTAATGGCTTACCAGGCCATGCTGGACCGGTTCGAGGATATGACCATGTTCCACCGCCCCCCGAAGCACAAGGGCGTGCCGCCCCTGTGGGAATTGGAGTTGGGCAGCTATGAGACCCGCTGGGGGTGTAAGAACCGGCGGGAGGTGGAACACCCAGACTGTCCCATCTGCGGACAACCGCTGCTGCTGGGACGCTGGATGCGCACAACGCCGATGGAGTATGTGATGCGCTGCAAGTGCCTGGAGCACCGGCGGCTGTACCTGGCGGTAACTATTGAAAAGGACGGCAGGCAATGGGCTGGCAAAGCCGCTATTTATAAAGAAGCTGGGCCGATTGCCGAACGCTACCGCAAGGCATACCGGAAAATCCAGGAAGGTGGCCGCCGCAAAGAGAAAAAGGTGGCGGGATAGACGGTGAATCCCCGCAGCGGCCAGCCATATAACGCCAAGAGAGCGGAGACGGTCAGTCTCCGCTCTCTTGGCATATAAGCTCTGGAGATAAGACCTGCATGGTCTTGAACCGCAGGTAATCCTCCTCCGCGCCTCCCGCTGCCACCAGCAGGACGGGGCGGTACAGCGGCGACTGCGCCGCCGCGCACAGCTTGCCGCTGATATAGGGGACGCCTGGTGTCTCCGTCTGCCGCAGAAGCAGGCGGCGGCCGTCCCGAACCAGCTTAATAATCCGCACACAGGGCGTTTCCAGAAACGTCAGGCAGATGTAAAACACCGGCCGCTCCTCCTCGTCATGGGTGAACCGGCCCAGCGCCGCCACTTGGAATACGTTTCCACGAAAATCCAACTGGGATACCACGGGGCAGCCCAGCCCCACCGGAAAGCGGTACAGCGCGTCCTTTTCCCGGTAGATCAGCTCCGGCAGGCCGCCCTTGACACTAACCGCCACCGACTCAACCCCCGCTGTGTAATTATTATGCAAAGCTTGCAGCGCCATGGGGAGCAGGCCAACAGACGGCGCTTTGCCGTCCCGCACGGTGAAGGAACGGTTTAAGAACACGCCTGCTTGCGGGGGGAGCGGCTCCGGCGCGCAGCTGAACGAGGAAAGGCTGCGCACTGTCTCTGTCAAGGCCTGCTGCGCGGTCCCGTCCTCCGGGAGCCGCGCCGGGAACGCGCCGCCAAAATAGCGGCTGGCAATCTCAAAATACCGGCTCTCCTGGAAATCCGTGTCCGCTCCGGCGTGGGTCACGACCAAAATCCCGCTGTCCCGGAACCCAAGCACATTTTGCCCCAGCATCCCGTTAAAAAGGAAAGTGTTCTCATGCCGCCCGACCCAGATCTGATAGCCGTAGTTGAAATCACCAGTTTCCTCCGGCGGAATAGCGTGGGCCGTGGTAGCGGCATGGATATACTCCTCTGATACCAGCCGCTGCCCCTTCCAAAGGCCGCCGTTCATGACGAGCTGGCCCAGCTTTGCCAAGTCTTCGGTACGGATATATAGCCCCCAGCCTCCCTTTTCAATCCCCTTGGGGCAGGTCTCCCAGTGGACATTGGTAATACCCATCGGGTCAAACAGCCGTTCCCGCAGAAACGCGGTCAGGGTCTTCCCGGTTTTTCTGCACACGATGGCGGAAAGCATGTAGGTATTTAGGCTGTTGTAAGTGAATTCTGTCCCCGGTTCCCCCTTGAGGGCTGTCCCTAAAAAGCGGCGGATCCAATCCGTTTCCGTCAGTGCTTCGGCTTCGGTGAACGGCACGCCGGAGCGCATGGTGAGCAGGTCCTCCACAGTCATCCCTTTCAAACGGCGGCGCAGGGAAGCCGTCCCGGATTCATCAAACAGCGCGGCCACCTCATCGTGGACAGACAGCAAGCCGTCATCACACAGCAACCCGGCTGCCAGAGCCACCACGCTCTTGCAGGCGGAAAAAGTATACTGCGGCGCCCGGAGGTCCTGGGCGCCGTAAGCTGCCTCACAGATCACAGCCCCATTCCGCAGGATCATTACATCCTGGGCATACAGTGCCCGGTCTGCTTGCAGCTCCTCCAGGAATCCCTGTATGTGGCGGGATGAGACGCCCTGGCTTTCTGGAGAGGTTCGGGGAAAGGGCTGGAGGACATCCTCCAAAGGCATGGCAGGTTTCTCCACCACAGCGGGAAGGAACGGTTTGGTGGCGGTGCGCACGTCCAGCAGGCGGGTCAAAAGCTGGAAAGCGCGGCTGGCGGTGGTCAGGTTCATGGTCGGGTCACTCCTTGGCGTGAAGGTATGATTCTTGTGGAAAGGAATGTATGGGATGATGCCACGATACCGCAGCAGGCGGAGGAAATCAATTCTATTTTGTGAACTTCTGGTTCCGGCCCTTATGCGCCGGTCCCTTTCAGCAGCGCCAGCAGCGCGTCCACATCCTCCGGCGTGGTGTGCCACGCGGTCACAAAGCGGATACAGGTATGTCCCCCGTCCATTTTGCGCTCGACTTCAAACGCCGCGCTTTTCCGCAGACGCTCCACAGCGGCGTCCGGAAGGATGGGAAAGACCTGGTTGCTCTCCGCCGGGGCCAACAGGGGGATGCCCAGCTCCGCCAATCCGGCGGCAAGCCGCCCGGCCTGGGCATTGGCATGGGAAGCCAGGCGCAGATACAGGCCGTCCTGTAAAACCGTCTGGAACTGGACGCCCAAAAGACGGCCCTTTGCCAGCATCGCGCCCTGCTGTTTCATGCAGTTGCGGAACCCAGGCTGTAGGGCGGGATTTACGATAACCAGGGCTTCTCCAAACAGCAGGCCATTTTTTGTCCCGCCGATTGTAAAGGCATCACAGGCGGCAGCATAGTCCGGAAAGCAGCTTCCGCCCGCGTCCATAGCGGATCCCAGCCGCGCGCCATCGCAGTAAAGATACAAGCCCAGCTCCCGGCAGCAGGCTCCCAGGTTCCGCAGCTCCTCCCCAGAGTATACGGTACCCAGCTCGGTGGTGTTGGAGATGTACGCCAGCCGGGGAAGGACGGTGTGTTCATTGAGAGGGCCAGCCATGGCCGCGCGGAGCATCCCTGGCGTGAGCTTCCCATCGTGGGAGGGCAAGGCAATGATCTTATGCCCATCCTGCTCCACGGCCCCGGCTTCGTGTACGCAGATGTGGCCGCTCCCGGCGGATATGGCCGCCTCATACGGGCGGAGGAATGCGTAGATAGCGGTCTTATTTACCTGGGTTCCACCGGCAAGGAAGTGAACCGCCGCCTGCGGGCTTTGGCACAGTGTGCGGACTGTCTCCGCTGCCTGATGGCAGTACGGGTCTGTACCGTATCCTGGCGTCAGGACATCGTTGGTTGCGCACAGTGCTTCCAGCACGGCAGGGTGTGCGCCGCTACCGTAATCGTTCCGAAAATATAACATGAGATCGTCCTCCCCGGTGCAATTTTAAATGGATCGCCCTTTGCAAACGGGCTGCTGTATGTCCGCTTCTATGAAATGCTCGTGATATTGGTTCCAGTATTTTTGATATACCCTGTCCTCCCGCCCGTCAAGGTTTAATTGATACATTCGGAATATAACGGGAAAGCCCTTAGGCTGCCACTGCTCTTTATAGGAATAGCAATACTTCATGCCCATCCGCCCCATGACGGCGCCGCTCCTGGGGTTGTTCCTGTCATGTGTCGCGGTGATATAAGGCATCCCTTCTTTTTTTAGCAGCGCAATAACCGCGCCGCTTGCCTCGCTGGCGATCCCCTGGCGCCAGTATTCCTTACGGACCGCATAACCGAAGTCGTGGCTGTCATCTTCTTCTGCATGCACATAGCCAATCGGGCGCCATCGTCCCTCAAACAGATGGCAAAGCAATATTTCTTGTTTTTCAGCCGCTTTTCATAGAAACGCTCTGTTTCCTCCATATCTTTTACAGGATACCACGGCAAAAAAGTATTCACCTCTTGATCTGCCAGCAGCAGGTATAACGATGGCAGGTCTTTTTCTTCAAAGTTTCTCAAGATAAGCCTATTTGTTTCAAGCCGCAAATGATCCATTCATTTTTTCTCAACTTTCCAGTGTATTATTCTGATTTTAGCATAATCGGATACAAGCGTCAATGTGAGATTGGGGAAACCGGCCGCAACCCCAATATGTCAGCAATCCAAAAATCAGTTTGGCCTGCCGGCACGTTTTCATTTTCCCTGTTGATTATTTTCCTGGCTTGTATTATACTGGGAGAAGATGGAGAGAGTGTCTCTCAAAAGATTACGAGGAGGACGATTGTCATGAACTACAACCGCACGTATAACTTTTCCGCAGGTCCTGCTACCATGCCGGAGCCTGTCCTGGAGGAAATCCGGGACGAGATGATGAACTACCGGGGTTCCGGCATGTGTGTCATGGAGATGAGCCACCGCTCCCCGGTGTATCAGCAGATCATTGACGAAGCGGAGCAGGATTTGCGGGATCTGATGCACATTCCCGACAACTATAAGGTGCTGTTCATCCAGGGCGGCGCGACCTTGCAGTTCGCCATGATTCCCATGAACCTGATGAAGAACGGCGTAGCCTGCTATGTGGAGACCGGCGCGTGGTCCAAGAAAGCCATCGCAGAGGCGAAGAAGTACGGCGATGTCCATGTGGTGGCGTCCAGCAAGGACCGCAATTTCTGCTATATCCCTGATTGCAGCAACTTGGATATTCCCGAGAATACGGATTATGTATACATCTGCGAGAACGAGACCATCCACGGCGTAACCTGGAACAAGCTCCCCGACACCAAGGGCCACGTCCTGGTCAGCGACCAGAGCAGCATGTTCCTCTCCAAGCCCTGCAACGTCTCCGACTACGGCCTGATTTACGCCGGTGTGCAGAAGAACGTCGGCCCCGCCGGTATGGTCGTGGTTATCATCCGGGAGGATCTGATTCGCGATGACGCGGAGCTGGATCCCAAGACCCCCATTTACATGAGCTACAAGACCCATGCCGACAACGGTTCCATGTACAACACCCCCAACTGCTGGGCGATTTACTGCTGCGGCAAGGTCTTCAAGTACTTAAAGAGCATCGGCGGCCTGGAAGAGATGGAGAAGCGGAACATTGAGAAAGCCAAGGTCATGTATGACTTCCTGGATTCCTCCAAGATGTTCACCGGCACGGTGGATAAGGAGTTCCGCTCCCTGATGAATATTCCTTTCGTCACCGGCGACAAGGAGTTGGACGCGAAGGTCGTGGCGGCCACCAAGGCAGCGGGTTATGACAACCTGAAGGGCCACAAGAGCGTAGGCGGCCTGCGGGCTTCCACTTACAACGCCATGCCCAAGGACGGCGTGGAAGCGTTGGTGGAGTTCCTGGCCAAGTTTGAGAAGGAAAACGGCTGACCGCACGCGCAACAGCGCGCTGGCAGGACATCAGCAGCGTACAAAAAGGAAAATAAATCCCCTCATAATAAATGAGGAAAATTTGAGGAGAAACGAAACATGAAAATTCTGGTAACCGATGGCATGGATAAAACCGCCCTGGAGCAGCTGAAAGCAAACGGCCACGAAGTGGTGGAGCAGTTCTACGCCCCCGAGGAGCTGGGCGCGGCCCTTAAAGAATTTGACGCGGTGGTGGTTCGCTCCGCCACCAAGGTGAGAGCCAACCACATCGATGAAGCCAAGGGTGGCAGATTGAAGCTGGTCATCCGCGGCGGCGTAGGCGTGGACAATATCGATGTAAAATACGCTGAGGAAAACGGCATCACCGTGAAGAACACCCCCAGGGCTTCCTCCAACTCCGTGGCGGAGCTGGCGATGGGCCACATGTTCTCCTGCGCCCGCTTCCTGTCCATCGCGGGCCACACCATGCGCGAGGGCAAGTGGGAAAAGAAGGCCTACGGCAAGGGCTTTGAGCTGGGCGGCAAGACCCTGGGCATCATTGGCTTCGGCCGGATCGGCCAGGCCTTGGGCCGCATGGCAAAGGGCATCGGCATGGAAGTCATTGCCCAGGACATTTTCCATGTCCCCGGCATTGAGGAGCAGATGGGCATGAAGTACGTGGAGCTGGACGAGCTGCTGGAGCGGTCTGACTTTATCTCCCTCCACACCCCCTCCCTCAACGGCGTGAAGCTGATTTGCAAGGAAAACATCGACAAGATGAAGGACGGCGTAGTGTTTATCAACACTTCCCGCGGCGACAACGTCAACGAGGACGATCTTCTGGAAGCCCTGAACTCCGGCAAGATCCGCGCGGCGGGCCTGGATGTCTATGCCGACGAGCCTGCTACCAACGCCGCCCTGTACTCCCACGCCAACGTCTCCTGCACCCCCCACATCGGTGCTGCCACTAAGGAAGCCCAAAAGCGTATTGGTGCGGAGATTGTGGATATTATCGAGAATTTCGGGAAGTAATGCTAAGAGACATACTTTTCTTTGTGCGCGAAGAAACGTAACAAGAGGAAACCCTTTTACATGCCCAATGGGCCATGCGGCGGAGTGCCTGCACTCCTGCCGCATGGCCTTTTTCTTTTTGAGGGCGCCGGTGGGCTTTTCCCGGTAACTGCCATGGGGCGGCTTGTTACGGCGCCTGCTTTTCCTCCCAGAAGAGATCGTCCAGCGTCTTATCCAGTGTGCGGCAAATCGCAATGCAAAGGCGGATGGTGGGGTTGTAATCGCCCTGCTCAATCGCGTTGACCGTCTGCCGCGACACGCCCACCAAATCGGCCAGCGCCTGCTGGCTGAGCCCCTTAGCCGCACGCGCAGAGCGAAGCCTGAGGTTCTTCATACCGCGTCCGCAGCCTTTTCCTGCCTCGCTTTATAAAGCACCACGCCAGCCAATACCGCCGCCCCCGCGCAGGCAAATACGAAGGGCATCCAGGATTTACAGTACCCAGAAACGCAGAATGCCCTGACAAACATGGACATAGACACACAGTATGTCAACACAATGGCGTTAGCATTTTTCCGTTTATCCTTCCAAGTAACGAAAGCATCATGCAGAATGCAGTCCGCCGCCCAGACGCTCCAAGCCAGCATCAACGCGCACAGCGTCATATCCAGCAGGGAGCCGGTCCAGGGGAGCCGCCCTACCTGATCCACTGCCGCCCAGGCTCCCAGGAACCCCAGCAGCACAAACAGCGTATGGTTCCCAGCCTTTAACCGCGCGATTTTCTGTCTCTCGTCATACCCTGGCGGTTCCCCCCGCTTCTTCCGGTCCCCGGCTTCCAAATGGACCGCTAGGAAAAGCGGCCAGAACCACGCTGCCAGCGCAAACAGCAGCAGGCCGGCAGTAATGACGGTTTTCGTTTCCTCAGTCATCCATCATCTCCCCTTTCTGCACCTATTGTAAAACAACTTTGATGGTTTGTCAAGTATATTTAACATATCTTTGCCAATTCCCCTCTTGACTTAAGTACGAAACCGTACTAAACAACCAGAGGAGGAATCCCATGGACGAACTGCAAGCCTTGAACCGCCGCCTTGTCGCGGCGTGCAGCAAAAGCGATGGGGCCTATTACCGCTGGGCCAGGCAGTCCAAAGTGACCCTGCACACATTGGACGTACTCTACGCCTTAGACGATGGCCAGCCCCACTCCCAAAAACAGGTCTGCGAGGAGTGGGCGCTTCCGAAAACCACCGTAAACACCGTAGTCAACGCCTGCCGGAAGGCGGGATATATCACCCTGGAGGACATGCCGGACCAGCCCCGGCAGCGCCGACTCTGCCTGACGGAAGCGGGCCGCGCCTATGCCCGGGAAACCTTGGCGGAGCTGCATGAACTGGAAAACCAGGCCATGGCGGAGGCAGTGGCCCGCTTTGGCCCGGCATTTGTGGAAGCCATTGAGTTCGAGTGATGAAATGGGCTTTAGAAAGCTAGTGTTTATGCGGTTTCCAAATAAATTTGTTTAGGTGCTGGCAACGATTTGGCAACATTTTCAACATCACGCACTAAATAATTACATCAATGGCATAAGAAAACCTTGCTGATTTTCAGATATGAAAACTGAATATCGGCAAGGTCTTTTTATGCTTATTTCTGTTTTTTCTTTTTCGCTGTTTTCTTTTCTTCTTTCTCGATTTTTTGAAATTCCTCCATAAGCATATCACTGACCGCCTGTGAGGGGACTTTCGCCCAATGATGCGAAGTGTCCAGTTCGGGGTACTTGTACCGCCACTGGTCGTATTCCTCTTTGGTTATTTCGCCTAGTTCTAGTTTGGCGGCTTGCTCCTGCCATGCGTGGAACATATCAAACATGGACGTATAAGTGGAATAGTCGGACTTGTCAAGGCGCAGGCAGATTTCCCCGTCAATCTCCCCGATTTTCAGCC
>CAJUNA010000012.1 GCA_910587645.1 uncultured Oscillospiraceae bacterium
CGAGTCTTACCGGCTGAAAGAACGCAAGGAATTCATGCGCCAGAAACAGCAAATCGTGAACACTCTTTTTGAGCAAGGAAACGCTTGATTTTGTCCCCCCCTTGCCGCCGAAAAACTATAAAATTTCTTCGGCGTTTTCTTACAATTTCAAATTGGCGTTGACAGTTCAAAATTGAAGCCTTTCCGGGGAGAATCATCACCTGCACAGGACAGGAGGAAGGGGCTTTTCAGGGGGATTTTAGAGTATTTTGGCTCGAAGAATCAGCCTCGTTCGGGGAAGTTTTGGGGGTAAGGCTGGAGAGAATTTTAAGTACTTTTCCCCGAAGAATCCCCCTGAAAGAGCCTGGAATGGGGCGGCGGCAGGGTGGAAAAATGGGAACAAAAAAGGGCCCGCAGCGATTTGCTGCGAGCCCTTCTCAGGGTGTCATTATTCGAGAGATTTTATGCGCGTCTTAAATCAGACGTTATCAAAACCGATCACTTCACCAGCGAAGCGATCTCCTCCGCGAAGTTCTCCTGCTTCTTCTCAATGCCTTCGCCTTTCTCAAAGCGGACAGCATCCAACAGGCGTACGGTCACACCGGCAGCCTTTGCCACAGTGTTCATATACTGCTCGACAGTCACCTCGCCATCTTTGACGAAATCCTGCTGCAACAGGCAGTTTTCAGCGTAGAACTTGTTAAGCTTACCCTCAACGATCTTCTCTTTAACCTGGGCAGGCTTGTTAGCCATTTTAGGATCGTTGTCCATCTGTGCCATCATAATACGCTTTTCCTCCTCCAGGACGTCAGGTGTCACCTGGCTCTTATCCCAGAAGCGGGGGTTCAAAGCAGCAATCTGCATCGCCATATCCTTACCCATTTCCAGCACCTTGTCGGTAGCCTCGCCATCCACGGCCAGATTCACGAGAACACCGATCTTACCGCCGGCATGAATATAGGGGACACTGACGCCCTCAGGGAAGCGGGCGAAGCGGCGAACCTTGATGTTCTCGCCGATCACCAAAACCATCTCCTGCTGCTGCTGGAGCACGGTGAGACCGGTGCCATTGTACTTGCACTCCATCAAAGCGTCCAGGTTCGCGGGAGCGCAGGAGACCACAGTAGTGGCCACGCCCTTGACGAAATCAACGAACTTTTCATTTTTGCCAACAAAGTCGGTCTCGGCGTTGACCTCGACCACCACGCCCTGGCCGTTGATAACAGCGGCGTAAGCCATGCCTTCAGCAGCAATACGGCCGGCCTTTTTAGCGGAAGCGGCCAAGCCCTTCTCGCGCAGGTATTCCACAGCCTTATCCATATCGCCATCGGAAGCGGCCAGCGCCTTTTTGCAGTCCATCATACCCACGCCAGTCATTTCGCGCAGGTTTTTTACATCGGCAGCAGTAAATGCCATAATAACATTCCTCCCAAAAATATGATAAAAGTAGTATATCCTGATACCAGGAAAAAATGGGGCGGGACAGGACCCGCCCCAGAAAATTGCATGCGATTACTCAGCGGCAGGGGCTTCCTCGGCGGCGGGCATCTCAATCTGCTCGCCCTGACGGCCTTCAATCATGGCATTGGCCATAATGGAGGAAATGAGCTTGATGGCGCGGATAGCGTCATCATTGCCGGGGATGGGATAGTCGATCTCATCGGGATCGCAGTTGGTGTCGGCGATAGCTACCACAGGGATACCCAGCTTGTGGGCCTCAGCAATGGCGTTGCGCTCCTTGCGGGTATCCACGATGAACAGGGCGCCGGGAAGCTTCTTCATTTCCTTGACGCCGCCCAGGTATTTTTCCAGCTTGGCGATTTCGCCCATGTGCTTAATGACTTCCTTCTTGGGCAGCATATCAAAGGTGCCATCCTCCTGCATCCGTTTGAGCTGGTTAAGGCGGTCCACACGGGTGCGCATAGTCTTGAAGTTCGTCATCATACCGCCCAGCCAGCGGGCGTTAACGAAGAACATATTGCAGCGGGCGGCTTCCTCGCGGATGGCGTCCTGCGCCTGCTTCTTGGTGCCGACGAACAGGAGGGACTCGCCATTCTCACTGAGCTGGCGGACGAAAGCGTAAGCTTCCTCCAGCTTCTTCACGGTCTTCTGCAAATCAATGATATAGATGCCGTTGCGCTCCGTGTAAATATAGGGAGCCATTTTCGGGTTCCAGCGGCGGGTCTGGTGACCGAAGTGTACGCCTGCTTCCAGGAGCTGCTTCATAGATACAACGCTTGCCATGTTTTTGATTTCCTCCAAAATTTTAGTTTTTACCCTCCAGCCCCTTCTTTTACCGGGCTAACCGCCAGTAAGCGGCACTGGCCCGATATCCGGAACTGTGCGGAATCTGGGATATTATAGCACACTAAAATTTGAAATGCAAGGACTTTTTTACCGCTACAGCAGATATTGGGATCTGAACACCTATTTACAGACTTGCTTGCCCCGCTTTTTATGTTTTGCTTTTTTAGTGCCTGCGCAGTACCCATTATTTTAGATATTTCTTTAACTTGTACGCAACAGCCTGAATATCAATTGGTTTTGCCAAATGGTCATTCATACCGCACTCCAAGCATTTTTGAATATCTTCTGAAAACGCATCGGCAGTCATTGCGATAATGGGAATATCCGCGTCCTCACGTTCCAGCCCCCGGATGGCTGCGGTCGTTTCATAGCCGTCCATAATGGGCATTCGGACATCCATAAGAATGGCGTCATAATATCCCACTGGGGATTCCTTAAATTTTGCGACACAAGTTTGCCCGTTCTCAACCCAGTCCAATTCCATTTCGAGGCCAGAGAGCATTTCCTTTGCTACTTCCCAGTTAAGTTCATTATCTTCCGCCAATAAAATATGCTTCCCCCGAAGTACCAGGTCAACCGCCTTTTCGGTACCGGCAGCTTCTTCCACGCCGTTACCGGCAAGTACGCTTAGCGCATCGAATAAAGTGGACTTAAACAACGGTTTGGAAATAAAGCCGGAAATCCCCGCTTCTCTGGCCTTGTCCTCCATCCCGCTCCAATCACAGGCCAAGAGCAGCACCGCCGGGCTGCCTTCCACGCAGCTCAACCGGATCATACGGGCCGCTTCGATCCCGTTTGTGTCCGGCAATTTCCATCCCAAAAGGATCATCTGATAACGGCTATCCGCTATCCGTCCCATTGCCTGCCCGGCACTCAGACACCATTCCGAGCGGATACCAATGGATTCTAAAATATGAACGGTATTGGCGCATAACCGCTCGTCACCATCAACCACCAGTACATTCCAGTCCGGGAAGGCCATATCCATCTCCCGCTCCGCCGCTTTTTCCAAGTCAAGCACAACATGGAATTCGCTACCCTTGCCCTGCTCGCTGCGGACAGAAATGGTACCGCCCATCGCGTCTACAATATACTTGGTAATTGTCATCCCAAGCCCAGAACCTTCCGTTTTCTGTACCCGGGTGTTGTCCTCTCTGCTGAAAGATTCAAATATTACCTTTTGATACTCTTTTGACATGCCAATTCCTGTATCGCTTACCAGGAAATGGGTACGGACGAGGGAGGGGGTCTCCGGAAGCGTCTCCTGGTACACCACCACTTGAATTGAGCCGTTTTCCGGCGTAAATTTGACGGCGTTTCCCAGCAGGTTAATCAACACCTGATTCAGCCGTACACTGTCACAGCGCACATTTTCTGAAAGGATTTCATAAGCAGCCGCGTTGAACTGTTGATTTTTCGCCTTGACCTGGGACTGCATAATATTGACAATGCAGTCCATTACCTCTCTTAACGACACTGGCTCAATATTCAATGCCATTTTACCGCTTTCAATCTTGGATATATCCAATACATCGTTGATAAGCCCCAGAAGATGCTTACTGGACAATGCAATTTTACGCAGATAATCTTGAACCTGCGCCGGATTATTTACATTATCTATGGCCAGGGACGTCATCCCGATGATAGCGTTCATAGGGGTGCGTATGTCGTGGCTCATGCTGGAAAGGAAGTCCTGTTTGGCGGTATTTGCCTGCTCAGCCTCTTTTCGCGCCCTTTCCGCGTCCTTCCGGGCTGTATCCATTTCCGCGTTCATCCGCTTTAATTCAGACACTTGGTTTCTGAACAGCCCCAAATACTGAAAGAATATGTAGAGGAGCATAGCGATTACCGCGAAAGAAGAGACGTAAACAATGGTAAGCCAACGGCTGCTCATCCCCGCAATTGCGTAATCCAGCCCGTCAAAGGGAAGGACCGTCACCAGATACCAATTGCAGTAGGGGAGGCTGGTGCAATACAGGTGCCTGCGCGATTCGCCATTTTTCAGAATAACGGAATAATCTTCATTCGTGCTCATGGCCGCTTTCATCTGATCAATCCAGGAAGCGGTTTCCTTGTCCTGGCCTTCAAAAAGACTGTAAAGCCGGTCAAAATAATTTTCGTGGACGTCATCCTCGTTCCCAACAACGTAACTGCCGTCTTTCCGTACGACAAAAGAATAACTCAATGACTTGTCTGAATCAAGAAAGAGAACCTCGCCCATATATTGGGTGGAAAGCCCTACAATCATGGCAAGGCTGCTGTTTCCGCCGGACATGGGATATTCGCAAGGGACACCGAACAAAATCACACCGTTCCCGTTGCCGTCAACAGCGGACGCCGTTTTGCGCTCCCCGTTCCGCAGGCTCTCTAAAAACGGCTCGGGGTGCTTAAGCTCCACAGGATCGCCATAAATCATTTCAATTTCGCCATCGGGAGAATATAGGGCGGCACACAAAAAATGCCGTGCCTTTGCGCCGTATTCAATTTCTTGCTTCGAGCCATAATTGGAATTTCCGTCTCCCGCCGCAATTCGCGCGATGGATTCCGCCATCGTCAGACGGAGCTCAATGATTGTTTCAAAATGTAAAGATACCTGCTCGTTCATTCCAGCCATATAAGCAGTACCGATATCCTCGATCGTGTTTTCGCTCATATTATGGATGGACGCTCCAAGAAAGGAAAACACGAAAATAGTGAAACAAATGATTACCGCTATGCTGATTTTAAAGGAAAGCGGCAAAGCCTTGTTTTTCATATTTTTTCTATCCCCACAGTTTTCAACATATAAATTGCCTGGCTGTCCGTTTACTGGCTCTGCCGGTTGTGCAGCCGGCTCATGACCTGGAACATTTTACGGATATCCACTGGTTTTGCCAAATGTTCATTCATCCCGGCATCCTTTGCTAGCGCAATATCCTCGTCAAACGCATTGGCCGACAGAGCTATGATAGGCACAGCTTCCGCGTCTCTCCGATCCAGGCCGCGAATCACCCGTGCCGCCTCATATCCACTCATGACCGGCATCATTAAGTCCATGAGTACACAGTCAAATGTCCCCGGTTCAGCCGACGCGAACGCGTCCACGGCGGCTTTTCCGTTGTTGGCAGTCACGACCTCCACGCCCACATCCTGGAGGATGTACTCCACGATTTCACAGTTGATCTCGTTGTCCTCCACCAGGAGCACGCGCATCCCGGCAATATTGTCCGGCATATGCCAAACCTCATCTGCGCGATCTTCGCGCCCCGTCTCATCAGCTCGAAGGGGAAGTGTGATCTGAACCACGCTCCCCTCACCGATCCGGCTGTCTATCTCAACTGTTCCCTTCATCTGATCGACCAGTTTCTTTACAATGGACATGCCGAGCCCTACGCCGTTATAATCCGTCCTCGCGCCCTGATGCTCCTGCGTGAACGGCTCAAAAATGTGCGCCTTAAAATCCTCCCCAATACCGATCCCAGTGTCCTTAACAACAAACCGGCAGCTTGCCGTCCCATCTTGGAAGGCAAGCTCCTCTGCGCGGACAGAGACCGCGCCATGGGGGCGGTTATATCTGAGCGCGTTGTCGATGACATTGGTCAGGATTTGTTTCAAATGCAGCGGATTTCCGATAATCCTGCTGTGCTGGAGCCCGGAATCTTCCAGCTCCAGCTGGATCCCCCGTTCTTCCGCCAGGGAGGACAGCATTGCGATGCAGTCTTCCAAAGTATTATGAAGGTCAAAAGGTTCCTCCACCGCCGCCGGCCTTCCGCTCTCCAGCTTGCTAACCAGAAGAACATCGTTCACCAAGGACAGAAGATGCTCCGCTGACACACGGATCTTCCTCCGGCACTCTCTCTGCCTGTCCGGGTCGTGCTGGCTTTTTTCCAAAATAGCCAGCATCCCCAGGATCCCGTTGATGGGTGTGCGGAGATCGTGGGACATATGGGAAAGAAATTCGCTTTTTGCCGAGTTCGCCTGTCTCACCCGCTCCAAAAGCTCCATGATGGACTGTTCCTGCTTCTTTCTGGTCACCATGGTTTCTGTGATATCCTGATGGTACCCGTTCAGGCAGGCACCCGGTTTTTTGAATGCCCTGTCCGGTACGCCGCCGCAGCGGACATAGATCTTCCCCAGCGCGGGGTGGTTCCAAGGGTAGATCACCTCGGAGCGCCCAGCTTCCAGGATTTCTCCCACCGCCTCCTGTACCATTTCCATGTAGTCCGGCTCAATACGCTCAAACCAATGCTGGTAGCACTCCTCCGGCCCAATCCCGTCCCGTACGCCCAGAAGGATCCGCATGGTTCGATCCGCGTACATTCTTGGCGGGCAGCCATCTTCCAGCTCAATCGTCCAGATTCCGGTTCTGGCTCCCTCAAGGATCTCCTCAAGGCTCTGCCGTGCCTCCAGTTTATACTTCTCCTCCTGCTCCACAAGGGCATTGACATCCCGCAGCGCAAAAATCGCGCAGTTCTCCGTCACAGTTTTCTCTGTGGCGGAAAAATGGATTTCCAGATGCTTTAGCCCTGCGGAACTGTCTTTTACCTGGTACCGGACCGAGAACTTTTTCTTAGTCTTGAGCCGGGCAAGCACATAGCTTTTCTTTGTCACCGTACGGAGCCGCTCCTGATCCCGGGGAACCACACACTTGGCAATATACTGCTCCATAGCTGTCTCGTAGCCGTCCCGGAAACAGGCTGCCCAATCCACTCCTACCTGCCCGCTGCTGCGGTAAACCTCGCATTCGCCCGTGTCGAAGTTTACTTCATAGATCCCCAGGTAGTCCACGCTAAGGGCGTGGAGTACGTTATAGCTCCGTTTTTGAAGCTCCCGAACCAGGTTGCGGCGTTTCAAAGAGGATACGATAAAGTACGCCGCGGTCTGGAGCATATTCGATGCATATTCCAGCGACCGCGCAGGAGGATTATCCACACCGTAAAAACCGATGATCCGTTTGCCGTCATAAAGGGGCACCACCACAAGGGAATGGATACCCTGCCGCTTCAGGTTCTCGTACTGAAGGGGATCAGTCCCCTGGATATTCTCCAGGTTCTCAATGACAATGTGCCTGCCGATACGGAAATTCCGGTACCAGCTTGCGCAAACCTCCGGAGGGACGTTTTGGAGGCTCTCCTTTTCCGGCTCCACGCCATCGGCCACCCATTCATAAGTGTTGTCATCGCCACCGGATTCATTCTGCTCAAATATATAGGTCCGTTCCCCGTTCAACGCTTTTCCCAGATGCTCCAGCAGTACCTCTAAAGACTGATCCGGCGTCTCCTCTAACAGGGCAACACGAAGGCCCTCGTTGATGACGGCTTCTAAATTTTGAACGCTTCGTATGCCGCTGTGCCTCGCATGGGTTTCGGTCTCTGGAGTACCCTCTCCAGCCCGTTCTAAAAGCCCCCCTGAATAATCCATATGACTTCCTCCATATTGACCGGTTCTCAGTCCATAGTTACCACAGCGGCTCCCCCTGCGCAGAGAAGCGCACTGTTTCACCATACTGGTATCGTTCCGCTTTGTCCTCACAGCTTTAACGCAGAAAACAGAAAATCTGTGTCATAATACCATGTACCTACCAATCATGTCAATAATATGCAGCAGAAAACTGTAGCCAGCAGTTCCAAGGTAAAAACCAGCAGGAAGTTTGTATACTAAGCGCGGCACACGATTCCCGATGGACAGAGGGCCGAAATCTTTGATTTCGGCCCTCTGTTTCCACTGCTATCTTGTTGATTATGGTACAGTCTCTTACATCCGCACTTCCGCTTTCCGGTAGCACAACACGCTGAGGGCCAGCAGCGCCAGTAGCAAGGTAATACATACTGCGGCCCACATCGTGGGGCTAAGCACTTGAATCAGGAATAGAATGCCTTTTCCGATCTGTGCCATCAGGTTGGTGCTGCCCTCCTTGAGGGCGCTTATGCAGCCGCCGGTGACGGCCGGCAGGATGCATAGGGGGAACCAGACGGCGGCGAAACCCTTGGTGCCGAAGCGGAGCATCAACGCGCCAAAAAAGAAGTCCAGCAGGCACATCGCAAGAATCAGCAAGGCAAGCCACCGTGGAGTCAGTTTGGTAAAAAAGTCAATTTCCAGTGTCCAGCCGGGATAAATCATACTGTAAAACCACAGTTCCAGACGGCTCAGCAGCCACGCAAAGCAGACGCCAATAACGCTGTTCATGATCGTAAGGAGCGGGTCGAAGAACATGTAGGACCGCCGGGTGCGGCCCATGGAAACCGCCAGCCGGTAGCGGTTCAGCCCGCCGCCGCCCCGGACCATCCCGCCAAAAACGGTAGCGAATACGGCCATTAGCCCGCCGATATTTGCGTAGTCCTGCGTGTCGTTGAGAAAGGCGTTGATGCAGGCAACCATTATTACGCCTAGTATAAATAGGCCTGTTTGAAATACCAGCATAGTCAATATGCCATCCCGGTTGACTTTTATGTGTTTGATAAAAAAGTTCATATGTCCTCCCCCTTACAGTTTCACTTCCTGCCGCCGCAGGAGCATCCATTGGAACGCTACATCCAGTGCAAGCGCGGCCACAGCGGTAAGGGCCAGCCACCAGGGCAGGGTCTCCAGGTGCGCCGCCATCTCCAAGGTCTCCGTTATAACAAGACTGTCAGCGGCGGCAACGCCCATGAAGCCGACTGCACCGCCCGCGCCGCCGCAGAGGATGATGATGATTACGGTAGCGAGCCATTTCCATTTTGTAAACAGCGTCCCCAGGATGCTCCCCAGGGAGGACGAAGCCACCAGTATACACAGGATGGTGGGGATGCTCCGCAGACCGGCGGAGGAAACCTCTCCGGGAATCAGCAGCCAGATCAAGGCGCACAGCGCCAGGGTGACGGAAATAATCAGCGTCCGGTAGTAGTGGAAGCCCAGCAGTACGTTCCGCCGGGTCTCCCCCATGGACAGCAGCAAGGGGACATAAAGGCTCTGGCTCCCAGTGTTGATTATCAGCATCCCAAAAGTGGCGGCGATGCACAGGTAATAGGGCATGATGGACGCAAACATCCCCAGGTCAAGTCCCTCCGCGCTGAACAGCGTAATAACCGCCAGCCCGGCCATAAAAGACAGATCCACGGCCATGCTCTCCCAGGTGTAGCGGGTCCAGAATTTCAGGTTGCGCTTCATGATTTGCCTTCCTCCTCCCCGCACAGGGCTACAAAGGCCCGTTGGAGGCTTACCGGCTGGACGGACACGTCCCGGGATTCGTCCACCTTCTGCCCAGGTTTGAGGAACACAGTGACGCCTTTGCTGCGGCCTATGGTTTCGGGATGGTGAACCTCCAGGCCAGAGACGGCGGCGTCTACCTCCTCAGCCTTGCCGCTGACATGAACCGCGCTGTCTACGAACGCCTGGGTGTCCGTTTCAATGAGAATCCTGCCCTCATGGAGGATGATGACATCTTCCAGCACGTCGGCGGCTTCCTCAATGATGTGGGTGGAGATGATGAAGGTTCGTCCGGAACTGGAATATTCCTCCAGCAGCAGCTTGTAGAACTGTTCCCGGGCCACCACGTCCAGCCCCGCCACCGGCTCGTCCAGGAAGGTATAGGCGGCCTTTGAGCACAGGGCCACAATGATCGTGACCATGGAGAGCATCCCTTTGGACAGCTTGCCCAGCTTCTTTTTGACGTTTAGGTCAAACAATTTTACCAGCCGCTCCTCCAGGGGCTTATCCCAGCCCTCATAGTAGGTGGCAGCGATGCGGAGGTACTCCTTTGCCTTCATAGCGGCGAGGCCGCTTTCGGCGTTGGCGTTCAGCTCCCTGGAAAAACAGATTTTTTCCAGGCTCTTCCGGTTTTCCCACACCCGCTGGCCGTCCAGGGTGACGGAGCCGGAGCTGGCGGGGTTCTGGGCGGCCAGGATAGACAGCAGGGTGGTTTTCCCCGCGCCGTTGCGGCCGATAAGGCCGTAAATTTTTCCCGGCTGGATATCCAAGGTCACTTTGTCCAGCACGTCCTTGCCAGAGTAGGTCTTGACGATATTTTCACAATGCAGGCTCATACATTTCTCTCTCCAATCATAGTAAGAAGTTCTTCCTTGGAAATCCCCAGGCTTTTGGCTTCCGCCAGCAGGGGGGCCACATGGTTTTCGGCAAAGGCGGCTTTCCGCTTTGCCAGGATTTTTTCCCTTGCGCCGTTGGCGACAAACATGCCGATGCCGCGGCGCTTGTAGAGAATCCCCTCGTCCACCAGCAGCCCTACGCCCTTAGCGGCGGTAGCGGGGTTGATGGTGTAGAGCTTCGCCAGCTCGTTTGTGCTGGGAACCTGCTCCTCCTCCAGAAGGATTTCCCGGAGGATGTCGGTTTCGATCATTTCGCTAATTTGTAAGTAGATGGATTTCTGCTCCGTCAATCGCTCATTCAAGCAACCCTCTCCTTTCTTTGGTTATGCGGTCAAGTGGTTAATTACTTGTGTAATTAACTATATACCCGGGAAGATGGTTTGTCAAGGGGGAGGGCAAAATATTTTTCACACTCCCCAGCCCCTTGTATTCTTGGGAAAAACCTGTTATACTATGCCATATGTCCCCGGAATGGGGGAAAATGCTATGAAGAAATCGGAAGAATGCCTATGACAACCTTTTTAAGGCAATTTGATTGGGCGGGGCTGCTGTCCCTTGTCCAGCGCATTGCAGGCGTGCTGGTGTGCCTGACGGTTCATGAGACCTGCCATGGGCTGGCGGCTTACGCCTTGGGGGATCCGACCGCCAAGCGGATGCGGCGGCTGTCCTTTAACCCGTTGCACCATATTGACTGGTTTGGCCTGGCCTCTATGGTAATCTGCGGCTTTGGCTGGGCCAAGCCGGTGCCGGTGGATATGCGCTACTTTAAAAAGCCGAAAACTGGTATGGCAGTTACCGCCCTGGCGGGGCCGGTATCAAATTTTCTGCTGGCTTTGGCGCTACTGTTTGGGGCATCCCTGCTGGGCCGTTTCGCGCCGTCCAACGGGGTGGTGGTATGGCTCTTTTCCTTCTGTTTAAGCACGGCGGCGTTGAGCGTTGGCCTGGGGCTGTTCAACCTCGTTCCGATTCCGCCGCTGGACGGGTCTAAGGTGCTGTTTTCCCTTCTGCCGGAAAGGGCCTATTATACCTTGATGCGCTATGAGCGGTATGGCATGGTTGTCCTTCTGCTGCTGGTGTGGCTGGATGTGGGGGGGAAATATCTCTCCAACGCGATTTACGCCGTCTATTTCTGGATAGCCGGGCTATTCTTTTGAGATCAGGAGGTTCACGGATGGATGAACCGGTCTATAAGCTGGAGCAGGTGGTACATAGCCGGGAGGGTATGGAGGATTTCGAGGGTCCGTTGGACTTGATCCTGTTCTTGCTGAGCAAAAATAAAATAGAGATACAGGATATCCCTATTGCCTTGATCCTGGAGCAATACCTGGAATACCTGGAGCGGCGGCAGAGGATGGATCTGGAAGTGGCCAGCGAGTTCGCCGCCATGGCAGCCCAGCTCATGTTCATCAAGACACGGATGCTGCTGTCCATTGAGGATGAGGAAGCTAAGAGTGAGATGGCGGAGCTGATCCGGTCTTTGGAGGAGCGGCGGAATGGGGAAGCCTATGCCAAAATCAAGAGTGTCACCGCGCTGCTGGAGCCTATGGGGGAGTTTGGGAACCGAATTTTTCTGCGCACCCCGGAACCAATGGAGCGGGGCAAAGGTTATATTTACAGCCATGACCCCGGCGATCTGACGGACGCTTTGCTGAAGATCGCCGGCCGGGAGGAGCGGCGCCAGCCGCCCCCTGCCAGCAGCTTTGAGGAAATTGTCCGCCAAGAGCCGTACCCTGTGGCGGGGAAGGCGGAGGAGGTGTTCCGGCGCCTAAAACGGGGCATCACCAGTTTCCGCCTGCTCTTCCGCGGCAGCCGCAGCCGCAGCGAGATTGTGGCTACTTTTCTGGCCATTCTGGAGCTGTGCCGCGCAAGGATTGTTACCCTCTCCGGCGGGGAGCGGGACTGTACCGTCCATACCACGGGGGCAGGGCTTGATTCCTTGCAATTATAGTTCAATGATATAGGAGTAGTTTCTTTTGGAAAACAAAGAAATGCAAATCGCCGCCGAGGGCATCCTGTTTGCTTCCGGTGAACCAGTCCATATCAGCCGGATCTGTATGGCTTTGGAGACAGACCGCCCCCGGGCGGAGGAGGCCCTGCAAAGGCTGGGCGATTATTATGCCTTCGAGCAGCGTGGTATCCGTCTGGTGCGGATGGAGGACAGCTATCAGCTCTGCTCCGCGCCGGAGTATGCCGGGATCATCCGCCGCGCTTTTGAGATACGAAAAACAGCCAAACTCAGCCAGCCAGCCTTAGAAGTCCTGGCTGTGGTGGCCTATTACCAGCCCGTCACCCGCGCCCGAGTGGATCAGATCCGGGGGGTGGACAGTGCCTATACCGTGGGCCTGCTGCTGGACCGGAAGCTGATCGAGGAGTGCGGACGGTTGCAGGTGGCGGGACGGCCCCGGCTTTACCGCACGACCCAGGCCTTTTTGCGGTCTTTCCATATCGCGGGACTGGAGGACTTGCCGCCCCTGCCCGGTGTGGAGGAAGGCGGACAGATGCGCGTGGAGGAAGATGGGGCTGACGGCCTGGAGGAGTAACAGCAAGCCGCCGGAATAGGGGGAGGGCAGCCGTGATTGGAAAAATCATCTTATGGATCCTGCTGGGGATTGTGGTTTTGCTGGCGGTTCTCCTGCTCGTTCCGGTGAAGCTGCGGGGAGCCTACAGGGAGGGGGAACCGTTCCTGTCAGTTCAATACGGCCCCGTTAAGATACCTGTCTTCCCGCCTAAAGAGAAGCCGCCGGAGAAAGAGAAGCCCCCTAAGAAGGAAAAGCCGGGGGCGGAGAAACCTAAGAAGCCTAAAAAACCCCAAAAACCAAAGGCGAAGATCAATGCGGATCAGATCGTCTACGCGCTGGAGAAGCTCCCGCCGGTCTTGGGCCGCGCCTTGAAACGGACGGGGAAAAGCATCCATATCCGGCCCTTGCAGATATATGTCCTGGTGGCGGGGAGCGACCCCGCGGCCACAGCGGCGCTTTATGGGAAGCTGGAAGCGGCACTGGCTGCCGGGTTTCCTATTTTGGAAAAAAGACTGCACATCCAGGACGCCGATGTGCGGGTGTATTTGGACTTTACGGAGTGGCAGATGGATCTGATCGTGGATGTGGGGGTATCTTTCCGGCCTTGGAGCTTGGTTTGGATGGCTCTGCGGGCGGGCGGGAGCCTGCTGAAATGGTTTATTGGATTCCGCCGGCTGGCGTCGCCACCGGCCCCGGGTACAGAAAACACCCCAAAGGAACCGGCGGACGGCAATACGAAAAAGGAACATGAGGCTGCCTGACCAACCGGCCTATGAAAGGAGATTACACATGGACAAGAATAATCCTATCAGCGAGATGATGCAGGAGAGCATGGCAAAGATCCGCGAGCTGGCGGACACCAACACTATCGTTGGCCAGCCCATCCAGACCCCGGATGGCGTAACCCTGATCCCTATTTCCCGCATCCATATGGGCATGGGGGGCGGAGGCACCATCTTCGGCAAGAAGCGGGAGGTGAACCCGGAGGGCAATATGGGCGCCGGGGTGGGCGTGGGCGTCAGCATCGACCCTATTGCTTTCCTGGTGGTGAAGGACGGCTTCACACGGGTGATCCCCGTGGCCGCGCCGCCGATGAATACGATAGACCGGGTGGTGGAGATGGCGCCGGATGTGATCGACAAGGTCACCGGCTTCATCGAAAAACAGCAGGAGAAAAAAGCCGCTGCCGGTATCCCGCCGGAGGAGGCCTGTTGATTTTTATGGCCGTGCTTTAACGCGGTTCTCACAAATTTAAGAAATGCTGGAAGCATTTTCGTGATTGCTTCCGTTTTCGCGAGGCATACTATTCCCATCAAGATCACCTGGAGGTGGATGGGATATGGATATGCGGAAGCTGGGACAGAGGGCGCTGTGCGGTGTACTGCTGGCGGGGATGCTGGCCGGACGCGCCGCAGCCGCCGGGACTTCCGCCGCGTCCGCGGCGCTGATCGAGCAGAGCAGCGGACGGGTGCTGTATGAGCAGAACGCGGACGAGGAGCGGCTGATTGCCAGCATTACGAAGATCATGACCGCTGTGGTGGCGCTGGAGCACGGCGATAAGAACCAGGAATATACCGTTACGGCCCAGGATATGGTGGAGGGCTCCTCTATGTATCTGAAGCCGGGGGACGTTCTGCGTCTGGAGGAATTGCTGTACGGCCTGATGCTGGTCAGCGGCAACGATGCCGCGCTGGCAGTGGCCCACTGCGTTTCAGGCGGTACGGAGGATTTTGTGTCCTTGATGAACGAGACTGCCCGGCGGCTGGGGATGGAGCACTCCCACTTTGCCAACCCCAATGGGCTGGACGCCGAAGGGCACTACTCCAGCGCGAGGGATATGTCTGTCCTGGCCGCGTACGCTCTGGAAAACCAGGACTTCCGCCGCATCGTTTCTACCGCGTCCATCACCATTGGAGACCGGTATCTGGCCAATCACAATAAGCTGCTGCGGCTGTGCGAGGGCTGCATTGGCGTTAAGACCGGCTTTACCAAGGCAGCGGGCCGCACGTTGGTCTCCGCCGCGTCCCGGGATGGTATGACGCTGGTTTGCACCACCCTCAACGATGGCGATGACTGGAACGACCACATTGCCCTGCTGAACTATGGTTTTGCCAGCTACCATATGGAGACGGCGGTGCCGGCGGGCCGGGTGCTGGCATCCGCGCTGGTACGGAATGGGTCGGCAGTCTCGGTGCCTCTGGCGGCGTCGGAGGATCTGTGCTACCCGCTGGCGGAAGGGGAGTCGCTGAAGATCATTGCCCGTGCGCCCCTGTCCGTTGCCGCTCCAGTGGTGCCGGGGCAGGTGGTGGGGGAGGTCTGCGCCTATCTGGAGGACCAGGAGGTGGCAAAGGTGGATCTGGTGGCTGCCGCGCCCTCGGCGGAAAAGGAACAGCCCGCTGCCCCTAAAACCTGGTGGGGATGGGGCAGGAGCGGGGCTTCCCTCTTCCTCCTGCCGGGAGAGGATGCGGCGGAGGTCGCTTGTTTCTGATTTGAATTGCTAGGGGGGGAAGGGTTATGGAGCGCCTGCAAAAGCTGCTGTCCGCTGCCGGTGTGTGCTCCCGGCGGCGGGCGGAGGAATTCCTGCGGGAGGGAAGGGTATCCGTCAACGGTTTGCCTGCGTCCCTGGGGGACCGGGCGGATCCGGTGACAGACCGGGTTGCGCTGGACGGCATGCCTGTCGTTTTTCCGGAGGAAAAGCAATATATCATGCTTCACAAGCCGCGGGGCGCTGTTACAACCCTCTCTGACGAAAAGGGAAGGCCTACGGTGGCGGAGCTGGTGTCAGACTGCCCAGGGCGGGTGTATCCCGTGGGCCGCCTGGATATGGATTCCGAGGGGCTGCTGCTGTTGACCAGCGATGGCGGTTTTGCCCAGCGGGTGGCCCATCCCAGCCATGAAATGGAAAAGGAATATCTGGTGACGGTGGCCGGATCGCTGGAAAACTGCGCGGCCCGGCTGTCGGCTATTACCGCCTTGGAGGATGGCTCTCCCATTGCCCCGGCAAAGGTGTCCGTGGCGGAGCGGAGAGGCGGCAGATGGGTTTTGTCTGTCACCATCCGCCAAGGTTTGAACCGCCAGGTGCGCCGGATGTGCGCCCTGGCGGGCCTGCGGGTGGAGCGCCTGGTTCGTGTACGGGAAGGCCCGCTGCTGCTGGGAAGCCTGCCGGTGGGGAAGTGGAGGCATCTGACCGCCAGGGAGCGGGAGAGCCTGCTCTGAGGCCTTGTACCGGCTGGCTCCGCTTTGTTCGTCCAATACTGCTCCAGGGGAGGCATCCATGAAGAAGGACGTGCTACATACCATCCAGGCGAATATGCCCCGGTTTTCCAAAGGGCAGAAGCGGATTGCCGCTTATATCCTTTCTGATTATGACAAGGCCGCTTTTATGACCGCCAGCAGGCTGGGGGAGCTGACTGGTGTGAGCGAATCGACGGTGGTGCGCTTTGCCGCCCTGCTGGACTATGACGGGTATCCTGCCATGCAGAAGGCCTTGCAGGAGATGGTCCGCAGCAAGCTGACCTCCATCCAGCGGATCCAGACCTCCAATGACCGGCTGTTCAGCTCCGATGTGGTGGCCTCCGTGCTCCAGATGGATATGGAGAAAATCCGCATCGCTATCGAGGAGGTGAACCGGAGCGCCTTTTGCGCGGCGGTGGATAAACTGATCGCCGCGCGGCATATTTATATTCTAGGCGTCCGTTCCAGCTCGTTTTTGGCGGGCTACCTGCATTTTTACCTTCATTTGATTTTTGAAAATGTAACGTTGGTCACCAGTAACAGCGCGGGGGATATCCTGGAGAGCATCCTGCGCATTGACCCTGGCGATGTGCTGGTTGGCATCAGCTTCCCGCGCTATTCCAAAGCTACGGTCAAGGGCGTGCAGTTCGCCCACGACCGGGGCGCAGATGTGGTGGCGGTCACTGACAGCGACATTTCGCCCCTGTATCCGCTGGCTTCCGTTGTGCTGATGGCACGGAGCGATATGATTTCCTTTGTGGATTCCCTGGTCGCTCCCTTCAGCCTGCTCAACGCGCTGATTGTGGCTGCGGGGCATCGAAAGGACGCCGATATTGCCCAGATTTTTAACCGTTTGGAGGGGATCTGGGACGAATACGGTGTGTTTGGGTACAGCGATGAAACCTGAGATTATTGTTATAGGAGGCGGCCCCGCGGGGATGATGGCCGCCATCTCCGCAGCGGAGGAGGGGGCTTCCGTCCGTTTGCTGGAGCCAAATGAGCGGCTGGGGAAGAAGCTCAATATCACTGGGAAGGGGCGCTGCAACCTGACCAACTGCTGCGGCATCGATGAATTCCTGGACAGCGTCCCCCGCAACGGCAGGTTCCTATACAGCGCCTACAGCCAGTTTGGCAGCGGGGCGGCCATGGCATTTTTTGAAGAGCTGGGCGTGCCGCTGAAGGTGGAGCGGGGAAACCGGGTGTTCCCGGTGTCCGACCGGGCTTTTGATGTCAGCGGTGCGTTGGAAAAGCAAATGAAACGGCTGCATGTGTCCGTTGTGCGGGATAAGGCTCAGGGTCTCGTGATCGAGGATGGCGCGCTGCGGGGCGTGGAGGGTGGCCGCGAGATTTACGAGGGGAACCGGGTGGTCATCGCTACAGGCGGTGTTAGCTATCCGTTAACGGGCAGTACCGGGGACGGTTACCGCTTCGCGGAACAGGCGGGCCACAGCGTCTTGGCGCCGCGGGGATCTCTGGTCCCTCTGTGCGCCGCGGGGGAGTTCTGCGCCGCGCTCCAGGGGCTGAGCTTGAAAAACGCCGCCCTGCGGGTCTATGAGAACGATAAAAAAATTTATACGGATTTTGGGGAGATGCTCTTTACCCATTTTGGGGTCAGCGGCCCGATGATCCTGTCCGCTTCGGCTCATATGCGGCACTTTGAAAAAAAACGCTACCGTCTGGAGATCGATTTGAAGCCCGCCTTGGACGAGGCAGCCCTGGACAAGCGGCTGCTGGCTGATTTTGCGAAGCATGCTAACAGCGATTTCGTCAACGCGTTGGATGCGCTGCTGCCAAGGAAGATGATCGAACCCTTCGTCTCCCTGGCAGAGGTTCCGCCCCGGCAGAAGGTTCACGATCTGACGAAGGAGCAGCGGCGGAGGGTTCTGACGCTGCTGAAAGCCCTGCCCATCCAGGTCACGGGGCCACGCCCGGTGGCGGAAGCCATTGTGACCTCTGGCGGCGTGGCGGTGAAGGAGGTCAATCCCTCCACCATGGAATCCAAGCTTCTGCCCGGGCTGTTTTTCGCGGGCGAGGTCCTGGATGTGGACGCCTATACCGGAGGCTTCAACCTGCAAATTGCCTGGTCTACCGGCCGCCTGGCAGGTAAGTCAGCGGCGGGGGAAATAGAAACATAAGCCGCCCTAGGACGCGGCGCTGCGCCCTAGGGTGGAGAGAAAGGGAACGGCCATGCCAAGCAAGGAGACACAAAACATTTCAGTGGCGATCGATGGCCCCAGCGGGGCCGGAAAAAGCACCCTGGCCCGCGCGGCGGGAAAAAAACTGAATCTGCTCTATGTGGATACAGGGGCGATTTACCGGACAGTAGCCCTTTACACCCTCCGGCGGGGTGTGGAGGGGAAGGAAGCCGCCGCGATGGCCGCGCTGCTGCCAGAGATCCATATTGCCATGCAGTACGCGCCCGGGGGCTTGCAGCGGATGCTCCTCAACGGGGAGGACGTGACGGACCTGATCCGTACCCAGGAGGTCTCTATGGCAGCTTCTGCCGTAGCTACCCATCCGGAGGTGCGGGACTTCCTGCTGAAAATGCAGCGGGAAATGGCGGAAAACCACAGCGTCATTATGGATGGACGGGACATCGGCACGGTGGTGCTTCCGTGGGCGGCGGTAAAAATATTCCTGACCGCCGGCAGTGAAGCCCGCGCCCGCCGCCGCTGGCTGGAGCTCCAACGCCGGGGCACGCCCCAGGATTTTACGCAGCTTCTCCAGGAGACCATCCGGCGGGATGAGGATGACGCCAACCGGGCGATAGCTCCTCTGCGCCCGGCGGCGGATGCCGTGGTGCTGGACACCACCGAGCTGAATTTTGAGGAAAGCTTACAGCGCATCATAGAAATCATCAGGGAGCGTACCGGACTATGACCAAGTTCTACCGCATTATCTATACCATTGCCGCGCCGATTATCCATTTCTTGTTTCCCTGCCGGACGGTGGGGCTGGAGCATTTCCCGGAGGGCGGCGCGCTGCTGTGCGCCAACCATTCCAGCGGATGGGACCCGATTGTTATTGCTTTGAACCTGCCAAAAAACGCCCGGTTGACCGTCATGGCTAAGGATCAGCTTTTCCGTATTCCTTTGCTGGGATTTTTTCTGAAAAAACTGGGCATTTTCCCGGTTAAGCGGGGTGGAAACGATCTGACCGCCATGAAAACAGCCATGAAGGTTCTTAGCGGCGGCAACCGTTTGCTGGTGTTTCCGGAGGGGACCCGGGTGGATGAACAGGGCGAGGTGGAAGCCAAGGGCGGCGTCACTATGATGGCAACCCGTACGGGCGTCCCTATGGTTCCGGTCTACTGCGGCGGCAAGCACAAGTTCCTGCGGAAAACCACGATTGTATTTGGCCAGCCCTATACGCCGGTGATTGCCGGGCGCCGCCCTACGCCGGATGAGAACCGTGCCATTGCGCAGGAAATATTAGACCGCATCTATGAGCTGAGCGGGGTGGACGCATGGAAGTGATTCAGGCGAAAAGTGCTGGCTTTTGTTTTGGGGTGGCCCGGGCGGTGAAAATGGCCCAGGAGTTGGTTCGTACGGCGGAGTGTCCCAGGATGCTGGGCAGCGTGATCCACAACCGCCACATCACAGCCGCTTTGGAATCCCAGGGGATGGGCATGATCCATACGCCGGAGGAAGCAAGGGCTGGCGACAGCGTCCTTCTCCGCGCCCACGGGGCGGGGCGGGAGGTCTACCGCGCGCTGGAGGCAAGAGGGGCGGATATTATCGATGCCACTTGCCCCAGGGTAGCCCGGGTTCAGCGCATCGTGGAGGAAGCGGAGCGGGAGGGCCGCAGGCCTGTGATGATTGGAGATCCAGCCCATCCGGAGGTTCGGGGGATAGGGGGATGGTGCGAAAATCTGCTGGTATTTTCAGGGCCGGAAGATACTGCCAGATGGCTTGAAACCGCTGGCGCAGACCAAGTAGCGGAGCTGACGGTGGTAGCCCAAACCACTTTACGGCGAGAAGTTTGGGAAAGTTCTTTGAAAATTCTAAAAAAAGAGTGTACAAATGCGAAAATATTTGATACAATATGTGATGCTACGCATATGCGCCAATCGGAAGCGGCCCAAATCGCTGCCGGAGTGGACGCTATGGTGGTGGTTGGTGATCCCAAAAGCGCCAATACAACGCACCTGACGGAAATCTGCGGACTGTACTGCGCCCGTGTTTATCAGATTGAGAATGCGGACGAGCTGCCCATTGACGAGCTGTCCGGCTGTGCTCGGGTTGGTTTGACGGCTGGGGCCTCCACGCCTGCGAGCATCATAAAGGAGGTCAAAAAGACGATGAGCGAAGAAAGAATCCAGGGAGAGAGCATGGAAAATTTTGAAGAATTGGTAGAACAGTATACCAATACATTAAATACAGGAGATAAGGTAACCGGCGTTGTCACCGCCATTACCCCCACAGAAGTCCATGTGGATCTGGGTTGTAAGCAAGCCGGCTACGTTCCTGTAGACCAGCTGTCGGATGATCCCTCGCTGAAGCCCGAGGACGTGGTCAAGGTCGGCGAAGAGTATGAGTTTTTTGTTGTCCGCGTCAATGATGTGGAAGGGTACGCGACACTGTCCAAGAAGAAGTTGGATGCTAACAAGAATTGGGAAACTGTTGAAGCCGCATGCGAGAGCAAGGAAGTTATGGAAGGCTTCGTGACCGAGGAGAACAAGGGCGGTATTGTAGTGTCCGTAAAGGGCGTACGGGTGTTTGTGCCCGCGTCCCAGTCCGGACTGCCCCGTGACACGGCAATGACTGAGCTGGTCAAGAAGAAGGTGCAGCTGCGCATTACCGAGGTAAACCGCGCCCGCCGCCGTGTGGTTGGCTCCATCAAAGCCGTGCAGCAGGAAGCACGGGCTGCCGCTGCCGCTGAGGTCTGGGCTAACATTGAGGTTGGCAAGCGTTACGCCGGTACCGTGAAGAGCATGACCAGTTACGGCGTGTTTGTGGACATTGGCGGCGTGGACGGCATGGTACATATCACCGACCTGAGCTGGAGCCGCATTAAGCACCCCAGCGAGGTGGTTACTGTGGGCGATCCTCTGGACGTGTACGTGATTTCCTTTGACCCTGAGAAACGGAAGATTTCTCTGGGTGTAAAGGATCGCAGCACGAACCCCTGGCAGGTGTTTATGGATACCTATAAGGTCGGTGACACGGCCAATGTCCGGGTGGTGAAGCTGATGACCTTCGGCGCTTTCGCTGAGGTCGTTCCTGGTGTGGACGGCTTGATCCACATTTCCCAGATTGCGGATCACCGTATTGAGAAGCCCGGCGATGTACTGTCTGAGGGACAGACGGTGGAAGCTAAAATCACGGCTGTGGACGAGGAGAAGCAGAAGATTTCTCTTTCTGTCCGCGCCTTGCTGGCGCCTACTCCGGCTCCCGCTGATGCGGACGAAGAGGAAGCGGCGGAGTAATTAATTATCCGAAGTATTTTCACAGCCTTGTGTGTGCTTGGATGGAAAAAGGCCGCAGGCCTGCATGAACGGGACGTTCTTGCAGGCCTGCGTTTCCTTATTTTTAGTGTGGTGGGCAGCAGCCGGTTAGTACCATATTTCCGCCAATACAAAATCCGCTGTATCAGGGACGGAAAGGTGTAATGCGGTATCTAAGGCATCCTCTTCCAATAGGCTCTCACCCGCCGCCAGGGTGCAAAGGCTGCCCGCCAGAGATACTTGCGCGTGTCCGGCGGCACAATAGAGGAGGAGCGCGTTGTGGGAGCAGCCAGCGGCAGGGCGGGAAAGCGGCAGGGATTCCTCACCTGCTCCCGCAAAGCGTATTGGCCGCAGCTCGCCGCAGCAGCGCCCCTTCCGGAGCATAAGGTTGAAGTCCCGGCAGCGGCCCTGGCTCTCGGTGGCCGCGCCGCCGTCAAAGGCGTGGACCTGGTAAGCGTCCAGGCGGAAGGGCGCTCCGCCGTTGTGGCGGAGCAGCAGGGAACCGTCCAGCAGCATTAAGCGCCGGTTGTAGTCGGGGAGGGGGGGTGAATATACTTTTTTCGTCTGTCACCACTGCCGAGCTGACCCGCCAGAGGAAATCCCGCGTGCTGTAGGGGGTGTCACTGGGGAAAATGGCAATTTGTGTCGTAGTTCCGCCGGACCAGAGGGTGGTGAGGTAGTCGGCCTGGGTCAAATGCAGCATGTTCATCACGATCCTTGTGTTTTGTTACCACTATTTTAACGGATTTGGGACTGCATGTCAACGAAGTGAAAGAAATCATTTGTGATGGTATGGTGAAAGCGCGGTTTGCCTTGGCAGATTTCTTGTAAATTTGACGGTATTGTTCTTACGCCCTCCCAGTGGGATTGGGAAGAGCTGTTAAATTTTTATGAAAAGTTATTTTTACCGTTGTGTTTTTGCGCCATTTGTGCTATTCTATTCCTATCAGAGAGTCAACCAAAAGAAGAAAAGGAGTGATTTCATATGGTTAGACTGATTATGAGCGGCTCCGGTGAGGGAAAGACCAAGCAGCTCATCGAGCTCATGGAAAACGCTATGGAGCAGGAAGTTGGGTGCATGGTCTGCATCGAGCCCAAGCGTAACATGAGCTTTAATCTCCGCCATCAGACCAGGATGATTGATTCTTCGGAGTTCAATGTGGATAGCTTTGCCGTCCTTCGTGGCTTCATCTGCGGCCTGTATGCCGGAAACTACGATATTTCCCATATCTATATCGACAATTTGTGCAAGGTTGCCCACAGCTCTGATGAGCGGGAAGTAGGGGAATTCCTGAACTGGCTGGATGCGTTTAGCTCCCCCCTGAACCTGAAAGCCACCGTTACGGTCAGCGCCGCAACGGATTCCGCAACGGACACGATGCGCAAGTATATGTGAGGCTGGGGAAAACCAGCTTCGAATATTTGGGCGGAACCGGTCAAAACAGATAATAGACGAAACCCCCTGATGCAGGAAATGAACTGCGTCAGGGGGCTTGCTTTCGTTGGGGGAGTGGTAAGCTGGGTACTGCCATACAAAAGAATGGAAGGGGCTGCCGCCGCGATTTACATGCGGCAGCCCCTTCCGGCAGCTCGCTTTATAGGATAATGCAGATCAACCCCCCGCTGCCCTCGTTGACGATCCGTTGCAGGGTTTCCTGGAACTTCAGCCGGGCGTCCATGGGCATCCGGTAGAGTTTTGCCTGGAGATCTTCGTTCACCAGCTCGTGGAAGCTGCGGCCAAAGATGTTGCTCTCCCAGATCTGGGTGGGGTCTCCGCTGAATTTTTCCATGAGGTAGTTGACCATGTCCTCGCTCTGTTTCTCGTTGCCTACAATGGGGGATACTGTGGATTCGATATCCACCTTGAACATATGGATGGACGGTGCGCTGGCTCTCAGTTTCACGCCGTAGCGGCCTCCTTGCCGCATGATCTCCGGTTCCTCCAGCAGTAGTTCGTCCATGGTGGGCATGACGATGCCGTAGCCAGTCTCATAGACGTTGGTCAGCGCGTCGGATACCTTGTCAAACCGCGCTTTTACCCCAGCCAGCTCCGTCAGCAGCTCCATCAGGTCTCCATCGTCCGCCACGGTGAAACCAGACTGAGTGGACAGGGTCTCATAGAATAACGCCCGGGGAAGCTGCAATTCCGCCGCGGCCACGCCTTTTCCCAGGTCGATGGACAGCACCCGGCTTAGAGAGATGTTTTCCTGCTCCCCCATCTCCTTGACCGCCGTCTCCACATCCCGGATGTGAGCCATTTTTCCGCCGCCGGTGCGAACCACATCGTATACCGCCGATTGGATGGGATGTCCCACTGGTAGAGCGTCCACCCAGGCGGGCAGGAAAAAACGCATCTCCCGGAGGGGGAACTCATAGAGAATGGATTTGATGATATATGTGATGGATTCCTCCGTCAGTTCCAGGCAGTTTACCGGAAGGCACTGTACGCCGAACCGGCCAGCAATGTCTTTGGTGATGCTGGTGGCTCTGCCGCCCCGGGGGTCGGTGGAGTTGAGCAGCACCACGAAAGGTTTGCCTAATGCCTGTAATTCAGTAATGACCCGTTCTTCGGCTTCCAGGTAGTCCTCCCGGGGGATATCGGTGATGGATCCATCGGTGGTGATTACTACGCCTACGGTGGAGTGCTCCTGGATGACCTTCCGGGTGCCGGTCTCCGCCGCTTCGGCCATGGGGATCTCGTGATCCGCCCAGGGGGTCATGACCATCCGGGGCGCGCCGTCCTCAAACTGCCCCATGGCCCCCGGAACCATGTATCCCACGCTGTCAATGAGCCGTACCGCAAAGGTGGCGCCGCCCTCCAGGGAGATATCCACGGCTTCCTCCGGCACGAATTTCGGCTCGGCGGTCATGATGGTCCGGCCGCTGCCGGACTGGGGCAGCTCATCAATGGCCCGCTCCCGGCGGTAGACGTTATCGATGTTGGGAATGACGCAGGTTTCCATGAAACGCTTGATAAAGGTAGATTTTCCGGTTCTCACCGGCCCCAGCACCCCTACGAACAGAGACCCGCCGGTACGTGTGGCGATATCCTGATAGAGATCCGAATTTGTCATAGTTACCTCCCATTTTTCATACTTTCTCAAAAAGAATTTTTGCGCGTTTCGCGCCGACCTCCGGCCTGGGAGGTTTTGGTGCTCTTTGCTTCTACTCTATGACGGCCTGGCCGGAAATAGTACGGCGGAAAGTAAAAAAGGACGGCCCCGAGGGGCCGCCGCAGCATGTTAAAATGAGAATCATCTTTTTTTCAACGCCCTTCTGAGCGTAGGCGCAAGCAGCAGCGCAATCGCGCCGCCCGCCAGAGCGGTTACCAACTGGGGATAGGAAAACATTACGGTAAACATAGCGGCCTGCGGCTCCTTCAGCGGCAGGACTGCGCACAGCAGCTTCACCACAAGGAGATACAGCACGGCAAATTTTGCCGCCGCCGCCAGCAGCCATCCCGCCGCCTGCCGCAGCCGGGAAGCGCCCTGGCCTCCTGCCAGAAGCCCCAGCAGCAGCACGTACACCAGGTTCCCCGCCGCGATGGACGGCACAATGGGCAAAAGCTGTGGGCCGATTCCCAGCAGGAAGGCGAAAACAGGCGACAGCAGCGCCACCGCCACCCCGCTCCACAACCCTGCTGCCAGTACGGACAGTGCCAATACTGCGTTGACGCAGGTACCGGTCACATACTGCCCCGCCGGTTTGGTAGCGGCTTGCAGGATAATCAGCAGCGCCGTCATGGCGGCGGTTTCCGTAAGATACAGCACCTGCCGGCTAGCGGCTGACTTCATAATAGTATCAGCCCTCCTGCTCCCAGTTGTGCCAGACGTTCTGCACGTCGTCGTTGTCCTCCAGCAGGTCGATCATCTTGGTCATATTTTTGATGTCTTCCTCAGACGTCAGCTTGATATAGTTCTGGGGTACCATCTCAATGGCCGCTTCCGCAAAGGCGTAGCCCTTGGCCTCCAGGGCGGCGGTGACGGCGTTGAAGCTGTCCGGCTCGGTGGTGATCTCAAACACGCCGCTATCGGCCTCGAAGTCCGCCGCGCCGCAGTCCAACGCGTCCATCATCACCGTCTCCTCGTCCAGTTCGCCTTCCTCGTTGTCGATGATAATGACACCCTTGCGGTCGAAGCTCCAGCTTACGCAGCCTGTCGCGCCCATGTTGCCGCCGTACTTGTCAAACAGGTGGCGGACCTCGGGGGCGGTGCGGTTGCGGTTGTCGGTGAGGGCTTCTACGATTACCGCAACGCCGCTGGGGCCGTAGCCTTCATAGACCACCTTCTCAAAGTTGTCGGTATTGCCGGAGCCGAGGGCCTTGTCAATGGTACGCTTGATGTTGTCGTTGGGCATATTGGCGGCCTTTGCTTTGGCAATGACGGTGGCAAGGCGGGAGTTGTTGTTGGGGTCGCCGCTGCCGCCCTCCTTTACCGCCACGATCATCTCACGGGCAATCTTGGTAAACGCCTGGGAACGCTTTGCGTCCGCCGCGCCTTTGGTTTTCTGGATATTATGCCATTTGGAATGTCCGGACATGGGATTGTCCTCCTTCTATACGAAATATTGGATTGCCTCCCGGTGGGAGACCGATTTTTTCACTTGCAGTCCGGGGAATTTTTCCTGTAAATACCGGACCAAAACAGGGCAGGCCACGTCCTCCGTGGGGAAATGCCCCGCGTCAACCAGTGTCAGGCCCATAGCCTGCGCGTCTAAAAAGTGATTGTATTTCAAGTCGGCGGTGACAAACGCATCGCAGCCCGCCCCGGCGGCTTCCCAGAGGAAGTCCCCGCAGGCGCCTCCTCCTACCGCGACCTTTTGGATATGCCTGCCGCCGTCCACGTAACGCATCCCGTTGGGGGACAGCGTTGTTTTTACCCGCTGGAGGAATTCCGGCAGGGCAAGCGGCTGGGGAAGGGTCCCGATCCGTGCAATGCCGTTCTCGTGGAGGGGAGCCGCGTCAACCAGCCCCAGCGCAGCGGCCAGCGCATCATTAACGCCGCCTATGGCAGCATCCAGGTTGGTGTGCATACAGACCGCCGCCAGGCCGCTCTCCAGCAGCCGGAGCAGCAGCCGTCCGTCTGGATCCTGGTCAGTGACGCGCTTAGCGGGATGGAAGATTACCGGATGGTGGGATACGATTAATTCCGCGCCCCACTGGGCTGCTTCCTCCGCTGTCTGTTCTGTAACATCCAGGGCCACCAGCACCTTCTGGACCTCCCGGCCTGGACGGCCCACCAGCAGGCCCACATTGTCCCACTCCGCTGCCAGCTCTTTGGGGGCCAGGACGCTCAGGGCGGTTTCTATTTCCCGTACCAACGGCATCTTACCGCGCTCCCTTCCATGCTTCCAGCTGGGCGATTACGTCCAGCAGCTTTTCCCGTTTCCCGGCTGCCGCCGGATCCCGGGCTTTTTCCAGACCGGCCGCCGCCCTGCGCAGCCGCAGCAGCCGGTCCGCTATGTACAGCTCCCATAGCGGACCGTCCTCCAGCAGGAAGCCGCCCCACGCCTGGGCTTCGGTGGCAGGGGGCATTTCTCCGCCCCGGACGGACAAAATGGGATACAATACCCCTTTGTCCTGCACCAGTTCCTCCGCCAGCACTTGGTAGCCATTTTCCGGCAGCCAGGTTCGCAGTACCTCTGCCTTACTCATAGGCTGGAGCAGCAACAGCGGCCCCGCGCGGCTCCAAGGTGCGGCGGCTAAAATACCGGTGATAGCGTCACCACCCATTCCGGCGATAACGATTGTTTCCGCTTCTTCCGGCTCCAGGACGGCAAGGCCGTCCCCCAGCCGGAAGCCGATCCGGTCTTCCACGCCGTACTGCCGCGCAGTCCGCCGCGCGTGCTCTAGGGGCAGGGCTTTTACATCGGCAGCGACTGCCCATTGGATTTTTCCTTCCAACAACAGCGATACCGGCACATACCCGTGGTCTGTGCCAATATCCGCCAGGCAGGCGCAATCCGCCGGAACAAGTCCGGCTACAGCCCGCAGGCGCGGCCCCATATCCAGTTTCGCAGCCAACGTTCCACCCCCTCCCGGCAGCACAAAGGAGGGGACCCACAGGAAAAATCTATGAGTCCCCCACTGGCGGTTCTACTTATTGGCCTCGGCGTTGACGGCTTCCAGCAGCTTCTCCACGTCCACGCCGTGTACGGCGCAGGCCTCCGCCACGGTTTCACCCCGGCTGCTGGGACAGCCCAGGCAGTGCATACCGATGGACAGGAAAATAGGCGCGGTCTGGGGCGCCATGTCCAGGATGTCGCCAATGATGGTATCTTTTGTAATGGTAGCCATGGGAAATACCTCCAAGTTATTTTTCTATGGGCCGATACTCTATTTCAGCGCAAATAGTATACCCCAATACCGGCATGATTTCAATACCTTTTTCAATTTTTCCGCACAAAACCGCCTGCGGAGAAGGAATGTCCTCCACAGGCGGTTTCATTTCATTTAGAAACTGCGCATAACGACCAGCGCCTTGCAGATTTCCGCCCGCGTGATGGGCGCGGCGGGAACCAGCAGGCCGTCCCGGCCGTCAAAGGCCCCGTTTGCCACCAAAATCTGGAAATAGAGCTGCGCGTACTCCGGCACCTGCTCTGCGTCTAGATAGGCAAAGAAGTCATTGGCTACCGCCAGCGTATCCTCCGGCAGGCCGGGGATCCCATCCTCCGGTGGTATGGTGTCATCGCCGGACGGCACAGAAGGCTCCGGCGCAGGCAGGGACGCTTCTGTCAGGCCCAGGGCGCGGCCCAGCATAGCGGCCGCCTGGGATCGTTCCAGAGGATTCTGGGGGGCGAAATGGCTTTCGTCCACGCCGTTAACGATGCCCTTATCATACATGGCCCGGATGGCTCCGCCAGCCCAGGACTCTACGCCCTCCAGGTCTGTGAAAGGCGTGTCTTTTCCAGCGTAGGCGGCGGTGTCAATGTTCAGATACCGCGCCAGCAGCACCGAGAACTCCGCCCGGGTCAGGCCGCGTTCTGGATAGGCGTAAAGCTTGCCGTCCCCGGCGGCTTCGCCGGTAAGAACCTTCTGCTGGTAGAGCTGGCCCATATAGGGCTCCGCCCAGTGTCCAGCCAGATCCTCGAAGGGATGGTTGGCCTCTACGGTAACCGGGATGCTGGCCCGGACGCTTCCGCGCACGGCGGTAATGGTTCCTTTCCCCGCAGTGGAGGAAGCGGTAAACAGGCCGGTCTGGTCAATGGTTCCCAGGCTGGGGTCGATTTCCCAGGCCGCATCCTCCGGGAAAATTTCCAGAGAGCGGTGGTTATAGGAAGCGGTCAAAGTCAGCTGCATTTTGCCGTTCGCCATCACCGTGGCCGTGGCCGCACCGTCTGCCAGGATGGACATTGCGCCGGGTTCGTCCAGCACCAGGATGTCCTGCTGGGCAAACAGGTTGTCATAGACTGCGGTGACGGTAGCAATGCCGCCTTGTTGGGGCGCGGTGAAAATGCCGCCGCTGACTTCCCCGGCAGTGGCCGTGATGTCAATGGGGTAGTTGGCGGGATAATAATTTGTGTCGGTGACGTTGGCGTTCAGCTTCACTGTATGGCCCGCCAGCACAGCGGGGGCGGCGGCGGACAAATAGATGCCGTTGGGGATCCCGGTTGCGCCGCCGGGCGCCAGGAGAAGGATATGGTTGGTTACCTTCCGCTGGCTCTTGTCGCTGGGGGAGTTGAGAAGTTTCGCGGTATCCACATCCGGCGTAGCGGCAACCGCCGTAGTAGAGCCGCCCCCGTCCAGGCACAGGGCCGTCACACAGCCCAGTTCCACCATCCGCTGGGCCAGGACACCTAAGGATGCGCCCATGCTGACCGCGTTCTGCCGTCCATCCAGGGTGTAGAGCACCAAATCGCCGTTCGCCTTTACGCCTACGGCGGTGCGGGGGGCGGCGGTGGCTTCAAAGCCGTCTTTCGCCACGCCGTTTTCCACCAGCAGGTAATAGGCCCCGATGGCTTCCGTCACCCCTGCCCACTGGGGATCCTGGGCGGTAATGGAGATGGTGACTGTCTCCCCAGGCGTCAGGGAGCGGAGAAAGGCCAGGCCTTCCGTGTACCCATTGGAGGCGCCGGTGAGAAGGACCTGATTTTCCGCCAGGGTACGGGTTTCAGCGTCCTCCACCACCTGATCGACCTGCAAGTATAATTCTCCGCCGATGGCGGCTCTGCCGCCAATAACGGTCGCCAGAACATTCACGCCATCAGACGCCACAGAGGATCCGGTGGTGTGGTCATCCCGGTAATCGCTGGTCAGCATGGTGACCCCGGCTTTATCCACCCGGGGCTTGTTGAGGGAAGCCAGTTTCAAGCTGCGCCCCGATGCGGATGCCATAATGGACAGCTTCGGGGATCCCATAACCACGCTGCCGTCAGGCCGGAAGCCCACAGCGTAGTACTCCGAGGAACCGGAAAGCACCTCTCCATCGGAGACCAGGATACCCAAGGGGTAGCCGGTGGCGGTATCATAGAAATCGCCGTTAATGCCGCCTACCACCCGGTAACCCATGCTTTCGTATTTCCGGGCGGCGTCAGATACCGTGCTGCGCCCGCAGACGGAAGCGCCGAAGGACGCCACAGGCCGGATGCCGGTATAGGCTTCCCCGCTGAAACTGCCGTAGGATGCGGTCTGATCAGGAAAGAGCCAGGACAGATCCAGGCCTCCGCCGTCAGGCTGCCCGCCGGATGGCTGGTAGCCGCCGTTCCAGGTGGAGGGCAGGTTGCTGCCAATGCCGGGGGTATAGGTAAAGTAGTACTCATGGCGGGGCTTGTCATAGCTGCCGCTCCAAAATATGTTCTCGCTGTAGGAAACGCCCTGCTGAAGAGCGGCCTCCCGCAGCCAAACGTCGCTGCCGTACGCCTGGGATGCGGCCCGCGCCTCCCAGGGAAGCAGGGACAGCGCCAGAATCAGGGCTAAAAACAGGGATGATGCTCGTTTCATGAAATCTCCTTTACTTTCCGCTAGGGTTTGGTGGGGAACGAAAGGTACTATACCATATCTGGGGAAGAATGTCTACTATTCCCCGGCCCGTTAACGGAAATGTAACATTGGAACTCATGGCGGCATACAATACTGCGGGGCAGGAATCCCGGCGGAGCGCGGTCCGGTCTCCGGTTTTTCCGGCGGGGGGCCGTATAAAATCCGCGGCAGCGTGGGAGAATGATAGTGGCCCGAGCCTTTCGGGCACTTCTTCCGGCGGAGTGTGAACTTAGTGGATACAAGCGTAAAACGCGGCGACATTTTTTATGCCGACCTCAGCCCGGTCGTCGGGAGCGAGCAGGGCGGCGTCCGTCCCGTGCTGATCGTTCAAAACGATACAGGGAACCGATACAGCCCCACGGTCATCGTGGCGGCCATCACCAGTCAGACGGGAAAGGCGAAGCTGCCCACCCACATAGAATTGGCAGCGCAAAACTATGGACTTACCCGTGATTCTGTGGTATTATTAGAACAGATCCGCACGCTGGATAAGCGCCGTCTGCGGGAAAAGATGGGGCGCGTGGACAAGGAACTGATGGACAGAGTGGACGCGGCTATCGCGGTCAGCTTCGGTCTGCACAGCGAGAGATTGGTGTAATCTCGGGTTTTTCACGGAAAATTTGGGTCCGCGGGGGACGCCCCCTGCGGACCTGCCAAAATCGAATTACATAGGATAAAGGAAAGCGTTATCATGAAGAAAAAAAGACTGCGCATTTTACTCTGTGCCATTGGGGCGGCTATCGCCCTGACAGCGGCGGCGGCCATGGCCACCGGGGGCGCGGGCTCTCAAAGCGACCCGTTGGTAACCCTCAGCTATTTGACGGATACCTTCACCAAACAGATTATGGACAAGGTGGACGCCCAGATCGCCCAGCGCAATGCCCTGCTCGGACAGGGGCCGGGAAGCGGTTCCGCTGGGACAGCGGCGTTTGCGGCGGTGGCCCTGGAGCCAGGACAGGCCCTTTATGGGGAGGCAGGCTGCGAAGTGCTGCTGCGCTCTGGCGGAGCGAACTGCGGCGCGTCCCCCGCGCCGGGGCTGGTGGACGCTACCTCCGGCGGTTCTATTGATGGCGGCGCCGCGCTGCAAGCCAACCATCTGTATCTTATGACCGATGCCCGGACGGTGTCCAGTGGGGCAGGGGCAGTGCTGCTGGTGCGGGGAGTGTATACCATTGGATAAGCGCGGTCCCCTTTACCGGGCATTTTGTGCCTACAGGCGGGAAATATTCAAAACTTGCTTGACAAATCCTCCCCTTTTCTGCTATAGTATGGGTACAATCCAAGGGGCGCTGGCGCACGTCGGCTGAGATGGGACGCATTGCCGTCCGGTCCCTCGAACCTGATCCGGGTAATGCCGGCGTAGGAATGCGATTACTATAAAGTATGCCCTTGTCGTATGTCCGCGCCTTGTGGACATACGATTTTTTTGTCCACAGGCACTTCCCGCCACTAAAAGGAGGAAGTTTTATGTCCGAAGAAAGAAAACCCCATGTCAAGCAGCACAAAACCATGGCTTTCAGCACCCGCTGCCTTGCCGAAGCGGCGGTGCTGGTAGCCCTTGCCCAAATCCTCAGCTATATCAAGGTCTACGAGTTTCCCAACGGCGGATCCGTTACCGTTGCCATGTTTCCGCTGATCCTCTTTGCTGTCCGGTGGGGCTTGAAGCCGGGATTACTGGCCTGCTTTACCTTTGGGACGCTCCAGCTCATTTTCGATGGGGCCTACGCCTGGGGATGGCAGTCCATGCTGTTGGATTACCTGGTGGCTTTCACGCCATTAGGATTGGCCGGGCTGTTCCGAAGGAAACGCTGGGGCATCTATGTAGGGACGGTTGTTGGCTGTTTCTGCCGGTTTGTGGTTCACTACATCAGTGGTGTGACCATCTACCGGATCCTGGTTCCCACTGAGGTACTGGGGATTTCCTTTGCCAACCCACACCTGTACTCCCTGGTTTATAACGGCTCTTATATGCTGGCGAACACCATTTTGGCCCTGGTGATCTCCGCATTGCTGTACGTACCGCTGAAAAAATATATTTTGGCTCAGGATTTGGTGAAATAAGCCAGAGCCATCGAAAACGCTGCCATTCCGGCGGCGTTTTTCGCTGCGCGGAAACGTTCCAGCGCCGGACAGGCCTGCGGAATAGGAATTAACAAAAATGTAACGCCAGTTCCTCTTGACCCAGCCAGAATTTAGGGGTATACTAAAACCATACCATTGCCGGTTGTATCATATCATTGTAGGAGGCCCTGTATGGCTACCGTGCGAAAAGTGCGTAAGTCCGCCGCCCCATATTATGGCGCGGCTGCCGTCTGGATTGCCTGGGCGGTGCTGCGGGACTTGTATAAGCCCAGCCACTTCGCGTTTGTGGCGGTCTTGTCTATCGGCGCGTTCCTGCTTCTGCGCGCGGTGTGTAAGGATGAGGTGGTTGAGACTATCGTTCCCGATCCGCCTAAAGAGGAGGAAAAGCCCACTGGAAACCCGGAGCTGGACAAGATGGTCAGCGATGGCAGGAAGGCGGTCAGCGAAATGAAGCGCCTGGACGAGGCCATTGAGGACGAAAAAATCTCCCAGGACATCCGCCGCCTGGAAGCAGTCTGCCAGAAGATCTTCGACCAGGTAAAGGCGGATCCCGGCAAGCTGCCCCAAATCCGGCAGTTTATGGACTACTATCTGCCCACCACCTTAAAGCTGCTAAACGCCTATGACCGGATGGATTCCACCGGCGTGGCAGGGGAGAATATCTCCGGCACCAAGGGGAAGGTGGAGAACATGATGGGTACTATCGTTACCGCTTTTGAAAAGCAGTTGGACGGCCTGTTCGGCACGGACGCGCTGGATATTTCAACAGATATTTCCGTATTGGAAGCCATGCTGGCCCGAGAAGGGCTGGCGGGAGAAAAGATGGAGGCGCAGACCACGAAAAATGGGGATGGCACGGATTTGAAACTGGAACTGTAGAGTTATAATGGTAGGAGGATTTTACGATGAAAAAGGTCAGCGGATCGATTTTTGTATTACTTGGATTTCTTGAGGGAATGATCAGTGGCATATTCGGCTATCTGTCCAGGGAAGACGATGGGCCGGAGCTGCTGAATTGGATCATCAGCATGGGCTTTTTTGTCTGCTCCTTCCTGCACGTTGGTATTGGGATGCGGCGCATGAAGGAGGAACGGGCGGAAAGACTTGCCGGTAGCGGCTGTGAGGACTGCTGAGAGACGGCAGTATGTTGCCCGCCCTGGGCATTCCGCTGTAAAAAGCGGAAAATCAGGCTGATACAGACGAAATGACTGCAAAATAAGGGAGGACAAAGCAAAATGAGCGATATGGAGGGCATGATGCCCGAACTGACCTTGAATGCCGATGCGGCTAAGGTGGAAGCGCCAGCCCTGACACTGACACTGGAACCAGAATCCGCTCCCGCCCCTGCCGCTGCCGAACCGGCTAAGCCCGAGGTCAAGCCGGTGGTCATTGATGACAGCATGCTCAATGAGGCGGAGAAGAAGATGGTGGATGAATTTTCCAAGAAAATCGACATCTCCGATTCTCAAATGGTGCTCCAATATGGCGCGGCGGCTCAGAAGAGCGTGGCGTCTTTCTCTGAGAGTGCTCTGAGCAATGTGCGTAACAAGGATCTGGGGGAGATTGGCGACACCCTCACCAGCCTGACGGTAGAGCTGAAAGGCTTGGGGCAGGAGGAAGAGGAAAAGGGGCTGTTCGGCTTCTTTAAAAAGGCCAGCAATAGAGTTGAAAGCATGAAGGTGCAGTACACCAAGGCGGAAGCCAATGTGGACAAGATTGCCCGGGATTTGGAGCAGCACCAGCGGATCCTAATGAAGGATATCGCCATGTTTGACCAGATGTATGAGCTGAACCTAAAGTATTACAAGGAGCTGACCATGTACATCATCGCCGGAAAGAAGCGCCTGGCGGAGATTCAGTCTGGCCAGCTTGAGGAGCTGCGTCAGAAAGCGGAGCGTACCGGCGCCCAAGAGGACGCCCAAGCGTATAATGACCTGGCCCAGATGTGCAACCGGTTTGAGAAGAAGCTCCATGATCTGGAACTGACCCGTATGGTATCTATTCAGATGGGTCCTCAGACCCGGATGCTGCAAAATAACGACACGCTGATGGTAGAGAAGATCCAGTCCTCCCTGGTCAATACCATCCCCCTGTGGAAGAGCCAGATGGTGCTGGCGCTGGGCTTGGAGAACAGCCGCAAGGCCACTGCCGCCCAGACTGCTGTCACCAACGCCACCAACGAACTGCTGCGGAAGAATGCGGAGATGCTGAAAATGGGTACCATCGCTACGGCCAAGGAAGCAGAGCGGAGCATCATCGACATCGAAACCCTCCAGCATACCAACCAGCAGTTGATTTCTACCTTGGACGAAGTAATTCAGATCCAGCGGGACGGCGCGCAGAAGCGGAAGGAAGCTGAGATTGAACTGGGCCGCATTGAAGGCGAGCTGAAGCAAAAGCTGATGGAGCTGCGCTCCTGAGCGGACGGATCCATGGCCCTTGAATGCCTGCGCCTGTTTCAGGCGGGCAAGGAGACGATATGAAGCTATTGAAAAACCGGGCGTTTGCCGCTTTTGTGCTGATTGCGGCCATTGCGCTTTCCTCTCTTTATGGCTTGTCAAAAAAACCTGTGGTAGAGGTTCCAGATGGCACAGCGCCGCTGAATACCTCCATTAATGCCGGGTACGTCAGCCCCTACGTGGTAGACAACGCCCATGTCCTCTCTGCCAGTACGAAGAATAGTATCTGCCTATATGGAGCTAACTGGGATACATGGATTAACGGCATTTTGAGCGTTGTTACCCTTAAAAATGTGGAGGGGAGCATTTCAGATGCCGCCTGGGACTGGGCGGAGCGGCTGGAGCTGGGGGCAAATGACGCCATTTTCATTTTGGACGTTGGCGGGAAGGATTACTTCCTGCTCCCCAGCGGAAATTTTGACAACTGCTTGGCTAACCAGCCGGACAGCTTTTTGGATGCCTGTATGTACAGTGATGTGCAGGATGGGCGGTATGATGCGGCGTTGCTGGCACTGTTGGAACAGCTTCATGTGTCTGTTGCCGGGGCTGGCTACCAGGAGGACGCTTTCTTTAGCAGCGGCTTTTCTGGAGTGCTCGGTGTTATCGCGGCGGTCATCCCGGTTATAATTCTGGTGGTAGTGCTGGTTGTTCTGTTTAACGTGCTTGATGGCATCCGTTACAGCAGTTGGTATGGCCGCTATGGCTCCATGGCAGTGCCGCCAGTGGTTTACCGGCCAATTTTCTGGTGGCACCGGCCAGGAAGCCGCTGGTACCGTAGGCGGCGCATCCCACCGTCTCCACCTCCAGGTGGTTTTGGAAGAGGGCCGCGTCCTCCCATGGGTGGTGGCCCACGTCCTCCGATGGGTGGCAGGCCAGGTGGTTCACGCCCGCCAGTGGGTGGATCACGCCCGGTCTCTCCGCCGCGCGGATTTGGAAGCGGCCGTGGAGGCGGCTTCGGTGGAAGTTCTCGCGGTGGTTTTGGAAGCGGCCGGAGCGGTGGCTTTGGTGGCGGGTCAAGAGGCGGCTTCGGGGGAGGTTCCCGGGGCGGCGGCTTTGGCGGGGGGAGACGGTAAGTTTTCCTGCTGCGGCCTGTAGTTATGAAAATGGGTATTTTGTAAGCTGGATTATGTCCTAATGAATCTCTGTCTCTGCGAAAGCAGGCAGAGGTTCATTAGGAGCCGTGATTTTCTATGAGCGGGTATGATGGAATTGGTAGACATGCGAGATTTAGGTTCTCGTGCATCACTGCGTTGGGGTTCGAGTCCCCATACCCGCACCAAGTTGCATTGACAAAAAAGATGCAGACAAAAATCCCGCACTTGGGAGCCGCTTCGTAAGGAAGTGGCTCTCAAACTTTTTGTCAGGTCAACCGAATGTGATTGAATTGCGGGAAATCCAATACTTCGGAGGTACATATTATGGAAAAGTCAATGTTTGAGCAAATAGGCGGAACTTATCGCCAAGAAAGTGACTACTTTCTCCCTAACCTCACTGCGCCAGAAAGCACGCCTGTAGGTATCTGGGGCCAACGGCGGAAACGGTATCTAAGGGAGCATAGAGGGCCGCTCTATACCGCCTTGCTTCTCAGCCGTAAACTGGACAGCCATCTGTCTGAAATTGATGCCCAAGCAGAAGCCGTGTTTTTTCAGTTGGTCAAGCAGATAGCGAAGCAGGAGGGTGTTACAGAGCAACTCAAAGACGACAATCAGATGGAGTGGGTGGGCTTAGTAACATTAGTACAGTCAAAGCGAAAAAATAATTTGTGGCTCATTTTCCTCATTTAGCCGGATTTCCTTAACAATTTCATGCCAAAAGTCACGGCGTTGGATTTGTGCCATGGAGGAGTAGCTGGTTTGGAAGTCTGCGTTGAGACAGGCGTGCAGATGGTCAAAGTCCGGGCGCTTGGGTTCCGATTGCTCGGCATCCAGCTTTTCATGGTACTTTTTGTAGTCTGCCTGGTAGTCCTCCAGAGTGATGTAATCGTCTATGTACAGCTGCTTCAGCTTCTCCAGTTTGCGCAGGATTGCCGCCCGGTCCACCTTGGGCGTGGCGGGTGCGGACGCTGTGTATTCCCACTGCATCTGGTACTTCTCCAGCTCTGAGCGAATATGCTCCAGCAGCCACGCCTCCAGCTTTTCCTCGTTGATCTCCTTGCGGTGTGGGCAGCGGTGATACTGCAAGGCCGTGGGGCAGCGGTAGAGATAATATTCCCAATTATTCGCTTTCCGCTTTGTGGTACAGTAGCGGCCCGCCATCTTCCGGCCGCACACCGAGCAGATCAGCAGGCCGGAAAACAGATAGATGCGCCCGGTCTGGTTGTGGCGGATTGACCGCTCCTTCAGCAGCTTTTGTATGTGATCAAATTCCTCCGGCGGGATCAGCGGTTCGCAGTATGCTGGGTTGTCCCGGTAGACGCCCTTGTAGAGCGGGTTTGCCAGCATACGCCTTGTGCTGTCCAGCCACAGGATGCGGCCAAACTGCTCCCCCACCTCCCGCACCGTGCGGCTGATGCTGCGGTGGGCCTCGTAGTGGCGGAATATCTCCCGGACCATGGGCGCGGTTTCCGGGTCGTGGACAATATGCCGGTCCTCCACCTTCAGGCCAAGCGGCGGGTTGCCGAAAATTGCCTCGCCGCGGGACACCTTGTTCTGAAACACGAACTTGATGCGGTCGCCGTCCCGGTCGCTCTCGTCCTGAGCCACGGAGAGCCGGATATTGATATACAGCCTGCCGTTGGTGGTCTCGGTGTCGTAGTGCTCCTGGGTGGTCTTCCACGCTACGTTGTGGGCGTCCAGAATTTTCTGTACCTCGTAGTAGTCCGCGATGTTCCGAAACCAGCGGTCCAGCTTGATAAACAGGATTACGTCAATCTCTCCGGCCTTGACCTTTTCCATCATCTCCATAAACGCGGGGCGGGCCGTGTACTTCTTTCGGGCGCTCTTGCCCTCATCGATGAATACCCCGGCGATGGCGTAGCCGTTGGTACGGGCGTACTCCTCCAGGTCCTCCCGTTGGGCGGGGATGGAGAATCCCTGCTTCGCCTGCTCCTCGGTGCTGACCCGGATGTACAGCGCGGCGCGGCGCACCGGCGGCGGGCAAGTCTGCTGTTTCTTCATAAAAAAACACCTGTCCTTTCAAAAATGGTTGCAATGAACCAAGGACAGGTGTATAATCACTTTGTTCGGAGCGATTATCGGGCCTGTCCCGGTATTGTTTCACTCGCCGCCCTCGGTGCTGGTAACACTGGGGGCGGTTTTTATTGTCTAAATTCCCAAACATCCGGGATTCAGTCCCGTTTTGTTTTCCTCTTTTCCGACATCTTACGATGTCAACGCCAATTTGAAATTGTAAGAAAACGCCGAAGAAATTTTGTAGTTTTTCGGCGGGGGGGGTAACAAAACTAAGCGTTTCCTTGCTCAAAAAGAGTGTTCACAATTTGCTGCTTCTGGCGCATAAATTCCTTGCGTTCTTTCAAGCGGTAAGACTCACCCTTGATATTGATAACGGTGCAGTGATGCAGGACAC
>CAJUNA010000013.1 GCA_910587645.1 uncultured Oscillospiraceae bacterium
GTCTCCTTTCGGCGACCGTTATAAACTTAAAAAGGATGATTCAAGCTGCAAGTTGACGCCTTCAGGGCATCTTTTTCATGCTTTGAGAAAAATCTCTTGACTTTTGCTCCCTCATATATTGGACTTTGTCAACAGGTCCAGATCTGCGAACACGGCACAGTTACAGGACGAGCTGACGGGGCATTAATCGGGCTGGCCCGCACAACGGATGGAAACACTACGCCCACTGACGGCACTTGGAAAACGATCATTATGATGCAAGCATTACAAGACAGAGTGAACTTGCGATGCAACGTCAGGATTACCAAAGTGCTCTACAGCGCACAACTTATTATGCTAGTGTTTTAGGAATGTCTGAAGAAGGCGTGTCCAGTTACTTTGTAGGTGCAAATCTTCGTGAAATCCAGCGCAAGAAAGCACAGGGAATTATGGTGGTAATATCGGCGTGATACATACGCCACCCAAGAAAGACCCAGTTTGGGATATGAACCGGACTTTAAATTGGAATGCTATGCCACCACTTAATAGGTACACCTTTCTAACTGGCAACCCTCAATATTTAAACGGAACTATGGCCTACAAGGCTATTGAGAACGGAAAGGTTATAGAAGTGGAGTACCCAGATACAAAGTTGCAGGCAAGCTTCTACTACTGGAAAGACAATAGTATTTATCAAGCCAGGCCTGCTGAACTTCACTATATGGGTACGCCTGGTGGGCCGCAAGACAGCGTTTATGAAAATGCCATTCCTCATTATGAAGATCAGCTTTTGATTATCGTTTAAAATACACAAGGCAGTCGAATTGTAGTTAGTTTATAGCTAAACTGGGACGCGAATCATAACAATTTATATCCCCAATAGTAACGGCTGCCATCCCGCACCTTTTCAAAAAAAATTTCTTGCCAATCAGGAACAAATGTTGTACAATAGAGAAAAAAGCTGAGGCATTGAAGGAGAAAAGCTATGGCGAAGGCAAGAACCATATTTTATTGTACAGAGTGCGGCAACGAGACGCCCAAATGGGCAGGAAAATGCCTGGCCTGCGGCGCGTGGAACACCATTGTGGAGCAGGAGACTGCGCCCAAGGCAAAATCAGGCCGTTCCCCCGGCGTCCGCAGTCCCTTCCACGCGGTAAAGGCGGTATCCCTCTCAGAGATTGACACGGCGGAAGAGCTGCGTTTCCATACCGGCATGGGAGAGCTGGACCGCGTCCTGGGCGGCGGTGCAGTGAAAGGCTCTTTGGTTCTGGTAGGCGGTGCGCCTGGGGTGGGCAAATCCACGCTGATGCTGCAAATCTGCGGCAGCCTGTGCGGGAAAAACCGTGTTCTATATGTCTCCGGGGAGGAATCCACCCGCCAGCTCAAGCTCCGGGCACAGCGGCTTGGGGTGGGCGGAAGCAACCTGCTGGTGCTGTCGGAGACGGCACTGGAGGACGTGCTGCAAGCCGCGTCCGAGGAGGAACCGGACATCTTGATCGTGGACTCCATTCAAACGCTTTACAACGGCGCTTTGGACAGCCCGCCCGGCAGCATCGGGCAAGTCAAGGATTGCACCATGGCCCTCATGCAGCTTGCCAAGGGCCGGAACGTGACGGTATTTGTCATCGGCCATGTGAACAAAGAAGGCTCTATTGCCGGCCCCAAAGTTTTGGAGCACATGGTAGACTGTGTCCTCTACTTTGAGGGGGAGCAGCACAGCACATGCCGTATTCTCCGTGCCGCCAAGAACCGGTTCGGCGCCACCAATGAGATCGGGGTATTCGAGATGATGGACGTAGGCCTTTCGGAGGTGGAAAACCCCTCTCAAATGCTGTTGTCAGGCCGTCCCGATGGCGCGCCGGGAACCTGTGTGACCTGCGTGATGGAGGGCGTCCGTCCTGTGCTGGCAGAAATCCAAGCCTTGCTGGCCCCTGCGTCCTACGGCAATGCCCGGCGGTCCAGCAACGGCTTTGACTTTGGCCGCGCGGCCATGCTCCTGGCGGTGCTGGAAAAGCGGGGCGGACTGAAAGTATCCGCTTGTGACGCATATATGAACATTATCGGCGGCCTGACCTTGGACGAGCCCGCCGCCGACCTGGCCGCTATTCTGGCGCTGGCTTCCAGCTATCTGGACAAGCCCATTCCCGCCGACCTTGCGGCCATCGGGGAGGTGGGGCTTACCGGCGAGCTTCGGGCGGTGAACAACCTGGATCAGCGGCTCAGTGAGGTTTGCCGTTTAGGCTTCAAAACCTGCGTGGTTCCCCGGCGCAAGGGCAAGGCCCCTGCGCCCCACGAGGGACTGCGTGTAGTGGAAGCGTCCAATATTGGGGAAGCTATCCGCGCCGCCTTGGGGAAATAGGGCGCAGAAAAAAGTTGCCGGCAGTGAACAAGACGGCGGGACCGGCGCATACCATGAATCAGGGTGAGGGTTTTGCGCCATAATACGGGAAGCGGGGCTGTTTTTCCCGTCCGATTCCAGCGAAAGGAAAAATTTCAACCGATTTTCCTACAAAACCCTTGCAATTATGACGGGAATACGGTAGAATGTCCGGTAGGTAAGAAATCCCGTGTAAATTATTCCAATTAGGAGGAAATCAAAATATGGCTACAATTACTGCCGGCGAGTTCCGCAATGGCAAGACCTTTGAAATGGACGGAAAGGTGATGCAGGTCATCGAGTTCCAGCACGTTAAGCCCGGTAAAGGCGCGGCTTTTGTGCGCACGAAGATGAAGAACGTAGTGACCGGCGCGGTCACCGAGACCAGCTTCAACCCCACAGCCAAGTTCGAGGAAGCCTTCGTCGAGCGTAAGGATATGGAGTACAGCTACAGCGATGGCGACCTGTACTATTTCATGGATCAAGAGACCTATGACATGGTGCCTCTGGGCAAGGATCTGCTGGGTGATGCGTTCCGCTTCGTCAAGGAGAACACCATGTGCAAGGTGCTCAGTTATAAAGGGACTGTATTCGGCTTGGAGTGCCCCAACTTTATGGATCTGGTGGTGACGGACACGGAGCCCGGCTTTGCCGGTAACACCGCCACTAATGTGACCAAGCCCGCCGTGCTGGAGACTGGGGCGGAGATCAAGGTGCCCCTGTTTATTGACGTGGGGGACAAGATCACCATTGATACCCGCACCGGTGAGTACCTCTCCCGCTGCAAGGAGTAATTTTGTGTTCCATCGGCCTGGGGCCGTGTGTTAAAAGAGGAGAACCTGAAGAAAAACATGACTTTTTGAAAGGAGAGGCGCTATGGAAATTCTGGAAAAGGTCGCGTATATGAAGGGGTTGGCGGAGGGCATCGGCCTGGATGTCAAGTCCAAGGAGGGCAAGCTCCTCAAAGTGATGATGGACATTCTGGACGATGTGGCCCTGGAACTGCAAGACATCCATGACGAACAGGCGGATTTGGAGGAAGGCCTTGACGCGGTCAGCGAGGATCTGGCCGATGTGGAGAGCTTCCTGTTCGACATGGAGGATGAGGACGAAGAAGACGGCGAGGAGGATGGAGAAGTCTATCAGACTACCTGTCCTAACTGTGACGAAGAAATTTTCTTTGACGAGGACATCCTAGCGGACGGCAGTGTCCTCTGTCCCAACTGCGGCGAGGAACTGGAATTTGACCTGTCGGACTTGAGCGGCTGCGGCGGATGTTGCGGCGCCTGCGCTGAAGAGGAAGACGAGGATGACGATGAGGAAGACGATGAGTGATCGCCGCTTTCATTAAGGCCAGATTGACACAAAAGGAGCGCCCCAGCCTGGGGGCGCTCCTTCCTTTATTGCCCTGCCGCCGCCTTGCCAAGAGGGATGAAGGGGATAAGTTACTGGATCTCCAGCCGTCTTGCGGCGGGCACGGCCTGGGTCTGTTTCGGCAGTGTCAGCTTCAGCACCCCGTCCTCGTAGGCGGCGGTGATCCCCTCAGCGCGGATGCCGGAGATATCAAAGCTTCTGGAGAAAGAACCGAAGGAGCGTTCACAGCGGATATAGCCGCTGTTTTCGTCCCTCTCTTCCTTAGACGCGTTTCTCTGCGCACTGATCGAGAGACGGTCGCCGTCAATATCAATGTGGATATCCTCTTTCTTCATGCCCGGCAGGTCAGACTCCAGCACATAAGCGTCTCCGGCATCCCGGATGTCGGTGCGGAAGGCGGATGTGCCAGCGTTAGCGAACAAGCTGCGTTCTAGTTCTTCCAGGTCGCGGAAGGGACGGTACAGGTCTACGCCGCGGCTGCGGGTAAAAGGGATCATTTCAAACATAATAGAAAACCTCCAATTTCTTTTTTGTTTATGGCTACAGTATGCACTTCCATTATGAACAAATATAGCGAATTATATGTCCGGATCATGAATTTTAGCACTCCAAATCTTCGAGTGCTAAAATCAGGCTGCGCGGTTGTATTTTCCAGTGGCATATGCTATACTATATCATGAATTAGTATAAAAAGAGCAAGTCCCAGGAGGAGAACCCCATGGATATCCAGCGTATCAACGAATACAATGACCCCCGCTTTCCCCAGGAGATCCTATATCAGCATGGCGCCTATCTGGTAGATGGCGCGCCCTGTTTTTTCCGGATTACATCAGGCCACGAAGCAGTCCTTACCGCTCCACACCTTTCCCCGGAAAGCTTAGAGGAGCTGCTGGAAGTGTTTCGTTTTCATGCGGAGCACATCACGGTTTTTTATAATGAGGGAGGGGACTGTCTCCGGCGGTTCCCTGCTGTGGCGCGGCGTGAAATAGAGATTGACGCCCTCCAGCCCTCCCAATTTTCGGTAGACCGGGAAAAGTGCGCTGCCGTAGGGCATTTCATATCATCCGCCGCCAGTCTGGTTATCCCGGTCATGCCACTGCCAGAGGGTGGCGTCTGCGTGCTGGACGGACATACCCGTCTATACGAGGCATGGCGGCGGGGGCTTCGCAAGGCAATGGTTTTCGACTGCGAGGTTTCCGCCCAGACCCAGGAAAATATGCTGGGCATCGTTCGTGAGACACAAAAACGGAAGATTTACCACATCTGCGACCTAGCTCTATATAGCCCAGAGGAGCAAAAGGAAAAATGGCACGACTGGTGTGACGCTTATTTTTCCGCCCTTGGGGAAACTTGAAATCAGGAGGGAACAGCCCATGACGCCCATGACTACCGCTCAAATTTGCGCCGCCGTCCAAGGCGTTTTATTTGGAGAAGCCGAAACGGTTATTACCGCCGTTTCCACAGACAGCCGGACGGTTACCCCGGGGGCGTGGTTTGTACCCCTGGCTGGGGAACGGTTTGATGGCCACGATTATATTGGCATGGCCTTGGACAGGGGAGCAGCTGGATGCTTTTGTGCCAAGCTGCCAAAAAATATCCGCGAGGACAAGGCTTATATATTGGTAGAGGACACCAGGCGGGCGCTTCGGGACTGGTCGGCATGGTACCGGAATCAGTACGACATTCCCGTTGTCCAGATCACGGGCAGCATGGGTAAGACCACGTTCAAGGAGCTGCTGGCCGGGATCCTATCCCAGCGGTACAGGACGCTAAAAACCCCTGGCAATCTCAACGGCGATATTGGCGCGCCCCTGACGCTGCTGTCGCTGGAACCGGAACACGAAGCGGCAGTCGTGGAAACAGGAATGGATGAATTTGGCCAGATCCGGTACTTAGGCCAGGCGATCCGTCCCGATGTGGCGGTTATTACGATCATTGATGATGTGCATTTATCCCACTTTGGCAGCCGGGAGGACATTTTAAAGGCAAAATCAGAGATATTCGAAAACCTCCGTCCCGGTGGCATCGCCATACTCAACGGCGATGACCCGCTGCTCAATACGCTGTCCCTCCGGTGTGAGGCAGTTCGCTGCGGCCAATCTCCGTCCTGCGGGGTGCGTGTCACGGAGCTGGAGGATCTTGGCCTGGAGGGGGTCCGGTGCACCATTGCTACGGAGCAGGACAGCTATCCGCTGGCCATTCCGGCTCCCGGTGTCCATATGGCGACACTGGCTGCCCTGGCCGTAGCGGCGGCGGAGTGTCTCGGCCTGACAAAAGAGGAAATTATTCAAGGGGTGGAATCCTACGCCCCGGCGGACAACCGCCTGCGGGTAGAGCATCTCCCCGGCAACCGGATCATGATAAACGACAGCTACAACGCCAATCCCCGGTCTGTCCGGGCAGATGTGGTTATTTTGTCCCAGCACAAGGGCGGAAAGCGGATTGCCATGTTAGGGGACATGACGGAGCTGGGGGCAGCGGAAGCGTCTGGGCACCAGTCCGTAGGAGAGCTGGTAGGCCAGTTGGGGATTGATATATTGCTTGCGGTTGGCCCTCGGAGCAAAGAATATATGGTACCCGCCGCACAGGCGGCAGGCTGCGCAGAGGTTCGCTGGTATCCCGACCGCGAAGCGGTTAAATCCGATTTACTGGATCTTTTTGCCCCAGGGGATGCACTTTTAATCAAGGCGTCTCATTTCTTTGGACGGTTTGATTTAATGGCGGATTTTCTTAGGGACTATTCGTTTTAGCAGATAGCCTGCCGCATTGTGCGAGGGGGGCAACTGTACGTTTTCCCTGTGAGGGAATGATAGAATAAAGTGAACGCCGGCCCTCAAGGCTGGCTAAAAAAGAAACGACAATGATAGAAATTAGTGTAAGTGGAATTAAAAAATCCTTTGAAATAGGAAATAACATTTTAGACGGGATAACTTTCCAGGTAGAAACTGGTGAGCGCGTTGGCCTTTTAGGCCGGAATGGCGCCGGAAAATCGACCCTTTTTAAAATCCTTACTGGAGAATTGGAGGCCGATGAAGGCAGTGCCGTTATCGCAAAAAACAGCCGCATCGGCCTGATTTCCCAAATCCCCGTCTATCCGGAGGGCTACACCGTTGACGATGTCCTCCAAACCGCCTTTTCCAGGCACCAAAAGCTGGCAGAGGAAATGGAACGCCTTACCGCCGCCATGGCGGCAGGTGATGCTGGTGAGCAGACCCTCCGCCGGTATGGCGAATTGTCCGCAAAATTTGAGGGCATCGGCGGCTATGACACTGGTACCGCCGTCAGCAAGGTAGCCAACGGGCTGTCCATTTCCCTGGAAATGCGCGCCCAACTATTTGCCAGCCTGTCTGGAGGAGAAAAGACCAGGGTGAACCTGGGCCGTCTGATTCTGGAGGACACGGACATTCTGCTCCTGGATGAGCCAACCAACCACTTGGATCTCCATGCGGTGGAATGGCTGGAGGACTATGTGCGGCATTTTAAGGGAACAGTGGTTGCCATCAGCCATGACCGCTATTTCCTGGACAGAACGATCACCAGGGTCATAGAAATACTGGACGGAAAAGCGGAGTTCTATCCCGGTAATTACACCTTTTATGCTATTGAAAAGGAACGCCGCTACCAGGAAAAGCTCAAGCAATATGAAAAAGAGCAGGCAAAGATCAAACAGCTCCAGGAAGCCGCCGATAAGCTTCATCTCTGGGCCTTCATGGGGAATGACAAGCTCCATAAACGTGCCTTTTCCATGGAGCGGCGCATTGAGCGCATCCGCCAGACGGAAAAACCCACCAAGGCGAAAGCCATGACCCAGCGTTTCGGGGAGAAAGAATTTTCCGGCGATGAGGTACTGCACATCAAGGACCTGGAGAAATCCTTTGAAAGCCGCAGGCTCTTTCGTGACATCAACCTCCTGGTGGAGGGCGGTGAACGCATCGCTTTGATTGGCGACAACGGTACCGGCAAGTCCACGCTGCTAAAGATCCTTATGGGCGAGGAACAGCCGGACAGTGGCCGGATCCGCTTCGGCCCTGCGGTTCGCACCGCCTACCTGCCCCAGATCATCCGTTTTGACAATCCTAACCGCAGCCTGGTGGACACCATGCTCTACGCCAAACACGGCATGACCACCCAGACCGCCCGGGACCGTTTGGGCGCGTTTAATTTCCGGGGCGAGGACGTGTTTAAGACTGTTTCCGTCCTTTCCGGCGGTGAGCAGAGCCGCCTGCGGCTGTGCATGCTGATGGATGAGGAGATCAACCTCTTGATCCTGGACGAACCGACCAATCATCTGGACATTGCCAGCCGGGAATGGATCGAAGAAGCGGTGGAGGCCTATGAAGGCGCACTGCTGTTCGTCAGCCATGACCGCTACTTCATCAACCGTTTTGCCACCCGGGTCTGGGAACTGGAAAATGGAGCCATCACCGACTATCCGGTACCTTTTGTCCGCTACCGGGAGATCAAGGAGCGGGAAAAATCCTTTACCCAAGCCCAGGTTAAGTACGAGAAGAAAGAAGATAAGCCCAAGCCCCCGCCCAAGGGCGGCCGCGCCCAGCAGAACGCCCGCAAGCAGCTTACCATCTGTGAGCGGGAGATGGAGAAGCTGGAGGATGAAATCAAGGCCGCCGAAGCGGAAATGGAAGCCAATGCCTGCGACTATGAAAAGTACAGCGCGGCCTATGCCCGGAAGGAATCCCTTGACGAAAAGCTGCTGGCGCTGATGGATCGCTGGGAAAAGCTGGCCGGGGAGGCCGAGGTGTGAAGAAAATCGAAGGGATCTGTTATTTCCTTGCCTTGTTCAGCCTGCTCCTTGGCGCGCTGATGCAATTCGTATTCACGGCGGTGCGCTTCACTGGGTTCCTGTTGTGGTGCGCCTCGGCGGCACTAGTGATTTTCGCCCTGCTGACCCGGTGGAAAGAAAACCACCGCTGGGCTCTTTGGTTCAGGAGGGCTTTTCTAATCCTGTTAGCGGCTGGATTTGCATTTTTCCTTGTGCTGGAGTCATGGGTGGTTTCCCACGCCTATGCAGAGGGCCAGCCCGCCCTTGCGGTGGTCATTTTTGGAGCGGGAGTGGATGGGACGGAGCCATCCCTGACGCTACGTTCCCGCCTGGAGGCAGCCCTGGATTATGTGGAGGACAAGCCGGACCTCCCCATCGTTGTCTCCGGCGCCCAGGGCCGGGGCGAGGAGGTCAGCGAAGCCCGCTGCATGGCGGACTGGCTGATTGCGCGGGGCGTGGCCCCAGGCCGCGTCCTGTTGGAGGAGCAGGCGGTCAACACGGAGGAAAATGTCCGCTATTCCCTCGAACTGCTGGCAAACCGCGGGATTGATATTACAGGAGATATCGCATTCTGCACCAGTGGATACCACATGTGCCGCGCGGCCTACCTGCGGGGAAGTCCACAGGTGGTTCATGTACCGGCCAGGCTTCCGGCGAAATATTGGCCGCTGACACTGAACTACTATATCCGCGAAGCCTTTGCCATGGCGGAAGCCATTGTTTTTCGGTAAAAAGGAGAAAAAACATGCCCTACACATTATGCGTCTACTACAGCCGGACGGGAAACACAGAAAAGCTGATGCGTGAAATCGCCGCCGAATTAAAGTGTGAAATTGTAAAGCTGGATGACGGCATTGACCGAACAGGCCTGGGCGGTTGGCTGCGTAGCGGGATGCAGGCCATGTCCCGCCGTCTCCCTCCAGTGAAGCCGGTAAAAACCGCCTTTCCCATCGGGGTATATGATCTGGTCATCATCGGGACCCCGGTATGGGCGGGACGTTGTTCCTCGCCGGTGCGCAGTTTTCTGATGGAGTACGGGGAGGAGATGCGCAAGACGGCCTATGTCATTACCCGCAGCAGCGACCTCCATTACGAGGAGGTCTTCGACCAAATGGATCTTTACGTCCGCTCGCCCCGGGTGTCGGCGGTGTCTATCCGGCCCAATACGGTAGGCTCCACCTTCTGGCGGAACGAATTTCTCACCAGTGTCCGGGACGGAGGAAAGGGGAAAGCAAACCATGATGGATAAACTGCAAGCCATTTCCAACCGTTTGGAAGCTATCGTCAGCCAGATGGAAGACCCCGTAACCTACGGAGACCCGGACTTGCTCCGCCGCCTGACCAGAGAGCAGAAAGAGTTGGAGCCGGTGGCGGAAGCCTATCGCGCTTACTGCGCCGCCCAGGCCCGGTTTGATGACGCCCAGGAACTTCTCAGCGACCCGGATTTGAAGGAAATAGCCCAGGAGGAGCTGCGGGACGCACGGGAAGAGATGGAACGCCTGCAAGAGGAAATGAAAATACTCCTCCTGCCCCGCGACCCCAATGATGGGAAAAATGTGGTAATGGAAATCCGCGGCGGCGTGGGCGGAGAAGAGGCCATGCTGTTTGCGGCGGATTTATTCCGTATGTATGCCATGTACGTGGAAAGCCGGGGGTGGAAGCTGGAAGTCACCAGCCGCAGCGAGACCGAATTGGGCGGCGTAAAAACCATCGAGTTCATTGTGGAGGGCGAGGGGGCTTGGTCCCGTCTCAAGTACGAAAGCGGCGTCCACCGGGTTCAGCGGGTGCCCGTGACGGAAGCCTCCGGACGAATACAGACCTCTGCCGCTACCGTGGCCGTGCTGCCGGAAGCGGAGGAAGTGGATTTCCAGATCGACCCGGGGGATTTGAAAATTGATACCTTCCGCTCCTCCGGCGCGGGAGGGCAGCACATCAATAAGACGGAATCCGCTATCCGGATTACCCACCTGCCGACCGGCGTGGTGGTGGAATGCCAGGATGAGCGCAGTCAATACAAAAATAAAGACCGGGCAATGAAAATTTTGCGTTCCCGGCTCTATGAAGCGGAGCTGGAAAAGCAGAACGCCGCGATCGCCGCCCAGCGGCGCAGCCAGGTGGGATCCGGAGACCGGTCGGAACGAATCCGCACGTATAACTTCCCCCAGGGACGGGTTACCGACCACCGGCTGACCGGCAACGTCAAAAATTTCGCCATTGACGCCGTCATTAACGGGGGGCTTGACCCGATTATCGATGCGCTGACTACCGCCGGGCAGGCGGCGAAGCTGGCGGAGGCGGGGGAGCAGTAAAAAGAGGTGGACAGAATGCAAATCAAAAAAATGTGCCAGCCTGAAGCTGCCGAAATTGCGAACCGCTGGAAATACGATGGTGAGTATGCCTTTTACGACATGACGGCGGACCCGGAGGATTATGCGGAAATCGTAACGGCGGAGAAGCGGGGAGACCGGTATTTTTCCGTCTTCAGTGGAGACGGCCTGATGGGATTTTTCTGCGTGGAGCAGGCGGGGGCGGACATTGAGATTGGCCTTGGCCTGCGCCCGGATCTGACGGGGCTGGGGAACGGCGGGGCCTTTCTGGCGGAAATCCTCCGGTTTGTGCGGGAAAACTATGCGTTTGAAAAAATCCGGATGGATGTCGCGTCCTTCAATCAACGGGCCATCAAGGTATATGAACGGGCGGGCTTTGTCAAAACCGGGACCGCCCAGGTGTCCACCAATGGAGGGACTTACGACTTCACACGGATGGAGCTGAATCGCTGAGATGAAAACAAGGCTTCTGACGGAACAGGATATTGACGCCGCCGCCGCCATCCTCCGGAATGGTGGCTTGCTGGGCATCCCTACCGAAACCGTCTATGGGCTGGGGGCTGACGGTCTCAACGCCGCCGCCGTGCGGCGTATCTTTACCGCTAAGGGCAGGCCCCAGGATAACCCGCTGATCCTTCATGTCCCCGGAGCCTCCTGGCTGGATTTGTACTGCCGCAGCATCCCCTCCGCCGCTTACGCGCTGGCGGAGGCCTTTTGGCCAGGGCCGCTGACCATGATCCTGCGGAGACGGGAGCATGTGCCCAATGTTGTGACCTGCGGGCTGAATACCGTGGGGGTGCGGTGTCCAAAGCATCCGGTGACGCTGGAAATCATCCGGGCAGCCAACGTCCCTGTGGCCGCGCCCAGCGGCAACCTCTCCGGGCGGCCCAGCCCTACCTGCGCCGCCCATATGATGGAGGATATGGATGGCCGGATCGACGCCATTGTGGACGGCGGGCCATGTGGCGTGGGGGTGGAATCGACCATCATCGACCTTACCGCCCAGCCGCCCAGGCTCTTGCGGCCCGGCGGCCTGCCCCTGGAAGCCCTGCGGGATGTGCTGGGTGAGGTATCTGTTGATAAAGCGGTGCTGTCCCCGCTGGCGCCGGGGGAAAAGCCGAAAGCGCCAGGAATGAAATACCGACACTATGCCCCCAAAGCCCCCGTTATGGTGGTAGCTGGGGAGAGCCGCCGCACTGCCCGGTATATCCGCCGCCACCTGGGGGATCATACGGGGGTGATTTGCTTCGATGAATATAAAAATATGTTCCCGGGCTGCGTGGTGGAAACCATCGGCCCGGCAGGCGACCCGGAGGAGCAGGCAAGACGGGTGTTCGATGCGCTGCGGGCCTTCGATGGGACGGACGCCGCCGAGATTTTCGCCCAGTGCCCCGCGAACGCCGGGCTGGGGCTGGCGGTGGCCAACCGGCTGAAAAAAGCTGCCGGATTCCATGTGGTGGAGGCGGTGGACGTTGGGGGGGACGGGCTGTGACGGTTATCGGGCTGACCGGCCCTACCGGCGCGGGAAAAACCACCGCGCTGGAGGTTTTGGCCGGCTTCGGGTTTGAGATTGTGGACTGCGATGCCCTCTACTACTACCTCCTGCGCACGGACGGGGAGCTTCGCCAAAAATTGGCCAACGCCTTTGGGCCGGTGTTCCTGCCAGATGGAGAACTGAACCGCCGCGCCCTGGCGGGGCGGGTGTTCAGCGACAAAAAGGAGCTGGACAAGCTCAACGCCATCGTCTTTCCCGCCATGTCCACAGCGGTGGAACAAAAAATTCGGAAATGTTCACAAAAAGGACTTGCCATAGATGCGGTTAATCTGATAGAATCCGGGATGGGGGAATTGTGCGCCGCAACGGTGGCTGTCACCGCGCCGCCTGCCCTCCGGTTAAAGCGCATCATGGCCCGGGACGGCCTGCCGGAAGCCCAGGCCCAGGCCAGGATCCAGGCACAGAAGCCGGATTGCTGGTATGGACGGCACTGCACCTTCCTCCTGGAAAACCAGTTGGAGGACCGGGCGGCCTGCCGGGAACACATGCGCGGATTTTTCCAAAATTTATTGGATACGATTGTGGAAGGAGACTGAGAAAAATGGACGCGAAAGAATGGAAAAAGACCATCCTCACAGAGAAAAAGAACGGATATGACCGTATGCCCGCCGGGGAGCGGGGAGACATGGACCGCTACTGCGAGGCCTACAAGGCGTTCCTGGACGCCGGGAAGACGGAGCGGGAGTGCGTCAGTGAGGGCATCCGCCTGGCCAAGGAAAAGGGCTTCCAGCCCTATGTCCGGGGTATGGCGCTGAAAACCGGCGATAAGGTGTACCTGGACAACCGGGGCAAAATGCTCATGCTGGCGGTCATCGGGCAGAAGAGCCTGGCGGAGGGCGCGCAGATCACTGCCGCGCACATCGACAGCCCCCGGCTGGATCTGAAGCCCGCGCCCTTGTATGAAGCGGAGGAACTGGCGTACCTGAAAACCCACTACTATGGCGGCATCCGGAAGTATCAGTGGGTGACCATCCCCCTGGAGCTGCACGGCGTAGTGATCTTGAAGGACGGCAAAACCATCCGCGTTGCTATTGGCGAGGGCAATGAGCCGAAGCTGGTCATTAACGACCTGCTGCCCCACCTGGGTGCGGAACAGAGCAAGAAAACCCTGGCTGAAGGCATCAACGGCGAGCAGCTCAATCTGCTGGTCGGCAGCGAGCCCATGGAAGGCGAGGAGAAGGACCGGGTGAAGCTGGCCGTGATGAAGCTGCTTTATGAAAAGTACGGTTTCACCGAGGGCGACTTCATTTCCGCCGAACTGGAAGCCGTGCCCGCTTTCAACGCCTCCGACATCGGTCTCGACCGCAGCATGATCGGCGCTTACGGCCACGATGACCGGGTGTGTGGCTTTGCTGCGCTGAAGGCTATGCTGGACCTGGAGGAGACCCCCGGCAAGACGGCGGTGTGCATCCTGGCCGACAAGGAGGAGGTCGGCTCCATGGGCGTCAGCGGTATGCAGACCGGTGCCTTCGACACCTTCATGGAGGACCTGTGCGACGCCCAGGGCGTTCCGGTGCGGGTGTGCCTGGAAAAGAGCTTCTGCCTGTCCGCTGACGTGACGGCGGCCTTTGACCCCAATTTCCCTGACGTGTATGAGAAGAATAACGCTTCCTTCCTCAACTATGGCGTGGGCCTGTGCAAGTACACCGGCAGCCGGGGCAAGGGCGGCGCTTCCGACGCGGCGGCGGAGCTGGTGGCCTATACGCGGCGTATCTTTGACGAGAACGGCGTCATTTGGCAGATGGCCGAACTGGGCAAGGTAGACGCCGGCGGCGGCGGCACAGTGGCGGCGTACATGGCCAACCGGAATATTGACACCCTGGACGCCGGCGTACCTGTGCTGGCGATGCATGCCCCCTTCGAAGTGGTGTCGAAGCTGGACTGCTATATGACCTATAAGGGCATGGCTGCGGTCTACAAGAATTGATTTAACAGACTGTTCACAGAAAGTTAGCACTCTCGTCATGAGAGTGCTAACTTTCTTCTTTACTTTTCCCGAAACCGGGTGTATGATGGGTAATGAAAATAGAAAGGAGAACCGGTGTGCGGGGCATACTGGTTCAAAGGAGGTTTTTCCATGAACTTTGATCGCTATACCCAGAACGCCCAGCAGGCGGTGGCGGACTGCCAGTCGGCCGCCGTGGAGAACGGGCAGCAGGAAATCGGGGGAGAACATCTCCACCTGGCGCTGCTGCGCCAGCAGGATGGGCTGGTGCCAAGGCTCCTGGCCTATATGGGCCTGGATGTGGAGACGCTGGCCGGGGAGGTGCAGCGGGAAATCGACCGCCTGCCTAAGGTGTCAGGCGATGGGGCGGGACAGCTTTACGCCAGCCGCAGGCTGAGCCAGCTTTTCACCGCAGCAGAGCAGATTGCGCAGCAGTTTAAAGACGAATATGTATCGGTGGAGCATCTGTACCTGGCGCTGGCGGAAGAGTCAGGCACCCCCAGCGCGAAGCTGTTCCAACGGTACGGCATTGACAGGGAGAAGCTTCTGCAAGCCTTGACCAAGATCCGGGGAAGCCAGAGAGTCACCAGCCAGAACCCGGAGGAGGGTTATGAAGCCCTGGAAAAATACGGCAGGGACTTGGTGGAAATGGCCCGGCAGGGGAAGCTGGACCCCGTGATTGGCCGGGACGCGGAAATCAGGCACACAATTCAGATTTTGAGCCGGAAAACCAAAAATAATCCGGTGCTTATCGGGGAGCCGGGCGTGGGCAAGACCGCCGTGGTAGAGGGGCTGGCCCAGCGCATCCTTAACGGCGATGTGCCGGAGGGATTGAAGGATAAAACGATTTTCGCGCTGGATATGGGGTCCCTGATCGCCGGGGCAAAGTACCGGGGGGAGTTCGAGGAGCGGCTGAAAGCCGTGCTCAATGAGGTGGAGAAAAGCGATGGGCGGATTTTGCTGTTCATCGATGAACTCCACAATATCGTGGGCGCGGGACGCACCGAGGGCAGCATGGACGCCGGCAACCTCCTTAAGCCTAAGCTGGCGAGAGGGGAGCTGCACTGCATCGGAGCGACTACCTTAGACGAGTACCGGAAGTATATCGAAAAAGACGCCGCCCTTGAGCGGCGGTTCCAGAAGGTGCTTATCAGCCAGCCTACGGTGGAAGATACCATCTCGATCCTGCGGGGATTGAAGGAAAGGTTTGAAATCCATCATGGGGTGCGGATTACCGATGGGGCGCTGATTGCCTGCGCCGCCCTGTCGGACCGGTATATTACCGACCGTTTTTTGCCGGACAAGGCGATCGACCTGATGGACGAGGCCGCTAGTAAAATCCGGATGGAAATTGACAGCCTGCCTGCCGAACTGGATGAAATCAGCCGGAAAATGATGCAGCTGGAAATTGAAAAGCAGGCGCTGGGCAAGGAGGAGGACAACGGCTCAAAAAACCGGCTCCACCATATTGATGCGGAGCTGGCGGAGCTGAAAGCGAAAAACGACGCCATGCGGGCCCAGTGGGAGACGGAAAAACAGTCTATCGCAGGGGTCAAGCGGATGAAACAGGAAATCGAGGACACACGGCGGCAGATGGAGGAAGCGGAGCGGTGCTATGACTTGGAGAAAATGGCGCGGCTGAAATATGAAACCTTGCCTGGATTGGAAAAACAGTTGGAGGAGGAACGGGCAAGGGTGGACGCCGGGAAGGACGGGCACTTGCTGAAGGAGGAAGTCACTGAGGAGGAAATCGCCGGGGTAGTCAGCAAGTGGACCGGCATCCCTGTCAGCAAGCTGGTGGAAAGCGAGAAGGAAAAGCTGCTGCGCCTGCCGGAAATCCTCCACCGCAGGGTCATTGGGCAGGATGAAGCGGTCTCCGCCGTCAGTGAAGCGATCTTGCGGGGACGCGCGGGGCTGAAGGAGGAAAACAGGCCTATTGGATCCTTTATTTTTCTGGGGCCTACCGGCGTGGGCAAGACAGAGCTGGCCAAAACCCTGGCGCAATCGCTGTTTGACGATGAGCGGAACATGATCCGCATTGATATGTCCGAGTATATGGAGAAACACGCCGTCAGCCGCCTGGTAGGCGCGCCCCCGGGATATGTGGGCTACGATGAGGGCGGGCAGTTGACCGAAGCCGTGCGGCGGAAGCCTTACAGCGTGGTGTTGTTCGATGAGATTGAAAAGGCCCACCCGGATGTGTTCAATATCCTGCTACAACTGCTGGACGATGGGCGGCTGACTGATAACCAAGGCAGGACGGTCGATTTCAAAAACACCATCATCATCATGACCAGCAACATCGGCAGCGCGTACCTGACAGAGAACATCCATCAGGACGGGTCTATCAGCCCAGATGCAAAGGAGCGCGTACGGAATGAACTAAACCAGTATTTCCGTCCGGAGTTTATTAACCGGGTGGATGATATCGTGGTGTTCTCGCCTCTGACCGAGAGCCAGATCGGCGGGATCATCGACATCGCTATGGCCGCGCTGGTGCGGCGGCTGGCGGACAGGGACATCCGTGCAGAGCTGACGGAAGAAGCCAGGGCGTTCATTGCCAGGGCCAGCTATTCGCCGTCCTATGGGGCGCGGCCTGTGAAACGGTATTTGCAAAAGCATGTGGAGACGGAACTGGCCGCTATGCTGATCCGGGGGACGCTGTCCGATGGGCAGCGGGTCGTGATTGGAAGCGATGGGGAGAATTTGACGTTTGAGACGGTTTAATTAAGGTCTACCTTCTCAAATCCCATCTGTAGGATGATCCGATGCGATATTTATTGGAAGCGGAATAGCTGAGCTGGATGTAAAGAAGCTGGAAGCCCTTGAATAAACGGGTTTCCAGCTTCTTTTACGTCTCTTCATCCATCCTCCTCCAGATACCGTCCCAAAAACCGCTTCAAGCTCCTAGCGATATACGCGGCATTCTCCACTCTGAGCACCGTGTCCTTCTTCGTCCTCAAATGCGGGATGTAGTACCCCACCCCCGCCAGATACCGGCAGGCGCACACCGCCACATGGAACTTAAATTTCTTATTGTCCGATGGGTAATACTGCAACCCCTTTGCCAGCACGTGGGGCCGCATCTCCTCCCCTTCCGGGAAAGCCTCCTCCAGCGTCTCCAGCAATCCGGCGTCCCACCGGCTGTATTTAGAGGGGATCAGCAGCAGATCCTCCCCATCCCCCACGCAGTCCAAATTAATAAAAAGGCACTGCGCCGCCTTCTCCCCATGTTTTTTCTTAAAGGCGGAGGCCCCCAGCAGGTTCCTTTCATTGTTGTCGAGGAACACCAGGCACACCCGCTGGTCGAAGCCAGTCTCCCTCGCCGCCGCCAGCAGCGCCAGCACGCCGGAAGAATTCCCATTGGCATTGTTCCGGTTTGCCGGCCCATACGCCGCCATCCACAGCCCCGCTACCGCCAGTACCAGGAACAGGGGCAGCATCAGCCCCGGCTGATTCAGTGGGAAGCTGACCGCCAGCGCCAGCCCAAACGCTGCCGCCACCAAAGCCAGCGCCGCCGCCAGATGGTAGCAGATATGGGCCGCCACATTGGTGGGCGAAACGAAATTCGCTGCCAGCATTCTGGACCCGGTATCATAGTGGGCGCAGAGGAATACGCTGGCCCTGTCCGGGTCTCCGGCCACCACGTTCACGCTGCCGTTCCACTTCCCATAGTCCTCCTCCCGGGCTTTCCAGCCTGCCCGTTTCAGCTCCCGTATCAGCCACTGGCGGAACTCTCGTTTCTGCGCACCGGTTTTCCTGACCGGGTGGACCGTCAACAGATATTTTTTCAAGCCATCCATCCAAAATCCCCCCTGTCAAATCCCTTTTTTATAATCCGCCGCCGCGTCCAGAAGCTCCTCCGCCCCTGCCAGCATAGCGGCCGTAATATTCTCCCCTCCGGTAAGCCGTGCCAATTCTCCTTTTCTCTGCTCCCGGTTCAGCCGCAGGACTTGGGTCACAGTCCTGCCCTTTTTCTCCCCCTTCTCCACCGAGAAATGGGTATCCGCCATCGCCGCCAGCTGGGGCAGATGGGTCACGCACAGCACTTGCTTTCTCCGGCTGACCTGTGCCAATTTCGCGGCCACCTTCTGGGCGGCCCGTCCGCTGACGCCGGTGTCCACCTCATCGAACACCAAAGTACCGATCAGCTCATTTTCCGCCAGCACATTTTTCAGCGCCAGCATAATCCTGGCCAGCTCACCGCCGGACGCCACCTTATGGATGGGCCGCAGCTCCTCGCCCACGTTGGCCGACATCAGGAACCGTACCTCGTCGATCCCCAGCGCGTCCAGCTCCTTCTCCCCAAAGCAGATCGCAAACCGCACCTTCGGCATGTCGAGCTGCCGCAGCTCGTCCTGGATCCGCTCCTCCAGCCGCTTCGCAGCTTCTTTCCGGGCAGCGGAAAGGGCTTGGGCCGCTTTCATGGCCTTCTGCCGCTCCTTCTCCAGCTGCTTTTCCAGCCGCGCCGTGGTATCCGACGCGAAAGCGATCTGATCCAGCTCCTCCCGGCACTGCTCCAAATACGCGATCATATCCTCCACAGTAGGCCCATATTTTTTCTTCAGCCGGTAGAGCTTATCCGCCCTTCCCTCCAGCTCGTCCAGCTCCTGGGCGCTGAAATCAAAAGCGTCCTGCAAATCCCGCAGCGTCTCCGCCACATCATACGCTTCGGAGTAAAGGTTTTCCAACCGCTCATGGAGCTGTTCAAACTGCCCGTCCAAATGCTTCGCCCCGGAAATGGCGCCCGCCGCTTCCCGCAGCCCGGACACCGCGCCGCCGCCCTCGTCCCCGCCGGAGAGGTTCCACACAGCGCCCTGGATGGCGGACATAAATTTCTCACTGTTGCGCAGCAGGTTCAGCCTTGCCGTCAAGGCTTCCTCCTCCCCCGGCTTCAGCTTTGCCTTTTCCAGCTCATGGATCTGGAATTGGAGGCTGTCCATCCGCCGTTCCTTTTCCGCTTCATCCATTTGCAGGGATTTCAGCTTTTTTTTCACAGCCCCCATGGCTTCATAGCAGGCGGTATATCCCGCCAATTCCTGCCCCACCTGCCCGAAGCTGTCCAGATACGCCCCATGCTGTTCCTCGTCCATCAATTGCTGGCCATCGTGCTGGCCATGGATATTCAGCAGGGCGTTCCCGATTTTCCGCAGCTGGGCCACAGTCACAGGCCTGCCTCCAATACGGCAGACATTTTTCCCATCGGCGGAGATTTCTCTCTGTAAGAGAAGTTCCCCGTCCTCTGTCTCCAACCCGGCTTCATCCAAGGCCGCCAGCGGCGGTACGCCTGTAAATATCGCGCTGACAAAGGCTTTTGACGCGCCGGTACGGATGATTTCGCGGCTGGTCCGCTGTCCCAGCACCGCGCCCATAGCGTCAATCACGATACTCTTACCCGCGCCGGTTTCACCCGTCAGGGCGTTGAATCCCTCATCGAAAACGATATCGGCTTCTTCGATCACCGCGATATTCTCTATATGCAGCAATTGTAACATAGACGAATCTTCCTTTCTTTGCCGTCTTTGACGGCAAGGGGAGATAGTACGGCGCATCCGTGACGGAGGGCGGGCCTTACCGCCCCCACAAAAATTTTTCTAAAATCTTTGCGAAAGGTTGCACGAAACAGGGCAACCTTCAGGGGGATAGGGCCTATAAGTGTAGCGAGCGTCACCTACCGGAACTTCGCGCGTTCAAACAAAAACGCTCAACAGGACTGATCCTCCTGGAAATCCCCCTGCGCCGGTTGCAAACGGAGGTACCTTGACAAATAAATCAAAGCCCCCCAACAGAGGAAACTATTTCAGCATTTCATGGATTTCCTCGCAAAATCCCCTTGCCGCGTCCATATCCTTCATGACCAGCATCGCCGTGTCATCTCCCGCCAATGTTCCCACCATATCAGGGACATTCATCCCATCCATCGCCGCCGCCGCTGCTGGCGCAAGCCCGGACATCGTCTTAATAACCACAATGTTCTGGGCAAAATCCACGCTGATAATGCTCTCCCGGAAAATGCTCCGCAGCTTGTCCGCCACATTCAGCCGGTTGCGCTGGCTGGACACCGTATACCGGTAGCGCCCCTGCCCCACAGGCTCCTTGATAAGATGAAGCTGTTTGATATCCCTGGAGATCGTCGCCTGGGTGCAGGTCACGCCCTGCTCCTGCAAGCGTTGCTGCAACTGCTCCTGGGTATCAATCGCTTCCCGCTCCACGATTTCCAAAATCCGCCGCTGGCGATCATTTTTCATAGCCAATGCCTCCTGTCATTTTTGTCCGCAAAATATCGTAAATACTTTTGTCCGTCAGCCGCACCAGTTCCGTTTCAAACCGTGACCGGCCGATTTTCACCTTATCCCCCTGCCGCAGCGCGAATGCCTTGCCGCCGTCCACCGACAGATAGACCTGCTTCCGGTTCAGCTCCGCCGGAGCCACCGTAACCGTCCCCGCGGCGGAGAGGACAAAGGATTTCGAAAACACCGAATGGGCGCAAATTGGGCTGATGACAAAATTCCTGGCCGTTGGCTCCACGATAGGCCCGCCCGCCGACAGCGAATACCCGGTAGACCCTGTCGGCGTTGCCACCACCACGCCGTCCCCGGAGAAAATCCCTAGCTGGACGTCCCCCGTAGTCACCTGTAACCGGACTACCCGGGCCATGGCGCCCTTGGTAACCACCGCATCGTTGAGGGCGCTGCCGTTATACACCGTCCGCCCGTCCCGCCATACGGAGACATCCAGCATCATCCGTTTTTCCCGCCGGAACTGCCCGGCGGCCAGGTTTTTCAACAGCCCCAGCTCGCTGGCTTCCAGATCCGACATGAAGCCTAAGCTTCCCAGATTGACCCCCAGCACCGGTACATTCCGCATAGAGGCCGCTCTTGCCAGGTGGAGGATGGTCCCATCCCCGCCAAAAGCCACCACCAGATCGCTGTTTCTCAATTCCTGGGGCAGCGGCCTGAGGGGCACACCGAACTGCGCGTCACCCTCCGGCTTAAAGGGCAGGCAGTAGACCGTACTCAGCCCTGCCTCCCGCAAAATATTCTCCGCAGCTCTCGCCGTGCCCAACCCCCGGTCCCGGTACGGGTTAGGGCATAAGATCACGCGCTTCATCCAAGCACCTCCATGTGATTTCACCAATCAAGCGGGAAACTATTTTTTATCCAGATGGGAAACGATGATTCCCGTGCAGGTAACCACCACCACGCACAAGTACATCCCGATCCCCAGATCCACCGCGCTTCCATAATCCATTCCATTGAAAAACGCCCCGGCAATATCTGAGAAAAGCATTCCGCCTGCCGCAACGGCAAGGCCGGCCAGAAAATACTTCAAAATTCTTTTCCACCTATTGTTCCCCATCGGTATGTCCCCTTAAAATTTTTGTTTTCACGCCAGCCTGTCGCAGAATCGCTTCAATTCCGCTTTCTTTTCTTTGGAAAGGCCGTTAAACTCCGTCTGAGACACCGCGCCTTCCAGGGCGTACAAATGCACCAGGCAGACCTGCGGATATTGTTCCTTAAGCCGCGCAAAGGCTTCTTCGGCGCCAACCGCCATCAGCTCCTCCGCGGAGCATATTCCAACAGACCGCAGCTTCTTCTCCATTTCCCGGCCAATATTCATCATGGACAGCAATCCGGCCATAGGCTACTCCTTCCGCTCCAATTCCGCGTGGGACGCCTCCACCAGCGCGGCCAGGCCGAAGGATTTTTCCTCTCCCCTGCCCTTTCGCAGCCAGCCTAAATACTCAATATTCCCCTCCGGCCCCCGGACGGGGGAATACGCCAAATCCAGCACGGTGAAGCCGCTTTCTGAAGCGTGTTCCAAAAACCGCTCCAATACCTCCAAGTGGACGGCCGGGTCGCGGACCACGCCTTTTTTGCCTACCTTTTCCTTCCCCGCTTCAAACTGGGGCTTTATAAGGCAAACCACCTCTCCCCCGTCCTTCAGCACCCCGGCGATGGCGGGAAGAATCAATTTTAGGGAAATGAAGCTGACATCCACGCTGGAAAAATCCGGTTCCTCCGGAATAATCTCATGGCTTAAATACCTGGCGTTGGTCCGCTCCAGGCAGACCACCCGTTCATCGCTGCGCAGGCTCCAGGCAAGCTGCCCATAGCCCACGTCCACCGCGTAGACCTTTGCCGCGCCATTTTGGAGCATGCAGTCTGTAAACCCGCCTGTGGACGCGCCAACATCCATGCAGACCATGCCTGACAGTGCAATAGGCCAGACAGCCATAGCCTTTTCCAGCTTCCACCCGCCCCGGCTGACATACCGCAGGGTGTTCCCCCGGATTTCGATTTCCGCGTCTGGGTCCACGGCGGTCCCGGGCTTGTCCACACGCTGTCCGGCAACGTAGACCAGGCCGCTCATGATGGTGGCCTGGGCTTTCTGGCGGCTCTCTTGAAGGCCTTTCTCCATCAGAAGTACATCCAGTCTGATTTTCTTACCCATGGGCTTCTCCCGTCTCTCTGGCGATGGCCGCCAGCTCCCGCTCCAACGCCTGGTAAAAGGCCGCAATGTGGATGCCGTCCACCAGGGCGTGGTGGCAGAGGATGGAAACGGGCAGCAGGGTTTTCCCCTCCTGGGTAAAATATTTCCCCCAGGTGATCCTGGGATTGCTGTCCGCAGGGATGGGAACCGGCTGGACCAGCGCCGTATAGGTCAGCCATGGCGTTGTGGAGATGAACAGCAATTCCTCCGGCTCCTCCGCTTCTTCCTCCAGGCTCCTCCGCTGCCGCGCCCGCTCCTGGGCCGCTTTCCCAACGGACAGGTATTTGTCAAAGGGCAGGCTGCCATCCAGCGTACAGTAGCAGTACGTGCCGTCCTCCAGCGCCACGGTGTGGGAGGTGCGGCAATGGTCAAAAATGATGATCCGGCCATCCCGGATCCGCTGGCGCAGCTCCGGGACGCTGTTGGCGGCCCGGGCAGCGCAGTAGCAGACCGTTAAGAAAAACGGCAGTTTTTCCCCTTTGATTACCCGCAGAGTATCCGTAATATCCACGTTGGCGGTGGTGCCTACATAGGGATACGCCAGCGTGCTGAAATACGCAAAATGCTTTCTTCTGGGAAAGCTCTCCATGTCAATCCATTGGTACGCCATGCAGTCCCCTCCTTTACGATATCTCCGCCGCAAGCTCCAGAGCCAGCAGCGCCGCCTTGTCCTTTCCGCTGATGTTCTTTTCCTGGCCAAGGCTCCATGCTTCCCAATCCCCGCCGCCCAGGTTGTCGGAGACGTGGAAGAATTGGAACACCTCTTTCTGCCGGAACCACGCCAGCGCGGCTACGGCAGAACACTCCATATCCACGCACACACAGCCAGCCGCCCGCCGGCGGGCCATCTTGTCCGGCGTCTCGCGGTAAAAGGCATCGGTAGTCCAGGCCTTCCCCATGGTATAGGCGCAGTCATGGCGGCGCAGGATTTCTATAAATTCCTCCCGATATTTGGTGTTGACCTCAATTTCATCGCCGGGCGGCGCGTAGTGATAGCTGGTCCCCTCATCCCGCAGGGCGGCGGTGGGAATGATGATGCCGCAATCCTTGAGGGCTGGGTCCAGCGCCCCGCAGGTGCCGAACAAAACCAGCCTTTCCACGCCCAGGGCAAACAAATCCTCCAGCATCCCAACGCAGCCAGCCGCGCCAACGTAAGATTCATATAAGGCGATCTCTTTTCCTTTGTATGCCGCCCGGTAGACGGGAACCTCCAAATTCGCGCATGAGGTCAGCGCGAATGGCTTCCCGCCCAGACGCTCCACCATTCTCCCGAAGGTGCTTCGCTCAAAGCAGGACACCGCTGTCTTGGGACAGCCCGCAATGGGCTGGTGCATAGCGGCAGGGTTGATGACCGCCGTTGGGTTGGGGTCGAATTCTTGTAGCAGCATTTCTCTCTCCTCTCTCAAGGGGACGGCACAGGCCCTCATTTCCGGCTTCTATAGGTCAAGATAAAAGAAAATGTCCGATTTTCCTTCCTGTTTTGTCCCCTTGTATACCTCCGTGTCCAGTCCGCCGATGCGGAATCCGGCCTTCAAATAAAAACGGCAGGCCCCCAGGTTGTTGTCCTGGCCTTGGGTGTATATGCCTCTATAACCCTTGGTTTTGCAGGCCTCCTTGGCCTTCTCAATTAACGCCCTGCCCACGCCTTGGCCGCGGCAGGCGCGGGATACCTTCAAATCATACAGGTACATGTACCGGCACATGCCGTCCTGGAGTATCGCCAGGCCTACGCAGGCTTCACCGTCATAAGCGCCGAGAAATACGCTGTTTTCCCTCATTTCGTCATAGTCGTAGTTTTCGTCAGGGAAACACATTTCTGATACGTCCTTCTCTTCAAACAGAACGCACCGGTGGCTCCAACTCCCATCCTGATAGGCGGGAACCATCCTGCCAAACAGCGGGAAGGGTTCGTTGGGGATGTTGACGTCCGATTTGCGGGCGGGAGTGATTTCCCGTATTACAATCATAGCATCTCCTCCAATACCTGTTCCGCTACGCCCCCGGCATCCAGGCCCAGCATTTGACGGAGCTGGGCTACGGCGCCCTGCGGGGCGAATTTATTTTTCAGGTTCTTCAGCCGCAATGCTTCCGGCGCAATGCCCGCCGCCGCCAGCGCGGCGGCTAGCTGCTGGCCGATGGAGCCGTTCTCGTTGCAGTCCTCCAATACCAGCAGGCGGCGCGTCCGCTTCACCGAAGCAATCACCAGGGCCGGGTCCAGGGGGGCGATGCGGTGAAGCTTGATAACCTCGGCGTGGACGCCTTTTTCCAGCAGGAGCGCCGCCGCGTCCAGGATTTCATCCGTCAGCGTACCGTAAGATACCAGCGTCACGTCCGTCCCAGGCTGGAGGATGGCGGCGGGTTCCCCGTCCCAGGCCGGGTATTGCCGGTCCTCGCCCCCCCGGGGGTAGCGGATGGCAACGGGTCCTGGGGCGGCGACGGCGTGGCGGAGCATGGCCTTCAGCTCCGCGAAGCCGGCGGGGCACAGCACCGTCATGCCGGGGATCTGGGTCAGATAGCCTACGTCCTGGCAGCCGTGGTGGGTTGGGCCGTCCGCGCCCACTAAGCCGGCGCGGTCCACCGCCAGCACGACGTGCAGGCCTTGCAGGGCGATATCGTGGAGCAGCATGTCAAAGCTCCGCTGCAAAAAGGAGGAGTACACCGCGAAAACCGGCACCATCCCCTGCTTGGCCAGGCCGGCCGCCATCGCCGCTGCGTGGCCCTCGGCAATGCCTACGTCAAAAAAACGCTTCGGCCATGCGGAAGCGAACTCCTGAAGCCCTGTCCCCTCCGCCATGGCGGCGGTAATGGCGCACACCCGCCTGTCCTGCCCCGCAAGCTCCACCAATTCGTGGCCCAATATATAGGAAAAGTCGATGGCCCGCCCTAGGTCCGGGCCAACGGACGGGTCAAAGGGGGATACGCCGTGGCTGCGCTCCGGCTGGGACTCCGCAGGGGCGTAGCCCTTTCCTTTGGTCGTGTGGACATGGAGGAGCACGGGGCAGTCCATCTCTTTCGCCCAGGCCAGGGTGGTGCATAGCTGCTCGATGTTGTGGCCGTCTATGGGGCCAAGGTAGGTGAAACCCATGTCCTCAAACATGGAACAGGGATATATCGCCTTTTTCAGAACGGTCTTGAGCCGGTGGGTGAACCGGTAGAAGCGCCGTCCGCCGGGAATGTGGGAGAGCAGCGCCCGGTAGCCCTTCTTGAACCGGTAGTACCCCGGGCGCAGGCGCAGGCGGCCTAAATGGGTGGCTACGCCCCCTACATTGGGGTCGATGGACATGCCGTTGTCGTTGAGAATCACTACCAGTGGCTCCCCGGATGCCCCGGCATCGTTCAGGCCCTCGTAGGCCAGCCCGCCGGTCAGCGCGCCATCGCCTATCAGGGCCGCTACGGCGTAGCCCGCGCCGGACAGGGTCCTGGCCCGGGCCATGCCCAACGCCGCCGACACCGAGTTGGACGCGTGGCCGGCGATGAAAGCATCGTGGACGCTCTCCTCCGGCTTGGGGAAGCCTGCCAGCCCCCCCAGCTGCCGCAAAGTCCCGAACAGCTCCCGCCGCCCGGTGAGGGCCTTGTGGACGTAGCACTGGTGGCCTACGTCAAATACCAGGCGGTCCTGGGATGTGTCGTAAACCCGGTGGAGGGCCACCGTCAACTCTACCGCCCCCAGGTTGGACGCTAAATGACCCCCTGTACGGGAAACCGCGTCTACTAAAAACGTCCGCAGCTCGCTACATAGCTGGGGCAGCTCCTCCCGGCTGAGGGATTTTACGTCAGCCGGGCTTGTTATCCGTTCCAAAATCAAGGCCGCTTCACCTCCGCTCGCTTGCGCCGTTTACTTCTTACTGCGGGAAAATATATGCAGGATGCGCCCTACCAGTTGCAATACCGCCGTGCTTTTGGCGATGGCGAAGCTCTTGCCCAGAGCCTTCCCGCCAATGGTCAGGCCGGAGGTCAGCGCCGTCACCGCAAGGCTCATGGCGATGGAGGGCAGGCCGAAAGAGGCGTAAAGCTGGGTCACGATTACCGCGCCCGTGGAACCGGATATGATGCCGCAAATGTCGCCTACCACATCGTTGCAAAAGCTGGATACCTTGTCGGCCTTCCGGATCAGGCCGATGGCCTCCCGGGCGCCGGGGGTCTTGCGGGCCGCCATGGAGTGGAAGGGCTTCTCGTCCGCCGCTGTTACCGATACCCCGATGATGTCAAAGACAATGCCAAGCAGGATGAACGCCAGCAGCACCGCAAAAGCTACCCCGATCCCCGCGCCGTCTAAGGCTTGATCCGAAGCAAAGCTCAGCACTGCGGATAAAATGACCGCGATGAAAAATACCTGTACCGCCCAGCGGCCTGTGGATTTCTCCTGCTTCCCCTTTTTCTTAGGCTTCTTTTTCGCGTCTTTTTGTTCGCTCGTTTCCAAGAATTGTTCTCCTCACTTTCTCAGTATGTTGGTTTATGTTAGATTTATGTCTGCTCGTTTACGTAGAGCTGGGCGCGGCGCTGGATCAGCTCCGCAGCCTCCTCCAAGGCCTTGTCGCCGGCAAAGTATGCGCCCGCGACTTCCGTGATGATCTCGGAGAGGGCATTATCTTTGCGGTGGAAGGTGTCTACCGCATCGTAGAGGGCCATGAGCTGGTCGTATTCCTCTTGGGTGACAGCGTGGTATTGGATTGTGAAATATTCGCCGTCACTATAAAAACCGAAAGAACGTTCATATTTCATGGGAGCCATGGCGGTTTTCCGCAGGCGTTCCATATCTTCTTTGTTTACGGGGAATGCGCTGAATACTTCACTGAACTGGTCTTTCTTGGGCAGCAGAAGGGTGCGCAGATAGGCCCATGCGCCCTCTTTCTGCTTGCAGGCGCTAGTCATCATACAGCCGCCGTTCCACATGAAGCTGCTGCCTGTCTCGCCCCAGGGGTTGGGGTAGCCTATAAAGGAAATTTCTCCCTGCAATGCGTATTCCCCGTGCTGGACGCTGTCAAATTCGCCGGGATAGTAGGTATACAGCATCAGCCGCCCGTCCCGCGCCCATGCCGTGTTCGAGCCGTGGGAAGGCCCGTCGGGGACGCTGGCGCAGAATTTCAATATCTCCTTGAATTCTTCGCTGTCAAAGCTGCATGTACTGTGATCCCAATTTACAAAACGGTTCCAGTCCATGCTCATCAGCGCGTCCAGCAGCTCCATTTTCGTGCCTTCCAATGGAACGCAGCCCTCCGGCATCTTTTCCAACGCGGCCCACATATCCTCCGGCGTCCAGGTCATGCGCTCGCCTACTACGTCCCTGCGGCCCACTGTCGTGACAAAACGGAAGTTGTCGCAAATTTCGTAGAGCTTTCCGTTGATCTCTGAAGCTTCGAGCACACGCGCCATCAGGTCCGCACGGTCCAGCTCCGGGTCGTTGTCAATCCAAGGCCACAGGTCCTCCAGCAGGCCGTTGGACGCCCAGCGGGCGGTGGGGACGCCGGAAATCGCCAGGATGTCCGGTATCTTTCCCGCGCCGATCTCTGTGGCGAGGCGGGTCATGGCGGCTTCCTGGGATTCGGAGGAACCGTAGTCGGAATAATCAATCACCTTGATTTGATAATCGGGGTTCGTACGGTTGAAATGCATAATGGAAAAGCGTTCCATGGTGGCAAGCCCTGTGGTGGCGTAGGTGACAACGGTCTTCTCCGGCACGTCCTCCGTTGGCGTCAGTACCGCCATCTCATAGTCCCATTGGCCGCCATGGTTGATGATGTCGAACCATTGGGAGCTGTCTCTGCCAGCCACTACCACCCGTCCATCGGACATGGGCGCAATCAAGTCCAGCGTTTCTCCCGCGTATCCAACGCTCAACAGGTTTACAATCTGCTTTCCTGTCTCCAGCTCCTCCTGCCAGGCATAGAGGTTGTCGCCCCCTACATAGTAAAACAGCGCGTTTGCGTCCCCGTCCCGCAGGTACGCAAACTCCGACAAAGAATAGCTTTTGCCCCAGCCCTTGCCCTCTTTGTCCACAGTCCGCAGGCGGATGTATCTCTCACTGGTATTCCGGACCGACTCCTGTACGCCTACCCGGCCATCCCCCAGGAGAATCATATCGTCTGACGCAAAGAGGTCTTCCTCCGTGGGGAGGGTGAACCGGGTCTCGCCGGAAGGGGCTACGACCTCTACCTGTTTGGCCGTTCGGATGAAAACGTCGCCATCGGCATCCAACAGCATGCCGGTGACCTCCGGCTCGCCGGGACGCTTCTCCCGCTCATAGTGGAACAGTTCCGTCCCTTCCCGGTCCAGCCTGCGCACCGCATAGCTGCCATTCGGGTTTTCCCCGCCGGCCGTCTCTTCAAATATGACCAGCGTACCGTCCGGCGCGGCGTGGACCGCGCCGTCAAGAAAGCCTGCCATAGTGTAGGGCAGCGCCTCCGTTGTGCCGTCCGCCAGGGAGAGCCGGCTGAGCTGGTTCTGGGCTATCATGTAGAAGTCTTCCCCTATCAGGCAGCCCCCTTGGATGTAGTTGATCCCCTCCGGCAATGTAATTGGCTCGCAGACGTAGGCGGTCTCGGGTTCCTCTTCCTCCTCCTGCCGCCCGCAGGCGGGCAGGGCCAGCAGCAGCGTCAGGGTTAATAGGACCGCTGTCCATGTCCTGATTCGTTTCCGCATCCTTCCGTCCTCCTTTTTTAGTCCGTCATCTTTCTTTTTTCAGGCATAAAAAACTCCGCCCCGCCTAGCGGACGGGACGGAGCATTCTCCGCAAAATGCTAAACGCCGGCAGCAGAAGAAGTAAATCTTACGGCTTAGGTACGGGCTGGATTTCCCCGGGACACACCCCTCGTTGCCGATCGGGCGGTTTCCCCTTCGGCGCCCCGGCGCGGCGTTGCCCACCGCGCTGCCCGACTGCCACTTAGTCCGCACTGCAATCCTTCTTCTGCCCAGTGACGACAGCCTAGGCGTTTTCCACCACAGTCTAACCGCTTCTTAGCCTCTTTTGCAGGCGGGGTTTCACGGAGCAATAGCAGCGGCTCCCTGGCCGGGGAGCACACTGGGTCGTTCTCCGATCCGCCAAACCCACGCAAGGCAGGCTACATCTGCACACAGCGTTCACGGCTCAAAGGCCGGGTAGCACCGCAATACAGGTTTCTACACCTGAGCCGTACCCGGGTCGCGTTACCACTAAGGGAGTACGCCCGGGCACACGAACAGGTCTCCACAACCGCAGGGTCGGCTTCCCCATGCCATTGGGGAACGCCCTACGGCCGCAAGCGCGGGGAGTCCGCGCTTCCCGCCCAGCACCCACCCCAAACTGGGCGTTTGCAGCAGGCACCAGGGGTTTCACAGCTATGCCCTTTAAAGGATTTTTAGGCCCTTCTTCGGAAGCGGCAGATCTGACTAGGATACTGCGCCGTCGTTTAGCAGGGTTCAGTATACCACATTCTTCTTGAATATTCAAGAGACTATACAAAATTTTCTCTCATACTTCTATATATTTACAGTTTATTCAAAATGGCTTGGACAAAAGCGCCCTCCGGCCGCGCAATGCGGCCAGGGGGCGCCTCTGGGATTATTTCAGAACCTTTTCCATAGTCTCCAGAAGGGTGGCAATGTTGATCGGCTTGGCGATGTGGCCGTTCATGCCGCAGCGCAGGGCAGCCTGCTTATCCTCCTCGAAAGCATTGGCCGTCATGGCCAGGATCGGCAGGCTGTTCTGGCCGCAGTCAGGCAGGGCGCGGATGGCCTTGGCCGCTTCGTAGCCGTCCATAACGGGCATCTGAATGTCCATCAGCACAAGACGGTAGTAGCCAGGCTCCGCCCGCCTGACCATATCTACGGCAATTTGGCCGTTCTCCGCAATCTCCAACGTGAAGCCGGCTTCCTCTAAGATCGCCTGGGCAATCTCGCGGTTAAGCTCGTTGTCCTCCGCCAGCAGGATACGGCCAGTGTGATCGCCCGGTTCGATCGGGCCGGCCTCTTCCAGCTTCTCCGTGTCCGCATCCACGATAGAACGTAGGCAACGGCGCAGTTCGGAGTGGAACAGGGGCTTGCTGCAAAAGGCGGTGACACCCGCTTCCCGGGCTTCCTCCTCGATGTCCGACCAGTCGTAAGCGGTGAGGACGATAATGGGCACCTCGTCCCCGATTTCCTTCCGGATGCGGCGGGCTACCTCCACACCGTTCATATCCGGCAGCAGCCAGTCGATGACATAAACGCAGTAGTTATCCTCCCGCATGACGGCCTGCCGGGTGCGCAGCACCGCTTCCCGGCCAGAAAGCGTCCACTCCGCCCGCAGGCCAATCTGCTGGAGCATGAAGGACACGCTGTCGCAGGTATTGAAGTCATCGTCCACCACCAGGGCGCGGCGGCCGGACAGCTCCGGGATGATTTGCTGTTCCTTTTCCCCGCCGCACAGGCGGAAGAGCAGCGATACCGTGAACTCCGTCCCCATGCCCTGTTCGCTCTTGACAGAAATGGAGCCGTTCATCATATCAACGATATTTTTCGTGATGGCCATGCCAAGGCCCGTGCCCTGGATGCCGCTGATGGTGGTGTTCCGTTCCCGCTCAAAGGGTTCAAAAATATGGGCAACGAACTCTTTACTCATACCAATGCCCGTGTCGCGGATGCGGAACTCATAGCTGCCAAAGCCGGCGGGTGCGCCCTGCTTTTGGATAATCCGCATACTGACGATGCCCCCGGCGGGGGTGTACTTGACGGCATTGCTGAGCAGGTTCAGCAGGAGCTGGTTCAGCCGCAGCTTGTCGCAGCAAATCTCCTCGTCCACCACGTCTACCGCGTCAATATACAGCTCCAACTGTTTGGCGTGGATGTCCGACTGGATGATGCTGCGCAGGCCGTGGAGGATGTCCGGCAGGTTGGTGGGCGCTTCCTCCAGGTGCATTTTGCCGCTTTCAATGCGGCTCATATCCAGGATATCGTTAATCAGGCTCAGCAGATGGCTGCCGGAGGTCATGATCTTCTTGAGGTACTCCTCCACCAAGTCCCTCTGGTCCAGATGGGTCACTGCCAGGGCAGTAAAGCCCACAATGGCGTTCATGGGCGTACGGATATCGTGGGACATATTGGAGAGGAACACGGTTTTCGCCTTGCTGGCCCGGTTGGCCTGAAGGAGGGCGTCCTCCAGCAGGCTCTTTTTCTCCATCTCGCTGCGGGTCTCCTCATCCACACTGCGCAGGCCCAGGACAATGCCCCGGCTCTCCTCCCAAGACCCCGCGCACACCGCCTTGAACTGGAAATATTCCAGTTGGCCATCGCAGCAGGTGCGGTAGTTGGCGTAGCACATGTGCTTCTCGCTCAGTTCCTTGGACAGCCAGTCCGGAGAGGAGGCCAGGCGCATCAGCTCCCAGTCCTCCGCGTAGACATACCGCTCTATGTACTGTTCCATACTCTCCTGGAGATGGATGCTGCCTGTGAATATTTCGTCCAGCTTCCGCCGGCTGTTATTTTCCACCCGCAGCGGATAGCCCACGCCGGTATCCAGATCGAAGAAACATACCAGGGTGTAGTCGATGCTCAACGCCTGGACCAGCTCCATATGGCGGCGTTCTTTTTCCGAGCGTTCCTGCTCCTCGCGCTGCCGCTGGGCGGTGCAATCCAGCAGGAAACGCTGGTAAAGCAGCTCATCGTTTTCCTCAATCAGCTTGATGTTGCCCATGACGTGCAGCGTACGGCCATCCTTGTGGCGGACGCGGTATTCTACGCTGACGCTGTCGCCCACGGTTTCCAGGGAGCGGATGCAGCTTTGAACCCGGTCCTTATCCTCGGGGGCAATGGATGCCGCCACCATCTGGAAGCCGTCCGCCAGCATTTCCTCCGAGTTTTCATAGCCCAGGATGGACAGGGCGGCCCGGTTGATGCTGAGGATGCGGGAGCCATCGGTGGAGTGGCGCATGACGCCGCAGTCCATGGTGGTGAACAAAGTCTCCAGGGTACGGTTTTTCTGGGTGATGGCCTGCTGGTAGGCCCGCTCCTGGGTGATGTCGATGGCAACGCCCACGGTACCCATGACGCTGTTGTCCAAATCGTACAGGGGGGACTTGTAGGTGGTCAGGATCCGCTTGCCTTCGCCGGTGTCAATAACCTCCTCGGACACCAGGGTCCGCTCCTCGGTCATAACGATCCGCTCCGACTCGATGCAGGCGGGGTCATCCTGCTCCACATCCCAGATGTAGGCGTGGCCCCGGCCCTGTACCTGGGCCTTGGTCTTGTTTACCGTGTGGCAAAAGCTGTCGTTGACCTTTTCATGGATGCCGTTTTTGTCCTTGTACCAGACAAGGCTGGGGATGCTGTTGATGGTGGCCTCCAGATATTGGTTGGTCTGCCACGCGTCGCGGCCGGCCTTGTACTTGCGCTGCCAGCGGCAGAAGCGGTAGCGCAGTTCCTCCTCCGGCAAAGGGAAAGTCCACACGTCCTCCGCCTGATCCAATAGCTCCGCCAGGCGGGGGAGCTGCTCCTTTTCCGCCAGGAGGATCAGTTCAGCGTCCTGCTTTTTGCTCTGGCACAGCAGGGAAACGGCGTCCTCCGGGACGCCCCGCAGGTCGGCGAGGATCACGTCAGCCCCGGCGGCCAATTCCCCGTCCGGCGCGGCGGACACGGAAAACGTGTGGGTAAATTTGTCTAAGGGGGGCATGGATTTGACCGTCTCCCACAGTGCTGGCTGATGGCCGGTCAAATAAATATGAAGACGGCAATGGTACATGAGCTATCCCTCCGCAGTTGTTCTTTCTTTTCCATTTTAACCGCCCACTGTGTCCCTGTCAAGGGTGAGGGCTCACTTTTCCTGCTTTGCGGCTTTTTTTGCCGGGGACTTTTTGGCGGTTGTCTTTTTGGCGGCGGTTGTCTTCTTTGCCGTTGTTTTCTTCGCCGCAGGCTTCTTTGCGGGGGCTTTCTTTACAGCGGCTTTCTTCCCTGCCGGAGCGGCGGGGGCCGCCATCTGCTCCCCACTGCCGTCCTCTCCGGCGGGCTTCTTCTTCCAGCCGCCCCGCTTTTCCTCCGGCGTGAAATTCTCGCACTTTTCGTTGATGCAGAAGGGCTTCTTGAAGCCCTTGCCCGCTTTCTTGAACATCGTTTCGCCGCAGGCGGGACAATTGTCCGCTACCGGGACATCCCAGGTCATAAAATCGCATTTGTTCGCTTCGTCCTTGCTGGTCAGACGCTCACAGCAATAATATGTGTACTGCTTCCCTGTCTTTTTGCTGCTGCCTGTGCGCTTCATCAGGCGGCCCCCGCACTTGGGACACTGCCCCGGCATCGCTACCACCAGGGGTTTCGTAAACGTACACTCCGGGTAGCCGGGACAGGCCAGGAAACGGCCAAACCGGCCGCTCTTAATGACCATCTTCCGGCCGCATTCATCGCAGACCTCATCGGATTCCTCATCGGGAACCTTCAGGCGGATGCCCTCCAGATCCTTCTCCGCCTGGTCCAGCTCCGCGCGGAAGGGGGTATAAAATTCCTGGAGAAGCTCCTTCCACTGCTTGCTGCCCGTCTCTACGTTGTCCAGGGCTCTCTCCATGTTGGCGGTGAAACCTGTGTCTACGATGTCGGAAAATTTGTCCTCCATCAGGCCGTTGACCACCTCGCCTAAGGGCGTGGTGTGGAGGTATTTGCCGTCCTTGATTACATATTCCCGGTCTAAGATCGTGCTGACCGTGGGGGCGTAAGTGGAGGGGCGGCCAATGCCGTTCTCCTCCATGGCCCGGATCAGCGACGCGTCCGTGTAGCGGGGCGGTGGCTGGGTGAAATGCTGTCCCGGCTGGAAGTCCAGGCTCTTGAGAGACTGGCCCTCGGCCAGGGGAGGCAGCTTCCCCTCCTTTTCCTCTTTCTCCTCGTCCCTGCCCTCCTCATAGACGGCAGTGTAACCGGAGAATTTCAGGCTGCTGCTGCTGGCGCGGAAGGTGTGGCTGCCGGCCTCGATCTCCACCGAGACCGCGTCGTAGACCGCGTTGGACATCTGGCAGGCCACAAAACGGCTCCAGATCAGCCAGTAGAGACGGTATTGGTCGTGGGTCAAATCGCCCTTGACCCGCTCCGGGGTCAGCTCCACATCGCTGGGGCGGATGGCCTCGTGGGCATCCTGGGCGCCGGCCTTGGTCTTATAGACACGGGGGGCGGACGGGCAGTAGTCCCCGCCGTAGCGGCCCTTGATGAAGCCGCGGGCGGCGGCTAGGGCTTCATCACTTAGGCGCAGGGAGTCTGTCCGCATGTAGGTGATCAGGCCTACCGCACCCTCGCCGGAGATGTCTACGCCCTCATAAAGCTGCTGGGCGATAGCCATGGTGCGGCGGGGGGTCATGCTCAGCTTGCGGCTGGCCTCTTGCTGGAGGGTGGAGGTGGTAAAGGGTGCGGCGGGGGACCGCTGCTTCTCCTGGCGCTTTACCGCCTTGACAGAAAAAGCGGCGGCCTTTACGGCGGCAATTACCGCTTCCACTTCCTCCATGGAGTTCAGTTCCTTCTTCTTGCCGTTCTCACCGTGGTAACGGGCCAGGAAGGCGTTGCGCTCCGTGCCATCGGTGGTCAGCTTCGCGTCCAGGGACCAGTATTCCTGGGGCTGGAACGCCGCGATCTCATGCTCCCGGTCGCAGACCATCCGGGTGGCTACCGATTGGACACGCCCTGCGGACAGGCCGCTGCGGATCTTCTTCCACAGCAGCGGCGAGAGCTGGTAGCCCACGATCCGGTCCAGGATCCGGCGGGCCTGCTGCGCGTCCACTAAGCTCTGGTCAATCTCCCGGGGCCTGGCGATGGATTCGCTGACCACCCGTTTGGTGATCTCGTTGAAGGTCACGCGGCGGGCCTTCTGATCCTCCAGGCCCAGCAGCTCCTTCAGATGCCAGCTGATGGCCTCGCCTTCCCGGTCCGGGTCGGTGGCCAGGTAGACCATTTCGCTGGCCTTGGCGGACTTTTTCAGGTCGCTGATAATGTCCTCTTTCCCCTTGATGGGGCAGTATTTGGGTTCAAAGTTGTTGTCAATGTCTACGCCCAAGGTGCTCTTGGGCAGGTCCCGCAGGTGGCCCATGCAGGCTTTTACCTGGTAGTTGGGTCCTAAATATTTGCCGATGGTCTTGGCTTTGGCGGGAGACTCCACGATCACGAGACTCGATTTTGCCATTGGTTTCCTCCTGGGCGGCTGGTAGCGCCGCCGGGACAGCCGCCGCGCGGCGCGGCAGGGAGTCCCTTGTTCTTAGATTCTTGTTGATTTATTTGAGCGCGACAAGCAGGGAGAAGCGTTTTCCGCTCTCCTGCGCCACGATCCTGTCTAATTCCAGTACGGTCAGCGCCGATAAAATGCGGCGGGTGGGGATCTGGGTTTCCTCAATCAGATCGTCCACTTGAACCGTGCGGCCCTCCAGGGCCTTGACAATGCGGAGCTGGTCATCGGTGAGGCCGTGGTCTCCCGCGAGATCCAGCAGGGGAAGGGCCGGCGCTTCCGGCTCCGGCTTTGGGGCCGGTTTTTTCTCTGGCTTCTCCGGCAGGGGCGTACCGCCGAAGCGGCGGGGCTCCTCCCGGCGGAGGGAGCGGATCTTGTGCGGGTACTGCCCGGCGTAGTGGCTCAGCACGTCCCAGGCATCGGTCACCACACCCGCGCCGTCACGCAGGAGGAGGTTGCTGCCCGCGCAGCGGCGGTCCCCCACCTGTCCCGGGATGACGAATACGTCCCGTCCTTGATCCAGGGCGCGGTTGGCGGTAATGAGCGCACCGCTTCGTTCCGGGGCTTCCATAACCACCACGCCCAGGCTCAGGCCGCTGAGGATCCGGTTGCGCACGGGGAAATGGCCGGCCATGTGTTCCGTCCCCGGCGGGTACTCGGAGAGGATCACGCCCCTCGCGGCAATGTCCTCGTACAAGCCACGGTTTTCCCGGGGGTAGATCACATCATGTCCCCCGCCAATAACGGCGGCAGTGAAGCCGTTGGCCCGCAGCGCGCCCCGGTGGGCGGCGGCATCCGCGCCGGACGCCAGGCCGGAAACAACAACGGCGCCCAGCCCGGCCATCTGGTAGGCCAGTTTTTCGCCCTGCTCCAGAGCGTAGGCCGATGCCTGCCGGGTGCCTACCATGGCGACAGCCACCTCCTCATCGAAGAGGGGCATCCTCCCCTGGACGTAGAGGAGCAGGGGTGGGTCGAAGATGTTCCGCAGGCGGTCGGGGTAGCCGGTGTCCTGCTTGGTGATAATTTGCAGGCCCAGGCGGTCACAGTCGCCCAGGATTTGGTCTGTGCGGTCCAGGGTTTTGTCCATCAATATGTCCGCCGCCTGCCGGGTCATCCCTTTTATCAGAAAGTATTCCTCTTTATCCCCGTAATAAATTCTTTCCGGTTCGCCAAAATGCCCCAGCAGGGCCAATTTCATCTGGCTGCTTATCCGGGGGAGATTCGCCAGCCAGAGCCAGAACTTCAACGCAGCCATGGGGGCGCTCCTTTCTCTCCGCGGCCCGCAGGGCCGCGCCGTTTTTTCTTTTTCCCCTTTTACAGGGCGCAAAACGCCCTCCCTACCGGTAACCCTCCCACAGCAGCGCCGCTGCCGCCGCCGCAACATTTAACGATTCGCATTTCCCCTCCATAGGGATGCGAACCGTTTTGCCGCAGAGGGAAATCGCTTCCTCACTCAGGCCCTTTCCCTCGCTGCCGAGAAGAATTACGCTCCGCTGTAAGGATATTCCGCGAAGATCTATCGTGTCCGGACGCAATGCCGTGCCCAGCAGGGATAAGGAGGATCTTTCGGCCAAGCCTTGCAGCTCACGCAAAGTAACATTCCACGCGGGAAGCCGGAATATGGCCCCCATTGAGCTGCGGACTGTTTTGGGATTGTACAAATCCGCACACCCGGGAAGTAAAAATATCCCCTCCGCCCCAAAAGCGTCCGCCGTGCGGAGGATCGTCCCTACGTTGCCAGGATCTTGAACCCCTTCCAACGCTAAGTACCTGCTGGGAGGAAGCGCCGCCGGCGGTGGCGTGCCGGGTATGCGTGCCAGAAATAATACCCCCTGGGGCGCTTCCATCGGGCTGATGGAAGCCATTACGTCCTCTGGGACCTCTACAATCCGAACCCCCTCCGGCAACGGCGGGAGCGCCGTCCCCGCCGTGTGGACCACCGCTGTCAGGGGCGCACTCCAGTGAACCGCTTCCGCTAACAGCTTCGCCCCATCGCCTAAGTATTCCCCCGTCCCATAGCGGTGGGGCCGGGACGAGGCCAGTTTACGGATATGAACCAGCAGTGGGTTGGACCGGCTGGTGATACGTTCGGCCATAGGGCTCCCCTCCCTTTTGCGAGATTCTTCCTTATCATATAGGCATCCTCCCATCTTGTCAAGACGGGGTTTTGTCGTTTTTTACGGTTTTGCCTGTTGGTGTTTATAAAATTTCCCACCTTGAGTTGGTGGAACCCGCCCTCTTTTTCTATTATCCTGGCTCTGTCAGGAACAGGCTGCGGCGCCCTATGAGGGGATGAAAGGGCTTCGGATGAAATTTGATTTGAAGCAGGCGAAGCTGGTAGGCGTGCGCCGGGAAACCTGGCTGCGCTCGCGGAAGTTGGGCGATTGACTTTTTCCCTTTGGCATGCTATCCTTGAACCAGCAAAATTTGTGTGATGCAAAGGAGATTGCTATGAGAGGGATACCATCACTGATTACGGATATCCGGAAAAACGTCTTTACCGAAGTGGCCCGAATGGCCTATGAGGGCGGCGGGTACGAGAAGGCGGAGGATCTGCCTTATGTGATCGTTCCGGGCGATAAGGCGCTGCACAGGGAATCTATCTTCCTGGAGCGGGCTATTGCTGGCGAGCGGGTGCGGCTGGCCATGGGATTGTCTATCCGGCCTATCCAGACACGCTCCCTGATGACCGAGGGCATGGATCAGGCTGCTATCGCCGAGCAGTACTATGAGCCACCGCTCATCAACATTATCCCTTACGCCTGCCACGCCTGCCCTACCAGGCAATATAAGGTAACAGAGAACTGCCAGAATTGCCTGGCCGCCTCCTGCCAGAAGGTGTGCCCTAAGGGGGCTATTTCCTTCGTAAACGGTAAAAGCCAGATTGATCCGGAAAAGTGCATCAAATGCGGAAAATGTGCCAAGGCCTGCCCTTATAACGCGATTATTTACATGGAACGGCCCTGTGTTGCCGCTTGCGGCATGGATGCCATCGAAAAGGACGAGAACAATAAGGCCATTATCAATCAGGACAAGTGTGTGGCCTGCGGCCAATGCCTGGTGAGCTGCCCCTTCGGCGCGATTGTGGACAAGGGGCAGATTTTCCAGGTAGTCCGCGCGATCATGGAAAAGGAAAAGGTGGTCGCTATTGTGGCTCCCGCCTTTATCGGGCAGTTCGGGAAAAGCTCTACGCCGGAAAAGTTTACTACCGCGATGAAAATGCTGGGCTTCGACCGGGTGGTGGAAGTGGCCGTGGGCGCGGATATGTGTACCATCGAGGAAGCCGAGGACTTTTTGATGAAGGTTCCCGCCGAGCAGGACTTTATGGCGACTTCCTGCTGCCCCGCGTGGCATGAGATGGTGAAGAAGCTGTTCCCGGGACAGTATAAAAATGTTTCCATGACCTTGACCCCCATGGTCTTTACCGCGCGGCTGGTGAAAAAAGAAGACCCGGGATGCAAGGTGGTCTTTGTGGGGCCTTGCGCCGCTAAAAAGCTGGAGGCCATCCGGGCCGATATCCGCTCCGACGTAGATTTCGTGCTGACCTTCGAGGAATTGATGGGCATGTTTGAAGCTAAGGGCGTGGATTTTGCCGCTATCCCGGAGGGGGAATCCATGCGGGAAGGCACTGCGGCAGGACGGGGCTTCGCCGTCTCCGGCGGCGTGGCCCAGGCGGTGGCGGATGTAATTCACCGCACTTCGCCGGATTTGGAGATCAAAACCGCTAAAGCCGAAGGCCTGCGGGAGTGCCGGAAGCTGATGACCTTGGCCAAGGCGGGCAAGTACAACGGCTACCTGCTGGAGGGCATGGGCTGTCCCGGCGGATGCGTGGCCGGGGCGGGTACTTTGCTGCCGGTGGAGCTGGCCGCTACCGTGGTGGGGCGGTATCAGAATGAGGCCGATCAGGCCAGCCCGCTGGAAAGCCCCTACCGGAGCAAAGGCAGGGACTTAGATTGATTTTCACGCCCCGGATGCGTTGGTATCCGGGGCGTAACTGCATCCGCGCAAAAACAGCCGCATGGCCTTTTAAAGGCATGCGGCTGTTTGATGGTTTTGATCAAACCAGGCGGGAAGTGCTGACCTTTACGCCTGGGCCCATGGTGGAAGCGGTAACGCAGCTCTTCACATACTGGCCCTTGGCGGCGGCGGGCTTGGCCTTGATGATTGCGCCCATCAGGGTGTTGAAGTTGTCGTTCAGCTTCTCCGCGCCGAAGGACACCTTGCCGATGGGGCAGTGGATGATGTTGGTCTTGTCCAGGCGGTACTCGATCTTACCGGCCTTGACTTCCTGCACGGCCTTCGCCACGTCGGGGGTGACGGTGCCGGCCTTGGGGGAGGGCATCAGGCCCTTGGGGCCGAGCAGCTTACCCAGACGGCCTACCACGCCCATCATGTCGGGGCTGGCAACCACTACGTCAAATTCAAACCAGTTTTCCTTCTGGATCTTCTCTACCATGTCCATCTCGCCAACATAATCCGCGCCGGCTTCCCGGGCGGCATCGGCCTTATCGCCCTTGGCGAATACCAGGACGCGGACGGTCTTGCCAGTGCCGTGGGGCAGGACAACGGCGCCACGAACCTGCTGGTCGGCGTGACGGGAGTCAACGCCCAGCTTTACGTGAAGCTCCACAGTCTCGTCAAACTTGGCGGAAGCGGTCTTGCAGATCAGCTCGAAAGCGTCCTTGGATTCATACAGGGCAGCTCTGTCGATCTGCTTGGCGCTGTTTTGATATTTTTTACCTCTAAACATTGTTCAAGCCCTCCTTTATTCACCCACGACGACGCCCATGCTGCGGGCCGTGCCGGCGATCATGCTCATGGCGGATTCCAGGCTGGCGGCGTTCAGGTCGGGCATCTTAGTCTCGGCGATCTTCTGCACATCGGCCTTGCTGATGGTGGCTACCTTGGTCTTGTTGGGCACGCCGGAGCCGGACTCGATGTTGCAGGCCTTCTTAATGAGAACCGCCGCGGGGGGCGTCTTGGTGATAAAGGTGAAGGAGCGGTCAGAGTACACCGTGATAATGACAGGGATGATCATACCCATGTCGCCCTTGGTGCGCTCATTGAACTCCTTGGTAAAAGCGGCGATATTCACGCCGTGCTGGCCCAGGGCAGGGCCAACGGGGGGAGCGGGCGTTGCCTTGCCCGCGGGAATTTGCAGCTTAACGTATCCTACGACTTTCTGTGCCATGAGAAGGCACCTCCTTGATAAAATGTGGTGGTAGCAGGGCTAGTCCCCTTCGGACGCCCCTCCCACGGGAACCGCGCGGCTTTACAGCGCGCCGGTGGAAATTTGCTTTGCAGGGAACAGGCTTACGCTTCGCTCTCCAGCTCTACCTGCTCCAGCTCCATCTCGACAGGAGTTTCCCGGCCGAACATGGAGACCACAACGGTGACCTGGTTTTTCTCCAGATCCATCTCCTCCACCACGCCGGTGAAGGATTCCAGCGGACCGTCGTTGATGCGGACCCTGTCGCCCACTTTGAAGCTGACCTCGATCTGGTGGGTCTCCATACCCCATGCCAAAACCTCCTCATCAGTGAGGGGGATGGGCTTGTTGCTGGCCTCGCCCACGAAGCCGGTGACGCCGCGCACGTTGCGCACCAGGTGCCAGGTATCATCGGTCATCACCATTTTAATGAGGACGTAGCCGGGGAAAATTTTGCGCTCCACCTCTTTCGCCACACCGTTTTCGTTGATCTCGGTGACGGTTTCCAGGGGGATTTGAATTTCCACGATGGACTCCTCCAAGTGGCGGTTGGCGACGAATTTCTCAATGGTGGTTTTTACGGCGTTTTCATAGCCGGAGTAGGTATGGACGACATACCACTTTGCGTTATCAGACATCCCTTCGCCCTCTTACGCGGCGAACAGGTCCAGCAGGGTCTTGATAAACAGGGCGGCGACGCCGTCGAAAATCCAGATAAACGCGCCGAAGATCACGCTGTACAGGATGACCGTACCGGTATTCTGGGCGACCTTCTGGGGGGTGGGCCACACGACCTTTTTCAATTCGCTTCTCATTTCACGGAACCAGCGGCCCCGGTCCTTTTTAACGACTTTCTTTTCTTCAGCCATGAACGTTCCTTTCCTACCTTTCCTTACTTGGTCTCAGAGTGGACCGTGTGCTTTCTGCAGAAGGGGCAGTACTTCTTCATCTCCAGACGATCAGGATCGTTCTTTTTATTCTTGACCGTGTTGTAGTTTCTCTGCTTGCACTCGTTGCATCTCAAAGTGATTTTAACGCGCATTCCTAGCGGCACCTCCTTAATCCATTGTGCAGGCTCTTGGCCTGTAACGATTGCCTCCCTGGCGGAAGGGGGCATTTTGCGCGGAAGCGAAAAACGCGCAAAAAGAAAACCCCATTTCCACAGGTAATGCTTACTATACCACCAATTTTGCCCCAGGTCAACAGAAAATTTACAATTCTCCTACTTTTTTTTCCTGGAAGGATATTGTATAATGGGAGGGAATTTTTACTGGCCTTGGGGCGGGGAAGGGAGGTTTGCCGTGCGGATACTGGCAATCGACTATGGGGACGTGCATACGGGGGCGGCGGTGTCAGACGAGGGGAGTTTGATGGCGTGGCACTCGGAGGTGATTACCACCCGGAAACGGGCGGAGGTGCTCCGCCGTCTGGGCGGGTTGATTAAATCGTATCAAATTGACGAGCTGGTTTTAGGGTATCCTTTAAATATGGACGGCACCGCCGGGATCCGGGCGGAAAAGGCGGAAGCATTTTCCAAAGTCCTGGAGGAAGTATTTTCCCTCCCCGTCCACTTATGGGACGAGCGGCAGACAACAGTGGAAGCCCATGATATTTTATTTGCTTCGGGGAAAAATGGGAAGAAGCGGAAAAAAGTGGTAGATGCTGTGGCAGCATGCCTTATTTTAGAGGATTATCTCCGCGCACAGAGGGGATAATCCTCTCCCCTGTGCCGCGTCCCACATGGCCGCCGGCGTCCCGGCAGAACCGTGCGCAGGAGTGGGCATATATGATTTTGGGGCGTTTTTGCCCGCGCAAAAGGTATGCCCGGGCCGATTCAAAAAAATTTACCGTTTGCCGTCCAATGGCGGCAAAGAAAGGATCCTGCAATGAAGCAATTCTTAAAACGAAACATCCTTCTAATCGCCCTGACGGCTGTTGCCGTCGCAATAAGCTGTATTGTTGTGGCAGGCCGCTGGCGGGTGGAAGCCGCCAACAAATCTTATGACGTTGTTCTCGATTACATCGAATTGGAGTGGATGGTGGAGCAGAGCGAAAAAGATATCTCCTGGTGGCTGGAACAGTTTAAAGCAATGGGGATTACCAAAGTAGGCCTGACGGAGGAAAACCTGACCACCTTGATGGAAGATTCCCCTATGAACGTTACCGCTACCATGATGGGCGAGATCATGCAGGATGCCAGTTGGCGGGACCAGTATCCCCAGGCTTTCGTGGAAGCCGTGGAGGAAAAAGGCTTCGACCGCTTCGATGTGATGGTGGAGGTTACGGATACCGAGGAGGACCCTTCCGCCAGCGAGTTTGTGGTAGGCGCGGTGAAGGAACGCTTCCCGGCGGGAGCCTATTACTGCGGCAGCAGTGATGATCTCCCGGACGCTTCTTTCAGCTCTTATTATGGCCAGACGCCTTATTTCCAGGCCGGCACGGTGAAGAAAACCTATATCCTTCTGGACGGCGGCGCGGCCGACGCGCTCTATGGCGGCAAGGGCGCATATACTACTACATTAAATAAAGGCTTTGTCGAGCGGGAGGATTTGAAGTCCTCCAAGCTGATGTACGTCTCCCTGGGCCTGATGCCGGAGAAAGTGGAAACCATCCAGTCCGCCGGAATGGAGATCGTCCCCCGCACCCTTTGCTACAATGGCCACAATGACACCCAATACGCCCAGGCGGTGGTGCGCGGCTATGAGAGCTACGGCATCTTTCCCGAATACATTATCGCCGGTGGGGAGGCCGTTATCGGCTTCGACGATGGCGGGGCCTTTGCCCTGGATTACCTCAAAAAAACCGGCACCACCATTGGCATGATCGAAACGAATGTCCAGCGGGAAAATATCATGCAGTCCGGCGTGGAAAACGCTGCGCTGGAAACCGGCTTAAACGCTGTGCGGGTATTCTCCTTGTGGGACTATATCCAGTACCGCTACGCATACTATGGCTACGCGGGCGCGGAGGAGATCGAAAACACTATCTACCGGGCCATTGTGGAACGCAATATCCGGGTGCTCTACTTTAAGCCCATTAAATATACCGATGACCACCATGTCTATGTCACCGATGCGGCGGTCTACCGCGACCTCTTCGACGGCTTGAACCAGCGGCTGGCCGCCCATGGTATCTCTATGGGGCGGGCTTCCGTGATGGAAAATTATCAGGTGCCCTCCCTGGCCCTGCTGGCGATCGGGCTGGGGGCGGGGTTCGGCGGCGCGATGCTGCCGGGTACCTTCCTGCCGGTGAAGCGGAAATGGGCCCTGCTGCTGGGGGGAGCCGCCGCGGTTTGCGTGGCGGGGGCGTGGCTGGTGCTGCCTAACTCCTTCCGGCTGCTGGCCAGCTTTGCCAGCGCCGTGGTGTTCGCCTGCCTGGCGGCGGCCTTTTTCCTGTCCGCGGCGAAGCGGACTGGCGAGAAATTGGACGCGGACGCCAAAGTGGTGCGGATTCTGCCCAGGGCTGTCGGGATTTTAGCCGGTGCTGTGGCAATCTCTATGGCTGGGGCGATGATGACTGCCGCGCCTTTGTCCTCTACGAACTTTATGCTGGAGCTGGGGATTTTCCGGGGGGTCAAGGCGGCGCAATTGCTGCCGCTGGCTTTCTTCTGCCTGCTGTTTGTGTCCTATTACGGGCTGTTTGACAAGTCGAGGAAAAGCAGCTATCTCGATTTGCGGGATATCGGCACCGCCTTGAACTGGACGATCCCCCTGTGGGGCATCCTCCTGATGGGTGTGGTGGCGCTGGCTGGGTACTACTACCTGGCCCGCACAGGGCATGAGAGCAGCGTCGCGATCTCCGATGTGGAGATGATCTTCCGCAATGACCTGGAAACCTTGCTGCTGGCGCGGCCCAGGACGAAGGAATTTTTGGTGGCTTTCCCCGGGATTATGCTGGCGGTGTACTGCGCTGTGCGGCGGCTGCCCTTCTGGACGGCGCTGTTCGGGCTGGCCGGAACCATCGGCCTGACCAGCGTCTGCAATACCTTTATGCACATCCGTACCCCGCTGTACCTGGGGTTTGCGCGCACGGCGTACTCCCTGGCGCTGGGCATCGCGGTGGGCGCGGTGATGATTCTGTGCTTTGAGCTGCTGCTTCGGCTGGCCCGCAGATTGGCGGAAAAATATGGGAACGCGGAGCATAGATAAATATGTACAACATATTGATATCGGGATATTACGGCTTCAACAACATCGGCGATGAGTCCATCCTGCGCACCGTGATTGACAACCTGCGGGAAAAGCTGCCGGATGTGGAGATCACTGTGCTGTCCCAGGACCCGGCGCAGACGGCGGAAAAATACGCCGTCAAAGCTGCCCGGAGGATGAACTTGTGGGATATTTTCCGCTCTGTCTGGAAATGCGACATGCTGCTTTCCGGCGGGGGAAGCCTGCTCCAAGACGCGACCTCCAGCCGCAGCATCCTCTATTACTTGTTTATCCTCCGGCTGGCCCAATTGCTGGGGAAGCGGACTTTTATCTACAGCCAGGGCATTGGGCCGATTTTTGAGAAGCGGAACCGGAAGCTGACCGCCTTCGTCCTGCGCAGGACCGATGGCATCGTTGTCCGGGACTCCAAAAGCCGGGACCTGCTGCTGGAACTGGAAGTGCCGGACGGGCTGATTCATGTCACCGCCGACCCGGTGATTCGTGTGAAAGCCCCAGGGCCGGAGCTGGGGCTGCGGATTCTGGAGGAGGAGGGATGCCCGCGCAGGCCGGACGGGCTGGTAGTGGGCTGGGCCGTGAAATCCAGGAAGCCCGGCAAGCCCTTCCTGCGGGAGGTGGCGCGGTGCATCGAATGGCTGCGGGACGCATACGGCGCGGATTCAGTGCTGATTCCCTTTTTTCACGATGAAGATTTTTCCGTCTGCCAGGCCGTGGCCGGGCATTTGGAGGGCCATGCGGGGTGCCTGCGGAAAAAATACCTGTCGGAGGAGACCTTGTCCATCATCGGCTGCATGGACGTGCTGGTGGGGGTAAGGCTCCACTCGCTGATTTACGCCGCCGTTATGGGGGTGCCTATGATCGGCGTCAGCTATGACCCGAAAGTGGACTCCTTCCTGGCGTCCATCCAGCAGCCGACCCGGTTTACGGTGGAGGACTTTACGCTGGAAAAATTCCAGGCCGCCTTTCAGGAGACCATGGAACGCCGGGAGGATATCCGCGCCGCCGCCGCTCAGAATTTGGAGCGTCTCATTTCCAAGCTGGATCAGAATGAGGAATTGATTCGCGCGATTATGGAGCAGCCTTAATGCCATTTCCGGCTGAAAGCTTGAAAAGCTTTTCAGCACGGCGCTGCGGCTGTTCCAGGAAAAGTATGGGCGTCATTCCCGGCGGCTTTGCCACTGGGCCGCATTCTGCGGCCTAATAAAAGAATTTCCTTCGTTTATTGGGAGTTAGTATAAAATATTAACATTATTAGAGGAAATAAATGGTAGAAAGATTTATTTATATTGAACCTGTAACAGCACACAAGTTATTGTCAAACTTGAAGTTGATAAAGCCATCCGCACGCGGATGTGATAAACATGCCTACCTAATTGGAAATTACGCTGTATTAACAACAAGCAAGCTTAAACTGCGAAATATCACCACCCGCGATGATGATCTTGCGCATTATGATGAATTGATAAAACTGCTTATGGACTTATACAAAAATGGTGTTTCGGTTATTCCTGTTTTAGGCTATTGTTACGATCCCGACAGCAAAGATGGAGATGGGTATATCATTCAACAGCGTGCAAAAGGCGAAGAACTTTTTGATGATGCAGTTATGAAGGCGTACTATGTCTGGACACAAAAAAATCCGGAAAAACTATATTTCTATCCCAACACTACGGATGCAAAAAGCTATATTCTTGCCAGGACAAAATTTATAGCAGAAGTACCGCAGAAACATTTCAATAAATTTGTCAGTGACACTATGATACTAACTAATAATGATATCTTGATTGATTTTATTGGGAAAAGCAATTTTTTCTATGATAAAGATTGCGGTTTTCAATTTATTGATCTTGATTCTCATACAGACTATAAGTACGGGCTGTGTGCTAATAAAGATGAGGACAATCTTGCGGCATTGCTTGGTTGCTTCACACCGTGCCATCTTGATGTCGGCACACGGGCATTTGAAATGCGAGCACTAGACAAACAAGCCATGCTGGCATTCAATGATGTTCAAATAAAGCAGATAAAGCGCAATAATATGATTATTTTTGAAAAATGCATGTGTGCTATACGTAATTATGGATTTTCGGATAATGAAATAAGCACAGCGTTGGCGTATTTGAAAATATATGGAATGGACTAATTGGATATATGTCATTTGAGGCCATGCTGTATGGGACAGTCTAAGCCATTATTAAGAATCTGTGTATTTGGAAATTGGGAAACTGTATGAAAGAAAACAAAACCATCCATGTCATCAGCACCGTGGCCCTGGTGACCTTGTTCGCCAAGCTTCTGGGCATCGTCCGGGAGGCCTTGCAGGCCAGGGCTTTCGGCACCGACATCGCGGCAGACCTCTATACCACCGCTAATAATACAACCATTTATCTGTTTACGACGGCGGCCTACGCCTTGTGCATTGCCGCTGTGCCTATCCTTACGCCGCGGCTGCGGAGGGACAGGAAGGAAGGATTTGCCGCCGCCAGCAACCTCATTACCCTCTCTGTGCTGCTTAGCGCGGGCGCGGCGGCGGTCTGGATCGGCGTTACCTTCCTGCCCGGGTTCGCGGCCTCCCTATGGGACGGCTCCCCCCAGGAAGCGGCCCGGCTCGCGGGGTATATGCGGGTGATGGTCCTGACGCTGCCGGTGATCGTGCTGGCCTATCTGCTGGTGGCGCTGTTCCAGTCGTTGGAGCATTTCGTTTTGCAGGGCAGCATGTCCATTCCTTATAACCTGGCGTTGATCCTGTTTTTGGCCTTCTTCGCCGGACGGCTGGGAGTGGGCGGCTATGTGGCGGCGGTGGCGGCGGCGTGGCTGCTGCAGCTGGGCATGACCGCGCCCTACGCGCTGAAGGAACAGTACCGCTACAAGCCTGCGCTGGACTTGCGGGCGGAGTATGTCAAGACCTTCTTGAAAACCGCCGTGGTGACGGTGCTGACTACCTCCATCTTCCTGTTCTGCTACCTGCAAGATTCGTCTATGACGGCCCAGCTTGCCGGCAGCCCGGTCAGCGCCTTCTATTACGCCGATAAACTGTTTACGCCGCTGACGACCACGCTGATTTATTCCATCAGCACCGTCCTGTTCCCCAAATTCAGCCAGGAGTACGCTGTTGGCGGGGAAACCGCTTACCGGCGGTACATCTGGAAGGTGCTGCGCAGTACGCTGCTGCTGATTCTGCCGGTTTCCGCCGTGCTGGCGGTGTTCGGCACCCCTATCGTGAAAGTGCTGTTTGAAGGGGGCAGCTTTGACGCCGCGTCTACCGCGTCTACTGGAGGGATTTTTGCGATTTACGCCCTGTCTATGGCGGGGTTCTGCGTCTTGGATCTGCTAAGCAAGGCGTACTATACCATGGAACAGACCTTGACCCCCCTGCTGGTCAACGGCGGGATTTTACTGTGCAATTGGGGGCTGAACCAGGCCCTTGGGCCCCGCTGGGGCGGCGCGGGGCTGGCGGCGGCTACGGCAGCGTCCATTACCCTGGGCGGCGTTGTGATGGCGGCGCTGCTGCTGCGGAAAACCGGCGGCATCCATGTGGCGCCGCTGGTGAAAAGCCTTGGAGCCGCGCTGGTGATGGGCGGCGGGCTGTGGTATGCAACCAGCCTCGCCCTGAGCGGCCGGGAAGGAAAGCTGGTGCTGATGGCTAAGTGCATGGGGCTGGGCTTCCTGGCAGTGGCAGTGTACGCCGCGCTGCTGCTGGCTGCCCGGCAGGAGGATTTTATGGAGCTGCTGGGGCGGTATAAGAAGCCTGAAAAGGATTACGGCAAATAAGCAAACAGAAGGGGCGGAGACGCATGCGTCTCCGCCCCTTTCATTATACCAGCCTTTTCCGCTCCTCCATCGCCCGAAGGGCTTGGCGGGTATCCGCGTCCTCCAGCTCCCAGGCGGGTACCTCGTAGAGCAGAAGGTCCTCCTCATGCCGCCGGATGACGCTGCTGCCGCCCCGGTCTTCCCGCAGGGCCAGCAGCTCGGGGAAATACGCCGCCGGGAAGATGCAGGGGTTCCCCCTTACGCCATCATGGCCCGCTCCCACCAATTTGTCCGGATGGGCACGGAACAGCTCCACGGTACCCGCTACGGACTCCCGGCGGAGCATGGGTTGGTCGGAGACCATAAACAGTGCGCCGCCGCAGTCCTCCAAGGCTTCCAGACCCAGGCGGATGGTGTGGCTGATGCCCCAGTCCGGGTGGGGGTTCCGTACCGGCTGGAAGCCGAACGCCGCCGCCATTTCTTCCACTTCCGGGTACTGGGTCACGACAGCCACCTGGTCTACCGCCTCCGGCGGCACCGCTTCCAGGGCGCGGCGGATTAAGCTCTTGCCATCGAACAGCGCGGCCAGCTTGTTCTCCCCGAAACGCCGCGCGTCTCCTGCCGCCATCACTACACAGCCAATTTTCATACCAGATCACACCCCTTTTCACAGTATTATATCCTAATAGCAGGGTTCCAGTCAACGGGGACGTTATTTAAAAAATAATATAACGGATAGAGGAAACTTGTCCTATACAGCCAGGGGGATTTGTGATATAATAATAAAAATTTTACCCTGACGGAGAAATTTTTGTCCTACTTACCGAAATTCCCCACATCAACAGATAAGGAGGCTGATGCCCAATGAGTAAAAGCGTAGGCCGGAGCATGGCCCGCGTGGACGCCCTGGATAAGGCGGCGGGCCGCGCGAAATATACCGACGACCTCTGCGATAAGGCCGCACTGGCCACCCGCATCGTCCATTCCACCATCGCCCACGGGTTGGTCGCTTCCGTTGACTGCGCCCAGGCGGAACAGGTTCCGGGCGTAGTGCGGATTTTTACCTGCTTTGACGTGCCGGACCGGCCCTTCCCCACCGCGGGCCACCCCTGGTCCACCGACCCGCATCATCAGGACGTGGCCGACCGGCTGCTGCTCAACCGCCATGTGCGGTACTACGGTGATGAGGTGGCCGTGGTGGTGGCGGAAAATGAGGTGGCCGCCGCCCAGGCCGCGCGGCTGGTGAAGGTGGCGTACAACGAATATCCCTTCGTCCTGGACGTCCAGAAGGCGATGGAGCCGGGCGCGCCCCAAATCCATGAAAATTACCCCGGCAATATTCTGGCGCATACCCAAATCCGCAACGGCGATTATGAAGCTGCCTGCAAAGAGCCGGGATTAATGAAAGTAGAGGGCTGGTACGACACCCCTACCGTCCAGCACTGCCACATTGAAAACCACGTCTGCACCGCCCAGATGGAGGGCGGGCGGATTACCGTGACCTCCTCCACCCAGATCCCCCACATCGTCCGGCGGGTCTGCGGACAGGCGTTGGGGATTCCCTGGGGGAAGGTGCGTATCGTCAAGCCCTATATCGGCGGCGGGTTCGGCAACAAGCAGGACGCGCTGTATGAGCCGCTGTGCGCCTGGCTCACCACCCAGCTAGGGGGGCGGCTGGTGAAGATCGACTGCTCCAGGGAGGAGACCTTCGTCTCCAACCGGGTCCGCCACGCTATCCGTACCCATATCATCTCCTGGGTAAGGCCTGACGGCTCCTTTGCGGCGCGGAAAATCGAGTGCTTCTCCAACCAGGGCGGCTACGCGTCCCATGGCCACGGCATCGTGGCGAAAGGCATGGGCGCGTTTCCCCAGATTTACCCCTGCCCCAATGTGGAGGGCGACGCGTATACCGTGTTCACCAACCGGCCCTCGGCGGGGGCTATGCGGGGCTACGGCATCCCCCAGGCCATGTGGGCCGGGGAAAGCCACATCGATGATGTTGCCAAGGCCTTGGGCCGGGAGCCGGGAGAGTACCGGCGGCAGATTGCCATGCCCCAAGGTTTCGTGGACGGGTTCAGCAAAAACGAGAACTACTACGACAGCTTCCGGGAGGTCATGGATAAAGGCATGGCCGCCATCGGCTACGGGCGGAAGCTCCACGAATACCAGAACCAGACCGGGCCTGTCCGGCGGGGCGTGGGGATGGCGCTGTTTTGGTACAACACCGCCGTGTGGCCCATCTCTTTGGAGTCCAGTTCTTGCCGGATGGTGCTCAATCAGGACGGCTCCGTCCAGGTCCAGACCGGCGAGACGGAGATTGGCCAGGGCTGCGACACCGCCTTCGCCCAGATGGCGGCGGACGCCATTGGGATCCCCTTTGCGGACGTACATATCGTCTCCGCCCAGGATACCGATGTAACGCCCTTCGGCACCGGGGCTTACGCTTCCCGGCAGACCTATGTGGGGGGCTTCGCCCTGCGGCAGACGGGAGGGATTTTAAAGGATAAAATCCTGACCTGCGCCGCGGAACTGACCCGGCAGATGAAGGAAAACCTGGATTTGGTGGACGGCAAAATCGTCCGTGTGACCGATGGGCGGGAGCTGATGGGCCTGGACGAGCTGGCAACGGAGACGCTCTACAGTTTGGCCCACAGCCAGCATATCACCGCCGAGAGTACCTACCAGATTAAGAACAACGCCTACTCCTTCGGCTGCACCTTCGCGGAGGTAGAGGTGGATATTCCCATGTGCCAGGTGAAACTCCTTAACATTGTCAACGTCCACGACTGCGGTAAGCTTATCAATCCAGCTCTGGCGGAAGCCCAGGTTCATGGGGGGATGTCTATGGGCATCGGCTATGGGCTGAGCGAGCAGCTCCTTTTCGATGAAAAAACCGGGAAGCCGCTGAACAACAACCTGCTGGATTACAAGCTGTCCACCTTCATGGACCACCCCCATTTGCAGGCGGAATTTGTGGAGAACGCCGAGCCTACCAGCCCCTATGGCACCAAGGCCCTGGGCGAGCCGCCCGCCTGTTCCCCGGCCCCGGCCATCCGCAACGCGGTCTTGCAGGCCACCGGGGTCGCCATCAATAACGCGCCCATGACCCCCCATGTGCTGTTCGCCCGGTTCAAGGAGGAGGGGCTGCTGTAGATGGAAAACGCGAGGAAACCGGAGGCCAGGCGCTGGGTGGCCGGGACAGTGCTGGCCGGGCTGGTTCTGTTCGGGATATGGTACCATATCCCGCTCCACCGCACTTTGGAGGTAACAGCTTATGAACAGCATTATGCGGAGATCGGGGCGCCCGCCGTCCTCCAAATGGACGTCACCCTGCACCGCTCCTTTCTGAGGGGGACGGTGGTGCGGGGGACGATAAGAGTGGACGGCGTGTCTTACGTGTCCGCACCCCGGATGGAGCCAGAGCCTGGGTTTCTGGACGGCCTGCGGGACAAGTGGTCCGGCAGGATATCCTCCGGCCGCTTTGTGGAGTCCGAACGGCTGGCCGGACGCGGGGACGCCATCTATATGATGCAGGATTCCTTCCTGATTTGCGATGTATCCTTTCGCGGTTTTTATGATTCCATTGCGGAATTGTTCCTGATCCGGTGGAGGCCGGACGCGCCCAGCGCCGTGTATACAGCCGGCCTACATACTTACTAGGAGGAATTATTCCATGTATGATTTGAAATCGCTCTATGAAGCCGGGAGCGTCCAGGACGCAGTGCGCCTGCGGCTGGAGCATCCGGAAGCCCAGATTCTCGCCGGAGGCACCGATGTGCTGGTGCAGATGCGGGAGGGGAAGCGGGCTGGGAAAGAGCTGATCTCCATTTACGGCATCAATGAAATGAGGGGTGTTTCCCTGGACGGGGATGAAAATATCCGCATTGGCTCCCTTACCAGCTTCAGCCATATTACGAAAGACCCCATCATCCAGAAATACATCAACGTCCTCGGCGAAGCCGTGGACATGGTGGGCGGGCCGCAAATCCGCAACGCCGGTACCATCGGCGGGAATACCTGCAACGGCGTGACCAGCGCCGATTCCGCGTCTACGCTGTTCGCCTGGGACGCGGTTGTCGAGTTGACCGGGAAAGACGGGGTGCGGCGGCTCCCCATCCAGGCGTTCTATCTCGCGGCGGGGAAAACAGACGTCCGGCCGGATGAAATCCAGACCGCTATCCTGATTCCCAAGGCCAGCTACGAGAACTGTTTCGGGCACTACATTAAATACGCGATGCGCAGCGCGATGGATATTGCTACCACGGGATGCTCTGTGAACGTGGTCCTCAGCCCGGACAAAAAGGCGATTGCCCGCGCCCGGATTGCCTACGGCGTGGCAGGGCCTATCCCAATGCGCGCCCCCAGCGCGGAGAAAGCCGCCGGGGGAAAACCCTTGACGGCGGATACGGCGGAAGCCTTCGCCCAGGCGGTGCTCTCCGATATCCAGCCCAGAGACAGTTGGCGGGCCAGCAAGGCCTTCCGGGAACATATCGCGGTGGAGCTGGCGAAACGCTGCCTGACGGAAGCGGTCAAACGGGCGGGAGGTGAATGGGCATGAGCGTACAATATAAATTGATTCGCTGCACCATCAACGACAAGGAAGTGGAGCAGATGGTGGACGTACGCGCGTCCTTGACGGATATGCTCCGCAACGACTTCCGGCTGACCAGCGTGAAAAAAGGCTGCGAGGTGGGCGAGTGCGGGGCCTGCAACGTCATCATTGACGGCGAGTGCTTCAACTCCTGCCTGTACCTGGCCGCGTGGGCGGATGGAAAGCATATCCGGACATTGGAGGGGCTGCTTGGCCCCGGCGGCGAACTGGCGGACATCCAGCAGGCGTTTATTGATGAAGCGGCCATCCAGTGCGGCTTCTGTACGCCGGGGTTTATGATGACCGCCGTAGAAATCCTGGAGAGCGGGAAGGCCTACTCTGACGATGAACTGCGCAAACTCCTCTCCGGGCACCTGTGCCGCTGCACCGGGTATGAGAACATCCTGCGGGCGGTGAAAAAGGTCATGCTGCAACGGCTGGGAAAAGCGTAGCAGCGGGAAATTCTATCAAGAGGGACGCGTTTTTGCGCGTCCCTCTTGACGTTCCTCCTCCGGCGGATTATACTGTGGGAAGCCTAATAAACGAAAGGAGCCTGCAACCTATGGAACGCAGCTTTCATGTAGAAAACCGGCGGGAATTATACGATGCCCTGCCGGAAAACAGCCTGTTCGCCTGCTTTGCTGGAAAGATCCTTCCCCAGTCGGCGGACGCGGAATATCCTTTTTTCGCTAACCGGAATTTTGCCTATCTCACCGGCCTGGACGGCGCGGAGGTTCATGACTTCATCTTCCTGGCAAAAAAGGCCGGAGGAAACGTGGAGGAGACCGTCTTTGCCCTGCCACCCGATGCCATGGCGGAACGATGGACGGGACGGCGGTTGAAAAACAGCGAGATCCAGGATCGCAGCGGCGTGGAAACCATCCTGCCCCTGGAGCGGTTCGGCAGCTTCTTCCACGCCGCTGCCATTTCCGGGAACTTTACCACATTGGCGCTGGATCTGTGGAAGAAAGCCCCGGGAGATCCGGATACGGACGCCTACCGGCTGGCTGCCCAGGCGGCGAAGGATTACCCCGCCCTGCAAATCCACAACTGCCATAAGCAGCTCTGCGCCCAGCGCACCATCAAAAAGCCCTGTGAGATTGCCGCCATGCGGAAAGCGGAGACCATTACCAAGGCGGGAATCGAAGCTATGATGCGCGCTTCCCGCCCGGGGATGTACGAATATGAGTACAAAGCGGAGTATGACCACGCCTTGACCTCCCGGGGCGTGCTGGAGCCAGCATTTACCTCCATCATCGCGGCGGGGGAAAATAATTTCTGTATCCACTACTATAGCTACACCGGACAGGCTAAGGACGGCGACTTGGTGCTCAACGACGTGGGCGCGGCCTGGGACGGCATGTGTACCGATGTGTCCCGGAGCTGGCCCTGCAACGGGAAGTTCTCTGAGAAGCAGCGGCAGCTTTATGAGTGCGCCTACCGCACCTCTGAGCATATGTTCGCCACCATCCGCCCTGGAATGCCTATGGCTGAGGTTGACCGGGAGTGCCACCGGTACTGCGGTGAGCTGCTGCGGGAAATTGGCCTGCTGGGCCAGGATGAAGCCCCCGAAAAGTACATGTGGCACGGCGGCGCGCACCACGTTGGCTATGATGTTCACGACCAGGTGGATATGACCCGGCCGGTGGCGGCGGGAATGGTGTTCTGCGTGGATGTGGGCATTTACGTGGAGGAATGGGGCATCGGTTTCCGGCTGGAGGACAACTGCCTGGTAACAGAGGACGGCTGTGAGAACCTCTCCGCCGCCATTCCCAGAAGCATTGCGGATATAGAAGCCTTTATGGCGCAGCGGTGACGCGAAGGCAGCCCAGATCCTGCGGGTATAAGGAAACCGGGGGCCAAGTTTAAATACTTATGGAGGAATATCCCATGTTTTTAGAGACAGAACGCCTGATGTTGCGTAAGTGGGAAGAAAATGATTTCGCGGATTTCTGCGCCTACGCCATGGACGAGGAGATGTCCCGCATGATAGGCCGGCGCATCCTCCACACGGAGGAGGACGCCCGGGCCAGCTTCGACTGGCTGAAGGACAAGGAGGAGCGGGGCTACGCCCTGGTCCTCAAAGGGACCGGCCGGGTTATTGGAAACCTGACCATCGACTCCGTCCAGGAGCGTCTGGCAAACCTGCCGGAGCTGCGTGGGAAACGGGGCGTGGGGATGTCCTTCGCCATTTCCCGGCAGTACCAGCGGCAGGGGCTGATGTCGGAAGCGGTCAAAGCCGTGGTGGAGGAGCTGTTTGACTGTGAGGGCTTTGAGTATATCCAGTGCGGATACTTCAGCTTCAACACCGCCTCCGCCAAGCTTCAGGAAAAACTGGGATTTACCCATTTGATCACCCTGCCTAAGCCCGATGACCCGGAGATCATTACGGTGGAAAACGTCCTTTGGCGAAAATAAACCCATGGAATTTTCTGGCGCCCTCTTGCCAACTGCCGCAAAAAAAGGTATAAATGGAGGATTAACCCATGTTTTTGTCTACAGAGCGATTGCTTCTGCGCAAATGGGAAGAAAGGGACTTTCCAGATTTCTGCGCCTACGCCATGGGCGAGGAGATGTCCCGTATGATGGGCGACATCCTCTACACAGAGGAAGACACCCGGGCCAGCTTCGACTGGCTGAAGGACAAGGAGGAGCGGGGCTACGCCCTGGTCCTCAAGGAAACAGGCCGGGTTATCGGCAACCTGAATATCGTCTCCGTCCAGGAGCATCTGGCAAACCTGCCGGAACTGCGTGGGAAACGGGGCGTGGGGATGTCCTTCGCCATTTCCCGGCAGTACCGGCGGCAGGGGCTGATGTCGGAAGCGGTCAAAGCCGTGGCGGCGGAACTGTTTGACCGCGAGGGCTTCGAGTATATCCAATGCGGCTATTTCAGCTTCAATACCGCCTCCGCCAAGCTCCAGGAGAAACTGGGCTTCACCCATCTGGTTACCCTGCCCGAGCCGGACAGCCCGGAGACCATTACGGTGGAAAACGTCCTTTGGCGAAAATAAACCCATGAAATTTTCTGGCACCCTCTTGCCAACTGCCGCGAAAAAATGTATAATAGGATGAATAATACAATGCGCGGGGCGTACTGCGTCCCGCCCTATTTGGGTGGAGGGGTCACATATGAAAACGAAAAATCCCGTAATGCGCCTGCTCTATGAGTACGGTGTGATAACCTTGGGCTGCGCACTGTACGCGCTGGGCTTCAATTGGTTTTTCCAGCCCAACAACATCTCCATGGGCGGCTTCACCGGCGTGTCGCAGATTTTACACCGGCTGATGCCCATTCTGCCCATTGGCGCAACCGCCATTGTACTAAACATCCCGCTGTTCTATCTTGGCGTACGCAAACAGGGGATAAAGCTGCTGATTTCCTCCCTTTACGCTATGAGCGTGGGATCCCTGATGATTGACGGCCTGGCGGCGGTACATACCTTCGCCCCAATGGAGCCACTGCTGGCCAGCCTCTATGGCGGCGTGATGGTAGGGATTTCCATGGGGCTGATGATGCTGATGGGATCCACCACCGGCGGCACGGAACTGGCAGCGCGGCTGCTGAAATACAAGCTGCGGCATCTGTCCATCGGGCGGCTGTGCCTGACGATTGATGTAATCGTAGTGTGTTCGTACGCGTTGACCTTCCGGAATATTAACAACGCCTTGTACGGCATTGTTTCTATGTATATTTCCAGCCTTGCCATGGACGCTGTGGTATACGGCTCTGTCAACGCCAAAATGGCCTATGTCATCAGCACCCACAGCGGAGAAATCGCCAAGCAGCTCCTCAGTATGGATCTGGGCGTTACATTGCTCAACGGCCAGGGTGGTTTTAGCGGTGACCCAAAGCAGGTGCTACTATGTGCTTTCAAGCGCAGCCAGATCGCCGCTATCAAGGCGTCTGTCACACAGATTGACCCCAACGCTTTTATCATCGTCTGTGAAGCCCACGAAGTCCTGGGAGAGGGATTCGGAGAATATACGCCGGACAGCCTATAACCGGAAAAGAGAAGCGAATAAATGGAGGACATGGCTTGTAGCCATGTCCTCCATTTGGTTTTACGGTTGGTTGCGCGGCGCTCCGGTGCTTATTCCGGACGCCCTACGCAGCAGGCGTATACGGAAAATTCCGCTTCTTTGCTGTCTGTAGGCTGGGAGGACAAGCCGAGCAGCTCGTCCATCGCTTCCTGGTCGTAGGCCGCCAGGGCGCAGCAGCCCAGCTTCCGCTCCTCGCAGGCCAGGTATACGTTTTGGCAGGAGTGGCCCGCATCCAGAAGCACGTCCTTATGCCCGTGGTTGTCGTAGCGCCACTCGCTGCGGTAGGGCACCGCCGTCCAGACCAGGCATACCGGTGCGTTTCCCGCAAATTCCTGACCCGCCAGGGCATAGGTCAACTGATCCGCCTGATTGGCCCGGCAGCCCAGCCGCTCCAGCTTGTCTTCCAGGGCAAGGTAGTGATACGCTCCCGGCGCAAGGCCAGATACCCGGTTGACAAAGACATACAGCTCCAGCGGGTGCCGTGCGCCGCCGGAGGGCGCGGTGCGCAGTGTACGGTATTCCCCCACCTGCGCCACGCCCTGCGCGGCCCACAGAAGAAAGGACAGCTCCTCCAGCGTCAGCGGTTCGCCGTTATAGCTTCTGCGGCTGCGCCGGTTTTCCAGCAGGGCGCCGAAAGACGATACCTCCCGCTCCGGCAGATCCAACTTCTCGCCGCCCCGGCAAACGGCCATAGGCGGCATGGGAAGGCGCTCCTGCTGGTCGGTGGGGCGCGGCTCCCCTGGCTCATCAGAATAACCCTTTAAAAATTCCCGCAGGGCAGCGGTGTCCGGATGTCTCATGGGTCGTCCTCCTCTGGCTTCCGCCTGATTACTTGACCATTTTCAACCCGCCCGGGGAGGTTTCCTGGAAATGGGTGGTAAACAGTTCGCGCATCAGCTTGACCATATACCACGCGTCCTTTACGCCCGCCGTCTCATAGCAGGAGTGCATCGCCAATTGGGGCAGGCCGATATCCACGGCTTTCATGGACACCTGGGCCATGGCGATATTACCCAGGGTGCTGCCGCCCACCTTGTCGGAACGGTTGGCAAAGTACTGGAGGGGCACCTCCGCCCGGGCGGCAAGCTCCTTCACTACCGCAATGCTCATGCCATCGCTGGTGTACTTCTGTCCCGCGTGGGATTTCACCACTACGCCCTCGTTCATGTAGGTGCAGTTGTTGGCGTCGGTGTACTCCGGATGGTTGGGATGGACCGCGTGGGCGTTGTCCGCGCTGAGCATGAAGCTGGACGCGATGGCCCGCAGGTAGTCCTCCTCCCCCTTCCCCAGGGAGAGGTTGATCCGGCGCAGGACATCTTGCAGGAAGGTGGACGCCGCGCCCTGCTTGGTGCCGGAGCCGACCTCCTCATTATCGAAGCAGGCCAGCACGTTGACAGACTTGGGATTGACTGCGCCCAGGAAACCTTGCAGGGACGCGAAAGCGCACTCCTGGTCGTCCAGCCGCCCGGAGGACATGAACTCCCCGTTGCAGCCCCAGACCGACGGGCGGTCCCGGTTGTAGAGATACAAGTCGCTGCCCAGGATTTGGCTCTCCTCCACACCCAGCTCCTTGGCAACGAGGGCCATAAGGGAGCCTTTTTCCTGTCCGGCAAACAGGGGAAGCATATCCACCTGCTTGTTGAAATTGTAGCCCTCGTTGACCTGCCGGTTCATGTGGATAGCGGCATTGGGAATCAAAACCATATCCCGGTCAAAATCCACCAGCGTGGTGGCGATGCCGCCGTCCTCCTGCCGCACCATCACCCGGCCCGCGATGGACAGGGGACGGTCCAGCCATGTGCTGCAAATCATGCCGCCATAGCCCTCGGTGTTCAGCTTGACGTACTTGCCGTTGACCTCCAGCTCCGCCTTCTCCTTCAGCTTGAACACAGGAGAATCGGTGTGGGAGGACGCAATGTTGAAGCTGTACTCCTCCAGCTCGGTTCCCAACTGGAACGCGATGATACTGGAATCATTGCGGCACACGAAATAGTTCTTGCCCTGCTCCAAGTTCCACTTGCCGCTTTCCAGAAGCTCGGCATAGCCGTTTTCCTGCAAAATGGCTTTCAGCGTGGCTACGGCATGGAACGCGGTAGGGTTTTTCTGAATGAAGGAGAGCATTTCCTCCGCTGTTTTTTGATACATGTCGATCTGCTCCTCTGTTTTGTTTTACTTCTTGGCCTTCTGTACGCCCTGCTCACGCTTGGCGATCTGGGGCAGGATGATGCCCAGCAGGGTCAGGACTACCGGGGTGATGATGTTCAGCGCCAGGGTAAAGGGATCCGGGTCATACATACCCATCAGGCAACAGGCGGCGGTGACCAGGAAGCACCATACACCGAAGAAATTGGCCACGCCCTGGTTCTTCACAAAGCGGTACTCGGCGGGGATGGTGTTGATGGCCTTGCGCAGAGCCAGGTAGGCTACGAACACCCACATGTAACGCATGGGCATGCACACAGAGTTCAGCTTGGTGAGCTGGCGCAGAACGGAAGCCGCGCCGGGCACGAAGGACTGCACCAGGATGATGGCGCCGGACAGAACCACGACCATCCAGATACCGTTGCTGTGGACGCCGTACTTGTTCTTCTTCTGGAGGGCGGTGGGGATGAACTGGTGGGTGTGCTCGTTGTCCAGCAGCATGCGCAGCGGTGCGTCGATGCTCAGAACCAGGATGGCGAACTGGCTGATGGTGTTGCACAGGGCGTAAATAATCATCAGGGTGTCGCCGATGTGGTAGTACTCGCCCAGCTTCTGGAAAGCCCAGTAGCCTCCGTTGGCCGCGTAGGCATCGAAGTTGGTGTTGACCTCGGCGGGGTCGAACATCATGCCCATGGCCACAGTGCCCAGGATGGCGCAGACCACCACCATGCCGGCCAGGGCGATCATGCCCTTGGGGAAGCCCTTGCTGGGGTTCTCCACCTTGTTGACGTAGGGGGAAATCTTCTCACAGCCGCCCACCGCGAAGACCAGGATGGACAGGGAGGTGAAATAGGTCACGTTGAAATTGGGGATCAGATTCTTGAGGCTGAAGTCCATCTGCACATAGCCGCCGTTGGGGTTGACAACCGGGGCGGCAAACATCATAAGGATGTAGAGGATGGACATAATGAACATGGTAGTCCCCGCCAGCGTCAGCAGCTTTTTCAGCGGGTTAATGCCCCGGCTGGCGATGTAGCAGCCCAGCAGCAGCACCGCCAGGGTGGCAAGCTGCACATACAGGGTGGGGAAAGAGTCGTAGGTCTCCGCGTTACGGAACACGGCCCAGCTAATGGCCTTCAGCCCGCCGGAGCCTTTGCTGGCGATGTAGGTAATGTGGCATGCCCAGTAAGTCCAGCCGGCGTAGTAGGCCAGCTTGGCGTTGGTGGTCTGGTGGAGCCAGGAGCTAACGCCGCCGCCCTCGTCCTTAAAAGCGGAACCCAGTTCGCCCACCATCAGGGCGTAGGGGACAAAATACAATGCGAACATGATGATCCAGCTCAAAATGACCTGGATGCCGTTGAAGTAGATAAAGCCGTTGAGCACGTTGCCAAAGCCCCACACGGTCGAGAAACCCATGGTGGCTAGGGCATACCATTTAATTTTCTTGCTGTTGTCCATTGGGACGTATCCTCCTCTAATTTTGTGGTGAAACAAAGTATTTGCCGGTTTTTATGGCGCGGCAGCGCAATCCTCCCTCCCTCTCATGTATTCAAACGATGAACAGTCTGTGAATGATTATACCACGGTTGTCGATTGTTGACAATCCGGTTTTTATGCCGAAAAGTTTGGTAATATTTTGTGGGATATCCACAAAATCATGCGGCAAAGTGAAGAATTCGTAATTTCGGTCAGATTGCGTATTTACTTTCCCGTATGGAGCCGTTATAATTGTTCCCAAATTGGGCGGCCGTCCGCCGCCGGGAAGGAGCCCCTATATGGGCCAACTGTCCTATCGAACGCTGCGGGAAAACGTGGAAGCCGCCCTGCGCATGAAGATATTGAGCCGGGAGCTTGCCCCGGGAACCCGGGTGGTGGAGCAAAATCTGTCCAAAGAGTTCGGCGTCAGCCGGGGGCCTATCCGGGAAGCCCTGCGGCAGTTGGAACACGAGGGGCTGGTGGAATATGTCCGGAACGCGGGCTGCTCTGTCAAAAAAATTACGGCAGAAGATTTGTATGAGCTGTACCTCATGCGTTCCAGCTATGAGATCCTGTCCGTGGAGTTGTGCGGCGGCGCTTTTTCCCAGGAGGAATTTGACGCCATAGAGCGGGTTTTGGAGGAAATGAAAACTATCCAGGACGGGGATGTGAACCATGTGGTCTCCTGTGACTATGCGCTGCACCGGATCATTATGGAGAAATCCCATCTGCCCCGGGTTATCAAGGCGTGGGAGGAATTGAACTTCGGCAGCATTGTGGCGAGCATCAGCAGTGATGCCTACCAGGCTGGCCTGGCAAAGCGGCAGTTTAAAATCCACAGCGTCCTGGTGGATGTCCTCCGGGGCGGCGACACAACGGCCATCCGCCGCGCGATCTACGACCACTATATGTTCCCGGTAAAGAGCATTTTCCAAGACAGCGGCGTGTCTTTGGAGAACTATAAGTTTTTCTAAGGCAGCGGTGAAAATTGGCAGGTATAACCTCTTGGCAAATATTTGCCAGGAGGTTATACTATAATAAAGAGGAAACTTGTCCAAAAGCGGAGCGGGAGGTTTATATGAAGGCGTTTATGCTGCGGCACCGGAGGGTACATATTTGGCTTTTTGGCGTTTTGGTTCTATTTGGCATATACTGGTCCGGCATCAGCAGCCCCCAGGCGGCGAACGCCGTCTCTGCCGTTACCCAGGCAATGAAGGATGGATACGCGGGGCTGTGGTATCTGTTCCCTTTTTCCGTGGTGGAGTGGTTTTACGTCTTCTTTATCCTGGGGGTCATGACATGGCTGGCAGTGCTGTTCCACCGCCTGCGAACCGGGGCGGGCCGGAGGTGGGAGATTGCTTACGGCGGGATTTTAGGGCTGGTATGCCTGTTTCTGACCACCTACGGCTTTTATTGCGTAACCTGGGGCGTTAACTATTACGCCAGCGGCTTCCAGGAAAAAAGCGGCGTCTACGCCCAGCCGGTGACGGTAGACGAGTTAGAGCGGGTGGCCCTCTATTTCACCGAAAGGCTGTCGGAAACCGAAGGGCAAGTGAAGAGGGACGAAAACGGCGTGTTTGCCGTCCCCCGAGATGAAATTTTCGATGGCAGTACCCAGGTCTATGACAATATCTCCCAAGAGTTCCCTTTCCTGGCCCGCAGGGACCGGACGCCGAAGAAGATGGTGTTTTCCCGGCTGTTCAGCGCCATGAACTTCACCGGCTTCTACAGCCCATACACCGGGGAATCCAATTTAAACGTGGACAGCCCCGCCTGCCTGCTGCCCGCCAACATCGCCCATGAGCTGGCCCATCAGAGGGGGATCGCTTCCGAGCAGGAGTGCAATTTTCTCGCCATTGCCGCTTCCACGGCATCGGACAGCGCGGTATACCAATATTCCGGCTATCTTATGGGATACATCCAGCTCTCCAACGCCCTCTACCGGGCCGATAAGGATCGCTGGGAAGCGGTACGGAGCCTGTTGCCGGAAACGGTGCTGGTGGACTTACGGTATCACAGCGCCTACTGGGCCCAATTCGATGGCCTGACGGCCAAGGTCAGCACCACAATTTATGACAATGCCCTGAAATCTTACGGCCAGACGGACGGCATACAGAGTTATGGAACGGTTGTGGATTTGCTGGTGGCTTATTATTGAGGGGTTCTCGGGCTGTGCCCCCCCCCGGGCATAAAAAGGAGCCGCTGTCATAGACAGCGGCCCAGGCGGGTGGGATATTGGAAAGCTTCCGTAACATATACTACATCAAATACGCCCTATTGTCCATAGGAGCTTTTGCCGGTTTCACAGAACCTTTGTCGTTTTCTGGAGAACAGCTCAAAATTATTCTTCCACACCGTCCGTTTCCAGTAGGCCATATCCGCCGTCCTTCCGGCGGTAGACAATGCTGACAACGTCCTCCGTGTTGCGATAGACGAAAAAGTCGTGGCCCAGCAGATTCATCTGCAAAATCGCTTCATCCTCGCTCATGGGTTTCACAGCCACATGCTTAGTACGCACTACCTGGAACTCGGTCTCTTCGCTGACATCAAATTCAGCCGGTACGCTGGGTACCAGGGCCTCCTGACGCAGGCGCTTGGACAGCCGGGTTTTGTTCTTGCGGATCTGGCGGTCAATAGTGGAGCAGGCCGCATCGATGGCGCCGCGCATGTCGCCGTCTCGGGAATCCTCCTGGGCGCGGAAGAGAGTACTGCCGCTGCGAATGGTGATCTCTACCACACAGCGGTGTCCCTTTTCTACCGCGAAGGTCACAAGTGCGTTGGCATCCTCCCGGAAATAACGGTCCAATTTGGAGATTTTTTTCTCCGCGTACTCCTTGATGGAATCGTTGAGGGACACCTTTTTGCAGGTAAATGTGAACTTCATACGATCGCTCCTTTCTTGCTTCTCCTTTGGGGATGGCCTTAGTATACCATTTTTTGTCTGATTTGTACAGTCCTATTTTCCTGTTTCTGGATTTTTTTAGCAAACCTCCCTGACGGTGGTCTGTCCACCGCCAGGGAGGTCACTTTTTCTTACAGCCGCAGAAGCTTCGCCAGTTTCGCGCCGTGGGGAATCATCTTCAAATCTTCCCTGGTGATCATCCGCAGGGCAATGACCAGGATCAGGTACACTATTACCGCCGCGCCTACCGCCAGCATGGTGCACAGGCTCTCCTTCACATAGCCGCCGTGAAGAACGTGGCGCAGCAAGCCGTGAACCGCCCAGGCAGTCCCTCCCATAGCGGCGGAGGCTATCACAGGTTTAGCAAAGATAGCCAGGTAATTGGGCTTTTTTTCCAGCATATGGCTGACGATCGCCAGGTTCAGCAGGGCAATAAGGCCATAGCAGATCAGCGTCCCAATGGGCGCGCCCTTAATGTTGATGTCGGGATTGCTGACCAACGTATAATTGATGCCAACCTTCAGAGCGCCGCCTGCAAACATGGTATAAATGGGCAAATTCACCCTCCCATGGGCCTGCATGATAGAGTTGGTTAGAAGCATGACGCACACGAAAATGGACGCGATGCCAAGCATCTGCAAATGATAGGTAGCGGCAATCGCCGTCTCCCGCCGGGAGGGATACAGCAGCAGCAAAATCGGCCCCGCCAGTACCGACAACCCCGTTCCTGCCGGAATAGCCAGCATGGCAATCAGGCGGAAGCTGGTGGTGACCACCCGGTTGACCTCCCGGTGGTCACGGCGGGTCACGGCGGCGGTCACGGCGGGAACCAGGCTGACAGCCACGGCAGGCAGGAAGCTGGAAGGCAGGTTGAACAAAGTGCTGCTGAAAATATATTGCCCATACAGCTTTGCCGCCGCCTGCTCCGTCATACCCAGCACGTTTTGAAGCTGCCCCAAGATAATGGATTGGTCCAGCGTGTTGAATAAGCTCATCCCCGCCTGCCCTATGGTAATGGGGATGCCTAAGGCCAGCAGCCGGCGGATAATCGTGCCGTAGCTCTGTGCCCGGTCAGTGCCCCACATGATCGGCCCCCGGTATTTGCGGTAGTTGGCGACCATGTAGAGCATCGCCAGCACAATGCCGGCACTGACGCCAACAATGGCCCCCGCCGCGCCGATTTCCAGAGGATACCCGGAGCGAATGAGATACCACGCCAGCGGCAGCCCCACAGCCAGCTTGGCAAAGGCTTCGATAAACTGGGAAACCGCCGTGGGCACCATGTTCTGTCTCCCTTGGGCAAAGCCCCGGTAGGCGCACATGACCGACACGCAGATCACCGAGACCCCCAAGCATTTGATCGGCCAGTAGGCCAGAGAATTGTGCAGCATAGCGGCCAACTGCTCCGTAAACAGCAGCATAACCGCCGAACCCACTGCCCCAAGGACGACAAAGACACCCATAGCGGCATGGAAGCAGCGGCGCATCTGGGTACGCCGGTTGGTGGCGTCAGCCTCGCTGATCAGCTTGCTGAGAGCCAGCGGCAGTCCGGCGGTGGACAAGGTCAATAGAAGGGCATAAATATTATAGGCGCTGTTAAAATGTGTGACGCCCTCGTCCCCCAGGATGTTGTTCAGGGGGATCTTATACAGTGCCCCGCAGATTTTTACGAACACGGTGGATATCGCCATCACCGTGACACCGCCCATAAAGGACTGCTTCTTTTCTCTGGACATGGGTTTTCCTCTTTTTCCTAAAAGTGCGGATGCTTCCGCCCTGCTTCCAATATACGAGCGGAAACCGGATTCAAGACCTGCTTTTCACCGCTGGCCGACACGCGGGCTATCCCCGGGAAAGAGGATTGCCGCAGTTCTGGCAGTATAGGCTCCCGGCGCTGTTCGCCCCGCCGCAGCCTGGGCAGATTAGGAGCCCTTTTAATGTCTCCTGCTCCCGCCGGTGGGCGGCCAGCTCCTCGTTGAGCCCGTCCACATACTCTAAAATCTCCTGGACACGGCCGCTGTCGGAGGGGTTGCCCCGGTGGGCAGCGTACATGATCTCCCCCACCGCCCGCATTTGCAGGTCGATCTCCTCCCGCAGGTCGCGGACTTCCCGGGCCAGGCGGACGCGGGAGAGCAGTTCCTCCGCCCGCCGGCCTGCGGCGGACGCGCCCTCCCGAAACACGGCCGGCGCGTCCAGGGCGATCTCCCTGGCGCCTTGGGCCAGCTTGCGGAAGGAACAGGTGGTGATTTCAAACTTCATACAGATCCCCCATCAATCGTCGTAAATACCGCCGCCAATAAACTCCCGGATCAGGGAATCCTCGGCTACATACTTCTCGTCCAAAGCCTCAAACAGCGGGTAGGCGTCCGCCAAATGCCGGACCTCCTCGTACCGCTCCATGTCCGGAGATACCCGCAGATGGTCGAACAAGGGCTGGGCAAAGGGCCGGATGACGCTGATTTCATAGGGCAGGGTGCTGTCGAACATGATGCTGGCGTTGTCCTTGAAGGGGGAGATATACAGCTTCTCACCCCGGCGGACGTTGGCCCACATGCGAACCGTTACGTCCGCCTTCCAGGCGCGGAACTTGGAATCCCGGACCGTGCGCCGCTCCAGACGGAGCCAGGTGCGCTTAAACACGACCTCCCCGCTCTCGCCGGTAATGTCGGAGCGGGCGGAAATGTATACCTTGGCGGCGGCGGGGTTGCGCCCGGTGATGATGTCGTTGAGGGCGTGGATGCCTTCGAAAATAGCAATCTCATCGCTCCCCAGCCGGAGGGGCTGGCTCTTAATATCTGAGCGCATCTGGCGGGCAAACTCAAACTTGGGAATCCGGATTTTTTCTCCGCGGTCCAAAGCCGCGAAGTGCTGGTTAAGCAAGTCCATATCCATACAGAAGGGGGATTCATAGTCGATCTGGCCTTCGCGGTTCCGGGGGGAGGTCTCCGGGTCCACCGTCTTGAAGTAGTTATCCATGGAGACGGCGTGGGAATTGATGCCCATTTGCTCCAGCTTGGCCTCGATCTTCTTTGCCGTGGTGGTCTTGCCGGAGCCGGAGGGGCCGGAGAGCAGGACGATACGGGACTTGGACAGGTTGTCCGCAATCTTCCGGGCGGCGTTCTCGATCTTCTTGTTGTAAGCCGCGTCGCATTCCTGGACGAAGCCCTGGGGGTCGCTGCGGACCGCTTCGTTGATCTGGGCGAGAGAATATGCCATGATTTGTTCTCCTTTCTACTCCATCGTGCTATATATTCGCATAAAACGCCCGGAACGCTTCTTGGTTCGCCGTGATCTTTTCCGGACGCTGAATATACTCCTGGGGATACTTCAAATTGAATACGCGCTCAATGTGGTTTTTCGCCGGGTCTACCATCTTGGTGGAGCCGCCTGCGCCCAGGCTCAGGATGGTGTGCAGCTCCTCCATAATATAAATATTATACCACCCTGTCCCGCCGGGCCTGCACCAGCCTACGTTCTCAAAGCTGCCGGACATATACTTCTGCCGGTAGAGGTAATACGGCGCAAAGCCTGCCGCCCACAGGGCCGGGGCCGCGTAGTCCAGCATGGCGGATACCTCGTCCACCGTGGGGATGCGGGTGCCTTCCAGGGTGATGCGGCTCCCCTTCTTCAGGGAGAGGGTGTGGATGGTGATGTTGTCCGTGCCAAAGGCAATAACCTCGTCCAAGGTACGGCGGAACCGCTCTGGCGTATCCTCCGGCAGGCCGGCAATCAGATCCATGTTCACATGGGGGAACCCCGCCTGTCCCACCAGCGCCATTGCGGCGCGGATGTCGTCCCCGCTGTGGCGGCGGCCGATGGCGGCAAGGACCCGGTCGTCCATGGACTGGGGGTTCACGCTGACACGGGTGACGCCGTTCTTTTTCAGCACCGCCAGCTTCTCCGCCGTGATGGTGTCGGGCCGTCCCGCCTCTACCGTTAGCTCAACCGCGTTGGACAGGGCGAATTTCTCCTGCAAGCGGCCCAGCAGGCGGTCCATCTGCCCCGCCGTCAACGTGGTGGGCGTACCGCCTCCCATGTAGAAGGACTTGACCCGCAGGCCAAGCTCCTCCACCATCTTCGCCGCGCTGTCCACCTCCGCCAGAAGGGCCTGCAAATACGGCTCCACCAGATGGAAGCTTTTTTCCACGCTGTTGCTGACGAAGCTGCAATAGGCGCAGCGGGTGGGGCAGAAGGGGATGCCTACATACAGGGAAATTTCATCCCTGGACAGCCCCCGCTTGGCTTCCAGCCCCGCCTTGGCGCAGGGCAGGCATAGGGTGCGGCGGGAACTAGACACATAGTAGGTATCCCGCAGGATACGATCTGTTTCCTCCTCGCTTAGCCCTTCCGCCAGCATCCCCGCCGCCAGCTTGGCGGGACGGATACCCGTCAGTGCGCCCCAGGCGGGGGTTACGCCGGTCAGGCTCCGGGCCGCTTCGAAAAAACTAAGCTTCACCGCCCGCTGCTTAAGCCGCTCCCGTCCATAGTCGTCCAGCGCGGCGGAGATATCCGCCTGGGCCGTACCTTCGGCGGTTTTTCCACCTACGGTCAGGGATGTGGCCGCATGGGCGGTCTGGCCTTCCACAGCCAGCCCTACCCGGGCGAGGTTGGCGTCCTCCCCATCGTATACGGGGCGTTCGTTGGGGAAAAAAGCCAGCAGGCTTTGCTCTACCGCATAGCGGTAGTCGTGGCCCTCAAAGATCAGTTTCATACTCCCATTGCCCGCCGCATATAGGGATTGGTCTGCCGCTCCTGCTCCAGGGTGGTCAGGGTGCTGTGGCCAGGGCAGACCTTGTAGTCCCCTTCCAAATCCGCCAGGCGTTTCAAGGACTGCAACATCTGCTCCCCATCGCCCCCGGACAGGTCATACCGCCCGCAGTTTCCCGCGAACAGGGTATCCCCGCAGAGCATCACGTCCTCCACCAGCAGCACTACGCTGCCGCCGGAGTGGCCGGGGGTGTGGAGAACCTTCAGTTGCAGGCCGCCCAGGGCCAGCTCGTCCCCCTCGTCATAAGTCCGCTGGTTCTTTCCCGCGTGGGGGAAGAAGTAGCGGGGTTTGGGTTCACCGGCAGGGCAAAGTTCCTTTTCGTGGGCGTAAATGGGCAGGTCCGGCCACTTTTCCAGCAGCGCGGGAATGGCCCCTACATGATCCCAGTGGCCGTGGGTCAGAAGGATCATTTGCAGCGCCAGGCCGGACTTTTCAATCATCGCCAGCACCTTTTCCGGAGACCCGCCAGGGTCTACCACCGCGCAGACCCCCGCCGCTTCGTCTCCTATCAAATAGCAGTTTGTGCCTATGGTTCCTACGGGAATGGTATCAAAGATCATGATAATACGCGCTCCTTTTCTGTGAAAGCGTTAGTTCTCTTTCTCTGTATCAAATAGGATCGTAACCGGCCCATCGTTCTGAGAGAATACCTGCATATCCGCCCCGAACTCCCCGTGCTGTACTTCAAAGCCGCGCGCACGGCAATGGGACATGAATTTCTCATACAATGGCGCCGCTATATCCGGCTTCGCCGCGCCTGTGAAACCGGGACGGCGGCTGGATGTGTCCGCATACAGCGTAAACTGGGATACGGTTAAAATGCTCCCGCCTATCTGTTCCAGGCTGCGGTTCATCTTCCCGTTTTCATCTTCGAAAACCCGGAGATTACATATCTTGTCCGCTAACTTTATGGCAGTTTCTTCCGTATCATTGGGGCCAACGCCCAGCAAAACCAAATAGCCCTGCCCAATCTGGCCGCTGACGGTTCCGCCAATCTCTACCGATGCGGAACGGACGCGGGTAACGACTGCTCGCATATCTGCGCTTCCTTTCTTTTTAACCTGCGGGGCGGTTGACCTTCATGACGTTGGAAATCTGATGAATCTTCCGCATCACCTGTTCAAGCTGCTTGGAATCTGTGACGGAAATGGTCAGATGGAAAATGGCAAAACCATCTGAGGTGGTGTGGACGTTCAGGCCGTTTACATTTACCTTGCAGGTACTCATCGCCGTGGAAATGTCTACCAACAGGCCGGTACGGTCCTTGCATACCACCTCCAACGCCGTGGCGTAGGAGTCCCGGATGTCATCGCTCCAGCTTACCTTGATCCAGCGGCCTTGGTTGGCTTCTACATGGTGGCCGGGCTGGGCGTTGGGGCAGTCCTTGCGGTGGACGGACACACCGTAGCCCCGGGTAATAAAACCGACAATCTCATCCCCTGGCACCGGGGCGCAGCATTTGGAGAATTTTACCAGGCAGTTCGACAGCCCCTCCACTACAATGCCCTTCTCGCTCTTGACCTTCCGGGGCATATTGGGCTGCTTGGCTTCCTGGGCGGCCTTCGCCGCAAGGGCCGCCTTGGCGGCGGCTTCCTCCGCAGCCTTCGCCATGGCGGCGGCGCGGTTGATGTGCAGCAGTTCGTCCCGGACCCGGTTGGCCGCCTTCTGGGAGGTCAGGCCACCGTAGCCAATGGCGGCGTACATCTCGTCCAAGGTCTGGAAGCTCACCCGCTTTAGGATGCTGGGCAGCACATCGGGAGCGGTGATCTGGGCTACGGTCAGGCCCAGGTGCTTCAGTTCGCTCTCAAAGGACGCGCGGCCCTGGGCAATGTTCTCCTCACGCCGCTCCCGCTTGAACCACTGGCGGATCTTGCTGCGGGCTTCGCTGCTCTTGGCAATCTTCATCCAGTCGCGGCTGGGTCCGTGAGCCGCCTTGGAGGTGTTGATCTCTACCACATCGCCGTTGTGGAGCTGGTAGTCGAAGCCCACCATCCGGCCGTTGACCTTGGCCCCTACCATGGTGTTGCCGATGGCGGAGTGGATGGAATATGCGAAGTCGATGGGCGTGGCCCCCGCCGGGAGGTTGATGACGTCCCCCCTGGGGGTAAAGACAAACACCTCATCGGCAAACATATCCACCTTCAGAGAGTGGATAAATTCCTCCGCATCGGCGTCCTCCTGGTTTTCCAGCAGGCGGCGGATCCATTCGTAATCCGCCTCGCCGCCCTCCTTCTTGATGCCCTGCTTATACTTCCAGTGGGCGGCTACGCCGTATTCGTTGATGGCATGCATGTCGTAGGTGCGGATCTGCACCTCGAAGGGAATGCCCTCCTCCCCGATGCAGGTGGTGTGGAGGGATTGGTACATGTTGGGCTTGGGGGTGGCGATATAGTCCTTGAACCGGCCTAAAATAGGCTTGTAGATGTCGTGGACTACACCCAGCACGTTGTAACAGTCCGGCACGGTATCCACCAGTACGCGGAAAGCAAACAGGTCGTACAATTCCTCCATGGTCTTTTCCTGGAGGTACATCTTCCGGTAAATGCTGTAGGGATGCTTCACCCGGCCGTACACCGTGGCGTGGGGAATGCTCAGCTCTGCCAGGCGGTCGTTAATGTCCTCCTGCACCCGGCTCATAAACTGGTCGTGCTCCTGGGCGGCCTTTTCCAGCTTCCGGCTAATCTCATCGTAAGCCACCGGATCCAGGTATTTCAGGGATAAATCCTCCAGCTCCCACTTCATCTTGGCAAGGCCGAGACGGTGGGCGATGGGGGCGTATATCTCCATGGTTTCAAAAGCCTTTTTCTTCTGCTTCGCCGGGGTCTGGTACTCCATGGTGCGCATGTTGTGGAGCCGGTCCGCAATCTTAATCAGAATGACCCGGATATCCCGGCTCATGGCAAAGAGCATTTTCCGCAGATTCTCCATCTGCTCCTCTTCCATGCTGCTGTACTTCACCCGCGTCAGCTTGGTCACGCCGTCCACAATGTCCGCTACCGTTACACCGAACCGCTTGGCAATGTCTTCATAGGTGCTGTCGGTGTCCTCAATGCAGTCGTGGAGCAGGGCGGCAAGGATAGACTCGCTGTCCAGCCGCATTTCCGCCACAATCTGCGCCACATGAATGGGGTGGGTGATGTAGGGGGAGCCATCCCGGCGCATCTGCTCGCCGTGGTGCTCCCGCGCGTATTCATAGGCGGACCGGATCTGCGCCAAGTCCGCGGAAATGTTATAGCCCCGGATGGTTTTTTCCAGGTGCTCATACCGCTCTTCCACTGTGACCATAGGTCACTCAGCTCCCTTCTCGTCCTGCCCCAGGATCCGGCGCAGGCAGCGTACATAGGCACTCTGCTCCAGATCGGCCCGGCATCCGGGCCTGGGGCGCAATATCATCCCGTCCTCTCCAACAGCCAGGGTCACCAGGCCGCGCTCCGCGAAGACTTCTACCCCCAGCGCGGCCCGCAGGAAGGATTCCGCGCCGTCTACAGCCCCCGCCAGCCGCCGCAGGGCCGGCAGGCGCAAAACAGGCCCGCCTTCCTCCATCTCCATCCGCTGGATAGCCCGCCACAAAGCCGCGAACTGCCGCCGCTCCGGCAGCAGGCGCAGGGCCTCCTGCTCCGTCACCGGCCCGCCGCTGGTCAGACGCTCCACCAGCTCCAGGCATTCGCGCTCCCGCTGGCTGGGGCCGGCAGCGGGGCGCAGATCCACCAGCTGAAGCTGAACCGTGCTGACGCCACGGAATTCGTTGATCTGCAAATGAAAGGCGGCGTCCACCCGCATCCCCGCCGATACCCCGCAGGCGGCGGCGGTGGCAGAGAAAAAGATGGCGTCAAACCGGCACTCGCCCTTTACCAGGCGCAGCTTTAAATGCCGGTTCTGGCCCACCCCCTGCATACTTTCCACCCGTGCGCCCATCAGGGCAAATACAGGCCGCTCATTGCCGGCGCCATATGGCTCCAGCCGGGACAGTGCATCTATTTCCTCCAGTGTGATACACTCGGGGCGGCGGATGATCACATCCACCGCCAGGGAGGACACCGGCTTTTCCCCCTTACAGAAATCGCACACATAGCGGTTCATCCGCTGCCGGAAGGGGGGGATGTCCTCCTCCCGGATATTAAAGCCCGCCGCCAGTTCATGGCCGCCGAAATCCACCAGAAGATCCTGGCAGGATTCCAGGGCGGCAAAAAGATTAAATCCGCCGTAACTGCGGCAGGAGCCTTTTCCCACGCCGTTTTGCAGGTGGATCATGAAGCTGGGGCAGGAATATTTTTCACTGAGGCGGCTGGCAACGATGCCTACCACTCCCTGGTGCCAGACCTCGCTGGACAGCACCAGCGCGCTGCGCTCCCCGGCGGGCAGGTATTCGATCTGCTCCACCGCCTGGGCAAAAATCTCCTGCTCCACCGCCTGGCGCTCCCGGTTCAGGCCGCACAGCTCCCGGGCCATCAGCTCCGCACAAGCGGGGTCATCCGTCAACAGCAGGTCGGCGGCAAGCTCCGCCTCCCCCATCCGGCCCGCCGCGTTGATACGGGGCGCCAGGACAAAGCCAATCTGGACGGAGGTAACCTCCTTGTCCGCAAGGCCGGTTTCCTGGAGCAAGGCCCGCAGGCCAAGGAAATCCGTGCTGCCAATGGCCTCCAGGCCGCGGCAGACGATCGTGCGGTTCTCCCCTGTCATCTGCATCACATCGGCCACCGTGCCGATGGCGGCCAGGGTGCAGTAGCGGGCAAACAGGGCTTCCTCCCGCTGCTCGTCCAGGGCCAGGGCCAGCTTCAGCGCCACGCCCACCCCCGCCAAATGCTTGAAGGGATAGGGGCAGTCGGGACGGCGGGGATCCACCACCGCCTCCGCTTCCGGCAGAACCTCCCGGCACTCATGATGGTCGGTAATGACCAGATCCAGGCCGATTTCCTTGGCGAACCGGGCTTCCTCCACGCCGGTGATGCCGCAGTCCACGGTAATGACCAGGGTTACGCCCCGCTCCCGCAGGGAGCGCAGGGCTTCCTTCCCCAAGCCGTAGCCGTCCTCTACCCGGCGGGGAATGTATTTCAAACAATCCGCGCCCTTGCCGCGCAGATAGTCCACCAGCAGCACCGTGGAGGTAATGCCGTCCACATCGTAGTCACCGAATACAGCCATCCGCTCCCCGTCCGCCAGGGCGAGGCGGATGCGGGCCACAGCCTTGTCCATGTCCTTCATCAAAAAAGGAGAATAGCTCAGTGTCCGCTCCCGCTCCAAAAGCGCGGCGGCTTCCTCCGGGGAGCCCACGCTCCGGGAGGACAGCAGCTCAGACAGCAGCTCCGGGAAGCCCGCCGCGCAGAGATTTTGGGCGGCGGCTTCGTCAAACGCGCCGCCCGTCCATCTGGCGTATTTCACAGGGCATCCCTCCTCTCCCGGGGCCGGTGGACCGCCGGTTTTTATGCAACAAAAGGTATTATAGCAAAAAAAGAGGAAAAGGTAAAGTTCTAAAATAGAAAAAACGTAAAAACGCAAAACATCGCCTGCGTTTTACCATCGAAGCCCGCCGAAAAGAGACCAATGGAAACGAAACCTGCGGCTTTATCCTTTACCGGATAAACTGAGCAGAAGCGTAGCCCACATAATCGCCGTACCGAACCACATACCAATCCTCGTACCGCCCGTATATCCTGACCTCCGCGCCATCCGGGATGCTGGCAATGACGGGGGCGCTCAGGCTGGGGCGGCTGCGCAGGTTCAGGGTGCCTCCTCCGGCGTGGACGGTGCCCTCCCAAGGGTCTACGGGCCAGATGAAGGGGATGCCGAAATAGTCCGTCAGGCTCAGTACCAGATTCCGGGCGATTTCCGTGAGGTTGTTCTCAATCCATTGGGCGTCCTCCACGTTGTCGTGGTAGCCCAGCTCCAGCAGCACCGCCGGGAATTTGGAATCCCGGACCTCTCCCAGGCTGGTGGTGGCGCGGGTGACTACTTTGTTGGGCAGGGGGTAGATGCCCCGCAGGTTATTGACAAAAATTTGCGCTGCCCGCTGGCCCTGGGTGCTGGATGGGTAGTAAAAGGCGATAATCCCGCGGACGTTGCCGTAGTTGCTCTCTGCCGCCGCGTTGGAGTGGAGGGCCAGGTAAAAGTCATACCAGCCCTGGTTGGCCTGACGGATAGAGCTTCCAGCGGTCATATCGGGGGTGTTGCGGGTGTAGCGGATGCCGCAGCTATTGAGGTAGGGGATCATGGCGTCCGCTAGGCGGTTCATCCAGTATTCCTCGCTGCCGGTGCCGGTGACGTACATATTGTTTTCCTGTGTACTTGGACTCAAATATATGATAGGCATAGGTCTTACCTCCTGTTTTGCCATCCTATGCGGGAGGCAGGACGGAGGTGCGGAACGCGCGGAGGGCTTTTTTGACAGTATGAGGAGCGGAGAGCACCCACGCTCTCCGCTCCTCTTCCGCTATAGATCGTCGGCGTCCTGCACCGGGACCTCATAGGGGTCCGCGGGGGTGCCGGTATAGCTGCCCTGGGGGTCTGTCTTGGCAGACTGCCAGATGGTCAGGTCCATGGCCTTGCCCATAGGGCCGCCGTTTTCTTTCCGCTTTTTTTCACGCATGGCAATTTCTCCCTCCCGCCGGGAATCCCCGGCTGCGGGTAGTTTGCCCCGGTTGGCCGCTAAATTTTCTTCTGATACCCCAGATACCGGCCCACCAGTTGGAAGCCAAGCCCTGGCATGATCCGGTTCATCTCATCGTCTGTACCCACGAAGAAGGTCAGATACTTCGCGCCCTGCCGCTTTCCCTCGTTGAGGAACCGGGTCAGCAGCCGCCGGTACAGGCCCTCGTGATAGTTACCGTCCTCGCAGCACAGGGCGAATATCTCGTACATACCGTCTTTGAAGCTGGTAGCCATGATTTCCCCGGCCACGCCGTCTTCCTCCGCCACAAAGATGGTCCATTCCGAAAGCTTATCCCGGACCCGCTGGCAGTTCCAGAACATATCCGTCTCAATGGTCCGGTGGACCCGCCGGAATTTCTCAAAATTTTCCTCCGTGATCCGCTCCACGGACGGATCGTCCGGGACCGGGTCGTACCGGTCGAAAAAGAAGCTGTAGTTCTGGGCATCGTCAAACTGCCGGAATCCCGCGCCCTTCGCCCAGGCTTCCGCTTCCCGGTTCTCCGCCGGGAAACCAACCCACCAGTCGCAACCGGGATACCGCTCCGCCAGATAGCCGGAAAGCTCCTCCAACGCCTGGGCCATGTTCCGCCGGACGCAGGAGGAAGCAAGCTGCAAATAGCGGTCCTCGGGCTGATAGAAGTAATAGAGCCAGCCCTCTACTGCGCCGTCTTCCTGATAGAGCAGGATCTCCTCCGTTGGCCGTGTGAAGGTCCGCCTGGCTTTGGCGATGAAGTCTGCCTTCGTCTTGATGCCATCGAAGTAGACGTGATAGAAGGTCCGGGCGGGATCCAGGGCCAATTCATACGCGAAATTAACGTACTTATCAAAATCTTTCTCTTGCAGGGGCGTCAACATATTTTTTCTCTCCTTATACTTGGCAGTTAAATTTTCTTACGGTAGGCCGCAAATTCTCCGATCAACTGAAACCCCAGCCCGGGCATCATCTCATCTAGCTCCCTCTCGCCGGCGGCATCGACAAAGAACGGCAGATACACCGCGCCTTTTGCCTTGCCCTCGTTCATCGCGCGAATCATAAGGCGGCGGCACAGGCCCTCATGAAACGCCCCGTCTGAAAAGGCAATGGCATATGGATGGTAGCATCCGCCGCCCTGGTAAACCGATGCCACCTCGCCCGCAACGCCGCCCTCCTCCGCCACGTATAAGTCCCAGTTGGGAAGGTCGTTTAGAATGCGCTGGGCATTCCAGTACATATTGGAATCAATCGTTTGATGGATTCTCCGGAATTTCTCAAAATTTTCCTCCGTAATCCGTTCCACGCCGGGTTCCTCCGGCGCAGGCGTGTACTGGTCAAAAAGCATCTGGTAATGGCGGCTGTGCTCCAAGGGGGTAAAGCCCGGGGTACGCGCCAGCCAGTCCAGCACCTCCCGGTTCGCCGCCGGGAAGCTCATTTCCCAATCATACCCCGGATACTTCTCCGCCAGATACGCGGCGTATTCATCCAGCGCGGCAGACGCGCCCCGCCGGAAGCTGCACGACACCTGCCCCACATAACGCTCCTTCGGGGTGGCATAACTGTGTATCCAGCCTTCCGCCCTGCCGTTTTCCAAGTACAGCAGGATTTCCTCGTCCGGTTGGCTAAAGGCGTCCCTGGCGCCCTCAACGAACTCCGCTTTCGTCTTCACGCCGTCAAAATAAGCAGGATAACTGGTTTTTTCAGGGATCAACGCCAACGCATAGGCAAAGTCAATGTACTTATCAAAATCTTTCTCTTGCAGGGGCGCTAACATATTCTCTTTCTCCTTTCAACTTACCCCACCGGGACAGCGGCCTTGGCGCGGACAATCAGCTTGATGCCCTCCAAACGCTCAATCTCCACCGTCTCTCCCTTGGGGATTACCTCTCCGTCCGCGCTGCGGGCAGTCCAGGTCTTGCCGTCCGCGTATACCGCCCCGGTGGGGTAGCTGTTGTTGACGGTCTCCGTGACCCTGCCCTCCATACCCACCAGGCGGTCAGCGTTGGTAGGGACGCGGTGGGGATCCGCGTACCGCTTCGCCAGGGGCCGCACAACGGCGGCTACTACAATGGACACAATTACAAATACCAAAAGCTGCGCCGCCAGCGGCGCGCCGAAATAGGCCGCAAACACCGCCGCCAGCGCGCCTACGGCGCACCAGACCGATACCAGCGCCATGGTCGCCATCTCCGCAAAGGCCGACACCGCCATCACGGCCAGCCAGACCCATACCATCCCATTTGTCATCGGAAAGCCCTCCTGTCTGATTTTTGTGCATTCATTATACTATACAACCTGCCGCCCCGTCAATGCGGGGAAATCAGGCAAATTTATACCCCTGCCGGGAAGCAAAAGCCCTGCTGGGCTTAACTTTTCCCAATTTCAGACGATATATCTTTTGGTTTCGAAACCTGAATACGCTGAAGAACAAGGAGAATTTTATGAAACATTTTCGTTCGGTGAGTGTGCGCTGACCGGGAGGTTTGCGCCACATGATAATTATGCCAAGCCTCCCGAAAGGATGTTTAACTACTTTTAGGAGGAAAATCCCACTTGAACAGAGAAAACAAGCGAAAAAACTTTGAAAAAGGCTACTATAAAAACCACGCCTGCCATGACAGCTTTACCTGTAAGGTCTGCGGCCGTCTCGTTGTGCCCGCCGGGGCGGGCAGCGAACACCGCAACCACTGCCCGAATTGCCTGCACAGCCTGCATGTGGACATCGAACCCGGCGACCGGGCTTCCGGCTGCGGCGGATGGATGGAGCCTATTGCCGTCTGGGTGCGGAAAAACGGCGAATGGGCGGTGATCCACCGCTGCCGCCGCTGCGGCGCGCTGTCGTCCAACCGGGTGGCGGCAGACGATAATCCCATGAAGCTGATGTCTATTGCCATGAAGCCCGTGGCCCTGCCTCCGTTCCCTTTGGAGCGGATCGGGGAAATGACGGATCTAACTATTTAACAAACAGCTAAAAAACCAGGCGGAGAATGGATAAAATTCCATTCTCCGCCTGTGTTTCTGGGCAGAGTGTCAGCTTTTCCCACGCTGCTTCCGCTGCACAGCAAAAATATTCTGCGTAATTTTCTCCTGGTCGTTCTCGTTCAGCTCCAGGAACCGGCAGCCATATTCAAAGCGGCCCTCTCCTCTGTCGATCACTCGAATGACCTGGCAATACATAGCGGATACATCCCGATCCTCCAATAATTTTACTTTCAGCAAGAATTTATCGCCCTCCCCGTAGGAAGACTCCGATGAGATACACGCCCCGCCCACGCTGATGTTCAACAGCTTGCAGGGCCTTTCCCCTGCGTTCAGCCCGGTAAAGGTCGTTGCGGTAGCATCAATATTGGTATCCAGCCGGAAGAATGCGCGGTCGTTCGAAACACGGACCAGCACCAGCTCCTCCACCCTCCACACATGCTTAGGCAAGGGGGAAATGGTTCCCTCCATATAAATGGCCTTCCGCTCACGGTCGTGGTAGCCCCGGATCTGGACGCGGACTGGCTCCGCATCCTCTTGCGGCTCCTCTGTTTCAGAATATTGATGCAGCTCAGCGGTAGTCCCATGCAGGCACATCAGCTTCGCCACGAACAGCAGATCCCCGGCAAAGGTAGTGACTTCCACCCGCATCCCAGCGTAGATCTCCAGCCCATCCTCCTCGGGCGCCGCAGGCGGCGCTTTTTTATCCACGTCTTTTTTCCGGAACAATTCCAATAATCCCACGATAAACCTCCCATTCCCCGGTGCAGCCGGAGATACTAATTATAATAGGATTATTATAGTGCAAAATCCCGGTAATGGCAAGGAGTTTTTTACTGGGGGAGCGCAGACGTTCTTCCCCGTCCAGCTTATGACAGATCCGCCAGATCCAGGAACTTATATCCCTCGTTGGCGATGTGCTCCTTGCGGCCCTGCAAATTGTCGCCCTCCAGCAGCTCAAACATGTAGCTGGTGGCTTCCGCGTCCGTGGGCATGACTTTGATGAGCCGCCGGGTCTCCGGGTTCATGGTGGTCAGCCACATCATGTCCGGGTCATTCTCGCCTAACCCCTTAGAACGGTCGATCTTATATTTTTTGCCTTCCAGCTTCCGGACGATTTCCCCCTTCTCCTTCTCGGAGTAAGCAAACCAGGTCTTATCCCCACAATTGATCTCAAAAAGGGGGGACTCGGCGATATACACATACCCCTCCTCGATCAGCGTGGGGCAAAGCCGGTAGATCATAGTCAAGATCAGTGTGCGGATCTGATAGCCGTCCACATCCGCATCGGTACAGATAACCACCTTGCTCCAGCGCAGGTTGTTCAGGTCGAAGCTGCTCAGATCCTTCACATGCTTGTTCTGGACCTCCACCCCACAGCCTAAAACCTTCATCAGGTCGGTAATGATCTCGCTCTTGAAAATCCTGGCATAGTCGGCCTTCAGGCAGTTAAGGATTTTCCCCCGGACGGGCATGATCCCCTGGAACTCCGCGTCCCGGCTGAGCTTAACGCTGCCCAGCGCCGAATCGCCCTCCACAATGTAAATCTCCCGGCGGCTCACATCCTTAGTCCGGCAGTCCACAAACTTTTGCACCCGGTTTGCGATATCAATAGAACCAGAGAGCTTTTTTTTCACATTCAGCCGCGCTTTTTCCGCCTGTTCCCGGCTACGCTTGTTGATAAGCACCTGTTCAGCGATTCGGGCGGCAGCGGCGGGATTTTCGATAAAGTAGATCTCCAGGCGGCTGCGCAAAAACTCCACCATCGCGTCCTGGACAAATTTGTTGGTGATGGCCTTTTTGGTTTGGTTTTCATAGCTGGTCTGGGTGGAAAAGTTGCTGCTGACCAGCACCAGGCAGTCCTCGATATCCGCCCAGGTGATTTTGCTTTCGCTCTTCTGATATTTGTTGTTCTGACGGATCCAGCCGTCGATAGCTCCCACAAAGGCAGATTTTGCGGCTTTTTCCGGGCTTCCGCCGTGTTCCAGCCAACTGGAGTTGTGATAATGTTCGATCACCGCCGTCTTATTGGAAAAACAGCAGGCAACGGACAGCTTGACCTTGTACTCGTCCTTGTCGGCCCGGTCCCGGCCCCGCTTCTCGGCTTCCCAGAAGACCGGTTCTGTCAAAGGCCCTTCCCCTGCCAGTTCCACCACGTAATCAGCGATCCCGTTTTCGTATAGGAATTCCGTAGTCTCGAACTTCCCCGCCGCTGTCTCCACCCGGAGCCGGAAGGTAATCCCCGCGTTCACCACCGCCTGCCGCTTCATGACCCCGGCAAAATATTCCGGAGGGATGTTGATGTCAGTAAAGACCTCCAAATCCGGAAGCCAGCGGGTCCGGGTACCGGTTTTCCGTCTGGACAGCGGGGTTTTCTCTAGTTCCCGGCCCTTTTCTCCGGTAATCTCGCCTTTTTTAAAATGGAGCTGGTACTCGAACCCGTCCCGCCAGACGGTCACATCCATGTAATCAGACGCATACTGGGTGGCACAGGAGCCAAGGCCGTTCAGCCCCAGGGAGAACTCATAGTTTTCCCCCTCGTTGTTCCCATACTTGCCGCCGGCGTAAAGCTCGCAGAACACCAGCTCCCAGTTCCAGCGGTGCTCCTTCTCATTCCAGTCTACAGGGCAGCCCCGGCCCTGATCCTCCACCTCCACGCTGTGATCCAGGTAGCGGGTCACAGTGATCAGCTTGCCGTGGCCCTCCCGGGCTTCATCGATCGAGTTGGATAAGATCTCAAATACGGCATGCTCACAGCCTTCCAGCCCATCGGAGCCAAAGATCACCCCCGGGCGTTTCCGCACCCGGTCAGCGCCTTTTAAGGCGCTGATGGAATCATTGCCGTAATTCTGCTTTTTTTCTCCTGCCATGTAGTTCCTCCGAAGTGTAAATTGCATGTTGTTTAGTATATCAAAAAAATTGCCCTATGGCAAGGGGTGTGAATGCCCGGAATAATCCCCCGCTCCTCCCAACTACCCTCGACTTTACAGACAATATATGGTATACTTTTCGCATCGCAGCGTAAAAAACCTCTCCCCCACCCGCGCAGGCCACGTCAATCACCGCCTGAAAGGAGCCGCCCATGACAGAACTGGAAAAATATCAAGCCTTCCACCAGCAGATACGCCAGAGGAAGGCTGAAATTCCCGCCGAACTAGAGAGCCTGCGGCAGGCAGGCAAAGAAAAAACCGTCAAATTCAAAGAATTGCTGGCGGAAAAGCTGACGGTGGAGATGATCCTCCTCCAGCTCCGGTATGCGGGGCTGGAGGAGTAACCTCCCCGCCTAAAATCCGCCTCACCCCAAAAATTCCAGTACCTTTGCCTCCATGTTCCCCCGCTCTGTCACGGCGGTGAACCTGGGGGCTTTTCCGGCTAGCGCCGCCAAACGGGAAGGTGCTGCCACACCGGTAACGGACTGCATCTGGCCGATCCGCTCCACACTGCTGGCTGCGGGCGTCACACCGATGGCCTCCAATACGCTGTCACAGAATTTGTACGGGCTGGCGGTGGATACAAAGACCGCGGGGGTTTTGTCCCCGGTTTCTTTCCGATAGTCCGTCAGGACCTTGGCCGCTACAGCGGTGTGCGGGTCGATCAAATAGCCATATTCATACAACATCTTGATGGAGGCGGAGGTCTCCTCCTCACTGCAAAATCCGCCGTAAAACACCTCTTGCAGCCGCTTTTTCATCCCCGGGGCGATTTCATACCGCCCGGTCAGGGCAAGCTGCTCCATATACTCCCGGACCAGCTCATCCTTGCCGCCACTTATGTCGAACAGCAGCCGCTCCAGGTTGCTGGAGATCAGGATGTCCATAGACGGTGACATGGTGGTATGGAAAGGCCGGTTCCGGTCATAGACCCCCGTACGGATGAAATCCGTCAGCACGTCATTGCGGTTGGACGCGCAGATCAGCTTCCCTACCGGCAGGCCCATCCGCTTGGCATAATAACAGGCCAGGATATTCCCGAAATTCCCGGTGGGCACGCAGTAATTCACCGGCTGGCCCAGCTTGATCTCCTTGGCGTTGAGCAGATCGCAGTAGGCGGAAATATAGTACACCACCTGGGGCAGGATCCGCCCCCAGTTGATAGAGTTGGCCGAGGAAAGGAAGTACCCCCGCTCCGCCAGCTTGTCCCGCAGGGTTTCGTTGGAGAAAGCCGCCTTAACGCCGTCCTGGGCATCGTCAAAATTGCCCTTCACCGCGCAGACATCCACATTGCCCCCTTCCTGGGTAACCATTTGCAGCTTTTGGATCTCGCTGACGCCGTTTTCCGGGTAAAACACCTGGATTTTCGTCTGCTCCACATCCGCGAAGCCTTCCATTGCCGCCTTGCCCGTATCGCCGGAGGTAGCAACCAGCACACAGGCCGTCTTTTTCTCCCCGGTCATGCGCAGGCTGGCGGACAAGAGCTGCGGCAGTATTTGCAGGGCAATGTCCTTAAACGCGCTGGTAGGCCCGTGCCACAGCTCCAGGCACCAGGTCCGCTTATCCATTTGGCGCAGGGGGGCCACCTCGGGGTGGCCGAATTTTTCCGGGCCATAGGCGTTTTTGGTAAACAAATTCAATTCCTCCGGCCGGAACTGTTCCAGATACTTCCCCATGATATACGCCGCCCGCTTGCGGTAAGGCATGCCGCACAGCGTCTCCACCTCTAAGGCGCTGAGACTGGGAAAGCTGACAGGCGTAAACAGCCCGCCATCCCGGCTCAGGCCCATTGTGATAGCCTGGGCGGCGCTTTTCCGAAGGTTTTTATCCCGTGTACTCAAATATTCCATTTGCATTTCCTCCCGAACGCGCCCGGTCAGAACGCGCTGATAATGTAATTGATCTGCCTCCGTCCGCCCGGGCCGGCGGGATAGACCTCCGCCACATCGAACCGGCAGGGGCAGTCCTCCCCTGTCTGGGCCAGGTACCAGGCGGCCGCGTCCCGCAGCCGCCGCTGCTTGGCTGGCGTCACCGCCGCCCTGGGCGGCGCAATCGCCTGGGGCGACCGTGTCTTGACCTCCACAAAGCACAGAAGGCCCTCTGCCGTCCGGGCGATGAGGTCAATTTCCCCCCAGCGGCAGCGGTACTGCCGCGCCACAATGGCGCAGCCCCGGCGTTCCAGCCATCCGGCAACAGCGGCCTCTCCCCAGTCGCCCCGTTTTTTCCGTTCATCCACGCCCTGAAGCCTCCCATTTTTTCAGAAAACTTATCCGGTGGATGGGGCTTGGCCCGTATTGATCCAGCATGGCGTAGTGGAGCTTGGTGCCATATCCCTTGTGCTGCGCAAAGTGGTACTGGGGATATTTTTCCGCCATTTCCTCCATGTAACGGTCCCTGCTGACCTTGGCCAGGATGGATGCGGCGGCGATGCTTGCGCTGCGGCTGTCCCCTTTGATGACAGTCTCATGGGGCGTGACGATGGAAAAATGCTTTCCCCGGTCCCGGCTGCCATCAACGAGGGCATAATCCGGCCGCACCGGCAGTGCGTCTATGGCAAGCTGCATGGCCTTTATGCGTGCGCTGAGGATGTCGGTAGCATCAATTTCCTCCGCCGTGACAAAAGCCACGGCCCAGGCCTCCGCCTGCGCCCGGATCTGGTCAAACAGCCCGTCCCGGCGCTTGGGCGTAACCTGCTTGGAGTCGTTAAGATAGGGCAGCTCCAGCCCCTCCGGCAAAATGACCGCCCCGGCGTAAACCGGCCCCGCCAGGGGCCCCGCGCCCGCTTCATCGCAGCCGCAGACAACGCGGAAGCCCCGCCCATGGGCGGCCCGTTCCAGCTCCCATGCCGGCAGCGTCTTATCCATGGCGCCCCTCCCAATCCTCGGGCAGCTCCAAGGTGAACCGGCCCAGCTTTCCGCCCCGGAACTCGTCTAGGAGGATGCGCGCCATGCGCCCGGTGTCAATCTCTCCGCCGCGAAGCATAAATCCCCGCTTCCGTCCCGCTTTTTCCAGCAGGGCGTAGCCGGACGCGTCCTTGTCCACTTCCATCTTGTACCGTTCCAGCAAGGCCTGGGGGTAATGGGCGCCCAGGTAGGCCATCAGCCTGCAAGCCAGCTCCTCCAAATCCATAATCTCGTCCTTGACCGCGCCGGTGCAGGCCAGCCGGAATCCCACCTCAGGATCCTCAAATTTAGGCCACAGCATCCCCGGCGTGTCCAAAAGCTCCAAACTTTGATCCACCGGAACCCACTGCTTGGTACGGGTGACGCCGGGGCGGTCCTCGGCCTTGGCGGTCTTACGCCGGGCGGCCTGGTTGATAAACGTGGATTTTCCCACATTAGGAATGCCCAGAATCATCACCCGCAGCATCCGGCCGGCCTGCCCCTTTTCCGCGTAAGCGGCCAGCTTGTCCGCCAGCAGCGTCCGCACAGCAGCGGGGAACTGCCGGGTTCCCTGTCCCTGCTTGGCGTTGGCCTCCAGCACGGCGAAGCCCCGGCCCCGGAAATAGGCAGCCCATTGCTTCGTTGCGTCCGGATCCGCCAGATCCACCCGGTTGAGGACAATCAGCCGGGGCTTTTCCCTGGTCAGCTCCTCCACATCCGGATTCCGGCTGGACAAGGGGACCCTGGCGTCTAAAATTTCACATACCGCGTCCATATGCTTGAGCTGATCCGCGATCATCCGCCGGGTCTTGGTCATATGGCCAGGATACCATTGGATGTTCATAGCACTGTTTTCCATTGTGCCCCCCGTCAGCGGAGCAAGCCCAGGCGGCCCCAGTCAGCTTTGTCTATCTCCGGTGTCTTGCCGGGGATCAGCAGCAGCAGGGCCTTGCCTTGCAGGTAGCCCTCCTTTACCGGCCCGAGACGGCTGTCCCGGCTGTCGCTGCTATGGTTGCGGTTGTCGCCCATGACAAACACCTCATCCTCCGCCAGCGTAATGGGGTACTGCAATCCCGTGGCGCTCCAGGTCGGCTCCTTGGCATAAGGCTCGTCCAGGGCTTCGCCGTCCACATAGACGATCCCCTCCCCAAAGTCAATATCCACCGTCTGCCCCCCCACAGCGATAATACGCTTAACCAGGGTCTCATTGAGGGGGGATTCGGCGTTGTAATCATTGATGACCACCACGTCCCCGGCCTTAAAGTCGCAGAACATGGCGTTGAGCACCAGAAGCTCATCCCCGGTATAGAGGGTGTCCTGCATAGAGGGGCCATTGACGCTGATAAGCCGTACCCCAAACGTAAACAGCAGCACAACGCCCACCACCGCAGTCACCAAAGCCTGGGCCCAGCAGTAGAGCAGGCTTTCCAGCGTCTCCGGCTCCTTTTGCTTCCTGGACGCCGCAGAGCTCTTCATTTCTTCAGCCATGGCAGTTTTCTCCTTTGTATTGAATCGTTGCCGTTTCATCTTTGCGGGTATAGCATAGCACAATTTTTTATAAATTACAACAAATTAGTTTGCCGCACTTAAAATACCTGCCCCAGCAAATAGTTAAAGGGCGCGGAACTAGGTTCCGCGCCCTCTCAGCCGATTAAAATATCATCCCATCACAGCGCCGGCCGCTCACTCCTCCGTATACCGCAGCACCGGGTTCCTGGCCGCGCCGACCTCGTCAAGGCGGCGGACCGGGGTCTTCGTGGGGGCGTTGTGGAGGACGTCCGGATCGTTATGGGCCACATCCCACAGGTGCAGGAACACGCCGCAGACCTCGTCCATGGTCTCCTGGCTCTCCGTCTCCGTCGGCTCGATCATCAGCGCCTCATGGACGATCAGGGGGAAGTACATCGTTGGCGGGTGGATACCGTGATCCAGCAGCCCCTTTGCGATATCCATGGCGGAGCAGCCGGTGGCGTCCTTCAAATCCTGTAGCGTCATCACGAACTCGTGCATGCACGGCCCCGCATATGCCATGGTATACTTCTCTGACAGCAGCTTCCGCATATAGTTGGCGTTAAGCACCGCGTTCTTCGCTGCCTCAGGGATCCCCTCACGCCCCAGCGTGAGCACATACGCCAGTGCGCGGACCACCACCAGGAAGTTGCCATAAAAATCCTTCATCCGGCCAATGGAGTGCTCAGGCTTAGTGAAATGATATCCTTCGCAGTCCTTCACCACCACAGGCCCGGGAAGATACTGCCGCAGGAATTCCTTGCAGCCCACCGCACCGGAGCCGGGGCCGCCGCCGCCATGGGGCGTAGAGAAGGTTTTGTGCAGATTAAGATGGATCACATCAAACCCCATATCCCCAGGCCGGACTACGCCCATGACCGCGTTCAGATTTGCGCCGTCATAGTAGCACAGGCCTCCCGCTTCATGGACAATGCGGGTAATTTCCAAAATATTCTTATCAAAAATACCCACTGTATTAGGATTCGTCAGCATCAGCCCTGCGGTATCAGGCCCCACGGCGGCGCGGAGGGCATCCACATCCACGCACCCGTCCTCACCCGAGGGAATATTCACCACCGAGAACCCCGCCATCACGGCGGAAGCCGGGTTTGTGCCGTGGGCGGAATCAGGAACGATAATCTTCGTCCGCGCCGGGCCGTCCCGGTGGGCGTGGTACGCCTTGATCAGCAGCAGCCCGGTAAATTCCCCGTGGGCCCCGGCAGCGGGCTGGAAGGTCATGCCGTCCATGCCGGTGATCTCGCACAGCAGCTTTTCCGATTCGTGCAGAACCTCCAAACAGCCCTGAACCGTCTCCTCGGGCTGGAGGGGATGGATCTGGGCAAAGCCGGGCAGCGCGGCCATCTCCTCATTAATCTTGGGGTTGTACTTCATGGTGCAGGACCCCAAAGGATAAAACCCATCGTTGACGCCGTGGACCCGTTTAGCCAAAGCGGAGTAATGGCGCGTCAGCTCCGTCTCCGAGACATGGGGCAGGTCCAGCGGCTCCGTGCGGGGATTGGCCAGGGTGACTTCCGGCACATCGCAGGGGGGCATCAGGGTCAAGTGCTGGCCGGGCGCGCCTTTTTCAAAAATCAATTTCATCTCAGCACACCTCCTTAATGATTGCCACGGCGCGGTCTAATTCCTCCCGGCCCACCAGTTCGGTGACGCACCAGAGAATCCGTCCGCCGCCCAGGGGCAGCCCGCCCAGGATGTCATGCGCGTCCAAAGCCTTCAGCACCCGGTCAGGGTCGCCGCCCTCGGTAACAAATTCATGGAAATACGCGCCGGAATGAACCCGCTTTAAGCCAATTTTTTCCAGCTCACCGGCAAAATAATGGGCCTTGGACATGGACAGGACCGCCGCCTGCCGCAAGCCGCCGGCGCCCATCGCGGACATATACACCCCGGCAATAAAGGCGCACAACGCCTGGTTGGAGCAGATGTTGGAGGATGCCTTTTCCCGGCGGATATGCTGTTCCCGGGCGGTCAGCGTCAGGACGTAGCCTACATTGCCATCCACATCGTGGGTCTGTCCCACGATACGGCCGGGCAGCTTGCGGAACATAGCCTTATTGGCGGCCATATACCCCAGGTACGGCCCGCCAAAGGCGGTGTCCAGCCCCAAGGGCTGCGCTTCGCCCACGGCCACATCCGCGCCGCAGGCAGCGGGCGTCTCCATCACAGCCAGCGCGATGGGGTTGCAGCCCATAATGTACTTAGCGCCGGCGGCATGGGCGGCTTCCCCGATGGCCTTGGCGTCCTCCAGGTTGCCGTAATAGTTAGGCTGCTGCACATACACGCAGGCGGCGTCCGCGCCCAAGGCGGCGCGCAGGGCGTCCAAATCCGTCCGGCCATCCTTCTCAGGAATGACCTCCAGCTCCATGCCGGAGCCGAAGCAGTACGTTTTCATCGTCTCAATGACCCCCGGCTCCGCGCAGGCGGAGACGAAAGCCCGGTTCCGCTTCCGCTCCCGGCACATTGCCAGCGCCTCGGCGGCAGCGGTAGCCCCGTCATAAACGGAAGCGTTAGAGACCTCCATACCGGTCAACGCACAGATCATCGTCTGATATTCAAAAATAGACTGCAAGATACCCTGGCTGATTTCCGCCTGATAGGGGGTGTAAGCGGTAACCAGCTCCTCACGGCTGGCCACGCTTTTCACCACGGCAGGGATAAAGTGGCGGTACGCGCCCGCGCCCCGGAGGACGGTGCCATAGACGCGGTTTTTCCGGGCCATGGCAGAGACCTTCTGACGGACGGCCAGTTCGCTTAGCCCCTCGGGCAGGTCAAGCTGGTCCACAAGCATTTCCTTCGGGACGGCGGCGAACAATTCCTCCACCGTGCCCACGCCAACAGCGTCCAGCATGGATTTTTTCTGAACCTGGGTATTCGGGACATACGTTCCCATAAGCGTCAATCCTTTCTCAAGAAAAGTAACCGGGGCAGGGCAGCGCCCTGCCCCGGCATAGGGGATTATTACTTCTGAACGAAAGCTTCGTACTCGTCAGCGGCCATCAGCTCTCCGAAAGCGGAAATATCCTTGATTTTAGCAATCCAAGCGCCATAGGGATCCTCATTCAAGAGCTGCGGCTCGTCCTCCAGCACGGCGTTGACCTCCTCGATCACGCCGGTGACAGGGCTCATGACATCGGAGACGGCCTTAACGGACTCCACATCGCAGAAGGATTCCCCGGCGGTGACTTCATCGCCCTCCTGGGGAAGGTTAATGAAAACCAGGTCGCCCAGCTCGCTCTGGGCAAAGTCGGTAATGCCCACCAGGGCGGTGGTCTCATCGATGGTCTTGACCCACTCGTGATCCTTGGAATACTTCAGTTCAGCGGGGAAATTCATAGTTGGTTCCTCCTTAAAAAATGTTATTGAAATGAATCTTCGCGCAGAAAGCGCGTCAAATCCCAGACTTCTTGGCAAGCTCGTTAAGGGCGTCCAGAACCTGCCCCTCGGTGAAGCAATACTTCATCTCGGTATAGCCCTGGCGGAGCTTGGCAATATCCTCCTTGACCTCCTTGCCCCGCAGGATGCAGTCCGCCATGATCTGTGCCAGCTTGTCAAACTCGGCAGGCCCGAACCCAAAGCGCGTCATTTCATTCACGCCCATCCGGAGCGCGCCGGAAGCGGTAAACCCTTCCTCCTCGGGGGTCGCCTGGTAGTTGCAGATAATGCTGTTGCGCTCCAGCCGCATCGCCACATCCGGCCCGGTGCCGTAACCTACATTGACGATGACCTGATGGGTTTCGGTGTAATCGTTGGCGGGATCGCCGGCCACATCCAGCCCCGCCGCCTTCAAGCTCTTGGCAAAGCTCTTGGCGTTGTTCACCACGGCCTTCTGGTACTCGTCCTTGAACTGGTTCATCTCATACGCCGCCATCAGCAGGCCAAGCTGGGTGCCCAGATGGTGGTTGGAGACGCTGCCCGGGAAGGCGCGGGTTTCAATGGTCTCCCAAAGGCCGTATTTCAGCTCGCCCTTTTTATAGTTCACGCCCACAATACCACGCTGCGGGCCGAAGAATGTCTTATGGGTAGAGCCGGTCACGATCTCCGCCCCCTCCTGGAAGGGCTTCTGGAAGTAGTCGCCGATGAGGCCCAGGACGTGGGCCATATCGTACATAATCGTAGTTTGCAGCCCCATTTCGTCCACATATTTCCGGATGGCGGCCACAGGCTCCTTGTGGAGCACCATGCTCTTACCGAAGATGATGAACTCGGGCCGGTACTGGTCAATAGCCTTTTTCGTCTCTTCCACATCAATCTTGTAGATATTATCCTTAAGGACGGGGAAGTTCACCAGCGCGGGGCGCTCGGTGACAGGGTCGATGGCAATATAATCATGAAGCGCCCCCATAGGCTGGGCGGAAAGGTGGCCGCCCTTAATGATATGGTTGTTCATGATATACCCCAGCCGCTGGGGATCCTGCTTGCGGTTGAGCCTGTTTTTCCAGTCCATCAGCGCGGAGAATACGCAGGTGTTGGACATCTGGCCGCTGATGCACCGGGTCTCCGCCTCGGCGCAGCCCATAAAGGCCTTCATTTCCTCCACCAAAAGCTGCTCCACCTCATCGATAAACCCGGTGCCCTGATAATAGAACACGTCCGCGTCATAAAAGCTCTTGACCTTCTTGTGCTCCGCATAGCGGAAGGAGGGGTCGCTGGCGCACAGCAGCCGCACCGCACGGGAGGGCGTCATTTCAGAGGGAATCAGGTTCACGCACTGCTCCTGCCGCCACACATGGTTCTCGATAGCCCGGCCAATCAGCTCCAGGGCCTTGGGCGCACGGTCGCCGGACGCCGCGGCGCCTTCCTCCTCATCGGGGCGGTAGATGATAGGCCGTGCAAAAGGCGGCGCGTCCACCCGCATATGGTACGGCGGGATGACAGCCTTCAGCTTCCGCCCGCGCACATCGATCCGCACCTCATCGTCCTCCAGGGTGTCACTGTCCACGAGGGCAAGGCCAATAGACCGCTTGGCGGCCTCGTCCAGGATCACGGTCTGCAAGCCCTCGCCCTCATGGCGGTAGTAGGGAACCATCGTGCCGCTGGTAACGTAACCGATGTGCTTATCACCCTTATAAACCGGCATCCCGGCCCGCATAACGCCCTTGTCCAGCAGGGTAACCGGCATAACCCGCCGGGGCAGGTCCGCCAAATCGGAGAAGTCCCGGTTCTGGATGCGCTTGAATGCCTCATACTGCTTTGCCAGAGGCTCCCGGCCGATAAAATCGCCCTTTTGCCCGGAAAAGCTGACGGCGAACTTCGCCAGGGGTACAGCGAAAACCGGGATTTCCTTCCCCTCGGGGTCATCGCCCATCTCATGCCCATACAGCGGCAGGCAGGCTTCCAGGCGGCAGGTGTCCCGCGCGCCTAAACCGGCGGGCCTGGCCCCCAGCTCCACAAGCCGGTTCCACAGCCACTCCGCCGCCCCGCTCTCGATGTAGACCTCATAGCCGATCGGCTCGCCGGTGTAGCCGGTCTTAGCCACCCGCACGGTGCGCCCCTCGAACTGGAGGGTGTTCAGCGCGTTCTTCACCGGCTCGGTAATGGCTTCACCGCCGGAGAGGGCCTGCAAGACCTCCTTCGCCTTAGGGCCTTGGACGGCGATGGCGGCCCATTCGCCGGTAATCACGGTCATTTTCGCGTCATAATTCTTAATCTGCGCCTGGAGGTGGGCCAAATCCTTGTCGGTGTTCGCCGCGTTGACCACCAGCAGATAGCGGTCTTCCTCGAAGCGGTAGAGGTACGCATCGTCCACCGCGCCGCCATTTTCATTGGGGATAATGGCATACTGGGCCTGATTGAGGTCCAGGGCCATCACGTTGCTGGAAAGCACATGCTGGAGGAAAGGCACCATCTCCGGGCCTTCCACCAGGATCCGCCCCATATGGGACACGTCGAAGAGGCTGCACGCGTGGCGGGTATAGAGGTGTTCCGCCACAATGTCTGAAGGATACTTGATCGGCATTTCCCATCCGCCGAAATCCACCATCGTTGCTCCCGCCGCCACATGGAGGCTGTAAAGCTGTGTGCGCTTAAGTTCACTCATGATAGCTGTCCTCCTAAAAAAATTTGGATGTCGAAAAAAAGAACAAAAAAACAGGGGCGCAACAAATCCTTGCTGCGCCTCTGTTACTTAACCTGAGAGATTCTCGCCCCCGCGGGAAGCGGCGGACGGTTGCCCCGTCGGCGCGCCGCAGCGGATTGTTGCGGCGCTTTCCAGATTTCGTCCCGATCCAGTCCCTTGTACCTGAGAGAGTGTGGCGTTGCTCCTTCGGCGCCGCGCCGGGTGGGCGCGGTCTCTCCTGGATCGATCATCCGCGTATGTGATTGTCGCGTACTCCTATTTATAAAATACCAGCCCGCAGCCCATCTGTCAACGGGAAATTGAAAAAAGGGCAGGGAAAATTCCGCCGCCGTCCAGCGCATGCCTATTCCACGGCCCGAAGCCCCTCCATAGTCTCCCGCAGCCGCTCCAGCAGCGCCTCCGGCAGAGGCAGCCGCTCTATTTCCGGCCCGTTTGCCGCCAGCCGGTTCCGCACGCCCATAAACACCCCGTCCAGGAACATGGACGAATACTGCCACTCCCCCCGCAGGCAGGCCAGCAGGCTCAGCGCCCCGGAGGACAGCGCAGGGGCCACATAGGGCTTGTACCCCAGCTTCCGCATATCCAAATTAGCGTGTTTGGTTTGCTCGGTCAGTTCCCGGGAGAGGGCGCCATCGTACCGCGCGATCGAGTTCGCCGCCACCAGCCCCTCGCCGTGGGGGCCAAAGACCCGCCCATCATCAAGGAAGCCGGCATACCTGGGATCCCGCTGCGCGTAGTACTTCGCCCTGGCGTACATGACCCCCAGCCCGAACCCCCGCACCTGATGGGGGAAAAGCCCCAGGCAGTCCAGCACCCCGTCCGCATTTTGATTGCTTTCCACCAGCGCGGCGCGGCAGAGCTGGTCTACCGGGTCGCTGACCACGCAGAACATGCCTTGAAATTTCTGTTCCCGGGCCATCTTCCCATAGCTGGCCGCCAGCGGCCGGTTCAATTCATACTGCGCCATGCGCACATCGCCGCTTTTCACGGCGGTATCAGGCACAAACCGGGACGCGCAGAACAAGAACACGTCGCAGTCAAAAACCTCCTCCGGCTTCACAATATGAACCCTTGGGGATTCCACCGCAATCTGATTTAACTCAAACTCCCACCGTTCCGGCACATTTTCCCGCAAATCGCAGATCCCCAGCGAGGACACCACGTCCCCGCCCATCAGCCGCAGCCCTATGGCCAGCGTACTGCCCACGTCGCCAAGGGCCAGCAGGTTGACCCGGTAAGCTTTTTTCTTCAGCGGCAGTTCCAGCAATTCCTCCCACCTGGGATGCTCCCTGTTCACGGCCCTCACCCGCCCCCTGGCGGCGGCGCGGGCCAGTTCCTCCGGCAGCTCCGGCGCATCGTCCAAAACCGCCAGCGTCTCCGCGCCCTCCCGGCTGGAAAACTGGGCGGGATGTGTCACGGCAAAGGTTTCCCGCCCGGCCAGCGGCGCCCTGCGGAACAGCCAGAGGACGTCCCCCCCGTCCGGCAGCGCATCCAGGGGCTTCCCGGGGAGCGGCGTCTCCCCGCACAATACATGGTTTTGAAACAAGGAATAAAACATACGCATCACCCAATCACAATTTTTACACTGGCCTGGAGCCGCTTGAGCATCTCGATATCGTTATCGAGATAGGCCGATGCGGCCCTGTTCAGGTCATAGGCCATACAGCTCCCCTTATCCGGGCAGAGGGGCAGGATCACCGCTTCGCTCAACCGGCTGAGGGTCAGGTTTCTGGCAAACAGCGCCCGGTACTCCGTCTCCAGGGTCAGCAGGATATCCCTGGCGTTTTCCAGGCAGCACAAGCTGAGGTGGTATGTGGAGCCATCGGCGCAGTCCTCGCTGAAATCCGGCGCGGCGTAAGGGAAAATCCGGTTCACCGCCGGCTGAAGCCCCCCGGCCATCGGCTCGGGCCGCCGCACGGTGTCCCCGCCGATAAAGGGGTACAAAGTGGATTCCACAAACCGCATCCGCAGGTTGGGCAGATAGTACACGCTGTCAATAGGATACCCCAACTGCTCCATCGTGTCCCGTCCCATGCCCGTCAGGTATCCTACCAATACCTGCCGCACAGCCGTCCCGGTTTCCGCCAGCAGCGGCGCAATCCGGTGAATCCGCTTCCCATCGTGAAGCATATCGTCCACCAGGATGACCGGCCGGTCAAAGGCCCGGATGGTCCGCACCTGGTCCTCCAGGGGCGAATAGAAGGGATAGGCTTCCACAGAGAACGTGGAAAGGTCCGGCTCGTACACCTTATCCGTGTGGAGGGTTTTGGTGACGGTATTCGGCACGGCCACCCCCCGCAGGATTTTCCCGAAGGGGACGCAGATGCACTCACCCAATACCCTCGGCTCAACAGGCTGGGGGGCCACGCCGTTGCAGGCGGCAATCCGCCGCAGCAGCCTTTGGTATACCACCCCTGCCGACATGGACAGCACCAGGCACCCGGGGTACAGCTCCGTCAGTGCCTTTTGCAGCTTCCTGTGGGCGGCGGCCACCGCCGAAAGCACCCGCGGATTCGCGTTCAGCGGCGCTTTGATCGTTGTTTCCACGTTCCGCGTAAGGACGATCGGCCTGCGCATATCCACCACCAGCAATTCCTGGTCACGGTCCCGGACCGGCGCCGGGACGAAGCCCTGCAAATCCATGACCTCCCGCACATACCCCACCGAAGCCTCGGCGGGACAGTACAGGGCGAAGGTAAACTCCTGCCGCAGGGCGGTGGTAAGCACCTCCGTCAAGAGGAACTGGCACAAATCCAGCTGCGCCGGGGATTTCGGCACATAGATGCCGCTGATGACCAGCACCCGCCCCCCGGTCTCCCGCCGGATGAAAGCGGAAAGCTGGGCATTCCCCAGCCTGGAAAAGAGCTGCTGGGACTCCAGGCAGCGGTAGCTGGCGAAGCCCAGGGCCGCGTCCCCCCGCCGCAGTACGCACAGGTGGTCGCCCAGCCTCCCCAAGGTTTCACACAGCCATTCAGGGTCGGGGTGGCCCGCCAGCACCGTCTGGCGCAGGGCGTCCCCCACGTCCTCCGACAGCGCCGCGTACCGCTGGAAATGCAGCTCATCCAACCGCAGCATCGGCTTATCCTGGGGTTCCCGGAGGTACAGCCCATGGCGGTAGATAAACTCCTGGGCCACCGGGTCGATCAGGTTAGAGATGTCCCGCCCCTGGTCGATGGCCTCCCGGATGCGGGTGGAGCTGATTTCCTCCAAATGGGTCGGCAGCTTCAGCTCCGTAACCCGTCCGGTAATGGCGCTGTAGTCATGGGGGTCAGCCCTGCCGCTCTGGTCCCTGCGGAAGATGATGTGGTGGAAGGTGTGGATAGAATTTTCCTCCGGCTGTTTGCGGTAAGAGGACGCGTTTGCCACCACATCGCTCCCGGCAACGATAGAGACCTCCCGGTCTGGAAACGCCGCCCGCAGCGCGGCAAGATTTTCAGGATTAGCGATATTCACCGGGAAATTCTCCGGGAAGATATGCACATGGAACTGGTCCGCCGTAGAGATAGATGCCAGCCGCCGCCGCACCCGGTGGGGCTGCGTCTTTTTAGACCAGGAAAACTCGTCGATCGCCAGCAGCACCTCATACCCCAAATCCCGGATCGCCTGGACGATGCCCTTGTGGGACAAGGTAAAGGGGTCGAAGGTTCCGGGGAAGAAGGCCACGGGCCTGGGTTCCTCAAACCGGAACCCGCCGTATAAAATATCCTGCTCAGTAAGGAACCGGTACACCCTGCCCAGCATGGCGGCGCGGTAGTAGAAGGTCAGCTCGTCCCCCTGGTCCTCCCGCAGGAGGGCCAGGATTTTCTTCAGCGTCAGGAGGAACGCCCTGCGCTTTTCATGGACGCCCAGGATCTCAGAGCCGAACACATTCCGCCCCAGGACGAACAGTGCTTCCTGCCGCACCTCGGCCCGGAAGCCCGCCAGCCCCTTGAGCAGCATGCCCAGCAGCCGCTCCCTGCGGCGGCGGTAGACCGCATCCTCTTCCGGGAAGCGGACACGGTAGGCGTCATACTCCTCATAGACAACCCCCACAGTGTCCAAAGCGGCGGCGGCGACGCGGCTGTTGGAGGAGCAGAGGGAGTCGTCCAGCTCGCTGAGGATTTCCTCCATCTGCACCGGCGGCAGCCACAAGCAGAACCGCCCCAGGTAGCCCGGGATATATTTAGCGAACTCCTGCTGCCCGATTTCCAGCCCCCGGCACAATTCCACGGCCACCTCGTTGCGCTCCTCGGCGGACAGCAGCCCGGCGATAGACAGCAGGGCATTCCCCGCCGCGTGGCGGACGGTGACCCGGTCGCTGACCTTCACAAGGTTGGTCAAATGGGTCGCGATGTGGAGCAGGCTCCCCCCGCCGGACTGGGCGAGCTGGGCCAGCAGCCGGATATTGACCTCCTTCAAAATCCACGGCGTGGCGGTTTTCAGGTTGTCGAGGAAAATCTCCGACACCGCCTCCCTGGGCAGGAACAGGGAACCGCCCCGCCCGGCAACGTCCGACACGGCCTGCTCCCGCAGCAGCGCCAAGGTGCCGCAGCCGCTGCAGTTCACCTCCCGCAGGGCGTTGAGTAGCACGTCCTGGGTAGAGATGGCGGGGCGCAGGTAGTCCAGCAGCAGCACCGCCGCCGTGCGCACGGTGACATCCCGCCTCCCGGAGAGGGCCTGGGCAAAGGCCAGCAGGTCGTACCGCTGGGGGTCTGCCAGAACCTCCACCGGCAGGGCGGTCGCGGTCTCCAAAAGCTGGAAGGCGGTTTCATCCTCCAGCCGCTCGGGACGGCGGTAGTAGCGCAGGAATTCCCCCAAAAACAGGTTCCGCCGCTCCGCCGGGCATTTTTCCAGCAGGGAGTTGACCACCATTTTCAAGGTAAAGCTGATCCACCGCCGGTGCTGCGCCATCAGCTTCCGGTCAGGCCGGATCAGCTTATTCAGGTACAGCCTCCACTGGTCTAAATCCGCGTCCTCCCGCACATCGGGCGGGCAGTCCACAGGCGATTCCTTCGCATACCCGGCGTGGAACCGGGCGATGATCTCACCCATGAGCGCCGCCGCCTGCCTCCGGATGTCCCCCTCCCGGTGCATCAGCAGCTCGTAGAGGAAGGCCAGGGTCTGCACCTTCTGAGAGCGGCTGAGGTAGACGGAATAGGACTCAAACACTCCCAAATAAGCCCGCAGCCGCCGCCAGTCGGTCTCGCCCCTGGCCTGCTCCAGCAGGCTGGCGAAGCTTCTCTGCCCAGTGAGCCGGCTCATAAGGGCCACATTATGCTCCACGCCCAGCATCCGCAACGCTTCCACGGCCTCCGGCGGCTCCATGAGGGCGGCGTCCCGCTGGGGGGCCGCCCCGGCGAACTGGCCGGAGAGGGAGGTGTCCACCCCCAGGCTCTCCATATACCGCTCAAAATCCCGCAGCTTGGCGTAAACAAAGGTATACCGGGTGCGTTTTTCGTTGGTAACGTTGTCCAGCTTGTTGAGGATGACATCGAAAGCTTCCGCCAGGGTAGAAACCTTCGTAATTTCCCGCCCGTCCGGACCCCGCTCCTGCTTCACCCGGAAGTCGGCGTAAATCAGCGCCAGGCTCTCCGCCGACAGGTAATCCAGCTCCAAATCCCAAACGGAGTGGTTGGCGGCCACGTAGCCGATATCCTCCATATGCCGCCGGAGGAACCACAGGTCGGTGTAGTAGTAATGGAGGTAGGGCACCCGTTCCCCCGCCCTGCATCCAAACTTTCCGATATCATGCCCCGCCGCGCTGGCGGACACCAGGGGCAGGTCGATGGGCACCCCCGCCCGTTTCAAGTCCCTGGCCGCACTGACGGCCACATGGTGAACCCCGGCAATATGCTCCAGGGTCCGCCAGGGGGTGGCCTCCAGCCCCAGGCGCATCATTTCATAGACGAACTCCCTGCGGTAAGAGCGCAAAAACTGCCGGTAGCTGTCCTGATGGGCGCTGCCCTCCAGCTCCTCCTCCCCCAGCAGGGTCAAATCCCACATCGGGTCCGGGGGCAGCATATCCCGTTCCGCGTCAAAGAGGGCCTGGAGCAGGGCGAGGAAGAAGGACGCCCCCGCCCCATGGGCTTCCCGGCGGGGTTCAAAGGGCGCCTCCGGGAACATGGACTTCCGGGCGAAGTCATAGGTAAAGGCCAGCCACCCCTCCTCCGGGCAGGGGGAGAGGGCGTCCAGCTCCTCCCGGCACAATTCCAGGACGGCGGCACAGGAAATCCGCGTACCATCAAAAAGCGGGGCGAACCGCTGTAAATAGTTTTCCTCCTCCAGCCATTGCCGCAGCAGGGAGCGGCAGGGGGCCAGGTATTTGACCGCCGGCTGGGCGGTTACCCGGCGCAGCAGGCTTCCGGCCATCTGCCGGATACGTTTTTTGTTCATGGCGTCCTCCAAAATTCAGTATCAGAAATGGGGGACGGGCGCGCTGCTGTCCCGCGGCGCGCCCGTTCTGCAAAACCGCCGGGCGGTTATTTTGTTCTCCTCACGATTTCCTGAATCGCCCGCAGCAGGGCCGGCACATCCAAGGGCTTTGCCAGATGGGCGTCCATTCCGGCGTCCAGGGACTTCTGCATATCGCTCTCAAACACATTGGCGGACAGGGCCACGATAGGGACCGCGGCCCGCCCCGGCTCCGGCAGGGCGCGGATGGCCCGCGCGGCTTCCCACCCGTCCATCACCGGCATCTGGATGTCCATTAAGATGAGGTCGTAGGTCTCCGGCGGCGCGGCGCTGACCATTTCCACCGCCTCCTTCCCATCACCGGCGGTATCTACCGTAAAGCCGATATGGGTCAGGATGGCCATTTCGATCTCCTGGTTGATAAGGTTATCCTCCACCAGGAGGATATGGCGGCAGAGGATGCTGGCGGGGCCGTCCTCCTCCGCCGGGACCGCTTCCCCGCAGGGCTGCAAGCGCAGGCGCAGGGTGACGGTAAAGGTGCTGCCCTCCCCCACGGCGCTCTGGACCTCGATGCTGCCGCCCAGCAGCTCCGCGATATTCCGCGCGATGGTCAGGCCAAGCCCTACGCCGTGGATGCCGCTGAGGGTCGTGTTCCGCTCCCGGGTAAACGGTTCAAAAATCTGCTGGATAAACTCTTCCCCGATGCCGATGCCCGTATCCTGCACCACGATCTGATAGACGGCGCAGCCGTTAGGCAGCTCCTCCCTCTCCACGGCGCTCAGGGAGACGCAGCCGCCAGCCTGGGTATAGGTCACGGCGTTGTTGGCCAGGTACATCACCAATTGGTTCAGCTTTTCCCGGTCGCCGAACACCGCGTCATGAATGGTCTGGGTGCAGTCCATGGTAAAGGCCAGCCCTTTTTCCTCCGCCTGTGGCAGTAAGAAATCATACACCTCCGCCAAAATCTCCCGCAGGGAGCAAGGCTCCTCCTCCGCCCTGGCCTCGTTGGAATCCATCCAGGACAGCTTGAGCACCTTGTCGATCATATCCAGGAGCTGGCGGCTGCTGCCCTCGATGCGGTCCAGATAGCCGCCCAGGGCTTCCGGATTGGCCAGGTTGTGCCGCGCCAGGGCGGTAAAGCCGAAAATCGCGTTCAGCGGCGTACGCATGTCATGGGACATATTGGACAGGAAGGTGTTTTTCGCCACGATGGATGAGTTGGCGTTATTGAGCGCCTCCTCCAGCACCTGCTTCTGCTCCATCTCCATCTGAAGCTCCTCGTCCATCCGGCGGCAGCCCATGACGGCCTGGGACGCCCGGTCCTTCCGGCCCGCGTTGACGAAGCGGATCTGGAGATACCCCACCGCCCCGTCCTCCACCACCCGGTAATTGAGACAAAAGGTGGACTCGCCGCTGAGCCGCTGGCGGATATAGGCGGGATTGGTTTCCCGCTCCACCCTGGCCCGGTCGCTGGGATGGACCCAGGTCTGGACATAGACCGCCATGGCGGCGGCGTATTCCTGGGTGATATGGGGCTCGCCGAAAATGGGCCGGGTCCTGCCGCTGGTGCGGTAGGGCAGGATGGTGCCGCCGTCCAAGTCCACGTAGAAGATAGACTCGTAGTTAACGCTCAGCCCCTCGATCACTTCCAGCCGGCGCAGGTATTCCTGGTTGATCAGCTCCCGCTCCTTGTCGTATTCGTCAATCAGCTCCTGCCATTTCTGGTCGCTGGCTTCTTTTTCGTGAACCAGGCGGGCCTGTTCCCGCCGCGCCTGCTCCTTTTTCTCCGTGGCATCTACCAGAAATACATAAAAAATATCCCCCACGCTCTCACTGTGGGCAAAGTGGCCATAGTCCTCGATCCACCGCACGGCGCCGTCCCGCCGGATGGCCCGGTACTCCACGTAATCCAGGTCAAAACGGCTGGAAGCGATCTGCCGCCGGATACTCTCCTGTACCTCGGGCAGGTCTTCCGGAACCACCATGCCCCGGAAAGAGTTCCCGGTCAGCAGCCGGAACTCCTCCATGCTCTCACACCCGTAAATCCGCTGCAAGCCCTGGTTGGCATAGAGGATATCTTCCCCGCCGTCCGCCCGGTAGATCAGGAAACCTCCCGGCATTTCCTCCATAAAAGAGATAAAGTCTCTTGCCGCTTTGATCTCTGCCGCGGCGGGCAGAGCGCCGCTTTTCTGCGCAGACCCCGCCCCTAACTGCCCGGAAGCGGCCAAGTGGTTCTGGAAAAGGTCGATGAGGGTCAATATCTGTTCAATCATGGGATGGTCCCGTTTGCTCATAACGGCCACCTTCTTTCTGCACGATATAGAGATTCTAGCACAAAGCCAGCCGTTTGTCACCACCCTCCCGTCCAAATTTTTCCCAATTTCACCAGATATCCGTCCCCTCTCCGGAACCGCAGGCGGCGGGGCAGGAGAGCAGGACCGCCTCCTATCACAAAAAAAACGGGAATTTTTCCTAAATTGTAACCGTTTTCCTCTTGCTTTTCCAGTGGGAATGGTGGATAATATACCTTGTCAAATACCGTCGAAGGAAGTCCTTGCTTATGAATCGTTTTTTTGCCGCCGCGCTGGCGTTCCTGCTCCTGCTCTCCTGCACCGCCTGCGTGGGGAGGGCCGCATCGCCCGAGGACTCCGGTCAGACGGAACCTTTGGAAGCCGCCGCGCCCCAGATCCCGGCGCCGGATCCGTCCGCCCCGTCTGCCCAGCCGGAGGAAGCACCGGCGGAGCAGCCTTACGTCCGCGTCATCGACCCGTCCAAGCCCATGGTGGCGCTCACCTTTGACGATGGGCCGGACGGAACCTGTTCGGACCGGATCCTGGACGTTTTAGAGGAAAACCACGCGCTGGCTACTTTTTTTGAGGTAGGCCGGAACGTTCTCGCCTGCCCGGAGCCGGTGGCGCGGATGGTGGAGATGGGCTGCGAGGTGGCAAGCCATTCTAACGCCCATAAAAACCTCAGCAAGCTGAAAAAGGCCACGCTGCTTAAAGACCTGGCTACGGCGGACGAGGCCTTTGCCGCCGCCGGGGCGGAAGTGCCCACCCTGGTCCGCCCACCCTATGGCGCGGTGAACAAGACGGTCAAGAACGCCACAGGCCGCGCCATGATTACCTGGACGATTGATACTGAGGACTGGCGGAGCCGGGACGCCCAGACGGTGGCGGATTATGTTATGAATTACGGCGATCTGGACGGGGAGATCATCCTGATGCACAGCATCTATGAGAGCACTGCGGACGCCACCGCGATCCTGGTGCCCTGGCTGGTGGAGCAGGGGTATCAGCTGGTCACGGTGACAGAACTGATGGCTTTCTATTACGGTGAGCTCCCCCAGCCGGATCACTTCTACGGCTACACCTATTTTGCCACCCATGGCCGCACGGACACGCCTATTGAGCTGCCCAGCATGTTCCCTCCTGTAGAGGAACCCGCCCCGGAGGAAACGCCTGCGGAACCGGAACCCCTGCCGGAAGAAACCCAGCCATCAGAGCAGCCCACCGGATCCCCGGAGCCGGAAACGGAGGAGGACACGCCCAAGAAGCCGGCGCCCGTGGAGACGCCGGAGCCGCAGGAACTCCACGGGGAGGGTCTGATGCCCGAGTGGCTGTGGCCCTCGGCGGTAACGTCCTATGTTAACGCCGCGCCCAAGCCGTCCCCTATTACCGCGACCCCCGCGATCGCTGCGGCGAAACGTACCGCGCCCAAGGAGGAGCCAGCCAAGCCCAAAGAGGAGCCAGCCGTGCCCCGGGAGAGCATTGGATCCAATACGTCTTTGCCGAATCCGGCTATATTTAGCCCTTAAATCAAAAACAGAGAGTATTACTATGTTTGGTTAGTACTCTCCGTTTTTGGTTTTATTATGACTTTTGCTTAAAAAATACACTCCGGGAGAATCAGAAAAAACATGAAAATTGTAACCTTTAACATCCGCTGCGATTTTGGGCAGGACGGCGCGAATAATTTTTGCTTCCGCAAGCCCTTGATTTTGGAAAAGCTCCGCCGGGAACAGCCGGACGTAATCTGCTTCCAGGAGGTGCTGCCCCATGTGGCCGTCTGGCTGAAGGAATCGCTGTGGGATTATTATGTCATCGGCTGCGGACGCAGCGCGGCCCTGGAGGATGAACAGATGGCGGTAGCTTACCGGAAGGACAGGCTGAACCTGATTCAGATGGAGACCTTCTGGCTCTCAGAGACGCCCTGTACGCCGGGATCCCGGTATCCGAAGCAGAGCGCCTGCCCCCGCACCGGGACGGAAGCTGTTTTGGAAGAACTGGCTTCCAAGCGGGTATTCCGGCTGGTGAATGTTCATCTGGATCATGAACAGGCCGATGCCAGGGAGCGGGGGCTGCGGCAGGTCTTGGCAAAAGTAGCGAAGCCTGCGCTGTTTCCCAGCGCGCCGGTGGTAATCGCAGGCGACATGAACGCGGAGCCGGACAGCCCGGAAATGGCGGTACTGAGGGGCAGCCCCTTCACCAACGCAGCAGAGGGGACCGGCGCGACGTATCACGGTTACGGGAAGGATACGCCCTGTGCCATCGACTACATCTTGACAAGGGGATTTGCCTGCGGGAAGGTGGAAAAGTGGACGGAGCAGCGGGATGGCGTGTACCTCTCCGACCACTACCCGGTGTGCGCGGTTCTGGAGTAAGTCCCACTGCGGAAAGGGAAGAAATATGCTGCGCCAGGGACGGAGCGGAACCGGCAGCAGCCTAAAAAAGATAGGAAACCACCATGAAACGACAGAAAAAAGCGAAATTGTCCAGTGTGCAGATTATCGCCCTGGGCTTCTTTATCATGATCGGGCTGGGGACGGCACTGCTGATGCTGCCGGTTTCCAGCCATGCGCCTGGAGGGGCTTCCTTTGGGGACGCGCTGTTTACGGCAACCTCGGCGTCCTGCGTCACCGGGCTGGTCCAGCAGGACACCGGGACTTATTGGACTACATTCGGGCAGGTGGTGATCATTCTGCTCATCCAGGTGGGCGGACTGGGATTTATGTCTATCGCTACCTTGTTCCTGCTGCTGCTGCGCAAGCGGCTGGGGCTGCGGCAGAGGGAAGTGGTGGTGGACAGCGTCAGCTATGACCGGCTGGGCGGGTTTGTACCCTTTATCCGGCTGGTATTTCTGGGGACGCTCCTGGCGGAAGGGCTGGGGGCGGTGCTGCTGAGTATCCGGTTTGTCCCGCAGTTTGGCTGGGGAACGGGGATCTATTATGGCGTTTGGCATAGCATTTCCGCTTTCTGCAACGCGGGGTTTGACCTGATGGGGTCCTACAGCGGGGCATACTCCTCTTTTACCGCCTATGCCGGCGATCCGCTGGTAAGCCTGACGGTCTGTGCTTTGATCCTCTTCGGTGGCACGGGGTTCCTGGTTTGGGAGGATCTGGCCCGCAATAAGCTCCGCTGGCGGCGCTACCGCTTGCAGACAAAGGTGGTGCTGTCCATGAACCTGGCGCTGACGGCGGGGGGCGGTTTGCTGTTTTTCCTGCTGGAACGGAACAATCTGGGGGCTGGCCGTCCCCTGGGAGAGCAGGTCTTAGCCGCTATTTTTGACGCGGTGACCCCCCGTACGGCGGGGTTTAATTCCACCGACACCGGGGCGCTGTCCAGCGGGAGCCTCCTGCTGACCATGATCTTTATGTTTATTGGCGGCAGCCCGGGGTCTACGGCGGGCGGCGTTAAGACGACAACAGTGTTTGTCATCCTGCTGCACGCCCTGTCCGGCGTACGGCGGGAGAGAAGCTCCAACGCCTTTGGCCGGAGCATTGGGGACGACGCGCTGAAAAAGGCAACGGCGGTGCTGTATACCAACCTGCTGCTGGCGCTGGTGGGGGCGGTGGCAATTTGCGCCATCCAGCCGGCGGAATTGACCCATGTGCTTTTTGAGACGTTTTCCGCCATCGGCACCGCCGGGATGACGATGGGGATTACCAGGGACCTGCTGCCGGTGAGCCGGTTAATCGTTGTATTCCTGATGTACTGCGGCAGAGTAGGGAGCATTTCTTTCGCAGTGGCGCTGCTGGAGAAGCGGGCACTGCCTCCGGTTACGCTGCCCCGGGAGGATATCACTATTGGGTAACCTGTTTTTCCGGCGTTCGGTATTTTGTTGTCAAGGTGCCTCCGTTTGCAACCGGCGCGGGGGATTTTTCCAGGCAAGCTACTCCTGTTGAGCGTTTTTGTTTGAACGCGCGAAGTTCCGGTAGGTGACGCTCGCTACATCCTCAGGCCGCATTGCGGGGAAAGTTGCACTTTGCCGTGCAACCTTTGGGGAAATATTAAAAAGTTTCCCGGTGCGCGAGGGCGGACGGGCAGAAATATTTTACCGCCGCGCCAAAAGGGCGCGGGAGAAAGAGGGATCGTTTTATGAAGTCTTTTCTATTGATTGGCATGGGCTCCTTCGGCCACCATCTCTGCCGCGCGCTGGTAGGGCAAAAGTGTGAGGTGATGGCGGTGGATCAAAACGGCGAGACCCTGGAGGACATCCTTCCCCTGGTGGTCAGTGCTAAGGTGGGGGACTGCACCAATGAGGAGGTACTGCGCTCTTTCAGCGTTGAGAGCTTTGACGCCTGCTTTGTCTGCCTGGGCGACAGCAATGTGCTGGGAAGCCTCCAGATTACCAGCCTGCTAAAGGAGCTGGGCGCGAAAAAAGTGTTTAGTAAGGCCGATGATGATGTACAGGCTAAATTTTTGCTCCGGAATGGGGCGGATTCGGTGATCTACCCGGAACGGGAGGCCGCCCTTAGGCTGGCAATCAGCGAAAGCTCCGACAGTATCTTCGACTGCATCCCTTTGACGGAAGACCACTCTATTTATGAGCTGGAGCCGATGGACCGTTGGGTGGGAAAGAGCCTGAAGGAGCTGAATTTCCGGGTGAAATACCATTTGACCGTAATCGCGGTGAAACGGGGCGAGGTGATCGTGCCGAACCTCAGCCCGGATTACGCTTTCCGAAAAGAGGAACATCTCCTGGTTTTGGGACGGATGGAGGATATCCGGAAGGTTATCCGGTGAGCGCGGGCCTGTTTTGCCAGCAATGGAAGGAAGATGTATAGAGCCAGCCGGGGAACCGGCTGGCTCTGTTTTCCGCTATAAGACGCCTTTTCGCCGCGACCGCTTGTAGGGTGGGCGGCGCTGCACCGGCTTATCAATCAGGATGATATCGTCCCCTATCTGCTTGATGCACTCCCAAGGGATATAAAATTCTTCCCCACGGCCAAATAACCCAAAAAACCGGCACGGCCCAGGCACTACCAGCGCCGCCACCCTGCCCTCGGGCAGCATTACCTCTACGTCCCCTACATACCCTAAACGGCACCCATCGCATATATTGATGACCTCTTTGCACCGCAGCTCTACCATCCTGCACTGCATGGCTCTCACCCCTCTCAAGAGGAGTCTATGCGTCTCCGGGAATGTCCTATGTCAAATGTTTTTCTGGATGGCCTTCAGCGCGTTCTTCTCCAGACGGCTTACTTGAGCCTGGGAAATGCCTACCTCGGCGGAAACCTCCATCTGGGTTTTGCCCTCATAGAAGCGCAGAGCCAAAATGTGCTTTTCGCGCTCCCCCAGGCGCGCCAGGGCGTCCTTTAAGGCAATATGCTCCAGCCAGTGCTCGTCCGTGTTCTTCGTATCCTTTACCTGGTCCATGACGCAAACCGTGTCCCCGCTGTCGGAATACACCGGCTCAAACAGGCTCACCGGGTCCGTGATGGCGTCCATGGCAAATACCACGTCCTCCCGGGGTATGCCCAGCTCCGCCGCGAGCTGCTCTACCGTTGGCTCCCGCTGGGATTGGGCCATCAGCTTCTCCCGGGCCTGCATCACCTTGTACGCCGTGTCCCGCAGGCTCCGGCTGACCCGGATGGCGCTGTTGTCCCGGAGGTAGCGGCGGATTTCGCCTACGATCATCGGCACCCCGTAGGTAGAAAAACGCACCGGCTGGTTGATGTCGAAGTTGTCGATGGCCTTAATCAGGCCTACGCACCCTACTTGGAACAGGTCGTCGGCGTTCTCCCCGCGCCCGGTAAATTTCTGGATTACCGACAACACCAGGCGCAGGTTGCCGCTGATGAGCTTTTCCCGGGCGTCCTTGTCCCCCTCCTTGGTCCGGCGCAGAAGCTCCATGGTCTCCTCGTTGCGCAGTACTTTCAGTTTTGACGTGTTTACGCCGCAGATCTCCACCTTTCCCTGCACGTCCTCAACCCCCCTTGGTGAAAACTTACAAAGGCAGTTTTCCCCTGGCAGGGGAGATTATACGGGAGGAAAAATGGAGGTTTTGTCGGGTTGGAAAAAGCGCCCGGACGGCGGATGCCGTCCAGGCGCTTTACGCGTCAAAAAAGATGCTTCGCATCTTTTTTGAGAAAAAGGGCCGGGCCGAGTGCGACCCGCAAAGTACTTTTTCGAGGTACACGCCCCCGAAAAAGTGATTCTATTTTATTCACGCTTTCAGCGTGAACTCCTGCGGAGGGCTTTTTTTGACAGTCTGAGCGCCCGGACGGCGGATGCCGTCCAGGCGCTTCTGGTTGGTTTTAGGGCTCCGGGCGCTTTTAACGGCCCAGCTTGGCACGGAGGGACGCGGTCATGTCCTCGTAGCCGGGCTTGCCCAGCAGGGCGAACATGTTCTTCTTGTAGGCTTCCACGCCGGGCTGGTCGAAGGGGTTCACCCCCAGCAGGTAGCCGCTCAGGCCGCAGGCGTACTCAAAGAAGTAAATCAGCTCGCCGCAGGTGTAGGCGTTGATCTCACCCGCGCGGATGATCAGGTTGGGGACGCCGCCCTCTACGTGGGCCAGCAGGGTGCCGTCCATGGCCTGCTCCGCGATGAAGTCCATGTCCTTGCCGGCCAGGAAGTTCAGGCCGTCGCCGTCCGCTTCGTCCTTGGGGACGCAAAGCGTATGGGCGCTCTTGCCAAAACGGATCACCGTTTCCAGCATCAGGCGTTCGCCCTGCTGGATATACTGACCCATGGAGTGGAGATCGGCGGTGAACTCTACGCTGGCGGGGAACAGGCCCTTGTTCTCCTTGCCTTCGCTCTCGCCGTAGAGCTGCTTCCACCACTCGGCAAAGAAACGGGCGCAAGGCTCGTAAGCCGCGAGAATCTCAATCTTCTTGCCCTGCTGGTACAGGTCGCTGCGGGCGGCGGCGTACTGCCAGGCGGGGTTCTCCGCCAGGCTGGGCTTGCGGCAGGCCTCCATCATATCCGCCGCGCCCTGCATGAGCTGGTCGAGGTCAATGCCCGCTACGGCAATGGGCAGCAGGCCTACGGCGGTGAGGACGCTGTAACGCCCGCCCACATCATCAGGCACCACGTAGGTCTCATAGCCCTCGGCGGTGGCAAGGGATTTCAGCGCGCCGCGAGCCTTGTCGGTAGTGGCGTAGATGCGCTTGGCGGCTTCCGCCTTGCCATATTTCTCCTCCAGCTTCGCCTTGAAAAAGCGGAAGGCTACCGCAGGCTCGGTGGTAGTGCCGGATTTGGAAATGACGTTGACAGAGAAATCATCGTCTCCAATGAGGTCGAAAATTTCCTGCATCGCATCGCCAGACAGGCCATTGCCCGCAAAATAGATGTTGGGGGTGTCCTTCTTTTTTAAATTGTAATTGTTGGAGCCAAGCAGCTCAATCACTGCCCGGGCACCCAGGTAGCTGCCGCCGATGCCGATGACTACCAGGGCCTTGCTGTCGGACTGGATCTTCTTGGCGGCGGCCTGGATGCGGGCATACTCCTCCTTGTCGTAGTCACGGGGCAGGTTCACCCAGCCCACAAAGTCGCTGCCGCGGCCTGTGGCCTCCTGGAGCCAGGTGTGGGCCTGCTGAAGGCCCTGGGTGTATTTTTCCGCCTGGGCGGAGCTGCTGGATAGATCAATGCGAAGCATAGTCGTTGTCCTCCTTGTATAGTTTAGGTTTCCCATTGGAAAAAGTATACCACGGCTCGCCCGGTTGGGCAAGGGGGTTTCCGGAAACGGAGGATAATTTCCGTGGAATAATTTTGATAAAATGCACCCCCCTCCCCCCGCCTGCCCGCACACGCAGCTTTAGGCAGTCTCCTCCAGGCAGACTGCCCGGACCGCGTGGCCATCCGATGGGCAGACTGTGATGATCCATCCCTCCAGCAGCCCGGACAGGCACTGGCAGCGCCTGTCCGGCGCCAGCGGCTTCCGCAGGGCGGCAATGCCAAGCCCCAGACGCTTGACCGTGGCTTCTTTGGCAGTCCATAGCCGGAAAAAGTCCTCATCCCCCATGCCAGCCGCCAGCCGCCTGGGAGCGGGACGCAGCTTTTCTATGTCCACGCCGATGGGCTTGTCGTGGATTGCGCAGACAGCTGCGCCGTGGGAATGGCTGAGGTTGAAGCAGATGTCCGGGCGGCTGGGGAAGCAGGGCTTTCCGCCGGGTTCCCGGGCGATCTCCGGCATGGGCAGGCCCAGCTCCCGCTCTAAGGCCAGGGACAACAGGCGGTATGCCGCCTCATGCTCACCCCTTGCGGGACAGCGGGCACAGTACACGATGATATCCAACTCGCGTCACCTCGGTTTTGGGAATTGGTATTATTGTATCAGTTTTTTCCTGAAAAAGGTGGATCACAAGCCCTTTGGCTGTATTTTTAGCCGTTAGAAAAAAATTTTTTGAAATTTTGGCTCAGAAAAGAGGAATTTTGCCTTTTCCGTTGTATATTGTATTAAGACCGTTTATAAAATAAGGGAAGGACTGCTCGGATCAAGATACCGGGGATAGATTCGGCGTTTTTAGAAGGAGGTGCGGCTTCGATGGCCTTTCCACAGCGGTTTTTGGACGAGCTGATCGACCGCAGCGACATTGTGGACTTGGTGTCCTCCTATGTAGCCCTGACCAAGAAGGGCGGCAATTATTTCGGACTGTGCCCCTTCCATAACGAAAAAACCGGTTCCTTCTCCGTTGCGCCGGATAAGCAGATCTTTTATTGCTTCGGCTGCCATAAGGGGGGAGGCGCCCTCCAGTTCGTGATGGAAATAGAAAACCTGGCATTCCCGGACGCGGTACGCTTCCTGGCTAAACGGGCCAATATGGAGGTCCCTGAGGACGATACGGGCCGGGAGGAATCCCGCCGCCGCCAGCGGGTGCTGGCGCTGAACAGGGACGCCGCCCGGTGGTTTTACCAAAACCTCTCCCGGCCGGAGGGCGCGGCAGTGGCCGCTTACCTGGAAAAACGGAAAATCACGCCGAAAACCGCCACCAACTTCGGCCTGGGGGCTTCCCTGGACAGTTGGGACGCCCTGCTGGCCGCTATGACGGAAAAAGGGTACACCAAGACCGACCTGCTGGCGGCAGGCCTGGTGGTGAGCAACCAGAAAGGGCGTGTGTATGACAAGTTCCGCAACCGGCTTATGTTCCCGGTGATCGATGTGAGGGGGGATGTGGTGGCCTTCGGCGGACGGGTGCTGGACAAGTCTGAGCCAAAGTATATGAACACCACAGAAACTATCGTTTACAGCAAGCGGCGGAACCTGTACGGCATCAACCTGGCAAAAAAGACCAAACGGCCTAATTTTATCCTCTGTGAGGGTAACATTGATGTCATTACCCTCCATCAGGCGGGATTTGACAACGCGGTGGCTTCCATGGGCACCGCCCTTACTACAGAGCAAACCAAGATTCTCAGCCGGTATACCAAGGAGCTGGTCCTCTGCTTTGACAACGATACAGCGGGGCAGATGGCCACCCAGAAGAATATCGAAATGCTAAAAGACAGCGAGTTTGCCGTCCGGGTCTTGCAGCTTCCCCGGCGCCTGTCGGAAGGGGAATATGTCAAGCAGGATGTGGACGATTTTATCAAATTCCAGGGGGCGGCGGCTTTTGAAGCCGTGTTGAACGGCAGTGCCAACCAGATGGATTTTCGCATGGACGCGGTGGCGGCCAAGTACGACCTTAGCGACCCGGAGCAGAAAATCGCCTATGGCGGCGAGATCAGCCAGTTGATCGCCTCACTGTCCAACGCGGTGGAGCGGGAGATCTATGCTGGCCGCGCCGCCGAGACCGCCGGAATCTCCCGGACGGCTATGATTACCGAGGTGGAGCGGGCCAGGGGGAAGCAGCGGGGCCGGGAACGCCGAACCCTCCAGCGGGAAAACCTCAACGCCGCCGCCCTGCGCCAGCCGAGGGACCGAACCATCCGGTACGGCGACCTCCGCTCCGCTATGGCGGAGGAGGGCGTGATTCGGCTCCTGCTGCTGGACGGCGCGCTGTCGGACCAGTGCCGGAGGCTGGAGCCGGAGGATTTCAGCTCCGGCTTTCTGGGCCGGATGTACCGGCTGCTGCGGGAAGCCTGGGACGGGGGCCATCCCATGACGGCGGCCGCCCTGTTGGCCCGGTGTACGGCGGAGGAGACCAGCCATTTATCCGGCGTTTTGCAGAAGCCGGAAGCTTCTGCCTACGCGGACAAGGCGTTGGAGGACTACATACAGATTATACTGCGCTCCGCAGAGAAGCGGCGGGGGGAGCAGGCTGAGGACCCCTTGCAGGCGGCTGTGGAGAAATTTAGAGCGGACAAAAAGAAAAAGGGTAACGGAGGAAAGCGGCAATGACGAAAAAAAAGGACGAGCTGACTATGGGAGCGGACCGCACCGCGGATAACAAAAAGAATGAGGGCGAAAAGAAGTACGCCCGCCTGCCGGACAAGGCGCTGGAGAAGCTGCCCGCCGCGTCCATCCTGCTGGCGAACGAGAAGATTATGGACTTGTTCGCCCGGGGCAAGAAACGGGGGCGGCTGGACTCTTCTGAGATGATGGAAGTCCTGGATGAGATTGAGCTGGACAGCGACCAGATGGAGAAGATTTACGACTCCCTGGAGGCCTTGTCCATCGAGATCGGCAGCGAGGAGGACCTGCTCCCGGAAATGCCCGATGATATGGACCCCCCTCTGGAGGAGATCGTAGATCTGGAGGAGGAGGAGCTGGTCGATCCCAACACGCTGGTGGACAGCTTTGCCATTGATGACCCGGTGCGGATGTATCTCAAGGAAATCGGAAAGGTCCCCCTTTTGTCCCCGGAAGAGGAGATCGAGCTGGCCCAGAAAATGAGCGATGGCAACCTGGCCCAGGAGCAGATAGAGGAAGCCGGGGAAGCCAGTTTCACGCCAGAAAACCTGGCGCGGATGAATAGGATTATCAAAGAGGGGGAAAAAGCCAAGCAAAAGCTGGCCGAGGCCAACCTTCGTTTGGTGGTCTCCATTGCCAAGCGGTATGTGGGCCGCGGGATGCTGTTTCTGGACCTGATCCAGGAGGGGAACCTGGGTTTGATTAAGGCGGTGGAGAAATTTGACTATACCAAGGGCTATAAGTTCTCCACCTACGCCACCTGGTGGATCCGCCAGGCAATCACCCGCGCCATCGCCGACCAAGCCAGAACCATCCGGATCCCTGTCCACATGGTGGAGACCATTAACAAGGTTATCCGCGTCTCACGCCAGCTTTTGCAGGAGCTGGGGCATGATCCCTCTCCGGAGGAGATTGCCGATGAAATGAGCATGCCGGTGGACAAGGTTCGGGAGATTTTGAAAATCGCCCAGGAGCCGGTGAGCCTGGAAACCCCCATCGGCGAGGAGGAGGACAGCCACCTGGGTGACTTTATCCCCGATGAAGGCGCCAGCGAGCCAAGCGAAGCCGCCAGCTTTACCCTTTTGAAGGAACAGCTTGTGGATGTGCTGAGCACGCTGACCCCGCGGGAGGAAAAGGTGCTGAAACTTCGCTTCGGTATTGAGGACGGCCGTACCCGCACCCTGGAGGAAGTGGGCAAAGTATTTAATGTCACCCGCGAGCGGATCCGCCAGATCGAAGCCAAAGCCCTGCGCAAGCTCCGCCATCCCAGCCGGAGTAAGAAGCTGAAGGATTTCTTGAATTAAGAACCTGCATTCACAGGCGTTTGACGCCGTCTGGGCGAGTCTTTTGCCGTCCTGCTGCGTTAAAAAAATCTTGAAATACACAAAGTATTCCTGCGATTTTTTGCCTTACAGGGCGGCAAAAGACTCGCCCAGACGGCATCCCACGCCTATGAATACAGGTTCTAAATGCCGCAAGCGCCCCCGCCGGGTTTTTTCATCCGGTGAGGGCGCTTTTTTGAAATGATCCTTGTCCGCCCAGGCAGACGGGCTGGCGGGAAATGGGAGGGGCGTCCCTTAAGAACCCGTGGAGCGGTAATGCCGCACCCCCAGCCGCCAGAGCAGCCCGCAGGGGATCAGGAATAGTAGGGATGCTATGGGCAGAAGCCCATACCACGATGGCCCCCGGTCAAAGAGGTATTGCAGGGGCCAGTGCTGAACCAGCGCCAGGGGCACCAGGAAAGTCAGAACCAGCAGCACCGGCTTGCCGTAGATGCCGAAGGGATACTTGCCGTACTCCCGGGGGCCGTCCATGAAGATGTTCAACGCTTCGATGTGTTCCAGCGTAAAGAAAGTGACACAGGCGTTAATCAGGTACACGCCGAAGAACACAGCCGCACCGCAGAAGATCATCAAAGCCAGCACAAGCCCTTTGGCGGGCGTCCAGCTTACCGCGCCGGAACCGATGGCCCAAACCAGCATGGCCACCGCCTGGAGCACCCGGGCCAGCATGGTGGGCTTCATGTCCTGGCAGAGAACCTGAAACAGAAGGGGCCGGGGCCGGAGCATGATCCGGTCAAACTGCGCCTCGGACAGGATGCGGCCAAAAGCATCGATACCCCTGCCGAAGCACTCCGCCAGGGAAGTCGCGGCCAGAATCACCGCGTAACATAAGCTCAATTGGGACAGGGTATAGCCGCCTACGGTACCGAAACGGCCCAGGAGGAACACAACGCTGAGGAATACGTTGGTGGTAATCAGCAGGTGTCCCAGGCAGCTCAGGAAAAAGCTGGCCCGGTAGGTCATGGCGGAGCGGATATGGATGGATAGAAATTTCAAATACAATTTCATTTTTCAGCCCCCCATGATCACCGCGCGGCGCAGCCCGCTGCGCGTCAGCCCACAGCCAACAGCCAGCAGGGCTACTGCCCAGAACACTTGCAGCCCCATCACCCCAGGCGCTTCTGACAGAGGGATATTGCCGTTGAAAATGCGCAGAGGGACGTTCTGCATGGACGCAAAGGGCGTCAGGGCCGCAAACTGCCGGAAACCCTCCGGCAGGAAGGGCAGGGGGACGATCGCGCCGCCCAGCAGGTCCGCCGCCGCCACCGACAGCACCATGACGCCGTTAGGGTCCGTCACATGGAAGGTCAGAGCGTAAACGAACATGCTGTATCCGCACACCACCAGGAGCATCAGCGCCATTGCCAGCAAAAAAACACCGAAGGTCTCCGGCGGAATCCGCAGCCGCAGGCCATAGGGCGCGGGAATCAGGCTGCTCACAACGATGACCGGGATCATCCGCAGGAATGCCCGGGCCAGGCGCGTCCCAAGGCATTTCGCCATCCACATGCCGTAGAGATTGGTGGGGCGCAGCAGCTCATAGGCCACCGAGCCTTCCTTTACAGATTTGAGGATATCATAGTCCCAATCCCATATCACGAACAGGGCCAGGAAGGCCTGTTGCAGCCAGATGTAGGTGGACAGGGCTTCCATGCCCATGGGGAACCGCTCTGGATTCTCCAGCCAGAAGGCGCGGTAGAGCAGAATTTCCATCCCGCCCCACACCAACTGGGTGCTCATGCCCGCCAAGGCGGCGGCCCGGTACTGTAAGCAGGCCATCAGCCGCATTTTGAAGAAAGACCAGTATTTTTTCATACCGCGCCCCCTCAAATGCCGAAGCGGCGGTACAAGTCCGCCACGGATTCCTCAGTGGACAGGTTCTCTCCGGCCATGGCGCGGATTTGGGCGGTATCGCCGTCCAGGAGGAGCTGCCCTTTGCCGATAAGCAGCACCCGGGAACACAGGGCGTCGATGTCCTGCATGTCGTGGGTGGTCAGCAGCACCGTGGTGCCGCACAGGCGGTTCTGCTCCAGGATAAACTCCCGAACCTTCAGTTTGCTCACCGCGTCCAGGCCGATGGTAGGCTCGTCCAGGAACAGCACGTTTGGCCCATGGAGCAGGGCGGCGGCAATCTCGCAGCGCATCCGCTGGCCCAAAGACAGCATCCGCGCCGGGGTTTTCAGCAGGTCGCCTAAGTCCAGCAGGGCCGTCAAGCGGTCCAGGTTTTCCTGGAACGTCCCCGCCGGCACCCGGTAGATGTCCCGCAAAAGCTGGAAGGATTCCATGACCGGTACATCCCACCAAAGCTGGCTGCGCTGGCCGAACACTACGCCTAAATGGGAGACGTGCTCCCTGCGCCGTTCCCAAGGGGTAAGGCCGTTCACGGTGCAGGTTCCACCGTCAGGCCGGAGGATGCCGCTGAGGATTTTGATGGTGGTGCTTTTCCCCGCGCCGTTGGGGCCGATGTAGCCGAGGATTTGGCCATCAGGGACAGTGAAGGACATGCTTTGCAGGGCGGGGATCTCTGTGTACTCCTGGGAGAACAAGCTTTTCAGGGCGTTGCCCAGGCCCGCTTCCCGTCTTCGGACCCGGTAGGTTTTGCAGATTCCTTTCATTTCGATCATCGTTTTTTGCTCCTTGTCTGAAAGATAGCCCGGCGCGTTCAGACCAGCGGGGGTCCTAGGCGGACGGCCAACCTCGCCCTTTGGTGCGGCGGCATGCGTAGACTGCCGCACGGTTACGAGGTGCTGTCCGCAAAGCCTGAGAGGTGATTTGCCCCATAGCCTTAAAAGCAGCCGGGAGACGGGCTTGTCCGCAAGACGTCCGGGAGGTCACGAGCCTTCCCCGGGCGCGACAAGACCGCCCTCTTTCTGGGGGCGGAGTTGGGGGAACTCCGGAACAAAAAGGATATTTATTCTACACCTGTTGGGGTGGGTTGTCAAGGGGGGCAAATGTAGGAGGAGTGTCCAAACGAAAGCCATTATGCTATAATAAGGAATGAGGGAGTATGCCCTATTGACACCGGGGCAAATTTCCAGTATAATAATTAAATATGAAAAAATCAGAAGGGAGCTACCGAAGTGAAGCAGTTTTTTGGTATGAATCAAAGGGGCGACTTGGCGGCTGCGGTTCAGGGCCTTCACCGTCCCGAATTTATCATGCTGCTGTCCAATGACGCTCAATTCGAAGCCCACGTAAAAGAGCTAGAAAAGCGTTTCCCCGGCGTTCCCAGCATCGGGTGTATTGGCATGAGCTACCAAACTGGGATCGTGGAAAACGGCGTGGGCGTGATCGCTTTCACAGACGGGGTCAGCGCCGCCGCAAACGTTTTGGAGCAGGTTTCAACCATGCCGGTTAAATTCATCCGCCGGCTGGAAAAAGATATTCAACAGGTGGGCGGCGGCAGCCGCAATACCGTGTGCATCGACTTCTGTACCGGCAATGATGCCTGCGTCCTCACAACCATGTATACTGTCCTCCAGCAGCGCGGGATCTCCCTGGTGGGCGGCACCGGAGGAGAGGGCCGGGTCTCCGCCAACGGCCGGGTCTACCAGGATGCCGTGGTTTACGGCGTGGTTCGTAACCTAAATGGCCGCGTGAAAACGTACAAGGAAAATATCTACCATCAATTGGGCGATTACCGTTTCATCGCTTCCAATACTGACCGGGCTAACTACATACTGGGCGCCTTGAATGGAAAACCCGCCAAGCAGGTCTACAAGAGCATCCTTCATGTAACCGATGAGGAGATCCTGACCCGGACCTTCCAGAACCCTTTCGGCAAGGTCAATGGGGATGATACCTGCATCATTTCTATCAAGGAGGTCAACGGGAACGCCCTGGCCTGCTTCCGGCAGGTCAACGATTCCGATGTACTGATCCTCCTGGAGCTGGGCGATTACCAGGCTATCGTGAAAAATACCATACAGCAGATCTGCCAGGAGTTCCCCCGACGCTCCGCTATTTTCTCCGTGAACTGCCTGTTCCGGTATAAGCTGTTCTCCGAACATAATTATATGCAGGCGTATCTGCGGGAAATGGCGGCGCTGGGCTGCCACGCCGGGTTTATCGGGTATGGCGAGCATTATAATAACCGCTTCGTCAATCAGTCCATGACCTGCGTGGTATTTGAGTAAGGGGGGATCCATATGTTGTTTGCGGGAAAAGACCGGAAAAAAATGGTCCAGGAAGAAAAAAGCCTCTCTCCCATCGTCCATGTGGCGGGCAGCTTGAAGGCCTATCAGAAGGAGCTGGTGGAAAAAGAGGTGTCGTCCCTCTGGGAACTGAGCATGGTAGGAAAATCCTTCTCCGGCGTGCTGGAGGGGGCGGATCAGTTTCAGGCGAAGCTTCAAGAATTAGGAGATTCTTTTTCCAACATCAATCTGACGGCGGAGCAGTTTGACCAGGTGCGCAGCGAAATTACCCAGACCGTTGCCGAAGCCCAGGGACAAATGGAGGAGCTGGGCCACACCTCGGGGCAGGTACAGCAATCCTACGAGGAAATGGCCGGAACTTTCGCGCTGCTGCAATCCTCCATCAAGGAGATCCAGCAGTGTATGGGCAAAATCGTGGCTATCGCGGATCAGACTAATATTCTGGCCATCAACGCTTCCATCGAGGCCGCCAGGGCCGGGGCGGAGGGCCGGGGGTTCGCGGTGGTGGCCGCCCAGGTCAAGGAGCTGGCAAAGGAGATTAAGGTGCTGGCCAATGAGGTGGATTCCGGCGTCAGCGATGTGGAGAGCAGCGCCAACCAGCTTAACAGCAGCATTACCGCTTCCCAGCAAACCCTGGGACAGGGGGTTGGCATCGTGGAGCAGACCAACCAGAGCTTCCACAAAATCACGGAAGCCGCCGAGGGGGCAGTGACCGTGCAGACGGAGATTTCCAGCGTGATCGGCACGTCCCGGCAGGATTTGCAGACTATCTGCCAGTTTTTCGACCAGCTCAAGGACCAATACCAGGAGGTTGTCCGGCATATTGACGCCGCCAGCCGCTTGGGAACTACCAAGAGCGCCATGTTTGAGGATATGGACAACATGATCTCCCAGATCCCTCCGCTAGTGAAGGATTTTGAGATGGGCCAGTGATATTGGCAAAAGGATACCGCGCAATTCTGTAACAGAATTGCGCGGTATCCTTTTATTTGCCATGGCTCGGTTATGTCAGCCTTACCCCGATACCCGCGGCAGACAGCTCGCGCCGCAGGCGTCCGGTGTTTCCATCAAATACCGCACCAGACATGCCCAGGCAGAGGGCGCCCTCTACGTTGGCGTTGTTGTCGTCTACAAAGAAGCACTCTCCGGCTTCTAAAGAGAAGGAGCGGAGCAAAAGCTGGAAAATCTCCGGCTGGGGCTTGAGCAGCTTATGGAACCCTGAGACAACCCAGCCGTCAAAAAGCTGGCTCCCAGGGATACGGTCAAAGTACTCAGGTTGGCGGACAGTGGCGTTGGAGAGAAGATAGAGCCCGTATCCCTTCTCTTTCAGCTCCGTCAGAAGGCACTCTATCCCCTCCATGGGCCGCAGCTCCAGCTCCCACCAGGCCAGCAGGCGGTCAACGCCGCTATGCAGGCGCTCCGGCAGCCGGCGTTTCATAGCCGCCGCGCCGGCTTCCTCGCCGATGGTTCCGCGGTCTAGCTGGATCCACTCCACAGAACCAAAAGCTTCCCGCAGAAGCAGCCGCTCATCATCCAAAGGGAGGTGCAGATGGGCGATGATCTCTTTAGGGTCGTAGTGTATCAGCACACCGCCCATGTCAAAAACAATATTTTTTATCATATTTTTCTCCATACGGGCTGGTCAGTCATTGGCATTCAGCCACTCCCGCAGAAGAGCAATATACCGGGGCGTATCTTCCACAAAGCATATGTGACGGCAGTCCCGGAAAAGCTCCCAGCGGGAGTTGGGGATGTGGTCGTACATATATTTTGCCACATAGGGGGTACAGAGATCGTTACCGCCGCTGATGACCAGGGCCGGCTGCCGGATAGCGGGCAGCAGCTCCGTTACGTCAAAATCCCGGAGGGTTCCGGCGGGGGTGAACTCGTTTGGCCCCCACGCTTCTACATAGGATGTCCGGCCCTTCCGCGATGGGCGCAGCAGGCACGCCGGGCCATCTGGCGGCACCGGCCCCGCCGCGTGGCGCCGCATATACTCTGTCTCCGCCGCTTGGTAGCCTGCGCAGGTGTAGTCCCCGGAGGACTCCGCCTGGGCGATGGCCTGCTGCATTTCCGGCGGCAGGAAGCGGATCATCCGGTGCTGTTCCTCTCCCCACATCCGGGAGGACGGGAGGGTGCTGGAGAGAATGAGGCTTTTTACCCCCGCCGGATGGCGCTTACAGACATACTCCAGCAGAAGCATCCCGCCCCAGGACTAGCCCAACAGGTGAACTTTCCCCAGTCCCAGGTGCTCCCGGAGCGCAGCCAGCTCGTTGAGCCAGGTTTCCATATTCCAAAGCCCTGCCGCGTCAACCCAGGATCCGCCGCATCCCAGTTGATCGTACATGATAAGCTGCCGGCCGTCTATTTCCGCCAGGGTATCCAAGACCTCGAAATAGTTGTGAGTGGAGCCGGGGCCGCCATGAAGCAGCACCAACGGCGTCTTGCCGCCCGCGCTCCGTCCCACCACGCGATAGTAGGTTTCATACCCCAGGTAGGGCATACGCCCTTCGTGTACTTCCATTTTGAAAAACCTCCTTGCTGTTTTGTTTTTTAAGGTAAATCCCATATTCCCTGGTATTTTACAGATGCCCACGCCGGATAATCTCCGCCTTCAGCGCGGATCCCCGGAACAGGAGCAGCGCGGACAGTGAAATGGCGCTGATGCCCGCGCATACCACCGAGGGGTAGATCATCCACAGGGCCCCGCAGAACAGTGGAATCAGCGGGAGAAAACCCGCCAGTATGCAAATGCCCAAGCAAAACAAATAGTCGGCTGGGCGCAGCCGCAGAACCCGCGCGGCTCCGGCGGCAGCTAACTGCATGCAGGGAATGAAGCAGGGCAGCACAAAATTGATAGACCATCCTATAAAGCCCGTGCGCCAGTCCCATGCCAGCACCAGCGCCGGCACGGCGGCCAGCAGCCAGGCAATGGCCTTCATCGGATTGCGCCGTTTCCAGAAGGCAATGCCAGTCAGAAGCCACACGCTGGCCAGGCCCGCCGCCACAAACAGGAACCACCATCCCCCTTCCGGAAAACAGTAATTGACTGCGGCGCACACCGTCAGCGCCGCGACTGTCAGCAGAGCGGCCAGACGAACTGTCAGCCCATAGGGCCGCGCCGTCCCAGGCAGGGGCAGGTAGGCGTCCTCCTCCGGCTGGCCGGCCACCTTCTCCTGGCAGAGGGGGCACCGGTTCATGGAGCCGGACAGATACACGCCGCATTTTTCGCAGTACAGCATCTCTAATGTACCTCCATCTCCGGCGGCAGGTTGGTAGTCAGGGCTACCCTGATTCCCAGCCGCGCCAATTCCCGGAAAAAAATGCGCTCTGTTTCACATACGCGGAAAGGGCTGGCGAAGCTGACAACATACACGCCGCCAAAGGAGCAGGCGCAGGCCTGGAGCATCCCCGCGCAGGCGAAAACACTGAAAAGATGGATCAGCTCCTCCATTCCCTTTGGCATGGAGACTTTCCCGATGTTGGAAAAGGAAGCTGTCACACCCCGGGCGGCAACCTTGTTTGCGATGCGCAGGACGATATCCTTCAGCGGAAGAGGAACCAGGCGGAGAGGGACACTGTGCTCCAGCGCGCACAAGGCGTTCATGCGCTCCCGCATTTTCTCTGCCGTCAGGTTGTCCTGGAAGCTGCGCTTGACTTCCTTTAGAACGGCTTCCAGGCTGTCCTCCCCTGTGCTGAAATCATAGCCAACGTTGATGGTGGCGAAAAAATTCCGGGCGGATTCCGAGGGAAAGTAGCTGCGCAGATTGACGGGAATGGTGATGACCACCGGCTTTTTGCGGTCCCGCACCCGCATCCCCCCGTGGATGGCGCGGAGGAAAACCGCGGTCATCAGCTCCGTTAATGTGACGCCCCTGGCCCGCGCACAGGCTAGGACCTGCTCCAGCGGCATCTGCCCCTCAAGGATGGCAAGATGATTTCTGGGCAACCGTTCCCTCCTGATCTGGTAGGCAACGGGAAAACGGCCCATAGGGCGGCCCGCAGGCTTCTCATAGTATTTCTGGAAGCTGTCCGCCTGCCGCTGGGATTGGGAAGCGTCGTAGGGCAGGGGCGGGACAGGTTGGGAAAACGCGTCCGGACAGCGCAGCAGCAGGTACTCATAAACCAGGGCACACAGAAAGTTCAGCGCGCCGGTGCCATCGGTCAGCGCGTGGTAGACCTCCAGGCTGATCCGCCTGCGGTAATAGAGGACGCGGAAGAGCAGGCTGCGGCGGACAGAGGGATAGATCGGGTAGCAGGGGGGCAGCTCCTCGCGGTGAACCTGGGCGGGAAGCGGGCTGTCCTCCAGGTAATACCAAAACCACCCCCGCTTCATCACGGAGCGGTACATGGGGAAGCGGTCCACCGTCTTGTCCAGGGCGCTCTGCAAGAGCTGGGGATCTACCGGCTCCCGCAGCTCGCAGGCGAACCGGAACACCTTGGAGTCGTGGGCGGAGCCGGTAGATGGAAAGATCTTCGCGGCGTTGTCCAGCGTCCACCAGGGGGGAATATTCCTATTATTCATGGCTTCTCTCCAAAAAGCGGTTTATAATCTCGTAGGTCTGCTTTACCAGCGAAAACCGGACAGGAAGGGAGAAATAGCCGTGAAGAGCGTCCGGAATCCGATGGATCTCTACAGAGCCGCCCTCCTCCCGCAGGCGTTGGCCGTAGGCCTCGCCCTCATCCCGCAGCGGGCAATACTCCGCCGTAATAAGCAGGGTATCCGGCTGCCCCTCAAGGCCGGAAGCGTGCAGCGGGGCAAAATAAGGGTTTACCAGATCCTCGTCCGAGGAGCGGTAAAGGGCCATATAGTCCCGCACCCGCTTGGCGGTCAGCAGATAGCCAGTCCCGTTTTCCCGTACAGAGGGATATGGTGAATCCTCCGAATGGTCGCTGGCCAGGGCTGGATAAATCAATATCTGCCGGCGGGGACGGAATCCCCCGCGATCCCGGGCCATCAGGGAAACGGCGGCAGCCAGGTTGCCGCCTGCGCTGTCTCCAATGAGGACGATATCCTCCGGCTGTACGCCCAGCGCCCCGGCATTGCGGAATACCTCCTGGGCGGCGGCATAGCAGTCCTCCGGCGCGGCGGGGAAACGGTGCTCCGGCGCGAGACGGTAGTCCACCGAAGCCACGGTACATCCGGTCATGGCGGCCATATCCGAGCATACGCCATCGTAGCTGTCAACCGTACCCGTGACCCAGCCCCCGCCATGGAAGAAGAGCAGCAGCGCGGCCTTTGGAACCCCGGCAGGCTTGAAGATGCGTACAGGGACATTATAGACGCCGCTGGGGATGGGGTGATCCCAAACACGGTATAGAGAAGGGTTTTTTAACCGGCGGGAGAGCAGTTTCTGTATTTCCCGTTCCACCAGGTATGTCTTTTTTACGTCGATTTCCGGGTAGGACAGGATGCTCAGCGCCGCCCGCATTGCCTTATTGATGGCCATATCTGCTCCTCCGACTCATGGTTTTTATACCAGTATAGCACAGTTTTTCCATAATAGCTATTTTAAGTTTTGCTGGCTGGCAAAAGTATTTTTGTTTTTTGCTTTCCCGGTTTGCGCGGGGTGATTCATAGGCTTGCCTGTTTCCCTTTGTGGAAAAAACCGCCTGCATTGCTGCAAGCGGTTTTTGTATAGGTTTTGCCCACACCTGTCCTGCGCTGAGACAGAGGATACGGGCACCTAGGCGGCAGTATTGCCTGGGCACTCACTGGCCCAATTCAAAGCGGTAAACCGCCCCATTCTCCCCATAGTGCTCATTGGGGACCCACAGAACGGATTTGTCTGTCAGGTTATAGACCGCGCTGTGAACTGTGCAGCTATTGCTGTCATCGTTATTCCATGTCCTGCGGCCTACAATGGCAAGGATGTCCATGGCGGCCTGCTCGTCCGCCACTATGCCGCCGGTTTGGGCCAGCTCCTCCCCGATGCGCTGGTAACGGTCGTACCCCTTTTTCTCCTCATCTGAGCCGTAGTAGCCGGGTTGGATAATAAAATTCGTAATCCACTGGAAGTCGCTGGCAGCTTCCGCCCCGCCAATGTGGCTGTCCCCATCGTTGTAGGTCACCACCAGCTCCCGGCGCGTCCCATCGGTGTCGGTGCTGTTGCTCGCCCCTACCCACTCCAGGATGGCGCTTTTGCCGCTGGCATCGGCCACCATGTAGTGGTAAGAAGTCTTGGCAGAGTCGTGGAGGTCGTAGCTGGAGGCGATCTCCACCGCTTCCTCCACGCTGTCCGCGTAATCCAGGATCAGCCGCAGCAGCGTGGTAGAGGTAAGATCAGGCCGCTCTGTCCGCTGGTCCGTGGGTACAGCGTCCCCGCCCTGGTAGGTCATATAGATGCCGCATGCCACGCCAGCGTCATTGATACCGTCCAGAGGGATGTAGGGTACGGCCAGGCAGGTGATCCGGTTGGCTAGGCCCTCCACATTTTTCTCCACGTCCAGGCCCAGGAATTGGAGATCCACAGTGGAGATGGATGCATGGCGGCCCTCGTTGGCCTGGGTGCGGACGATGCAGGTATTTGTTTTGGAGAAATCGTAGTTCCGGGCAAAGAGCCGGTCTCCTTCCGGTGTCCCCGCAGTAAAGGAGGAGCAGGCAATTTCCGACTCGCTGATATTCATGGGAACCAGCCCCTTGGTGATATTGCCCGTGATAAAAGAGATCAGTTCCGCATCGCTGGAGGCGCCGCCTTGCGCCACAAACTCGTCCAAGTAGAACCCGCCCTTTACATCTATGATGTACACCGCTCCGTCCATATGGCTGTCATCCCGCTCCCGGAGAAGCTTCATACTGGCCATGGAAAATATCTCATTGTGCCACAGGGCAAAAACAGCGGTCACCAATACCAGCAGCAGCGCCAGAACCGCCGCCAGGGCGCCCAAGAGAATTTTCTTCCCAAATTTTTTCGGCTTTACAGTGGTTTCCATAAAAGATTCCTCGCATTTCAGATAAATTTATCGAAGGAACATGTGCAGCAGCTTGCCGTACCGTTTCTTCTGATAAGGTTGGTAGCGCATAGGCAGATCAATCCAGGTTTTCTTGTCTACGATGCTCTTGTAATGGGAAAATGCCTCAAACCCAGCCTGGCCGTGATAGGCCCCCATGCCGCTCTCCCCTACGCCGCCAAAGCCCATAGCACTGGTGGCCAGGTGGATGACCACATCGTTGACACATCCGCCGCCAAACGAAAGGCGGCTCATGGCCTCCCGGATGCGGGGCCGGTCTTGGGAAAACAGGTATAATGCCAGCGGTTTGGGTTTCTCCGCCAGCCTTGCATACAGGTCATCGAAATGGTCATAGGTAAGGATAGGCAGGATGGGGCCAAAAATCTCCTCCTGCATCACCGGGCTGTCCTCCGTAATGCCATCCAGGATGGTGGGGGCGATTTGCAGGGCCTTTGGAGAGGACTGCCCGCCGAGAACCGTTTTGTCCTGGTCGATCAGCCCCATCAGGCGGTGAAAATGCTTCTCGTTGATGATTCTGCCGTAGTCCGGATTTTGCAGGGGGTTTTCTCCGTACTGCCGCCGGACTTCCCTGCACAGCAGTTCTACCAGCCGCTCCTTTACGCTGCTGTGGCAGAGGATATAGTCCGGGGCCACGCAGGTCTGGCCGCAGTTGAGGTATTTGCCGAATACAATCCGGCGGGCCGCCAGGGGCAGCTTGGCAGTTTCGTCTACAATACACGGGCTTTTGCCGCCCAATTCCAGCACTGCCGGGGTCAGGCGCTCCGCCGTGTGACGCAGGACCTCCCGTCCCACGGCCTGGCTGCCGGTGAAAAAGACAAAATCGAACTTCTCTTCCAGCAGCGCGGCGTTCTGTCCCCTGCCGCCGGTGACCACGGCCACATATTCCGGCGGAAAACATTCGCCGATCAATCCCGCCAGCAAGGCGCTGGTGGCAGGCGCATAGGCGCTGGGCTTCACCACAGCGGTGTTCCCGGCTGCGATGGCATCGGCCAAGGGATCCAGGGTCAGCAGCACCGGGTAATTCCAGGGGCTCATAATCAGGGCGCTGCCGTAGGGGGACGGCCGCCGGAAGCTGTGGGCCGCAAACTGCGCCAAGGGCGTGGGGACAGTATGCGCCTGTGCCAGACGGCCTACGTGCCGGAGCATCCAACGGATCTCCCCCCGGACAAGGCCAGTTTCGCACATGAAGCTTTCATAGCCGCTCTTTCCCAGGTCGGCGGCCAGGGCCTCCCCGATCTCCGTCTCATGGCGGTTTATCCCATCCAGGAGCTTTTGGAGCATCTGCCTGCGAAAGGATACTGGTAGCGTGGCCCCTGTGCGGAAGAAGCGGCGCTGGTTTTCAACAATTTCGTGGATATTCATAAATCCTCCCTGGTTTATTGAGAAATGGCGGCATAAAACCGCTCCAGCTCCGCCGCGCACATCAGCCGGGGTACGGGATACAGCGGATTAGCTTCCCGGGCGGCGTGGGCTGCCATGACGGGTATGTCTTCCCGCCGGATGCCCGGCAATTTCTCCGGGATACCCAGCCTCCGGTTAAGCTGCCGGATGGCGAAGATAAAGGCGGCGGCCCCGGTTTCTTCAGAATCTGTTTCCAGCAACACCCCTGCGCTTTGGCCCAGCTGCCAAAGCTTCCGGTGGACGCAGGAACCATAGGTCTCCAGGACAACGGGCAGCAGCACCGCGTTGGCCAGGCCGTGGGGGATGTTGTACTGCCCACCCAGGGAGTGGGCCACCGCGTGGACATAGCCTACGTAGGACTTGGAGAAGGCAATGCCCGCAATGTGGGCGGCATGAAGCATATTTTTCCGGGCTTCCAGATTCTCCCCGTTTTGGTATGCGGCTTCGATATTCTCAAACACAAGCTGTACAGCCTGGAGGGCCAGCCACCGGGTCTCCCTGGTGGTAGAACCTCCGATATACGCTTCCACCGCGTGGGTCAGGGTATCCATGCCCGTGGTAGCGGTGAGGGCGGGAGGCAACGTCCGGGTAACCGCCGGATCCAGCACCGCGTAATGGGGGATCATGGTGAAATTGTTCATAGTGTACTTATATTTCCGCTGGCTGTCTGTGATGACAGCGGTAACTGTCACCTCGCTGCCAGTACCGGCGGTGGTGGGAATGGCGATCAGCGGCGGAAGACGGCGCAGTACCCGCAGCAGGCCGCGCATCTGATTAACGCTCCGCCGGGGATAGGCAATTCTGGCCCCTACCGCCTTGGCGCAGTCCATGGAGGAGCCGCCGCCGAAAGCAATAATCCCCTGGCAGCCCTCCGCCAGGTACCGCTCCCTCGCTTCCTCCACATTTTGGACTGTGGGATTGGCCCTGGTACCATCGTAGACTGCGCATTGGAGACCAGACCGCTCTAGCATTTCCTCCAGCGGCTGGGTGATTCCCGTCTCCCGGAGGGGCCGGTCGGTAACCAACAGAACGGATCGAAGGCCTAGCCTATCCAGCAGAGACGGCAAGGCCTGGATGCTATCCAGCCGCTCCGGTTCCCGGTAGGGCAGTAAGGGCATAGCCAGCCGGAAGGCTAACTGATACGCCTTGCAATAGGACTTTAGCAAGGGGTTCATGGCTGCTTGGGGAGCCCTTTCCGGCTGATTTCCCGCAGATGCCCGGTAATGGACTCCAACGCCCTGTAAAAGCATTCTCTTTCCTCCTCTTTAAGATCTCCTCCCGCCAGCTCCACTGCCAGGGCTGCCCGCTTACAGACTTGCTCCGCAGCGGCCCGGCCCTGCTCGGTGAGCTTCAGCAGGCCCCGGTAGAGACTTTGGTTGATACCCTCCTTGGTTACAAATCCCTTTTCTTGCAGGACAGCGATGGTGCGGGACACATCGGATTTATCCCTGCCGCACAGCTCGCATAACTGAGGGCCGGTAACCCCGGCGCCACAGCGGTACATGGCGGTCAGGTAAATGGCATGGGCGCCTCTGAGCCCATAGGCAGCCATTTCCTCCGCCGCCAGCTTGTGCCAGCAGCGGGAAATTTCAAAAATCGCCAGAGAAAAACGCGCAAACCGTTCTACCATTCCAGTGTCTCCTTTGGGTGGCTGCTTAGATGTTGATGATACAGCTTTCGTATCATACACCCAAGAAGTTGTGTTGTCAACATCTTTTGGCGCAGGTTGTAATAATAAATGCGAAAGAACACGAACCCACCCGGCAGGGTACGGAACGGTCCTATCGCATTTATTCTTATATCACGGCAGGCCGAGAAAGCTAGGTGAAAAGGGGATAAATCATGGCACAACAATACAAATACACAACTTTTTTCAGACCGGGGAGAGCTTGCCGCACTGTATTAGGCGAATGCGCGCCCGGCGGATATTGCCGGACGGCTGGGCGTTGCAACGGCGATGATCTATCGGGAGCAGAAGCACTGGGAGACCGGGAATGAGGAGATCGTGGATATCGTCCAGGGATACACACATGCCCTGGACGATATCCACGATCTCCTGCGGCAATTCCGGGACGGTCCCGCTTCTGGACACGGTGTCCAGAGGCTTCCGGTGGGTTTAGGGGCACCCTAACAAGCATTTTCGGAGGGCGAAAAAGTGCCCCAGCAATAGTATTTATCCTTGTTCCTATTATTGTAGGCTTTATAGTAGGTTTGACCCCCAGTGAAATGAGCGGATACATTGCCACTGGTGTCAGCAGTGTAGCAACGACTGCAATCCTATTTATTTTTTCTGTCATGTTTTTTCGCATAATGATGTAGGTGTGTTTGACTGAATTGTAAGCGGGGTACTTAGCAAAATATCCGCTTTGTCTTTAACTTCTTTTATTACATGGTGCTCATATCACTAAAGGCAAATATCACTCCGTTATCGGTGCATTCCCGAGAATAAACGCAATCAATTTACTTGCAGAATCTCTTTCAAAAGGAAAGACTCTATTGAAATATTTGTAGTAGAGTAACATAGACCAATAAACTTCATAGCCTCCTTTATCATACTCTTCTTCTGTGGGAAAATAGGACAAGCATCCATTTGTATATCCATTTACATAAAAGAAGGGATTATTTAACTTCTCCATGGGTACAAGAGCAAACTCAACCATTAACTCATATGGAACCCCACAAATACACCATTTTCCAATCGCAAAATATTGAATTTCTACCGTTTCCTCTTGCCGGCACACCCCTGCGCTATGCAATCTATTTATTTCCTCTAACCATGCCCTGCCGTCTATTCCACAATAATTCCTTGCGTCTTCTGCAATTTTTTCCGCCATTGTGGGAGATGGTACATCAGCATATAAACGCATTTCTCTTGAATACATATCAATCGCCAATGTATCTGCCATCTCAATCAACGCTATCCTTTGGGATAATTTTTCCCAAACAACATCTGCCATCTCTTCTAAAGCCGTACTTGATCTGATATATTGCGCACCTCTTGCATCAATAGGCGTTTCTGCGGAATTGAAATACTTAGGCGCTATATTCCCGGCTGAGCCTTGTATCACCATAACCGGACAGCCATAGTTCTCCTGCAACAGCTCCCTTATACTTCCAAAATAATCCGGTGATACCAAATAATTGTCGCGTTTCAATACATTGCAATGAGCCGTCACTCGAATTAGAAGCAATTTTCGTTCTTTTTTGTCTAAACCACATACTTTCAATATGCCGGCTCTTTTATCCAAGTTTACATTATCCGCTCGTCTATTAACGCCAATATCTACTTCTACGTTGTCCCACCCGACAAAAACCGAATGCATATCATTCTCCGCACGATGAACCGCCGTTAAAATATGACTGCATACCATTTCAAAATATTCTTTTGAAGCATCCACATTGGGCGCAGAATGACAATGTGAAAAGCACAACATTACTTTATCACACGTAACGTCCAAAATATTGCTCACTTTCGTCCGCGATATATCCGCCAATTCCTTCTTAAACCCGATACTGTCAATTGCAATCAAGCAACAGCGATTTCCACTTTCCCATATTGACACTTGCGCCAATAATGGCTTCAGTACCCCTCTGGACGTATTATCCGTTCTATTAAACCCAATCAACTGCATCGGAATTTTGGGTGTTATATCTGTTTCTGCATACCCTAGTTTTATCATTATCATATTCCCTCATCGATTTGCTTTAAATAAATTTGCTTGAACCCGCATAAACACTGGCTTTCTCAATCCCATTCCATCATTAACACTCGACAAATCCTATTATATGGGACTGTATTTTCTATGTTTTCACAGGTAAAATATTCGCAAATTTGTTAATGTTTTGCCTGTTATTTTTGGCCGCTCAATTTCTTAGTATCAAAATAGTATCATAAAAGGCGGGGAAATACAACTGCATTCCATCACTTTCCGCTGAACTGCTCGTTGGAGAACGGCCTCTATAAACTGGAAACGGTCAACTTCCTTTCTGTTTCAGCAATATCCTTTTCAATCAGTGGACGCATACTATCCTTGTACTTTGATAAATCGGCACTCCGCAAACATGATAATATTATCGGAACATATTGCGGCTTTGCCAATCCAATCTGTGCAAGAGCCTTTATGCACTGTCTGGACGTAATTGGTTTTTCATCCGTTATATGTGCAAGGAAATCGGAAATAATCACGTCAAAACGGTTTTCTTCATCCCATTGAGCGTTTGCCGCAAGAATATACAACACACGGTTTCTCATCAATGATTTGGAATGATTAAGCAACGAAGCAAAGTCATCAAAATATTCGTACCATTCATCTGTTTCTTGACTTTCAGATATGATTTTATCAGCAAGAGCACAAGCGAATTTATCGTCTTTCGCTGTCAGCTTTGCTACAATATCTTCTTTCATGGCTATCCATCCCCAATTCCCAATTTATCGTTTACATTATAACAACAAAAGCACCCGCTGACAAGTATAAATCAGGAGGGCACCCCTTGGAGCACCCTCCTGTTGCCCGTTACCTTGCCCCTCGGCTGAACTTCCGTTTTGCTTTCTTCTGCTCCCGCTCTTGCACCTCCCGGCGCTTTGTGTCCTCCACGGCCCGTCCATAGTCCCCCTGCAAACGCTCATACTTCCCTTTATCACTGGCGCTGACAACCGAACAGTCGGATGGATATTCAATCCGTAAGTACAAGACTTGCTTGCAGTAAAATGGCTGTCCCATGGTGGATATTTCCGCATTTTTGAGTCCTCCTTCTCGGTTTTAGTCCTACTTGACGATTGACAATTCAAAACGGCTATATGGACTGCACCCCCGCCATCGAGAACCACGCCATGTTCCTGGTGCTGTCCCCGGAGGAGCTGCTGATCCAGGACGAGGACGAAGCTGCGGCGGAGTTGGTCATGGAAAATCTGGTCGCTGCCATGACCCGGCTCTCTCCCGCCCAAGCGCGGCGGCTCCATGCCCGGTATGTTCTGAAAAAGAAGTTTTGGGAGATTGCGGCGGACGAGGGGATCAGCGGCAGTTGCGCCGCCAAATCCGTCACCGGCGCAATCATGAAATTGCAAAAATATTTTATCAAAAATGGCTGGATGCCAAAGGAGGCTTGATATGCAAATGGATAAAGAATCGTTAGAGGCGCAAAAGGCTCATGCTGAAAAGGAAATCTCTCAGCTTGAGAACCGGCAAAAGATTTTACTGAACCGAATCCGCAAGGAGGAACGCAACGCCAGGACCAGCCGCCTGTGTAAGCATGGCGCAATTTTGGAGGGTGTTTTCCCTTCCGTCCTTGACGCTGGCTGTCATCGCCAGTGATAAAATGTAAAAAACGCCGAGGAAAAAATGTAGTTTTGTGGCGGAGGAGGCGAAAAAAAGATAGACTCCCAATAGGGCGAAAAAGAGCCCGGAAAGGGAGTCAGGACATGAAAGGAGCACAGTGGATGGACATCCGAAGCGACAGACAA
>CAJUNA010000014.1 GCA_910587645.1 uncultured Oscillospiraceae bacterium
CAATGGGCGCATCGAGCGCCCATGCGCGATTGAATTCCACACGGCCCCTCGACGGGGCCGTTGTGGAATCATATTTGCCTTGTCCATCGAAAAAATCTCTCGCTTTTGGTCATTCCGCCATTTATCAAACAAGCCCTAGGCCGCAAATGAGAAAAAGTTGCACGCTGGCGTGCAACCTTTGGGGGATAATTTTTGTGAAAAATTTGCCCCGTGCCCCCACAGGGCGGGAAGCGTCCCCCGGGCAGGAAAATAATGTCATTTTATCATTGAAAATTGACTTCTTTTTCTCAAATATTGTATGGATTGCGGGTTGAAATAGAAAAATACTTGGTATACAATAAGCAGGCTGAACTAGGACAATCTTTATTTTAACCGAGAAAGAGGTTTTTTGCTTGAAAAATGAGAAATTGAGAAACGTTGCCATTATCGCCCACGTTGACCATGGGAAAACCACCCTGGTGGATGAAATGCTCAAGCAGGGCGGCGTTTACCGGGAAAACCAGGAGGTCGTGGACCGGGTCATGGACTCCGGCGACCTGGAGCGGGAGCGGGGCATTACCATCCTGGCGAAAAATACCGCCATCCAATACGGCGATGTGAAAATCAACATCGTTGATACCCCGGGCCATGCCGACTTTGGCGGCGAGGTGGAGCGTATCCTGAAAATGGTCAACGGCGTCATCCTGCTGGTGGACGCCGCCGAGGGGCCGATGCCCCAGACCAGGTTCGTGCTGAGCAAGGCCCTGGAGCTGGGCCACCGGGTTATCGTGGTGGTTAACAAGATTGACCGGCCTGACCAGCGGATTTATGAGGTCATTAACGAGTGCGGCGACTTGCTCATCGACCTGGACGCTACCGATGAACAATTGGACAGCCCGATGCTGTTCTGCTCCGCGCGGCGGGGCATCTGCTCCTATCACCCCGAGGATTTGGGGACGGATTTGAAGCCGCTGTTTGAGACGATTATCAATTATATCCCCGCCCCCGAGGCCGATGCGGAGCAGCCCTTCCAGATGCTGGTCAGCTCCATTGACTACAACGAATTTGTGGGGCGTATCGCGGTTGGCCGGATCGAACGGGGCGCCATCAAGCAGAACCAGGAAATCGCCGTATGCAACTACCACGCCCCGGACGCCCCCGCGAAAAAGGCGAAGGCCGTCAGCATCTATGAGTTCGAGGGGCTGGCGAAAAAGGCTGTGACGGAATCTTCCGCGGGGAATATTATCGCTATGAGCGGTATTGGCGATATTACCATCGGCGATACCATCTGCGCCGTGGCCGCGCCGGAGCCGCTGCCGTTTGTGAAGATTTCCGCGCCTACCATGGAAATGACGTTTTCTATCAATGACTCGCCTTTCTGCGGGCGGGAAGGGAAGTTTGTGACCTCCCGGCAGATCCGGGACAGGCTCTTCCGGGAGACCTTGAAGGATGTGTCCTTGCGGGTCACGGAGATCGAGGGGGCGATGGATGCCTTTAATGTGGCGGGGCGCGGCGAGATGCACCTGTCTATCCTCATTGAAACCATGCGCCGGGAGGGGTATGAGTTCCAGGTCTCCCCGCCCCGTGTGCTCTATCAGGAGATTGACGGGCAGCGGTGCGAGCCGGTTGAGCGCCTGGTGGCCGATGTGCCCCAGGACAGCGTGGGCGCGGTCATTGAGAAAATGGGGTCCCGGAAGGGCGATTTGGTGGAAATGACCCCTGTAGGCGACCGGATGAAGCTGGAGTTCCTGGTGCCTGCCCGGGGGCTGTTCGGCTACCGCAACGAGTTTTTGACCGATACCCGGGGCGAGGGGATTATGGCGTCCGTGTTTGACAGCTACGCCCCCTATAAGGGCGACCTGAGCCGGAGAAATACCGGCAGCCTGATCGCCTTTGAGACCGGGGACAGCATTACCTATGGCCTGTTTAACGCCCAGGAGCGGGGGGCGCTGTTTATTGGCGCGGGCGTTCCGGTATACGCCGGCATGGTGGTGGGCGTCAGCCCGAAGCAGGAGGATATTACCGTCAACGTCTGCAAGAAGAAACAGCTTACCAACATGCGGGCCAGCGGCAGCGATGAGGCCCTGCGGCTGGTGCCCCACCGGATCCTCAGCCTGGAACAATGCCTGGAGTTTCTGGCGGACGATGAATTGCTGGAGGTTACGCCTAAGAGCCTGCGGATCCGGAAGCGGATTTTGGATCATGAGAAGCGGATGAAGGCGCTGAAGGGCGGGAAAAAATGAACCACCTTGCGTAATGGGTGGAAAAAGTTTCCCGTGTGACAGAATTGTTGTATAAAAATGTATGCGGCGGGGATTGATACATGTGTGGTATCAATCCCCGCTTTTCACCACTTGTTCTAATACCAATTGTATTATCCCAGGCGGGATAGGGAGGTTCCGGCGGTTTTCTCCGAAGTTCGCCGGATTATGGCAATGTTACGCAAATGGTTTGCCTGCAATTTGTTCTAAAATCCATGGTAACCAGATGGTTTTCTCTAAATTTCGACAAAATATGTGTGGTTTATATAATTGCTTTTTTATCATGTATGTTTACATAAGTTTTCCCATAATTCTAAGTACGAGAAGTTATAAACATTTTCCACAGAGTTTTCCACAGGGGTTTTCCGCCTGTTTGCAAGTCCTTGAGACGGTTTTCAACAGACGGTGGAAAACGCTGGAACCCTAGTTTTCGTGGAAAACTTACTGCCAGGTTCGTTGACATAACGACAAATTTTCTGCCGGTGCGGCATTTCCGGGCTTTTCCCGGCGGTTTACCGCCCCTGCGGAATGGGAAAATGCTCCGCCGCCCGGTTATTTCCAGACGGCGGAGGGTGTTTTTTTATCCCAAGACCAGCTCCCGCCCGGCGGAAAGCAGGCCGCGCAGAGCGTCCAGCGTGTCCACAGGCGGCGCGCAGGATCCTTCCCGGCAGAGATAATACAGCGTCTCACCCCTGCCGGGAAGGGGGTAGCCTGCTGTGGAGGGGATGAGGTTGGCTAAGGCCCGGGCATTGTCCGGGGTCTTTGCTACTACGGACAGGCGGTAGGCTTCGCCCACACCCGCCAGCCACGGGGGGATGCCGCCGGAAGATACGCACACCAGCTCACGGCGGGGATAGAGCGCCTCCGTCATAGCATAGAGGGCGAAACACCGGGCGGCGGGGTTGTCCCGGGCATCCCCTGCCAGCCACGCAAGCTGGCTTTGGGCCAGGGTGCGGAAACCGTCCGCGCCGGTGAGACGGGCCAGCTTCGTCAAGGCGAGGGCCGCCGCCCCGCCGCCGGAGGGCGTGCCGGCATCGATGGAATCCTTTTGGCGGACAAGCAGGCGGCCGGCCTGGGCGGAGGTGCGGTAGAAGCCGCCGGAATCTCCGTCCCAGAACCGCCCTTTCATCTGGTCCGCCAGGTTTGCCGCTTCCCGGAGATAAGCGGGGGCGAAGGTGGCTTCATACAGCTCCACCAGCGCCCAGCAGTAAAAGGCGTAGTCCTCCAATTGGCCCTCTATGGCCGCTTCCCGGCCCCGCCAGCAGTGCCAGAGACGGCCGTCAGGCTGGGTCAGGCGGGTCTTGAGGAACAGGCGGGCGTCCTGGGCGGCCCGGAGATAGCGTTCCTCACCTAAGACGCGGCCTGCTTTGGCGAGGGCGGCGATCATCATGGCGTTCCATGCCGTGAGCACCTTTTCATCCCGGTGCAGGGGACGGCGGCGGCGGTAGGCCGCCGCCTTGCGGCAGGCTTCGCTGTGCTCCGGCCAGAAGGAGGCATAGGCGGGGTCGTCCAGCAGGTGGGGGACGCTTTCGGCGCCGCCAATAGACAGGCGGCGGCAGATGGCTCCGGCTTCGGCGGGGGAGAGCGCCTCCTCCAGCCCGGCCCGGGTGAGAAGGTAATAGCCGCCCTCCCTGCCGCCGCTGTCCGCGTCCTGGGCGCAGGCAAAGCCGCCGCCGGGGAGGCGAAGCTCCTCCAGGGCATAGTCCAAGGTGCGGCAGGCGATTTCCCGGAAGCGGGCGCGCCCTGTCTGGGCGTAGGCTTCCAGGTAGGCAATGGACAGCAGGGCGTTGTCATAGAGCATCTTTTCAAAGTGGGGGATGCGCCAGGCGGCGTCGGTGCTGTACCGGCAGAAGCCGCCGCCGATTTGGTCGAAAATGCCGCCCCGGGACATCTGCTCCAGGGTGGTCAGGGCCATCTCGCGAGCCAGCTCGTCCCCCTCGCTCCGGGCGTAGGCAAGAAGGAACAGCAGGTCGTGGGCGGAGGGGAACTTGGGCGCGCTGCCAAATCCGCCGTTTTGTGGGTCGTACCGCCGCCGGAGCTGGTTCACTGTCTCCAGCAGCAGGGTGCGGTCCGGCGGAACAGGGGAAGAGGGCGGTTCATAGGCGATGTGCCGGGTCACCTTCTGGCCCAAGTCCAGAAGCCGCTGGCGGTCGGAATGCCACAGGCGGGCGGCTTCGTCCAGCAGTTCGGCCAGGCCAAGCTGGCCCTGCCGGCCCCTGGGGGGCAGGTAGGTGCCCGCCCAGAAGGGCTGCTGGTCCGGGGTCATTAAAACCGTCAGCGGCCAGCCGCCGGAGCCGGTGAGGGCCTGGCATGCCGCCATGTAGACCGCATCGATGTCGGGGCGCTCCTCACGGTCTACCTTCACGGCAATGAAATCCCGGTTCAGCGCCGCCGCCGCGTCCGGGTCCTGGAAGGTTTCCCGGGCCATTTCATGGCACCAGTGGCAGGCGGAGTAGCCGATGGACAGGAAAATGGGCTTGTCCTCCTGCTTCGCCGCGTGGAACGCGCCGGGACACCAGCTCCACCAATGGACCGGGTCCTGGGCGTGTTGGAGCAGGTAGGGGGATTTTTCATATCGCAGGCGGTTTTCCGCCGGGGTGGTGGTTTCGTTCATTGTGTTCTCTCCATGGTTCATCAAAATTTGATGGCTGCCCCATTAGTATGGACGAAACCGGGGGGAAATCCGGTGCAAAATGTTTCCAGTGTTTCCGGGAATTTTCGTGGCGGCTACTTGCTTTTCTGCCTAAACTTTAGTATCATATTTTACATGAGAGTCTGCTTTTCAAATGCAACCGCTGACAGGAGGAAAACCCATTATGCTGCATACCATTCAAAACGCCGCGATGGCGGTTACCGTTGACAGCCTGGGGGCGCAGCTTATGTCCATTACCGCCGCCGGAGGGATGGAATATATGTGGAACGGCGACCCCGCTTACTGGAAGGGCCGTGCGCCGAACCTCTTCCCCTATGTGGGGCGGCTGACCAACGACTGCTACACTTACGGCGGCAAGGAGTATCCGATGACCCGCCATGGCTTTGCCAAGCTTACGGAGTTCTCCGTCCTGGACAGCGGGGCGGAAAACCTTGCCCTGCGCATTTCCGATACGGAGGAGAGCCGGAAAATCTATCCCTTTTCTTTCCACTTCGATATCTCCTATGTGCTGGAGGACAATACGCTGGTGATCCTCTACGCCGTGGAGAACCGGGGCGGGGAGACCATGTTCTTCGGGCTGGGCGGACATCCCGGCTTCCGGGTGCCCCTGGAGGAGGGGAAGGCTTTTGAGGACTACCGCCTGACCTTCGCCCGTCCCAGCCATCCCTGCCGGGTGATGCTGAGCGAAAATTATATGGTCGGCGGGCATGACCAGGCCTATCCGCTGGTAAATGAGGTGGAGCTGCCTTTGCGGCATGCGCTGTTCGATCAGGATGCCATCATTTTAAAGGATTTTGAGCGCACCGTCACCCTCTCCGCCGGGGCGGGGAGCCGGGGCCTGACCCTCTCCTGCCCCAAAATGCGGTATCTGGGGATTTGGCATCAGCCGAAAACCGATGCGCCCTATGTGTGCCTGGAGCCTTGGGTAAGCCTGCCCTCCCGTGAGGGCGTGGTGGAGGACCTGTCCCAGCAGAATGATTTGATTTCCCTGGACGCCGGGGACCGGTATGAAAACCGCTGGACCATCTCTATTTTCTGATATGGCCTTGTATCAGCTTTTGACCGGCAGCCCCTTCGGCCCCCTGACCCTCTCCGGAACGGAGACGGCGCTGACAGGGCTGGCTTTCGGCGATGTGCGGGAAGCGGGGGACCGCCCGTCCCCGGTGCTGGAACAGGCTGTGGGGGAGCTGGCGGCGTATTTTGCCGGAGCGCGGCGGGAATTTACCGTGCCGTTAGCCCCGGCGGGATCAAGCTTCCAGAAGAAGGTCTGGGGCGCGCTGCGGGATGTGCCCTATGGGACAACAGCCAGCTATAAGGAGATTGCCCAGCGGATTGGAAAGCCCGGCGCGGCTATCGCCGTGGGGCAGGCCAACAGCCGGAACCCGATCCCTGTCATCATCCCCTGCCACCGGGTTATTGGCGCGGGCGGGAAGCTGGTGGGATACACGGGAGGGCTGCATATTAAAACCGCGTTGCTGGGGCTGGAGGGCGTTTTGTAGGTGTTCCGGTAAAAAAATCCCCTTGACATCTTTTGAAAAAACTGATAAACTACCCCCTATAAAAGGCAGTGAAGGGAAGAAGTACGCCCGCGCGGCGTTCAGAGAGGGGACGGCTGGTGTGAGTCCCCGCCAAGCGCGGCCGGAAGGCGTCCTGGAGCCGCGGGGTGGAAATACCCCGCCGGAGCGGCCCTCGTTACGGGCGGAGAGCGCGGGTTTATCCCGAAGTCAGGTGGAACCACGGACAAGTTTTTGTTCGCCCTGAGCCATGCGGCTCAGGGCGTTTTTTTGCTCCCGTGCCTGCGATGCCCTGTATGTGGACGAGGGAAGGGTGCCATTCTATCCGCGTACCATGTAAAGAGAGGTTTTCGCTGGCGCCATCCTGCGGGACAACGATGAATGGGGCGCATTTTGCGGACTGCGCCAAGGAATGTAGTAAATATTCAACTATTTTAAAGGAGTATGCAGCATGAAAAACACGGAAAAAACCATGGAGAAAATCGTGGCCCTCTGCAAGGGCCGGGGCTTCATCTTCGCCGGAAGCGAAATCTACGGCGGGTTGGCCAACACCTGGGACTATGGCCCCTTGGGTGTGGAGCTGAAAAACAATGTGAAACGGGCCTGGTGGAAAAAGTTTGTCCAGGAAAACCCCTACAACGTGGGGCTGGACGCCGCCATCCTTATGAATCCCCAGGTCTGGGTGGCCTCCGGGCATGTGGGCGGGTTCTCCGACCCCCTCATGGACTGCAAGGAGTGCAAGGAGCGGTTCCGCGCCGATAAGATCATCGAGGACTGGTCCGCTGAAAACAGCTTCCAGCTGCCTAAGCCCGTGGACGCCTTCTCCCAGGAGGAGATGAAGGCCTTTGTGGAGGAGCATAACATCCCCTGCCCCTCCTGCGGCAAGCACAACTTCACCGACATCCGTAAGTTCAACCTTATGTTCAAGACCTTCCAGGGCGTGACGGAGGACGCGAAAAATACCGTCTACCTCCGTCCGGAAACCGCCCAGGGTATTTTTGTCAACTTCCAGAATGTCCAGCGCACCACCCGCCGGAAGCTGCCCTTTGGCGTGTGCCAGGTGGGTAAAAGCTTCCGCAACGAGATTACGCCGGGGAACTTCACCTTCCGTACCCGGGAGTTCGAGCAGATGGAACTAGAATTCTTCTGCAAGCCCGGCACGGAGCTGGAGTGGTTTGCCTATTGGAAAAACTTCTGCCGGGACTGGCTGCTGGGGCTGCATATGCAGGAGGAGAACCTGCGGCTCCGGGATCATGACCCCGAAGAGCTGAGCCATTACTCCAACGCTACCACCGACTTTGAGTTTGTGTTCCCCTTCGGCTGGGGTGAGCTGTGGGGCGTGGCCAGCCGCACGGACTTCGACCTCACCGCCCATCAGAATACCTCCGGCAAGGATCAGACCTACTTTGACCAGGAGTCCGGCGAGCACTTTGTCCCCTATGTCATCGAGCCGTCCCTGGGCGCCGACCGGGTGGTGCTGGCTTTCCTGGTGGACGCCTACGATGAGGAAGTGGTGGACGCGGAAAAGAACGATGTGCGCACTGTCCTGCGCCTGCACCCCGCCCTGGCGCCCTTTAAGGCCGCTGTCCTGCCCCTGAGCAAGAAGCTGGGGGACAAGGCCCGGGAGATTCAGGCGGAGCTGTCCAAGGACTGGATGGTGGACTTTGACGATGCCGGGAGCATCGGCAAACGCTACCGCCGTCAGGACGAGGTGGGTACGCCCTTCTGCATCACGGTAGACTTCGAGACCGTGGGCGATGGCAAGACCCCCGCCGACAACTGCGTTACCGTCCGGGAGCGGGACAGCATGAAGCAGGTCCGCATCCCCATCAGCGAGCTGAAGGGCTGGCTGGCGGAGCGGCTGGCGTATTGATGGATGTAAAAAGCGGAACCGTCCCAATGGGGACGGTTCCGATTTTTAGGCGCTGGAAAAGGGATGGGTTCAATCCTGCATTGCCTGCTCCAGGGCGTCCAGCAGCATGGCGCGGTCGATGGGCTTGTAGAGAAACAGCTTCGCGCCGATGTTTTCCGCTTCATGGATGGTGTCATCGTAGGCCAGAGAGGAAATCATGATAATGCGGGCATCGGGATGGGCTTCCGCGATCACCTGGGCGGCCTCCAGGCCGTCGATGCCGGGCATGATAATATCCATCGTTACAATATCAGGCTGGACTTCCTCATAGCGGGCAATGGCCTCATCGCCGTTGCAGCAGTATGCGGCAACCTCAAAATCGCTGCCTTCCAGCATTTCGCAGATCTGATACTCCATTACACGGGAGTCGTCTACCACCATGATCCGTTTTTTCATGTACCTGTTCCCTCTTTCTATCAATTCGAATTTGGCTGTTCCGGCTGCGCCGGGCGGGGCGCGAGATGGATAAGCTGCACATGCTCGTTCCGGTCGCCGGCATAGGTCAGCACGATATGCCGCAGATGGTCCTCCGGTATGTACCGGCCCGCCCGGAAGGAGGGTGGGCTGAACCGGGCGGGGATCTTTGTCTCCCGGTAGAGCTGGGCCACGATGTGCCCGCACAGCACGTTGAAATATTCCTTGGCGAAGTCCTCTACGTCCCGGGGGGAGACGTCCTGCCTGTGCATCATGCCCTGGGTCAGGCGGGTGAACAGCGCCGATTCCGCGCACAGGGACAGGCACGTGCTGTACCCCCGCTCAAAGACGGTATATACCGTAAACAGTTCCCCGTCCGGCACCGCCTCCCCTGTGGCCAGGCAGATGCCCGCTTCCCGCTGGGTAATCTCCCGGACCACCTGGTCAAAAATCTCTGCCAACCGCTCCCGCGGTATTGTATTATCCATGTTTCCCTCCGCTCTGTCTGATTCTGGAAAAGGGGTCAGGTCACCACGATCACGCCATTGACCAATTTGGCGACGCACTGGCGGGACTCCTGCCGCAGGCGGATCATCTCGTCCCCAAAACTGATCTCCGTCTCCGGATAGGCAACGCTGCACTCCAGGCGCCCAGAACCCTTTTCCGCTTCTTTTTCCGACATCTCCAGTTTGATGTCCAGCAGATCATCCTCCAATTGCTTCAGTTTCAGCTCCGCCGTGGACAGGCGGATCCGCAGTTTGCCCAGCAGGCTTGCCTTGGCGGGGCTGTCTAACTGGCACTCCAGCTTTTCCACCTCCACCGCCAGCTCCTTCAGCTCCCGTTTGACCATCTCCCGCTCGAAGTTGGTGCAGGGGAGTCCCCCCAGGGCGATAGCAGTCCGGCACTCCGACGGCGAGCCTACCGCCCGGGCGCTGACCATCTTGGCCGCCCAAATCCGGCCGCCGATGATGCTCCCCCGGCCGGAACGGACCACAACCTCCCCGTCACAGTATACCTGGCCGTTGATAATGCAATCGGTTTGTAGGTTTTCCCGGACGAAGATGGTGGAATTTTCAATGTATTTAGAGAACACGCTCCGCTGGACGCGGATGACCGTGCTGCCGTCCCCCAGGATGCCCTTGACCACAATCAGGTCGCCGCCGGCCTCCACGGTACTGCCCGCTTCCACCACGCCGCCTACCTGGATGTTGCCCATGGCCCGGACGGTGAAGCCGCTGAGCACATCGCCCGCCACGTTCACATCCCCCAGGAAGTTGATGCTGCCGGTGGAAAAATCGACGTTTCCGGGGATGTCCAGCACCGGCTTCACCTGGAAGCTGCGTCCGGTATATTCCACATGGCCGGCAATGGAAGCCAGCAGGGACAGGCCGTCCTCGCTGATCTCCGTATTCCGTCCCTTGGGAAGGGGGACGTGCCTGCCGCCCTTGGCGGGGATCTCCTGGTCCAGCACCGTGCGGCCCGGCTCGCCCTCGGTCGGCTCGATGAGACGGCAGATTTCCTGATCCTGCTTCACGTTGCGGATAAGGTTTAGGGCGGTGTAGTCCACCTGGTCGTATTCGTCCACCTCCAGTACCCGCTCGATGACCCGGGGGAAGTTGTCGATGATGTTGCCGTTCTCGCCATCGAAGGCTGGCTTGCCCACCGCCACCAGGTACAGGGTAAAATACCGCTTCTGCTCCCGGTAGAGACGGTCCAGCAGCTTGGTGTTCAGGCCGTAGAGGATCCCCCGCTCCGCCAGGGCCTGGTAGAGCAGGTTCCTGGTCAGCTCCTTCCCCTTCCCCACCGGCGGGAAGACGAACAGCCACGCGTAAAGCTTATCCGCCGAGAGGAAGAAGCAGGGAAGGGCGTCCAGGGACACAGCCTCCGGCTCGTTCTTCTTTTGCTTGCTGTCCGGCTTCTCCTCCTGCTTTTCGTTGTTTTTTGCCTTGTCCTTCGCCTTCTCCGGGGGCTTGTTCCGCCGGCCGCGGATTTCCTTGAGCCGCATGGTACACGCCTTGTTCAAAACGGAGCGCAGCCGGTTTTTTTCCCGCTTCACCACCTCCGGGGGCAACGTACCATCCTCATCCAGGCAGATGCGGGGCGCAGGCAGTTGGCCCATAGTCTTCCGGCTCATCTGGTAGAGCTGGTATAGGGGATGCTCCTGGGGCAGCTCCAGCAGGGCTGGGTTCAGATTATTGAAGGATAATTCCTCCTGGCTCCCGCCTGCCGGCGCGGCCTGCACGGTATGGACGGGTTCGTTCTCCGCTTCCTTTTCTGGCGCGGGGTTGAACAGGAGGGATTTCAATTTTTTCCTGATTGACATTTTCGCAGCACCGCCATTTCCGAATAAATTCTACCACCATTATACGCAATCCGTCCACTCTTTACAAGGCCTATTTTGATATTCCGGAAACAGCCGGGCAAACGCGCCAGGCGAGCCGTCAGCACGCCCGGGAGGCCTGCAATGCCGCATCGTAGAGTTCGTTCCTGGACAGGCCGGTGTCGGCGGCGACCTGCCGGACGGCGTCCTTCATCCGCTCGCCCCGCTCCCGGCGCTCCAGCACCATGGCTACGCCCTGGGACAGATCCACGGCGTTCTCCGCCGCCCGCTCCCCGCCGGCCAGCACCAGCACATACTCCCCCCTTGGCTCGTTGGCTTCGTACCACGCCGCCGCCTGGGACAGGGTGGTTCGCATGACGTCCTCGTGGAGCTTGGTCAATTCCCGGCACAGGGCGGCCCGGCGGTCGCCAAAGGCTTCCAGCAGGTCGGCCAGGGTGGCCCGCAGGCGGTGGGGGGCTTCGTAGAAGAGGATGGTCCGCTCTTCCCCCAGCAGCCCTTGCAGCCGTTCCCGGCGTTCCGCCCGGTTCACCGGCAAAAAACCCTCAAAAACAAACCGGCCGGTGGGCAGGCCGCTGACCGCCAGGGCGGAAATCAGGGCGCAGCAGCCTGGAATGGCCTGGACGGCTACGCCGTTTTCCGCGCAGAGGCGCACGATGTCCTCGCCGGGGTCGCTGATGGCGGGGGTCCCGGCATCGGTCACCAGGGCGCAGTCCTCACCGGCCAGCAGGCGGTCCAGCACCGCCTGGCCCGCGGCGGCCCGGTTATGCTCATGGTAGCTGACCATGGGCTTTTTCAGCGCCAGGTGGCGCAGCAGCTTCATGGTGACGCGGGTGTCCTCCGCAGCGATGAAGTCCGCGCCGCCCAGGACGGCGGCGGCCCGGGGGCTGAGGTCCTGCAAATTGCCGATGGGCGTTGCCACGAGATACAATGTTCCGCTCATAGTTAACCTCCTTGGGATTCCTTGGTTGCATCATACCACGTTCCGGCAGGGTTGGCAAGGAGGAGCGGCGGCGGTTTCGTTAAAGAGATGAAGGGCTTTTTTGGACGCACACGCGCCCCCGGCCGGGAGAATCCGGACAGGGGCGCGGCGCATATGATAGGCGAGAGATCAATAGTTCTCCCCGTGAACCTCAAAGTAGGCCTGGGGATGGGCGCAGACAGGGCAGAGCTCCGGGGCGGCGGTCCCGACCACGATGTGGCCGCAGTTGCGGCACTCCCACACCTTCACCTCGCTCTTGGCGAATACCGCCGCCGTCTCCACGTTCTTCAGCAGCGCCCGGTACCGCTCCTCATGATGCTTCTCAATGGCGCCTACCATGCGGAACTTCGCCGCCAGCTCCGGGAAGCCCTCCTCTTCGGCGGTCTTGGCGAAGCCCTCGTACATGTCCGTCCACTCATAGTTTTCACCAGCGGCGGCGGCGCCCAGGTTCTCGGCGGTGCTGCCAATGCCCTCCAGCTCCTTGAACCACAGCTTGGCGTGCTCTTTTTCGTTGTCGGCGGTCTTGAGGAACAGGGCGGCGATCTGCTCATAGCCCTCCTTCTTGGCCTTGGAAGCGAAATATGTATACTTGTTTCTCGCCTGGGATTCGCCGGCAAAGGCCGCTTCCAGGTTCTTTTCTGTCTGGGTTCCCGCGTATCTGCTCATGGGGATGTCCTCCTGCTTTCTATAAATTACCTATCTATTGTACCACGGGTTGGGGGCTGGGTCAATATGGGAAGCTGTTTTTCCGGCAGGGCGGGGGTAGTTCCCAGTGGAAATTTGGTTTCTGTACCCTTGACTTATGCGGGGGTGATATGTAAAATATAGATGGATTTTTATTCCCCTGCGGACGGCCGGTCCCCACCGGCCTGTGGGGCAGCTTTATTAATTTTGCCGTGAAGGAGACCGACCCGATATGACCACGAAATTGCTGCGCCGCCTGCTGGCGGTGTCCGCTCTGGCGGCGGTGCTGCTGTGTGCCTGTGCGCCCAGCGGGCACGGGGAAGAGGATGGGGATGGCAGGCTGACCTGGGGCACCTGGGGCAGCTACAGCAGGCACCAGCCCTTCCTGGAGCTGGCCGCTGCGGTTTACCCGGATATTGAGCTGGAGTTTATTTCTTATGCTGGGGGCAATGCCACCGGTTATAGCTGGGCGCAGATGCGCGCCGATGATATCCCCGATATCTTCATCACCTCCCAAGTGCTGGACGAGGATCTGGCCAGGGAGCGGCTGGCGGACTTATCCGGATATGATTTTATCAACGATTTTTCCACCGCGATCCTGGATCAGGTCTCTGTGGACGGCGGGATCTACCTCCTGCCCTCCGGAAACTCCATATATGGCATTTACTATAACCAAACGCTGATGGAGGAGCATGGATGGGCTGTTCCGTCCAATTTCGCGGAGCTGGAGGAGCTGTGCGGGGAAATCCGCCAGGCGGGCCTGATCCCCGGGGTGGTGGGAACCCAGCTCACCGGAGGGCCGTTTTCCACGGTGTTCAATTTGGCGAAAACAAGCTGGCTGACCACCCCGGAGGGCGGGCAGTGGCAGGACAGCTTCCTGGCCGGGAACGCCACGGCGGCGGGCCGGTGGGAGGATACCATGGACTACGTTCAGCGGTACATAGATGCCGGCATGCTTACCACGGATCCGGATGACCGGAGCAATCCGGAGCTGATCCTGGATTATCTGGGGAACCGGAAGGCGGTGTTCTGTACGGTGGTGCAGACCGTCAGCATAACCGAGCTGCCCGAAACCGGCGACCGGCTGGGGATGATGCCCTATATCGGCGAGGATGGGAGCAAGAACGTCTATATGTACAGCCCCACCTTTTACTTCGGGCTGAGCAAACGGCTCACCGAGCCAGGGAACGAAAAGAAGCTGGAGGACGCGATCCGCCTGTTGTCCCTTCTGTTCTCCCCGGAGGGGCAGGCCACCTTCATTTCCGATCAAACCCCCTGCGTTATGAGCGTACTCAGCACTGGCGCCGTACCGGAGGACTCCATGATCTACGATGCCCAACAGGCGCTGTGGCAGGGGCGGGCTTTCCAAATGACCTACACCCATTGGGAGAATGTCCTTGCCGACATGGGGCAGGCGTACAAGGAGTGGTTCCGGGGCGAGAACGGTATGGACGGGGCAAAGTGTATCCAACGGATGGACCGGCTCCAGCGGGACTATTTGGATAACTCAGAAGATTCCTATTTCTGCGAGAGCGCCGTGGATTTTACTTTGGAGGAAACAGCGAAGCTGGTGGGCAAGGCAATGGGAACCTGCACTGGCGTAGACGCGGTGATGGTGCCCCTGGGGGATTTCCACGATGGGAAGGAGCTGCGGGCTGGGGTGTCCGGGAAGCTCTACGCGGGAAAGATCAACGCGGATGTCACCACCTCTATCTCCCCCGCCTATGACGGCGAATACGCTGTGATGGAAATGACGGGCGCCCAGGCCAAGGCAGTAGAGCAGGCCGGATTTGACGCGGACGGGGACGGCAACCCCTACCAATACCTGCTGGTGGCTAAGGGGGACAGGGCGCCGGAGGATAACGGGACCTACCGGGTAGCATTCCTGCGCAACGGATATACGGAGGAGACCGCTGCCGCTTACGGTGCGGAGGTTATGAAGGGTTCCCTGCGGGAATTCCTGCGGACGTACCTGGAGGAACAGAAGATGGTCTCCCCCCATGAAAATCATTGGGAATAAGGAAATGGAACGGCTATGAAAAAACGGATCGTGCTTTTCGCGCTGCTGGCGGGGCTGCTGGCGCTGCCGGCCTGCGGCGGGACGGGGGCGCGGGAGACCGTCACGATTGCCCTGTGGAGCGACCAGCTGACAGAGGGATACGCGGCGTATCTGCGGGACGCCTTTCCGGAGGTGGACTTTGTCTTTTATACCGCCAACAATTCCACAGATTTTTACCGGTTCAAATATGAGGGCGGCGACCTGCCGGACATCCTTACTGTCCGGCGTTTCTCCCTGCGGGATGTGGCGGACTGGAAGGACGCGCTGCTGGACCTGAGCGATACCCCCCTTGCCGCTTCCTTCCATTCGTCCTATCTGCGCAGTTATACCTACGGGGACGGCACGGTAAACTGGCTTCCGGTTTGCGGCGAGGTGGACGGCATCCTGCTTAACAAGGCCCTGCTGGAGAAATACGGCATCCCTGTGCCCACTGACTACAATACGTTCCGGGAGGCCTGCCATGCCCTGACAGAGCAGGGCGTCCGGCCCTTCTCGTCCAATTTCGGCGCGGATTATACCTGCATGGAGGTTTTGCAGGGCTTATCCGCCGCGCGGCTGTCCTCCCAGGAGGGCAGGGCGTGGCGGCAGCAGTATGAAAGCGGCCAGACGGACCGGCTGGACGAGGATGTCTGGCTGCCGGTGTTCGAGCGGATGGAGGAGTTTATCGGCCTGGCCGGAATCGATGCCGCCAGCCTGGAGGGGGACACCGCCGCGCTGTTCCAAGCCTACCAGGCGGGGGAGGCCGCCATGATCCGGGGCACCTGCGCCGAAGCCGCTGTCTACGGCGCGGAGGAGGGGACGGTAATGCTGCCCTACTTTGGGGAGACGGAGGAGGAGAACTGGTTCCTCACCTATCCTGCCTTCCAGGTGGCCGCCAGCGCGCGGGCTGGAGAGGATCCGGCGCGGAAATCGCTAATCCTGGACATCCTGTCGGTGATGCTCGGCCCGGAGGGCCAGCGGCATATCGCCACCGGGCGGGATATGATCGCATATAATAAGGAAGCAGAGATGGACCTCTCGCCTATGATGGCGTATATGCCGCCCTGCCTGGAGGGCAACCGGCTGTATATCCGGTTGGCCTCCGCCGGGATGTTTTCCATTTCCAGGCAGGTGGTGCAGGGGATGATTACTGGGGAATATCCCAATGCCCGGGCCGCTTTTGATGCGTTTAACGCCGCGATGGCTGCCGGTGGGACACCGGAACCGGAAGCCGCGCGGCTTGACAAGGCCTATTCCTACGCTTTCCGCCCAGAGGGGGGCAGCCCGGCGGCGTCGGCGGTGATGAACACCCTGCGGGAGGAAGTAGGCGCCCGGTTTTTGATCGGCCAGTCGGTGAATATCGCGGGGAACATCCGGGACGGCGCATATACGGCGGCGGAGCTGCGGTTTCTGACCATGGGGGAGGGCACCGACATCCTCTTGTGTGATTTGACGGGTGAACAGCTCTACCAGTGCGTAAGCCGGCTCCTGGCCGCGTCCGGTGGGCGGGGGGCTGTGATTAATGATTCTTCCCTGTACGTGTCCAGCGGGTTTGAGATGGCGGTCCGGAAGGATGGCGGAACCTATCAGCTGGAAAGGCTGACCTGTCTCGGTGAGGAGCTTGACCGGGACGCGGCCTATCTGGTAGCCCTGCTAGGCAATGAGGTGGCGATGCTGGGGGACATCCTGGCGGCGGCTGGCGTGACGGAATACGAGAAGGCCGGGGCTTCCTTCCAGGAGCTAATCGCGGAGCGGCTGGCCAGCGGAGGGAAGCTGGCGGAACCAACGGATTATATCACCCTTTATTAAGTATTGACGAAAGGAGGCGGACGGGATGAGGCCGAAACGAAAATGGCGCAGCGTTCTACTCCCGGCGGCGCTGATGGCTGGCCTGCTCCTGTTCCTGCTGGCGGGCGGCTTGTTTTTTGCCAAGTACCTGCAAAATCAGATTGCTTCGGAGCGCACCACCCAGCTCAATGAGATCACCGGGCAGGTGCAGGTGAATTTGCGCAACGCGCTGGATTCCCACTGGTACTATCTGACTGCGGCGGTTAATGAGCTGGAGGGCCGTTCCCCCGCCTCGGCCCAGGACGCGGGGGCCTGCATCGGGGCGCTGGAGCGGCTGCTGGAAATGGAGAGCTACGATGCGATGCTCATGCTCCTGGACAGCCAGGGGAATTGCTACGACGCGGCGGGGAAGCGCGGCGTCTGGCAGGATATCGACCGGATCTCCGGCGGGGGGGAGCGGTATACGTTCATCACTGACAGTTACATTTACCAGGGGAGCTACTGGGCTTTTGTACAGAAGTTTGACACGCCGCTGCTGGCCGGGGGGGACGGTACCGCCTTTACCCACGCTGTCCTGCTCAAGGACGTCCATACTATGGCCCAATACTACGACAGCGCGTCCTACGGAAGCCGGAATGAGACCTATATCCTTAAAAGCAACGGCACCCGCATGTATGATGGCGGCGATGAGGGGAACACCATCCAGGCCTATAACGTGCTCAAAGTGCTGGAGGAGATGGAGGGACAGCCCTATGCCGACATCCGCGCTGCCCTGGATGGGCAGGATACTGTCAGCGCGGGGTTCTATTCCGATGGCGTGGAGTACTATTTCTGCCTGACCTTCCTGGAGGAGTATGACACGCTGCTGCTGTTCCTTATCCCGGCGGAATATGTGGCTGCCGGGACGGTGCGGATGGTGGAGACCGTGATTCGGACCCTGCTGGGGCTGGCGGTGGTCATGGTCGTGCTGCTGATCCTGGCTCTGGCGGCAATCAGCCGCCAGCAGACCAGCGCCCGCATGTTCCGCCAGGAACAGGAAAACCTGCGCCGCCAGGAGGAGATGAACGCCCGGCTGGAGGAGTCCAACGCCGCGCTGGCCCAGTCCAAGCGGACTATCGAGCAGGCCTTTGAAATCGCAGAGGGGGCCAACCGGGCCAAAAGCTCCTTCCTGTCCAATATGAGCCACGACATCCGTACGCCCATGAACGCGATTGTGGGCTTTGCCGCCCTGCTGGGCAGGGACGCGGAAAACCCGGACAAGGTGCGGGAGTACACCCGGAAGATTACCGCATCCAGCCAGCACCTCCTGGGGCTGATTAACGATATCCTGGATATCAGCAAGATCGAGGCGGGGAAAACCACCTTGAACCTGTCCGATGAAAACATCGTGGACCTGATTGAGAATATTGACTCTATTATCCGCCCCCAGATGAAAGCCAAGGGGCATTCCTTCGAGGTCTACAGCCGGGATATCCGCCACGAGCATGTGGTGATGGATAAGCTTCGGCTGAACCAGATCCTCCTGAACCTGTTGTCCAACGCAGTAAAGTATACGCCGGACAACGGCCATATCGTCTTTACCGTCCAGGAGCTGCCCCAGCACGCCATGCAGCTCGCCCATTTCCGCTTCATCGTCGAGGATGACGGCTACGGCATGAGCCCGGAGTATGTGGAGCGGATTTTCCAGGCCTTTACCCGGGAAGAGGACAGCGTGACCAATAAGATCCAGGGTACCGGCCTGGGGATGGCCATTACCAAGAACCTGCTGGACCTGATGGGCGGCAGCATCCTGGTGGAGAGCGAGAAGGGGAAAGGGTCAAAGTTTACTGTTGACCTGGAAATGCATGTCAGCGACCAGGTGATCGACCAGCAGTTCTGGCAGAATAATGGCATCAGCCGTCTCCTGACGGTGGACGATGAGGAAGTGATCTGCCAGAACATCCAGATGGTCATGGAAAGCGCGGGGGTGTCCGTGGACTATGCAACCAACGGCAGGACGGCCGTGGAAATGGTCAGGGAGGCCGTAAACGAGGGCGCGCCGTACCACATTGTCCTGCTGGATTGGAAGATGCCGGGCATCAATGGCGTGGAGACCGCAAGGCTCATCCGGCAGGAGCCCGCCCAGGACGTGCCTATCCTGATTTTGACCAGCTACGACTGGCCGGAGGTGGAGGACGAGGCCAAGGCCGCCGGGGTGGACGCCTGCCTGGCGAAGCCTTTCTTCCTCACCAGCTTCCGGCAGAAGGTGGACTCTGTCCTCCACAGCGAGAAGGCGCCGGAAGCCTCGGGCCAGGCCAGCGTGCTGGAGGGGATGCACATTCTGGTGGCGGAGGACAACGAGATCAACGCGGAAATCCTGGAGGAGCTGTTGGATATGGTGGGGGCTACCTGCGATATCTGCGAGAACGGGCAGGCGGTGGCAGAGGCCTTCGCCGCGTCCCAGCCGGGACAGTACCGGCTGATCCTGATGGATGTGCAGATGCCGGTGATGAACGGCTACGATGCCACCAGGGCGATCCGGGCAATGCCCCACCCCCTGGCGCAGACCATCCCCATTATCGCTATGACCGCCAACGCCTTCGCAGAGGACATCCGGGATGCCCTGGAGGCCGGGATGACCGCCCATGTGGCGAAGCCTATCGACATGGGCGTGTTGGAGCAGACGGTAAAAACGGTGCTGGAAGCCCAGGAAGTCCTGCCGCAGCTATAGTGTGGAAAAGTATAGACACCCCCGCCGGAAAGCGGGGGTTTGTCTATACCCTACAAAAAAAGAAATCGTTAATTGTGGAGATACAACAAATTATCAATTTTTCTAAAAAATTGAGGCTTTTGTCCTATATTATTGAAGCGGCATATGGTATAATTACAGCTATTAAACCGGCCCTGGGAAAGTGGAGGGGATAGATGAAAGCGGTTGCCTCTTGCATGCCACGCAATGACGATACCAACAGGGCCGGCGTGGCGTACCTATGCGTTGGAATTCTTTTTTCCCGGTTGATTTTTTGAGAAGAAATGTTTTTGTAAGGAGGATTTTCCCATGAAAAAACTGATTGCGGCACTTCTCGCCGGCTTGATGCTCCTGTCCCTGGCCGCCTGCGGCGGCAGCGGAAACGGTAGCGGAAACGGCAGCAGCGGCGATATGAACGTCGCGATGGTCACCGACTCCGGCGATATCACCGACCAGAGCTTTAACCAGACCACCTATGAGACCGCTAAGAGCTGGTGCGAGAAGAACGGCGTTGCCTTTAACTACTACAAGCCCGAGAAGGACACCGATGAGGCCCGCAACGCCAGCATCGACCAGGCCGTGGCTGCCGGCGCTAACATTATCCTGCTGCCCGGTTATATGTTCGCCGCCTCCCTGGTGGCCCAGACCAACCTCTATCCCGATGTGAAGTTCATTGGCCTGGACGTGGGCGAGGGCGACCTGTGCGAGAAGGGCGTGGGCGCGGACTATGACTACAACCCCGCCAACTGGAACGTGGGCGACTACTACAACACCAAGAATACATACTGCGCTACCTACCAGGAGGAAATCTCCGGCTTTATGGCTGGCTACGCCGCCGTTAAGCTGGGCTACCGCCACCTGGGCTTCCTGGGCGGCATGGACGTTCCCGCCGTGCGGCGCTTCGGCTATGGCTACGTGCAGGGCGCCGACGCCGCTGCCGCCGAGCTGGGCTGCACCGGCGATGTGACTGTGGAATTCGTCTGCGGCGGCCAGTTCTTCGGCGACGCCGACATCACCGCCGCCATGGATACCTGGTACAACACCCTGGGCGTGGAGCTGGTCTTTGCCTGCGGCGGCGGCATCTATACCTCCGCCGCTGAAGCCGCCGCCAAGGGGGGCGTGGGCGGCAAGGTTATCGGCGTGGACTCCGACCAGTCCTCCAAGATCGACAGCTACGCCGCGGGCATGACCGTCACCTCCGCCATGAAGGGCCTGGACGCTACCGTCAACATGCTGCTTACCGCCATCAAGGACGGCAAGTGGGGCGACTATGTGGGCAAAATCGAGAACCTGGGCATGGTCTCCGATGATCCCAGCGAGAACTTCGTCCAGCTTCCCCTGGAAACCACCCAGTGGGCGGACGGCTTCACGAAGGATGACTACCTGGCCCTGGTCAAGGACATCCACGGCGGCAAGATCAGCATTTCCAACGACATCTCCGCCATGCCTTCCGTATCCGTTGTGGTCAACGACTACGGCAGCATTAAATAAGCTCGTTTAAGACGCGAGGGACAACGGGAGCGCGCGGGCGCTCCCGTTGCCTTTCCATAATGGCAGGATTTTTCCACGGGACGGCAGCGGAGCATGGAAAACCACGGATGACGAACCATTTTATGAAGAAAGAGGAGGCGTGTAAGGTATGGCCGAGTATGCGGTCGAGATGCTGAACATCACCAAGCGGTTCCCCGGCATTATCGCCAATGACAAAATCACTTTGCAGCTTAAAAAAGGCGAAATCCACGCCCTCCTGGGTGAAAACGGCGCGGGAAAGTCCACGCTCATGAGCGTGCTTTTCGGCCTGTATCAGCCGGAGGAGGGCGAGATACACAAGGACGGCAAAAAAGTCGAGATCAATGACCCCAACGATGCCAACGACCTGGGCATCGGCATGGTCCACCAGCATTTCAAGCTGGTGGAGTGCTTCAGTGTTTTGGACAACATCATCCTGGGGGTGGAGACCACCAAGGGCGGCTTCCTCCAGAAGGACGTGGCCAGGAAAAAGGTAATGGCGCTGTCGGAAAAATACGGCCTGGCGGTAGACCCGGACGCCCTCATTGAGGATATCACGGTGGGCATGCAGCAGCGGACGGAAATCCTGAAAATGCTGTACCGGGACAACGAAATCCTGATTTTTGACGAGCCGACCGCCGTGCTGACGCCCCAGGAAATCCAGGAATTGATGTCCATTATGAAAAACCTGGCGGCGGAGGGGAAAAGCATCCTGTTCATTACCCACAAGCTGGCGGAAATCATGCAGGTGGCCGACCGGTGCAGCGTCCTGCGCAAGGGCAAGTATATCGGCACCGTGGACATCAAGGACACCACCCCGGAAAAGCTGTCCGCCATGATGGTGGGCCGGGATGTGAACTTCGTGGTGGAGAAGCAGCCCGCCAAGCCCGGGGATGTGGTGCTGGACATCCAGGACATGACCGTGGCTTCCAAACGGCATAAGAACAACGCCGTCAACCATGTGTCTATGCAGGTCCGCCGGGGGGAGATCGTGTGCATCGCCGGCATCGATGGCAACGGGCAGACGGAGTTCGTCTACGGCCTGAGCGGACTGGAGCCGCTCAAAAGCGGAACCATCGCCATCAACGGCGCCGATATCTCCGATATGCCCATCCGCAAGCGGCTGGCCGTCATGGGCATGAGCCATATCCCCGAAGACCGGCACAAGCATGGGCTGGTGCTGGACTATACTTTGGAGGACAACATCGTCTTGCAGCGGTACTTCGAGCCGGAGTTTACCAGCAAGGCGGGCTTCTTGAAACGGAAAGCCATCCGGGACTACGCCTCCCGGCTGATCGAGCAGTATGATGTCCGCTCCGGCCAGGGGCCGGCAACCAAAGCCCGGGCCATGTCCGGCGGCAACCAGCAGAAGGCCATCATTGCCCGGGAGATCGACAAAGACCCGGAGCTGCTGGTGGCCGTCCAGCCGACCAGGGGGCTGGACGTAGGCGCCATCGAATACATCCACAAGCAGCTTGTGGCCCAGCGGGACGCCGGGAAGGGCGTACTGCTGGTGAGCCTGGAGCTGGACGAGGTTATGAACGTCTCCGACCGCATCCTGGTAATGTATGAGGGCGGGATCGTGGGCGAATTCGACCCCAAGGCCGTCACCGTGGAGGAGCTTGGCCTCTACATGGCCGGTTCCAAGAGAAAGGAGGCCACGGCATCATGAGCCAGGATTTGAGGAATAAGGAAAGCATCCTGCGCAACAGCGGCTTTCAGACCATTCTGGCGTCCCTGCTGTGCATTGTGCTGGGGCTGCTGGTGGGATTCATCGTGCTGCTGGTCATCAACCCCTTGGGCGCGGCGGGGGCTATCGCGGCGATTTTGAAGAACTTCCTCTACTACCCCAGCAGCGCGGCGGCGATGAAGTATTTCGGCACAACCCTGGTTAACGCTTCCGCCCTGCTCATGTGCTCCCTGTCGGTGCTGTTCGCCTATAAGGTGGGCCTTTTTAACATCGGCGCGGCGGGGCAGTACGTGGTGGGTGCGGGCGCTTGCCTGTACTGCGCGCTGGGGCTGAAGCTGCCCTGGATCGTGTGCCTGCTGGCGGCAGTGGCCGCGGCGGCCCTGGCGGGCGGCATTTCCGGCGCGCTGAAGGCGTACTTCAACGTCAACGAGGTCATCTCCTGCATTATGCTCAACTGGATTTCCCTCTACTGCGTCAATATGCTCCTGGTCAACGTGAAGGAGCAGTCCACGCCTTACACCACGCCCCTTACCAGCGGCAACAAGGGGGCGCTGCTGCCGAATATGGGGCTGGATAAGCTGTTCTCCAACAACGAGTTTGTTACCATCGGCCTGCCCCTGGCGGTGGCCATGGCCATTTTGGTCTGGGTGGTGCTGGAGAAAACGAAGTTCGGCTATGAGCTGAAGGCCACCGGCTTGAACAAACACGCCGCGAAATACTGCGGGATGAAGGAACAGCGCAATGTGATCCTGACCATGATGATCGCCGGAGGCCTGGCGGGCTTCGCGGCGGGTATCTACTACCTCACCGGCATCGAGCAGTGGATGGTCCAGCAGACCAGCGTACCAGCGATGGGCTTCAACGGCATCGCTGCGGCGTTCCTGGGCGGGCTGAACCCGATTGGGACCATCTTCTCCTCCTACTTCATCCAGCATATCACCAGCGGCGGCACCTATGTGGATAAGAGCATGTACTGCTCCCAGATTTCCGATTTGATCTCCGCGTTCATCATTTACCTGTGCGGCTTCGTCCTGTTCTTCCGGCTGTGGCTGAACCGCTGGCTGGACAAGCGGGACGGGAAGGCGAAGAAAGGAGGCAACGCGTAATGCTGCTGCTGATTCAATACACCCTCATCTTTGCGTCCGTGCTGGTGCTGGTGGCGCTGGGCGGCTGCTTCTCCGAGCACAGCGGCGTCATCAATATCGGCCTGGAGGGCATCATGGTTATGGGCGCGCTGGGCGGTGCGCTGATGATGAAATACCTGCCGGCGGGGACGCCCGCCCTGGTGATGATCCTGCTGGCCATCCTGGCGGCGGTGGCGGTGGGGATGCTGTTTTCCCTGCTGCTGGGCGTGGCGGCTATCCGGTTCAGCGCGGACCAGACCCTGGTGGGTACGGCCCTGAACCTGCTTGGCCCTGCCGCCGCCGTGGTGCTGGTGCGGGCCATCAATATGGCCGAGAGCGCCGACAATGTGTCCTCTACCGTGATGTATGGCCAGGCGAAAAAGGCGTTCCTCATGAACATCGGCCGGTTTGAATTTAACTGGTTCATGCTTATCGCCCTGCTGGTGCTTATCGCTTCCTTTATCGTGCTGTACAAGACCCGCTTCGGCCTGCGGCTTATGGCCTGCGGCGAGCATCCCCAGGCGGCGGACTCCGTGGGCATCAACGTCTATAAGATGCGCTACGCCGGGGTGCTGATCTCCGGCGCCCTGGGCGGCTTGGGCGGCCTGGTTTATATTACCGCCGGCGTGAGCGAGTGGAAGTTTGAAAACGGCGTGGCGGGCTTCGGCTTCCTGGCATTGGCCGTCATGATCTTCGGGCAGTGGAAGCCGGTGAACATCGGGCTGGCGGCGCTGCTGTTCGGATTATTCCGGGCGCTGTCCAACGTGTATACCGGGTTCCCCACGCTGGTGGCGCTGAAGCTGCCCAGCTCCCTTTACAATATGCTGCCCTACATTATTTCCCTGGTGGTGCTGGTGTTCGTGTCCAAAAAATCCAGGGCGCCTAAGGCGGAGGGGATTCCCTACGACAAGGGGCAGCGTTAATTTTGAGACAGGATGGTGGAAAGATTATGAAAAATTATTCCGAGGACGCAAACCGACTCTACCATATCCAGGTGGCCCCCGGCGAGGTGGGCCGGTACGTCATCCTCCCAGGCGACCCGAAGCGGTGCGCGAAGATCGCCCAGTACTTTGCCGATCCCGTCCTGGTGGCGGACAACCGGGAATATGTGACCTACACCGGAACCCTGGACGGGGTGAAGGTCAGCGTTACCTCTACCGGCATCGGAGGGCCTTCGGCTTCCATCGCCATGGAAGAGCTTGTCCGCTGCGGCGCGGACACCTTTGTGCGGGTGGGCACCTGCGGCGGGATGCAGGCGCCGGTGAAAAGCGGCGGCATCGTTGTCGCTACTGGCGCCATCCGCATGGAGGGTACCAGCCGGGAGTACGCGCCTATGGAGTTCCCCGCCGTGGCGGATTTGGAGGTCACCAACGCCTTGGTGGCCGCCGCGAAAGAGAAGGGGTTCGATTTCCACACCGGCGTGGTCCAGTGCAAGGACTCCTTCTATGGGCAGCATGAGCCGGAGGTCAAGCCGGTCAGTTATGAACTGCTCAATAAATGGGAAGCATGGAAGAGGCTGGGCTGCCTGGCTTCCGAAATGGAGTCGGCGGCGCTGTTCGTGGTGGCGAGCTGCCTGCGGGTGCGCTGCGGGTCCTGCTTCCTGGTGGTGGCGAATCAGGAGCGGGAGAAGCTGGGGCTGGAAAACCCTGTGGTCCACGACACCGATGGGCCTATCCAGGTGGCTGTGGAAGCGATCCGGAAGCTGATCCGAGCAGACCAGGACAAATCATAAGGAGGCCTTTGCCATATGGACGTGAAGGAAATTTTGAAGCATGTAGACCACACCCTGCTCTTGCAGCCCTCTACCTGGGCGGAAATCAAGCAGATCTGCGATGACGCCGTGAAGTACGGCACGGCGTCCGTGTGCATCCCGCCCTGCTATGTGAAGGAAGCCAGCGGGTACTTGCAGGGGAAAATGGCCGTCTGCACCGTCATCGGCTTCCCCAATGGGAACGTGACTACCGCCGTCAAGGCCTTCGAGACCAAGGACGCCATTGCCAACGGCGCATCGGAAATCGATATGGTCATCAACATTGGCTGGCTGCGGGACGGGCGGTTCGACCTGGTGGAAAATGAAATCCGGACGCTGAAAGCCGCCTGCGGGGATAAGGTTTTAAAGGTGATTATCGAAACCTGCCTGCTGACCGAAGCGGAAAAGGTTAAAATGTGCGAGCTGGTCACCAACGCCGGCGCGGACTATATTAAGACCTCCACCGGCTTCTCCAAGGGCGGGGCAACCTTCGCGGATGTGGAGCTGTTCGCCAAGCATGTGGGCCCCAACGTGAAGATCAAGGCCGCAGGAGGCATTTCCTCCCTGGACGATGCGGAGAAGTTCCTCTCCCTGGGCGCAGACCGCCTGGGCACCAGCCGGATTGTGAAGCTGGTGAAAAACGAGGAAGCTTCCGGCTATTGAGAAAGGAGGCCTGTGATGGAAAAAGAGCTTGTGCAGCGCATGATTGACCTTGCCGTCAAGCAGATGGATTTTTCCTACGTCCCCTACTCCCATTTCCATGTAGGCGCCGCCCTGCTGGCCCAGGATGGAAAGCTTTACGGCGGCTGCAACATTGAGAACGCCGCCTACGGCCCTACCAACTGCGCCGAGCGCACTGCCTTTTTTAAGGCCGTCAGCGAGGGGGAGCGGCGGTTTGCCGCTATCTGCATCGTTGGCGGCAAGGAGGGAGTGCTCACAGAATATGCCGCCCCCTGCGGCGTGTGCCGGCAGGTGATGATGGAGTTCTGCGACCCGGATACCTTCCAGATCATCCTGGCTACCAGCCGGGAGCAGTATGAAATTTTTACCCTGGGGGAGCTGCTGCCCATGGGCTTCGGGCCGGATAACCTGGCATGAAGGGGCGAACCTAAGAGAGGACGGAGGAAATTATGCATACAGTATATGAAAAACTGAAAACCTGCCTGGACAGTGTCCGGGCCAAGACGGATTTTACACCGGAAACCGCCCTGATCCTCGGTTCTGGCCTGGGGGATTACGCGGAGGAAATCCAGATTGAACAGACGATCGACTACACCAGCATCGAGGGGTTTCCCACCTCTACGGTGGCGGGGCATAAGGGGCGGTTTGTCCTTGGCTATGTCCAGGGTGTGCCCGTGGTGGTTATGCAGGGGCGGGTTCACTACTACGAAGGGTACCCTATGTCCGATGTGGTGCTGCCTACGCGGCTGATGGGCCTGATGGGGGCGAAGAAGCTGATCCTTACCAACGCGGCGGGAGGCATCAATACCAGCTTTCAGCCGGGATGCTTTATGCTGCTGACGGATCACATCACTACCGGCATACCCAGTCCGCTCATCGGGCCGAACCTGGATGAGCTTGGCCCCCGGTTCCCCGATATGAGCGAGGTCTATAGCCGCCGGATGCGGGAGATCATCAAGGGCGAGGCGGCAAGGCTGAACCTTCCCCTCCATGAGGGCGTATATGTCCAGCTTACCGGGCCAGCCTATGAGACCCCGGCGGAAATCCGTATGTGCCGTGCCTGGGGCGGCGACGCGGTGGGCATGAGCACCGCCTGCGAAGCTATGGCGGCGAACCATATGGGGTTGGAGGTTTGCGGTATTTCCTGCATCACAAACCTTGCCGCAGGGATGAGCCAGCAGCCCTTGGATCACAAGGAGGTTCAGGAGACGGCGGACCGGGTGGCGGTACAGTTCAAGCAGTTGATTACCGCAATCATTGGCAGTATATAAATTCAAATAGGAAAACCGGAGGGCGTACAGGCCCTCCGGTTTTCCTATTTGTGGTATTTTCCGCCCTCTAAAATTTGAAACCCCCGGTAAATCTGTTCCAACACCATCACCCGCGCCAGATGGTGGGGGAACGTCATGGGAGACATGCTCAGTTGAACCCAGGCTTCGCTTTTCAGCCCGGGATCCAGGCCGAAGGAACCGCCGATAACAAAGGCCAAGCATTTCTCCCCGCGGTTGGCCCATGTGCCCAGCAACTGCGCCAGCCCCTCGCTGGAGCGGAGACGGCCCTCTATGCACAGCGCGATCATGCTGCTCCCCGGCGGAAGCTTGGTGCGGATGGCGTCCGCTTCCTTCCCTAAGGCGCGGCTGATTTCGGCAGGGGAGGGGGCTTCCGGCAAACGCTGCTCCGGCAGTTCCACCACCTCCAGGTGGCAGTAGCGGCCCAGGCGTTTGGCGTATTCTGCCGCCGCATCGATGTAGAAACGCTCCTTCATCTTCCCAACACATATCAGCATGATCCGCTGCATGGCTTGTCCTCCAGTATGTAGGCGCGGCTAACTTCCAGCCGGGGGGCGGCCTCCAGCACCGCGCCAAGCCCCGCCAGGGCTGCGCCTACTTCCGCCAGGGCCGTCTGAGGGGTGTTGTTCTCCTCACTCAGGTGGGCCAGCACCACCGTCCGGGTCCCGGCCCGGACGCTTCCGGCGGCGTAGGCGGCGGCGTCTCCGTTGCTTAAATGGCCCTGTGGGCCTAATATCCGCTGCTTAAGATAATAGGGATACCGGCCCGCCCGGAGGAGTTCTATGTCGTGGTTGCTTTCCAGCAATAACAGGTCTGCCCCCAGCAGGCGATCCCCAGCTTCCTCCGTGATGTACCCGGTGTCCGTGAGATAGCCTATCCGGCCCTCCGGCGTGGTGATGTGCCAGGCGGCGCTGCCGGGGCAGTCGTGGCTGGTGGGCAGGATTTCCGCTTCCACTTCGCCGAACCGGATACTCTCTCCGTAGGCCAGCGGGTGCAGTAAGGGTTCGATCCCGGCGATACGGTAGGCGAGCCGCCGGGAGACGGCGGGGGTGCAGAAAATAGGGGTACTGTGCCGTTTGACGTAGGTCTCCAGGCCTTTGATGTGGTCGCCGTGCTCATGGGTAATCAAAATCCCCGCCAGGCTGTCTGCCGCCAGGCCCAGGGTAGCCATGGCCTGGCACAGCCGTTTGCAGGAGAGGCCCATGTCAATGAGCAAATGCAGATCCCCTCGGGAAAGCAGCGCCGCGTTGCCCGAGGACCCGCTGGCCAGGGTGCGGAATGTGGTCATAGATGCTCCTCCCTGCTTCAAAAATCTGCGGCGCCTATCGTACAATTGCCAGCATGGCAGCGTCATGAAATTCCTGGCCGAAGGGATAGCAGCGGAGGATTCCCTCCCGCTGGCAGCCATTCTTCTCCAGGACGCGGAGGGAAGCCGTGTTCTCCACACGGACAAGCCCCTACGCTCCAGGTAAAGACCAGCTTCCGCCAGGCATAACAAACCAGCCTCGAAAAACAACTCTTTCCGAGACTGGCACAAAAAATGCCGTTAACCTGCGTTGCTGACTAGCAGCTCTTCTTCCGGAAGCTCCACCGAACGGATGCGGCCTCCCACGCCACGGATTTTGCCGATGACGTCCTCATAGCCCCGCTCAATGTACTGCACGTTGGTAATCTCGCTGATGCCGTGGGCTGCCAGGGCCGCAATCAGCATGGCCGCCCCCGCACGGAGGTCGCAGGCCTCCAACTGCGCGCCGGTCAAACGCTCTACGCCCTCAATGATGGCTAAATTGCCATCCACTTGAATCTGCGCGCCCATACGCTTGAACTCATCGGTGTAGCGGAAGCGGGTGTTCCACACGCTGTCAGTGATGATGCTGGTTCCCCGGGCTAAGCACAGCGCCGCTGCGATTTGGGGCTGCATGTCCGTAGGGAAGCCAGGATAGGGCATGGTCTTGATATTGGCGCGCACTAAGGGGCCGATGCGGCTGACCACCAGGTTGTCGTCCTCCTCGTAGATGTCCACGCCCATTTCGCTCATCTTCGCGGCAATGCAGTCCATATGCTTGGGGATGATGTTGCGCAGCTTGACCTCCCCGCCGCAGGCCGCTACGGCGGCCATATAGGTGCCCGCCTCGATCTGGTCGGGGATGATGGAGTAGCTGCCGCCCCGCAGGATGCTGACCCCCCGGACCTTGATAACATCGGTGCCCGCCCCCATGATGTTGGCCCCCATGGAGTTGAGGAAGTTGGCTACATCCACGATATGCGGCTCTTTGGCCGCGTTTTCGATCACGGTCATACCGTCCGCCATGGCGGCGGCAAGCATGATGTTGATAGTGGCCCCTACAGAGACCTTGTCGAAGAAAATGCTGGCTCCACGGACCCGGCCGCCCTCAGCCTGGGCGGTGACAAAGCCGCTCTGGGTGTCCACATGGGCGCCCAAGGCGCGGAAGCCCTTTAAGTGCTGGTCAATGGGCCGGGTACTGCCAAAATCGCAGCCGCCGGGCAGGGATACGTCCGCCAGGCCGAACCGGCCCAGCAGAGCCCCCAACATATAATAGGAGGCACGGCAGCGGCGGGCGGATTCATAGGGTACCCGGCCATTGCGGAGACGGGAGCTGTCAATCTCTACCGTGTTGGGATTGACATAACGTACTTTTGCGCCTAAATCCTGCAAAACACCCAGCAGGAGGGTTACATCGCTGATCTGGGGCATGTTCTCAATGCGGCAGGGGCCGCTGACCATCAGGGCCGCGGGAATGATGGCTACAGCGGCGTTTTTCGCGCCGCTAATGGGGATTTCTCCAAACAAGGGCCGTCCGCCCTCGACAATATACTTGGTCAAAGGATCGCACCTCTTTAATAATATATGGCCTACACAGGTACAGTTTACCCAGGCCGGAACACTTCATACCGAAAAATGCGGCAATCTGTGGACATAATCATAGATACTAGGATAGTATAACAGGTTTTCCAATAAAAGCAATGGGGAAGTATGAAATAAATTAATAAACTTTTAATAATTCCCGGTGAGATTTTGGAAAAACAGTAAAAAAATCGCGGGAGGGGATGCCTCCCGCGGCTGTGTCATTTGCTTTTTACCGGGGTGTTCTGCTTCCGCCATTCCCGGGGCGGCAGGCCGTACCGCTTTTTAAAGGCCTGGGAAAAATGGAGCTGGTTGGGGTAGCCGCACCGGCGGGCAATGTCCCCAATGGGGTCGCCAGTCATACGCATCTGCTCTGCGGCCTTGGTCAGACGCAAGCGGATGATAAACTCCTGGGGCGTACAGCCGATGACTTCCTTGAACAGCTTACTGAAATAACTGCGGTTGAGCTTGCAGGCATCGGCAATCTCCTCCACAGTAATGCCCCGCTGGTAATTCTGCTGGATAAAGGTCACCGCTTCCTGGATGTAGAAGTCCCGGAGGGGGCCGGTCTTATTCTCCCGCCGGGTGGGCGAGGTACAGATCAGCTCATCCAGAAACAGGCACAAATGCCCTACCAAGTGCAGGGGCGAATCGCCTGAGTGGTCGCAGATGTAGAGCATACGGCTGCATAGTGCCTCCCCGCCGCTTTTGGGGCTGTATATGGGCTGGCTCTGCCCCAGCCCGGCGCACTCCAGACATTCCGCCGCCCGCAGGCCATCGAATTCCAGCCACACATATTTCCAGGGCTGGTGCTCATCGGCGCAGTAGGTGTTGACCTGCCCGGGGCAGATCAAAAACCCCTGTCCGGCCCCCAGATGGTGCCGGTGGGTCACGCCATTGGCATCATTGGACATAAGCAGCCCCTTGCCGGAGATCACGTAATGGAACAGATAGTGATTGCGGACAAAGGGGCCATAGGAATGGAGCGGTTCGCATTGTTCCCAGCCGTACTGGAAGAGGCGGAAGTCGAGAAAGTTGTCATTGGGAAACATGGAAAAGGAATACTCTGACATTCGCGTCACCCTCTTTCGAAAAAGCGGCTCAACGGGCTCCGCCTCTATGCGCATTTTTTATTGTGATATCCTATTTTAGCACACATGACAGCGTTTGTCAAAATTTGTTTTTGCTTTTGCCGGAATTTTTTGAAATCCCATAGTTTGCCAGCCGTATTGTGCCCCGTGGCCTGTATTTTCACAAAAATAAGAAAAGGAAGATTATACCAAAATTGTAAGCTTTTGGCTAAACCCCATATGGCATAAAATGGAAAACAGGCAAGCGCCCCGGCATCGGTTCTCCCGTGCCGGGGCGCTTGCTGTTCCGGGGTGGATTCTTACAGGGCTGGCCCCCATTATACCTTGATGGACAGCACAGCAACCTGCTTCTCCATACCCTTCTCCAGGGTTAGGGAGCTGCCGTACCGCTTTACCTGTTCCGCAGGGTATAGCTTGGTAAAGTGGTCCAGGGTCTTCAGTACATCAAAACCTATATCGCCGTTCCGGTAGTGCATCGGCACGATGACAGGCGCGCCTACAGCATCCGCGACAGCCTTTGCCCCGGCGGCGTCAATGGTGTAAAAGCCGCCTACCGGGATCAAAATTGCGTCGCAGGGGCCGATGGCTTCAAGCTGCTCAGGACTGAGCGGATGGCCCAGGTCACCGAAGTGGGCGGCGGAGACGCCGTGGACGGTAAATTTGCGGATGATGTTGCTGCCCCGCAGTTTGCCGCCCTGGTCATCGTGAAAGGTCTGGACCTCAATGACAGAAAAGGGATTTTCCTTGCCTGTTGTCAGGCGGATATTATTGGTATAGCCGTGGTCAAAGTGCTCATGGCTGCAATAAACCGCATCGGCTTCGGCGCGGACATCGGGCAAGCCCTGAACCTCGTGATAGGGGTCCAGCAGGACACGGAAGCCATCGGCTTCCAGCATAAAACAGGAGTGGCCCAGCCAAGTAATTTTCATGGTGTGAATCCTCCTTATATTTCTTTATTTTTCCGCCATCCGTACGGCGGTTTCCAGCGCAATTTTCATCATGGCAGTGAAAGTGTTCTGCCGTTGGCTGGCATCCAGCTCCTCTCCGGTGACCAAGCTGTCGGAAATGGAACAGATGGCAAGCGCCCGCTTACCCAGCTTGGCGGCGTTCATGTAGAGGGCGGCGGCTTCCATCTCTACCGCCAGCACGCCCATTTCCCCCCACTTCATCGTGGAGCCGGACGCATCGTAGAAGGTGTCCGAGGACAGCACGTTGCCTACCGGCATTTCCACACCCATCTCTCGGGCAGCGGCTACGGCAGTCTCTAACAGGGTGAAGTCCGCGATGGGGGCGAAGGGGCCGGGCAGGCCATACTGATGGGCAAAGTTGGAGTTGGTGCACGCACCTTGGGCGGCAATGACATCCCGGAGCTTCAGCTTGGCGCTGATCGCCCCGGCGGAACCAATGCGGATGATGTTATCCACCTTGTACTGCGTGAAGAGCTCATACGAGTAGATGCCGATGGAGGGCATTCCCATGCCGGAAGCCATAACGGAGACGGGTACGTCCCGGTAAGTCCCGGTGTAGCCCTGGATGCCACGGACATTGTTGACCAGCTTAGGGGTAGTCAGGAAGGTTTCCGCGATGAACTTCGCGCGGAGGGGGTCGCCGGGCATGAGGACAGTCTTCGCGAAATCGCCGGTTTTGGCGGAATTGTGCGGCGTAGGCATAGCGTTCTTCCTTTCTGTGTTGGTAATGATTGTATGATTTTTTAGTATATCACACCATCAGGAAAATGAAAAGGCGGATTTTCTCAAAAAACCGGAGAAAATCCATGGGAGACGGCCTGGAATGGTGGAAAGATTATGAGGAAAGAAGTCTCTTGACAATTCGCCTACACTGTGTTATCCTAAATTTGCCTACACGGTGTAGTCTAAAGAGGAGGGGCACTATATGATACCACAAGTCTCAGATTCTGAATTAGAGCTAATAAGAATTGTCTGGGCCAGCGGCGGCGCCGCTACCTACGCGTCCATTATGGAGGAGCTGGCTAAGGCGGGGCGCACTTGGCAGAAAAACACGGTGATTACCCTGCTGTCCAGGCTGGTGGACAAGGGTCTGCTGAAAACCAACAAGATTGGCCGGAGGAATGAGTATATCGCCCTGGTCACGGAAAACGGCTACCAGTCCGCCCAGGCCCGCAGCTTCCTGAACAAGCTCTACGCCGGGGACGCGAAAAGCCTGGTTGCTACGCTGATTCAAGGGGAGATGCTCTCAGAGGACGACTACCGGGAGCTGAAACGCTTCTGGGAAAGCGGGGGCGGGGAGAAATGAACGGCCTTCTGAAATTGACCCTCTCCTTGTCCCTCTCGGGGGCGGTGCTGATTGTGCTGCTGGCGGCGTTGAAACCGCTGGTAAAGGGGCGGGTCAGCAAACGGTGGCAGTATTACATTTGGCTGCTGGTGATTGCGAGGCTGTTCCTGCCCCTCGGGCCGCCAGAAAGCCCCGCAGGGAACGCGGTAGCGGACATAGACGCGGCAGCGGTTTCGGTATTGGCCCTTCCGGCCGGGGAAAACACTTACACAGATGCGGCAGAGCCGCCCCAGGAGAACCACACGGATCCGGAGCCATCGAACCTTCAAAAGCTGGGGGCGGCAGTTTGGGAAAACCTGTGGCTGATCTGGCTGGCGGGGGCGCTGGGGCTGCTGACCCGGAAAATCACCGCCTATCAGGGCTTCACCCGCTTCATCCGCGCTGGATGGGCTGCGGTGGACGATCCCGCGCTGCTGGATCAGGTGGCGGTGATTGGCGGGGAAATCGGGGTGAAGCGGCCAGTGGAACTGTATGTCAACCCGCTGGCGGCGTCTCCCATGCTGCTGGGGTGGCGCAGGCCGTGTATCGTCCTGCCTGCGGCAGGGCTGCCAGAGGAGGACTTCCGGTTTGTGGTCCTGCATGAGCTGACCCATTACAGGCGGCGGGACGGGCTGTATAAATGGCTGGTGCAGCTTGCTGTCTGCGTCCACTGGTTCAACCCGCTGGTTTATTGGATGAACAGGGAAATCCAGCGGGCGGGGGAGTTGTCCTGTGATGAGGCGGTACTGCGCCGCCTGGACGGGACGGAGCGGCGGGCCTATGGGAACGCGTTACTGCGGACGGTGGCGGCAGGCGGCGCATACAAAGCCGCGGTTCCCTCCGCAACACTGGGGGAGAGCGGCGAACAATTAAAGGAAAGGTTGGATATGATCATGAAATTCAAAAAGCCCACGAAATTCGCGGCGGTTCTGGCCGCGCTGCTGGCGGTGGCATTAGGCGTGACCGCCACGGCGGCGGGGGCATATACGGGCATCCCGGCAGGGCTGGGCGGCAATGGCGCGGTTTACGGCGTCTCGAATCCAAACAAAAACGGGCTGCGGATGGTAGGAAAATGGTTTACCAGGGAGGGGCTGTACGAACCGCCCTACATGTTTGACATTGGCTGGAACGGCACGATGGAAGGCGCCGCAACGCAAATCACGCTGCCTGACGGAAGCAGCATGACAGTGTGCCTCGCGCCTGCCGCCAAGGGGCTTGCCCAGGACGCGGAAGCACGCCAAGCCCTGTCCAAGGCGCTGAACCGCCTGTGGGAGCAAACTAAGGACAACCCATTCCCGCTGGCCAGCCCAATTGTGTTCCGCTATGAGGACACTGGCGGGAGCGAGACGGCCGAACTGGCAGAGGAATCCTATGACGCCTGGAACCTCCCCTTTTTCCAAACGGCCTTTGCCGCACTGCCCAAGGCGCAGCAGGAAGCGTGGCTGGAAAAATTCTATGGCAACAGCGACTTCGCGTTTTTCTCCGCAAGCCTGGACGGACTGAAGGATCAGTCCATCCAGGGGGAGTTTGCTGAGAAATTTTCGGAAAAAGCCTATCAAGACGGTGATTTCGCGTTTTTCTCCTGTTCTACAGACCGTCTTGCCAAAGACAAACTGGAAACATGGCTGGCCCGCGCCAAAAAGGACGGACAGGCTGGATTCCAGTCTATCCTGATGAATAAGCTGGGCAAGGATGATGAACGGGAGGAACTGGAAGCCTTCCTTGACGCCCAGCAGGCCGCGCAGTACAAGGCGGTGGGCGTCACCGTGGACGGCAAGGACTATTACTATCAGGGCAAGCTGGTGAATATCTTCCTGGACCATCGGGCAGACAGCAGCGTTTATACCCTCAACATGAATCCCAAAGGCAGCGTCAACATCAAAATCCTCCGGGATGCGGATAACCAGATTACCGGCGTGGCCTACATGACCCAGGCGGAGGTTACGGAACTGTTCGGGGATATGAGCGGCGGCGGTGATGGCTGGGATGATAACGACTGGCAGGAAACTGCCGGGGGCGAAATTTGGCGCCCCCAGGTGATTCCTATTGACCTAAAAACCATAGAGGCTGGCGAGACGATTTTCCTGGGGGAATATACATTGTCTGACGGAGATAAGATTTGGTATGATATTTCAGCGGAAACGGGAAACAGAATGCAGGTTTTTTTCGCCAAGGATCAGCAGGAAAATGTCGTCTATTGGTCTGTAAACAACCTGCGGCAACCGGGGGAACCACTGAACTGTATTGCGGATTTCACTGTTGGGTTGCCGGCGGCAGAACCTGGAACCTATCGGCTGTACCTTCAGGCTCCGGACGGCGCTTTGGGTAATGTAACAGGCAGTATTTCGATTGGATTTATTGCGGACGCATCTTGACTTTGGACGTGCTGTTAGTTTTAAGACATAGATACATTCGCTACAGCGGAAGGGCAGCAATCATTAAGATTGCTGCCCTTCTGGCATGCTATGAACAATATTTGCCGCTGCCATCCTATAAAGCCCCGTCTCCGGTGCTTTTATGCAGTCTCCGCCAGCTTACGCCGTCAGCACATGGGCTTTCTGCAAAGGCTGCTTCAAAACGAAGTACAACAGCCCCGCGCACACCATGGCGATGATGGCGTTTACCAGTGTCACAGGCAGCTTGACCGTCAACGTCTCAATGACCGCCACATCCCAGGTGAAGCCCTTGACCAAAACGCCGCTGAGGATATTTTTCGCCACGTATAACAGGCAGTAGGTCAGGGATCCCAGCAGCCCCGCCAGCCAGACCCGGATTTTCTTGCCGCACGGTTTAAAATGGTGCATCACCAGCCCCGCCACAAAGGCCATCAGGAATTTGTTGATAAATGTGATCCAGAATTCCGGCGCCCAGGCGGGGTCAGACAAATCCACCAGCGCGTTGCCAATGCCCGCCGCCAGGCCACCCGTAACCGGCCCGAACAGCAGGGCGGACAGGATGCACATGGCGTTGCCCACCGACAGGGCGGTCTTGCCCAGGGGGCTGGGAATCGGGATGCTGATAAACTTCGTCAGCACAAAGATGATGGCGGCTAAGATGCCCACCAGCGCGATATTGCGCGTGTTGAAATAATGTTTCAGCGTTACGGGCTTCATGGAAATCTCTCCTTTGCTGCCGCCCCCTCTTGACGGGGGAGGTTGATGATGTTATTATAACGCTATCTGGCACTATTGGAACAGTCAGAATAGAATTTTTTTATAGACCCAGTTAGGAGGGGCGCTATGGTTGAACTGACGGTCTGCCTGGACGCGAAAGCCGCCAGGCCCCTGTACCAGCAGCTCTACGACCACCTATCGGCCCAGATTCGCAGCGGCGCGCTGCCAAAGGGCGGCAGGCTTCCAGGGAAGCGGAGCCTTGCCAACCAGCTTGCCGTGGCGGTAAATACCGTTGATACCGCCTATCAAATGCTGGTGGCGGAGGGCTACCTGGAAGCCCGGCCCAAAAGCGGTTTTTTCGTCCTGGAATACCTGGATGCCCTGCCCCAGGCCCCGGAGCGCGCGCCCGTCTCCCTGCCGGAGGAGCCGCCTGCTGAAACGGCCCCCAGGTTCGACTTATCCACCGGCGCGGTGGACACGGCGCTGTTCCCCTTCCGCACCTGGGGGCGGATCCAGAAGGAACTGCTCTACAATGGCGAAGCCCTCCTGCGCCACGGGCACCGCCAGGGGGATTTGGAACTGCGCCGGGAGCTGGCGGCGTACCTGCGCTCCTACCGGGGCGTCGTCTGTGCGCCGGAGCAGATCGTGGTGGGGGCAGGGGTGGAATACCTTCTGGGCCTGCTGGCCCAGCTTCTCAGGGGCCGGACGGCGGCGGTGGAGAACCCGGGCTATGACCGTCCCCGGACGATCCTGGAAAACAACGGCATCCCCTGCCGCTGCGTGGACATCGACAGCGGGGGACTGAACCCGGCGGGGCTGGAGGGCAGCGGCGCGGACCTGTGCTATATCACGCCCAGCCATCATTTCCCCACCGGCGTAACCATGCCCGCCGGACGGCGGGCGCAGCTTCTCCGTTGGGCTGGGGGGAAGCCGGGGCGGTACATCCTGGAGGATGACTATGACGCGGAATTCCGTTTCGACGTGCGCCCCCTGCCCAGCTTGCAGGGCATGGCGGGGCCGTCCGGCTCAGTGGTGTACCTCTGCACCTTTTCCAAAAGCCTCGCGCCCAGCATCCGCATTGCCTGCATGGTACTGCCCCCGGCTCTGCTGGAGGGCTACCGGAAGGCTTTCGGCAGCTATTCCAGCACCGTCAGCCGCTTTGAGCAGCAGACCCTCCGCTGGTTTCTGGAGGGCGGCTATTTCACCCGCCATCTGGCCCGCATGCGCAGCGCCTACAAAAACCGGATGGAACGGCTTGCGGCGGCGCTGGAGGACGCTTTTGGCCGGGAGAATATCCGGCTGAAGGGGCAGCATACAGGCCTGCACCTGCTGCTAACCCTGCCGGGAGGGCCGGGAGAGGCCGCCATGGCGTCTGCCGCGCTGGCGGAGGGCGTCAAGCTGAAGGGCCTGAGCGAATATTACATGGAGCGGCAGGAGGAATGCCCGGAAAACAGCGTTATTTTAGGCTACGCGTCCTTACAGGACGGGGACATCCCGGCATTGGCGGCGGCGCTGAAACAGGCGTGGGGAGGACAGGATGGGTAAGGAAGCGGCTGTCAGATTAGACCGCTTGCGGGAACTTCGGGAGGACGCGGGCTTGAACCAGACCCAGGTGGCGGAGCTGCTGGGCACTACCCAGACGATGTACTCCCGGTATGAGCGGGGGGCGGTGGACCTGCCGGTGCGGCATCTGCGGAAGCTGTGCAGGATTTTCAAGGTCTCCGCCGATTATCTGCTGGGATTCACCCGGTTTCAAAGCCCCTACCGGAGGCAGTAAAACCACAGCCGGCCCCTTGGATGGGGCCGGCTGCGGTTTTATATGCTTTACATCAGCGGGGCCAAAGGCCGCAGAAGGAAGCCGGTAATCCGGCGGGTCAGCCGGTCCTTCCGGCAGTCCTCCAGGGTGATTTGCCTGCACTCCGCCAGGGTTTTCTGAAAGTCCCGCTCAATATCCGCCACAACAGGGTTCCGGTAGAGCAAGGCCGCGCATTCAAAGTGGAGGTAGAGGCTGCGGTAATCCAAATTAATGCTCCCTGTCACAGCGGTGGCATCATCGCTGACGAAGGTCTTGGCGTGGATAAAGCCGGGGGTGTACTCATAAATCTGCACCCCGCCGGCAATCAGCTCCCTGTAGTAGCTCCTGGTCAAAGCGAACACGGTCTTCTTATCCGGCCAGCCGGGGGTAATCAGCTTCACATCCACCCCGCGCTTCGCGGCGAAGGTAAGGGCGGTGACCATCTCATTGTCGATAATCAGGTAGGGCGTCATGATATGGACGTACTTCACCGCCCGGTTGAGGATGTCCATATAGACCATTTCGGCCACATTTTCCCCATCAAAGGGGCTGTCGCCGTAAGGCAGCACCCACCCCTGGGCGTCCACCGGGCCGGAAGCGTTGAGGTATCCGGTAAAATCCTCCATCCCCCGCCCCTCGGCGTTCCACATTTGCAGGAACATGAGGGTAAAGGTCCGGACCGCTTCCCCGGTGATCCGGATGGCCACGTCTTTCCAGTGGCCGTGGGGATGGGTGCGGTTGATATACTCATCGGCGAGGTTGATGCCCCCGGTAAAGGCGCAGCGCCCGTCCACTACCAGGATTTTCCGGTGGTCGCGATTGTTATAGTGGGTGGATACCAGGGGCCGCAGGGGCGCGTACATCCGGCATTGGATTCCCAACTGCTCCAACTGCTTGGGGTACTGGTAGGGCAGCTTGTAGAGGGCGCAGGTGCCATCGTAAAGGGCCCTTACTTCCACCCCTGCGGCGGCCTTCTGCTCCAGGATTTTTAAGATGCGGCCCCACATATAGCCCTCATCTACAATAAAATATTCCAGGAAGATAAATCTTTCCGCCCTTTGCAGTTCGGCCAGGATAGCTTCAAAGGCCTCCTCCCCGATGGGATAGTACGCTGCGCCTGAGTTCCGGTACACGGGGAAATTCCCGACCCTTTGCAGGTAGCTGGCCAGCCCGGCCATACCGGGGTCCGCTTCCTTCAGTGCCAGACTGTCCTTGGGGGCGGAATGGAGCAGGGGGGCGGACTCCTCCTCGATTTCCTCCAATCTGGCCCGGACGAACCGGTGGCCCAGCTCCGCGTCCACAAAGAGGTAGAAGGGGATGGCGAACACAGGGAACAGCATAATAAGAAGAATCCAGGTAATTTTCGCGGCGGGATTGCCGGGCCGGTTGACCACAATCAGCGCGACAATCAAGCCCACCAGCATGGAGCCGCCGTAGAAGGTATAATCCCGCAGGCGGTAAAAGCAGACGAACAGGAGGACAAACTGCGCCGCCAACAGCGCCAGCACGGTGGTCGTCCGCCCAAAAATCAGGCGGAACAGGCCCTGCTTGCCCTTGTTGAGCAGCAGGACGGCTTCTTCATCAAGATTTTTTCTGTCTTTCAGCATGGTATATCCTTTTCAAAAACCGGCGGGGGCGGGAGCGTTATTTTTTCAGCTCCCCTGTGGCGCTGGCGGTGAGGTAGGCGTTAATAAACCCATCTATCTCCCCGTCCATCACGGCGGTGATATTGCCGTTTTCGAAGCCTGTGCGGGTATCCTTTGCCAGGGTGTAGGGCATGAAGACATAGGAGCGGATCTGGCTGCCCCACTCGATCTTCATTTGAACGCCCTTGATGTCGGAGATTTTCTCCGCGTGCTGCTGGGCCTTCATTTCCATTAGCTTGGCCCGGAGCATTTTCATGCAGTTTTCCCGGTTCTGGACCTGGCTGCGCTCCTGCTGGGAGGAGACCACCACGCCGGTAGGCCGGTGGATAAGCCGCACGGCGGAGGAAGTCTTATTGACGTGCTGCCCGCCGGCGCCGCTGGCCCGGTAGACCTGCATTTCAATGTCCTCCTGCCGGATTTCCACGGAGTTATCGTCCTCGATTTCCGGCATAACCTCCACGGCGGCAAAGGAAGTCTGCCGCCGGGCGTTGGCATCGAAGGGGGAAATGCGCACCAGGCGGTGGACGCCGTTCTCACTGCGCAGGAAACCGTAGGCATTTTCACCCTCGATGGAGATGGCGGCAGATTTGATGCCCGCCTCGTCCCCGTCCTCGTAGTCCAGGGTCTTGACGGTAAAGTTGTGCCGCTCGCCCCAACGGGTATACATGCGGAAGAGCATCTGGCACCAGTCCTGGGCCTCGGTGCCGCCCGCCCCGGCGTGGAGGGTAAGGATAGCGTTGCTGCCATCGTACTCCCCGGTGAGCAGGGTGGCCAGGTTGGCCTCTTCCAGGGCGGATTCCAGCTTGCCGTATCCCTCCTGGACCTCCGGAAGCAGGCTCTCGTCGTCCTCCTCCACCGCCATTTCCACCAGGGTGGTCAAATCCTCCCACTGCCCGGTAAGCCGGGCGTGGTTTTCCAGCTTGTTTTTCAACTGCTTCGTGCGCTGGAGGACCTTCTGGGACGCGGCCACATCGTTCCAGAAGTTGGGGTCGCCGGTTTTTTCCTCCAGCTCCTCCACCTCCCGGCGGGCGCCCTCCAAATCCAGGGCCGCCGCCAGCTTTTCCAGCCGGGGGCCGATCGCGCCTAATTTCTGCTTGTAAACGTCATATTCGATAATAGGCATAGAAATCCTCTTTCTTCCATAGGACTTTATTTCAATCTACTATTATGCCATAAAGGCCCCGGATCTGTAAAGGGGGGAAATGAAGTTTTCTGCGGGAGGCCTTTTGGCATGTGGGAAGTATGGGGGGATTCCCGCCCGCTTAAACAAACAAGCCCTGGGAGCGTTACCGCGCCCAGGGCTTGTGATTACTGTGCGCGGAGATACGCTGTCAGCGTCCGGCAGCCACCGCCTACTTGGTATGCGCCGCTTCCGGCGGGGAGGAAGTAGCATTGCCCCTTCTGGATTTCCTGGGTTTCGCCGCCGCAAGTTAGAGTCCCATGCCCTTCGGTGACCAGAAGCGCGTGGAAGGAGGTTCCATCGCATGTTCCAGTGAAAGCGCCCTTGTGGCCATCGGTGGTGAAATACCGGCAGTCCCCCAGGTGAGAGCCGAAATCCAGCTTCTGGGCGGGACGGCGGTCTGTTACCGCCAGGGCTTTCTCAACGTGGAGAGGGCGCGGCTTTCCGTCCGCGCCCAGGCGGCCGTAGTCAAACACCCGGTATGTGACATTGGAGTTTTGCTGGATCTCCGCAATCACCAGCCCCGCGCCGATGGCGTGAAGCGTCCCGGAGGGGATGAAAAATACGTCTCCAGGCTTCACGGGTACCTTTTCCAGTACCTCTGTTAAGGTGCCGTCCTGAACCCGGCGGGAAAATTCCTCTAGGCTGGTTTCCCGGCTGAAGCCGTAGTACAGGCTGGCGCCTGGCTCCGCATCCAGGACAACCCACATTTCCGTCTTTCCGTACTGGCCCTCATGGGACAGGGCGTACTCGTCTGAGGGATGGACCTGGATAGACAAGTCTTTTTTCGCGTCGATGAGCTTGATAAGCATGGGGAAGTCCTCAAACGCCCCGCAGGCCGTCCCCAGAACCTCGCGCCCCGCCTGGCCGATATAGTCCCGCAGGGTCATCCCTGCGTAAGGGCCGCTGGACAGCACCGATGGGCCGTCGGGATGGCAGGACAGCACCCAGGCTTCTGACAGTGGGTTTAGCTCGCTCTGGATGCCAAAGTCGGTTTTCAGCCGTTGGCCGCCCCAGAGATAATCTTTACACGCGGGTAAAAGTTGATAAGCGGGCATAAAAAGCACCTTCCGTTTCTTTTGAAATGAATGCGTTTCCTTCTTGGGAACCGCCGCCAGGGTTACAGCTCGAATTCGGTTTCCGGATCATTGGAAATTACGATCTCACGGATCCGGCCCAGGCTGTCCAGCTCCACCAGGCAGAGGAAAGCAAAGCCTTCCTCCCCGCCCAGCAGCAGGCAGGGACGGCCTTTTACGCCCTCACCAGCCAGGGTTCCCCTGGCCGGACGGTTCAAGCCTGCCGCGGCAAGGTCTCCCTGGACGGCGGCAAGGAGGGAGAGGGCGTTTTCCGGGCCCTCCTGCCGGTTTTCCAGGAACGTGCAGGCACAGTCGCTTCGCAGCAGGGGCCGCAGCCGTGCTGCGCCGCCGTCCTGGAAGAAGGCGCTGAGTACCGCGAAATCCCGTTCGGTATCAAAGACAATCCCACCGGCGTATTCGCCTACCGCGCAGTCCCCGGAGAGGACGCACAGGGCGGATACCACGCTGCCAGGTTTTACCAGATCCCGCTGGGCCTCTGGAACCAGCTCCATGGGGTGGCACAATTCCACCTCGCCCATAGGGGTGGAGGCCGTGACGCTGACAAATTTCGTCAGCGGCTCCATGCCCAGGTAGGTTTCCCCCACCTTCGCATCGGTGACTGTGCCTTGCAGCAGAACGGTGTCCCGCTGGGCTTCGGCCACGTTATGGCTTTCGCCGCCATCGTAGGCAATGCGCAGGGGAAAGCCCACCATACCCATCCGCAGCGAGTCCCCTGCGCGGAGGCCGGGCAGGACGTCCGCGCAGACCAGATCCACCACCGCCAGGCCCTCCAGGCCGTCCTTTTGCACCAGGACCCGGCGGCTCAGGGGATCTGCCCCCTCCGGGGTCACGTCCCTGACCACGCGGCAGAGCCACTGGCAGGCCGTTGCCGCGTGGGTGTCCATCCCCAGCAGCTCCTCTTCCCCGGTGCCAGGATCCAGGCGGGTGCGGATGACCACCGCCGCGTCTCCGATCCAATAGTAATAGTAATCGCCCCCGTAGCCGGGGATCCGGCGGCCTTCCGCCATGGCAAGGCCCGCCAGCCGGAAAGCGTCCTCCGGCTTTGCCGCAAGCTCCGTCAGCCCGAAGCTGTCCAACCGCGCCGCCATGGGTCAGACCTCAAAGTCCACCGCAGCCCGTTGGGTGCGGATGGCCTTGCACAGGGCGGATACCTTTACATGGCGGGGGTCGGTTTTATAGGCGTCCAGGGCTTCCTTGGACGCGAACGTGGAGATCAACACTGCATCGTAGCCGTCCGGCAGGCAGTTGACTCCAATTTCCTGGGACTGGATCTGTGGAATGACGCCATAAAGGCCACGCAGGCCGTCCAGGAATTCCTTCATTTCCGTTTCCTTCCCAGGGAGGAATTTCCACATCACTACATGTTTGATCATGGGGGATGGCTCCTTTTATCAAATGTGTATTTTTATTATACCGAATTCGCCGGGGAATTGCAAGGGGGTCTCCGGCGGCGGGCGGTTCCGCCAAAAAGCATCCGGAAAATTCTGCACTTGCCCTGGACGGCGATCAAGTATATAATATTTCCATCAACCATCGGAGGATGCCAAAATGAGTCAAAAAATAAAGTGGTCCTTATGCTTTGCCCTGTTGAGCCTTCTCCTGCTGACCGCCGCAGCAGGCGCGGCGTGGGAGGACGGCGGGGCCCGGCCTGCTGTGGTGGTCTACAGCGGGGACGCCGGCCCGGCTGAAATGTATGAGATGCTGGCGGATATGGAGGGTGTGACAGTCCTTTGGGCGTATGACGCCTTTTTCCGCGGCGCGGCAGTAGAGGCGGACGGTGCGGCCCTTCGGGCCTTGGCCCGTCTGGACGGCGTGGAGAGCGTAGCCCCGGCGGCGTTTTATGAGAGCGGCGCTGCCGCCAGCTATGGGGAAGCGGTGCCCTCGGAGGAGGGGCTGGCTCTCATGGGCGCGGACGGCCTGTGGGAGCAGGGGTACACCGGCGATGGGCTGGTGGTCGCTGTCATCGACAGTGGGCTGAATGTGAACCACGCGGCCTTTGCCGATGCTTCTTTGGTGAAGTCCCCGGCCATCAGTAAGGCGGATGTGGAGGCCTTCGCTAAAAAGGGCGGCACGGCGGGGCGGTATTTGTCATCGAAGATCCCCTTTGTGTACGACTACTACAGCAACGACACAGACGTAACCTCCTCCAACCAGCACGGCACCCATGTGACTGCCCTGGCGGCGGGGTACGCTGGCGGGCAGAATGGATTCCGGGGGGCGGCGCCAGGGGCGCAGATCCTCGGGCTGAAGATATTCCCAGACGGTTCCGGCAGCGGTACCAATGACACCATCATCCTCCGGGCGTTGGAGGATGCGTGGAACCTGGGGGCGGACGTCATCAATATTTCCGTAGGCACCGGAGCCGGGTTCAGTGCTAGCGATGTGATGGACGGGCTTTACTGCCGGGCTTTCCGGCAGATGGCAGAGGACGGCGTGATCGTCTGCGCCGCCGCCGGGAACAGCAAGCCAACGGTAATGTCCAACACCTGGTCCCAGGCTTTGCCCACAGGGGCGTATACGGATTACAGCTCCCTTTTTTCCCCCGGAAGCCTGTATGGGGCCGTGGCGGTGGCCGCTTCATCCCGGGACGGGAAGGGGGGGATGGAGATTGCGGATTACTCCTCCTGGGGGCCGGCCTCCGGGCTGCATCTGTGCCCGGCGCTGACTGCTTTTGGCGGGCCGGTAAACGCTGCCTCCGCTTCCGATAACACGGCATACCGCAGTGAGACGGGAACCTCGATGGCTTCCGGCAGCATGTCCGGCCACTTTGCCGTGCTGCTGCAAGCCCTGCGGGAGAGAGGGATCACCGGCCGGAGGGAGGCCGCCGCGCTGGCGCAAAGCCTGGCGGAAAGCACCGCTGCGCTGCTGACGGACGGCGAAACGGGGCTTCCGGTCTCTCCCCGGCGGCAGGGGGCGGGGTATATTGACCTGGCTGCCGCCGCGGAAAGCGAACTGGTGGTGATGAACCCCCTGGTTGAGCTGGGCGAGAGCGGGGATGGAAAGTTTACCATGAACCTGACCATACGGAACCTGTCCGGAGAGGCGGCGGCGGTCTCCCTGGATACGGTGGTTTTGACTGACCGCTATGTGCAGGAGGACGGCGTTTTCTACAGCTGCATGGCTCCGGAGGATATCACCAGCGGTGTGTCCGTCACCGGGGATGGCGCTGTCACCATTCCCGCCAAGGGGGAAGTTACGGTCAAACTGGACCTGGCTGTTGGAGACAGCTTGCGGCGGAAGCTGGCGGAGGTGTATTCCAACGGCTTCTATGTGGAAGGCTATGTGACCGCCACGGGGGGGAACCAGCCAGTTCACGCCGCTTTCCTGGGCTACTGCGGCGACTGGGAAGCGGGACCGGTGCTGGAGCCGTCCGACTTCCGGGACGTGCAGGATGCGGAGTACCGCCTGTCCGGCGGGAAGGATGTGGCGTGGAGGACTGCGGACCTTGTCAAGAAAAGCGGCTATCTGCGGGAGACCGGGGTGAACCTGGGCGCCAATCTGGCGTTCCTGTCGGATCGGAAAGACGGCGCGGCGGAGGACGGCGTTCTGCTGGGCGCGAACAGCCGGATATACGCCCTCCATCATGATGTCCGCAACGCTGTCCCTGCTCAAAACGGCAACGCGACGGCCACAGCGGGCGGGATTCTCCGGCTGGATCTCTATTCCCTGCGTAACGCGGCGGGGGTGGTCATGCTGGCCTCCAATCCGGAGACCAAGGAGGTCTACTTCGCTGGGGAGGAACGGCTTTTAGAAAAGTCCGTGCGGATATCCTATCCGGCGGGGATCGCTTCCAGCGCGAGCTTCGCCTGGGACGTGACAGACGGGGAGGGGACGCCCCTGCCCGCCGGGACAAACGTGCGGGTGGATGTTTATGCGTGGCTGGACACCGACGAAGAGATGGAAGCGGCCTATGCCGCCCATGTAAAGAACAGGACGCCGGAAGCGTATGCCTTTTTGCTGGATGGTACATATGAGGCGTATCGGGAGCTGACTTTCCCAGTGGCGGTGGACGGCAGGGCGCCGGTGGTTTCCGCGTCCATGCACGGCTCCGTGCTGACGCTGACGCTGCGGGATGACAATTGTGTGTCCTACGCCGTGGTGCGGGACACGGAGAAAACGTCCATCGCGGAGCAGGCCTATTTACCGGAAAAAGCCGGGGAGGAATGTGTGCTGACGGTGGATTTCTCTGGCAGGGAGCTGCCGGAGACGGTGTACATCCAGGTGGAAGACTATGCGTCCCACCAGGTTACCTATACGCTGAATGTAAAGGCACTGGCGGCGGGGGAGAAGGTGGAGCCTGTACGCGGCGGCGCCCCCCTCCTGGCGGATGTGAAGCCCTCCGCTTGGTATGCCCCGGCGGTGGATTTTGTCCTGGACAAGGGGATCATGGAGATGGACGGGAACATGAGCTTCCGGCCTGATGACGCCGCCGTCCGGTGGGAGACCGTCACGGCCCTTTACCGTGCCAGTGGCAGCCCAGCCTCCAAGTATTCCGCCAAGGACTTGCCTTTTTCCGATGTTTCCAGCCATACACCCTATGCGGACGCCCTATGCTGGGCTTATGAGCGGAAGGTGGTGGCCGGCCGGGATGACGGTACTTTTGGCGGCTCCGCCAGTGTGACCCGCCAGGAGTTGGCGGCCATGCTCTACCGGTGTGCAGGGCTGGAGGGCGAAGGGGAGGCCGGGGGAGGCCTGACGGCTTTCCCGGATGCTTCCACCATCGCCCCTTGGGCTTCCGATGCTATGGCCTGGGCTGTGGGACGGGGGCTGATCCGCGGCAATACTGCCGGGCAGCTTGTCCCGGGCGCAGGGGTCACCCGGGCGGAAACGGCACAGATATTGATGCGCTTTGTGGGGGAAGGTTAAGGCGGGCGCCGGATCATAGTAGAGAAAATCCCCGCATTCAAGCTGGATGCGGGGATTTTTATGTGGAAGATTTTTTAATTGCTGATCTAAATTCACAGTTTAGCTGCCTATATAAACGGCCTAAATTGTGCAGAATATATAATTGACAAATTCGGCTAAATGAAGTACAATAGCATCGTTGAGTTTTGAAGTCGAATGCGAGTGTGCTGGAACTGGTAGACAGGCACGTTTGAGGGGCGTGTGTCGACAGGCGTACGGGTTCAAGTCCCGTCACTCGCACCATTTCAAAAGTTAATAGGGAGATGCGCGAGTGGTGGAATTGGCAGACTCGCTAGATTCAGGTTCTAGTGTCCAATACGGACGTGCGGGTTCAAGTCCCGCCTCGCGCACCATGGAAGTCCTCAGTTGATGATGTCATCGGCTGAGGGCTTTTTCATTTTGACTTGGCGATTTGCTTGGGTTCCCTTCATTTCTTCGGTGATGTCACACGCATCTAAAGCAACGGCAGCGGCAGGTGTCCTGCCGCTGCCCATTTTGCCCTTATGTGGGCACTGCCTATATCAGCTCCCGGCGGTCAGGCCGGATAAACGGTTCCTCCACCCGCTGGCTTGTCAACAGGCCATATTTCTCCGGACGGCGGTAAGCGTTGCCATGGACTTCATGGCGGCGGTAGGTGCGAAGCTGTGCCAGATCCAGATCCGCCAAATAGACGCCCTCTGCCCCGTCAGCTTCCAGAATGCAGGTGTCGCGGGAATTTGGCAGATCAGGGAGGTACGCCACGCCGTCAAATACAGAAGAATGGCCGTTGCAATCCGGCTGGCTTTCTGGATAATTGGCAGTAGCGATTGCCGTCATATTTTCAAAAGCGCGTCCCCGAAGCTGGGAAAGCCGGTTGATCTCCATAGGGCAGGCGTTGGGGACCAAGATCAGTTCCGCGCCCTTCAGCATCAGGACGCGGGCGCTCTCGGGAAATTCCCGGTCGTAGCAAATCATAGCCCCTACTTTGACCATGCCCTTGGCGGTATCCAAATCCGTGACATAAAAATCCTCACCGGGGGTCAAAAGGGATTCCGCGTCAAAATCGCAGGTGTGGACCTTGGCGTACAGCAGCCGCCTGACGCCATGGCGGTCAAACAAAGCCATGCTATTGCGCGGCTGTGGACAGAACCGCTCTAGAAATGTCACGGCAACTGCCATGTCCAGTTCCCGCGCCAGCGCGCCAAAAGCGGAAACAAAGGCTCCATCCACATCTTCCGCCATGGAAAGAAGCCCTGCGGGATCCGCGGGGATAGTATAGCCGTTGTTCCACATTTCCGGGAATAGGGCGATATCCGCCCCGGCGGCTTTTGCCTGGCGGCAGGCGGCCAGCCCTTTTTCCAGTTGGCCCTCTGGCGTCCCGGTGGGCTGTAGCTGGAGAAGGGCGATTTTTAAATTCATATGTATGTCTCCTTTTCCATGGATTGGTGTCAGTTCCGCTTCCTGGCCAGCTTCGCTGTGGCAAAGGCAAACACCGCCAGTGCTATCAGCATCACAATGCCCAGCACCCGCACCACGATGTTGGGGGTTCCGGCCCACAGAAGCCGGACCAGCCAAAAACTGGCGTTCGCCGCGCCCAGCAAAATCAAGCTGGCGGCCCAAAGGTTTCCTGCTTCCCTATTCTTCATATTCCCCTCCGTTACTTTAGCTGCCGTTCCAGCTCTGTGATCCTCCAGGAGCACCGCCAGACAGCCCGCAGCACCATGGCAATTATCACGATATACAGGCCAACCAGCCCCTGTGCAAGCAGGCTCTCCGGAAAGCTAACCAGCATGTTCCACCCGCTGAGGGAACACAAAACCTCCACCACCAGAGCAAACAGAAACAGCCTCCGCATCCGGTTATAGAAGGTAATTTTTGACTCCGTGTCTGAATAAAGCTCAAAGGGCCCCTCTGCGGTTCGTTTGCGCAGGTATGTCCACCGTCCCCACCGCTGGAGGACCTCTATGCCCATTTCATCCATAAAGATCACATAGCCCTCATAGTCGGTGGCCTGCAAAAACCGGCCGGGAATCAGATCAATGCGGTAAATGAACTCCCCCGGCTGGCAAGGCGCAAAGGTGACCACTCCGCAGAAAAATTTTGTCATGGCCCAGCCCTGCCGGCACCATTCGTTAAGCCAGAACTCCTCCTCATCTTTGTCAAAGGTAAACTTCCATTGGATCATGCCCCATCCTCCATTTTCTCCCCGTTCTGCACCAGCTCCCGCAGCCGTCGCATCTCCACGCCGAAGGCTTCCCGCCCCTGCGGGGTAATTACGTATTCCTTTTTCCTCCTGGAACCCAGCTCCGCGCTGTGCAGCACGATCCAGTTCCGCTCCAGCAAGGTGTTGATCGCGCCGTACAGGGTCCCTGGCCCCAGGCTGACCCGCCCTCCAGTAAGTTCCTCCACTTCCTGGATGATGCCGTAGCCATGAACCGGTTTCCGGGTGGACAGAAGAATATAAAAGAGAGCTTCTGTTAAGGGTTGGTTTTTCGTTTCCACGCCGTTTCCACCTTCTTAACGCGTCCAAGCGATACGGCAAGCTGCCTCCGCCGTCCCGTTTTCATGCCATACACTCCTATCTGCTGATGATATATCGTTTCTCGATGTATTTAATATATCACGCCCCGATAGATTTGTCAAGAGTGCCCAGGCGCACAGCAGCAGGAATGGCCCCCTCTGTAACGAAGGGGCCATTCCTGTGATCAGGATGGAAATACTGTTCCCTTCCTGGCGGTTTGGCGTTTTATCCAGGCCTACAAGCCTGGCCAGGCTGTTCACTGGAATGGAAATACGCCCATCACGCTCATGCCAATTACCCACACCGCTACCGCCAGTAAGGCCAGCCCCGGGATACGGAGCATCCACTCATAGTGCCGCGGCGCGGCCCTGTGTCCGTCAGGCTCCCGCTTGTGGAGCATCCACCACAGCGGGCGGCTGAAGCCGGCCAGCAGCGTCCCAGCCATCAGGCATACCATCGCCAGCATTAACGCTGTATCCACTCGATCCATCTTTCTTGCCCCTTTCCCAAAATCCGATTTTTCGCTACGCTGCTTCCCGGCGGAGCCAGCGGAGAAACCATCCAACACCCAGCGCGGAAATCAATAGGAATGCAATCCATTTTTTCATACGGTCACCTCTCGACAATCTTATAATACGTCCGGGCCGTCAGCAGATACACGATCCCATAGGCCACAAAAAACACCAGCACCGTCCCCAGCGTACACATCGCTGTTATCGCCGTGTTGTGGATATAAAACATGGTCAGCAGCTTTTCCACCATATTGAAATCGAACAGGATGTGAATGGACGCCACTACAATGGGCAGGAAAAACACCATCAAAATCTGGCTGTGGATAGACCGTTTGACCTGGCTGTGGCTCAGGCCCACCTTCTGCATAATCTCGAAGCGGTCCTTGTCCTCGTAGCCCTCGGAGATCTGCTTGTAGTAAATGATGAGCACTGTGGCAAGGAGGAAAATGAACCCCAGGAAAATCCCCAGGAACAGGAATCCCCCCGCTAAACCATAGGCGGAAGCTTCCCCTTCGCTGCGTAAATTCCAGCTGCTCCTTAGCCAGGAACCAGTTCCCTCGTAGAAGCTGCTGTCCTCGATAGCGGTATAGTAGCAGTCTTGCAGCGCCACCAGCTCCTCCTCTGTGGCGTCTACGTTCAGGCAGGCGAACCAACGCATACTGCTGGAGTTGCCTGGATAGGCTTCCGCCTGCCTGGCCCAGACATCATAGATGGTCTCATTGTCCGCAACAACGATGGTAGCCAGCTCCGTAATATCCGGGTTAAAGGCGGGATTGCGGCTCAGATGCTTCACGATAGGAAAGCTGGATTCGCCCAGCTCCGTGCCCACCTGATCCACCGTCCAGCGGATGGTCAGCGTATCGCCTTTCACGCCGTATGCCGCCACCTCGCCGGGAGCGAGGTTTAGGGTTTCACCCGTAGTGGCGGTGTAATTGTCCTCTGTGATAACGGTCATCATCACAACGCCCTTGGCGGCGTCATTGAACCGGTCGGTGGTGTATACGCCATCGGAAACCTTTCCCGTGCCGAAGCCCAGGCTGTAACTGGTGCGGGCATTTTCAATCCTGTAGCCTTGCCCCTCGATAAAGCCTGCCTGCGCTGCCAGCATGGCGTCGGGGTCGAACAGGCTCCAATCCTCTTCCTCACCAGCGAGGGGCTGGGGATAATAGCTCACATTGATGTTGATATCGCCTGGGTATTGTTCCTTTACCACATCCGCCGTCCCCAGATACAGCGACAGCGTACCGGAGAGCATCACCATCACCATGGTGCACAGGATGCAGATATTGGCAAGGCCTACCGCGTTCTGCTTCATCCGGTAGAGCATCCCGGAGATGCCAATAAAATGACCGGTTTTATAATAAAACGCCTTGTTTTTACGAAGGGTTTTCAAAATAAAGATGCTCACGGCAGTGAACAGGCAGTATGTCCCGATAATTACCAGCCCCACCGCCAGGAAATAGGTCACAATCGCGTCTATGCCAGTGCGGGTGGTAATAGCGACATAATAGCCGCCACCCAGGGAAACCACCCCCAGCAGAGTCATCAGCAGGCGGGTTTTCGGCTCCCGTTCTCCGACACTGCTGCCATGAAGCAGCTCAATGGGCTTGGAAACGCGGACCTTGTTTAGGTTCAGCAGCAAGGTGAACCCAAGCAGTATGGCGAACAGGACCGCCGTCTGCGCCATACTCGCCCAGGAGATATAGAACCCGAAAGGCACCGGCATCCCCAGCATTTGGTGGAGGAACAAGCTGAACAGCTTGTGAAGGGCCAGGCCCGTCATAATACCGCCGCCGATACCCAGCAGGCCAATATACAGGGTCTCCATCACCAGAACGATGGCGATGTGGCTTTTACCCATGCCCAGGATGTTATAAAGGCCCAGCTCTTTTTTCCGCTGCTTTATGAGGAAACCGTTGATATAGCAGACGAAAATAGTAGAGAATAAAAATGCGATAATCATGCCCATATTCATGAAAATCGACACATACATATAGCCGTTAGGCCGTCCGGGAACGATGTCTTTTGCGCCGGGGTCTTTTACCAGCGCGGACATGATATACATTGCCGCAACATCTCCCAGGAGGGACAGGATGTAGGGCAGATAGAATTTCCGGTTGTTCCGGATATTCTGCATCGCCAGCTTAGGATAAAGGCTGGAGTTACGCATCCTCTTCACCCCCCGCCGCCAGCAGTGTCAAGGTATCGGAAATTTTCTGGTACATCTCCTCCGTACTGTTGACACCCTTGTAAATCTGGTGGAACACCTCACCGTCCCGGATAAAGAGAACCCGTTTGGCATGGCTGGCGGCCTTGGTGGAGTGGGTGACCATAAGGATGGTCTGCCCTTCGGCGTTAACCTGGTCGAAGAGCCCCAGGAGGCTGTCGGTAGCCTTGCTGTCCAGGGCGCCGGTAGGCTCGTCTGCCAGAACGATACGCGGCTCAGTGATAAGCGCCCGGGCCACGGCGACTCGCTGCTTCTGCCCCCCGGAGACCTCGTAGGGGAATTTTTTCAGCAATGCGTCAATGCCAAGCTGCCGGGAGAGGGGCAGGAGACGGCGTTCCATCTCCTTATAGGTTTTCCCCGCCAGAACCAAGGGGAGGAGGATATTATCCTGAATCGAAAAGGTATCTAAAAGGTTGAAGTCCTGGAATACAAAACCCAGATGATCCCGCCGGAAAGCGGCGATATCCTTTTCTTTTATAGTGACGATATTTTTCCCATCTAAGAGCACCTCTCCGCTGGTGGGCTTATCCAGGGCGGCCAGGATATTCAGCAGGGTGGTTTTCCCGCTGCCGGATTCACCCATGATGGCGACGTATTCACCGGGTTCTACGGCAAAGTTCACACTGGTCAGGGCTTGTACCTGTTGCCCGCCAAAACGGGTGGTGTATATTTTCTTCAGATCGCTGACTTGCAGGATTGGCATATTTTTTTCCTCCTTGGGTTTGTTTGCAGGTTTTATTATAGCCTATCCTGGGGTTCCGTTCCATTGTTTTACCTTACAAAATGGGGTGGAACCTTACATCCGTGTAAGATTGGCCAAACCTTTCCCGGACAAGCAGGCAAAACGGAAAACAAGCAAATAGGCAGCGCAGCTAAACATGGCAGGATTTGACAAAACAAGCGGTTGCAAGGTATAATAAAAAAGGAAATGACCGCCCCTAGCCCGGTTGCGGTCATTTCTTGACTAACACTGGGGGCTAACCGCTTGTCGCGGCAAGCCCTTCTGTTTTTTTATTATACCCGCCCGCCCCTGTTTTGTTAAGCAGACAGCGGGGGGGCGGTTTTTTATTGCCAATACACAAGGAACGAGCCGTGCTGCGGGATAAGAAGCAGAGCCCCTTGCAGCGGAGCATCTGTTTCGCACACCACCTTACTTTTCCATCCACTGCTCTTTCCCGCCGTTAGACCAAACCACCCGGTTGCGCCCCAGCCGCTTGGCGTCATAGAGCATTGTGTCCGCCAGCTTCAGGAACGTCCCATAATCGTCCCCGGACTTCGGCACCAGGCTCACGCCGCCCACGCTGATGGTAACCCACTCGCACACCGGGGAGTTGTGGGGAATATGGAGGTCTTCCACCGCCTGCCGGATCGTTTTCAAGAACTCAAACGCGGACCGCCCGTCATTCCCCACGAACACGGCAACGAACTCCTCCCCGCCATACCGCGCGAACAGGTCGGTAGACCGCTGGAAATAAGCCCCCGCCGTTTTCGCCACAGCGGAGATGACCTTGTCCCCCGCCGGATGGCCGAAGGTATCGTTATAAAGCTTGAACTTATCAATATCGAACATGCAAACGGAGAACGGCAGCCCAAACCGTACCGCTTCCCGCCACTTGGCGATACTGGCGCCCTCATAGCACCTGCGGTTCGCCACGCCGGTCAAATCATCCACCAGCGCCTGCTGCTTAAACTCCGCCTGATAGTGGTAGAGGTTGATATGGGTATTGACCCGCGCCTTAATAATGACGGGGCTGAAAGGCTTGGCCACATAGTCCACGGCCCCCAGCAGCAGCCCCCGCTCCTCATACTGCTCTTCCGCCAGGCTGGTCAGCAGGATAATGGGCACATGCTTGGTCAGCTCGGTGCCCTTCAGCTCCTGCAGGACGGTAAACCCGTCCATGTCCGGCATAATCACATCCAGGAGGATCAGGGAATAGCCCCCCTCCTTGGCGGCTTCCAGGCCCTCCTTGGCGGTATTGCGGATGGACACATCGTAGTCATCCTTTAAAATCGAGCGTAAAAACTCCGCCTGTACGGCGCTGTCATCGATCACCAAAATTCTGTCCATACTTACAAATCCTTTCCCCTCGCGTCCCCGCATCCCGCAGCGGGCGTTATTTACACATTCCCGTCTTCCCCGCCGCCAATATCCCGGGCGACATACACCACGGTCCTGGGCAGGTCATCCATCCCGGTCTGGGCCAGCACGGCGGTAGCCCGGACTTTCCGGCAGCCCTCTTCCCCCAGCTCCGGGAAATCGGGCAGCTTGCGGTATTCCACCTCCACGTATGGCTTCCACCACCGCAGGGTCTCCCGCAGGTTTCCTATATCCATAGCGCCCAGATACCGCTCCCGGTCCTCCGGGTGGACAAAGTGGTGGGCATAGAGCTGCAAGGCGTTGGTAAAGTTCACCTCAGCCCCCAGCAGGTTGGACACCTTGTGCTGCTGGGTCACCGCCCGGAAGGTATCCTGCTCCAAATCCACATAATAGGTGGAGAAGAACAGGCTGCTGAGACTGGAGATCATATATGCCCGGTCTTCCAGGGCACGCAGCCGGTCATCCTCCTGCTGCTTTTCCCTGGTGATGTCCTGCCCCAGGATGTTGACCATTACCTGGTCTTTCTGCCGGCTGTAGAGCACATGGACCTCGATCCAGCGCACCTCGTCCCCCATGATCCGGTAGCGGCAGACCTCATCGCCGTACTCACCGATGGTCTCCGCTTTCCGCCGCAGGTGTTCCAGGGACAAGGCCGAGCGGAATTGGGCCGCGTCATCGGGATGGACGAACCGGTCCACAGCGTTCTGGATATATGTCTCATAATCCCCGGTAAGGACGTTGTCCGTCCCCGCGAACTGGGCCAGGTTGATCCGCTCGCACAGCCCGCTGTCCAGGTACACGGTGTTCATCATTTGATACCGGGATTTCAATATCGCGGCCATCTGCATATCCCGCTTGGAGTGGGCCAGCTCCAGCCGCATCCGCTCGTCCACGTCCTGCAAGGCCAGTACCGTGTATCCCACCGCCCGCGGATCCTCACTGAAATAGGCGGTGACGGAAATATACCGGTAATCCTCCCCGCTGCGCCACTGGCACAGCAGCTCATTTTTCTGCTGGCCCGCCTCGGCGGCCTGCCGCAGGCCCTCCAGGGAGAAACGCCGGACAAACTCGTCCTGATAGGAGGAATGGAGCTGGCCATAAATCCGCTCCCGCATCAGCATATCCCAGTCCTGGGCCGCCAGCATCTCCCCCATCCGCCCATCCTCCCGGACAGGGTTGGCGGTGCCCACGGCCAGATCAATGGTATAGATGTTAAAGTTCCGCTCGCCCAGGCTCCGGATCAGCTCCTGATCCCGGACGGCGATCCCTTCCCGTTCCAGCCCCTCCCGCAGCACATCGTGGACGTCCTTGACGCACAGCACGGCGGTATGGGAGCCATCCCCCTGTCCCGGCAGAATCTCCATCAGGTTCCACCGGTATCCCTCCTCCATCCGGCGGCGGTAAATCAGGGTGAGGGTCCGCCCCTCCGCTTGGGCGCGGCGTATATGATCCAGGCTGATAAAGGCGGTGAACCGCTCCACGTCCTCGGGGTGGATCAGGCCGCTCTCCGCGAACCGCCCCAGGCTTTCCGACAGGGGCGCGTCCCCCGGCTTCCACAGGTCGGAATCGGACTTAAGCACATTGCACCGGTTACATTCCAAATCGAGACGGAGGATTTTCCTGTATGTATACCCCGGCACATCCGCCCTGGGGTCTACAGTTACCACAAAGGCGGGGACAGAATCCTCCCACAAGATCCGCCCGGCGGTAATGTCCACCACTCCGCCGTAAGGCGCGTTATAGCTGACGGCCCGGCCCTCGCCGCTGCCCTCCGCACCGGGCAGGGGGCAGCAGGCGCAGGAACCATCCCAGATCTCGTAGCAGGGCACTCCCAGCCTGGCCTCCGGCGAAACCTCCCGCACACGCTGGTTGAAATACAGCAGGCTGTGGTCAGACGCCCGGATGACATAAACGCCGGTTTCCGGCATCGCGTTCAAAATGGCGGCAAAATCGCTGTTACCCACCAAAAGCTCCCCTCCTTGGCGCGGCCCGGCCCAAAAAGGCAGGGCAGATTTACATTCGGTGCCAGTATATCACAAACCCGCTGGAGAATCAATCCAAGGTTACGAACCTTTGGGGAAAAATTTACGAAAAAAAAGGAGCGGCCCGCGAGGGGCACTTCGTAAGGAAGTGCCCCTTGTAACTTTTGTTAAGTCAGCCGAATGTGATTGGATTGCAGGAAATTTAACATATCGGAGGACTATATCATGAAAAAGTCACTATTTGAACAGATGGGTGGAACCTATCATCAGGAAGGAGATTATTTTCTCCCAAACCTCGCTGTGCCAGAAAGTGTTCCTGTGGGTGTCTGGGGCCAGCGTAGGCGGCGGTATCTGCGAGAACACAGGAAAGCTCTTTACAACGCCTTACTACTCAGTGGGAAGCTGGATAGCCACCTGGCTGACATCAATCAGCAGGCGGAAGATATGTTTTCTCAGCTTGTAAAACAGATGGCAGAGCAAGAGGGAATTACCGAACAACTCAAAGCTAAGAATCAGATGGAGTGGGTTGGGCAGATGAACAATATCCGAAATCGAGTAGAGGAAATTATCTGTAACGAACTGATTTTTGCCTAACACAGAGAAAGCTTGGGGACATGACCTTGTTAATGTTCCCAGGCTTTCTGCTTATTTTGAAAAGATTAGCGGGGTATTATCAGCATTAACTGCAAGAAAATCAACTGATTGGAAAGGTCAGAAATTAACAAATCCATTTGCCAATAGACGCAAAGTTATGATATAATCGTTCGGAGGTGAGGAATGTGGCTAAAAATACTTTAGATGAAACAAAAGAGATAAAGATATTACTTTCCCAAATACGCGCATTAAGTGATACGATACAAGAAATCCTTAACAATGACCATGTACCTGATTTTGCCCGATATGTGTCGTATAGGGATATGGCTTCCATGTATAATGACCTTGCAGAACGCGTAAGAGATGTTATGAAAGTAAATGCCATGTTCTATACATTCAATGTTGATAAAATGCCTGGTTGGGGAGACACAGTTTGGCCTTCACAAAAGAAAATTATTGAGCAAGTATTAGTTAGTACTAAAATGTTATATTCTTGCTTGTCCAGCAATGCTGATTTTGCCGATGATGAATTTGATAACCTGGAAAATTTTATAAAATCTCGACTAAGAACCGTGATTTTTAGTCGGCCAGAAAAGGAAATTGAAGTACAAAATGCAATTGAGTCACTTTTAGCTGGTCGTGGTCTGAATAAAGGCGTAGATTATGATAGGGAAACAGGAAAATTTGAATTTTCTGGGAAAGAGTATATTCCTGACTTTGTTATCCCGAAATTACAACTATGTATTGAAGTAAAGCTTCTTAAAGAAAACAGAAAATCAAAAGTTATTGAAGAAATAAGTGCCGACGTTACAGCTTATGGGAAACAATACATTCGACAACTTTTTGTTATATATGACTTGGGATATATTCAAAATGAGGCTGAGTTTATTCGAGACATCGAAAATGCAGGAAATATTAAAGTGATTATCATTAAGCATTAGTTACTAAAAAGCGCCAGATTGAGTTGAAGAAATGATTTTTCAACGTTGATTTACGATTGAAAGCAGTCACATAAAATGCGAGTGGTATTTCCAAACGGAAGTGCCACTCGCATTTTACAATATATTGTTGCCAGCAATTGAAATATCAATTACATTTCAAACAAGGTAGAAAATATTTTAATAACTTATTGACAAGTTAAAAAATTTATGATACTCTTTTCCAAAGAGGTGAAGAATATGAGAAAGCCAGTCCAGCATTGTCCATCTTGTGGTGATAGATTGAAAATTTCTGCGTTAGCCTGCCCATCATGCGGCATTGAGGTACGGGGTCAATTTGATCTTGAAACGAACCCATATTCTGCTTTATCAGACCAACAGAATGACTTTTTATTGCTGTTTTTGAAGTGTAGAGGGAATATGAAACAGCTTCAAGAAGAACTTCAGCTTTCTTATCCGGCAGCGAAAAAGCAGTTAAATGAAGTGCTGGACGTTTTGGGCTTATCTACCGATACCCAGGTGAAAGCAAAAGATAGAGATATTATTGACGCAGCATCTTGGGAGGTTGACGAAAGTAGTATGAAAGCATCTGATATTATCAAGAGAAAGCTAAAAGAGTGTGGGGGCAGAGCTGTAGTTACCTCATATTCAGGCAAAGAGTACGAAGTATGGGCAGAAACGGATGGAAATACCTTTGGCTGCGATGCGCTTCATGGAATTTCCCATTCTTTTGAAATCTTTGATGTTGTTGTAGACTTTTTAAGAAACAATGGTGGAAAGGCGAAAAAAGGTACTGGCCGCGCCCCCCTTGGATCAGAAAAATGTGGTTTAGATACGATTTCCGGTGTAATTTTACATGAATACTTCGGTGTGGCGTTAGGTGGCAGCGGTTTTGACCCCTCATTTGTGGTGGCAGCTATATTGGAATGGGCTGGAATCGCTATAAATGGCAGAGGGTGGCTTCTACTCCGGGGTTGAGTTCCGTATTTCAACGTGGCAATATTTGAGCGGGGGGGATTTCTAATGGCGGTTTGTCCTAAATGCGGGGGAGCCAATATAAAATTTCATAGAGAGCCAGTAGGAACATCCTATAACAGCTATTATAGGCGAACAGGAGTTAAAAGCAGCTGGATTTTCCCTGCTGGCATAAGAAATGGACACCGAAAAATTGCTTATAGAACAGTTGGCCTTTGCAGTGATTGTGGACATACCTGGGGAATTGAAAGTGATGTTCAGCACTCAGGCTGGTGGTATCTGTTTCTCCTTCTTATTTGGCCTATCGCGCTTTCTGTGTGGTTTTGGAAAACCAACGCATTTCAACTTGATAAAAAGTGGCGAGCAGTTATACTGTCTATAGCATGGCTTATCCTTATTTCTGGTGTGCTAATCAGTGAAAGTAAAATGGTTGGCACAGAATCAAGCTCTATTTGGGCATCATCGTATGCCGAATTGAATGATTTTGAATATTACATTGACGGAAACGAGATATACATTAAGGATTATAGGGGAAACCGTAAGAAAGTTCGCATCAATTCATCATACAACGTAGATGGAACAATCATGAATGTCGTTTCTTTTGATGGAACCTTTGCTCTTGACAGTGTAACAAGTGTAATTATTCCGAATGGAACCCGGTATATGTCCAACAACATTTTTAATAGCTGCGGGATTGAATATGTGTATCTACCTGCTTCGTTGGAGGAATTCAAAGGATGGTCTTACTTCCACAATGTTGAAAAGATATATTATGGCGGAACAGAAGAACAGTGGAGCAACTTTTGCACCGTTGACAGATCAAGGTTAGATGTCGTCCAAATTATATGTAACGCAGACCCCAATGGCCTGAAATGAATTTGGGAATCATAAGGATTTTTGAAAGCAGTGAACAGCTATTGACAAACATCAGTTCTATATGCTAAACTTTACACCAAGTGAATAACACATATTAAGCACATCCCTTTTGGCGCTTGTAAAATACAAGGCCGGTACATCAAACTCGCTTCAGCGGAACGCAAAATTTCCGCTGAGGCTGGTTTTGATGTACCGGCTCCTTTTTTGCCCTGACAACTGAATGACTGCTGATGAGAAAACCTGCTGAAAGAAGAAACAGGGCTGTCATTTGGGAAGAACGGCGGAGCCGTTCAAATGCGCCGAAGGGAGAGTGGTATTGTCTTAACAAGCAACGTATTGGGGGGCACAAATCCCCCAATACCGCTTGTCAGGGAGTTCCCTGAAACCCCAAAATCAGAAAGGATGAGCGACCTATGAGAACAAGGGATCAAAAAGCCCGAATCCATTTTACGGAAGAAGAACTGCGGGATTTAGACCGCAAGGCGGCAGCGGCCGGACTTGACCGCTCCAAGTATGTACGTAAGGTAGTTCTGGCAGCGGAGGTCAAACCTGGCCCCCAGGTAGATGTCCCGGCCCTGATCGCTGTGACACACCAGGCTGGGCTGAGAGTAGCAGACGTGCTTGTCAGAGCCAACAGCGGTATGCTGGATGTTCCCGCCCTCCGCAGGGCATTAGCGGAGGTTGAGGGAGCTACACAGACTGTCCGCAGGGCCTTTGAGGAGGGGAATGCTGATGCTATGCACGATTGAACTGACAGGACGGCAGGCTGAGATTTTTGAGGAAGTGATGGAGCGGATAGATGAAACAGCGGTCTACCTTGTCAGCCTGTCCCACGAGGAACGCTTGGACTGGCTGAAAGAGCATCAGTACAGCCGCCCCATAAGTTTTGAGCGGGAGATTGGCGGGACGGTCTACACTGTCAATGCCCATTTTAGCGGGGACACGGCTGAAACCGCCGAGGAAAAAGTTAATCGCATTCTCGCCCGAAATATCACACGTTAAAGTGTTGAAGTTTTGCGCCGGATGTGGTATGATAATGCTACCTTGCAATTCATATCACATCCGGCTGCGGAAAGGAGTACATTTTGAAGAAAAAGCAGCCAAATGAACAGCGAATCACAGCATTATACGCCAGATTGTCCCGTGATGACGAGAAAGACGGCATCTCAGGCAGCATCCAAAATCAAAGGGCTATTTTGGAGAAATTCGCCGCAGACAATCATCTGCCAAATCCCCGGTTCATGTTTGACGACGGATACTCGGGAGTTACGTTCACCCGTCCAGCTTTCATGGAAATCATGGAACTGGCTGAACAGGGGCTTGTGGCAAATTTGGTGGTCAAAGACCATTCCCGGCTGGGCCGGAATCGCCTTGTGGTGGGCCAGCTTCTGGAGGAAGATTTTGTCCGGCTGAACGTGCGGTACATCGCCATCATGGACAACATTGACACCGCCAACGGCGTGAGTGACATCGTGCCAATGCAAGACCTCTTTAATGAGTGGCACGCAAAAAATACGAGCGACAAGGTGCGCCGTGTCATGCAGAGCCGTGGCAATGCTGGAATACCGTTGACCACCAATCCGCCCTTTGGGTACAGGAAAGACCCAGAGGACAAGAACAAGTGGCTGATAGATGAGTTTGCGGCGGGAGTAGTACATCAGATATTTCAGTTGTCCATTAGTGGCCTGGGGCCCACTCAAATCGCCAAGAAACTGCGTTCTGACGGCGTGATGACCCCCAGCGAGTATCTGCACAGCATTGGAGTGAGCTGCCCCACAAAGCCCCCGGCATATCCGCACAACTGGTGTTCTGCTACCGTAGCGGATATTCTGGATCGACAGGAGTACACCGGGGACACAGTGAACTTCCGTTCTTTCAGTCAGTCTTTCAAACAGAAGAAGCGTCTGGACAGGCCCCAGGAGGAATGGAAGGTATTTCCCGATACCCACCCTGCTATCATTGACCGGGAGACCTTTACCCTCGTTCAAAATCTCCGACAGCACCGCCGCAGGCCAGACCGCACCGGTATCGTGAGTATGTTCTCTGGGCTTTTGTACTGCGCCGACTGCGGCGAAAAATTGTATTACAGCAGCACCAACAGCTACAAGCGGGAGCAAGCCTATTTTTTCTGTTCCAGCTATCGCAAAAATTCCAGCGTATGTTCCGCTCACTATATCCGGGAACACACCGTGGAGCAGTTGGTACTGGAGGGATTACAGCGTCTTTTGTGGTACGTCCAAGCCTTTGAGCAGAAGTTTGCACAAGAGCAGGTGGAGCGGTTTGGTCTGCAAGCGAAAAAGGCGCTGACCGCCAAGCGCCGGGAGTTGGACAAAGCCAAACAGCGAGTGGTGGAGATCGACCAGCTTATTCAGAAAAGTTACGAGGACATGAGCAAGGGCCTGCTGTCCGAGGAACGCTTTGCCACGCTGACGGTATCTTTGGAAAACGAACAGCGGCAGTTGAAAGCGGCGATCCCGGAAATGGAAACCAGTTTGGATGCCACCACAGATAAAGCGGCTGATTTGCAGCGATTTATTGAACGGGCCAGACAGGTGACTCGGCTGACAGAATTGACGCCTGAAATCGTTCACGAGTTCATTGACAAAATTGTGGTATCCAAGCCAGACAAGGTAGACGGCAAGCGGCACCAGAGGGTGGACATCTACTATAACACCATTGGCCTGTGGGTAGCGCCGGAGCCGGAGGAACTGGAGCAGGAGTACCTGGACTACTACAAAGCCATGTTGAAGCGCAAGAAAAAGACGGCGTAGCCGTAACTACGCCATCTCAATCAAATAGTTTTTACTTGCGGACTCGCCTTGCGGGGAGGACTTCTTTACGGAGTTCTCCCAGCCGCCGCCCCTTTTGTCGAAAACCACCTATGCCCTGCCGCAGAGAAATTCCGCGGCCCGGACCAGCAGCTCCGCCGATCCAACCTGATACCCGCCGGTGCTGTAAACAGCCCGCCCGCCGCTACAGGCGGCCGCCAGGGGCGCGCACTCCGGGTCATGGCCCAGGCACCGGGCGGCGGCCTCCAGGTCATAGGCCCAGTCATCCACCAGTACCTCCGGCTTGTCCCATCCGTCCAGGACCCGCGCCAGCGTCCGCTGCGCCAGGCTCTCCCGCCCCCGGACCAGGAACAGCACCCGCACCGGCAGCGCGTCCAGCCGTTCCCGGTATCCGGCCAGCTCGCCCAGCAGGTGTTCCGTCGGCTCTCCGCCCTCTTCCAGCCAGAGGGCCAGGACAGGCCGCCCATCCTGCCGGAGGGGATCCGGGACCGGCTGCCCGTCCAGCCCCGCAGCGGACAGGGCCGGCATCGCCCGGCTGTCCAGCGCGTCCTTCCAGTCATACGCCCTGGCCCGCAGCTCGATCTCCCAGGTCTGCCCCGCTTTCAGCCGCAGATCCCGCATGGAGGCGATCTGGCTCCCGTTCGGCAGCCGTTCCGCCACCATCACCCGGTAATCCCCGGTGGGCAGGACCAGCTCCCGCACTCCCTCGGGCCGCAGCAGCTTCCATCCCCGCGCCGTCCGGCGGGAGAGGGTCCAGTCCACCTCCGGCCCGCTGAGCCTGAGCGTACCTGTTTCAAAGGCCCGCACAGGGGCAAACCCGCCGTCCCGCCAGACCTCCGGCTCACCGTCCAGGAACCGCAGCCGCGCCGGGATCCCCAGCGTCCGCAGGCAGGCAACGAAAAAGGCTTTCCGCCCCTTCCCATCGCACTTCCGCGCCTCCAGCACCCGGTCTGGGGGCCAGTGGAGGTTGTCATACACATCCTCCCCCGGGTCCGTAAATATTTCCCCCAGCCGCGTCCACAGCTCCTCCGGGCTGCCGTACCACACCGCCAGCCAACCTTGCAGCGGCCTCCGCCACGCGGCCAGCGGCTCCCAGGCAATGCGGGGACAGGCCACATACCGCCAGTAGATCTCCTCCGGCAGCCCCTTCCCCGGCGGCAGGCGGCGGAAATGGTCTTCCCAGACCTCCCGCGCCCCGTCCCGCAGATCCTTTTCCGTAAGGGTGCGCAGGAATTTCCCCCGCTCCTCCGGATATTCTCCCTGGAGGAACGCCTGGACCTCCGCCTGGTTCCCACCGCCTTCGATCCATTGGCTGCGTAGCGCGTTCCCCCGCTGCAACACCGCTTTCCGCTCCGCTTTCTGGCTGCCGCTCAGGGGTGGCGGCGGAACGGGGTCGCCTGCGGGGGGATAGAAGTCAATATCCACCCAGTCCGAATTACCGGTCTCCACCGTCTCCAGGTGCAGCACAGCGCCGTCCTCCCCGCAGGCGCACTCGGCGAACAGCCCTCCCTGGGTGGCAACCACATGGAGGCTTCCCTGCCCCAGCCTTGCCCGGGCGGTGCCATCCTCCCCGGCGGCCAGCACGGCAATGGTGTGGAAGGACGCCTCATTGAGCACCTGTAACCGGAATACCGCCCCAGGCGCCGGCTTCCCGCCGGCAAGGGCCTGGAAGGTATATTCCTTCACACTGGCATACCGTGCGGTCTGGTTGAACCACCGCACCGCGCCGGTCCGGCCCAGGGGCTCCCCATGGAGAGGGGAGCTTCCCTCCCCAAAAATCCGGCTGTGGACCAGCATCGCCCGGGACGCGGCGGCGGTGAACCATCCCCGGTCCAGCACCGGCTCTGGTTCGCAGGCCCCCATATACCGCCACCGCTCCCCGCACAGGACCTCCACCCAGGCGTGGTTGTCGCCGCAGTGGGACCAGCGGGGCACATAGACCTGCCGCGCTGGGATCCCCACACTGCGCAGGGCGGACACCAGGAAGGCCGATTCCTCCCCGCACCGCCCCCTGCCCCCCCGGTAGACGGTCATAGGCGAAGCGGTCCGGTCATCCTGGGCTTCATAGGAGACATGCTCATGGCACCAGCGGTTGACCTCCAAAGCCCGCTCCTCCTGGGTGGGCAGATCCTTCACCCTGGGCCAGAGGGCATCGTGAAAAACCGCCCGGTGGAAGGACAGCTCCTCATCGTTTACCCGGGGGAAGAGCACATAGTGGGCAAAAATCTCCCAATCCAAGCCGCCGCACCAGGGGGCCTTTTCCCGCACCATCAGCGCGTGGTGGACAAACTCCAGGAACATCTCCGCCGGATAGCACGCCCGGTCGCTCTGGGGCAGGTGTGTGCGCAGGAAGTCCATCGCTTTCCATTCCAGGCTCGATTCATGCTTTACCGCCATTCCGCCACCGCCCCGGGTCTAACCCGCACTTCCAGCACCATATCCACAGGATCGGGCAGCACCGGATCCGGCCCCAGGTCCGCGAATACAATCTCTGGATAGTTGTTATAGATCCAACTTCGGTTAACCGGCACCTCGCTGCCGTCTGCCAGGCGGCGGATGGACAGCACATCCTCGTGCCGCAGCCCCATTAAGGGGATGGCGCCGATGGTATTGTCGAAGATATGGAAATAAAAGGTATCCCCCCGCCGGGTAACCCGGCCATAGTCCGGCTTGTCCGTTCCGGACGGCCCGCAGCCGTAAACGCTCTCCCCGTTGCATTCCATCCACTGGCCGATACCCTGGAGGATCCGGAGGGACTCGCCGGGGATCCGGCCCTGGGCGTCCGGCCCTACGTTCAGCAGCAGGTTGCCCCCCTTGCTGACGCACTCCACCAGCTTTTTCACCAGCATGGGCGCGGGCTTGAAGTAGTTGTCGCCGGCGCAATAGCCCCAGTGGTTGTTCATGGTCACGCAGCTCTCCCAGACCAAAGGCTTCCCCTCCGTGTCCCGCAGGCCGTTGGGGGGGATGATCTGCTCCGGGCTGACGAAATCGCCGTGGTAGGGCGTAGGCCTGCACTCCGCCAGGGAGCCAAACCCCTCGCCGCTGACCTCCAGGCGGTTGTCCACGATCACGTCCGGCTGGAGGGAGCGGACCATCTCCATCAGCGCCGTCCCCCGCCACGCTTCACCCCGCAGCTCACCGTAGGAGAAGTCAAACCACAGCAGGTCCAGCTTGCCGTAGTTGGTGCAAAGCTCCCGGACCTGGTTGTGGAGGTAGTCCAGATAGCGGTTGAAATCCCGCCCCTCATTGCCATAGGCGGGGTCATCCCGCATGGGGTGGTGAAGGTCTCCGTAGTGGGGATAGTCCGGGTGCCGCCAGTCCAGCAGGGAAAAATACAGCCCCGCCCGCAGCCCCCTGGACCGGGCCGCTTCCAGGAATTCCCGGACAAAGTCCCGGCCCGCCGGGGAATTGGTGGATTTGAAGTCCGTGTAGGCGCTGTCAAAGAGACAGAAGCCGTCGTGATGCTTGGCCGTCATAACCACATACTTCATTCCCGCCGCCTTTGCCGCGTCCATCCACGCGCCCATATCGCAGTGCTTGGGATGGAACTCCTGCATCAGTTGGCCGTACTCCCCGCTGGGGATACGCTCGGTCGACCGGACCCATTCGCCCCGGGCGGGGATGGCGTACAACCCCCAGTGAATGAACATCCCGAAGCGCGCCTGGGTATACCAGGCCGTCCGGCGCTCGTAGTCTTCTTTGGAAAACACAAACGGCATATTTCCGCCTCCTTTGTCATGTTACCGCTATTATAGCGGCAGATCGCTCCCGTGGCAAGCTTTTCTTGACACGCTCCGGCAAGAATATTATAATGTCGCTGGTAAAGCAAACGCCATTACCTTCCACCTGGCAAAAGCAAAAAACGCCGCTTGTCTCCCCTAGTAGGGGGGACAAGCGGCAGAACGCGGAAAAATACCAGTTATCGGATATAAAAGAGGAAAGGCGGTATCCATTCATGAGCAAGGTATTACTGGAGGTCTGCTGTGGCAGCGCGGACGATGTGATCGAATCCCACAAGGCGGGCGCGGACCGTGTAGAGCTGAACAGCGACCTGTTTCACGGGGGGCTGACCCCCACCCTGGGCGAGCTGGTGGTCGCCAAGCGGGAGACCGGCATGAAGATCATCACCATGGTCCGGCCTAGGGAGGGCGGCTTCTGCTACACAGACGCGGAGTTCGCCACTGCGGTTGAGGACGCGAAGCTGCTGCTGGCCCACGGGGCCGATGGCCTGGTGTTCGGCTTCCTCCACCAGGACGGGACGTTGGACAAGGAGCGGACAAAGATCCTGGCGGATCTGGCCCTGGGGGCGGGGAAGGAAGCGGTATTCCACCGCGCCATCGATGTGGTTCCTGACTGGCGGGAAACCCTGGACGACCTTATCGCGCTGCATATCACCCGGGTGCTGACCAGCGGGCAGGAGCCGGATGTCTCACAGGCCACCGCCACGGTGCGGGAGATGATTACGTATGCGGCGGGCCGCATCCAGATCCTCCCCGGCGCGGGCATCACCGCCCGGAACATGGAGCGGGTCATCGCGGAAACGGGATGCAGCCAGATCCACCTGGCCGCCCACAGGAGCATGACGGACGCCTCCGTCAACAACAACCGGTCTATCTATTACGGCGGGTGCCTGTATCCGGCGGAGGACCGGTTCCAGATCATTGACCAGGCCTATATCGGCGGCATGGTGGCCCGCCTGCCGGGAAAAGAGGGCTGACCGGCCATGAACCTGCGGGAGCGGCTGATGGATTACTCCCTCGGCAACAACCTGGGACTGTTTTGGAAGCTATTCCGCCGCCGGGAGAAAACCGGATGCCGCTGGTGGGCGGATATCCTCACCTTTTTCCTCAACCGCATGGCCCACAGGCGGGGCGGCTATATCGGCCGGGGCGCAAAAATTACCGGGATCCCCTCCCTGCCCCACGGGCTGCACGGGATCTATATTTCCCGGTACGCTTCCATCGGGGCGGGGTGCCGGATCTATCAGAATGTGACCATCGGGGAGGTAAATGGGAAAGCGCCCCAGATCGGGGACGGATGTCTCATTGGCGCCAACGCCGTGCTGGTGGGGGATATCCGGATCGGGCGCCATGTGAAGGTGGGGGCCGGGGCGGTGGTGTCCGAAAATGTTCCTGATGGGGCCACTGTGGTGGCCCAGCCCCCCAGGGTGATCGAAAAAGCCGCGCAGCCTGCGTAATTTTGCGCTGCGGCAGAGAATTTCATTGACTTTACCTATTCAATGTGATAAAGTCAATGAAAGGCTGGGCGGGGATGCCTGGCGATACATATAGAACCGAGGAGGCCTTTTATGGAGCGTTACTATCAACCTGAAATTGAAACCGCTTCCCGGGAACAGATTCTCGCCTGGCAGAACGAGCGGCTGGTGAAGCAGGTGAAGCACGTCTGGGACGATGTGCCCTACTACCGGAAAAAAATGGAGGAAGCTGGCATTTCTCCTGATGATATCCAGGGCGCCGGCGACCTGCATAAGCTGCCGTTTTTGAGCAAGGACGACCTGCGGGACGCTTACCCCTACGGGCTGCTGGGCAAGCCGCTGAAAGACTGCGTGCGGATCCAGTCCACCTCCGGCACCACGGGGCGGCGGGTGGTAGCTTTTTACACCCAGCATGACGTGGACCTGTGGGAGGACTGCTGCGCGCGGGCGATTACCGCCGCCGGTGGCGGCCAGGACGATGTCTGCCATGTCTGCTATGGCTACGGCCTGTTTACCGGCGGGCCGGGGCTGAACGGCGGAAGCCACCGGGTGGGATGCCTTACCCTGCCGATGTCCTCCGGGAATACCGACCGGCAGCTCCAATTTATGGTTGATTTAGGCTCTACGATCCTCTGCTGCACCCCCTCTTACGCCGCTTATCTGGCGGAGAGCATCCATGAGCGGGGCTTGCGGGATCAGATTAAGCTGAAAGCCGGCATCTTCGGCGCGGAAGCCTGGAGCGAGGAAATGCGCCGGGATATTGAGGAAAAGCTGGGCATTAAGGCGTATGACATCTATGGGCTGACCGAAACCAGCGGGCCGGGGGTCGCTTTTGAATGCTCTGAGCAGTCCGGCATGCACATCAACGAGGACCACTTCATCGCTGAAATCATTGACCCCGATACCGGCGAAGTGCTGCCTGAGGGCAGCAAGGGCGAGCTGGTGTTTACTTCTATTACGAAAGAAGCGTTCCCTTTGCTGCGCTACCGGACCCGGGATATTTGCGTGCTCACACGGAAAGCCTGCTCCTGCGGGCGGACCCATGTGAAAATGTGCAAGCCCATGGGCCGCAGCGATGATATGCTGATCGTCAAGGGCGTGAACGTGTTCCCGTCCCAGATTGAAACCGTGCTGCTGGAGCAGGGATATCCCGCCAATTACCAGATCCTTGTGGACCGGGTGAACAACTCCGATACCCTGGAGGTTATGGTCGAAATGACGCCGGAGAACTTCTCCGACAGCCTGGGCCAGATCACCGGGATGGAAAAGAGCCTGGTCGCCGCCTTAAAGGCCATGCTGGGCATCTACGCGAAAGTCCGGCTGGTCGCGCCCAAGACCATCACCCGCAGCGAGGGGAAGGCTGTGCGGGTGATCGACAAGCGGAAAATTTAGGCCAGATTAAAAAAGGAGGAATTCCACCATGATGATTCAGCAGCTTTCTATTTTCCTGGAAAACCGGGCCGGCCAGCTCTCGGAGGTGGCCGAGCTGCTGGCACAGAACCACATTGACATGTTGGCCTTGAATATCGCGGAGACTTCCGATTACGGGGTGCTGCGCCTGATCGTGGACGCGCCGTCCAAGGCGGCGGCGCTGTTGCGGGAGCACGGGTACATCGTCCGGGAAACCGCTGTGGTGCAGACACCGGTGCCAGACCGGCCCGGCGGGCTGAGCGATGTGCTCAAGGTCGTTTCCGGCGCGGGGATTGACCTTGAATATATGTATTCCGTGCTGGGGCAGCAGCATGGCTTGGCTTACATGGTCTTTAAGGTCGCCGCGCCGGAAAAGCTGGACGCGGTGCTGGCGAAAATCTCCTAGGCGCTTGCTTTTTGCGCTTGTGATGCAGTTGTCAAGGTGCCTCCGTTTGCAACCGGCGCGGGGGATTTTCCAGGCGGGCCAGGCCTGTTGAGCGTTTTTGTTCGAACGCGCGAAGTTCTGGTAGGTGACGCTCGCTACATCCTTAGGCCGCAAATGAGGGAAAGTTGCACGAAAAAGTGCAACTTTCCCTGAAAAACTTTTATAAAAATTTTTCTCCATACGGCGGTGCGCATCCGCCCCTGTATTCCCTGTGATGGCCGCCAGGGCAAGCCCCGACGGCCACCTATATGATGCGGCGCGCCCCCGGCGCGGGCAGGGCAGGGCGTGGGAAAGGTCGTTTCTTTCACCCCGCCGGGTTCGCTCTTGCCGCTTACGGTATCCTATGAAGAGGGCTTGGAAAGGGTTCTTTGCCCCGGCTTTGCCTGCCGCCCTTGTCCGTGCCGGTTTTGCCCCGGAATGATAAGAAAGGAAGTGCTGCTATGATTAAAATTGCCCCCTCTATCCTCGCCGCCGATTTTGCAAATCTGGAGCGGGATATTTCCAGGGCCGCTGCCGCCGATTACCTCCACGTTGATGTGATGGACGGCCTGTTTGTACCAAATATTTCCATTGGCCTGCCGGTGGTCCAGTCTATCCGCGCCGTTACCAGGATGCCCCTGGACGTCCATCTGATGATCGACCGGCCTGTACGCTATGTGGAACGCTTCTGCCAGGCCGGGGCGGATATCGTTACCGTGCATGTGGAAGCGGATTCTGAGGAGAATACCCGCAAGGCTTTGGCGCTGATCCACGGGCAGGGGAAAAAGGCGGGGGTCGTGCTCAAGCCGAAAACCCCTGCCAGCGCCGCGCTGCCCTTTTTGGATGACTGCCAGATGATTTTGGTCATGACCGTGGAACCAGGGTTTGGCGGACAGAAATTTATGGCGGATATGATGCCGAAGCTCCGGCTCCTGCGGCAATGGATTGATCAGGGGAATCTGGACTGCGAGCTGGAGGTGGACGGTGGCGTGGATCCCGTGACCTGCAAGACCGTGATTGAAAACGGCGCCAATGTGCTTGTGGCCGGAAGCGCCGTTTACCAGGCGGAAAATATCCCGGAACGGATCCGGGAATTGAGAGGTTGAGCCTATGGAGTATTTTCCCGCGCCGCTGGAAAAGCTGGTGGAACAGTTCGCGCGCCTGCCGGGAATTGGCGGGAAATCCGCGCAGCGCCTAGCTTTCCATGTGCTCAGTTTGTCCGATCAGGACGCCCGGGAGTTCGCGGAAGCAATCCTGGACGCGAAAAGTTCCGTTACCTGCTGCCCGGTGTGCCAGAACCTTACCGCCGGCGGGCTTTGCTCCATCTGCGCTTCCCCCAAAAGAGACGCCGGTACTATCTGCGTTGTGGCCGATCCCAGAGACGTGGCCGCTATGGAACGCGCCAGGGAGTACGGCGGGAGCTATCATGTGCTCCACGGGGTCATCTCGCCGATGAACCATGTGGGGCCGGATGATCTGGAAATTAAATCCTTGGTGCAGCGGGTCTCCCAGGGTGATATCCAGGAGGTCATTATGGCAACAAACCCGGACACCGAGGGGGAAGCTACCGCTATGTATATCGCCAGGCTCCTGAAGCCTTTCCAGGTGCGGGTCACCAGGCTCGCGTACGGGATCCCTGTGGGCGGGCATCTGGAATTCGCGGATGACGCTACCTTGGTACGGGCGTTGGAGGGGAGACGGGAACTGTAAGTTTATTATATGGCTGATTTGGCCGGCATGACGAGAGTCATGCCGGTTTTTTTGTGGGGGTTATGGTAGGTAGATTTTTGATACGGGAGGGAACACACCACTGGTTCTATCTCGAGTGGATCCTCAATGCCCAGCAGCATAACGCTTTGCATCTGCACTTCACCATGGAGGACAACCCCTCTCTTACGGAGCAGGTCCGGCAGCGGTACCGGTCCAGCTACAGCGGAACCTTCTACCGCCGGTTCATCCTTGGGGAATGGACTGCGGCAAAAGGCCTGGTGTATGACTTCTTCGACCCGGCTCGGGATGCGCCTGCCCCGCCGGAAGGGGAGCTGGAGGACTATGTGATCTCCGTGGACTACGGTACTGCAAACCCCTGTTCCTTTGGCCTGTGGGGGCTTCGTGGCGGTGTCTGGTACCGGGTAGAGGAATATTACTACGCTTCCCGGCGCACCGGCGTACAGCTTACGGATCAGGAATACACGGCGGCGCTGCGCTGTCTGGCAGGAGAGCACGCCATCCGCTGCATTGTGGCCGACCCGTCTGCCGCAAGCTTTATCGCCGCGCTGCGGCAGGAGGGCTACCATGTGGTAAAAGCGGATAACGAGGTTCTCTCTGGGATCCGGATCACAGCGGATCTGCTCAAAAGCGGCCGTATCGTCATTTGCAATGGCTGCAAAGACTGCCTGCGGGAGATTGCCCTTTACCGGTGGAACGAGGATGACACCGGGCGGGATGCCCCCCGCAAGGAAAATGACCACGCTATGGACGACATGCGGTATTTCGCCGTCACTATCGCCGCACAGGCTAACATAGGCTGCGAAAATCCCTTCTGCTCCGTTGCGCGGAAACCATCCTCCGGCGGATTTATGGCAAACAAAGGAGTTGAGACATGAAATTATTCAGCCAAAAGAAAAACGAACCCCAGGCCGGCGCGGCGGCTACGCCGCAGATCAAACGGGGCGGCGGGCCTCCTTTCGGCCTGCTGGGCGGCTTTGCGTCCCTCCAGACCGGCGATAAACAGCTCTACCGTGCCATCCGGGAGGCAGTACCTCTGGTGGATGCCTGTATTTCCAAGATTATCCGGCTCTGTGGCGGTGTGTCCGTCCAGTGTGAGGATCCCAAGGCGGACTACGCCCTGAAACGCTTCTTTGAGCAGGTGGACACCGGCCGGGGACAGCGGGGCATCAACACCTTCCTGGATCAATACATGGACTCTATGCTGGTATTCGGGCAGGCGGTGGCGGAAATCGTTCCCACTGCCGGAAACGATGATATCGCTGCTGTCCTGTGCGGACGGGTGGAGGATGTGCAGGTCTGGGAAGGGGACGGGCCGCTGGATTTTAAGCTCTGCGGCCGGGATCAGTACGGGCAGCTCAAACCCTTCCCCCACCAAAACCTGCTGCTGTTTACACCCTTTCAGCCTGAGGCTTACGCCCCATATGGCGTGTCCTTGCTGCGGTCCATGCCCTTTTTGACCGACCTGTTGGGCAAGATTTATTCCGCCATCGGCGTCAACTGGGAGCGGATGGGCAACGTCCGTTACGCGGTGGTTTACAAGCCCGGCAGCGGCGACTGGGAGCGGGGCATGGCCCAGGAGCGCAGCAAGCAGCTTGCTTCAGAATGGAGCCGCGCTATGGAGAGCACCCGCAACGGCTGCGTCCGGGACTTCGTGGCGGTGGGGGATGTGGAGATCAAAGTTATCGGCGCGGATAACCAAATTCTGGACAGCTCCGTGCCCATCCGGCAAATCCTGGAGCAGCTTGTGAGCAAAACCGGCATTCCGCCCTTCATGCTGGGGCTGAGCTGGTCCAGCACCGAACGGATGAGCACCCAGCAGGCCGACCTGCTGACTACGGAAATGACCGCCATCCGCCGCACACTGACTCCCGCCCTGGAGCGGATCGCCCAGATGTGGCTACGGATGCACGGCTACGGATGCGGTTTCCGGATCGTTTGGGATGACATCAATCTTCAGGATCTCCTGGAGGAAGCCAAAGCCGGTTGGTACCGGGAGCAGGCCAGAAAACTGGCCCTGGAAAACGATGCGGCAGAAAGGAGCAGAGAACATTGAACATCAAAAAAGAACCTGGCGGTGTGATACCCCACACCGTTTCGGCGGAGGATCTGGCGCTGATTAACCGCCTGAGTAAGGCAAATCTGACAGCGGAGCAGGTGTATACCTTCGCCCTGCGGCTGTGTGACAACGAGGTAGACCGGGATTGGGAACGGTTCGATGAGCACGGCCTGGAAGCCCTCAGCCAGCTCTTTACCGGTAAGAGCGGCATTTTTGACCACAACTGGTCCGCCGAAGGCCAGACGGCCCGTCTCTATAAAACCGAGATCTGCCAGGAAGACGGCCTGACCGCCGCCGGAGACCCCTGCCGGTTTTTGAAAGGCTGTGCTTACATGCTGCGCAGCGAGAAAAACGCGTCCCTCATTGAGGAGATTGAAGCCGGAATCAAAAAAGAAGTCAGCGTTGGGTGCAGCGTCTCCGGCCGCCAGTGCTCCATCTGCGGCCAGGGGAACTGCGGGCACCAGGGGGGGCAGATCTACGATGGAAAGCTGTGCTACTTTACCCTGGCCGATCCGGTGGATGCCTACGAGTGGAGCTTCGTGGCCGTTCCCGCACAGCGGAAGGCAGGGGTCATCAAAAGCTATGTCCATAGCGATGGCGGCGGCCTCCGCCGCCTGCTGTCGGGCCACCCAGGGTGCATGAAGCAGTTGGAAGCCCTGGAGCGGGAGGCACGGCTGGGCCGGTCCTATCTGGACAGCCTGCGCCGGGAGCTGATCCGGCTGGCCGGCCTGTCCGATGAGACGCTGGACTTACAGATTTTCTCCAAAACGGCGGAAAAGATGGACGAGGACGAGCTGCTGGAGCTGTCCAAGGCCTACCGTAAGCGGGTGGAGGAAAGATATCCTCCCATACCCCAGCTCCGGCCCCAGACGGCGGTACGTAGCCAGGATGAGGATCACGCGTTCCTCATCTAACCACTTTCGGACGCTTACCCGCACAGCGCGGTAGCGATACATTTAAATTAAACAGGAGGACTTTTTCAATGAACGTTTCTTTTAACGGCGTGGGCCAGGTCTGCGCGACCTTTCTCGGGGAAAAGCTGGCCGAGGGCCATGTAGTGAAGCTCACCGGCAACGGCACGGTCGGCGAATGCGCCGCCGGAGACGCCTTCTGCGGCGTGACCACCCACTGCTGCGGCGATGCGTGTACCGTGCAGGTGTGCGGCTTCGCCACGGTTCGCTACAGCGGCAGCGCCCCCACCGTAGGCTGGAGCGCCCTGCTGGCCGATGGCAGCGGCGGTGTCAAGGCCGCTGGAACCGGCGAGACCGGCCGCCAGATGCCTGTGGTGGATGTGGATACCACCGGGAAAACGGTTACGGTTTTACTTTAAGGGAGGATGTTAACGATGGCTTATACTTACGATAATCTGAAATTGGAAAAGGGCATGTACGGCGAATCCGGGAAATCTTTCACCCAGGTATTGGAGGCCGCCGACCCCAGCGAAAACTACCGGGGCACCCCGTTGGAGGGCCTGGACGCTTTCCAGCGCCAGCTCAAACGGTTCGACATCCATGTGAAGGGCAGCCGCTCCGATACGGTGGAGAAATTTTTCCGCACCAGTGAGTCGGCGGTGCTGTTTCCGGAGTTCGTCTCCCGGGTTGTCCGCCAGGGGATGGAAGAGGACAACGTCCTGCCCTCCATCACTGCCACGGTGACGCAGTTTGACGGCATGGATTACCGCTCCATCTCCTCCGTCCCCAGCGAGGAGGACAAGAGCCTGAAACGGGTAGAGGAGGGCGCGCAGCTTCCCCAGACCACCGTGCAGACCCAGAACAATCTGGTGCAGCTCCACAAGCGGGGCCGGATGCTGGTCGCTTCCTACGAAGCCGTCCGATTCCAGCGGTTGGATCTGTTTTCCATCACCCTGCGCCAGATCGGCAGCCACATCGCCCGGATGCATCTGGAGGATGCCATCAAGGTCATCATCGACGGAGATGGCAACGGCAATCCCGCCCAGTCCTTCACCATCGGCACCGCCCCTATCGGCGGAACCAAAGGCAAGCTGACCTATGAAGCCCTGCTGGACTTCTGGGGGCAGTTTGATCCCTACACTATGAACACCATCCTGGTGCCCAACGCGGTGATGCTGGAGATGCTGAAAATGAGCGAATTCCAGAATCCCCTCACCGGTCTGAATTTCCAGGGCACCGGTACCTTGGCCTCCCCTCTGGGTGCAACGCTGCTGCGCACCAGTGCCATGCCCGCCGGCAAGCTCATCGGCCTGGACCGCAACTACGCCCTGGAGATGGTCAGTGCGGGCGATGTGATGGTGGAGTATGACAAGCTTATCGACCGCCAGGTGGAGCGGGCGGCGATTACCAGCATTTCCGGCTTCGCCAAGCTGTACGCTGATGCCGGGAAAATCCTGACCGTTTGATCCGGGCGGACATCTGCAAGAAAGGGGCGCAACTATGCTGGAACACATTATGTCCTTAGCGTCCGCCATCGTCCAGCCATCGGAAGCGGAAAAACCGCTGCTGGCCGCGCTCTGCACCGCCGCGCAGGCAAGGCTGGCGGGCCGCCTGCGGGCGGGGCTCTCCCCGGAGGACTGCGCCGACGCATTTCCCTGCGCCGCCGCCCTTCTGGCCGCGGCAGGGCTTCTGCCCTGCCGCGGCAGCGGGGGTGAGGTTCAGCAGTTCTCGGCAGGCGATGTAAGCATCCGCACCGGCGGCAGCCTGGGAGAAGCTGCCGCCGCTATGGAGCGGCAGGCAATGGCGCTGCTGGATGCCTATTCGGAGGATGGCGGTTTCGCCTTTCTGGGGGTGAGGGGATGAAAACCCTGCTGACAGAGCGGATGCGCCAGTATGGGCAGAAGGTTATGGTCATCCCCTCCGGCCCCGGCCAAGTGCGGCTGGCTACCGCATTTTTGCAGCCCATCCTAAAAAAGCGGGAGGATCTTCCAGCCGCTGCCACGCCCCTGGGGGCGGTGAGCGAACAGCGGTGGCTTTACATTGGCCCTGCCGGGATCACGCTTTCGCCAGGGGACCGGATCCGGTCCGCAGAGCTTTACCTAATCGTCCAGGAAGTGCTGACCGTAAACTTGGGCCGGGACGCCATGTATCGCCGCGCCATCCTGCGGCGGGAAAAGGAGGGTCCACTGTGAATGGATTGGAACAGGTGAAATCGGCCCTCTCCGCAGCCTTGGAGCGGGCCGGAATCGAAACTAGGACCGCCTACGCCCCTGGCTGGGCCAAGGCGTATGAAACCCCCGTGGTTGCCGTGGGCCTTCGCACCGGCGAAAGCAAGGGCGGCGCGCTGAGCCACTACCTGGGCCGCCAGACGGATCCAGAGACACTGGCGGGCCGGGATGTCTATGGCCTGCGGCTGGATCTAACCCTGTCCCTTGACATCTACTGCCCACCCCGGGAGGGGGCGGCGGGATGCGATGGGGTACTGGAAGCCCTGCATCAGATCATGCTGGAGGGCCTGCCCCCGGGACTGAAGCCCACCGGCCTGAAATGGGAGGAGGCAGCATGGGATCCGGATACCTCCATGTTCCTGCGGCGGGGCAGTCTGGCTTGCGGCGCGTATTTCATCGCGGCGGCGTCCGAGGACGGGCCGCTGCTGACAGATTTTATATTGAAAGGTGTTGTGAACAAATGAAAAGTATCATTCACGAGCGTCCCGGGGTTTATTCCTCCTACGATGCGTCCACCGCCATCCGGGGCGGGCGGGCCGTGCGTACCATCGGCGTAGCGGCGAAGAGCGTCTCCGGCACGGCCAACGCCGTGGTACGGCTGACCAGCTATGAGCAGGGCCTTGCCGCCTTCGGCGAGGATGAGAGCGGCAAGGCCGGGATGTCCACCCTGCTACGCCTGCTGTTCCAGGGCGGCGCGTCCGCCGTGGCAGCGGTAAAGGTGGACGGCGCGGACTATGAGGCCGCCTTTGCCGCCCTACAGACGGCGGAGGACGTGCAGGTGGTAATCTGCGACAGCGGCGAACTGGAGGTTCAGCAGGCCCTCCGGGCCAGCCTGGAGAGTGCTTCCGCGGCGCGCAGGGAGCGTATTGCTGTGGTGGGCATGCATGGCGCCACGGTCACGGAGCTGACCGCCCGGGCGGAAGCCCTCAACAGCGAGCGGATAGCCCTGGTCGGCCCTGACTGCCTGGATGGCGGCGGAAAGCCCCTGGCGGGCGTATTCGCTGCTGCGGCAGTAGCGGCGGCGGCAGCATCATCCCGGGACCCCGCTGTCCCAATCAATGGCACAGCCCTTCCCGGCCTGGCCGGTGTAAGCCAGGATTATAGCGACAATGACATCGACCTGCTGGTGCGCGGCGGTGTGACGCCTCTGGAAGCGGCAGGGGGCGCGGTGTCCCCAGTCCGGGGGATCACCACCCGGACTTCCACTGGCGGCGTCAAGGATGCCACCTGGCGGGAGCTGACCACCATCCTTATTGTGGATGATGTGATCCCCTCTATCCGCCGCAGTCTACGCAGCCGGTTCAGCCAGGCCAAGAATACCCTCCGGACCCGGGGCGCCATCCGCGCCCAAACCATTGTAGAGCTGGAAAGCAAGCTCCGCGCAGAGATTATTGACGGCTACAGCGATGTGTCGGTGTCCGCCAGCGGGGACGACCCCTCGGTGTGCCTGGTGGAATTCGGCTTCTCCGTAGCCCATGGGCTGAACCAAATCTACCTGACCGCCCACATCACGATTTAAGGAGGCTTCGACATGATGGAAGTAACAGGATTTCCCACAAGCTGCGACATCTACCTGGAGCTGGAGGGCCAGAAGGTGGCCGTTGTCCAGAGCTATACCGCCAAGGCCACCAAGTCCAGCCAGGTGGTGGAGGCCTTTGGCGAGCGCGAGCCAGTGGCCACGATCAACGGCCAGAGTAAATACGTCTTGGAGCTGACCCGGCTGTACGCCACCGATGACGCCATCAGCGATGGCATCGACTTCTTCGCCCTGGAGAACTTCTCCCTGGTGATCTGCAAACCAGACCGTAAAGTGATTTACAGCGGATGCCAGTGGAGTGCCATCCAGGAGGAGGGCAAAGTCGGGTCCATGGTGGCGGAAAAAGTCACGGTCTTTGCCACCAGCCGCATTGAGGTCTCCGCCTGATGGAGGGCCAGGAGCGGATCCAGGTCAATTTCCAGATCCCTGCCAGTGCCCTGGAGGGGCTCTCCCGGCTGACGGAGCAGCTCCGCCTGCTGGCGGAAGCCTTTCAGAACCGGGCGGAAATCCCTGGGGCGCCTATCCGGGAGCGGGGGGAAAATACGGCCTTTGACCTGGCAAAATTTCAGGCCATGGATGTGGCGGGCAGCCTGCCGGATCCCGCCGCCCCCATGGAACGTATGGCGCGAACGGAGCTTCCCGCCCCCACCCCAAACCGGGGAACCGTTTCGGTAAAGCTCCCCCAGCCAGACACAGCAGCGCGAACCGTTGGCCAGCTTATGGAGGATCCCGCCCCAGCGGGATCCTCCTCCACCGGAAGCGGCGATACTGGAACTGCTGCCCTTCCCGCGCTACAGCCGGTGGAGGACGCGCAGGCCGTCCAGTCTGCCGTCTCCACCGCGCTGGAGGACGCGCTCCCGGCGGGGCCCGGAGATATGGGACAGCCCTCCTCTCCCCACCCCGCCAGGGCGGATGCGGAAAGCCCCCTTCCCAACGCGCCTTCCGCTGGAGTGCCAGCGTGGGCACAGTCCGCCCCGCCCACTGTTGTCCAGACAGAAATGTCCATGGGCGCGGCTGTCCCCACCCAGGTGGAACCGGCATTTGCTGCTGCGCCGGACACACCGCCAAACCGCTGGGGTGGCCTTCCGGAGGAAGTTTCCCTGCCCACGCCCCTGCCGCTGACGGCGGAAGCAGTCTCCCAGGCCTTCCAGCGGGACGGGCGGCGGTATGACAGCGGATTCCCTTTATATTAGGAGGTGGTGAACCATGCTTTTAGCGCCGATGCGCTATAAAACCTACATCTGGCCCTATAACCCCGCTGTGTATGCGATCACCTACCAGCGGCAGGTCGTCTCCCACAAAGTCCCCTTTGGCCGGTACTGTATGCAGGATCTGGGCATGGACTGCCGGATCATCCGGGGGCAGGGGGAATTTGCAGGGCCTGATGCCTACGAGGAATTCAAACGGCTGGCCAGCGTGTTTTATCAGGACGGCCCCGGCCTGCTGATCCATCCCCTGTGGCAGATCTCCAACGCCTATTTCACCAGCCTGAAGGTGGAGCAGGAGCCGCTGCCGGACTATGTCCGCTACAGCTTCGAGTTCCAGGAGCGGTTTGACGGTGGCAGTGAAAAGCTGATAGACCTTACCGCCCCCAGCCTCCCGGCCCAGGCAGCGGCGGCGGCAAAGCCCACCCGGGAACACACCGTCACCAGCGGCGACACGTTGTGGGGCATCGCGAAAAAATACGGCACATCCCTGGAGAGACTGCTGCAAGCCAACCCTGGGATCAAAAACCCTAACCTGATCCATCCCGGAGACAAGGTGGTGATCCCCGCGTGATATTAGAGCTGGAAACCTGCGGCGGCGGAACCTACCAATTGCCCACACTGCTGAGCTGGGAGTTGGATCTCACCTCTTCTGTCCCCTGTGACAGCATGACGGCGGTCTGCCCCTACGACCCGGCCATGGCGGATGTCCTGCCCAAGGCCGTCCGCTTCACCGCCCGCCAGGACGGCGGGATCATGCTGCGGGGCGTGGTGGACGCCTATGAAATCTCCCTCTCCCATCAAGGCCTGCTGATGTCCCTGGAGGGCCGGGGCATGGCTGCGCTGCTGCTGGACAACGAATCGGAAGCCCTCACTTATGCCCGCGCCCTGTTGCCGGAGATCCTGGAAAACCATGTGACGCCCTACGGCATCCGGGTAGAAAAGGCCCGGGAAGTGTCCGGCGGCAGCTACGCGGTGACCTCCGGGGCCAGCCAGTGGAAAGCAGTACAAGGATTTACCCGCCGCTTCGGCGGCTTTGACCCCTACTTTACCCGGGAAGGTACGCTGGTAGCCGCCCCTCTCTGGGGCAGCGGACGGACGCTGGAGCTTGGAAATACCGCGCCCTTGCTGCGCCTGCGGAAACGGGAGCAGCGATACGGCGTGATTTCCGAGATGCTCATTCAGGACAAATCCCAGCGCATCAGCCACCGGGTTCCTAACCAGAAATTCATTGACGCCGGAGGACAGCGGAGGCATGTCCTCTACATGCCCCGCAGCACCGCTGTGGACCGGCGGTACACCGGCGAATATCAGATCGCCCAGTCCGCCCTGGAGCAGGTGGAAGTCACCGCGGAGCTGTCCGGCCCTTTCGCGGCCATGCCGGGGGACCGGGTGAAGCTTTCCCTGGAGCGGCTGGCGTTATCCGGCCAATATGAAGTGATCCGCTCCCGAAGCCGGATGGACGGCAGCGGCGAACGGACAGAATTGACATTAAGTGTGAGGTGAGCGCAATGTGGATATCAAAAACCATCGCCCAGCGCGGGGCTGGCAGCGGCTCCGCCGCCGACATGGGCATGACCACCATCGGCGGCGGCAGTGCATCGGTGATGACCCGGGGGGAGCAGCGTGACCTGGAGGTCTTTGCCCCCGGCGGCATAGTCTGGCAGCCCCAGGCCGGAGACACTGTGCTGGTTATCAAGGGCGGCGCGGGGGAGCAGGAGCAGTGCGTTGCCGCCGCCAGCACGACAGGCCGCGCCCCGGCGGGCATGGTCCCTGGAGAGCTGTTTCTCTACTCCAGCGGCGGGGCATCCATTTACCTCCGCGCCGATGGCACGGTGGAGGTCTCGGGAAAGCTGACCGTCAACGGCCTGCCTTACTGTCCGGCATCAGAACAGGAGGAATGACAGTGGAAATCAAAATTCAGAACGGCGATTATGTGCCGGACGGCCTGGGGGGTGTGGTGCGGCTGTCCGGTGCGGAGGCACTGCTGGAACGGATCCTGTTCCGCCTGACGGCCCGGCGGGGCGGCCTGCCACCCTTGCCGGCGCTGGGGAGCCGTCTGCATCTGCTGGGCCGGGAGCCTGCCTCTCAGCGCCTCTCCGCCGCCCGGCAGTATGTAGCGGAAGCCCTGACGGAGGAGGATGTAACGGTAACAGATGTGACCCTCGCCCCCAAGGACGGCGGACGGATGGATCTGACGGTGTTTTTAACGTATGAAGGCGAAGCCCTGTCCGTCACGCTGGATATCGAATAAGGAGGAACCTTGTGGAGAAAACTATCGACACGATTTACGAAGAAATGCTGGCCGTTTTCGGGGAAACCAGCGGCTATCTGCCCAGCCCGTCCTGCGACCTGGCGGCGCGGCTCTACGCGGCGGCGGCCCAGCTCCACGCACTGTATTTGCAGGCCCAGTGGTTGCTGGATCAGAGTTTCCCCCAGACGGCCTCAGGGGACTACCTGGAACGCCACGCCCAGCTCCGGGGCATCAGCCGCAGCGCCGCCGTCCGGGCCAAAGGGACGCTGCGCTTCGGCGTAAGCGCCGCCGCTGGAATGGACCTGACTGTGGAAAAGGGGACGGTGTGCATGACCGCCGCCGGAACCCGCTTCGCCACCACCGCCGCGGCAGTCCTCAAGGTGGGGAGCCTGTACGTGGACGCCCCCGCCGAAGCCCTGGAGCCTGGGAAGCAGGGCAACGCCGCTGCCGGAACCGTCACCATTATGGCGGCTATGCCGGTGGGGATCAAGGCTTGCACCAATCCCGCCCCCTTCACCGGCGGCGGCGATGCGGAGAGTGATGAAGACCTACGCCGCCGCCTGTTGGACAGCTACCGCCGTCTGCCGAATGGGGCTAACGCCGCTTATTATGAACAAACCGCCCTGTCCCGCCCCGGCGTAGCGGCCGCAGTGGCGGTAGGGCGGCCCAGGGGCGTGGGATCCGTGGATCTCTACGTGGCTTCTGAGGGCGGCATCCCTGAGGAGACGCTTTTGACAGAGCTCAATGCGTATTTGCAGGAGAAACGCGAAATTTCCGTGGATCTGCGGGTCCTGGCCCCTACGCCCCACCCGGTAAATATTGCCGTGGCCATCCGTCCCACCGCTGGCTATACCTTTCAAGAAGCCCAAGCCCAAGCGGACGCGGCCCTGCGGGAAGCCTTCACTGGCGCGCTGCTGGGCAGGAGCGTGACCCTGGCTTTTCTGGGCAGTCTCCTTTACAGCCTGGAAAGCGTGGAAAACTACCGCTTCGCCGCCCCTGCCGCCGACCTGGAGGGCAGCCCCACGGTGCTGCCCAGCCTGGGAAGCGTAAGTATCACGGAGTGGAGGGCCTGATATGGGATATGCCCAGCATTTAAGAAAGCTCCTGCGGCCCCTGGGGATCTACGACCTGTCCCAGGGCAGTCTCAGCGGCAGCGAACTGGACGCTTTAGGCTCCGGCATGGACAGCCTGAGCCAACGGCTGGATTATGTGGAGCGGGAAAGCGCCCTGGCCACCGCCGAGGGCGAGGGCCTGCGCCGCCGGGAAGCCCTGTTCGCCCGGACGCCGGTTCAGTACAGCATTCCCCTCCGGCGGGAAGCCATCGCCGCCTTGCTGCGCATCGGCGGGGACAGCTTTACCCTGGCGGGCATCAACGAGACCATTTCCGGCTGCGGCATCAAGGCCGTAGTACAGGAAACCGGGCGGTTCGGATGGGTCAAGATCGTCTTTCCCGATGTGGCGGGTATCCCGGAGGGCTTTGACCAGATCCGGGACATTATCCTAGATATTATCCCCTGCCATCTGGCGGTGGAGTTTGACTTCCACTACCTGACTTGGCGGGAGTGCGAGGACGCAGGCTACACTTGGCGCATCCTCCGGGAGGAAGAGTTCATCTGGCGGACCTTTGAATTGGCGGTTTAATTGCCCTCTCCGGAGACATACTAATGCCGGAGGTGAAGACCATGCGTAAACATGAAAGCCAGCCACCTGAGCGCAAGCCCGGATGGCCGGATGGCGATGATGACGTAATCAACAAATACGGCACCTATGAGATCCAGCGAACCAATGGCACCGAAAACCGCTACCCTATGATCGCCCAGGGCATTTCTATTGATGAAGCCCGGGAGCAGCTGGAGGAAGCGGAACGCTGGATGCGGCGGTAGCTACAGCGGCAGCACCATGTCATACCACACTACCCCTCCGTGAACCGAGGACGACACGCCCCGGTTTTCGAACCCGAAGCTGGCGTAATAGTCCAGCTTTTCCGCCCGGCAGGTGAGGGTGACGGCCCGCCGTCCCTCCTGCCGGGCCAGTGCGATGAGGGCTTTCAGCAGGATCCGTCCATATCCCCGTCTCTGGAAATCTGGATGAACTGCCAGGCTGAACACCGATTGATAGGGATTCTCCCCGCTGTGGCAGGACGTATCCGCGAACATCTCATCGGCTATCGTCTCAGTGCTGATGGCTGGCCCCATGGCGTAGCCAGTGATGGTACCATTTAACTCACCTATCAGAATATGCTCCGGATACGCGGCCAGGCGGCTGCGGATAGACTCCCGGCTGGCCGCCTGCTCCTTCGGGAAGCAGGCCTCTTCAATTTCCACACACCGGTCCAGGTCGGACAGTGTCCCAGGCCGGACAGCCAGCTTCAGGGTGGGCAGGAATGCTTCAGAAGCGCAGATTTCAGCGCCTACGTTGGCCATATCCAGCATGTTGGCCCGCTGGATTTCATCCGTGTTGGAGGAACAGCAGTCCGACAGCACCACGACCTTGTAGTCCAGGGAAATGGCGTCGTAGCAGGTGGTGCGGATGCAGTTGGGCGTGGTGGTGCCGGTGAGCAGCACGGTGTCCACGCCCAGGCGGCGCAGGAGAAGGTCCAGGGAGGTCTGGAAAAAGGCGGAGTAGCGGGGCTTGATAATCTCGTAGTCCTGCGGGCAGCGGCCAAACTCCGGCGGGTTTTCTACGGAGAGCGGCCCGGTACTGCCGGGAGTCAGGGGCTTGCCGCCCTCCGCCCAGACCTTGTACCGGGTGTGCTCTACATCGCTGCCATCGGCGCGGTAGGCGCGGTTGACGAAAATCACCGGAACCCCTGCTTCCCGGCAGGCGGCGATGACCTTTGCGCAGGCAGGCACCGTGGCCCGCGCGTCCCGGATGCACAGGGGGGATTCCGGGTTGAGAAAGCCGTTTTGCATGTCGATAATGATGAGGGCTTGTTTCATAAGGGCGTTTCTCCTTGTATGTAGTGAAATTGATACGTGATGTCTCTAACAAGCGCAATTATATTCCTTTTGCCGCGGAAGGTCAAGGCGGCGCGGGACTTTCCGTCCTGCGCCGCCTTTGGCTCCGTTTTCAGAAAACTGCCGCTATTGCGCCATCGCCCGGTGCAGCAGCACTGCCATGTCGATGCGGTTCAAACTTGCCTTGGGGGACAGCTTGCCGCCGCTGGTGGGCAAAAAGCCCTGTTGGACTAAGCCGCTTACCGCACCCTGGGCATAGCCGGAGACCTGGCCCCGGTCGCTGTATGCCGCCAGCGCCGCATCGTTGCCGTCGGATGCTTCTATGCCTGCCTGGCGTAAGGTCCGCTGTACCATCAGTGCCGCGTCCTGGCGGGAAACCGTGGACGAGGGGTTGAACTTGCCGCCGCCTACGCCGTTGACAATGCCCAGCGCGTAGAGCTGGTTTACCGCCTGGGCGTAGTAAGCGCCGGCGGGTACGTCGCTGAAGCCCTGGACGCTGCTGCCTACGTTAAACTGGAAGGCCCGGGCCAGCATCAGGCAGAAGTCTCCCCGCCGGATGGATGCGCCGGGGTCGTAACGGCCCCCGCCTACGCCGTTGACTACGCCAAGGGCGTAAAGGTAATCCACGGCGGATTTAGCATGGGTGGAGTAGCTGTCCAGGTCGTTGAAGTTTGCCGATGAATAGGGCTGGTTTACCACGATGCGGATGGTGCCGTTATAACTGGTACCGTCTTGGTTCTTGGCGGTGTAGGGGATATTTACCTCGCCGTAATAACCCGCCTTGGGAACGAAGGTCAGGTTGGAGACCGAGGGGTCGCCGTACAGGCTGTACTCGGTGGAGGTGTTGCCCTGCCAGCTATAGCGGGTGGGGCTGATGTACTCATAGTACAGCTTGCCCTGGGACGCGTCCGGCAGGCCGGTCAGACGCAGGGAAACCGGAAGCCCCCCTGCCGCCTCCTGGATGCTGTAGGCGCTCAGATGCACCGGCGCGCCGGTAGTCTCATGCCGGACCAGCCCGCCCAGCGCGCCGTCCGGATGGACGGTGACCTGGACCGTGCCGTTAAACTGCTGGCCCTTGATGGACCACCCGGTGTAGGGAATGTACGCGATTCCCGCGAAGCCCTTGGCCGCTACAAAGGATACCCGGTCTACAGAGACCTCCCCGGAGCGGAACAGGTTCCGGTTGATATCCAGGGCGGTGGGGTTGGTATCTGTACGGTAGTCGTAATACAGAATGCCCTGGCCGGAGGAGGGAAGGCTGAGACGGATGCAGCTGAGGGCCTCGTTGGTGGCCTGGCGGCAGGCGGTATCAAAATCATTGCCGGAAAACCGGGCGGGATTCTGTCCGGTGACCGCATAGCTTACCGCATTGGATATGCCGCTGCCCGCGCCTTCGCCGTTGCTGATGGAGAGAACCGCCGTAAAGGTCTGGCCATTAACGGCGCAGCCGGTGAAGGGGATCTCTACCGACCCCCGGAAATTCTGGGTGGCCCAGAAGGACAGGTTCGACAGATAGGGCGTGGCGCTGTTAAAATACTTGGTGGCGGTGGTCACCCGGGTGCCCATGCCGCCGGAGCTGGTCCGGTTGTGGTAAAGCGCGCCCTGATTGAAGTCCGGCAGGGCTTGGAAGCTGATGTAGTGCAGCCTTTGCCCGGTGAGGGATTCACACAGGCTGGTAAAGTCCGGCAATTCCAGCTTTACCGACTGCCCCGCAGCGCAGACATAGGAGATATCGCCGCGGCTGGCGCCGGAGGACTGGATATGGACCTCCACCGTCCCCTGGAAGGTGGAACCGGACTTGTTCTCCCCATTGAAGGGGATCCGCACCACGCCGTCAAAGCCGTCCGCCGCCACAAAGGTCACGCGGTCCAGGGATTTGGAGCTGAATGTGTCGCCGGAGACCACTTCGCTGCCCCGGCTTCCGCTCCAGGAAGCGTACAGCTTGCCCTGGGACGCCGGGGGCGGCGTGAAGGAGACGCGGCCCAATTCTTTGCCGGTGGCGTTCTCACTGAAATCGTCAAAGTCGCCGCCGTCAAAGGTCACATAGCCCGCGCCGCCATCGTTGTAGACGATGGCATCGTCTAAGCCCTGTTTGACCTGGATGACCAGCTCTCCGCTGTACTTGTTGCCGGAGACGCTGTAGCCCGCGTAGCTGATATGGACGTTGCCCACGAAACCGGCAGCGGGGACGAAGGTAATGGTATTGATCTTTGCCTGGTTATACTGTTCGTTGGAGGAAACCTTGGCGGCGTAGTCCCATTCGCCCTTATAATCCAGATACAACGCGCCCTCGTTGGCCGGGGGCAGAGTGAATACCACATAGTCCAAGGGTGCGCCCACCTGCTCCTGGCAGGCCCGGGAGAATATACTGGCATTCAGCAGCAGCGGGGTGTCCCGCTTGGTGGAGATGGTCAGATCCGTCTTATCATCCGTAATTGTGACCAGGATCTTACCCTTGAAGGTGCGGCCGCCGGCAGAGCGGCCGGTGTAAGAGATCGTTGCCTTCTCCCCGCCAAAGGAAGGGTTAGGGAGGAAGGTGATGTCCTTGATATACGGCCCTCTGGCCCCGGTGCTGGCGTAGTAGACCACGGAGCTGCCAACGCCCGCGCCGGTGTCCTCAGGGGATTTGTAGCCCAGGTATAAAACGCCCTCATTGGTCGGAACCCGCAGGTCGATGACGGACGCCAGATCCTCGGTGGTCATTTCCTTGCACTGGGCGGCGATCTCATGCTCCAGCTCGGAAAATTTTAGGGGCTTTACCGGGCTGCATCCATCAGTATATTCAATGATGGATTCGTTGGATTCCACGGTAACGGGAAATTCTTCCCAGTACTCGTGCCCGGCGGCGGTGACCGTCACCCGCACGGTGGCCTTGCCCTCCTTGCGGCCCTCCACTGTAAATTTGCTGGTATCTTGGACAGGGGAGGAGGGGTCAACGACAACGTTGGGTTTGGCGTCGATGACAGAAACCGTCAGTTTCGCGCCATCGTTATCCTTGGCGCTGCCGAACAGCTCATAGTCTGTGCCCGCCGTGAATACCCGGTTGTTGTTTTCCAGGATGGAAATACCCTTTTTCAGCTCATCGCTGAGGGTGATGCCGCTGACGGTGACGTCAATGGTACACGTCAGGTCCTTGCCATCGGAGATCGTTACCGTCGCGCGGCCGGGGGCGTGGCCGTAAATGCTGCCGGAATGGCCGTTGTCCGTGGAGCCCTCCGAGACGCTGACAACTTTGGAATCGCTGGATTTCCAACTGAATTTAACTTTTTGGGTATCCAAATTGTCCGGCTCGGTGACCACCTTGATGGGGATGCCCCGGGCATCGGTAGCGTTTGGCTCCAGGGTGATTTCATAGCTGGGGCCGGTTCCGTGGAGAAGGCCGCTGTCGTTGTTCAGTTCCATTTTGGTGATCTTGCCGGGGTCGTTGTCATCCTCGTTATCTTCGTCCCCGTCCCCATCCTCATCTCCATCGCCGGGAGGATCGGGGTTGCCAGTATCCCCAGGCGGGGGTGGGTCGGGGGTGTCTCCTTCCCCCTCCAGCAGGGCCGTGGGGGCCAGGGCCAGAACCATCACAAGGGCCAGCAGGAACGATATCAGCCGCCGTTTCGTGGTGTTTTTCATGAAAACGCTCCTTTTTCATCATTTGCCGGGATAGAAGGGCGGGAGCGGGCGTATGCCCGCTCCCGGGGGGTTAGGTTAGGGGGTAGGGGCAATCGGGAGATTGCTTTGGCTGCCCTTAAAGGTTACGGGGATCTCACAGGTATACATGCCTATGGTGACAGTAATCACATCTTTGACTGTGTTCGTTGGCGCGCCTATCAGTGTGATGGGAATTTGCACTTCTGTGCGCGGCCCGTTAAAGATGATTTGCCCGCTCGATTTCGCAAAGTAACCGTTCTGGCTGGCAATATTCACATTATTCGCGGTTATGCTCGCCGGGAGCGGCTGGGTGCTCCTGATGGTAATAGTCGAGCCCGCGTCATTTCCCAAATCCCAAACCAAGCTGCCGTTTTGCGCGGAACCGGCGTTTGTCGCGTTGGAAAGTTCGATTCCACCAACGGAGACCTCAAACGAGCGCCTTTCATCTATTTCGTTGCCATTCGCGTCCGTTCCTATGATCCTCAGGGTGATCGTTGCGGAACCAGGCCCCTTAATTTTTAGTGTTTCGGTCAAGCTCTTGCTGCCTGTTACTTCGACAACGCTCGAATTGCTTGAACTCCAAATGTACTGGCAGTTAAGGGCAGACTCGGGCGGGTTAAGATCCGCTTTCACGTCCACTGTTTGGATCGAGGAATCCACAGCAAGCACCTGGGAACCCATGCTGCCGCTGAACCTAATGCCCGGGTTGCTGGGATGGGTTCCGGTAACGGAGAAATAGGCGGTAACCTCCGTCTGCGTGACCTCATACGGGAAATCAAAATCCTGGGGCGGCCTGCCGTTATCCCATCTGAGCGTGATCCGCATACCGGTGGTGGTGCGGGATACGCGAATGGTCAGATTGCTGGTACAAGCGATACCGTTGGCGTTAAAGAGCTTCGAGCCGGGAATGTAAATTTCATCGTTGGCCCGCCAGCCCTTGCCTGCGCCGATTCCCCGGAACGTAATGGTCGTCTGGCGCGGGTCGCTGCTGTCCACGTTCACGTCGATACGCTTGGTGATTTCATCGCCAATCCAGTTCTGCGTAACGGAAGCGTCTGTGATGGTGGCGTTGTCCAGCAGTGTCTGGCCGTCCTCCTTGGAATACAGCTGGCTGTCAAAGGTGATACGGACCGAGCCTTGGTAGAGGTCGTCAGTGGGCTTGCCCATGGTGAGGTTCGCGCTCCAGGAATCCACCTCCGCCGGCCGCGCGGCGCCCAGGCGCAGGGGGGCGTAGCCCGCGTAGGTCTCGTACTCGGCCTCGTCCGTGCTGTTCGGCTCCGGTACGTGGGATACGGCAAGAATGACGTAGTCCGTTCCCTTGGAGATTTCCAGCAGCTCGTTTTTCGTGACGTTGCCCTTCATGTCCAGTTCGGAATCGCTGCGGTCCACCGGCTTTACCGTACCGAGGAACGTGTTCAGGAACCGCCCGTGGAGGAAGTTGCTCATGCGGGTTTTCTGGTCCTTCGGCGCGTAGACGTCAAATACGGAGAAGCCGTAATAATCCGAGGACGGTTTCTCCGTATCCTCGCCCATGTAGGTTTGCAGCAGGGCGTTCAATATCGTCATCGTATTGGCGCCCGGGGCGGTCATCAAATCCGGGTTCGCCCTCGCATACGCATCGGATACCGTAATGGTTTCACTGAGAATGGGGATCTTGTTCCGGGCGTCCGCCAGAGTAAAGACGAAGTAGTTCAGCTTGGAGTCAATATCCGTCTTGATGGTCGCGCCGCCCTTGTCCTCGCCCTCCGTGTAAAGGCCCAGGTCAATTTTGGGCTTGGATGCCTTCGGGGTCTTGAAATGATAGATGTATACGTGGGACAGGGTGTCCGCCGCGCCCTTGATGACGAAATAGGCGAAGTAGTCCGTCTCGGGTTCCAGGCCCTCAATGGTCATCGGCTCCTGGACACGGCCCTTGAACGCATAGCTTCCGGTAATCGCCGCGGCAGTTTCCGCCTGGGAGCCGGGATTGAAGATCCAGTTGGCCTGGGGCTTCAGGACCAGGTTCGGCTGTTCCGGCGTGTCTGTCGGATAGGTCGCTTCCGTACCGCACATCCATTTTGGCATAGCCTGTTCCCCGCCATGCTCCGGGGGCGCGAGACTGCCAATTCCGGTCATTGTGTCCACTGTGCCGTCTGTCAGGCGGATGTAATAGGAGTCATTGCCTTCCCGCAGGAGGTTGCTGGCTGTGGGATCCTCGTCTTTCATGAGCTTACGGGTGGTGGTGATCTCCGGGACATGGTTCGTGCCGCCCGTATCCGCCTTGCCCAGCGCGTAGTACAAGGTACCCGCAGAGGACATTTGCAGTGTTACTGTGATAGAGGTGGCCCCGATTTTATCCGGCGGGAACAGGGGGGAGCCACCCTCGAACCGGGGCAGGCGGCTGTCGGTAAACAAGCGGGAAAGCTCCTGGGTGTCTGTCTGGTTGTTGCTGTAGTCATACCAGCGGCCGATGGAACGTGCGCCGCCGTTGATATCCCGCTTTTTCGCCGTCTCCCAGTTTTCCGTGGTCAGGCTTCCGGCCAGATTGTCCAGGTTGTTGGACTGGCCCGCCGCCACGTTGACATAGAACTTGACCTCGCCGTTCCAGTTCTTCCAGGTTTCCGTTCCGGAAGCGTCCTTTTCCTCAATGTCGCCCAAAGAGGTCAGGTGAATGACAAACTCATAGCGCAGGTCGCTGCTGAGCTTGTTGAGCTTGGGGAAAGAGGTGGATCCGCAGCCATTGAAATACTTGTTCACGCTGCGGCCGCTCCGCTGGCCGGAGGTGGGGTTCACATCGCTGCTGTTGCCCAGGTTGATCCAGCCGTTGGCATCAGGCGTGGTGGAAGCATTTTTGGTTCCCAGGTGGGGCAGGAGGTAATCGGATTTGTTGATTTTCTTCTCCACCTGTGTGTTCGGGTCCTTAAATGTGAAGGTTTCGGGGTAATTGCCGTTTTCATCGGAAATCTTTTGGCCCCCCTGATCCACCACACGGTAGTAGAGGTCAAATTTGAGCTGGCTGTCCGTCCACAGCAGTACGTCATAACTGATGATGTCGCCCACCGTTTCCGTTGACACCGGCGTCATGCGGAAGCTCATGTCCACACGGGCAAACTTCTTCTCGTTGTCGGTAGCTGTGGCGTCCACGATCGGCCCGTCCGTAGCGCCCACGCCGGGGCTGGAGAGGTCTACGCGGGCAAATTCCACGACAAACACCGGGACATTATGCCCGTTGGCCGCAGAAGTTGCCTGATTGCGGAAGAAGTCCACCGGGTTCGGGGAAACCTCGTTGAAGCTGTTGGACATATCCGTGACGTTCTCGATGGTGAAGTAGTACCGTCCGCCATTCTCCAGGTGTAGGCCCTCCGATGGGAAAGTGATGCGGATGCCGCCGGTGGGAAGGCTGACGATGGTTGCCTTCGTGTAGTCGATGACCCAGTCATCTTTCGTGTAGGAAAGATCACGCTTGCGGACAATCGTCTCCTCCGAGTTGTCCTGCATGCTGACTTTGTGCAGCACGATAGAATTGAAAAGGTTGGCTGCCAGCTTGTTAATTGCCGCTTTTTTGTCGGCTTCGGTTCCCTTCAGCGTATTCTGGTACAGTTCCAGGAAGCTCTGGCCGCCGCCCTCGCCCGTGTAGCGGATATCCTCGGAGACATCCATGTAAATGTCCGTATTCGACATCGGATCCTGGGTCTTATCCGTGCCGGAGACCTTCGAGAAGGACTGACTGAACTTCGGCCCCGTCTCATCCAGGGTGTTAATGGTGATTTTCTTAACCTCAAGCGAGTAGTTCCGGTCGGGTCCGGCGGTGTCCTTCGCAACATAATAGAAATCATACGCCGTCTCCGGCTTCAGGCCGTTGACGTTAATCGTTCCGTCTACGTTCTCCCGGCAGTTCACCTGCCCGGCTTTGCCGTTGGTGCCTATGTTCATCCCTGATGATACCTGCAATTTTGCGTAGTCGCTGGTCAAAGGCGCGGTCAGGTCGTCCGTCCCAGGCTCCGGCTTGGGATACACCGTACCGGCGGGCACCGCTACCCAGTAGACAATGCCGTCTTCGTTTAGCCGGAAGCTCAGGCCGACACTGTTGGCCTTTACATCCACTACATAGGGATGGATGATGAACTCCGGCGGCGTCTCATCGTCCGTGGTGAAGGTCAGGCTGGTGACAGGGGAGTTGTTCACGCCGTCTGTCAGGAAGAAGTACAGCACGTAAGTGGTCTTCTCCTCCAGCGTTACATCGTTGACGCGGAAAGCGTCCTCGGTGTTCTTATACACATCCCGCACACCGTAGCCCAGCGCACCCGCAACTGCGTTGGTCTTCATTTCGTCCACCGTGGGTGCAACAGCGCCTTGGGGCAGAAGGGCATAGTAAAGCTTGCAGTCCTTGGTGGGCATGACCACGGCCACGCTGTCCTTGGGGGACACCTTGGACATATGGGGATAGCCCGCGCAGAAGGCCGGGATCGTGTTATCTGGCGTGGTGAAGGAAATCACCTTTACCGGGCTGCGGTGGTCTCTGGCGTCCACCAGCACGGCGGACAGGTAATAAGAGCCGCCCGGCGTCAGGCCGGAAATGGCCGTGGTAAACTCCTCGTTGCCCTTGGGGGCTTTGACGCTGCCGCGGGCCACGGCGATGCTGCCGTAAGAGGGCGGCTTGATGAGGTCTTCCTCGCCTACGGAGCCTTCCGTAATGGGGCTGACCGCCCAATAGACGGTACCGCTCTTATTGGTCATGAACGCGCCCAGCAGGCCGGTGGGCGTAATATCCTGCGCTTCAGGATAGCCTGCCAGGATCAGGGGCTCCATGGAGGACTCCTCCGCCGCCACGGAATCCATCTCCTCGCCGTTAATAATAGCGGTAATGCCGGGACGAATGGTGATCTTGTCCGGCAGCATTTCCACTTCACAGCCGGGGGCGTTGACAATCAGATGCTCAATGTCGCCCTCGCCGGTAACCAGGGTGGCGGTGTCCAGGTTCAGCTCCTTGACCACCGCGCCCCGGTCGATGATGACCGTGGAATCCACTGCGGCTTCATCTACTGTCAGCTTGGCAATGGTGCCCTTGGCGGCGCGGACTTGGGAGCCGGGGGTGCGGTTGACAACTTCCCCAATGCGGCCGGCCAGGTCTACTTCGATTGGCTCCCAGCCCTCAGGCTCTTCGCCCTCGGGGTAAAAGTCACCCTCAATAGAGATATATTGCAGCCCCATGCCCTCGGGGGTGTTGTCCTCAATGTACGCGCTGGTGCGCACGGTGGTACGGCCGATCTGGGTGATGCCATCGGCCTTTATGGACACCTTGTTGTCCTGGAGATTGTCAATGAGCATTTCATCGGCAGTGACGTTGCGCAGGAGGATGCTGGCTTCGCCGCCCTCGCTGGCGCCGGTGCCGCTGCATATGATGCGGCCTAGGACCGTCACGTTCTCCAGCTTCACGTTGCCCAGGCCCACGCCGCCGGTGATATACAGGTCGCCGCTGACTACGGTGTCCCGCAGGGTCACGCCGGGGGAGGTGATGGTCACGTTGCCGAAGGTGCCGCCCAGGGCGTAGTCGCCCGGTTCCTGGAGGGGCGTACCTACGATCTTGCTGATCATGGACGCCATCTCGCCCCAGGACACATTCCGCTGGGGACGGAAGGTGCCATCGTTATACCCGCTGACTAGGTAGTGCTCGAGGGAGGACTTGATGGTTCCCTTGGCCCAGTTGCTGATGCGGCGGGCGTCAGTAAAGTCCAGAATTTCCCCGGCGGAATCCTGGAGCATCATGTTGCGCCCCAGAATAGTGGCCGCCGTCTCCCGGGTCAGGGGATCCTTGGGGGAAGCGGTGGTGGGGGAGGTTCCCTTGATGTATCTGGCGTTGTAGGCAATGTTTACATCATCGTAGTACCAGTCGTTTTCATTGACGTCCTCAAAGGGGGTCTCGCCGGGGGTGGCATAGCCATAGGCCCGGTTGACGATAGCCATGAAGTCCGCGCGGGTCAGCGCCCGGTCAGGATACCCGGATTGGTCGGCCCGGATAAAACCCCACTCTACCAATTGGCTGAGATAGGGGTCCGCCCAGTGGGCGGAGGCTTCGCTGTCCGCGCCGGGGAAGCCGGGAACCAGCCCCAGAACCATCACCGCCGCCATCACAAAAGACAGCAGCCGCCTCTTCCACCCGCGGCGGGAGGACTTTGTCTGTTCCATAAAAATACACTCCTTTCGAAACATGGGTTAAGCCTTGGCCTTGGGACGGCTGACCTGGATACTGAAAACCGCCTTGCGGATGATGAACTCTTCATCCAGGCACAGGTCGATAAACCGCGCCGCGTACAGCGTCCCGTTCTCGTCCGCAGACAGCTCCCGCAGGATGCGGGAACGCAACAGTAGCGGCGAGTCCGTTACCGGCAGCACAAGCTGTACTACCTCGCCCACCTTCAGCGTTTGGGCGGTGCGGAAGGCCACGCCGCCGCAGCTCAGGTCCTTGCCCCGGATAGCCCGCTGGCCCTTCCAGTAGCCGGTGACGGGGTACATGACGCTCTCAAAGTCCGTGAGGATGCGCAGGTTCTCCCGGGCCTCGGCGCCCAGCATGGCCTGGGGCTTGATGACCAGCCGTTCGCCCCGCTGCATGGTTACCGTCCCCCGCAGGGACGGGGTGCTGTTGTCCAGGCCGATGCACTGAATCTCACCGATTTGCAGGAAGTCCAGTTCCGTCTCCTCCGTCAGATGCAACTGGACCACCTCCGTCACCCGGGGGGATTCCAGCACCGCCTGGGCCAGCGCCTCGCCGTGGCTGTCCAGAATCAGGTACAACTTCTCCATTAACTCTCTCCTTTCTCCAGGCCTGCCTGCTGGTTCAAGGCCTGCCGCTCCCGGCGGGCCTTGTCCGGGTCCGCTGGGTCAAAATTCAGAAAATACACATAGATTTCCACGATTGCCCGGTATAAGGAATCCGGGATCTCCTGCCCCAGCGAGAGCTGGGAGAGCATGGTGGCCAGGGAATTGTCCTCGTAGACCGGCACGCCGTTTTCCGACGCCACCTCCACGATTTTTTCCGCCATGTACCCCATGCCGGAGGCCACTACCACCGGCGCGCCTGAGCCGCCGTCGTAGCTGAGGGCTACTGCCCGCCCCGCGCCGCGGGGCCTTTCACGCGCTGACATTGATACTGTTCTCTCCTTCATAGATTTTGGGGAATACGGCGGATATCTCCAGGGGCTTCTCCATGGCCTGGACCTGGACGCCAAGGGGCTTTAATCCGTTTTCGCTGAGGATGCGGGTCATCTCCCCCTGCACCGTCCCGGCGAAGCTGGCTACCGCGGGCGGGCCGTAAATCTGTAGGTCCACGTTCTCCCTTTGGCAGGTCAGCACCATATCGAAAAAGCCAAGATCCTGGATATCTATTTTAAATAGGAAACGGATGACGTTGTCCCGCTCCCCGTTGCCGCGCTTGAGGTTGTCCTCGGCGTCCGGGTCCACCCATAATTCGCTGAACATCATTTTCCCGTTCCACTCCAGAGGAATGGCTACATGGGTCAAGGGCATATACACGCTCTCGTTGAGCAGGAACGAGGAGATGATGTTGCGGAAAGCGTCCTGGGCTTCCGCCCCGGCTCCACCCTGGAGCGCCCGCTGGGCCGTCTGGGCCAGGCGGCTGGCAAAGGTGTCCCGCTCGGCAGCCTGGGCGAAGGTGCTGCGCTCCAACAGCCGCAGCAAATCCACCTCGCTCACGCCTCCCAGCTTCTCCCGCAGCATGGCGCTGCTGCCAAGCTGGCGGAAGGCCTGCATCACCCCGTCCTTGGACCCGCCCTCATACCGGGCTACGTCCAGGGCCAGCAGGGAGATTAACGACCGGCTCAGCCCCATGTCGTTGGTTCGGGAGGTGTATCCCGCCAGGAAGGGCATGATGGTGCCCTGGAGCAGCTTTAACGCCCCCGAACGGTCGCCCGCGCCCATCTTCTGCTGAAGCTCCGAGACCATGCCGAGGAGCTGGTTGCCGTATGTAGCGGGGATGGCGCGGGTCAGGCGGGTGAGGGTGCGCAGCAGGTTCCCCTGGACATGGCCGGAGGAGGAATAGTCGCTGTACCGCTTCAAAAATTGCAGGATGTTCCCCCGCAGCACCTCGGAGTTGCTGTTGCCGTAGGCTTCCCGCAAAATGGAGAACAGCGGTCCGGAAAACCGGTTGCCAAGCTGCATTTGAGAGCGGAAAAACGAGGAGAACTCCCCCTCGTCCATTTTCAGCATCTCCAGCAAGGCGCTCATCTCCACGGCAATGCCCTCCTCCATGCCGGAGGAAACCACCGTGCCCTGGTACATGCGCAATACCTGGGACAAGGTCTGGGCCAGGCCGGGGGTCTCGCTCAGGCGCTGGAGGAAGGCAATAAAATTGGAATCAAAGCGCAGCGCGCCGCTGCCGTCCCCGCCCGCGCCCTGCTGCTCGGTGCGGTTGTCCGACCGGGTAACCCGGGTGGGGTCCGGCGCGTTTTGCAGCCGCGGGTCGTTGGGGATGGAGGGCATGTTTCGGTTGATTAGGTTGGCGTCGTTTCCTGGTACCGCGTTGGTTACGCCCAGCAAATCTGGCATTGGCGACACTCCATTCAATAAAAGTTGGCGAACGTCTTATTTTTTAGATTCATCCTGCCGATAACTACAATGATGAACTCAGGGCGGGGGAATTTTGCCCTTTTGGCCCCCCCGCAGGCAACAGAAAAATTTGGGAAAAAGGTGGCGTTATTTATGGGCAGTGGCAACGATAGCATCCTGGATATGTATTTATATGAGACGAATACCCTGCTGGAACAGCTTGACGGTATTCTTCTTGCCGCCGAACAGGCGGATACATTCTCTCAGGACAGCGTTAACGAAATCTTCCGCATCATGCACACGATCAAGGGATCTTCCGCCATGATGGAGTTCCCCTCCCTCATGACCGTAGCCCACCGGATCGAGGATTTGTTCTTCATCATCCGGGAAAAAACCATGGACGCGGTGCCGATGGATCTGCGCCCGGAGCTGTTTGACATGCTTTTCCAGGCCGTGGATTTCTTCCGGGGCGAAATCGAAAAGGTGGAAAACAGCGAACCGCTCTCTGAATCTATCGACAGTATCGTAGATAAAATTAATAGCCTGGTCAATAAAATTCAAGGAGGCGGCGGGGAAAAAGGGGAGGAAAAATCTGCCGCGCCCGCCGGGGAGGCGTCCGCCCCTGTGGCCGCCGATGCGGCCTACCCCTTTGGCGTCCACGTCTTCTTCGATGAGGGCAGCGGCATGGAAAACCTGCGGGCTTTCATGCTGGTCACCGCTGTGAAGGACTACAGCGCCGACTTCATCACTGTACCGGAGAACGTGGAAAACGACCCCTCCACCGCTGAAGCCATTGCCGAGAGCGGGTTCTTCGTCTGGTTCCACAGCGCCGCCGAGCGCGACGCCGCTATCCCCGCCGTCCAGGGCGCGGGCAGCGTCTCCTCCTATGAGCCGGTGGACGCCAAGGTGGAAGCCCCGGCTCCCGCCCCCGCGCCGGAGCCGGTTAAGGCCCCTGCCGCCGAGGCCGCCCCCGCCCCTGCGGAGCCCGCGCCCAAGGCGGCCCCGGCACCCGCTCCTGCGGCTCCCGCCGCCCCTGCCGCCGCGCCGGCCGCTGGTGGGCAGCAGCATGCCAAGGAGAGCCTGATCAGCGTCAACCTTTCTAAGCTGGATCAGCTCATGGCCGTGGTCAGCGAGATTGTCATTACCGAATCCATGGTTACCGCCTCCCCCGATCTGAAGGGGCTGCGGCTGGATAATTTTACCAAGTCCGCCCGGGAGCTGCGCAAGCTTACCGATGACTTGCAGGACGTGTCTATGTCCCTGCGGATGGTGCCCGTTTCCAGTACCTTCCAGAAGATGAACCGCATCGTCCGGGATATGAGCAAGAAGCTCAACAAACGGGCGCGGCTCACCCTCATTGGCGAGGATACCGAGGTGGATAAGACCATCGTGGACGGCATCAGCGACCCCATTATGCACATCGTCCGCAACTCCATGGATCACGGCCTGGAGGAGACAGAGGAAGAGCGCGTTGCCGCAGGGAAGGATCCCGTGGGCGAGATCATCCTCTCCGCCCGCCATACCGGCAGCGAGGTTATCATCGAAATCAAGGACGATGGCAAGGGCGCGGATACCCAGGCCATCCTCAACAAGGCCGTCCGCCAGGGGCTTGCAGACCCCGACCATGACTACAGCCAGAAGGAGATCCTGGGCTTCATGATGATGGCCGGCTTCTCCACCAACACCCAGGTCACCGAGTTCTCCGGCAGAGGGGTGGGCATGGACGTGGTGAAAAAGAACGTGGCCGATGTAGGAGGCACCGTATCCATCTCCAGTGAGTGGGGAAAGGGCATGACTACCACCCTTAAAATCCCCCTGACCATGGCCATCATGGACGGCATGGAGGTCAGCGTGGGCGAGAGCCTGTTTACCATCCCCATCAATAACATCCGCTCCTCCGCGCGGGTGGCCTCCAAGGATATCATCCATGACCCTGCCCGGGGCGAGATGATGAAGTTCCAAGACAATTTCTACCCCATTATCCGGGCCAAGGAGCTGTTCGGCCTGGAGGATGGCCACGACAACATCGAAGAGGGCATCGTCATCTGGCTGGAAGCCGGGGAGCACAGCTATTGCCTGTTCGTAGACGATCTCCTGGGACAGCAGCAGATCGTGGTCAAGCCTCTGCCCAGCTATGTCAACAGCTTCGATGTGAAGAGCTGCGGCATCACCGGATGCAGCATCATGGGCGATGGCAGCATCAGCATTATTCTGGATATCGCCAACCTCTACAGCGCCGGCCAAGGCATGTTCTGACCGGATCAACAGCCTAGCGAGAAGGGAGCAAATAAAAATGCCAGAGGAAAAAGTACTCTTTGCCAGAGAGGACGATATGCCCGTGGCGGAGGACATCTCCAATGAGATCCAGACCACGAAATACCTCATCTGCATCTCCGACGGCCTGCTTTACGGCATCGACGCGGAGCAGGTGGAAACCATTATTACCGACCACTCCATCACCCGCCTGCCCCGGGTGCCCCACTACGTGCGGGGCATTATCAACCTGCGGGGCCAGATCATCCCCGTTATCGATATCCGCCGCCGTCTGGGCAAGCCCGAGGCCGAGGAAAACTGCATCCTGGTGGTCAACATCGGGAACGACAGCATGGGCATCCTGGTGGACGGCGTGGATAAGATGGTGGACATCGTGGCCGATTCCATCCTTCCCATGCCCACCCAGAATCCCCAGAAGCTGATCTCCGGCATGTGTTCCTTGCCGGAGGGCAAGACCCTGCTGATTCTGGACTGCGGCCTGCTGATGCATGAGTAACCGGCAAGGGGAGGGAGTACAGTGCCGCTAAGCAACATTTCTAATGACGATTTCGGAAAGCTCGTCAAATTTATCCATAGCCATTATGGCATAGATTTGAGCCAAAAGCGCCAGCTTGTTACCAGCCGCCTGTCCTCTCTGCTCAGCCAGAAAGGGTACGCGGACTTTGGCCCCTTTGTCTCCGACCTGCTGAAAAAACAGGATCCGGCGGATATGGAGCTGGTCCTTAACCGGCTGACTACCAACTACACCTTTTTCATGCGGGAACAGGAGCATTTCGATTTCTTCCAGCACACCATCCTGCCGGATCTGGTCAAACGCCACCAGCGGGATAAGGTGCTGGCCATCTGGAGCGCAGGCTGCTCCAGCGGCGAGGAGCCGTATAATATTTCCATTTACCTGAAAGAGTTCTTGGGGGTTCAGGCCAGCCAGTGGGATACCAGGGTTCTGGCCACTGACATCTCCCAGAAGGCGCTGGCCAGCGCCAAACGGGGGATTTATGAGCTGCCTGACACCATCCCCCCTGCCTGGAAGAAGAAATATTTTGTCCCCGTCAAGGGCGGGACCCAGTACGCTGTGGCCCCCGTCCTCCGGGACAATGTGATCTTCCAGACCTTCAACCTGATGGATCCCATTAAGTTCCGGCTGAAATTCGATGTGATCTTCTGCCGCAACGTGATGATCTATTTTGACCAACCCACCAAGGACGCGCTGGTACAGCGTTTTTACGATGCCACCGTCCCCGGAGGCTACTTTATGATCAGCCACTCGGAAAATTTAGGGAAAAACGCTCCCTATCAGACCGTGGCTCCTTCCACGTTCCAGAAAAAGCGGTAAACGCGCCGGAACGCAGTTTAAATTGGAAAAGGAGGTCCACTTGCTATGTGGTCTGCCAATAAAAAAATCCGCGTCATGGTGGTGGACGATTCCATCCTGGCCCGCACCATCATTACCCAGGGCTTAGGCAAGCACCCCCGGATTGAAATTGCCGGCGCCTGCTTCAACGCCCAGGACGCGCTCAACAAGGTGGAGCAGCTCAAGCCGGATGTGATTACTTCGGATGTTGAAATGCCCGGCATGAGCGGCATGGATTTCCTCAAGCAGCTCCTGCCCAAGCATCCCCTGCCGGTCATCCTGGTTTCGTCCCTGAATCTGCGGGTTTTTGACGCCTTGAGCGCCGGGGCTGTGGACTTCGTCCGTAAGGCGGAGCCGGGACAAAGTAACGATATTTTCATCAACAACCTGACCCAGAAGGTGATCGCCGCTGCCGGTGCCAAAGTCCGGCGGCAGTCCCCCACGATTGCCAACCTGGCCGCCGCGCCTATGCTGGGCGCGAAGGCGGCCTTGGATCAGGTGATTATTGGCCTGGGCGCGTCCACCGGGGGCACGGAAGCAACCCTGGAGGTCCTCAAACGCCTGCCCGCCGATATTCCCGGTATGCTGATTGTGCAGCATATGCCAGTAGGTTTTACGGAGATGTATGCCCAGCGGCTCAACCGTCAGTGCCAGATGGAGGTTCGGGAAGCCAAGAGCGGTGACGAGGTACACCGTGGGCTGGTTTTGCTGGCTCCCGCAGACTATCAAATGCGGATCGTCCGCAGCGGCACCCGGTACACCGTCTCCTGCACCCAAGGGGAAAAGGTCAGCGGCCACCGGCCTTCGGTAGACGCCCTGTTTTTCTCCATGGCGGAGCAGGTGCGGTGCAAGATGTGCGGCATTATCATGACCGGCATGGGCCGGGACGGCGCGGACGGATTGCTGCAAATGCGCCGGGCAGGCGCATTCACCATCGGGCAGGATAAGGAATCCAGCGTGGTGTATGGAATGCCTATGGTAGCGCAAAACATCGGCGCGGTTCAAGTACAGGCGTCCTGTGAGAATATTGCTTCAGTGTTGCTGCGGCAGTTGGGGACGCTGTAAGAGGAGCTATTTTGTAAGGAAATCTTCTGAGAGACGCGGCAAAGGCCGCGTCTCTCATTTTTGTAAATTTCTTGGGGATCTTAGAAAAAAAGCTTGCATTTTTCTAACTTTTATGGTATTCTATCTGGGCGATAAAGGGCGGTCCTCTGTCAAGGCGCTGAATTAAAATCCAGTTGCGCCATTGAAATTGTTAAGAACGCCTATACATTAGGAGGAAAAATCCATGGATCTTATCAAAGAGCTAACCAAATCCCAAATCAAAGAAATGCCTGCCGTCCAGGTCGGTGACACCGTGAAGGTGCACGTCAAGGTTAAGGAAGGCGCCCGTGAGCGCATCCAGGTATACGAGGGCATCGTCATTGCCAAGAAGCACGGCGGCATTGAGGAGACGATCACTGTCCGCCGCGTGTCTTATGGCATCGGCGTGGAGAAAGTTTTCCCGCTGCATTCCCCCACCATCGACAAGATCGAGGTTGTCCGTCACGGTGTTGTCCGCAGAGCGAAGCTCTACTATCTGCGTGACCGCGTTGGTAAGGCAGCGAAAGTTCGCGAGAAGCTTTGATTTCGCAAAAAAGCATCCACGAGGGGTAGTTTCCCCTTAATAAAGGCATCTATGGCCTGGAGAAAGCCCCGGCAGGAATTACACGGAGATTTCCTGCCGGGGCTTTCTTTTTGCTTTTATGCACCCCTCTATGAAAGCATCCGTATAAAGGCTAGTGCATTCTAACTAAAAACCAGATTTTCCTTCCAAGGCTCTTGACAACGGCAGTTAGTGGTAGTAAACTAAGGTCAATTCCGGGATTAGTCTAAACTAACTTTGAGGTGGGGGAGGGGAAAAATGATGCCGCTGACAATAGCAAAGATTGGAGAAACTGTTATGATCCGCAAAATCTCCGGCAAAGATGAAGCGCGCCAGCACTTGGCGGAACTGGGGTTTGTGGTGGACAGCAATGTGACTGTGGTAAGCGAGATTGCGGGAAACCTGATCGTACAGGTGAAGGACAGCCGGATCGCGTTAGACAGGGCCATGGCAAACCGTATTATGGTTTGAGACAAGATAAAGGAGGAAAGCAATATGAAAACACTGAAGGATGTGAAAGTGGGTGAAACAGCCACCGTAATACGGCTCCACGGGGAAGGCCCTGTAAAACGCCGCATTATGGATATGGGCATCACCAAGGGGGTGGAAATTTTTGTGCGCAAGGTGGCTCCTTTAGGCGACCCCATGGAGCTGAATGTCCGGGGTTATGAGCTGTCCGTCCGCAAGGGCGATGCAGAGATGATCGAGGTTCAGTAGACCAATTGCGGCGGACGGCCGCTGTTATTTAAGTTGAGAGTTAGCCTTAACTAATATCGGGAAGGAGAGAACCAACATGAATATTAAAATTGCTCTGGCAGGTAATCCAAACTGCGGCAAAACGACCCTGTTTAATGCCCTGACCGGATCCAGCCAGTATGTGGGCAACTGGCCCGGCGTTACAGTGGAGAAAAAAGAGGGCCGGCTGAAAGGACATCAGGATGTGGTCATACAGGATCTGCCTGGTATCTACTCCCTGTCGCCCTACACACTGGAGGAAGTGGTGGCCCGGGACTACCTGGTTAAAGAGAAACCGGATGTGATCCTCAACATCGTGGATGGCACCAACATGGAGCGCAACCTTTACCTCACCACCCAGCTAATTGAACTGGGCTTGCCTGTGGTAGTGGCAGTAAATATGATCGACTTGGTGCGGAGGAACGGCGACATCATTGACCTTGCCAGGTTGGGCAGCGCCCTGGGCTGTGATGTGGTGGAGATAAGCGCCCTGAGGGGAGAGGGCGGCATGAACGCCGCCGAAAAGGCTATCGCTCTGGCCCAGCGCCCTCAGGCCGGGGAACTGCCACATGTGTTTACCGGCAGCGTAGAACACGCCCTGGCTCACATAGAGGAGTCTATCCAGGGCAAGGTAGTGGAAAGCTGCCTGCGCTGGTACGCCATCAAAATTTTTGAGCGGGACGAGAAGGTCATGGAGGAGCTAAGCTTCCCCCCCGATTTGAAGCTTCACTTGGAGGAACACATCGCTGGCTGCGAACGGGAAATGGACGATGACGCAGAAAGCATCATCACCAACCAGCGGTACGCTTACATCAACGGAGTGGTATCCCGGGCGGTGAAGAAGAAAGCCCCTAAGCACAGACTATCCGTCTCAGACAAGATCGACCAAGTGGTGACAAACCGTATCCTGGCGCTGCCTATCTTTGTTGCGGCGATGTTCCTGGTGTACGCCCTCGCCATGGGTGGCTGGGGTATCTCTATCGGCACCGCCGCCACCGATTGGGCCAACGATGGCCTATTTGGAGACGGCTGGTTCCTGCCCTTCTCCGGCTCTGATGCGGAAGGCTATGACGAGGCATCCGGTGCATTTGACGAGGCTTCCGTTATCATCGAGGCATACGGGGAAGGGGAGACTGTGGCATACCGCTACGATGCCGAGACTGGTAAAGTCAGTACCTTGGCAGTTACAGCGGAAAGCTATGCCGAAGCCCTTGCGGTAGAGGAGCCTGACCCCGCCGGCTATGGCGCCTGGGTTCCCGGCCTGCCCGTTTTGGTGGAAAACCTGCTGAATGCCCTGGGCGTTGACGGGGTGCTGGCTTCCCTGGTTCTGGACGGTATTGTGGGCGGCGTAGGGGCTGTTTTGGGCTTTGTCCCCCAGATGCTGGTGCTGTTCCTGCTGCTGGCGGTTCTGGAGGATGTGGGCTATATGGCTCGGATCGCCTTCATTATGGACCGCATTTTCCGCCGCTTTGGACTGAGCGGTAAGAGCTTTATCCCTATGCTGGTGGCCACTGGCTGCGGCGTACCCGGCATTATGGCTTCCCGGACTATTGAACAGGACCGGGATCGGAAAATAACCATCATGACCACCGGCTTCATCCCCTGCGGAGCGAAAATGCCTATCATTGCGCTATTTGCCGGGGCGTTGTTTGGAGGAGGCTCCGCCCTGGTAACCACCTCCGCCTATTTCATTGGTGTGGCCGCCGTGGTAATATCCGGCATCCTGCTCAAGAAATGCAAGGCATTTGCCGGGGAGCCCGCCCCTTTCGTCATGGAACTGCCCGCCTATCATATGCCCTCCGCCAGCAACGTCTTGCGTTCCATGTGGGAGCGGGGCTGGTCTTTCATCAGGCGGGCTGGCACCATTGTCCTCCTGTCCACGATTATCCTCTGGTTCCTCAGCAATTTTGGCTTTAGCGCAGACGGCTTTGGCTGGGTGGAGGATAACGGCGCCTCCCTGCTGGCTGCGGCAGGCGGTATGGTTGCCGTGCTTTTTGTCCCCCTGGGGTTCGGCACATGGCAGGCTGCTGTCGCCACTATTACCGGCCTGATTGCCAAGGAGGAGGTAGTCAGTACTATGCAGGTGCTCTATCCCGGCGATCTGACCGCCAACATTGCCATGACTTTCACCGCCGCGTCCGCCTACTCCTTTATGGTGTTCAATCTGCTGTGCGCCCCCTGTTTCGCGGCCATGGGCGCTATTAAGCGGGAAATGAACAACGTGAAATGGAGCTGTGCCGCTATCGGCTATATGTGCGGCTTTGCCTATGTAATCTCCCTGATCGTCTATCAGTTAGGCGGGCTGCTTGCCGGTACGGTGGCCTTTGGCCTGTGGACAGTGGTGGCCCTGGCCGCCCTGGCCGCTATCGTCTGCCTATTGGCGCGAAAAGGGCATCAGGGCGGGGCGCCATCCCAGCGGTTAAGCTCTGCCGCCGCAGTCTCAAAATAAGAAAAGGGAGGATTTAACAATGCCTGCTGTATTGGGGAATATAATTGTGCTGGCAGTACTGGCGGTTGCGGTAAGTTTTGCCGTCCGTTCCCTGCGGAAGTCCCGCAAGGCTGGCGGACACTGCACCGGCGGCTGTAGCGCCTGTCATGGTTGCGGCACAAAATAATGAATCAAGTTGCAGAGGGGAGACATGGCAGCGGCAAGCTGTTCATGTCTCCCCTCCTAGCAGATTAGAAAACAGGTGCGTATATAGAGTGATTTGGACTAATTGCTCAAATACTATGTATAGAGCGGTTGGAGGAAACCCAGCAACGCGATGCTATTGGGAGGCGAACATCCAGAAATGATAAAAAATGTATTAGTTGAGTTGTTTCTCCCCTTCCTTGGAACGTCCTTGGGAGCGGGGTTGGTATTTTTTCTAAAAAGTGGTATGGACCTATTGCTGCAACGGGCCTTGACCGGTTTTGCTGCGGGGGTGATGGTAGCGGCGTCCATATGGAGCCTGCTGATCCCCGCCATGGAACAAGCGGCAGATATGGGCCAGTGGGCCTTCCTTCCGGCGGTCATAGGATTTTGGCTTGGTATCCTGTTCCTGCTGGTACTGGACAAAACGATTCCCCATCTGCACCAGAGCAGCAATCAGACGGAAGGCCCCCACACCCGCCTGCGGCGGACCGCCATGCTGGTGCTGGCCGTCACCCTCCATAACATCCCTGAGGGCATGGCAGTGGGGGTAGTGCTGGCGGGCTGGATGGCCGGAAACGAAGCGATCACGGCTGCTGCGACATTGGCCTTGTCAATCGGCATTGCCATTCAAAACTTCCCAGAGGGGGCTGTCATCGCGATCCCCCTTCACGGGGAGGGTATGCGAAAAGGCAGGGCGTTTTTATATGGGGTCTTGTCCGGCGCAGCGGAACCGATCGCCGCCGTGCTGACCATTTGGGCGGCGGGACTGATTCTTCCCGCGCTGCCTTACCTTCTCAGCTTTGCGGCAGGAGCTATGGTCTATGTGGTAGTGGAGGAATTGATCCCGGAATCCTCCGCCGGAAATCATTCCAACGTAGGAACGCTGTTCTTTGCGGCAGGGTTTACCATCATGCTTGCATTAGATGTGGCATTGGGATGAAAAAAGCTGTCAAATCTGTTCCCTCTGCTATTTGACATTTAAGAACCTGTATTCACAGGCGTTTGACGCCGTCTGGGCGGGTCTATTGCCGTCCTGCTGCGTTAAAAAATCTTGAAATACACAAAGTATTCCTGCGATTTTTTGCCTTGCAGGGCGGCAAAATCCCTCGCCCATCTGGCATCCCACGCCTATGAATACAGGTTCTAATTTACAAAACCGCATCAAACCAAAACCAGTTTGCCAAAATACGCTCTGTATAACCATAATTGCCGTAGGGATCCGCCCAGCGCCACCCCGCTCCATCCGTTGCCAGCGGATACCCGGTGGCTTGGAACGAAACCGGCGTATTGTTTGCAGAGTAGTAAAACCCCCTCTCATTCCCTCCGGTAGCCGGGCTTTGCCAGGTGTGGAACTCCACGATTTTTTTCTCGCGCCAAACGCTGACCCGCCAAGGGCCGTAGTGATCCGCTTCGGTCTCACCCACCAAAGCCTCCCTGGCAAATTCCTCCATTTTCTGGCTGTTCAGCCGGAGGTATGCCCGCGCCGCCGCGTCCCGCAGTGTAAAACTGCCCACAAGGGCAAGGAGCAGCAAAACCAGAACAATTTTCCCCCGATGCCGTTTCATCGCAACCTCCTTTTCACGTACAATTCCGGGACAGGATTTCCCTGCCCCGAACCAGCGGCCCATGGTAGGTGAAATAATACACATCGCACATGACCCCGCATTCCTCTACCAGAATTTCACCGTCTGTTGTGACTTCGCAGTCATTCCCCATCCAAGCCGCCCCGGCAAACAAGTACCAGAACCCCATAAAGGCAAAAAGTACCAGCACCAGTACGGAAAACAGAAACCCCAGTACGGATTCCCCACCCCCGATATTCCGGGACACATAGATAAACGCCCAGAGGAACAAAACCAACAGCCCCACGCAGTATACAAACACACACAGCTCCTTCACCGCCGTCCGCCAAGCCAGCTCCCAGGCAGCAAGGACCGCCGTCCCGCCTCCGCCAACAGCCAGCGATGTGGCCAGCAGGGCAAAATCAATCCACGCGGCAATCCTTTTCCGCCCGGGCGTCTTGAGGGCAATCGCCAGGGCCAGTGCTGCCGGAGCGGTGGCAAAAAAGAGGACAACAGGTATCATTCCCGGTCTCCTTCCCCCACATATTCCAAAATGTCCCCTGGCTGACAGTCCAAAGCCTTACAGACTGCCTCCAAAGTAGAAAAGCGCACCGCCTTCGCCTTGTTTGTTTTCAGCACCGACAAGTTAGCGATGGTAATGTCCACCTGTTCTGAAAGCTGGCTGAGCGTCATTTTCCGTTTCGCCAGCATCACGTCCAGATTCACAATAATCGGCATCCTGCGCACCTCCCCGTTAAGCAGCCAATCAGGCTGGCAAGTATAGCACAAATCATCCGCGCACCTCCCGCCGTGTATGGAGCCACAGCGCCAAAAGGTTCAGCACGATCCCCAGGCCGGCCGTGCCGGAGCAGACCGCAACCAGCGTAGGCACCACATCCAGCAGTGAGTCAACCAGCCATCCCCGTATATATTCCCCCACCATTTGAAGCGCGCACAGCAGCGACAGCCCTCCGCAAGATAAGCTGGCGAAAAGAAGAGCCTGCCATCCTTGATGCTTCCGCAACGCCGCCCGGACCAAATTGGCAAGCACCAAAAGAAAGGCAACACATCCCAGCAGCAGCCACCCATATAACCACTCCACGGCCAGCATCCCCCCTAAATCGTTAAATCATTTTCCGCCTTCAAATCAGCGGCCTTCAAGACCAGATGGCTCAACAGGAACGCGGCCAGCGCAACCGCCAGCCCCACCGTACACACCCCCAGCCCTAAAACCCAGACCGGCGACCCCACCAGGACCTCCAGAGTCACCGTCCCCACGGCACAGTAGCCGGTGTCCGTCAGGGCGCAGAATCCGATCCCAGTAAGCCGCCCCGCGTTCTTGTGGCAGAAGGAGTTATCCCGGCCAACCTCCGTACAGATCTGCCAGAACAGCACCAACGCGATCACAATAGGGATTGCGCTGAGACTGACGGCGATAATCCCCGGCTTTACCAGCCAGGCCACATTCACATTTTGTGCCCCCATCTCTTCTATGGCGTCCGGAAAAATTTCAAGGTAGCAGACAGCCGCCATAACTGCCAGGAAAATAATCGTGCCCTTCAGTGTGCGCACCAGCCCAAGTCTTTTCATGATTTACCCCCACTTTCATAATGTGGCCTTATTTTACCAGCGATATTTTTGTTTGTCAATATATTTTTATTGTATTTCGATAAAATTTGCGGCTTTACCTCTGGCGGCGGGTATGGTATAATGAAGCATCTGCACAAAGGAGGATCTATATATGATTGGTCTGGCATATGCCCTGAAAGGGGAGATCAGGAGCATTTTAAAGACAATGAATCCCAAGCTGCTGGAAACCGTCTCCGGCGTAGCGGTTTATGAGCTGGAGCCGGGGCTGCTGGCCTATCTGGGCGGCGTAGGGAAAGTAAACGCCGCCATGAGTACGCAGTTGTTCATCGACCGCTACCACCCGGATTGGATCATAAACGCTGGCTGCGCCGGGAGCTTCGCGGACCTGCCCATCGGAACCATTGTATTGGCAAAGGATTTCGTCCAGCACGATGTAGACACCACCGCCATGGGCGATCCGATTGGCCTGGTATCCACCGTAGATAAGGTAGACTTCCCCACAGACGAGACCCCGCGCCTGAGCGGGATTCTGACAGCCCAAGGTGTTGCCCATGAGACTGGCCGCGTTGCCACCGGCGAAGTTTTCATGACCAAGGGCGCCCGGGCCGGCTGGGTAGCGGAGACCTTTTCCCCCATGCTCTGCGAGATGGAGGGCGGCGCCATCGCCCAGGTCTGCTTCCGCAACCAGGTCAAGTTCGCCGCGCTGAAATCGGTTTCGGATCGCCTGTGCCAAGCAAACAACGCCGAAGAATATTTCAACTACGGCGAAGCTATGGCGAAACTCAATGAGATCGTAGTCCCCTTTGCGAAAGCGTTGGCAGCGCAGTAAAGTTGCCATCCCCCCTGCGGGCCGGACATGTATCCGGTCCGCATTTTCATGTCATGAAGTGTCATAAATAGAGAGGTTTCCCACCTGCAAAATACCAAAAATCCATATTCCCCTCTTGACAAACCGCTGGTTTTGGCATATAGTTCACTTATTGAACTAAAGAGGGGGGATGACAATTTGGACGAGGAACTGCTTTCTGTCTGGCTGCGGCTCACCAGTGTCATTGATAACCAGCGGTTAGCGGCAGCCCACACCAGTCCCAGCGGGAAAGGGCCCCTGCCTTTCAATGAAGCGGTGGTATGCGGCCTGCTGGCCCGGGCCCAGGGGACAGGCAGCGTCCTGACGGCCAGCGACCTGTGCCGGCACACCAGGATATTGAAATCCCAGATGAACGCTATTCTGCGCTCGCTGGAGGACAAGGGCGCGGTTGAGCGCCGGCACGCGGAGACAGACCGGCGGCGGATTGAGCTTCGTCTCCTGCCGGAGGGGATGGCGCTCTATCAAGAGAGCCACCGGCATGTACAGCGGTTGGTAGGCCGCTTGATCCATGAAATGGGGGAAGAAAAGGTCTGTATCCTGCTTCCCCTGCTCCGCCAGGCGGCGGATATATTTGACGCAATGCAGCAGGAGGCATCATAAAAATGGGTATTCGGATCATCACAGACTCCGCGGCGGATTTTGACGCTGCCGTAGCCAAACGCAGGCAGATTGACATAGTCCCAATGGGCGTGCAGTTTGGGGACGCGTCTTTTCTAGCGGGGAAGAACCTGTCCAACGAGGTATTTTATCAACTGCTCCAGGCGGGGAAGGAGAATCCCTCCACCTCCCAGCCCACACCGGCGGCGTTTCTCCGGTATTATGAGGAGGCGAAAGCGGCCGGCGACCAGGTAGTGGTAATCACGCTGAGCGGGGCGTTGAGCGGGACACTGCAAAGCGCGGAGATTGCCAAGGAGCTGAGCGAGTACGAGCCGGTTTACATAGTAGACAGCCGTACGGCATCGGCGGGGATGCAGATTCTTGTCAACTATGCCTGCAAGCTGCGCCGGGGCGGCCTGACCGCGGAAAGCATCGCTTCGGAGGTTAACAAGCTCAAGGGCAAAGTACGGATTTTCGCGGTCATGGATACATTGGAGTATTTACGGCGCGGGGGGCGGCTAAGCGGTTTCCAGGCCGGCCTGGGGGCGGTAACAAAATTAAAGCCCACCATTGCTGTCTGGGACGGCGCGGTAGGCATTGTAGGCAAATCCTTTGGTATGTCGGCGGCGGTAAAGCATCTGCTGAAAATGCTGGAGGAGCATCCCATCGATGACGATTTCCCTTCTTATTTCCTGTATTCCGATGATAAGACCCGGGAGGAACTGTTGCTGCCGAAGCTCAAAGAGCTGGGGCGGCTGCCCCAGCGGCTCCACTACTGCGGCGTAGGCGCGGCCATTGGCACACATATTGGGCCTGGCGCGTTAGGGATGGCATATATCGAGAGGGAATGACCGTCAAAACGGCGTAAAACCGCCCTGCTGAATTTGTTGTTCAGCAGGGCGGTTTTGCTTGCTACAATGGTGACACCCCCCCAAAAAGGGGGGAGACCGCCCTATGCGGCGGCCCACACCCAAGCTACAATGGGAGGGAACCGGACTGACGAGGCATTGCTTGAGCTATCCACGCTCGTTTTGGCAAACTGTCAGCCGGCCCTCCCATTGCGGCGTTCGATTTGCGCAGGTTGAGAAGCGGACAACATCGCACACTCGTGTCACACAGCAAGCTGAATAGGTGATGGGCAGCGGCGGGCGCCGGTCAAAACCATTTTTGACTTGGGAGGCTTGCAAATGAAATATGAAATCATCAC
>CAJUNA010000015.1 GCA_910587645.1 uncultured Oscillospiraceae bacterium
CTTCTGTTCCCGGCTGGTGGAAATAATGGCTCTATCATCGCCCATTGACTGTCGCTTATATCGCTCGCATAGCTGCGTCGCTCATTTTTCTGTATCATTCCCTCATTATACTACTTTTCCCTCTATTGGTACAGCTTCTTAGGAATGTTGTCCAGCAGACAGTAGATGGGCATACCCAGGGCGGCCAGCAGCAGGCACATGGCGAACATGGAGATCATCCGGCTGTTGTTCAGTTCGGGGACAGCGCCGGAGGCAATGGCTTCGGGCTTGTCGTTGGGGTCGGACTTCAGGTGGTGGCGGCTGATGAGGAAAGCGGCCACCGGTCCGCCAATCAGGGAACCCATCACATTGCCCAAGGTTCCTGCGGCCACCCCCACTGTAGTGGCGGAGTCTGGGGCGCCCATCTTCTGAAAGATAGGGCCAAAGGCGGAGGCGGTGCCAACCCCGCCGGACATGGCGGCGGAGGAGCACTGGAGGGAGAGCAGAGGGTGGAGACCCACCAGGTTGCCCACCAGCACGCCGATTACGTCCTGAAGGGTGATAAGCAGGCAGGCACCAATGGCGATTTTGACGCACAGGCTGCTCCCCGCCCGTTTCAGCATCCAGGTGCTGAAGCCGAAGCCCACGCACAGGAAGAACAAGTTCTGGCATAGGTCCTTGACCACAGCGGCGTCGAAAGAAAGGGCGACCAGTCCGGAGCCTTTTATCAAAGAAATCACAATGGAAAAGATCAGACCGGAAACCACCGGGGCGGGAATGGCGAATTTGCGCAGGGGGGCGGAGTGAGCCACAATGGCCCGTCCCAAGAAGATGACAATGGCTGCGAAGCCGAGGGTGGTAAGATACTCGAATTTAAAGGCACTGACCGCGCCCGCCTCGCCGGGGGTATAGGTTCCAAAATAGCTGAGCAATTTCACCGCTGATTCTGACATGTTGACGCACCCTTTCCGTACAGAAAAAATAAAAAAAGCGAAAGCGTCTCTAAGGTCTATACCTTAAAGACGCCTTTGCCTTTACATTCGTACATTATATCCAGATGACCAGCGTTTGTCAAGGTAATTTTGATATAAACTTGAAAAATATTATCGTGACCCACAATATGCAGCAGGCGGTACGCATTTCCGACCGCACAGCGTTCTTTCTGCTGGGGGAGCTGATCGAGTATGACGAAACGGAAAAGCTGTTTTCTCAGCCAGAGAATCAGCGCACGGAGGACTACATCACAGGGAGGTTTGGGTGATGCGGAGCAGATTTGACAGCCAGCTTGCCCTTCTGAATACAGAACTGATTCAAATGGGGGCGCTGTGCGAGGAGGCCATCTCAAAGGCGGCAAAGGCGTTGGAGGCTGGCGATCACACATTGGCAGAACAGGTTAAGCCACTGGAGGGCGAGATTGACCAGATGGAGCGGGACATTGAAACGCTGTGCCTGAAACTGCTGCTTCAGCAGCAGCCAGTGGCCCGCGACCTGCGGCAAATCTCCGCCGCCATGAAGATCATCACGGATATGGAACGCATCGGAGATCAGGCTGCGGACATCGCGGAGATCATCCTGGCGATGCTGGCCCAGGGATATGTGCCGGAGGATGTGGGCCATATCCGGGAAATGGCGGCGGAGGTCATCAAGATGGTCACGGAAAGCGTAGATTCCTACGTCCAGAAAGATACTGTCCGGGCCAAGCTGGTGATTTCCCATGATGACATTGTGGATCAGTGCTTTGACCGGGTAAAACAGGTGCTGATTGGGAACATCGCGGCAAACCCGGACTGCGGCGAACACGCTCTTGATTTGCTGATGATCGACAAATACCTGGAACGCATCGGAGATCACGCGGTCAATATTGCGGAATGGGTGATTTTTGCCGTGACCGGGGAACACAAAGGAGAAGCGCTATGATTTGGTGTGTAGAGGACGATGCCAGCATCCGGGATATTGAGCTTTACACCCTGCGCTCCACCGGCTTTGAAGCCAAGGGCTTTGAGGACGGCGGAACCTTCCTGGCGGCGTTGGAAACAGAAAGGCCGGAGCTGGTCATTCTGGATGTCATGCTGCCGGGAATGGACGGCGTGGAGCTGCTGCGGCGAATGAAGGCGGCGGCGCATCTTGCGGATATTCCCGTTATCATGGCCACCGCCAAAGGCGCGGAGTACGACAAAATTCAAAGTCTGGATCTGGGGGCGGATGATTACCTGGTGAAGCCTTTCGGCATGATGGAAATGGTGTCGAGAGTAAAGGCCGTCCTGCGCCGCTGCCGCCCGGTATCTCCGGCAAAGCAGCTGACAGCCGGGGGCCTGACGATGGATCTGGAAGAACGGACAGTTACCGCAGACGGAGCGCGTATTTTGCTCACCTACAAAGAATTTGAACTGCTTCGCCTGTTCCTCTCCCGCCCCGGCGTTGCGTTCACCAGGGAACAGCTTTTATCCGACATTTGGGGCGTGGATTACACCGGGGAAACCCGGACGGTTGATATGCACATCAAGACGCTCCGGCAGAAGCTGGGAGACTATGGCGGGATGATCGAAACGGTGCGGCATATCGGCTACCGGCTGGAGGCAAAGGCATGACAAAGAAAATCTTCCGTTCTATCCTGCTGGCGGCGGTTTCCGTTCTCCTGGCAAGCCTGGTGATTATCATGGGCTGTCTGTATGACTATTACAGAAACGTCCAAGAGAAACAGCTGCGGGATGAACTTCGTTTGGCCTCTTATGGGGTGGAAGCAGGTGGAAGCGGCTATTTGGAGCAGTTGGCCTCTCCCTATCGGTTTGCGTCCGTAGCGGACTGCCGCCTGACCTGGATCGCTGCTGACGGCAAGGTGTTGTTCGATACCCATGTCCCGGCGGCGGAGATGGAAAACCAC
>CAJUNA010000016.1 GCA_910587645.1 uncultured Oscillospiraceae bacterium
CGCAAGGAATTCATGCGCCAGAAACAGCAAATTGTGAACACTCTTTTTGAGCAAGGAAACGCTTAGTTTTGTTACCCCCCCCCGCCGAAAAACTACAAAATTTCTTCGGCGTTTTCTTACAATTTCAAATTGGCGTTGACATCCTATGACCTTGTGGGAATACTTCCCGCGTCCTTGCTGAAAGACCTAAAAAACGAGGAAACGGCATAGCACAAAAGCTACGCCGTTTCCAAAAACAATTCTAATTATCTAATACTGTCTTATGAGTGCCGCCCTTCTTTGGTTCTGCTGCAATGGAAGCCGCTTAGTGGGCTGTGTCCACCAGTACGATGCTGGAATCCCCCTTCCGGGCCTGTTCCAAGACTGCCGAGGCAAGTTTCTGGAAGGAGTTGTAGGAGGACGTGGCGCCGGAGATGGCATCGATACTGCCCTGGCCTTGCCCCTCAAGAAGCTGGCCCGCGTAAAAGCGGGTGTACTCGTTGGGATAGGTGCCGTTGCTGTGCAGCATGTTCTGCATGTAGGCGTTGTCCCAGCTCTTAATAAAGCCGCTGGGGTTTTCCGCGTTGTATTCCACCGAGACGATGCTGCCGCCCTTGACCATGATGGTAATATATTCCTTCCAGCCATGATTGAACTCGGCTGCCTGGGCGGTGTAATAGCCGTCTTTCAGCCCTGTCCCGCCGCCGCAGGCTGTCAGCAGGGCTGCCGCCAGCAGCAGGGCCAGGAAAAAAAGCAAAATCCGTTTCATCCGTTCCGCTCCTCCTTTACCACAAATTGTTTGACTTGGAAACGGAGGGCTTCCGCTTCTCTGGCCAGAAGGCTGCTGGACTGCTCCGTTCCAGCAGCGTTCTGCATGTTCCGCTCCGCAATGGCGGAAATGGTGCCGATCCGCTCCTCCATGGCGTCCAGGGCGGCCTCCTGGCCGTGAACCGCCGATACCAGCTGGTCGGTGATGGCGCTGATCTGGCTGGAAACGGCGGAGATGCCCTCCAGGGAAACCGCGGTGTCAGCGGTCAGATCCACACCATTCTGGATGATGGCGCGGGTGCTGCTGACTGTTTCGGCGGCGCTCTGGGCGGCTTCGCTGCTCTTAGCTGCCAGGTGGCGGACCTCGTCTGCTACAACGGCAAAGCCCATACCGGCGGTTCCCGCCCGGGCCGCCTCGATGGAGGCGTTGATGGCCAGGATGCCAGTCTGGAAAGCAATGTCCTCAATGGACTTGGCAATGTGGGTGATCTTTTCCGCGTTGGCGCTGATGCCGTTCATGGCGCTGGAAAGGGCAGACATGCGGGTCTGGGCTTCCTGGATGCAGTGGGTGATTTCCCCGGTCTTCTCCCGGGTCTGGCTGCTGCTCTCCGTGACGCTGGACAGCCGCTCCTTGACGTGGGATACCTCGCTTACCAACGCTTCCGTAGACTGGGTCTGCTCCATAGACGCCTGGTGGAGCTGGCCGGACTGCCCGTTAAGCTCCTCGCTCATTTCCGCCAGCCGGGACGCGGCGGCCCGGAAGCCCAATATGGTCTGGTTCATGGACTGGAGAATGGTCAGCAGGCTGGTGCGGATGATGGCAAAGTCACCCTTGTAATCTACCTGGGGCTCTACAAACAGGTGGCCCTGGGCCATCTGGGTCAGGACTTGCTGGATATCCGATATGTAGCGGTTGACGCTCTCCACCGTTACACCGAGGGTCTGGGTCAGCACCTCCAGTTCATCGCCGGAGCGAACCGGAACCACCTCGGTGTGGAGATCGCCGCCGGACAGGGCTACCATGCGGTCTGTCACGCCCTTGACCGGCCGGGAGATTGACCGGGCCAGCCGCAGCACAATCAAAATGGAGATGGCCAGCACCGCCAAGGTAGATGAAATCACGATCAGCATGGCGCCATTGATATAGGAGCTGTAATCCGCCTTTGGCACTTGGATGACCAGGGACCACCGTGTCCCCCGGATGGGGGCGAAGGCGGCCAGCATGACCTGCCCGTTTACAGAAAATTCCGCCGCGCCGGTCTCATCGCTGATTACCCGGTTGACTGTCTTCTCATCCCCGCCGCAGAGCTGCCCCATTGTGGTACCGGACAGGACTACGGACTGGTCCGGGTGGCCGGTGACGTCTCCATCGTGGCTGACCATATAGGCCATGCCATGGCGGCCCAGGTTGATGCTGCTGATAACATCGTTCAGGGCGTCATATTTGTATACGCCTACTACATACAGGACGGTTTCACCATCTTCCTTCACCGGCATTCCCATGGTGATGCCCATATGGCCCTGGGTACTGGTGGCGGTAGCGGTGGTCATGTTATCTGTTTCCTGGAGGAGGGAGAAAAAACCGCTCTCCAAACGTTCCGGAGCGCCTGCGCTCCCCTGAACCAACTGCCCGTCCAGACTGTAAAGCGCGATGGTGTAGAACTCATAAATTTCAGCGGCTTCGGTGAGCACCGCGTCCCGGCTTGCCTGGAGCGCCCCAGCGTCTCCGCGCAAACCTGGATCTCCCGCAATGGTCATCATCCGATCCGCCAGCATGTGGATGTTGGCCTCCACCGTCTTGGCCGACTGCCGTGCCATGGGCTGGAGACTGTCCAGCAATATGTTGTTAGCCAAAGACTGCATGGCTGCCGCCATGATGGCGCAGCACACGATCACTAGCGCGAGGATGTTCAGGATGGTGTTTGTTAAAATCCGGCCGTTTAGGCTTCGCCTCCGCTCCCGGCCGGGGGAGCCTGCTTTTTTCCCGGACACGCTATCTTCTCTCCTTTTTCATTTTTTCTGGGAACATAACAAAAGCTCGCCTTCTCCGCAGGAAGATAACAGCTTCTTCCGGTGTGAGTCGGGAGACTTCTCCGGGTAGTATAACATGCCTGGGGAAAAAATGGAAGCTCTTTTTTTGAAATTCACTGGTGGAAAAAAGGAGGCGTGTCTCCATGACGCGCCTCCTTTTTATCCTATTGCGTTTTGTTGTGGCTGCGCCGCCTACAGCCCTGGGTCAGGATGGTTCCGGCCGCCCCGCGCTCCAGCTAAGGACAGTCTCCCGGAGTGTCTCCAGGTCTAAAACGCCTAAGGCGAAGCCCCTTTTGACCAGCTCTGCTGGGAGAAATTCATCGTATTTGTCGAAAAGGGGCAGTTCCTTGGGATAGACCAGCTCCATGGGGTCTATGGGCTTTCGCGCTTCCCCGGCTGTGATCTGGAAGAAGGATGCCTCGTCCACTTTCATGGTGAACTGCATATAATAGGGCCGGGCGGAATCCAGGTTCCGCAGCCCCAGGCGGTCCCCACATTTGATCTTCAAAAACCGCTCCAGGGCCAGGAAAGCGTAAGTCCCCACCCAGGGCAGGAGACACCACATATTGCCCCCCAGGTGGATCAGCGGCCGCTCCCCCGCGCCGGAATGGCCTGCTGTGAAGCGGGCGTTTTCCAGGCGGGCGGCGGCGTTTTTCATCAGATAAGAGTATCCCCTCTGTTCCCGGAGAACCTGCCGCATCCGTTGGAGGATCTTGGTGTGCAGATCTCCGGGGCACTGGCCGAAATAGGCCGGGATGGCGCCTTTGACCTGCTCACAGTAGACCAGATGCCGCTTGGGATCCACGTCCAGCACGACCCAGACATGGCCGGCGATGGCCAGCTTTTCGCCTACCGGGGGCGGCATGACGATGGTGCCCAGCTCCTGGCCCTCGCAGCGGACGGTGTATTCCTCGTTTTCCTGGAATACGCCATAAAACCGGTAGGAATTGACCACCCGCTCCCCGGCCAAGCCCACAATCAGCCCACCCCGCTCTGTTTGCTGGATGTGGTCGGTTTTGACCAGGTGGCGCAGCAGTACCTTGTAGTCCTCCTGGGAAATGCGGTGGAAATAATGCAGCGCCAGCACCCGCTCCGCCAGCGCCCGGGGTGACAGCTCGCCGCAGGACGCCAGGGTGGACATGGTCTGGTGGTACAGCAGGCTGAAAGGCAGGCGGTCCAGCCGGGGAGGTTCTACCCAGCGTTCCTCTAAGTAGAGCTGCACCAGGGCGATGCCTTGCAGCAGCTTCCAGGGAATGGTGGCGGGCAGCATGGCCCGGGCCTCCGGCTCGTCCTCCCGCATGACGAACCACATCTCCGGCGGCTGCTCCCGCCGCCCAGTGCGTCCCATGCGCTGCAAAAACGATGACACCGTCCAGGGCGCATCGATCTGGAAGGCCCGCTCCAGACGGCCAATGTCGATGCCTAACTCCAATGTGGCGGTGGTGACCGTAGTCATGCATTGGGTGTCATCCTTCATCACTTCCTCCGCCGTCTCCCGGTAAGAAGCGGACAGGTTGCCATGGTGGATCAGGAAACGGTCTGGCTCGCGGTTCCGCTCGCAGTACTGCCGCAGGGTGGCGGTCACTGTCTCGCACTCCTCCCGGGAGTTGACGAACAGCAGGCACTTTTTCCCGCGGGTGTGCTCGAAAATATAGCCGATGCCCGGATCCGCGTTGGCGGGGGCTTCATCAGTCTTTTCCTCCAGTACTGGCAGGGCATCCACGTCCGCGCGGTCCGCTCCGGCCTGGATGTCCTTTACATAGAAATGCTCCATGCTCAGACGCCACCGGGCACCTTTGGCTTCAATTTTAGGAATGATCGTTTTCCGTCCGGTACCCAGGGCAAGAAATTCTCCCGTCCGCTCCGGATCGCCCATGGTGGCGGACAGGCCGATGCGCCGGGGGTTTACCCCCGCCAGACGGCTCAACCGTTCAATCAGGCACAGCGTCTGCCCGCCCCGGTCCCCCCGGAGAAGGGAATGAACCTCGTCAATCACTACGAAGCGCAGGTCTCCGAACAGCTTCGGGATGGCGGCATGCTTATGGAGCAGGATGGCCTCCAGGGATTCCGGCGTAATTTGCAGGATGCCGGAGGGACGCTTCATAAGACGCTCCTTCTGGGTCTGGGCTACATCGCCGTGCCAGTGCCAGACAGGGATGTCCGCTTCGGCGCACAGGTCATTGAGCCGGATGAACTGGTCGTTGATCAGTGCCTTCAGCGGCCCCACGTAGAGACAGCCCACCGAGGAGGGGGGATCCTCGGAAAACAAGGTAATAATAGGGAAAAAGGCCGCTTCGGTCTTGCCGGAAGCGGTGGACGCTGTCAGCAGCACATGCTCGTCCGTGTTAAAAATGGCGTTGGCGGCGGCGACCTGGATAGCGCGCAGGTTTTCCCATCCGCTGCGGTAGATATATTCCCGCACGAAGGGGGCGTAGCGGTCGAAAATTCCCATGGGCCTGCCCTCACAGCTCAAATTCCGCGAACTGGCCTTCGGAGACGTCCTCCTCCACCTCGTTGCGGGCGTATGTGAATGCCCCGCTGCCCAGCAGATCCCGAACCTTGACCGACCGGTCCTGGCAAACGATGTCCAACACCTCAATAAAATCCCGGATAACCTCCCGGGGGGTAATGTGTTCGTCCGCGCCGATGCGGCCAAACTCGATTTCAATAAAATCCACCATGTCCTGCTGGGTGACGGCCTGGGGATACTCGTACAGCTCCGCGTGGATGTCCGCCAGCTTTTCCACCAAAATCAGCATTTCCTCCAGGGTGAGGGGCTGGAGCCGGATCACCGGGGAGAGCAGATCCTTGTGCCCGTTGGAGAAGCGCCCCTCTGCCAGGCGGGAGCGGAGCGCCTCGTAGCTGTATACGCCGCGCCTGGGGTCTTCCATGCACTGGGGTGTGCCGCACAGGATGATGCCCAGGTGCCGCGCCTTTCCCTGCATGGTGTCGTTATACATGGTTAGGATCTTTTCGTAGTTGTACTGCCGGGTGACGGAGTGGGGGATCTTGTAAATATTTACCAGCTCGTCAATCAGGATCAGCATGCCGGCATAGCCCGCCTGCTGCAAAAAGCAGGCGAAGAGCTTCAGGTATTCGTACCAGCTGTCATCGGTGATGACGATGTTTACCCCCAATTCCTGCCGGGCTTCCGTCTTGGTGGCGTATTCGCCGCGAAACCATTTGAGCACCTTTGCCTTTGTCTCGTCATCGCCGGAAATGTGGGACTGATAATACATGGTCAGCAGGCGGGCAAAGTCAAAGCCATGAACCATCTCGTTCAGCGAGCCAATGACGGCGGAAATTTTCCGCTCCACCAGCGGGGGAAGGGCCGGGTCGGCCAGGCCCAGGCCGGAGGATGCCGCCGCTTCCTGCTGCACGCTGCTGATCCAGCGGTCCAGGATCAGGGACAGCGCCCCGCCCTCCGGCTTGGTCTTTGTAGACATGTTGCGGATCAGTTCCTTGTAGGTGGACAGGCCTTGGCCGCGAGTCCCCTGGAGACGCCGCTCCGGGGAGAGGTCCGCGTCTACTACCACGAAATTCTTTGCCATCACGTAGTTGCGGATGGTTTGCAGCAGGAAGCTCTTGCCGCTGCCGTATTTGCCCACAATAAAACGGAAGGACGCGCCGCCGTCTGCAATGATATCCACATCGCGGAGCAGCGCGTCAATCTCCGCCTTCCGGCCCACGGTGACATATGGCAACCCCACCCGGGGCACGACCCCGCCTTTTAACGAGTTCATCAGGGTTTGGGCGATTCTTTTTGGGATTTTCATGGGCGCACCATCTCCTTCAAATCTTCTGCGTAATCTTCCATCACCTGGGGCGTATCGTCCAGGACGGTGTCCAGGAAGGTATCATACAGTTTCTCATTGATGCCGTCCACCAGCACGGACATTAGATGTCCCTCCGCCTGTACCCAGCCTGTGTTTCCGCCGTACAGCAGGCATTGCAGCAGGCGGTATTCCGCTTGGCTTAACGGCGTGTCTGAAGTTTCAGGGGGAGTCTCTGGCGGCGCCGCAGGGGACGGCTCCTCAGGCAGATCCAGTTCATCCTCTACAATCAGCTTTTCCTGGGTCACGGCGGCATCCTGGCGGATCTGGGTGAGCTGGGAATAGTCAATGACGATCTTTTTTGCCCTGGCGGCCTGCTGCTCTGCCAGAAAGGCTTGGATTTCCTCCTGGATAAGCTTGAGGATCCACTTGGTTTCGACCTCGGCCTTAACCGGACGGGGATCGTTCATTTCCTGGCGCATGACGGCATCGATGGTTTTCAGCAGGGCGTCCAGCTTCGTGCTGGGCCGGGGCGGCAAAGAGTGCTTATAGACAGTCCATTTACCGCCTGTACAGCGGTAGACGCACTGTTCATCTACTGTATAGGTGTAGTCCCGGCGCTTGAGAGGGTCGCAAAATACAGCAGCGTCAAACAGGTGCACCGGTTCGGCGCAGCGGACGCCGAAATACTGCTCTGTCAGGGTCTTTTTGCACCGGGCGGCATAGTGGCCGGAAACCCGCCCCAGGACCCGGACGATAACCGCATCCATCTCCACCGTATGGGCAGCGTAGAATTTGGAGCGGCCCAGCCACGTGGGGGCCAGTGCCTTTATGGCGGCGATGACTTCATCCGGCTCCCGCTCCTGGATGTGCTCCAGCACGGTAATGCCGTTGTCAAAGCGTACTTGAACGGAGCCGGACAGGAGGGTTGGAGCAAGGTTATAATAAATGACATAATCCACAAGCCAGCGGTTCATGTATGTGGGAATAAGACTGTCCAGCTTGCCGTAGGATTCATAAAAGCTGTACAGCAGGCGGAAGCCGTCGTCCGGGTCCAGTACGCCAATTTGATTGAGCAGTTCGTAAATATAGAGGAAAGCGAAGGAGGGATAGGTTTTTTTCAATTCGCCCTGGCGCAGCTTAGTCCGCCAGGAAAAATAGCCCCGCAGCTCTTGGTCTGTCAGGGATTGGTAGGTGGTGTAATAGTGCTGGACGCTGCCTTGGAAATCGTAGGAGTCCTCATAATTGGCCAGAAGCTTTCCCTGCTTTAAGAAGAGGGACTCCCGGGACTGCCAGCTCTGGTGATCCAGGTTCTCCAGCGAGCGGGCAGTTTTGAGCAGAGAGGGGAGGCACTGCGTAGCCTGGGGGGATTTGGGGTGGATGGCTTCGTCTTTGAACACGGTGCGGTAAAACCACTCGGCGGCGGCTTTCATTTTGCGGGTGTCCATGTTCCTGCCCTCCCTTTCGTCCAAATGTTCGAAATTATTATATTACACGCTGTCGGGATAGTCAAGCGTTTTACTGGCGCCCGGTGGGTCAGGGCTGATACGGCAATCCCGACAGCCAGCGGCGGAGGAGGTCAAAGGCATGGCTGGCAGCGGCGGTGCGGACCCGGTCGCGGCCCCTGCCCTTGCCGCAGGAGAGCTTTTGGCAGACAGTCTCCCCTCCGGTGGAGAGGGCGATGTAGACAATGCCGGTTTCATTTCCGCGATCATCGGGATCCGGCCCGGCCACACCGGTGACAGAGACAGCGAGGTCGCTGCCGCAGATGTTCCGGCAGTGCTCCGCCATCGCGCGGGCCACCGGCTCCGACACCGCGCCAAATTCGTCCAGAAGAGCCTGGGGTACTCCTAGAACACCGGCTTTCACCCCGTTGGTGTAGCTGACTACGCCGCCGCGAAAGACCTCCGATGCGCCGGGGAGGTCGGTGATCCGCTTGGCGATCAGGCCGCCGGTGCAGCTCTCGGCGGCGGAAAGGGTAAGGCCCTTCTGCCGCAGGAGCGTGGATACTACGGCCTCCAGGCTGTCCACGTCCACGCCGTAGACCACATCGCCCAGGGTTTCGCAGACCTGCCCGACCAGGGGGCGGAGCATCTCCTCGGCTTCTTCAGCGGAGCTGGCCTTGGCCGTGGCGCGGACCATGCACTCGTTGAGCTTGGCGTAGGGAGCCAGGGTCGGGTTGGACAGGCGGGTCATGGGTTCCCGGAGGGCTTCCTCCACGGAGCTTTCGCCCATGCCGAAAATTTTGATTTCATGGCTGACAATCACCCCGTCAGTCAGTTTTTCCAGATATTGTATTCCCCGGTGTTCAAACATGTACTGGCATTCAAAGGGAGGCCCCGGCAGCATCAGCACATGGACGCCGCCCTCCTCAAAAGCGCAGCCGGGGGCTGTACCCACGGGGTTATCGAAAACAGTACAATTTTCCGGCAGGAGGGCTTGCTGGACGTTGTTTTCCGGCATTTCCTTCCCCAGCCGGTTCCGGAACCAGGAGCGGATTTCCTCCAGGATATCCGCGTGGAGCTCCAATTTTCTCCCGAAAGTCTTGCAGATAGTTTGCTTTGTCAGGTCATCGTAGGTGGGTCCCAGGCCCCCGGTGGTAATGATGATGTCCGCGCGTTTTCTGGCAGTTTCCAGGGCGGCTTCCAGGCGCTGGGGGTTATCGCCCACCACCGTATGGTGGTGGACCGTAATCCCCAATGCGCTTAATTTTTCCGAGAGGTACTGGGCGTCTGTGTTGGCGATGTTCCCTAGAAGGAGTTCGGTTCCTACAGCGATCAGTTCGGCTGTCATAGCGGTTCCTTTCTGCCGCCGCTGCGCGGCGGCGCATGTTTGCTCTAATCGTTCATGGAGATGGTTCTTCTCTCTATATTCGCCATGGCCCTTTCCACCAATCCCTCCACATCCAAAACCTTTTCATACTCTAATACTTCGTCTAAATGGGGATGGGTTTTAGGATGCCGGGGCGTGAAAACCGTACAGCAATCCTCGTAGGGCTGGATCGAGGTGTCAAATGTCCCTATTTTCCTGGAAATCAAAATAATCTCCTGTTTATCCATGCCAATCACAGGGCGCAAAACAGGAATCCCGCATACCTGGTCGGAAACCGATAAAGCATCCATAGTTTGGCTGGCTACCTGCCCTAAGCTCTCACCGGTCACTAATGCCCTGGCTCCCGTGCGGCGGGCCACCTCTTGGGCCAGCCGCATCATAAAACGCCGCATGATCAGTGTAAAGTGATCCTCCGGGCAGTCCCGGCGGATAGCTTCCTGAATCTCGGTGAAGGGCACGATGTGAAGCTTCATCCGCCCACACCAGGGCGTCAGCTCCTTGGCGAGCTGGATCACTTTGTCCAGAGCCATCTGCGATGTGTAGGGCGGGGAGAAGAAATGGACTAATTCTAACTGTACGCCCCGCTTCGCGATCATATACGAGGCAACTGGACTGTCAATGCCTCCACTGAGCAGGCTGACCGCTGTGCCGCCCATGCCGATGGGCAGGCCGCCGGCCCCGGGCTGGCTCGGCCCGTGGACGTAGGCCGCTTTTTCGCGGATCTCTACGTGGACACACAGCTCCGGCGTGTGGACGTCTACCTTTAAGTGAGGATAGGCATCGTGGAGCAGGCCCCCTACATATTGGCTGATCTCCATGCTGTTCATGGGGAAATGCTTGTCCGCCCGCTTTGTCTCTACCTTAAAAGTTTGGGCAGCGCGCAGCGCGCCATCCAGATAGTTCCGCGCGCAGTGGAAAATAGCGTCCTTGTCCTTGGGACAAAACCGGGCACGGGTAGCGGCAATGACACCAAATACCTGCTTGCAGGCCGCGTAGGCGCCGTCCAGGTCGCAGGTCTCGTCTTGCGGCTCAACGTAAATGGTGCTCTGCTTGGAGTACACATGAAAGCTGCCGTAGTGCTGGAGACGGCGGCGGATGTTGGCGTTGAGCTTGTCCTCAAAAGTCCGGCGGTTCAGCCCCTTAAGCACCACCTCGCCCAGCTTGAGCAGAATAATTTCGTTCATCCTTGTGTTTCCTTTCCGGATTTGTTTGGTTTCCTGCCATATTATAGTCGATTTCTATTTGTTTTGCAAGGGCAGGCTGTTCCCGGGGGAAGAAACCCTGCGGCCTAACGGGGCGTTCACAGGGTGGCAGCGGCTTTCAGCCTAATTTTCACCTGCCCGCCGGAATTTTACTTTACACAACGGAATTGTGATGGTAGAATAAAAAGGATAGCCCCCACTAATACCGAAACAGAAAGAGTGATTATTATGGACCGCAGCAGCGGCATATTGTTACCTATCACAGCCCTCCCCTCGCCCTACGGCATCGGCACGTTTGGAAAAGAAGCCTATGCTTTTGCCAGGTTCCTCCGCGCGGCGGGGCAGAAATACTGGCAGCTCCTGCCCCTTGGCCCCACCAGCTACGGGGACAGCCCTTACCAGAGCTTTTCCACCTTCGCTGGCAACCCCTATTTTATTGACTTGGATCTGCTGAAGGAGGACGGCCTGCTGATCCAGGCAGACCTGGACGGCGCGGACTGGGGGGGTGACCCCCGCTATGTGGACTACGGCAAGATCTACGCCGCCCGCTTTGCCGTTTTGCGCAAGGCTTTTCAGGCGGGATATCCCCGGGATAAGGAAAAGGTGGAAGCTTTCCGCGCGGCTAACCAATGGCTGGACAACTACGCCCTTTATATGGCGGTTAAGAGCCATTTCGGTATGAAAAGCTGGCTGGAGTGGCCCGATGAGGACATCCGGCTCCGCAAAGCTGCCGCCGTTAATCGCTACAGCCGCGATTTGGCGGAGGATGTGGATTTTTATATCTACCTGCAATATCTGTTTTTCCAGCAGTGGAAGGCCCTGCGGGATTATATCCACTCCCTTGGCATCTCCATTATCGGGGATCTGCCCATCTATGTGGCCATGGATTCCGCTGATGTGTGGGCAGAACCGGAATTTTTCCAGTTAGGGGAGAACCTTGTCCCCACGGAGGTTTCCGGCGTACCGCCGGATTATTTCACCGCAGACGGGCAGCTCTGGGGCAATCCCCTCTACGACTACGAGCGGATGAAGAAAGACGGCTACGGCTGGTGGATCCGCCGTATCGAAGGGGTGGGCCGCCTGTTTGACGTGATCCGCATTGACCATTTCCGGGGAATGGAAAGCTACTGGGCGGTACCCTACGGCGAGACGACCGCCAAGCACGGCCGCTGGCGCAAGGGCCCTGGCATGGCGCTGGTGGGGGCCTTAACCCAGTGGTTCCCCGGCCTGCAATTTATTGCGGAGGATCTGGGCTTTCTGACCCCTGCTGTCCACGCGCTTTTGGATGAATCCAAGCTCCCCGGCATGAAGGTGCTGGAATTTGCCTTTGACGCCCGGGAGCCAAGCAATTACCTTCCCCATACCTATGACCACCATTGCGTATGCTATGTGGGCACCCACGATAACGAGACTGTCATGCAGTGGCGGGAACAGGCGGACAAGGCAAATGTTTCCATGGCCCGGAAATACCTGGGGTTGAATGAGGCGGAGGGCTTCCATTGGGGCATGATCCGGGGGGGCATGTCCTCGGTGGCGGATACCTTCGTGGTCCAGATGCAGGACTGCCTGGGATTGGGCGCGGAGGGCCGCATGAACACCCCAGGCACCCCGGAGGGAAACTGGCGCTGGCGGCTTCTTCCCAATGAAGCAAGCCCCGCCCTGGCAAAAAAACTGCTTATTTATACGAAAATGTATGGCAGAATTTGAGAAACCGTTTGGCTGGAGGGGCTGACAAGGGGAGCTATGATTTGGGAAAGTTTCTCAGCTATTTGGTGCTTTTCTTATGTATGGTGTTCTCTCCTTTCTGTTGACTGCAACGTAAGTGTAACCGAAAGGCATGGCGAAAGCTATTACCATTACCACTAAAGAACCAGGGACAAACCAAGCATATGCAACAGTGGCGGGAAATGAAAAATAGCCCCCTGTGGTTCACCGGATAAGTTCCGGCGAGCCGCAGGGGGCTGCTTGCCTTTATGAAAGTATGAAAGACTGACCTCGGAGCGGCAGGGAGTTCGACTCACCTTATTGAGAAAAAGGGCTTTTTGCATCTCCGGTTTGGTTATTAAAAAAATAGCCGGATTTTTGGCTTTTCAACTTTGGGGGCCATATTTTCTGAATTTCTTCGTTTTTGCTGTGTATCTTTTTTATCAACATATTATCTGACATAAACAGACTCAGGTTACTTTTATTCTGCATAATCAGCCATTTACCATAAAGCGCATCACTTTCTACCAAGAGAATACTAAATCCATGTTCTTTTTCATTGCCTATCCTTCCCCACGCTAGACAGCGTCTACCCAAGACAAGGGAATTGTGATAGAAAGGAAGCATCTTGAACGACAGGGAAAAGAAAAATGGATGCGGCCTATCACCGGCATGGCATAAATGATAAAGAGTGGGCGTTGCTGGAACCCCGTTTGCCAGGACAGCTTACGGGAAGTGGGGCAGCGTTCATCAGAGGTTCATCCGTTGGCGCAGAAAAGGTGTTGGGGAAAAACTTCTGGAAATTCTGATTGATGAGCCGGATTGAAACCCGTGATTCTGCCAAGACAGAATCGTAAAGAACAGCATGACTATGATTGCTTCTATCCCTGAAACGCTGGAGAGGTATTGCCGCCCGCTATGCCAAGATCTGAGATACTTTTATCATCGCGGTACATCTTCATTGTATCGCGATTTGGGCTGCTATCCATGTTTGACTCGTGTAAACACTATTTATAGAGGCGGCTGGCGGTAGTTAAATACTGCTTCCAGCCGTCCACATCCCGCGTGACGGTTTGGGCGGTGTGGCTTGCCAGCTCGGATACAAATTGTAGTTTGCTTGCCATGAAAACCTCCTTATTTCAGAATAGAAAAGCCCGGAGGGGAACAGCGGTCAGACTGTTCCCCTCCGGGCCTTATAAATTGTGTGGTCAGGCTTTTTCGCCTTTTCCTGTGAGAATCCCCAAATACTTGACCATCAGGGGAATATAAGTGAGGGTAAACACCACCGAAGCGGCAATCCGCACACCCTTCTTGCACTTCTCCGTTATTTGCAGACCCACCAGCAGACCGATGGAAAACAGACAGAACTTGACAATAGCCAAATCCTTCCAGTCGCTCTGCCTGATAAATTCGTCCGCACTGTCAAAAATTCGCTTCATAGTGGTTCCTCCCTTCGATACGATGCGGTTACTTCCTACGAAACAATTATAACCTGCCAAGCGCGGCCCTGTCAATGATTGTTAGGAATCAGGGGGGCTGCTTGTTCTGGTTCATCCTGTCCAGCACAGCCCTCTGCGCCGGAGAGAGGACGCGGGGCGGCGATACCTTCAGCCACTTCTTCGGCAGCTCAAACGTCAGCCCGCCCCAGGCGTTAGCGGCAGTCTGGCGCACCTGCTCCGGGTGGGACTGGCACAGCTCCAAAAGCTGATGTTTCAAAGCCTCGTTGTGGGTGTAGATACTGGCTGTGCGCTCCGCCTCGTTGAAATTGATAACTGTCTCCTTCTCGATGTTGGTCAGCCGCATGGCGTCACCTCTCCGGGTCCCGGCTGGGGGGAGCGGTCCCACCCTGGGACTTCCCGGCTCCCTCCTGGCATTGGCGCAGATTGTCCAGGACAGAGGGCGGCTTGGGGGCTTCATTGTTGATGATGCCGTCAATCTGGTTGTAGTTGCCCTCCACGCTCATTTCAGCCGCCGCCAAATGGTTCGGCTTCACCTCCTGGGGGACCTTTACTTCATATGCGGGCTTGAATTGCTCCACCTCCCTGTAAAGCGCCTGACGGCGCGCGTCATTGATAAGCCCTAACTGCTGGGCCATATCCAGAGAACCGATATAGGTCCAATACCATGCCAACTGAGCTTCGGGGCGGGCGTTTTCCCTGGTAATCTCGCGGATCGTCTCACTTTTCAGCCCCGCAATAACCTGTTCCACATCACGCATAGGCTCAACCCCCGCTGTTCCCGGCAATCGCCAGCAGATCATCGTACACGGCGTTGATGGTGGCGACCACAGCGCAGACGGCATCGTCCACCGCTGTCAGCACTTCCTCGCTCTCGGAGCCAGCCAGCTCCAGCAGGGCCTCCACCGTCTCCGGGGACAGCCCCAGCTTCACGGCCAGATCGTCCACGTTGGGGATGCCGCCCTCGTCCTCCGTGAACCACTCATAGGGCAGACCGAAGAAGTGGACGATTGCCCGGAACTGATAGACGTTGGGCGTGCTGATACCGTTGAGCCAGCGGTTGACCGTGGGGACAGACACGCCCAAGTGACGGGCCAGCTCCCCGCGCTCCACGCCGCTGGCAGACAGCAGCCCTCTCAAACGGCGGTCAAAAATGTTGTTGTTCTGATTCATATTCACAATCATTTTCCTTTCTTTTCATTCGATTTGTTATTAAATTCCAGCTTGAAACGGACGAATTTGCCGCCGTCATCGTTCAGGACAACGGTAGCGTCATAGAAAACGCCCTTCTTCTCGGAAAACAGGCCGGTGACAGCCGCGCGCCCGGTTTTCAAGAGAGAAGCGGCGATTTTCTTAGTCAGCTCCTTGCGCTTACTGGTAAAGAAGCGGTCATTCTTCCACAGAGCAAAGCCGCAGGAGGGGGTATCGTGGTAGCCCTCGCAGTAAAAGCTCTTTTTGCCCTCCACCACGTTTTTACCGCAGCGGGGGCATTTGCCAATTCCCGCCCGCCCGGAATCGGAGAGCGGGGACGGGGCCACAGCCACATTCCGGTAGGACCGGACCAGCCCGGTGAGCATGGCGGTGATCCCGGCCATGAAGTCCTCCGGGGCCAGCTCGCCCCGCTCCACAGCCCCCAGCCGGTCCTCCCACTCTGCCGTCAGCTTGGCGGATTTGAGCTGGTCGGGCATGGCCCAGGACATGGCCAGCCCCTTCTCCGTGGGGAGAAGCTGCTTTTTCTTCCGCTCCACAAAGCCGGAGCGCACCAGCTTTTCAATCACGCCGGCGCGGGTGGCCGGAGTGCCAAGCCCCTTGCGCTCCACGTCCTCCAACTTTGCAAAATCCTCCGCGCTGGCG
>CAJUNA010000017.1 GCA_910587645.1 uncultured Oscillospiraceae bacterium
GCTGACAGTTTGCCAAAACGAGCGTGGATAGCTCAAGCAATGCCTCGTCAGTCCGGTTCCCTCCCATTGTAGCTTGGGTGTGGGCCGCCGCATAGGGCGGTCTCCCCCCCTTTTTGGGGGGTGTCACCATTGTAGCAAGCAGGGCATTTGTTTTCTCTATTGCCACAATGGGCGCTTTTATTTTACACTCCATCGAAAGTAAAAAGTAAGCCAATTCCAGTTTACAGTTGGATTTTACTTAGGTGAAATCCAACTTGATAAATGCTCTTTTGTAAAACGCCCAGCTTGCCACATAGCGCATCACCATAGCTTGCGCCAGCCCTCGACATAATTGTCTCAAAGGCATTGACAGGAACGTCTGTTTGTGCTACCATAATGGGGAACTGAATATTGCACATATTTTTCACGCAGATACATAGGCCGAACCACAGCGTTTTTGCTGGGGTCGGTTTTGTTGTATCTGTGTTTTTTGTTTTTGAAGGGAGACCGGACAATGGAAAAAGTCAAAATGGAGGAAGCCAGGCGCAAGCGGGGCAGGCCGAAGCTGGATGCCCACATCACCGAGGAATACGCCCCCAGCAGGCGGCAGGCGCTGAACATGATGTATATGTACGAGGGCGTCCACCTGCTATTGTTAGCGGCTACCGAAATTCAAAATAGCGAGATCTTGCGGCAGGAGGACAGAACAGCCGTCACCGTAAAATCGAGGGACGGCATCTTAGAGCAACTCGACAGAATGGCGGTGCAGGACAAACTATAGCACCAATCAAAAACAAAGCCAAGGAATTTAAAGAGTTAATTAGCAAAAAAATAGTGATCTAACGCCAGTTCCTATTGAGATATATGGACTATTATGATAAAATAGAGCCATTGCATTGGCTCTTTTTCTCATAGTGGAAAGGAGCGCATCTCATGGGAAAGAACTCAAAAGGGAAAGAATGCGGCAAGGGCATCTGCCAAAGGAAGGATGGTTTTTATTACGCAAGATTTGTAGACAAGTATGGTAAGCGCCACGAGAAGTATGTTCCTACACGTCCAGAGGCACGGAACTGGTTGGAGGAAGCTCGATTTACAGATACGCAAGAGAACATGATCGCGGACTGGTCGCCGAATACTCGCAGAAACTACCGGGAGCGGTATGCAGCGGAAGGCTTTACAGAAGCTGCTGGATCACTCCGCCATTCAAACAATGATGAACCGCTGTGTCCATGTGACCGGTGATTTTATAGCAAATACAGCAGACCATTTCAATCACACCAGGGCGCCTGAGCTGGATGGCGTAGTAGACATCATTCAAACACCGGAAGCCCTTGAAAAATCAGGAGGAAAACAAAACTATGAAACTCGGCATCGTCGGCCTGCCCAACGTAGGCAAATCCACCCTATTCAACGCCATCACCAACGCGGGCGCGGAGAGCGCCAACTATCCCTTCTGCACCATCGACCCCAACGTAGGCATGGTCGCGGTGCCAGACGCCCGCCTGGACAAGCTCAGCGAGATGTACAACCCGAAGAAGACGACCCCGGCAGTCATTGAGTTTGTCGACATTGCGGGCCTGGTCAAGGGCGCGTCCAAGGGCGAGGGCTTAGGCAACAAATTCCTGAGCAACATCCGCATGACAGACGCGATTGTCCACGTAGTCCGCTGCTTTGACGATGAGAACGTCATTCATGTAGAGGGCGGGGCGGATCCCATCCGCGACATAGAGATCATCGACCTGGAACTGGTCATGGCCGATGTGGAGATGGTGGAGCGCCGTATTGACAAGGCGCAGAAGGCCGCCAAAGGCGACAAGAAATTCCTCCGTGAGGCAGAAATATTCCAAGGCCTGCTGGCCTGGCTCAACGATGGCAACGCCGCCCGGAGCTACGACTGCGATGATGACACAAAAGCGGTCATTGCCACCAGCGACCTGCTGACCCTCAAGCCGGTCATTTACGCCGCCAACCTGGATGAGGAAGGCTTTGCCAACCCCGAAGGGACTGCCTACTACCGCCAGGTAGCGGAGCGGGCCGGCGCGGAGGGCGCCCAGGTAATCCCCGTATGCGCCAAGCTGGAAGCGGAGATCGCGGAGCTTGAGGGCGAGGAAAAGGCCATGTTCCTGGAGGACCTGGGCGTCAGCGAAAGCGGCCTGGACCGTCTGGTAAAGGCCAGCTACACCCTGCTGGGCCTGATTTCCTACCTGACCAGCGGCGAGGACGAATGCCGGGCCTGGACGATCACCCGGGGCACCAAGGCCCCCCAGGCAGCGGGCAAGATCCACTCCGACTTCGAGCGCGGCTTCATCCGTGCGGAGGTCATCGCCTACGATGACCTGATGCAGGTAGGCACGATGGCGGCGGCCCGGGAGAAGGGCATGATCCGCTCCGAGGGCAAGGAGTACGTGGTAAAAGACGGGGACATCATCCTGTTCCGCTTCAACGTATAAGCGCGGGAGGAAGCGGCATGAAGCGTTTCCCCATCCTGGACGCATGGCGCACCCTGGCGGTTGTGCTGATGGTAGCCTACCATTTCCTATACGATTTGTATATTTTTGGCATAATATCCGCACCGCAGCTTTTTTCCACGCCGTTGAACCTGATGCAGAAATACATCTGCTGTTCCTTCATCCTGCTGGCAGGCGCGTCCGCCCGCTTTTCCCGCAGCAACATGCGCCACGGCATTATCGTAATGGCCTGCGCCGTGGCGGTAGAGCTGGGCGCACTGCTGGGCGGACAAGTCATCCGTTTCGGCATCCTGATGTTCCTGTCGGTGTCTATGATACTGTACCACTTCCTGGGAAAATACCTGCAAAAGCTCCCCGGCCTGCTTTTGGCGGCGGGGAGCGGCGCGCTGTACCTGCTGGCAAACTGGTGGACAGCCCGCGCGGCAGTCTCCGTAACGTGGCTGTACCCCTTGGGGCTGACGGCCCCGGGCTTCCACAGCGCGGATTATTTCCCCTTGCTGCCCTGGTTCTTCCTGTTTTTGATTGGCACGGTATTTGGCGGCTGGTGCCTGGCCCACAGGGACAACCGGCTCTTAACCGCCCCCCTGCCTGCCCTCCTGACCTGGCCGGGGCGGCACAGCCTGCTCATTTACGTCCTGCACCAGCCGGTTTTGTACGGCGCCTGCTATCTGATTTGGAGGTGAACCCTTTGCGCAGCAAGCAAAACAGCACCTTAATCTACCTGGAAAACGAATCAGGGGAATACCTGATGCTCCACCGTGTAAAAAAGAAAAACGACATCAACCACGACAAATGGATCGGCGTAGGCGGCGGCTTTGAGCATGGCGAAAGCCCCGAAGAATGCGCCCTCCGTGAGACGCGGGAAGAAACGGGCCTGACCCTGACAGCCTACCGTTTCCGGGGCATCGTGACCTTCGACTGCGAGGGCCAGGAGACCCTATACATGCACCTGTTCACAGCCACCGGCTGGACGGGGGAACTGACAGACTGCGACGAAGGCGACCTGGAATGGGTGCCGAAGGAGAAGGCCTACGCCCTCCCCATCTGGGAGGGGGACAAAATATTCTTCCGCCTGCTGGAAGAGGAGCGCCCCTTCTTCTCGCTGAAGCTAAGCTATGACACGGAAAACGTGTTGGTACGGGCGGTCCTGGATGGAAAGGAACTATCGCTTTGAAAGAAAAACTGCTGGTTTCCGCCTGCCTGCTGGGAGAAAACTGCAAATATAGTGGCGGAAACAACTACACCCCGGAGGTGGAAGCCCTCCGGGCGCAATACGAGTTCGTCCCCGTCTGCCCGGAGCAGCTTGGCGGCCTGCCTACGCCCCGTTCTCCCGCCGAGCGGACGGGAGCCAGGGTCGTCAACCGGGACGGCGCGGACGTAACGGAAGCCTTCCGCCTTGGCGCGGAAAAGACACTGGAAACTGCCCGGATGCTGGGCATCACAAAGGCCCTTTTCCAAGTCCGCAGCCCCTCCTGCGGCAGCGGGACGATTTATGACGGCACATTCTCCGGCACACTGGCCTCCGGCAGCGGTGTGACGGCGGAGCTTCTGGAGGAAAACGGCATAAAAATCTACCCCAGCAACCGGATTCCTCTGCTTTTAGCGGAGAAAGGAGAACTTTGATATGTCTGGTGCTTTCTTCTTTGTGATGTTTTTCCTGGTATTCTTCCTGGTCCTTGGGATGATTCTGGTCAACATCATCCGCGGCATCGGCCAGTGGAATAAAAACAACCAAGCCCCCCGCCTGACGGTTCAGGCCACGGTGGTCTCCAAGCGGGGCGATGTAAGCCATCACCACCACCAGGGAGCCAACGGCATGGGCCACACCCATACCTCCACCACCTACTACGTGACCTTCCAGGTAGCCAGCGGCGACCGGATGGAGCTGTGCGTAGGCGGCAGCGAATACGGGATGCTGGTGGAAGGGGATTTCGGCGACCTGACCTTCCAGGGCACCCGGTACTTAGGCTTTGAGAGACGGTAACCACACTTAAATAAGGAGAGGAAACACGATGGAACTAATGAAACGCAAGGACGTCCCCGTAGAGCTGACCTGGGATTTATCGGCCCTGTACCAGGACGAAGCCCAATGGAAAGCCGCCGTAGAAAAGCTCCGCCAGTTGGCGGAGGACATCGAAAAAACCTACAAGGGCAAGCTGTCCACCGCCGCGAACATCCACGCCTGCCTGGACCAGTACCGGACATGGAAGGAGATCGACGATTGGGCGGGCAGCTATTCCGGCCTGGCGTCGGAGGTGGACTACACCGACGCGGCCCTGCAAGAGCGGGCCGAAGCCATGGGGCGTCTGGAGGCCCAGATGTACAGCCGCCTGAGCTTCATCGAGAGTGAAATGCTGGCCCAGCCGGAGGAGGTGCTGCGGGAAGCCGCCGCCCAAGGCGGGCCAAATCAGCCTTTTCTGGAGGACCTGCTCTACCAGAAGCCCTACCAGCTTACCCCGGAGACGGAGCGCGTCCTGGCCGCCCTCAGCCCCGCCCTGCGCGCGCCCTACCAGATTTATAACCAGTCGAAGCTGGCGGACATGAAGTTCCCCACCTTCCAGGCGGATGGCGAAGCATTCCCCCTGGGCTACTCCCTCTATGAGGACAACTACTCCCACGATGCCCGCACGGCAGTCCGCCGGGAAGCCTTCGCGGCCTTCTCCCAAAAGCTGCGGGAGTACGAAAACGTCACCGCCGCCGCCTACCAGGCCAACGTTCAGGCAGAAAAGATTCTCGCGGACCAGCGTGGCTACCAATCGGTATTTGACTATCTTCTGTTCTGGCAGAAGGTAGACCGGAGCATGTACGACCGCCAGATTGACCTCATTATGGACAAGCTGGCCCCCCACATGCGCAAATACGCCAAGCTCCTGCAAAAGGTACACGGCCTGGACCGCATGACCTACGCGGATTTGAAGCTGCCCATAGACCCGGGATACGTGCCGCCGGTCACCATCGAGGAGTCCAAGAAGTACATCTCCGAGGGCCTGTCCGTCATGGGGGAGGATTACCGGCAGATGGTCCTGGATGCCTACGCGGGACGCTGGGTAGACTTCGCCCAAAACCAGGGCAAATCCACCGGCGGCTTCTGCTCCACCCCCTACCGGAACCACTCCTACATCCTGCTGAGCTGGCACGAGCGCATGAGCGATGTATTCACCCTAGCCCACGAATTAGGCCACGCGGGGCATTTCAAGCGTTCCAACGCGGCCCAGTCCATCTTCGGCACCAATTGCTCCACCTATTTCGTGGAAGCGCCTTCCACCATGAACGAGCTGCTGCTGGGCCACTACCTGCTGAAAACCAACCCAGACAAGCGGTTCCGCCGCTGGGTGCTGGGCAATATGGTGGGGAATACCTACTACCACAATTTTGTCACCCATCTCCTGGAGGCGGCCTACCAGAGGGAGGTCTACCGCATAGTAGACGACGGGGGCGGCGTCCAGGCGGAGACGCTGAACCGTCTGATGAAGGAGACGCTGGAAAAATTCTGGGGCGATTCCGTAGAACTGACAGCGGGGGCGGAGCTGACCTGGATGCGCCAGCCCCACTACTACATGGGCCTGTACTCCTACACCTACAGCGCGGGCCTGACCATCGCCACCCAGGCCTGCAAGCGGATTGAAGCCGAGGGCGGGACCGCCGTAGAGGACTGGAAGCGCACCCTCGCTGCCGGCGGCCGGAAAACGCCCCTGGAATTAGCGAAGCTGGCCGGCGTAGACATTTCCACCGATGCCCCGCTGCTGGACACCATCGAAACCATCGGCGGCATGATCAGCGAAATGTGCCGTTTAACAGAGGAACTGGCGTAAAGCCCCTGCTTCCATCTTTTCAACAGCAAAAAAAGGAGACGGGATATTTTATCCCGTCTCCTTTCTGTGGTTTATTGGTAATCACACAGTAAAAACATAGGCTTAATGCAGACCACCTCGTCATACTCCTCCTGCTCCAACTGGACAGAGGAATTCATTGCCCGCAAATCCTCCTTGAGCACCGCCAAAGCTTCCGCGGGGGTCTGGGCCCGCCCTTCCCGGATAATGCGGATCATCCGCTCCAAGACCACAGGATGGGCGTACTGGCAGGGAACCGGGAACGGCCCAACCCGCGCCAAGAACGTCCCCATAGCGGCTTTTGCGTCCTCCCATTCCCGGGCCACAGCCTTTTTATTGTTCCGCGCGGTAGGGAGCACATTAGCCCCTGAGAAAAAGAACACCGCCGCCAGCCCGAACAGCAGGAAGTAAACCCCGGTGTTATCCCTGTGGAGCCAGCTCCACACGCCATACGCTAAGGCGGCCGCGCCCAGGGCCACAACCGTCAGCGCCACCCACTTGTAGGCCGGATTTGACTGGTCACTGTTGCGTTTGGTCCTGGCGGCCTGGGCCAGGCGGTGGGAAGGCGTGGTATCTTCCTCCAGCGCCGCCTTCGCCGCCTTCAGCTCGTCCCAGGCCTGCCGGGCCTGGGGCGTCAGTTCTTTCAGGTAGCGGGCGGCTTCCCGGGCGGCTTTTTCGGCCATCCGCCGCTCGCCATCCCTGCTCAGCCGCGGAACGTCCGGGAGGACCCTGGCGATGTAGGCCAACAGGTTGTCCACATCATCCTCCCGCTTAAAGTTGCACTGCTTCTGCTTTCCATCATCGTACTCCACTACTAGATAAGGGATGGACGCGAACAATCCCTTGCCCGTAAAGCCGCCCTTGCTCATGGCCACCCGCTTGAACACCCTGCGGACGGAGGGCAGCGTCACATAGAAGCACCGGTCAATATAGAAGCTGTTGAGGTAAAGGGCCCGCTTCCCCACGCCGCATGGCCCGAAGCGTTTGCAGCCCTTTTTATCCGCCGCCAGGGCATCTTGGGACAGCCCTTCCCGGCTTAACTGCTTAGGTTTCAAGATCATGGAATCCTCCCGGATAGAAAGCGGAGGGGCGGCATTTCCGCCCCTCCGCCTAATGATGAAGAATGGATGTTACTTTCTCAGGGTATCATATTGGGGGCTGACCTTCCGCTTTTTGATGGAGTAAAGGAAGATGCCCAGGAACAGCACGGCTACCACAATACCGATGGGATAGGCCACCATGGTGTTATAGGCCACCAGCTTGCCCTCCTCATAGGTATTGACCAGTTTGCCCAGGCACTCAGGCGCCAGGACAAAATATGTAGCGGAAACGGCGCTCATGAAGGTGGCGGGGACGGCAGTGATCCAGTAATTCTTCTTATTGTAGAAGAGGTACATGGACGCGGCCCACAGCACGATCATCGCCAACGTCTGGTTCGTCCAGCTAAAGTAACGCCAGATAATGGTGTAGTCGATAAAGCCCAAGGCGTTGCCCACGCCCAGGAACGCGCCTACGCCGAGCACCGGAACGCAGAGGATCAGACGGTTTTTATAGCTGCCCTGTTCCAGCTTCAGCCAGTCGGCCAATACCAGGCGGGCGGAACGGAAAGCGGTATCGCCGGAGGTAATGGGGCAGGCAATGACGCCCAGCATAGCCAAGGCGATGCCGATGCCGCCCATGGTCTTGGCGCACACATCGTAAATGGCGGCGGACTGGCCGTTAGCCAGAACGGCCTGGAGGCCGGTGTTCAGACCGCCGGTGACCTCATACAGGGAGCATCCGGCAGCGGCCCAAATCAGGGCGATGATGCCTTCGCAGACCATGGCGCCGTAGAACACGAACCGGCCCTGGCGCTCGCTCTTCAGGCAGCGGGCCATCAGGGGGGACTGGGTGGCATGGAAGCCGGAAATAGCGCCGCAGGCCACGGTGATGAACATGAAGGACCACACCGGGGTGCTGGCAGGGTGCATGTTGCGGAAATTGCTCCAGATTTCCGGGATGGTGTATGCGGGGTTGACAAAGATGCCGATGGCTACGCCTACCGCCATGACGATCAGGCAGATGCCGAAGATGGGGTACACCTTGCCGATAATCTTGTCGATGGACAGGAAGGTGGCGATGAAATAGTAGACCAGGATGATAACCAGCCAGAACAGGGTGGTAGCCAGGAAGCCGTCCACGCCATTGTTCTTGAACAGGGTGACAATCAGTCCCGCGGGGCCTACGGCGAAGACGGTGCCTACCATAACCAGCAGCACTACGCTGAATACGCGCATCACGTTCTTCATCACGCCGCCCAGGTAGATGCCGGTAATTTCGGAGATAGACTCGCCGTTATTCCGTTCGCTCATCATGCCGGAGAAGAAGTCGTGGACGCCGCCGGCCAGCAGGGTGCCGAAGGTAATCCACAGGAACACGATGGGTCCCCACAGGGCGCCCTGGAGCGCACCGAAGATGGGGCCAAGGCCCGCAATGTTCAGCAGCTGCACCAGGAACAGCTTCCACTGGGGAAGCACCACGTAGTCCACGCCATCGTTGATCTTGACAGCGGGGGTCTCGCGGTCATCGGGGGCGAAGGTGTTTTCAACCACCTTGCCATAGGCGAAATATCCGCCAATCAGGAGAGCGAGACAGATGATAAAACTAATCACAAAAATACCTCCTCACACAAATAGCCGGTGGATTTTGGAACAAATTACAAATTCGCCCCCAAAACGAACCGGCTGATTTGTGGCTATTATACCACCCTCCCCACAAAATGTCCAGCCCTTTTCCGGCAGTCCCGGCGAAACTGTCTGTTTTCACAAAAGAAGTAAAAATTTTTCGTCAAATATTCTGTTTCTACTCCTTGCAAAGTGAGCGGATTTGGGGTATAGTGTATTTAGTTAAAATTGTGTCAATATATCCGGGAGGTTTAAAAATATGGGACATTTTGATCACGACCATCCCCATGCCCACGGGGAGCATGTCCACGAGCACACCCATGTGGATGAAAATGGCCAGCCCTTCACCCACACCCACCAGCACACCCATGAGGGCGAGCACCACCATGACCACGGCGGCCCCCAGACCATCGCGGTACTGCAATACATGCTGGAGCACAACATCCACCATGCCAAGGAGCTGAGCGATATGGCGGCGGAGTTCTCCGGGGAGGCCAAGCACCAGCTTTTGCACGCGGTGGAGTCCTTTGACCAGGCCAACGGCTACCTGTCGGCGGCGCTGGAGGAACTGAAAAAATAAGAACAGGCAGGCGAAAGGAGTGGATTCCCATGTGCCTTTCTACTATTTATAAAAACGCGAAAGAGGACAGCAACATCCTCTGCAAGTATGTCGCCAGCATCAACGCCGATGGGGACAAGCTGACCTTCGAGGACGTGATGGGCGAGAAAATGACCATCACCGGCCGGTTGGTCAGCGCGGACCTGACCTCTGGCTACGTCATCGTGGCGGCGGAGTGACGGTTATGAGGGAATATGAGCTTTGCTGCGAAATTTTTAACCAGTGCAGCAACAATCAAATGCGGGACGTGGATTTTTCCGAGGTCTCCGTAGAAGACACCGATGCCTATATCCGCCAGCTGGAACCCCGGGCGGAAATCCAGCGGGAAGATTTGGGCGGGGGCGTGGTGGTGTACCATACCAACACGGCGGGGCTGTTGAAGCGGTATAGCTTTACACCGATTTGAAAACGCAAATCCACCGCCGTCTCCCGCGCCGGGAAGGCCTGGAATAAAAGCGGTATGCACCGGCAAATTGGCCCGCAGGCTTCCGGCGAGAAGGAACCTCCCTCCGCAGCGGAGGGAGGGAAGAAATTTGTACCCCATGCGGCGGGGCCGCTGAAATATATTTCTACTTATGGAGGACGATTCACTATGAGCGTAGCCGACATTTTTGAAGAAAGAGCAGCATTTTCCTTTGAAGTTTTCCCCCCCAAGACTGACGTTGGCATGGAAAAACTGTGCGGCGCGGGCGGCGTTCTGGAGCAGCTCTATACCTTGAACCCCGACTACATCTCCTGCACCTACGGCGCGGGCGGCACCAACGTGGGCAAAAACCTGGAAGTCCTGGACAAGATCCAGAAGGACGGCAAGTGCACTCCCGTTACCCACTTCACCTGCATCGGCAACACCCGCGAGGGCATTAAGGAGCAGTTGGAGAACTACCTGGCCCATGGCATCGACCATATGCTGGCCCTGCGGGGCGACCTGCCCTTCGGCTGGACCGGCACCGGCGGCGACCTGCATTACGCCACCGAGCTGGTGAAGTTCGTGCGCAAGGAGTTCGGCGACAAGTTCACCATTGCCGTGGCCGGTTCCCCCGAGGGGCACATCGCCTGCCGCAGCCTGGAAGCCGACATCGGATTCCTCAAGCAGAAGCAGGACGAGGGCGCCGATTATATCATGACCCAGCTCTGCTGGGATATGGACCAGTTCAAGTATTGGCTGGAAGCGATCCGCAACGCCGGTATCTGGATGCCCGTGGACGTGGGTATCATGCCCATCCTGGACCAGGCCGCTACCATTAACATGGCCCTCAGCCGCAACGGCTGCGTCATGCCCCGGAAGCTGTGCGAAATCATCTCCAAGAACTGGATCTTCCCCAGCCCCTTCTCCGTAGGCCTCAAGACCGCCAAGGGCGATGAGGCCTGCTTCGACGCCGATATCGAAGGCAAGAAAGCCAGCTTCAAGGAAGCCGGCATCGAGTACACCATCAACCAGATCGACGAGTACCGCGCCTGCGGCATCGACGGCATCCATCTGTATGCCCTCAACAAGTATGAGGACGTGGCCCGCATCGTCAAGGAAAGCGGGATTGTAGACCTTTAAGTAAAAGACCTTAGGGTTTTTTGCACCAAAAGAAGGAATGCCATATGCTTGAGTACAAAATGGTTGCCGAGACTGTTCGGAACTGCGAAGAAACCTGCAATGAACTGGCAAAAGAAGGCTGGCGGGTCATGGCGGTCTGCCCGGATCAGTTTAAGGGCATAGGCGTTACCGCAACCCTGGAAAGAGCTGTAGAAGACAATTAAAAAATCGATTCAAAGCGGGCCGCGCGGCGCGGCGCGGTTCGTTTTTCCCAACTAACGCTAAAGGAGAGATCATCTTATGGCTCATACCATCGCGCTGGCCGGTAAAGGCGGCGTAGGAAAAACCACTATTTGCGGAATGTTTATTGAGTATCTCTGCGAGAAAAAACAGGGTCCCGTCCTGGCTGTGGACGCTGACGCCAACTCTAACCTCAACGAGGTTTTGGGCGTGGAGGTGGAGGAAACCTTGGGGGACATCCGCGAGGACATCGCCCGGGCGGAAATGGCGTCCCAGCAGGTCATCCCTGCCGGGATGACGAAGGCGGATTACGCGGAAATGCGGTTTTCCGATGCGCTGACGGAGGCGGATGACTATGACCTGCTGGTCATGGGCCGCACCCAGGGGAAGGGCTGCTACTGCTTTGTCAACGGCCTGCTCACGACCCAGGTGGCGAAGTACGCGAAAAATTACCGCTATATCGTGGTGGACAACGAGGCCGGGCTGGAACACCTCAGCCGGGGCGTTCTGCCCCAGGTGGACACGATCCTGCTGGTGAGCGACTGCTCGCGGCGGGGCGTCCAGGCCGCGGGGCGGCTGAGCGAGATGATCGTTGACCTGAAGCTGGGGGCGAAAGAGGTTGGGCTGATTATCAACCGCGCCCCTAAGGGAGAGCTGAACCCCGGCGTCAAGGAGGAAATTGACAAGTACGGCATGAGGCTTATCGGCGTCGTCCCCCATGACGATACCGTTTATGCCTATGACGCGGAGGGGAAGCCTTCTGTTACCGTTCCTAACGACAGCCCGGTCAAGCAGGCCGTGCATCGGATTTTTGATCAGCTGTCCCTCTGATGCGCCGCTGGGCGTAAGGCTGTTTCCGGCGCTTGCTATTCACTTGTCAAGGTACGGCCGTTTGCAACCGGCGCCGGGAGAAAATCCAGGGAGATCAACCCCTGTGGGCGTTTTTGTTTGAACGCGCGAAGTTCCGGTAGGTGACGCCCACTACATCCATAAGACCCATTTAGGGAAAAGTTGCTGTGTTTCGTGCAACCTTGCGCAAAATTTTTTGCCCCTGTAATAAATGAGGGATTCTTAAGCCGCAGGTTTAAGTGATTTGAGGAATGTTTTCCCCCCGCGCCCGTTGGGCGCGAAAAATACATGAGCCGATAATTTAATGAAGGGAGACAAAAACCTATGCCTTTTGCAAAAAAGCCCCAGGTTTTCAGCGCGAACATTAACGAATTGACGCTGGGAACCGGAGACAAGGCCACCGTCCTGGGCGGCCAGAATGTCTTCAACCTCTATACCTTCGATGCGCCTATCGCCAATCGCCCCAAAATTGGCATCGACGTGTCCGATGACCCCGAGCAGCCCTCTGAGGGCCTGAAGGAATTCTACGCCGGGTGCGACACCCTCGCCGCCCGCGCCAAGAAAGCCGCTGAACTGCCCGATGTGGACTTCGTCTGCATCCGTTTTGACCTGGCCGACCCCAACGGCGCCAACAAATCCATTGAGGACTGCGTCGCCGACGCTAAGGCCGTGGCCGAGGCCGTTGACAAGCCCCTGGTCGTTGCCGGCTGCAAGAACAGCGAGAAGGACGCCGACCTGTTCGGTAAAATCTCCGAAGCCCTCCAGGGCAAGAATATCCTGGTCCTCTCCGCTAAGGAGGAGAACTACAAGGGCGTCGCCGCCGGCGCTGGTATGGCTTACGGCCAGAAGGTGGGCGCGGAATCCGCCGTGGATATCAACCTGGCCAAACAGCTCAACGTCCTCATCACCCAGATGGGCGTGGACGGCAAGAACGTCGCGATGAACGTCGGCTCCGCCTCCGCCGGGTACGGCTTTGAGTACGTGGTCTCCACCCTGGAGCGCGTCAAGGCCGCCGCCCTCAGCCAGAATGACAATACCCTGCAAATGCCTATCATCACCCCCGTGGGCGTGGAAACCTGGGGCGTGAAGGAAGCTACCGCCCCCGAAAGCGAGAACCCCGGCTGGGGTCCCGCCGAGGAGCGCGGCATCGACATGGAAGTCGAAACCGCTGCCGCCTGCCTAGCTTACGGCAGCGACGCCGTCATCCTCAAGCACCCGGTTTCTATTGAGACCACTGCGCGGCTGGTCGCCGCTTTGATGTAAGGAGGGTATGCAATTATGGCATTGAAAGGTCTTGACATTTTTAAGCTCACCCCGAAAACAAACTGCAAGGACTGCGGCAACCCCACCTGCATGGCTTTCGCGATGAAAGTCGCGTCCGGTGCGCTGCCGATTGAAAAGTGCCCCCATATGTCCTCGGAAGCCCTGTCCACCCTCAGCGAGGCTACCGCGCCTCCCATGAAGAGCTATAAGGTGGGCGAGCTGGCCCTGGGCGGGGAAACCGTCCTCAGCCGCCATGAGAAAACCTTGGTCTCCAAGACCCTGTACGCCGTCCAGGTTTGTGACTGCATGGACGAAGCGAAGCAGGACGAGGTCATCAAGAATATCCCCGCTGTGGATTATGAGCGCATCAGCGAGCGGATGTATGTGGAAATGGTCTACGTCCGCCACAGCGGCGATAAGGCGCCCGCTGATTTCGCCGCCCTGGTGAACAAGGCGAAGGCCCTGGGCCGCCCGATGGTCCTGAGCTGCACCGATGTGGAAGCGATGAAGGCCGGTGTGGAAGCCGCCGCAGGCTGCGACATTATCGTCAACGGCGCGAACGCGGACAACTATGCCGATATGAGCGCCGTTGCCGTGGGCGCCAAGGCCCTGCTGGGCGTGCGGGCCGATAGCCTGGAGCAGCTCCATGACGTGGTGGAGAAGCTGGAAGCCGCCGGGAACAAGAACCTGATCCTGGAGGTCAGCACTGCTTCCGCCAAGGAAGCTTACGCCGAGGCCGTGCAGATCCGCCGCGCCGCGCTGAAGGACGGCGACCGGACCTTCGGCTATCCTTCCATTGTGAACGTGGCCGCCCTCTCCAACGGCGACGCCCATCTGGAAGCCGCCCTGCTGAGCCTGTTTACCTGTAAGTACGGCTCCATCGTGGTCTGCTCCGAGATGACTTACGCCAAGGCGCTGCCCCTCTATGGCCTGCGGCAGAATATTTTTACCGACCCCCAGAAGCCCATGAAGGTCCAGCCCGGCATCTATCCCATCAACGGCGCTGACGAAAATAGCCCCTGCTGCCTGACCGTAGACTTCGCGCTGACCTACTTCCTGGTCTCCGGCGAAATCGAGCGCAGCAAGATGCCTGTCAACCTGCTCATTACCGATGCTTCCGGTATGTCCGTGCTGACCGCCTGGGCCGCCGGCAAGTTCTCCAGTTCTTCTATCAAGAAGTTCTTTGACGAGTTCGATATCAACAACAAGATCAAGTCCCGCGCCCTCATCATCCCCGGCAAGGTGGCCGTTATGAAGGGCGAAATTCAGGATAAGCTGCCTGATTGGAGCGTTATTGTTGGCACTACCGAGGCCGTCCAGTTGGTGAAGTACCTGCGGGACGAGGAGTGGAAGAAGAGCTATGTGGAGAAATCCGCCGCCGCTCCCGCCGCCGGGGAAGCCGCTGCCCCCGCTCCCGCGCCCAAGAAGGTTATGCCCGCGCCTCCCATTGTCGTCACTGGGCCTTACAAAATCGACGACAAGGAAGTTACCTACAAGGGCCACGATCCCAACGCCCAGACCTTCGTCACCATCGGCGAGCGGATCCACTGCATCTCCCCCGCTATCCGTAAGGCTATGGATACCTATGACGAAGCGCCTATCCTTAAGCGTGCCGCCGAGCAGATTGCCGCCGGCGCCACTTATCTGGACGTCAACATCGGGCCTGCCGAGAGCAACGGCCCTGAGCTGATGACTTGGGCGGTTCAGCTCCTCCAGCAGAACTTCAACAATGTCCCCCTGGCACTGGATACCGCCAACATGGCGGCAATCGAGGCCGGTATCAAAGTCTATAACCGCGCTAACGGCAAGCCTATCGTCAACTCCGCCGACGCGGGAAGCCGTATTGGCTACATTGACCTGGCTGCCGCCAACGATGCTATCGTTATCGCCCTCTGCTCCGCCGACGGTATCGCCAAGGACAACGAGGAGCGCATGATGCACTGCCACAACATGCTCGAGCGCGGCCTGCACCTGGGCATGGAAGCCAACGACCTGTGGTTTGACCCCCTGTTCCTGGTCATCAAGGGTATGCAGGACAAGCAGATGGATGTGCTCAACGCCATCCGCGCCTTCTCCGAGGAAGGGCTGAAGTCTACCGGCGGCCTGTCCAACAACTCCAACGGTATGCCCAAGCACATCCGTCCCATTATGGACGCGGCGATGGTGGGCATGGCTATGACCATGGGCCTGACCTCCGCTATTGTGAACCCCTGCGACCAGCGGCTTATGGAGACCATCAAGAGCTGCGATATCATTAAGAACCATAACCTGTACGCCGATTCCTACCTGGAAATCTAAGCGGCCGGGTGAATGCAAAGGGAGACCCTTGGGGGTCTCCCTTTGCCTATCAAAAAAGATGCAAAGCATCTTTTTTGAGGAAAAGGATCGGGCCGAGCGCGGCCCGCAAAGTACTTTTTCGAGGTACATGCCCCCGAAAAAGTGATTAAAATTCACGCCTGCGGAGGGCGTTTTTGACAGTTTGAAAGTGAGACCCTTAGGGGTCTCCCTTTTTGTATGTAAAAAATGTGGCCGCCCTCTTGACAAATGGATTCTATTGGAGTAGAATGCAGTTATTCTATCGCGATAGAATAACTGCAAAGGAGCGCGTACCATGGAATACAAAATTTTTGACAGTGAGCTGAAGATACTGGAAATCCTCTGGGAGGGCGGGGAGACGTCCGCAAAGGAGGTCGCCGCGCTGGCCGGGGAACAGGTGGGATGGAGCAAGACCACTACCTACACGGTGCTGAAAAAATGCGTGGAAAAAGGCCTGGTGGAGCGGCGGGAGCCTGGATTCCTCTGTTCGGCCCGCATTTCCCGGCAGGAAGCCCAGCAAAGGGAAACCCGGGGGCTGATCGACCGGATGTATGGCGGAGCGGCAGACCGGCTGGTGGCATCGCTGCTGGACGGCAGGGCGCTCTCCGGCGAGGAGGTCGCAAGGCTGCGGAAAATGGTGGAGGAGTTGAAATGACGGATGCCTTTTTGAACGTCCTGGCGGGAACCAGCCTTTCGGCGGCGGTGATGATCCTGGCGGCCTTCGTTTTGCGGCTGCGGTTCCAGGAGCGGACGCCCAGGCGGGTGTTCTGCCTGCTGTGGGACTTGGCGCTGGTGCGGCTGCTGGTTTTGGCGGAGCTGCCCTCGCCGGTCAGTATTTGGCGGCTCCTGCCCGCGCTGGCAAAACAGACAGGGACGGCGTCTGGGACGGCCCAGGAAGTGGACATCCTGTCTGGCCCGCTTTTGACGCCCGCAGCGGTGGAAGGCACCCAGGTCATCCAAGAAGCCTGGCTGATTCCCCTGGCGGAGGATGTGCCGGTGCGGCAAGCGGCGGTGCCTTGGACGGCTGTTTTTGCCGCCCTGTGGCTGGCCGGCGCGGCGGTTTTCGCGGCGTGGGTGCTGTGGGGGCATCTGCGCAGCAGGCGGATCTACGCCGCTTCGCTGCCTGTGCATGACGGGTTTGTGGCGGAGTGGCTGGCGGCTCATCCGCTGCGGCGGCCGGTACAGGTTCGCGCCAGCGACCGGATCGCATCACCGCTGACTTACGGCGTGTTGTATCCTGTGGTGCTTCTGCCAAAAGGGATGGATTGGGAGAATCAGGCTGTGCTGGCCTGGGTTCTGACCCATGAACATACCCATATCCGGCGTTTTGACACCCTGCGGAAGGGGCTGCTTGCCGCCGCGCTGTGCCTGCACTGGTTTAACCCCTTGGTCTGGGCTATGTATATCTTGGCAAACCGGGATATCGAGCTGGCCTGCGATGAGGAGGTACTCCGGAACCGTGAGGACAGGGAGGGCTATGCCCTGGCCCTGCTGGGCATGGAGGAGCGGCGGGGGCAGCGGCCTTTTACCGGCAGCTATTTCAGCCAGAACGCCCTGGAAGAAAGGATTCGAGCGATTATGAAACGGAAACATATTTCTATTACCGCCCTGGTCGCGGTGCTTGTGGTGATGTGTTTGGCGACTACGGTCTTTGCTGCCGCCGCGCCGGAGGGGAAGCCGGACGCTTCCACCGTCTCCTATGTGGAACCGGTGGAGGATGACGGCGTGATAACGATGTTCCGCGGGGAGGACGGCGGGAAGCTGTACTCTGTGGACAGCGGCCTGACTTGGATGGACGAGGAGGACTACCAGGCCCGGTATGGAAGCTGGGGCGATGATTGGACCGTGGAATGGTGGACCTACGAGGAGTACAAGGCCTGGCTGGAGCAGGAGAAGGTGAACTTGCAGGATGTCATCGGCTCCCGGGCGTGGACGCAATCAACGGGTTGGTTTACCTGGGATCAGAAGATGGTGGACGAGACCATCGCTATGTATGAGGGCATCTTGGAGGATATCAAAAACGGCGCGCTGCATTCCAAGCGGATCCTCGACCGGGACGGCAACGAGGTGGAGGATGTGGCCCTGGGGAGCGATGGACCCATGATCGCGACGGCTTTCGATGGCGGCAATTTCACCGATGGACAGATTATCGAGAAGCCTGTGGATACAGGGAAAATTCTGGAGGAACTGCGAGCCTTCGGCGTTACTGGGGACGAAAACGAGCTGGCCTACAACGGACAGTTGATCCGCCGCCTCGTGGACGGCGCGTTTGTTGGGGACAATGGATACGCCGTACAGTACGTTTATACCAATCAGAATGGTTCGGTGGACGTCCACACCCTGCGCGCTGTAATCCGTAACCCAGATGGCTCCTATGACCCTTTGGGAAGCCTGATGGGGCTTGCGGTTCCGGGAGATGAGGGGTTTGACCAGGATTTGATCGATGCGGCGGCCTTCTCCGGCGGCCCGCAGGCAACGGCTGACTATGGCGCTGGGGATGGTTTCCAGGAGGGACGGACCTTTGAGGATATTTTCGCCAAGTATGCCCCTTATGGCTTGACCTACCTCCCCAGGGAGGAGGGGATGGGCGCACTGGCCTACCATGGGCAGGCGGTGAAGTTTTTCGCGGATCTCCAGCCCAATGGGGGAAGCTTTTCCTACGAAGACCCCCTTGTAGACGCGGGGCTGACTTTGCTGACGGTCTATGACGCCAACGGGGAACTTACCGGCCTGCGTTTGTCTTTGGGTCCGGATAACGGCGGCAGAGAGCAGAGCGAGCCGGTGAAAACACCTGCCGCCCCTACGGAGGAGCAGGTGCTTGCCGCGCGGGAAAAAGCCCTGGCGGGCTTGAGCGGGGAACAGGCAGGGAGATTGAAAACCGTAATCCGGGAAGCAAATGAATGGTGGGAGTACAGGTATCTGTATGACAATATTTTTGCCCGCCTGGAAGACCCCAATGACCTGATTTGGAATTACTTTGACCAAAAAGGCGATGATGTGCAGGTTGGCTGGGCGCATGACGCCGGGTTGGACAGGGTGGCTGTCTGTAAGGCGGAGAAGATTACCTCCGAAGCGTTTTATGAGAAATATGGGACGCCGGTGTCCACGGACATCGACTACAATGCCTATGATTTTATCGGGGTTTTGGATGAACTGATTGCGGCGGCTCAGGATGAGGATTTGAGGGCGGATTTGCAATACCTTGCGGATGAAATGAAGCTTGCAGCGGATGGGCACTCTATGTTCCACGCAAATAACGCGTATAAAATGCTCCATGACCTGGATTACTTCCTGCTGCGCTATGGGCCGAAGGATACGGGGTGGATGCGGGACCGCTCTACCGTTTCTAAATATTATGGGATGCTTTCTGTGTATGAAAAGTAAATGAAAAGGGGCAGGCCATTACAGGCCTGCCCCTTATCCGTCCAATGAAGTTGCAGAAGCATGGAGAGGGTGCAGCGGTTACATGCAGCCCTCCGCGCACAGAAGCTCCGCCAGCAGCACCGCCCCGCCAGCAGCGCCCCGGAGGGTGTTATGGCTGAGACAGACGAATTTGTAATCATACTGGGTGTCAGGCCGCAGGCGGCCAATAGACACCGCCATGCCGTTTTCCAGCATCCGGTCCAGCTTCGTCTGCGGACGGTCTGTCTCCTCAAAGTAGTGCAGGAACTTCTTGGGGGCGGAGGGAAGGGCCAATTCCTGGGCACGGCCGGAAAAGCCGTCCCAATCCGCCTTGATTTGCTCTATAGTGGGCTTGCGTCCCTCCTGGAATTTCATGAACACCGCCGCCATATGGCCATCGGAGCAAGCGACCCGGAAGCACTGGGCAGTGATGGCGGGGCCTTGGGCCAGGATCAGCTTGCCATCTTCCACTTTGCCCCACAGTTTCATGGGTTCCCGCTCGCTCTTCTCCTCCTCGCCGCCGATGTAGGGGATGCAGTTGTCTACCATCTCCGGCCAGCGTTCAAAGGTCTTGCCCGCGCCGGAGATGGCCTGATATGTACAGACCAGCGCCTTGTCCATGCCGTATTTCAGCAGGGGATGCAGGGCGGGGACATAGGATTGCAGGGAACAGTTGGATTTGACGGCCACAAAGCCCCGGCGGGTCCCCAGGCGGCGGCGCTGGGCGTCGATGAGCCGGATGTGATCCGCGTTAATTTCCGGCACCACCATGGGCACATCCTCCGTCCAGCGGTGGGCGCTGTTATTGGAAACCACCGGGCATTCCAGGCGGGAGTATGTTTCCTCCAGGGCTTGAATCTCCTCTTTCTTCATATCAACGGCGCAGAAAACGAAGTCTACCATCCCGGCGATCTTCTCCGCGTCCTCCCCGGCGTGCATGACCACCAGCCTTTTGGCCTCCTCGGGGATGGGGGCCTCCATGGCCCAGCGGCCCGCCACCGCTTCCTCGTAGGTTTTGCCGGCGCTGCGGCCGCTGGCGGCGATGACGGTGAGACGGAACCAGGGGTGGCCCTCCATCAGCGTGACGAAACGCTGGCCTACCATGCCAGTACCGCCGATGATGCCTACACGATATTCTTTCATCAGAATGAACCTCCAAAGCGTCAGATTTCGATACCCGCGCCGCCGCTGGCGGCCGTTTTTTCCCTAATGCCTGGCAGTGCGGTCAGATGGTGGCAGGCCTCCCGGAATTTGGCAGGGGGAGAAGTGGGAAAACTGTCGAATCCTGGGTTGAAAAAAAGCGCGGCTGCGTGTATACTGTTACTATCATATGCGTCCCGCAGATAGGACGTACCGTATCTTCATACCATATTTTTTGTACGCTGTCAACCGTTTTTGCCCCATTTGGAGGTTCCATGAAGAAGTTTTTATGCACTTTTTTCCTTTGTATGCTGACTGCGGCCACATTGGCCGTTTCTGCCCACGCGGGAGAGGACGTGATCAAGGCCGGGCTGTACTTTGGCAGCAGCGCGCTGTACTCCGCCAACCTGCAAAATTATGAAGGCTCCGGCTACGCGCTGGGGTGGTTTGACGAAAGCACCAGGGAATTTATGGAAGCGGGATATTTGGAGGAGGAGAAAATATCTGTCACCGCATCTGGTACCATTTACCTCAGCGGCGGGAGCTATACCTCCGCCCGTCCCGGTAAGGCGGATGGGGTGATCGGCGGCTACCATGTGCAGTTGGAGGAGGCCTTCCCCTCCTTTGAGGAGGCCGCCTACGCCGCCGCCCAGCTTCCGGACGCATTCCCTGCTTTTATCAACAATCAGTACCGGGTACGGATGGGGGCTTTTTCTTCCCGGGAGGAAGCGGAGACTGCCGCCGCGTCCTATGGCACCCAGGTCTGGCGCGACCGGTACGGCATGGACCGGATCGTCTCCGGCGGCGCGGTGCAGCCCAGCGCCACGGGCGTGGTGGTTACTGTGACGGGGACTACGGAGATCCTGTTTGCCTTTGACTGCTCCGGCGCCAAGAGCCTGGGCATCCTGCCGGACGGCGGCGGGGGGAAGGCCCAGACCTGGTTCAAGGGCTACCGCTGGTACGGCGGGTTTGAGTACCGCCGCAGCACCGGGGGCAATATCAACGTGATCAACGTGTTAGACATCGACGACTATGTAAAGGGCGTCCTGCCCTACGAAATGAGCCCCGTCTGGCCCTTGGAAGCCCTGAAGGCCCAAGCGGTCTGTGCCCGGACTTACGCCCTGCTGCCCAGCAAGCATTATGACAGCTACCGGTTCGATGTGTGCAATACCATTGACTGCCAGGTTTACCAGGGCGTCAATCACGCCAGCGCGCTTACCGACCAAGCCGTTGAGGAGACGGCGGGGATCGTGGCCCGCTACGGCGGGAAATACGCGGAAACCTACTATTGCTCCGCCAATGGCGGCGCATCGGAGTCATCGGAGAACGTGTGGTCTAATCCGCTGCCCTATCTGGTGGGGAAGGAGGATCCTTACGAGGCACTCACCGACATTCCGGACTACAACTACACCATCCGCTACTCCTACAGCCAGCTCAGCCAGCGGCTGCGGGACAAGGGCTATTCCGTTGGTACGGTAAACGCGGCCTACGTGTCTAAGACCACCCCTACGGGAAATGTGGCGGCGGTGACCTTCCGGGATACCGCTGGGAAGTCGGTGACGCTGACCAAGGAGGCCTGCCGCTGGACGTTGGATACCAAGAGCATGCGCTTTACCATCAACGGAGGCGGGAGCGGCGCCGCCAGTTGGGCCGTCAACCCCTCCGGCGGGACCATTTCCAGCATAGGCGACGCCTGGGCGGTTTCCAGCGGAGACCTCATGGGCTTGCTGGGCAGTGGGGAGGTTTACGCCATCAGCTCCTCCGGGACTTCCGCGCTGAAGCAGCCCACCGCGTCCTCCGGCAGCGGGGACGGCATTACCATCACCGGCACCGGCTGGGGCCACGGCGTGGGCATGAGCCAGTACGGCGCGAAGGCGATGGCTGAACAGGGGTATACTTATGAGGATATTTTGCTATTCTATTATACGGGGATCGTTTTGGATGGCATTTGAGGATCCCGCCGTCCGTCCCGGAAAGGAACACACTTGAAAACACATGATTTTTACTACGACCTCCCCCCGGAGCTGATCGCGCAGACGCCCATTGGACAGCGGGACGCGTCCCGTTTATTGGCGTTGGACAAGGATACTGGCAGGTGGAGCCACAGGCATTTTTATGACCTGCCCTCTTTGCTGCGGCCTGGGGACTGCTTGATTATGAACGATTCCCGGGTGCTTCCCGCCCGTTTGCTGGGCAGCCGGGTCCATGGGGACGGAACCTTAGGCGGCGCCTGCGAGGTGCTGCTGCTGATTGACCGGGGCGGGAATACCTGGGAGTGCCTGGTGCGTCCGGGGAAGAAGCTGCGTACCGGGGCGCGGGTCTCCTTTGGGGAGGCCGGGGAGCTGACTGGTGAAATCGTAGGCGAGGTGGAGGGTGGCAACCGGCTGGTGCGTTTTGACTACCAGGGGATTTTCCTGGAAGTGCTGGAACGGCTGGGCCGGATGCCGCTGCCGCCTTACATCAAGGCTGAATTGCAGGACCGGGAGCGGTATCAGACGGTTTATTCCCGGGTGGCCGGTTCCGCCGCCGCGCCCACGGCGGGGCTGCATTTCACTAAGGAGCTGATGGAGGACATCCAGGCTATGGGCGTTGCCATTGGGTATGTGACGCTCCATGTGGGGCTGGGGACTTTCCGCCCGGTAAAGGAGGAAGAGATCACCGATCACGATATGCACAGCGAATATTGCGTAGTGCCCCAGGAGACGGCGGATTTAATCAACCGTACCAAGGCGGCGGGGGGCCGGGTAATCTGCGTTGGAACCACCTCCTGCCGGACAATCGAAAGCTGGGCGGATCCGCAGGGGCATATGATGGGGAAAGCCGGGTGGACGAATATCTTTATCTATCCGGGCTACCAGTTTAAGGTGCTGGACGGGTTGATTACAAATTTCCATTTGCCGGAAAGCACGCTGGTTATGCTGGTTTCCGCCTTGGCCGGGCGGGAGCATGTGTTGGCGGCGTATGAGGAAGCTGTCAGGGAGCGGTATCGTTTTTTTTCTTTTGGAGACGCGATGTTTATTGCGGACGGGATAGACGGAAAACTGGGCAAAACGGACGCGCAAGGAAACTAGGTTTCGAATCCTTTCGGGCTGGCAGGCTGTTTTTAAAAAAAGGTGTAGGAGAGCCGCTTTGTGCCGGGCTTCTCCTACACTTTGATTTTTGAGATGTTATGATTCTGTCAGCCCCCGGCCGTCCGGCAGGAGGAACAGCTCCGCTTCCTGGGGAGAGATATCCGGTTCCCCGGTGGTGAAGCGGTAAATCAGCTCGCTGTCTAGCAGCCGTTCCGCGGCAACCAGCAGCCCATTAACGCCCACCCAATAGTGGTCTGTGTAGCCGTCCTCGTTGGGATGGGTCTCTACATAGATGCAGTTCCCGCCGAAAGCCGTCCGGTACTCCGCCAGGGCAATCGTTTCCGGCGGCAGTTCCCGTACCGTTTCATAGCTAAACATCCGTCCGGCGGCATCGGCGGTCAGGCCGGCGGATTCCAGACGGACCCAGTCCTTCTCATCATCGTACCACACCCCCACCACAGAACCCTCGCCGGAGGGAGCGGGTTCCATCAAAGTATGCCGGACGCTGCCGTCCGGCAGGGTGGTATCCAGCCGGGTCTGCCCGCCGCTGACGTATACCTGGGACACGGACTGCCCGCTGCCGCCCTTCCAGAAGGTTTCCACCGTCTGGCTGCGGCTGTAGGCTGTGGGGCGGGCCAGGATGCTTATGGCGCTGCTGACTGTCTCGGGCGTGATGGCAATGATGTTCAGATGGCTGCTGGGGTTGTCCTCACCGGCGCCGGAGGTGTCGGTCTGGCTCTCCGGCAGGATGATCTCGCTGGTTTGGCGGCGCCCGCCCCAGGCCAGCATGGCCATAATGACCAGCAGCAGTACGCCGAAGCCCAAGCTGATATAGGCTACGCGCTTCTTATCCAAGACGGCGCCTCCTTTCCCGTTCCCAGGGGGTTACGTTCCGGCACGGAAGTCCTCCGGTTTGGCTCCCCGCCCGAAATGCCACAAAATCGCGTCTACAATGCGGCCGCAGGCCTTCCCATCGCCGTAGGGGTTGGCTGCGTGAGCCATGGCGGCATAAGCCGGTGGGCTGGTGAGCAGCTCGTGGGCCATGGACACGATGTCCTCGTACTTTACCCCCGCTAGCTTCACTGTGCCAGCGGTTACGGCCTCGGGCCGCTCGGTCTCCCGGCGCAGTACCAGCACGGGCTTGCCCAGGGAGGGGGCTTCCTCCTGAAGGCCGCCGGAATCGGTAAGCACCAGATCGCTCCGGGCCATCAGATTGTGCATCTCGTCAGCCGCCAGGGGAGGGATCAGATGGACATTGGGAATCCCGCCCAGATGCTTTTTCGCGCACTCTTGAACCACCGGGCTGAGATGGACGGGATAGACCATTTCCACTTCATGGGTCCGGGCGATTTCCGCTAAGGCGGACATGATGTCCTCCATAGGCTGGCCGTAATTCTCCCGCCGGTGGCAGGTGACCAGCAGGATTTTCTTCTCTCCGTAAGGCAGGCGGTTCAGTTCATCCGCCGCAAACCGGTAATCTGGCCGCACGGTAGTTTTCAGCGCGTCAATTACCGTGTTCCCGGTGACGAACACGCCTTCGGTGATTCCCTCCCGGCGCAGGTTTTCCCGGTTGTTTTCCGTGGGGCAGAAATACAAATCCGCAATAGCGGTCACCAGCTTCCTGTTCATCTCCTCGGGGTAGGGGGAGTATTTGTCGTAGGTCCGCAGGCCTGCTTCCACATGGCCGACCGGCACCTTGTGGTAAAAAGCCGACAACGCCCCCGCGAAAGTGGTGGAGGTGTCGCCATGAACCAGGATCATGTCCGGCTTCAGGGCCTCAATGGCCTCGTCCATGCCCGTCAGGCACTTGCTGGTGATGGTGCTGAGGGTCTGGCGGGGGGTCATGATGTCCAGATCCCATTGGGGGTGGAGGTCAAACACCTGCAATACGCTGTCCAGCATTTCCCGGTGCTGGGCGGTGACGCAGCAGATGGACTCGATCCCCTCCCGCCCGGCCAGTTCTTTGACCAGGGGAGCCATCTTAATCGCTTCCGGCCTGGTGCCAAAAACACTCATGATACGCAGCTTTTCCACCTTATTCCTCCTTTTCCGCAGGGGCGTCCGGGGCCGGTTCTGCCAGAGCTTCCTCATGCTTGTGGTGGTCGTGGGGGTAGCGGGCAATGCGGGCCACGGTATAGGCCGTGCCAATCAGCGCCGCTACGGATAAAATCACCTTCAGATACCCGCTGGTGACAATCATCACCGCGCACAGCCCCAGCACGGTAGCTACCAGATATAGGGTGGCTACCGCCTGCTTCTGGTTCATGCCCATGTCGATAAGCTTGTGGTGGGTATGGCTGCGGTCGGCCTTCATGGGGTTCTGGCCCTTCATGATCCGGCGGGTGAAGGCGGACACGGTGTCAAAGATGGGGAAGCCCAGGATGATAAACGGCACTACGAAGGAAATGACAGCGTACAGCTTGAACAGGCCCGTCACCGAGACCGTAGCCAGCACAAACCCCAAAAAGGTGGCCCCTGTGTCGCCCATGAAAATTTTGGCGGGGTTGCGGTTGTAGGGGATAAAGCCGATGCAGCCTCCCACCAGGGCCGCGCAGATAACGCCCATGCCCATATCCCCCATCAGCAGGGCGATAATCAGCATGGTTAAGGCCGCGATGGTGGACACGCCGTCCGCTAGGCCGTCCAGTCCGTCAATGAGGTTGACGGAGTTGGTTACCGCCACAATCCAGATCACAGTGATGGGCACCGCCATGATGCCGAAGTCCCAGTAGTGGTCTCCGAAAGGCAGGGGGTTGGCAATCATCTCAATGAGGACGCCGTGCCACACAGCGATAAGGGCCGCTACGATCTGCAAAATAAACTTGATGCCTGCCCCCAGCGGGTGGGAGTCATCCACTACGCCTACGGCCACGATGATACACCCGCCCAGGAGGATGCCCCGAAGCTGCCGGTTCACGTCCGCGAACAGCAGCACGGCAACCACAAATCCAATAAAAATCGCCAGCCCGCCTAGACGGGGGATGGGGTGGTCGTGCATCCTCCGCTTGTCCTTCGGCACGTCCACCGCGCCGATCTTCACCGCCAGCCACTTTACCAGCGGCGTCAGGCAGAAGCTTAGGATCAGGGAAACCCCCAAGGACAAAATTACCGGCATAACGCTTGTCCGGTCAAAAAATCCATTCATTTCTTCGCCTGCCTCCGGTTATCTGGCAACGAAGCCAAGCTTTTTGTAGACCTTCCGCAAGGTCTTTTCCGCCGCATAGGACGCCTTTTCGGCCCCGGCGCGGTAGACGCTCTCCAGATAGGCCTTGTCCGAGAGGATGCGGCGGGCTTCCTCCTGAATGGGGCGCACCATCTCTACAACGGCTTCCCCTACGGCGGGCTTGAATTTGCCGTAGCCCATGCCGTCAAACTCCTGCTCGATTTCCTCAAAGGCCTTGCCGGTGGCGGCGGCATAAATGTTCATCAGGTTGGCTACGCCGGGCTTGTTCTCCGGGTCGTAGCGGACACATCGCTCGGTATCGCTGTCGGTGATGGCCCGCTTGAACTGCTTCATGATGACATCGGGGCTGTCCATAAGGGTCACTCGCCCGGTATCGTTGTTTTCGCTCTTGCTCATTTTGGCGGAGGGGTTGGTCAGGCTCATGATCCTGGCCCCTACCTTGGGGATATATGGCTCGGGCATTTTGAACACTTCGCCGTACACGCCGTTGAACCGCTGGACGATATTCCGGGCAAGCTCCACATGCTGCTTCTGATCCTCGCCTACAGGGACGGCATCCGGCTGATAGAGCAGGATGTCCGCCGCCATCAGGCTGGGGTAGGTGAAAAGCCCGCCGTTGATGTTATCCGCGTTCTTGGCGGATTTGTCCTTGAACTGGGTCATGCGGGAAAGCTCACCGAACATGGCGTAGCAGTTGAGCACCCAGCCCAGTTCGGCATGCTGGTGGACGTGGGACTGGATAAACAACGTGCATTTTTCAGGATCCAGGCCGCAGGCGATATATTGAGCCAACTGCTCCAGCGTGCGCCGGCGCAGGTCGGCGGGGTTCTGGCGCACGGTGATGGCATGCAGGTCGGCCATAAAGAAATAGCAATCGTATTCCTCGATCATCTTCGGCCAGTGGCGCAGCGGCCCCAGGTAGGATCCAAGGGTCAGGTCGCCGCTGGGTTTGATGCCGGAGAGCATGGTTTTTTTCTGTTCCATAGTGAAATCGCTCCTTTTATGTCTGATATCAATATCGCGTATGCGAGATTTTCCAAGTTAATGTATTATTATAGCACACCTGGAAAAGAAGTACAACCAAAAAGGGAAATTTTCAGAAATGATGCCAAATCTATGCAGGGGCCTTTTCATCTCCAGCAGGCCGTGCTATACTGGGGAAAACGCATTGTGTCAGGAAAGGAGAGGATGTGGAATGGATCAAAACCGTTTGGAAGAGCAGTTCCGGGCGCTGCCTATCGCGCAATATGAGTTTTTGGAGACAAGGGAACTAACCTTTACCCCCCGGGTGCGCACCGTCTGCGAGACGGACTGCCCCCGGTATGGAACCAGTTGGGCCTGCCCCCCTGCCGTTGGGACAGTGGAGGAGTGTATGGACCGGTGCCTATGCTACCCCCACGCGCTACTGCTCACTACAATGAATGAGGTAGAAGATATTGCCGGTCTGGAGGGAACCCTGGCTACCCGCGCCCCCCACGAGGAAATCACACGGCAAGTCAACCGGCTACTCCAGGAGCAAGGCTTGGAGACTTACCCGCTGTCCACGGAATCCTGCGCCATTTGTGGGGAATGTGCCTATCCGGATGGGCCGTGCCGCTTCCCGGGACGGATGTTTCCGTGTATTGAAAGCCACGGTATCCTGATTACCGATGCCGCGGAGAAATTCGGCATTGCCTTCCAGGCCGGGGGGAATATTGTCACATGGTTTAGCTTGATTTTATACCGTTAGCCTCTTTTTAGCTTTAAAAATGCCGAGAGACCGGCTTTTAGCCGGTCTCTCGGTGAATCATCAAGCGATAAAATTAGTCCTCCGCAGCGGCGCTCTTGACCTGACGGCCATTGTAAGTACCGCACTCGGGGCACATTCTATGGGACAGGCGCATCGCGCCGCACTTAGGACAAGGGGTCAGACCGGGCGCCTTCAGCTTCCACACGGAGCTACGGCGCTTATCACGTCTTGCCTTTGATACTTTACCCTTAGGGACTGCCATGATGACACCTCCAATATATCTGAATTACTTATTCTTTACTGCTCGTCCGGTTCCAAAAGCTTGGCCAGCACCGCCAATCGGGGGTCCACCTGCTTCTTGCAGGTGCAGCTCCCTTGGTTGAGATCAACGCCGCAGCCGGGGCAAATCCCCTTGCAGCCTTCGGAACACAAGGTCTTTTCGTCCATTTCCAGGATGAACGCCGTCCGGGCCAGTTCCCCTACGTCAACGCAGCCGTCCTCCAGGATGATCACATCGCCAGTATCCTCATTGGCTGCTTCCTCCACCAGCGGATATTCGCAGTGGACGGATTTGGGGTTGTCAAACTCCTTCAGGCACCGGTCGCAGACGGATTTGAGGGTGGCTTCCGCCGTGAAGGACAAGAGGAGCATCCCCGCTATATTCCGCACCTCGCCGGTTACCACCACCGGTTCCTGCGCGGGATACAGGCCGCCGAAGTCCACATCGGACAGGTCCAGGGAAAACTGGAACTCCATCCGCTCTCCGGGGGCGTTGATGATTCTCTGTACGTTCAAAAGCATAGCACACCTCACAAAGACACGACTAGTATTATAGCGGATACGGAAGGGATTGTCAAATACTTTTTCGCAAAACCGAGCACATTTTCCGTCCGGCTTTCTCTGGTCAAAGCTGCCGCAGGGCGGCTTCCAGGGCGGTTTTCTGGGTGGTCCCCTCGTCTTTCATTTTAATGACCCGGGCGGGGCATCCGGCCACCACGGCGTTCTCCGGTACGTCCTCTATGACCACCGCACCTGCCGCCACCACGGCGTTCTTGCCCACATGGACGCCCTCGATCACCACGGCGTTGGCCCCCACCAGTACGCCGTCCTCCACGATTACCGGCGTGGCGCTGGCGGGCTCGATGACCCCCGCCAGCACCGCGCCTGCGCCGATGTGGCAGTTTTTCCCCACTGTGGCCCGGCCACCCAGGATAGCGCCCATGTCGATCATAGTACCCGCGCCGATGGCTGCCCCGATATTGATGACCGCGCCCATCATAATGACCGCGTTGTCCCCAATCTCCACCTGCTCCCGGATGATGGCGCCGGGTTCAATGCGGGCGTTGATGTTCTTTAAATCCAGCATGGGAATGGCGCTGTTGCGGCGGTCATTTTCAATCATCAGATCCTCGATGTCGTCCACATGATCCGCCAAAATGGGGCCAAGCTCCCGCCAGTCGCCAAAGACAATTTTGCTTGCCCCATCCCCGAACACCTGGGCGGAGCCATAGGATAGGGGGGCGCGTTCCTTTACATAGGCCTTTACTGGGGTCTTCTTCTCGGCGGAACCGATGTATGCGATGATTTCCTGGGCGTTCATCATGGCTGTTTCCCTCCAAACAGAATCTCCTGCAATTCGTACCGCCCCTTGGGCAGCAGGCACAGCTTCCGGGCGGCATGGAGCGCCCCATTGACGAAAATCTGCCGGGAGGACGCCCGGTGGGTGATGGCAAACACCTCATCCGGCCCAAAGAAGCTGACGGTGTGGGTTCCGGCCTCCGTGCCGCCCCGGAGGGCGTGGACACCGATTTCCTTTTTATCCCGGGGGCCGGGGGCGCCATGGCGCCCATAGACCGGGGTATGCTTGTGATGGGGGTCCACCGCTTCCAGGAGGAGCTTTGCGGTGCCGCTGGGGGCGTCTGCCTTCTGGTTGTGGTGGGTCTCTACGATTTCAATATCAAAGTCCGCCAAAGTCTCCGCCACATCTCCCAGGATCTTCCGGAACACGGCCACACCCAGGGAGTAGTTCGCGGCGTGCATCACCGGGGCGAAATGGCCCAGGTCATCGAAAATCGCCAATTCCGCCCCGCTTAACCCCGTCACCCCTGACAGCAGCGGCGCGCCAGTCATCCGGACGTAGTGGGCCACCGCCGGCAGCGCGGCGGGCGCGGAGAAGTCGATCGCAATATCCGCCACCCGGCCAATGGTTTCCAGGTCGCTGAGGTTCCCGATGTCGATGACGCCGCCGATGGAATCCCCGGCGGCCAGGGCGGTCTGTTCAATCATACGGCCCATGCGGCCATGGCCAATGAGTAAGATTTTCATTTTACCAGCCCTGCTTTCTTCAGCAGGCTCCACAACTGCGCCTGATGGGCTTCCGTCATTTCACACAGGGGCAGGCGGAAGGGGCCTACGTCTTTCCCCATTTGGTTCAGCGCGGTCTTGACGGGAATGGGGTTGACCTCCATGAACAGGCCGTTCATCAGCGCCAGGTGCTTTAAGGCGGACGCGGCGGCCTGCTCCCTGCGGCCCTCCAGGTAATCCATCACCATGTCATGGCACTCCCGGGGCATGATGTTGGCCCACACGGAAATCACGCCGCTGCCGCCGATGGACAGCAGGGGGATGGCAATATCATCGTTGCCGCACCACAGGGCGAAGTCCGGCCCGATGCAGTGGGCGATCTTCATGGCGTAGGACATATCCCCGCTGGCTTCCTTGATGCCGCAGATGTTGGGATGCCTGCTGAGCTTCTCCACATTCTCCACGGAGATGGCGCAGCCCGTCCGGCCGGGGACGTTGTAGAGGATGCAGGGGATTTTCACCGCGTCCGCCACCGTGGTGAAATGGCGGCAGATGCCCTCTGCGTTGCCCTTGTTGTAGTAGGGGGTAATCAGCAGCAGGCCATCGGCCCCCAGCTCCTCGGCCCGCAGGCTTTTTTCCAGCATGGTGCCGGTAGCGTTGGAGCCGGTGCCGGCAATGACGGGCACCCGGCCCGCCGCCGCTTCGATCACGCAGCGCAGAACCGCATCGTCTTCCTCATGGGTCATAGTGGAGCTTTCGCCGGTGGTACCCAGAGCCAATATGGCATCGGTCTTGTTTTCAATATGCCACAGCGTCAGTTCCCTGAGCTTTTCGAAGTTCACCGAGCCATCGGCGTGGAAGGGGGTGACCAGGGCCACAACCGAGCCTTTCAGATTGCGGATATCCATTGTAGATTCCTCCTAGAATTTTGATCCGGTAATAAATTTACAGCTTCCTGTAGTGGTAAAACGCCGCGAAGTTATGGAACAGCACGTCCTCCAAAAAATCCTCCTCCAACCCCAAAGCCAAGGTTTTCTCCAATTCCTTCTGGGGGCACCAGATGGGGTAGTCGGATCCCCAGAACACATGGGCGGGGCCGTACTCCCGCAAAATGCCGTAAAGGGGAGCCTTGTCCTTTACATAGCTGAAGGAGGAGCTGATGTCGGTGTAAACGTTGGGCAGCTTTGCCAAGGGGCGGATTTTCTCTATATCCCAGTCCCCCCAGTTCCCCAGGTGTGCGGCGATGCACCGCAGCTTGGGGAAGGTCCGGGCAATCGGGATCATCCGGTGGGGGCCGGAGACGTCCACCCGCGGGTCGCCCATATGGGCGATAAGGAACATGTCGTGCCGCGCCATCTCCTCATACATGGGAAACAGCCGCGCATCGTCCAGGGCAAAATGCTGGAACTCCGGGTGGATCTTCACCCCGAACATGCCGTGCTCCCGCATCCAGAGCAGCTCCTCCCTGTACCCCTCGTACCCGGCGTGGAGGGTGCCGCAGGGGATGAACTGGGGGTGGGCCTCCGCTTCGGAGAGGATATAGCGGTTGATATGCTCCACCTGATGCTCGGTGGTGGCGGCGGAGAACACCATGGCGTAGTCAATGTGCGCCCTGCCCAGGACTTCCACCAGCTCGCTGACGCTGCCGTAGTGGTTCGGCGGCTCCGGCAGGTCGAAGTATTCCGCCGTGGCGATGGTAGCCTTAGCGGCGACCTTCTCAGGGAAAATGTGGGTGTGCATGTCGATGATTTTCATAGCGCGCTCCTATATGTACGGGCGTACTTCCGTACACCCGCGCCATTTTATTGGCTACTATTATAACACACACAAAACCTTCTATAAAATAGCCGATACCGCCAAAAATGCAATGGTTAACAGGAAGAAAATCAGTATCAATTTCCACACGAACCGTACCCACCGGTCATAAGGCACGTCTCCCAGCGCCAGCCCGCCCATGACCACCGCCGCCGTAGGCGTGACGATGTTCACCAGCCCGGAGGCGGACTGGAAGGCGGTAACGATCAAATCCCCGCCAATCCCCGCGAACTGCCCCAAGGGCGCGAGGATCGGCACCGACAGCGTAGCCAGCCCCGATGAGGAAGGAATCAGCACCGACAGCGGAATATAAATCAGGTACACCAGCAGGATGAACGCCACAGACCCTGCCCCTTCCAAGGCCCGCTCCCCCCAGTAGAGGACAGTATCGGTGATCTGCCCACCGTCCATGAGGACGGTAATGCCCCGGCTGATGCCGATGATGAACCCCACGCCGGTAAGATCCGCCGCCCCGGCTACGAAGGCACCGGCGGTGTCCGCCTCTCCCAGGCCATAGGCCAGGCCGATGGCTACGCCCCCCACTAAGAACAGCCCGCTCAGCTCCGGGAACCACCACCCTAAGGTGGGGATGGGTACGCCGATCTCGTCAAAGGGGATAACGGCGTAAATCATAATCAGGAACACTACCGTAAACAGCGCCAGCACCAGCTTCCGCCGGGAAGTGAGGGTGGGGACGTCCCCACCCTTCTGGGCGGTGAATTTCTGGCTGAACCCCGCCACCAGGGACTTGTCCGGGTTATTGCGCACCTTCCGGGCGTAGGCCGTCACATACCAGATGGCCGCCGCGTCAAACACCAGCAGCATCACGAGCCGTACCATCAGCCCATCCCCCAGGCTGACCCCGGCGAAGCCGGAGGCGATGCCCGTGGCGAAGGGATTGACGGTGCTTGCCAGTACGCCCGCCCCGCTGCCCAGCAGCACCACCGCGATGCCCACCAGCGGGTCGTACCCCGCCGCGGCAAAGACGGGAATCAGCAGGGGGTAGAAGGCCATGGTCTCCTCCCACATGCCGAAGGAGGTGCCGCCCAGGCTGAACATAATCATCAGCACAGGAATCAGCAGGATTTCCTTCCCGTTCAATATCCGGATGATATTACCGACCCCCGCATCGATGGCCCCGGTTTTCATGACCACACCCAGGAAGCCGCCCACCATTAAAATAAACAGCGCCACGTCCACCGCGTCATAAAAGCCCTGGAAGGACGCCAGCACCACATCGCCCGGCCCTTGGGGCTGCTGCTCCACAGGCTGGTAAGTGCCTGCCACCGGGGTTTCGTCCTCCCCCGCCCGGTCATACGCGCCGGCGGGAATGAACCAAGTTGCCGCCGCTACCAGGATCAGCAGCAGGAACAGGATGGTGTACGCCGTTGGCATACGGAATTTCTTTTTCATGGCAAATCAATCCTCCATTCCCTGCTAGTTTGCGTGGAATAGCCCGGGTTATGGCTGGAGGATTCTGGATATAGGGAACAATTTTTTCGCTTCTCCCGTCTAATTCGACAAAATCCGGTTGACTGTGCCTGAAAAACACGGTATTATGTAAAATGCGTGGGAGTCCATTAAACCATGCCTGTAAAAAATTTAAGGAAGGTCTGCTATGAAGGAAGAATGCCTGATTTGCAAAGCCCCCCTGGAATATCTGGAACGGGACGAGGCCATGGAGTGCGCCATATGCCACAAAAAAGAGGACAGCAAAACCCGGTGCGTCAACGGCCACTATGTCTGCAACGACTGCCACACTGCGGGAATGGACGGCATCATCGGCCTGTGCCTGGCGGAGGATTCCAAGGATCCCATCGGCATCATTAACAAGATGATGGACCTGCCTTTTTGCCATATGCACGGCCCGGAGCATCACGTCATGGTGGGCGCGGCCCTGCTGGCCGCCTACAAGAACGCGGGCGGGGAGATCGACCTGCATCCGGCACTGCTGGAAATGATGCGCAGGGGCAAAAGCGTCCCTGGAGGCGCGTGCGGCTTTTGGGGCGCATGTGGGGCAGGTGTCAGCGCGGGCATGTTCATGTCCATCATTTCCCAATCAACGCCGTTGTCTGTTGAGCCGTTTGGTTACGCCAACCGCATGACCGCCGCTGCCTTAGACCGGATTGGCGTGGTAGGGGGCCCCCGCTGCTGCAAGCGGAATTCCTATCTGTCCATACTGGCGGCTATCGACTTTGTGAGCGAACAGTTTCAAATCCAGATGGAAAAACCGGAGGTTGTATGCCGCCGGATGGCGCAAAATAACCAGTGCATCGGAAAACGCTGCCCTTTTTCAACAACAAACCACTAAAAGATCAGCCAAGGAGGACCGACTATGGCAAACCGCCGCTGCCCCAAATGCGGGGAGGAATATTCCAATACATACCGCGCCTGCCCCTTCTGCGAGGAAGAGGACGCCATCAAACACGGACGGCCCTTGCGCCGCCACGGGGGGCGCAGGATGGAAAAACGCCCCGGCAGGACCGGAGGGGCAGGCGGCGTGATGCTGCTGCTGACCGCCGTCATTATTGTGGGCGTGATGGGATATGTGTTCTTCGGGGACGATGTGGCGGACGCGGTGGGCATCCGCACTACCCCCGACCCTGTCCCCGCCAGCGATGATGCACCGGAAAAAATCCCTCCCATTGACAACACAGTTGCCCCCTCCCCCACCATCCAGCTACCTTCCGCTGACCCGGATGAACCCACCAGCGGCGAATCCAGCCCGCCGGACACCACCACAGATCCAGTAGAGCCGGAACCCGCAGGGCCACTGTCCCTGTCCCAGACGGACATCACCATCCCCGCAGGCGAGACGGGGCGGATCACCGCCACCGGCGGCAGCGGCGCCATATCCTGGAGCTCCTCCAACCCTGAGATTGCTTCCGTAGACGGCGGCGCCGTTACCGGCAAGGCGGGCGGCACCGTCACTATCACCGCTTCCAGCGGCGAGGAGACCGCCACCTGTCAAGTCAAGGTGGAGGGCGACCCCTGGGTCAACCCCAATCCGGACAGCTTCAAACTGAGCAAAACGGACTTCACCCTGAAGCCCAGTGAGAGCACCTGGCAGATGAAGATTAAGCGCAACGACGGCAGTTGGGAAATCCTCGGCTCCGCCGATGGCGTTGTATGGGCCAGCAACAACCCTAACGTGTGCACCATCAGCGACACTGGCGTTGTCACCCGTACCGGCAAGGGTACCACTCAAATCACCGCCACCGTAGACGGCGTGACGTTAGACTGCACCGTGCGGATGTCTTAAAAATGCACAAAAATGTAGTTAGTTTTGTAGTGGCGGCATTGTGATAAATTCCTATTTATCTGTCAAATCCTCTTAGAACCCTGATACGTCAAGGCTTTTCCCTGATTAAATGTTCAAACCTTATGTAGTTTCCCTTGTTTTTGCCCTTATGGGCTGAAACAAGGGAAACTTTTTCACTCCCCGCAGACTACCTTATCCAGCAGTCGGGCGGAGGTACGCTTGGCCTCCCTTGTGGCGTGGGCGTAAATGTTCATCGTGGTACTGACGTCCGCATGGCCCAGCAACTCCTGCACGTCCTTGGGAGCCGCCCCGTTGGAAAGCAGATTGCTGGTGAACGTGTGTCTGAGCATATGGAAATGAAAATCTTCCAGCCCCGGCACTTTCTTCTTTGCCTGACGGCACATGATACCCACCGTCCCCGGCGTCTCAATGGCCCCGTCAGGCCGGAGGCAGACAAAGGACAGCTCCCGATACCCCTCTGGCACGTCCGCCGTCCTGGGCAGGGTATAGACCTCGTAATAGGCCCGGTCTTTCTCCCTGACCTCCGTGCAGTAGTTCAGGCTGTAAAGCTCCCCATAGCGCAGGCGGTTCCCGATCTGCTCCTTTTTGGCCCTCCGCAGGATCGCCGCCAGCGTGTCGCAGAAGTCCACGGTTCGGACTTTCTTCCGCTTGGTGGCCCCGATCTCCGTCTTGTGCCTCGCCCCGTTATAGCGGATGCTCCGCCGCACCGTGAGATACTGCTCGTCCAGGTTGACGTCCTGCCAGGTGAGGGCGCAGACTTCCCCGATGCGAAGTCCGGTGTAATAGGCGATCTGGATAGGCAGAAGGGCAGGGTTTTCTTTCTTTTTCAGAAAGTACTCCAACGCCCGGAACTGCTCATGGGTGAGGGTAGGCACAGCCGGGGCGTCCCCGTCCTCCTGGGAGAACAGCTCGTATTCCTCTTTCTTGCCCCGCCAAATCACATACTGCATGGGGTTGAAGCTGATGAGCCGCTTGGGGAACACCGCAAAGCGGAACGCCCCTTGCAGGACTGCCGAATACTGCCGTAAGTACCCTTTACTGAGCGCCTTTGCCGCTGTGCCGTCCGGGTTTGTCCCGCCGAAGCTGAGCAGGTCGATGTAGGCTTGCAGATGGTCGGGGGTGACGCTTTTCAGCTTGCGATTTCCGATAGGGTGCTGCTTGATACGGTTGACCGTCCCCTGATAGGCCATCACGGTGCCGTTGCTGAGATTTCCGGGCTTCAGTTCTTCTTCCACCCACATATCCAATAGCTGCCCCACGGTGGTGTTCTTGGACTTTGCCACGAATTTTTTCGCCTCGTAGTCCTCCATCGCACGGCGGAGCAGGGCCTCCGTCTCGGATTTACTCTCCGTCCCGGCGAACTCCCGCTGTACCTGCCGCCCGCTCTCGTCCTCCACATAGAAGCGGTAGTACCACTTTTTGCCCTTTTTGCGTACAGAACCTTTTGCCATAGATGAAATACTCCTTTCTATCCGTGGCAATCGGGCCTGTGACGTATGATGTGCGTTCCATCATTTCTGCCGGGTTTTCCCGGCATATTATGTTGTCAAGGTGCCACGGAATCGTTGGCGGCGTTCAGCCGCACCTGGGCGTCATGCAGGATGTTATACAGGTAAACTGTATCTACCCTGGTGCGCCCTTTGTCGAAGATATGTAACAGCCCGTCCAGGAACCGCTTCATATCCTCGATAGGAGCTTCCATCTCCCGGCGATAGACCGGCACGATGATGTCGTCAACGTGGATGGTGTA
>CAJUNA010000018.1 GCA_910587645.1 uncultured Oscillospiraceae bacterium
AAAACAGGGCGGCCCCCCAGTGGACTCCGGCCATATCGCGCAAAAACCGCCGCTTTGAGTTTTCCCCAATAGCGGCGGTCTGGTGTAGGTTGGCTCCATTCTTTAGGTGTCGTGTTATTATGCCCTTGTCAAATACACTAATCTGAAAAGGGAACAAATGTATGCGGTGTCCTTGATTTTTCTGCCGTTATATTCTCTTGAACCTAACCTCATGGCATTGGGATTTTTCCGGTCTCCTTTTTATCAATAATGGGTTACGTCTCCCGCCTTGCGGATGCGCGCCAGCACTGGCGTGGCTTCCGGGCTGGCGAAATATGCGTAAGTGGAGGGCGGTACCAGATCGCGAACCGCTTCCACACCGCGCTCCTGGAGCAGGCAGCGGACGGCGCTGGCGGAGACTGGATTGCCGCCCACTTCCTTCCGGGGGACGGTCACGCAGTGAACCCCCGCCTTTGGCAGCTCGGCGGACATGATCTGATTATACAGGCTGGTTACCCGGCTGAATGGTTCCTCCCCCACATACCGGACGGATATCCCCAGGGCTTCCGCGATTTTAACGAACACAGCCAGATCCAGCCGGGCATGGCCCTGTATCACAGCGTCCCCATCCTCCAGGAAATAGCTGGGGAAGGTGGCGGCGCTGATGATGTACGGCCCACCGTCATGCAGTACCACGTTGGGCAGGTGGGCCGTCCCCTCCTGAACCAGCCGCTTCCGCACCGCGAAGGGTACCAGGCTGGCATCCTCGCTGACCAGGAACAAATGGAGCGTCCTGCAAGACGCGGCGGCGGTCTCCACAAGGAACTGATGGCCCAGTGTGAATGGATTGGCGTTCATCACCACGGCGGCGGCACTGCCCTCCTGCCGGGCCTTTTCCAGTTCCCGCAGATAATTGGGGAAACCATCCTGCCGGTTTTCCATAAAGACCAGGGTTTCGTCTACACGGGCGATCTCGTAAAACCCTAAATCACTGAAAAATTTTGTAGTGGAAGGCTTGGTACATAGAAACAGCCGGAAATTCCCCCGGGCATACTGTACCTCCGTTAGGTGGGTCAGTACTAGATTGAGCAGGCCCTCCCCCTGGTGCCCACCGTCTACCGCAAAACACCGCAAGGTGTTCCCAAAGCAGCTTCCCGTGGCGATTACTCGAAAATCCTCATCGCAAACGGCGCAGATATAGTCTAAATTTCTGTCCCGCCGCAGGCCCTCCCGGGCCAGAAGGCTGTCAATTCCCGCCATGGCCCGTCCGTCCCTGGGGGAAACCTCCATAATGGAATACGCCATCAGGCATCCTCCTCCTTTCGCAGAAAATGCAGCATCCAGCACAGCGCCAGCAGATCGGCGCTGCCCCCTGGGGAGAGATTGCGCTGGATAAACGCCTGATCCAGCCGCCGGAGGGTGTCTCCGCTGGGATATGGCTCCCGCTGGAGAAGCGCCCCCAGTTCTGCGGCGGCGGTACGCTGGGCGTCCAGGCCGCCCCGGGCGATCATGTTGGTGTCATCTGTATGGGCCAGGATTGCCAAAAGCGCGGCGCACCCGGCTTCGTCTGGGCTTTTGCCCCTGGCAAGGCCCTGCTCCAGAACCGGAAGGCCATAGCGCCTTACAGCGGGGAAGCCTGCCTCTGCCTGTCCACGGACGCCCGTAACGCCGTACCGCTGGAAAAACTGCTGCCCCGCCGTCTGCGGGCTGCTGCCGGGCAAAGCGGACAGCTCCCGTTCCACGGTTCCCGCCGCCATGGCGGATACCTCCGCCAGCACCCGTTCCGGATCCCCCCACACCAGACGGTCCAGCCGCCCTAGTGCGCCGCAGACCAGCCCCATGGAGAAAATCGCGCCCTTATGGGTATTGACCCCGCCGGTGGCGGCATACATACCGCCCTCGGCCAGCTTTCCCGGCCAGCGCAGCGCGGCGAAGGTCTCCGGCGGCGCTTGGGCGGCGGTGTCCTGGCCCGTTTCCGCACACTGGAAAAAATAGGGCCACAGGGAAACAGCACTGCGCTGGAAAGTGTAGATATCCATATCATGGTGGCTCCCGCTGTTGGCGCGGTCCACCAGCCCAGGCTTCGGCGTGACACAGACCTCGTAAAGTAATGCCTGTACCGCCAGCCGCGCGGCGGTTTCCGCGTCCAGGCGGCGGAAGGTGGTCTCCAGAATTTTCCTGGTTTCCGCTTGCAGCTCCGGAACCGAATGGGCGCGGCTTCTGGCACACGCCTTGGCAGGCCCGCCGCAAATCAGGCACCGGCGGGGCAGGGGACGGTCCAGTTTTTCCCCGCCGGGGGCCAATACGTCTATATCGAACAGCCGGCCTGCGCCTGTGCCGTCCTCCAGGGCACAGGCCAGTGCTTTCAACGCCGCCGGGTCTGTATCCACCACATAAAACCCCTCGCAGCCGGTAGGCTCGTCCCACTCCTCATGAAAAACGCAGGCAGCTCCCATCCGCCGCAACTGCTCCAGCAGCAGCCTGTGCCCCAGGCGGAACCCCCTGCGGATCAGCGGCCCGTTTTTGACTGGCCCGGCAATGTTCATAGTAAAGGATACCAGCGCGAGCCGGTACCGCTCCAACAATTCTCTTTGCTGCGCGGCCCGCCGTTCCCGGGCACCCAGCATTTCCGGCAGTGTGACCTCACGCTCCATGGCGCGCCCCCTTTCTGACATTTTGCCTTTATCATACCGCAAAAGGGCGGTTTTGAAAAGGCCTTAAATAAAGTTAGAAGCCGGGAAGAAACTCTTTCCGGCTTCACAAAATGAGGATTACCCCCGCAGCAAAAGCTCGCGTCCGATCTCCTCCCCGCCCCGGTAGTATATCCGGGGAACCCGTTTGCTGACGGCACAGGTCAGCTCGTAGGAGATGGTGCCGGCCAAAGCAGCGGCGGCGTTGACGGAATTATGGGGGCCATAAACCTCCGCTTCGCTGCCCACAGAGACATCGGGAAGATCCGTAAGGTCGCACATACACATGTCCATGCAAATGCGGCCGATTACTGGCGCAGGGCCGGAGGGTGTCCAGACCTGCCAGCGGTTGGACAGGACGCGGTGCAGCCCATCGGCGTAGCCGATAGGCAGGATCCCTACCCGGCTGGGCCGCATGGTACGGTAGGTGCAGCCGTAGCTGACCGCCGTGTCCGCCGGCAGTTCCCGAACTGCACCGATGACTGTTTTCAACGTCATCACTGGGCGCAGCCCAAGGAGGGCTGCCTGGTGGCCAATCCCATAGCTGATGATGCCGGGCCGGAACATATCACAGGCGTACTGCGGATAACCGGCTACCGCGCCGCTGTTGGCGCAGTGGCAGATTTCAGGAACGATCCCCCGGGCCTTCAGAGCGTCCAGCATATTGCTGAACCGCCGGTATTGGAGGGTGGTATAGGCCTTGCTGGCTTCGCCGGTTTCATCGGAAACGGCGAAATGGGTAAATATCCCCTCTACTTCCAGGCCGGGAAGGGCCCAGACACGGCATATAGCTTCCAGTGACCGGTCAAACTGCCCCTCATCGCAGGGGAACCCCAGCCGGGACATGCCGGTGTCCAGCTTAATATGCACCTTTAATTTTCCGTCCTCCTTCCGCGCCTCCTCTGAAAAGGAAAGGGCGGCGGCTTCACTCCACACCGCCTGGGTCACCTGGCAGGCCAGGGCTTGGGCTGTCTGATCCGCCGGTGTGATGCCGAGCTGTAGGATGGGCAGGCGGATACCGCCTTGGCGCAGCTCCAGGGCTTCGTCCAGATTGGACACTGCCAGATACTCCGCGCCCAGGCTTTCCAAGGTCCGGGCAACTTCCACCGCGCCGTGGCCGTACGCATCGGCCTTCACTACGCCGAGAAACCGGGAGGCGGAACCCATCCAGTTCCGCAGCACCCGGTAGTTGTAGGCCAGAGCGTCCAGATCAATTTCCGCCCAAGTCCGCTTTAACGTGCTGTCCATATCCTTGCCCTCGTCTTTCGTATGGGGATGGTTTCCCTATTCCTCCGCACTGGCGTAGGCGGCGGCTTCATCGGCTTCCGTCCAGGCGTCCTCTGCGGGCTGGGGCGTTTCCCCGCCTTCCGGGGTGGGCGGCTGGGCTTCCGGCTGGGCGGGTGGCTCGGTCTGGCCGTCCTCTGGCGCGGCGGAACTGTCCCCAGGCGCGGAGCCATCTTCCGGCGCGGCGGGGGCGGACTGGCTGGTGACCTCGAAACGGTTCCAGGCTACTTCGAACACCATTTCCCCACCAGAGGTGACTTCGCTGCGCAGGGGCAGAAGGGTCTCCTTATCAAACCAGGTGGTGTATACGGTGGCTTCGTCATCCGGCAAATCGCAGCTCAAGCGCAGGCAGGGGCGCTCGTTTACGTCTTCCTCGCTCTGCTCGGTGAGATAACCGCCCCCTGCCGCCGCCATCAAACGGGGAAGCGCCGCCACTGGGCTGATGGCCGCCGCCGAGTAGCCCCCTGCGTCCAGGGAAATGTCCTCATAGCTCAGGTGCAGCTTTCCGTCCGCCACAGTGGCGGAGATGCCGGAGAGGTTGGCGGGAGCCAGAACGGTGACGGTGCTCTCTGCTGGGGTGTAAGCACACAGAAGGGTGTAAGTCCGGGTCTCGCCATCGTAATGGCAGGTAACATCCGCCTCCATGGTGGCGGCGGACAACGCGGCGTATTGGGCTTGCAGCTCTACCGCCGGGTCAACTTTCTCCCCTCCGCCGCCACAGGCGGTGAGCAGGAGCATCAGCATTGGTGCAAAAAGCAGGGCTTTTCGCACGGGGATTCCTCCTTTTTCATAGTTCCTCCAGGTCTTTGAACGCGGCGGGGAGCCATCCCAGCAGGTCGGCCGGTGTCATGGCGTAGGCGGTCAGCTCCCGCTCCGCCAGGTCGCCCGCGCGGCCATGGAGCCACACGGCGCAGGCGGCGGCGTCCCCAGGGGACGCGCCCTGGCCCAGCAGGGAGAGGATCATGCCCGCCAGAATATCGCCGCTGCCGCCCTTGGCCAGGCCGGAGCCGCCGGTAGAGTTGCGCAGCGGCGGCCCACCGGGGGCGGCGGCGATGGTGCCGGGGCCTTTCAGAACCAGGGTGCAGCCGTATTGGCGGACAAAGTCCGCCGCCGCCCGCGCCCGGTAAGGGCCGTCTTTTCCGGGGACGAAGGTGGGATCCAAGCGGGCGAATTCGCCCTCATGGGGCGTCAGCACCGTGATGCCCCGCCGGTTTTCCAATACATCCATATGCGTGGAAACGGCGTTTATGCCGTCCGCGTCCAAAACAACTGGAACTGTCAGCTCCTTTAGGAGATCCCGCACCAGCTGGCTGGTTTTTTCCGCCTGCCCGAGACCGGGGCCTAATAGAACCGCGCCGCAGGACTGCATCCGCTTCAAAAGTTCCTCATAATCCGGCCACGGCTGGGCCATGGCCGATTCGCAGCGTGCCGCGATGATGGGATAGATTTCCCCAGGCACGCCAACATACACCAGCCCGCTGCCGGTGCGCATGGCGGCCTCCCCCGCGTACACTGGCGCCCCGGTATAGCCGGTGCATCCGCCTAACACATATACTTTTCCAAAGGTCCCCTTGTGACCCATCGGGCTCCTCTCCGGCAGGTGGGTGGACACATATTCTTTCGTGATCAGTTCCATTTGCAGCTTCCCCGCTTCTGCCCTGCGAACCGTAAAAATTACTTAAGGGGGCCAATGCCCCCTTAAATAACCACCGGCAGGGCGGTTTTTGTTCTGCTGTCATTTGCCCTGGCTGTCCGGCAGATGCTTTTTAAAAGCCCGCTCGATCAGGAAGGACGCCAGCAGCACTTGCGTACATGGGATAAAGAAAACCGGGTATAAAAACCGGAAGCACACCCACACGCTTCCCGCCAGCAGAAGGGTAAGCAGAAAGCTGGTGGGCAGATGAACGATCCAGAATTGGCAGGCCGTCCGGTGCAGCGCGGAAATGGAAAACTCAAACCGGCTCAGCAGCGGGAACATCCAGGAGGCTACGCCTAGGATGAAAAACAGTCCCAGCGCAAACACCGCCGTAGCAGCCAGCACCGGAGCAGGATCCTGGATGGCTGTGCCGATGTACCGTCCGCCCCACAGCACTAAAGCCGCCGCCGCTTCCCACGGCAATACAGCAAGGACGGCGGTTTTCAGTTCCCTGCGGAACGTGCGGAAAAAGCGGACGTAGGCCCCCGCTTCATCCCGCCGTATGCCGTGGACAGCGGCGTCATACAACGCGGCGGATGCCGCCCCGGCTGTCACCACCGGCAGGCTGCATACCAGCCAGAACAAGCTCAGGATCATGATATCCAAAATCCGGCTGCACCAACGCCAAAGGAACGCGTCCGGGTTGAACAGGCTTCCCATATTACAGCAGGGTGGGAACCAGCTTTGCCAAGGCGTCCGCAAGGGCGGCGTGGCCCTTCCGGGTCAGGTGCATAAAGTCAATCTGGTTAAATTCCGCCCCGATTGCGTTGGCGTCCAGGAAATGGCAGCCGGTTTCCTCCGCCACCCGGCGGTAATGGGCTGGCACTTTTTGGGATTTCTCCACACAGCCGTGGCCCAGCGTCCCCATTTCGTCCGCCACCGGGGAAGCCAGTACGCCCTCGCCGATGATGGGCGGCGCGATAATCAGGATGTTCGGCTTGCCGCCGGGGCCCCAGCAATCCACTGTCTGGGCCTTCTGCACCAGGCGGCGCATACCCAGGCTGATGGCGTAAGCGTTGGCGTGGAAGCGTTCCTTGCTGTCGTTAGTGCCCAGCATGATAATAAGAAGGCTTACCGGCTCATGGCTTTTCAGGCATGGCCACAGGTAATGCAGGGCATCCAGCCCCTCATACAAGGGATCCTGAAACACGGTGGTGCGGCCCGACAGGCCTTCCTCATAGACCTTGAAGTCCTCTCCCAAGGCCTTTTGCAGCAGGCAGGTCCAACGCTCATCCTCGTTAAACCGCGCAAGCTGAGGATCCGCACAGTCCTTGGGATCCGCGCAGTAGCCGTGGGTGTTGGAATCGCCTAGGCATATAATGTGTTTTTTCATAGCCGCTCCTTCATTGTTACTTTACAATTTCCGGTAGGGACGCGGCGGCGGCGGACTGGCCAACGCGGCGGAATTTCTCATCAGGGAGGGTGGGGTTGATCTGGGCTGCGATCTCCGGATACTCGTCCGCCATTACTTCCTTGCAGGTGGCGAGAATCAAATCCCCACCCTTGCCAGACATCACGCGGCCCAGCAGCAGCACATGCTTAAAGTGATACAGGTCAAAATAGAACGCCAAGGCGTGGGCCAAATAGACGCCGGTGGAACAATAAACATCCGCCGCCCGGGGGTCATCTTCAGCCATGAGCTTCTGAACAACTTTCAGTTTTTCAGCGGGAGAGAGGGATTCCTCCAGTTCAATGCCTGCCCGGGGCGCCAGCTTAATAATGCCGTCCTGGGAGAAGTACTTCACGCCGCAGCCGATATCGCCGCTCCATTCGTCCCGCATAGCATCGGCTTGGGCATCCACGGGAACAAACGCCAGTTCGTTGAGCCAGCCGGTGATCCGGCCCTGGGGATCCACGTAGCCTACGGCTTCGCTGGTACCCATAGCGATGCCCAGCACATTGTCCTCCTCCAGGCTCATGGCCCCGGCCAGCGCGGATACATCGCCATCGTTGGCCACCGCGTAAGGCACGCTGCCGAAGGTATCGGTGATGGCGCGGATGTAAATATCCTTCACTTTCTGATCAAAGAGATCCTTAGGAACCTGTAGGAACAGGGAGGCATTCATGGTACGGTCATTGATGTACACGCCCGCCGAGCTGACGCCCACCGCATCCACCCGGGGCATATGCTCCGCAGCGGATTTCAGCGCCGCCACAATACCATCGTAGTGGTAGTCGGGATCGGAATTGGTTTTGGGGAACCACACCACCTCTTCGGAAAATACGCTCTCGCCGTCAATAACGGCGGACACCTTCCGGTCAGACCCGCCCGCATCGAAGCCGATGCGGCAGCCGTCCAGATGGCGGCCAATGGCCTTGGGGCTGTCCTTGGCCTCGGGAAGCTTGTCGCAGGAGACGACTTCGAAGGGATGCTCGAACACGTTGGCCATATAGTCCCAGTCGAATTCCTGGCATCCGCCGGCGGAATAGGCTTCCTGTAAATAGGCGCGGATATCCTCGCTGCCGCGGACATAGATTTTGAAGCCGCCCTTCATCCAGAGGATGGTTTTAATGAGCCGGTTGACATAATAGCAGTCCGCTTCCCGCATTTCCGGCGTACCGTGGATAAACGTCTCGCATACCGCCATCTCGCCACAGGAACGTTCCACAGCAAGGCCGATGGGCTGTTTGGCATCCTTCAAAAACGCCTGATTGAACTTATAAAGAGGAATATAGCCGGGATCCAGTTTGGGGGAGTGCTTCAAAGTGACCTCAACGCCAAAACGGTTCATAGTATCTTACCTCCATCATTTAAAATCCCGCCGCGCGGGCTTCTCTCCCCGTTATCATATCACGGGACGGGCCATCTGTCACGCCTTTTCGTCAAAAAAGAGAAAAAAACTTTCGGAAAATTTTCTGTTGAAAAATTGTTTTCAATATGGTAGGATGGGACGGTAAGCTGTGGAAATTAACCAACGTGCGGCGCTGAAAAAGCGGAAACAACAGGAATTTTTCATAATAGAAAGGGGCGGATTGCCATGGATCGTGAAAAATTGGAGCGCAGCCGCGCATGGCTGCGGGAGGAGCTGGACCGCTGTACAGCCTTCTGGCTCAAGTACGGCATGGATCCGGTGAACGGGGGCGTATACACCTGCCTGGACCGGAAGGGCGAGGTGTACTCCACTGACAAGAGCGTGTGGATGCAGGGGCGGTGCGGCTGGATATTTGCCCACCTATGCCACGTCTACGGCGTCAAACAGGAATGGCTGGATGCCAGCAAGAGCTGCCTGGATTTTATGGAGAAATACTGCATCAACCGGGCGGCGGGAGACCGGATGTACTTCACTGTCACCGCCGGGGGCAAGCCCCTGCGCCAGCGGCGGTACTGCTTCTCGGAAGCCTTCTATTCCCTCGCCAACGCCGAGTACTACGGCGTCACCGGTGAGAAAGAATGCCTGGCCCGGGCGCGGCGGGCCTATGACCTCTATTGGGATCTGAACCATGGTATGGCGGATCCTACGGGCCTGGGACCCAAGACTATCCCGGAGACCCGTTCCGGCCGCTCCTTCGGCGGGCCAATGATTATCCTCAATGTCACCGGCGTACTGCTGCGGGTGGATCCGGAGCGCCGCGCCCTTTATGAAGAACGCGCCCAGCAGTGCGTGGACGAGATTTTCAAGTACCATGTAAAGCCTGAGCTGAAATGCGTCCTGGAAAATGTGGATCCTGACGGATCTCCCCGTCTATACCACACCGAGGGCCGCACGGTGAATCCTGGCCACGACATCGAGGGGGCCTGGTTCCTGCTGGAACACGCCCAGCGCACCGGGGACAAGGCGCTGGTAGGCAAGGCCGCCGAAATTTTCGACTGGGCCATTGCCGCCGGATGGGACGATGAATACGGCGGACTGCTGTACTTCACCGACTGCCTGGGCAAACCGCCGGAAGCCTATGAGCATGACATGAAGCTGTGGTGGCCCCACAATGAGATTTTGATTGCCTCCAGCATGCTCTACCGGGATACTGGGGATGGGAAGTATCTGGACTGGTTCTGGAAAACGGAGGATTATTGCAAGGAGCACTTCGCCGACCCGGAGTACGGCGAGTGGTACGGCTATCTCCGCCGGGACGGCAAGCCCACTATGCCCTCCACCAAAGGCTCCACCTTCAAGGGCCCCTTCCACGTGCCCCGCTCTCTCATCATGGCCGAGCAGGTCTTGGGGGAGATCCTGGCGAGATGACCGCGCGGCATGGTTCGCGCCGGAAAGGAGCGGACTATGCCGGAAAACGATATTTTTGAGAGAATCAGCAATGCTTACTACCATCTGACTGCCGCTGAAAAAAAAGTAGCTGACTATGTGGTTGCCCGCCAGCGGGATACCCAGTATATGTCCATTTCTGAGCTGGCAGAGGCCTGCGGCGTGGCGGAGGCCACCATCTCCCGGTTTGCCAAACGTCTGGGATGCAAGGGATACAACGCCTTTAAGCTGGCGGTGGCAAATTCCATCGCCGGACGCAGCGCCGGGGTGGGCAACCCCCTGTCCGGAGAGGTGCGGGCGGAGGACAGCGTCTCCGATATGTGCCAGAAGCTTTTTGCCGCTGAACTGGACGCCATGGAACAGACTATGGCTTTGCTGCGGCCGGAAGCCGTCACCACCGCCGGGGACTTGCTGGAAAAGGCCGGGAAGGTGCTGTGCATGGGCCAGGGCGGTTCCATGGTGATGGCGCAGGAAGCGGCTCATCTGTTTTCCACCGCCTTCGGCAAGTATTTTCCCATATGCGACTCCCATATGCAGACCATTGCCGCCGCTCAACTGGGGCCTGGGGACGTGATTTTATACATCTCCTACTCTGGGGCCACCCGGGATTTGCTGGAGATTGCCCACCTGGCCCGGGCACGGGGGGCGGAGCTGATCCTGATTACCCGGTTCCCCAAATCCCCCGGCGCATCCCTTGCCAGCGTGGTTCTGCAATGCGGCACCAACGAAAGCCCCCTGCAAATGGGCTCTGTAGCGGCGCGGGTAGCCATCATCTTCGTATTGGATGTGCTGTTCTCCGAGGTGTGCCGCCGGGATCTGGACAGGTGCCGCGCCAAGCGGAGAGAGGTAGCCGATGCGTTGTCGGAAAAGCACATATAGTGTCGAAATTGATTGTGCAAAATCACGAACGGGTGGAGAAAAAATCCGAAATAGGAGTTTTTTGAAAATTTCTTTCAAAAAACTATTGACTTCTTGCACAGTTTTTAGTACGATGCACCTAGGCAAAACCATCGCATTTTCCATATTGCCTAATTTAGGAGAACATTTGTTAAGGAGGATCAACATGAAATTGAAGAAAGTACTTGCACTCGTACTGGCAATGGTCATGACCATTGCTCTTGTTGCCTGCGGCAACAAGAACGACCCTGCCCCCTCTACCCCCGATCCCGCCCCCAGCACCACCCCCGATGAGAACAAGGCCCCCGATTCTGAGCCGGCGGCCGACCCGGCCGGCGCCACCGAGATCAGCCTGTGGGTGTACCCCGTTGGCGGATGGGGTGACGAGGCCAAGGTCAAGGAACTGACCGATGCCTTCACCGCTGAAACCAATATTGCGGTTAAGGTTGAGTACCTGGCTTATGCCGATGGCGATGACAAGGTCAACGCCGCCCTCTCTGCCGGCGAAGCGCCTGACCTGATTCTGGAAGGGCCTGAGCGTCTGGTCGCCAACTGGGGCGCCAACGGCCACATGGTGGATCTGTCCGACATGCTGGACGACACCGACAAGAGCGAGCTGATTGAAGCCGCCCTCACCCCCTGCATCAACGCCGCCGGCGAGATGTACGAGTACCCCATGTGCATGACCGCCCACTGTATGGCCATCAACCTGGACGCTTTTAAAGAAGCCGGCGCTGACCAGTACGTGGATCTGACCACCCACACCTGGTCTACCGAGAACTTCTTCAAGGCCATTGATGCCCTTTACGCCCACTACGGCCAGACCGTGGCTGCTGTATTCTGCGCAGGCCAGGGCGGCGACCAGGGCACCCGTGCGCTGGTGAACAACCTCTATGGCGGTACATACACCAACGCCGACCACACCGCTTATACTTGGGACGATCCTAAGAACGTCCAGGCCCTCACCGAGCTGCGCGATGCCCAGGGCATTGATTATGACGCTTCCCTGGCTGGCGGCGATGAGATCACCAAGTTCTATCAGGGCGTTCTGAAGATGGCCTTCTGCTGGAACAGCGCCCAGCAGCTCAATCCTAACTCTGCCAACACCGGCGAGGGCAAGACCGTCACCGGCGAGGAGATCGTTTACATGAACTTCCCCACGCCCGATGGCAGCCCCGCTGAACTGTGCGGCGGCATCTGGGGCTTCGGTATCTTTGACAGCAAGGATCAGGCCCGCATCGACGCTTCCAAGCAGTTCATCAAGTTCATGTGCGATTCCGCCCATACTGCGGACGCTGTTGCGGCTTCTACCTTCTTTGCCGCCCGTACCGCCGCCGAGGGCACTGACCTGAGCAAGATCTTTGACAGCGAGCTGCTCAACGAGTACGCTTCCCTGATGCTCCCCAACCTGGGCGACTACTACAACGTCATCAAGGGCTGGGCCGCTCAGCGTACCGAGTGGTGGAACATGCTCCAGAAGATTGGCGCCGGTGAGGATGTCAACGCTTCTATCGCCACCCACATGGCAGCTGCCAACGCTGCCGCCCAGTAATGAATAGCCCACTGCAAAAACGTAGTTAAACGGGTTTGCGCGCCCTTCCACCGCAGCAACTTGCGCGGAGGAAGGGCGCGTTTTTTCTTCCGGTTTTGAGAGAGAGGAGTGTTGAACTTGGCTAAACAACCGCAATCCAAAATGAGCCGGGCGCTCCAGCGGCGTGAGAACGTTGCGGGGTATCTCTTCATGCTGCCCAGTCTCATCTTTTTCCTCGGGTTCGTCGTGATCCCCATGTTCATCTGCATCGGCTACAGTATGACCGATGCTACCATGCACCAAAAAACCGCAACCAACTTCATCTTCTTCGAGAACTTTATCACGTTGTTCCAAGACGAGGTGTTCTTGAAGGGCTTATGGAACACCTTTATTATCGTAATTGTCAGCGTCCCGGCGGTGTGCGCCTTCTCCCTGTGGGTGTCCTCCGCGATTTATAAGCTGAACGGGCCGCTGCTGTCCGCTTTCCGCTGCATCTTCTATCTGCCTGTGGTTACCGGCTCCGTGGCGGTTACCGTGGTCTGGAAGTGGATGTATGACAACTACACCGGCATCCTCAACTCCGCCCTGACCAACATGGGCATTCTGGAGAAGGGCATTAACTGGCTGGGCGACCCTAAGACGGCGCTGTGGTGCATCATCCTCATCCTATTTACCACCTCCGTAGGCCAGCCCATCGTACTGTATGTCTCCGCCCTGGGCAACGTAGACCAGACCTTGGTGGAAGCCGCCCAGGTAGACGGCGCTACAGACCTCCAGGTTTTCTGGAAGGTCAAGTGGGCGCAGATGATGCCCACTACCCTGTACATCCTGGTCATTACCACCATCAACTCCTTCCAGTGTTTCGCCCTGATCCAATTGCTGACCCAGGGCGGCCCCAACCATGCTACGGATACGGTGATGTACTATATTTACTACACCGCGTTCAAGCTCACCGAGCAGGCGGGGCATTTCGGCTACGCCAACGCCATGGGCGTAGTGCTTGCCATCTTCATCGGCCTGCTGTCCGCTCTCCAGTTCAAGCTGGCGAAAGAAAAGTAAGGGGGTGCGAATATGAAAATTCAAAATCCGCGCAGCCGCGCCTATAAGATTTTCTCTATTATCGTCCTGGTGGTTCTGGCTATTCTCTTCCTGTTCCCCCTGTACTGGATCATCACCGGCGCGTTCAAGCCCGCTGTGGACATCTACAATTCCAAGCCGGTCTGGTGGCCCACGGAATGGGTGACCACCAACTTCCAAAACCTGTTCAAGAAGCGCACCGCGCCGCTGTTCTCCTTTTTCGGGCTGGAAGGCCCTGTAGCCCCCGGCGCCTTCCGCTGGCTGATTAACTCGGTGTTTATGGCGGTCATGGCGATGATCCTCACCTGCATCACCGCCGCTATGGCAGGCTACGCGCTGGCGAAGAAGCGGTTTATGGGCCGCGCGCTGCTGTTCTCCCTGATCGTGTGCGCCATGGCTTTGCCCAAGCAGGTCATCCTTATCCCCCTGCTCAAGGAGATGTCCGCCCTGAAGCTGTATGATACGCTGTGGGCGGTAATTTTCCCAACGGTAGGCTGGCCTTTCGGCGTATTCCTGATGAAGCAGTTTTCCGAGGGCATTCCGGGAGAAATCCTGGAAGCCACCCGTATTGACGGCGCCAGCGAGGCCAAGACCTTCGTCACCGTCGTACTGCCCATGGTAAAGCCGGGCATCGGTGCGCTGGCGATCTTTACCTTCATCAACTCCTGGAACGACTACTTCATGCAGTTGGTCATGCTGGCCAGCGGTGAGAATTACACCATTTCCCTGGGTATCGCCACCCTCCAGGCGGAGACCACCATTGACAAGGGTCTTCTGATGGCAGGCGCGGCGCTGGCGTCCATTCCCATTATCACGGTGTTCCTGATTTTCCAGAAGTACTTTACCCAGGGCATCACTATGGGCGCAGTGAAGGGGTAACGCCATGATCTATGCCAAGAACAAAGACGCGCTGTCCTACCTGGGCATCCATCCAAACCTGGACATGGCGCTCAAGCACATCACGGAGGAATACCTCCCCACCATCGGCTATGACCGGGTGGAGCTGAAGGGCAGCGATGTATACGCCACCCGTTTCACCTATGAGACGGTTCCCGCAGAGGAGAGCTTCTTTGAAGCCCACAAAAACTATTTAGATATCCATATCATGCTGGACGGCTCCGAGCGGGTAGAGGTCGCCCCGCCGGAGAAGCTGGCGGAGTTCGACCGGGTGGAGGCGAACGACTTTTACGCCTACCGGGGAGAAGGGGACTATAAGCTGATCCTGTCTCCCGGCGATTTCCTGGTAGTGTTCCCCGGGGACGCCCACAGGATTAAGATGCAGGTAGACGGGCCGAAAACCGTCACCAAAGCCGTTTTCAAAATCCGTATCCATTAAAACAGCAAGGAGAGTGCGTTAAAATGAAAGACATTGCCAAATATCAGGGTATTTTCCCCGCGTTTTATGCCTGCTACGACAAGGATGGCCATATCAGCCCCGAAGCCACCCGCGCCCTGGCCAAGCATCTGCTGGATAAGGGCGTCAAGGGCTTGTATGTAGGCGGGTCCTCCGGCGAGTGCATCTATCAGAGCATGGCTGAGCGGAAGCTGACCCTGGAAAACGTTATGGCTGAGGTGGGCGGCAAAATGACCATCATCGCCCACGTAGCCTGCAACAACACCGCCGACAGCCGCGAGCTGGCCGCCCATGCCGAGAGCCTGAAGGTAGACGCTGTGGCGGCGATCCCGCCCATTTACTTCCACCTGCCCCCTGCCGCTATTGCCAAGTACTGGAACGACATTTCCGACGCGGCCCCCAACACCGACTTTATCATCTATAACATCCCCCAGCTTGCCGGTGTATCCCTGACGGTGCCGCTGCTACAGGAAATGCTGAAGAACCCCCGCGTCATCGGCGTCAAGAACTCCTCCATGCCCGTCCAGGACATCCAATTGTGGCATGACGAAGGTGCGCTGGTGTTCAACGGGCCTGATGAGCAGCTTCTCTCCGGCCTTGCCGCCGGGGCGGATGGCGGCATCGGCGGCACCTATGCCGCCATGCCGGAACTGTATTTGAAGGTGTTCGACTGCTTCCAGAAGGGCGACATGGCCCTGGGCCGCGAGGTGCAGAACGAGTGCTGCCGGATTATCTATAAAATGTGCTCCACTACCGGAAACATGTACGCGGTTATCAAAGAAATTCTCCGCCGTACCGGCGGCCCGGATGTGGGAAGTGTCCGCGCGCCCCTGGCCCCGCTGGTAGAAGGTGACTATGCCATTATTGACGCCTGCGTGGAGATGATCAAGGCCGCTGTGGCAAAATATTGCTGAGCATAGGGGTTTTTCCGGAAAAATGGTCAATTACCCCTTGACAAAGGCAGGAAGACAGGCTATAATAATCCTCGCGTTCCAAAGACAGCAGGTGGGCTTACCCATAAACCCTGCCGAGGATTGCCGATCTGTATGATTAGCACGGTCCTTGCGTCTTAATGGCGCAAGGATCGTTTTTCCTTTTTTTTGAACGCGTACTGCCTGCATTGCGCAGGTAGCTAAATTCCGCAGGACCATCCAATGTGTCTCTGCGGAACCTACCCCGCGAATCTAATGGAGGTGAAAACAAGAATGCCTAACGCAAAGGTTCTCAGCGAGAAGCAGGCTGTGGTGGCCGATCTGACCAACAAGCTGCAAAACGCCGCCGCCGGTGTGCTGGTGGACTACAAGGGCATCACTGTGGCCGAGGACACCGCTCTGCGCGCCGAACTGCGCAAGAACAACGTTGAGTACGCTGTGGTGAAGAATACCCTGCTCCAGTTTGCCGTCAACAACTGCGGCATGAACGACCTGGACAGTCTGCTCAACGGCGCAACCGCCCTGGCTATCTGCCACGATGATCCTGTGGCTCCCGCCCGCGTGGTCAACGACTTCGCCAAGAAGATTGACGGCCATTTTGAAATCAAGGGCGGTTTTATGGACGGCAAGCCCATGCCCCTCAACGAGGTTCTGGCCCTGGCCGCCATTCCCCCGCTGCCCGTCTTACAGGCGCAGGTTCTGGGTACGATGCTGGCTCCCATTTCTGGCCTTGCCTGCGTACTCAAGCAGATTGCCGAGAAGCAGGGCGCGCCTGCCGGGGAGGAAGCTCCCGCCGCCGAGTAAGCGCCCCACTGCACACAACACATTTTTATTAAAAAATTATTAGGAGGTACCTATCAATGGCTAGCGAGAAAGTTAACGCTATGATCGAAGAAGTAAAGGCTCTGACTGTTCTGGAGCTGAGTGAACTGGTTCACGCTCTGGAGGAAGAGTTTGGCGTATCCGCCGCCGCTATGGCTGCTCCCGCCGCTGGCGCTGCCGCTCCCGCCGCTGAGGAGAAGACTGAGTTTGACGTGGTTCTGGCCGGCTTCGATGCCGCTGCCAAGATCAAGGTCATCAAGGTTGTCCGTGAGATCACCGGCCTGGGTCTGGCTGAGGCGAAAGCCGTTGTCGAAGGCACGCCCAAGGCCCTGAAGGAAGGCCTGGGCAAGGATGAGGCCGAAGAGATGAAGAAAAAGATCGAAGAGGCCGGCGGCAAGGTAGAGCTGAAGTAAGCGGTATCTGCTTGATAACGTCTGATTTAAGACGCGCATAAAATCTCTCGAATAATGACACCCTGAGAAGGGCTCGTAGCAAATCGCTGCGGGCCCTTTTTTGCACCCATTTTTCCACCCCTACGTCCCCCGATTTTCTACC
>CAJUNA010000019.1 GCA_910587645.1 uncultured Oscillospiraceae bacterium
CTCCGCTATTCTGGATCGTGTACTGCATCACTGCACCGTTATCAACATCAAGGGCGAGTCTTACCGGCTGAAAGAACGCAAGGAATTCATGCGCCAGAAACAGCAAATCGTGAACACTCTTTTTGAGCAAGGAAACGCTTAGTTTTGTTACCCCCCCCCCGCCGAAAAACTACAAAATTTCTTCGGCGTTTTCTTACAATTTCAAATTGGCGTTGACAGCGTTCTACCCTGCCGGCCTGGAACTGGGAGAGGACACCTATCCCGTGGCAGTGTTCGTTGGAGAAAATCCCGAAATTTTAAGAAACACTATGTACCAGGACATCATGATAAATCTTGAATGAACAAAGGCTACGCTACCAAGTACAGGATTCTCATTATTGATGGGATCGGCTATCTTCCCATGGATATTCAGGGCGCAAACCTGTTAACCTGTTCTTCCGGCTGATTGCCAGGTGGTACGAAAAAACTTCTACCGTATTTACCTTCCATAAGACCTTCTCCCAATGGAACGCGATCCAGGATGGCGGTGTCACCACCGCCATCCTGGATCGCGTTCTGCATCACTGCCCCAGCCATTTCCCAAAATTGGAAGTTAGCCGAGCAGATTATTTACACCTCTTTATATAGCAGCCAAAAGCAAGGACATGATTTCGGCTGCATATTTTCGTCTCTGTCACAAGGATCCTCTGCACATGCCTTTACCTTTATTGTAAAGCCAAGCCGCTCATATAAGCGGATATTAGCCATATCTGTGGTGTCAACGCCAATAGATATCCTTTGATATCCCAAATCCTTTATGTGCGCAATCACGTGGCAGATCAACTTAGTCCCTAATCCCTGGCCACGGAAATCTTTTCTAACTCTAAATGCACAAAGATATGCAGTTCTTTTACCATCTGCAAAATCTTTGTCCTCAAGGTCATAGAAAACATACAACTCTCCAACCAGTTCCCCATCATAGTCGAGCGCCCAAAATTCGGTGTTCCCTCTTTTTATGTTTTCGCAAAAGAATTTTGCATTAGAAGAAGCAGTATGAATACTCTCATATCCCCACAATTCCAACAACTCATGCTCTGCTGCTCTTCTAACCTTCATGGGTTTCATCCTCCAAAATCTGATTTGCTGAATGGATGTGAGCAAAGTATACTACCAATACTGGCAACTTTCTATCCTCATTTATAGGCGCTGACAATAGTGGGCACCGGTATATACCTGGTGCCGCTTGTTGGTGGCGGACAGCCCCTAAGCCATCAAAGATGTGGGGCGTGAATATCGTCCTCCAGTTGGATCTGGGCCGGGGCTTTGGGTCCGCAATCACCGACAGGCCATTTTCCAGGCACAGCATACCGGTGATTTTGCGAATCGCGAATGAGGATCGCCAGAAGTTTCAGATTTTCCTGGGGCAGCCTATGGCGGGCAGTCTGATTCACATTTCTTCAGCCAATGGAAAATTTGATGATTCAAAAACAGACGATAAAGGAATACCGGGTCAGCCGGCAGTTTTACTAATTATTTCACAGAAAACAACAGCTCGGTATAGCTGGGATAAGGCCAGGCATCTCCGGCGGTGATGGACTCCAGCTCGTCTACTGCAGTGCGCAGCCTGCACATGATGTCAAACACGGTGTAGCGGTAATAGTGGGCGGCTTCGTAGGCGTCTTCCCCCTTGGGGGCGGACAGGGTGCCTTCCAGGGCACGGGCCTGCTTCATCATTTCGGAGGACAGGGCATTCAGCTTACGTAACAAGGCTTCCTCGTCAGAACAGTCCAATTCCGCCAGGACAGCCTTCTTTGCTGCCACGCTGGAAGCTATGGTTCCGGAGAAGGTACAGACAGCGGGGAAAATGCTCCGCTTTACCATATCGATCATTGTCCGGGCTTCAATGCCGATGACCTCACAGTAGTTTTCCAAATGGATCTCGTTCCGGGCCGCAAGTTCCTCCTTGGTAAAAACCCCGTGTTTGCTGAACAGCGACACATGCTTAGGCTGTAGGTAGGTCTTCAGCGCATCGGCAGTACAGGCCAGGTTGCTCAGCCCTCGTTTCTGGGCTTCTTTTACCCAGGCGTCCTCATAGCCATTGCCGTTGAAAATAATCCGCTGATGCTCAGTAAAAGTTTTCTGCACCAGTTCATGGAGGGCTGTATTGAAATCCGCCGCGCCCTCCAGCGCGTCCGCAAACTGGGACAGCTCCTCGGCCATGATGGTGTTCAGGGCAATATTCGGGCCGGAGATGGACTGGCTGGAGCCGAGCATACGGAACTCAAACTTGTTGCCGGTAAAGGCCAGAGGCGATGTGCGGTTCCGGTCAGTGGTGTCCTGGGGCACCGGGGGCAGGGCGTCCACGCCGATGGAAATGCTCTTCATCCGCTGGTCTACGTACTTGGTGCCATGGATGATAGCGTCTACAATGGCCGTCAGTTCATCTCCCAGGAACACGGAAATGATGGCCGGCGGCGCTTCCTGCGCCCCCAGGCGGTGGTCGTTGCCGGGATTCGCCACAGAGCAGCGCAGCAAGTCTTGGTACTCGTCCACCCCCTTGATAAACGCCGCCAAAAACAGCAGGAACCGGGCGTTTTGGCTGGGAGTGGAACCAGGTTTAAACAGGTTCATGCCAGTGTCGGTGCTCAGAGACCAGTTATCATGCTTGCCGGAGCCATTGACCCCGGCGAAGGGCTTTTCGTGGAGCAGGCAGACCATGTTGTGCCGCCCGGCCACCTTCTTCATGATCTCCATGGTGAGCTGGTTGTGGTCGCAGGCGGTGTTGACATCGTTATAGATGGGAGCCAGCTCATGCTGGGCGGGTGCCACCTCGTTGTGCTTGGTTTTCGCCAGGATGCCCAGCTTCCAAAGCTCCTCATCCAGTTCCTGCATATACGCCGCTACCCGGGGCTTGATGGTGCCGAAGTAGTGATCCTCCAGCTCTTGCCCCTTGGGGGGCTTTGCCCCGAACAGGGTCCGGCCCGTGAGAACCAAGTCCTCGCGGCGGTTGAACACGTCCTTGTCAATGAGGAAATATTCCTGCTCCGCCCCCACTTGGCTGATGACCTTCTTCACACCCGTATCCCCAAACAGCCGCAGCACCCGCAAAGCCTGACGGTTTAACTCCTCCATGGAGCGCAAAAGAGGGGCCTTTTTATCCAGGGATTGCCCGCCGTAGGAGCAGAACACCGTTGGGATACAGAGACTCCCGTCCTTGATAAAAGCGAAAGCAGTGGGATCCCAGGCGGTATAGCCCCGGGCCTCGAAGGTAGCCCGCAGGCCGCCGGAGGGGAAGGAGGACGCGTCCGGCTCCCCCCGTACCAGCTCCTTTCCAGAGAAAAGCATCAGGACACGGCCAGCCCCTTCGGGGGTAATGAAGCTGTCGTGCTTCTCGGCGGTCACGCCCGTCATGGGCTGGAACCAGTGGGTGTAGTGGGTGGCGCCGTGGTCCATTGCCCAGTTCTTCATTTCCGCCGCCATCTCGTGGGCGGTTTCCAGGGAGAGCGGCGTACCTTCCTCCACACATTTTTTCCATGCCCGGTAGCAGGTGGCGGAAAGACGCTGCTTCATAACGTCCTCATTAAAAACCAAGCTGCCAAACATGCTGGTCACTTTTTCCTTTCCCATGGGTATGCTCCTTTCTCTCCGCGGCGGAAACCGGCCACATATACATATACAAAAAGCCCCCAGATCACCTGCCGCCGTATACCTTTTTTAAGATGGGCGTATCTTACCCCCAAATGATTTGATTGTCAAGCGCAAATGTTGGCACGTCCGGCGCGGATTCCTCCAGCGGTTTGCGGTGGAGCCGAAGGGAGGGAGACTTGTCCGTGAAATAAGTACATTCCCGGTTCTGTTTGACAGCCACCGGCGGGGGCGGGACGCCGCCTACAAAAATCCCAGCCCTCAAGGGCCGGGATTTGTAAGATGCTCTGATTTTTGATTTTCTCCATTTTTCACCCCTGCGGGGTGAAAAAATCGGGGTTTGATCCACCAGGAGCCTGTTTCCAGATCACCGGAAGCCCGCAGACAATCTCTACCACTTCCTCCGCCAGCGGCGCGAGATGCTGGTGCAGGCTGCCTAAGCTTCGGATGTAGGCCATAGTCTCCGGTGGATAGCCGCCGCCGTCGGAAAAAATGTCATTGCTGACTACCAGCAGCAGGGCGGCGCGGGCTTGCAGCAGCGTCAGGCCGGTGAAAATGCGGTCCTCCGCCAGGGCGGGGCCTGCGCCGGATGGGGACCATATCTCGTTGGCCAGCAGGTTCCCTAAGTCCTCCAGCAGTACAAAGTCCCCAGGCGCAACCGCCGCACCGCCTACGTCCACCGTCCGCTCTACCGTCTCAAAGGACACCCCGGCCGCCGCGCCGTGGGCTTCCCGCATGGCACGGTGGCGGGCAATCCGTGCCGGGGCTTCCGGGCTGGCGCTCTCCATAGCGGCCAGGTAGACGGCCCGCGCGCCGGGGACTTGGGCGGCCTGGGCCAGAAGGGTGCGCTCCGCCCAGGCGGATTTGCCGCTGCCACTGCCGCCGTATGCCAGAATCAGACGGCCCATTACAAGGGCTGGTAAGCATCGATGCCGATGCCGTCAAAGGAGGGCATGTCAAAATACACCCGCAGGGCCATGTCCAGCAAGGGCATGGCCGATACTGCGCCAGTCCCCTCCCCTAAGGCCATCCCCAGACGGAGCAGGGGCGTCAGGCCCAACGCGTCCATCACATATCCCGCCCCCGGCTCGGCGGAAAGATGGGACGCCGTCAAGGCGTCCGCCGCCGCAGGGCAAATCCGGACGGCGCATAGCCCGGCCACTGTGGAGATGAAGCCGTCCATCACAGCGGGTACGCGCCGCAGGGCGCAGCCTAAGTAAAATCCCGTCATGGCGGCGATGTCAAAACCGCCCACCTTGGACAGCACGTCCACGGGATTGGCGGGATCAGGCCGGTGGAGGGTAATCGCGCGGTCAATGACGGCAATTTTCCGCTCCAAGCCCTCGTTGGTCAGGCCCGCGCCTTTACCGGCCATCTCCGCCGCAGGGCGGCCTAAGAGAGCCGCCGCCACCGCGCTGCTGCTGGTGGTGTTGCCAATGCCCATCTCGCCAGCGGCCAGCAGGGTGTAGCCCTCATCCGCCAGCTCTGCCGCCAAGTCCAGGCCTGCCAGCAGCACCGTCAGGCACTCCTGGCGGGTCATGGCCGGTTCTTGGGAGAAGTCCTTCGTTCCCCGCGCCACCTTGATCGAGCGCATGCCGGGTACCTCTGCCAACATACCCGCGTCTACAGGCAGAACCTCCGCGCCGGTGACGGCGGACATGCAGCACACACTGGCTTTGCCAGTCATCATATTCCCCGCCACGATAGCGGTTACGCCGCTGCCGGTCTGGGTGACCCCCTGCGCCACTACGCCGTTGTCGGCGCAAAAGCTGACAACAGCCTTTTTATACGTCCGGCGCAGGGGCGCGGCGCCGGCCATGCGCGCCAGAACATCCTCCAGTACGCCAAGGCCGTGGAGAGGCTTGGCGATCGCGTTCCAGTGGGCCTTGGCCTGGGAAATCCGTTCCCTGCAAGCGGGGCGGATGGCGGCAACCGCCTCTTGCAGGCGGCGGTCGAGACGCTCTACAGATTCCATTTTTACTGCCTTCTTTCTTTAATTGGGTTCCACTAGTTCCAACCCCGGATTATGCTTGAGCAGATAGCCAACCGGCCATTCGCCGGAATAGGCAATCAGGCTCCGGCCCCGGAAGTCCTCCAGCAGGGCCGCATCGGCACAGAGCGTCAAATCCTTCGGCTCTACCGGGCTGCTCTCAATACGGCGCAAATGGTCATAAGGCAGGCCCGCCATGCGAAGCTCTACGCCGTATTCGGCGCGCATACGGTATTGGAACACGTCAAATTGCAGGGTGCCCACTACGCCGACAATGACTTCCTCCATACCGGCATAGGGGATTTTAAAAATCTGAATCGCGCCCTCCTGGGCAATCTGCTCGGTCCCCTTGATAAACTGCTTGCGCTTCATGGTGTCCATGGGACTGACCCGCATGAAGTGCTCCGGCTCGAAGGTGGGGATGCCCTGGAACTTGAACTTTTTCCCAGGGACCGTCACCGTGTCGCCGATGGAAAACATGCCAGGGTCGAATACGCCGATGATGTCCCCGGCGTAGGCCTCCTCAATGATTTCGCGTTCGGCGGCGAGCATCTGCTGGGGCTGGCTGAGCCGGAGCTTCTTGCCGGACTGCATGTGGTAGACCTCGCTGTCCCGCTGGAATTTCCCGGAGCAGACCCGCATAAAAGCAATCCTGTCCCGGTGGGCTTTGTTCATATTCGCTTGGATTTTAAACACAAACGCGGAGAAATCCGGGGAAAAAGCGTCAATTTCACCCTGATCGGACACCCGGCTCAGGGGCGGGGTGGTCATGCGGAGAAATTCCGCCAGGAAGGGTTCCACACCGAAGTTCGTCAGTGCGGAGCCAAAAAACACGGGGCTGAGCTTCCCGGCCCGGACGGCTTCCATATCGAAATCCCGGCCTGCGCCCAGCAGCTCCACTTCGTCCCGAAGGGTCTGCCAGCGGGCTTCCCCGATATAATCCGCTACAGCAGGGTCTTCCAAATCCACTTCCGTAGACGCGGCTTTTTTACCGCGCCCCTCAGCGGAGAAAAAGAGGATGCTGGCTTTTTCCCGGTCATAGACGCCCTGGAACTCCTTGCCGCAGCCAATGGGCCAATTGACGGCGTAGGTGTCAATGCCCAGTTCCTTCTCCACCTCCTCGCAGAGGGAGAGGGGGTCTTTCGTTTCCCGGTCCATTTTGTTGATGAAGGTAAAAATCGGGATATGGCGCATGGCGCATACCTTAAAGAGTTTTCTTGTCTGCGGCTCCACGCCCTTCGCGCCGTCAATCACCATGACGGCAGAGTCCGCCGCCATCAGGGTCCGGTAGGTGTCCTCGGAGAAGTCCTGATGGCCGGGGGTATCCAAAATGTTGATGCAGTAGCCGTCATGCTGGAACTGCATAACGGAACTGGTGACAGAGATGCCGCGCTGTTTTTCAATTTCCATCCAGTCGGAGGTAGCGGCTCTGGCGCGTTTTCCCTTGACTTCCCCGGCCTGGGCGATGGCCCCGCCATAGAGGAGGAATTTTTCCGTCAAAGTGGTTTTGCCCGCGTCTGGGTGGGAAATAATGGCAAATGTTCTTCTTCTTTTAATTTCTTCGTTTAATCCAGCCATTTTCGTCCTTTTGGCCTCCTAAATTTATATGTTTTTTGTTCTCTTAGAGGTTTTTCTGCTACATCGGCCGTTCCTCCTGGCTGGATGATTCCTGCCGCCGCACGGCGGCTTGCGCTTTTTCAAACAAGCCCTATTATCAGGCAGAAAATTTTCCCCTCAAATCGAAGTCAAGAAGAAAACTACCCGCCAATTTTGATATTATACCCATTTTTCACCCTGCTGTCAATTTTTTCTGCTGACAAATCCACAGCCCCATGCTATAATAAAAAAATCTGGAAGAAAAAGAAGGTGCCGCCGTGATAGGGAAAAAAAACGCCAGCCTGGGGCTGGCAGTCTGCCTGACGTTGTGCCTGCTGAGCGGCTGCGCCGCCCTGCTGGAACGCTCCTATGGCGTTTCCGAGCCATATGCCGACCGCTACTGGGATTCCAGCGCCGAGGATACCCTTCGGGTAGAGAGCTATCAGGATTTGGTCAACTCCCTCCTCCTGCTGGTGGAACAGCGGGCTGAGGAGGGCATCATCCGCTGCTATGGGGAAGCTGGTGAATACGCCCAGGCCATGGAAGCAAAAAAAGAAGTCTGCAAGGAAACAATGCTTGGCTCCTATTTCTTGAAGGATATCCAGATATCCTATGAAAGCGGGCCGAATTACAGCACCCTGACCTGCCAGATGCACTACCGGGAGGACGCGGCGGATATCGCGTCTATTATGACCCTCTCCGACAGCCAGTCCCTGGTGGATCTGCTCCGTCTGGCCGTCCGCGAGGGGCTGGACAAGCTGACCGCCCGGTTTGCCTACGATACCCCGAAGGAGGAGGTCATCGCCGCTGTGGAAAGCCTCTGGCAGGAGCTTTGCCGCGCCGAAATGGAACAGCAGGAAGCCATGGCGAACCTCCAGAACCAGGCGGGTACTCCGCCGGAATCAGAGCTTGCCCCGGAGGACATAGAAAACAGTGCGCCGGAGGAAGATCCTCCCCCGGCAGACAGCCCTGATGAGCCGGATCCCCAAAGCGGCATCCCTGAACCGGATGACGGGCCGGACGGGGAGCCGCCGGAAAACACCGGGGAGGACACGCCGCCGGGGCCGGACGAAGAACCGGTGATCGTTTACCCTCCCTGTCCCTGGGCCATCCGGTTTTATCCCAACCAGGACGCGGCGGAAATGGTGGAAGTGCTGCTGAAGTGAACAGGGAAAAGCGGGCCATTCGGCCCGCTTTTTTATTAGAGCTGAACAATCCAGCCCATGTCATCGGCCACTACGCCGGTCTGCATCCCATAAATCTGGTCATAAAGCTTTTGGCTGACAGGGCCTACGCCGCCATCGTGAATGACAATGTCCCGGTCCATATAGCGCAGATAGCCAATGGGGGAAATCACGCAGGCTGTGCCGGTGGCCCAGGCTTCCTGTAGGGAGCCGTCCCGGCTGGCCGCTTCGATCTCCTGGATGGACAGCCGGCGCTCGGAGACCTTGTAGCCCCACTTGCGCAGCAGCGTAATCGTGCTGTCACGGGTGACGCCAGGGAGGATGGAACCGCCCAGGGGCGCGGTAATGACCTCATCGTTAATCATGAAGAAGGCGTTGGAGGTGCCTACCTCCTCCACGTACTTGTGCTCATGGGCGTCCAGCCAGAGGACTTCTTTGCAGCCGTTTTCCAGGGCCTTCTTGGTGGCCCGCATGCCGCCGGCGTAGTTGCCGCCTACCTTGGCGAAGCCGGTGCCGCCCACCGCCGCGCGGATATATTCGTCCTCCACATAGATGTGGCTGCCGGTGAGACCACCCCGGTTGATGTCGTAGTACGCGCCTACCGCGCAGAGGATGATGATGAAATGATAGTGCTTGGACGGCTCCACGGAAAAGCTGACTTCATCGGAGATGATATAGGGCCGGATATACAGCGCCGTACCCGGCTGGCTGGGAATCCAGTCCGCGTCCACCCTCACCGTGGCCTTCACCGCTTCGATGAACAGCTCCTCGTCCATAAAGGGGATGCACATGCGCTCGTTGGTGCGGTTGAGCCGCTTGGCGTTCATGTCGGGACGGAACAGGTTGATCTTGCCATCGGGGGTCAGATAGGCTTTCATGCCCTCGAACATCATCTGGGCGTAGTGGAGGACGCAGCTTGCGGGGTCCAGGCTGATGGGGCCGTAAGGGACGATCTTGCCGTCATGCCAGCCCTGGCCCTCATCGTAGTCCATGATAAACATATGGTCGGTGAAGTACTTGCCGAAGCCCAGGTTGGACTGGTCGGGCTTAGCCTTGGGGGTGGTGGTGCGGGTTACGGGAAAATGGTAAGACATAACTGATTCCGCCTTTCATCGTATGATCATTTGTTCCCTGAATGGGAAGCTGTTTCCATCAAAATATAGGAAATCTTTTGGAAATATGCCGCGTTTCTGTGTGGAGAACCATTCCTCAAAATGATTGAATTTTTCTTCCCCAAACATTCCGGCTCCTGATGAAACCATTTTGCAGTCCGGCATTTCTAAAATTCTAATATTCTGCATGTTCTTCTCCTAATGGATTTGATATAGTCCCGGCCTTCTATCCCGGAAAACGTTGATGGAACCACGGATGCTGTCAATAACGGCAAAGTCCGCTTCCCCGGTGATGGTCTCCTCTCCGTCCCAGGCACGGGCCAGATACTCGCCCCAGGGGTCGATAATGGCGCTGTGGCCTCCGCAGTGGGTCTCCCCGGCGGTGCCTACGCTGTTGCAGAGGGCCAGGAATATCTGGTTCTCAACGGCCCGCGCACGGGCCAGGGTCATCAGGTGCATGGTTCGCTTCTCCGGCCACTGGGCCGGGACAAACAGCAGCTCGATGCCCTCCAGCGCCAGCGTCCGGGCCAGCTCCGGGAAGCGGAGGTCATAGCAGATGATAATACCGCACTTCTTCCCGTCCAACGCAAACTGGCAGATGTGGGAGCCAGCCTGGAAATACTCGTGTTCGCCGGAGGGGGTAAAAAGGTGGGTCTTATCGTACTCCGCCACAACCGCGCCGGTGCGTTCGAATACATAGGCGGTGTTAAAAAACCCCTCCGCCCGTTTCGTAACCACGCTGCCGCAGACAATATTAACGTCCAACTCCTTCGCCAGGGCGGAAAAGACGGATTGCGTCCGCTCCCCCGCCTGGTCAGCGCAGGGGGCCAGCTCCTTGGGGAAGAACCCGGTGCTCCACAGCTCCGGCAAAACCACGGTATCCGGGCCGTCCTGTTCCACGGCGGCGCGGATCAGCTTTTCCGCGCGGGAAAAATTGAAATCCACCTCCCCCAGACGCATGTCCATTTGGATGCAGGAAATTTTCATAGCGGTCACCCCTGGTAATCCCTTCCTGCCTGCAAGGCTTTCATATTCAGTTCCACAAGCTGGGCCTTGATGGGGGGGACCAATTTCGACACGGTGGCTTCTGTCCCATCGAAGGTCAGCTCGGGATTGTTTTTCAGCACATGGCCCATCATCACCATGTTTGCCAGGGTAGGCACCCCCGCGTCATTGGCCATCTGGGTAGCGGGGATATAGAACACCTCCACATCCTCCCGGGTCACTTTTTCAGAAATCAGGGTGGAATCTACATAAATCTGCCCACCGGAGACGACGCTGTCCACATACTTTTGCAGCGAGGGCAAATTCATCACAATCAACACGTCCGGGTCGGTGATGATGGGGGAACCGACGGGGTCATCGGAAAGGATGACGTTGCAGTTGGCTGTGCCCCCGCGCATCTCCGGGCCGTAGGAGGGCAGCCAGGAGACTTGCAGCTCCTCCAGCAGGCCCTTATAGGCCAAAAACTTCCCGGCGAAGAGGATGCCCTGCCCGCCGAAGCCGGCAATCAAAATCTGGGTGGTTTTCATTTCGCTTCCCCCTCCTTTGCGGCGGTCCTGTCTTTATAAACCCCCAGGGGGTAGTAGGGCAGCATATCGCTCTCCACCCACTCCAAGGCCTTTTGGGGCGTCATGCCCCAGTTGGTGGGGCATGCGGAAACCACTTCAATGAGGGAGAACCCCTTTTTATCCATCTGGTTCTGGAACGCTTTCTGGATGGCCTTTCCAGCGGCTTTCACGTTTTTGACATTGTTCACCGCCACCCGGGCCACATACTCCGGCCCCTCCAGGGCCGCCAGCATCTCGCAGACCTTGATGGGCCAGCCGCAGTGGGCCACGTCCCGGCCATAGGGAGAGGTCTGGGTCACCTGCCCTGGCAGGGATGTGGGGGCCATCTGCCCGCCGGTCATGCCGTAAATGGCATTGTTGACGAAGATCACGGTAATATTTTCATTCCTTGCGGCGGCGTGGACGGTCTCCGCCATACCGATGGACGCCAGATCGCCGTCGCCTTGGTATGTAAATACAATGTTATCCGGACGGCACCGCTTGATACCGGTGGCGGTAGCGGGAGCGCGGCCATGGGCCGCTTCGATCATGTCGCAGGCGAAATAATCATACGCCATCACCGCGCAGCCTACCGGAGCCACGCCAATGGCTTCGCCTTCAATGCCTAAACTGTCAATGGCTTCCGCCACCAGACGGTGGATAATGCCGTGGGGGCAGCCGGGACAGTAATGCAGCACCGCGTCCGTCAGGGACTTGGGTTTTTGAAACACAACAGCCATTTCAGCACACTCCTTTCTGGGCTTCCCGGATAGAATCCAGCACTTGTCCGGGGCTGGGAATCATTCCGCCCGCCCGGTTGCAGAGGGATACCGGCTTCCGGCACTCGGTTGCCAGCCGGACGTCCTCAATCATCTGACCCATGTTCAGCTCCACGGAGACGAAAGCTTTCACCTGGTCCGCAGCCTGCCGCAGAACCTTTTTGGGGAAAGGCCAGAGGGTGATGGGACGGATGAGGCCGGCCTTGACGCCCTCCTTCCGGGCGGCGGCTACGGCGTTTTTCGCCACCCGGGCCGCAATGCCGAAGGCCACCACGCAAATCTCGGCATCCTCCATCCCGTACTCCTCGTACAGGACCTCGTTTTCTTCCACAACCTTGTAGCGGGCATACCGCTCGAAGTTTTTCCGTTCCAGCTCATCGGACTTGAGGTAAAGGGAGTTCACAATATTATGTTTTCTCTGCCCCTTCGTCCCCGTCAAGGCCCAGGGCTTGTCGTAGGCCTCCACCTGGACGTCCTCAAAGGTAATCGGTTCCATCATCTGCCCGATGGTGCCATCCGCCAGGATCATGGTGGTCATGAGGTACTTGTCCGCCAGGTTGAACCCTTTCACGGTCAAGCTTGCCATCTCCTGCACAGAAGCAGGCGCCAGCACAATCATACGGTAGTCGCCGTGTCCGCCGCCTTTGGTGGCCTGGAAGTAATCGGACTGGCTGGGCTGGATGCCGCCCAGGCCCGGGCCGCCCCGCTGGACGTTCACCACAAAAGCAGGCACATCGGAACCGGCGATGTAGCTCAACCCCTCGCTCTTCAGGGAGATTCCCGGACTGGAGGAGGATGTCATTACCCGCATGCCGGCCGCGGCCGCGCCGTAGACCATGTTGATGGAAGCAATCTCGCTTTCCGCTTGCAGGAACACGCCGCCGGTTTTCGGCATCTTCTTCGCCATATAGGCGGCAATCTCGGTTTGGGGGGTAATGGGATAGCCAAAGTAGTGGCGGCAGCCGGCACGGATGGCCGCTTCCGCGATGGCTTCGTTGCCCTTCATCAAAACTCTTTCTGTTTTTTCCGCCATAGCTTCCTCCTTATTTCTCCACCGTGATGATGCAGTCCGGGCACATGGTTGCGCAGAAGGCGCAGCCAATACATTCGTCCTGGTTGGCCATTACCGCCGGGGAGTAGCCTTTTTTGTTAATCCGGTCTTTGGCGATTGCCAAAATGTGCTTAGGACAGGCGTTGACGCAAAGGCCGCAGCCCTTGCAGAGGTCTGTCAAAAAGGTGACTTTTGCCATTTTTGTGCTCCTTTCTTCTCTGCCGCGCTCCGCGCGGCATGGGGGAAATTGTTTGCTTATAGGTCTTTCTGCATCACGACTATCTTGTAAGCGCCGCCGTCAGTCTCTACGCCAGTGGGGGAAAACTGCTGCTTCACCCAAAAAGCCCTGCTCTCTTCGTTGCCCTTCACATAGCCCAGCCGTACCGCATGGTATCCGCAGTCCTTTAATAAAGCGAACAGCTCCCCGGCCATGCTTGTCCCGATCCCTTTGCCCTGCAAGTCCTTCCTTACCACAAACCAGCCAATAAACGCCATCTCCGGGGCAGGATACCTTGTAATCAGATCCAACGCCGCGCACAGCCGCCCCTCTTGATAATATCCCAAAAAGTATTTATCCTCCGGCGTTGTCCGGGGCGGCAGCTTTGTCAAATCCCCGCGAAGCGTCTCCAATTCCGGCGTCTCGTGCATATGCGCATAATATGCAGCGTTCCCCTGGGCCAGCGCAAGCAGCTCAGGTAAATCTCCCTCTGTTATCCGGCGCACCTGATAGGCTTCGGAAATCCGTTCAAAAGGCAATTTCATCCGTTAAACTCCTTTCCCTGTCCCCCTCGCGGAACATTTTCTTATAGCATATATCCGATAACCCTTTGCTGTCAATGGATTTAATCACTAACTTTTACTCGTTACAGTGATAAATTATTAATAAATCCGACTCACCCAAAGAGCGGCCCCGCCTTGGGCGTCCCCTTTTGTTCCGGCAGGTCGAAGTATTTTTCTTGCAGCTTCATGGGCAGCAAACCGGGCACTTGCCCATGAAGCTTTTCCGCCACAGTTTCTTCGGCGGAGGTCATCCAGACCGGCAGGCCGCTCAATTCGCTTAATTTTTCCATGTAAGGCACTGCCGCCAGAACGGTCTCTGGCGTGGTTTCGTGGGCAAGGTTTGCGTTGTTGACGATATCGGTAAAGGGCAGCCCTCCGGCCGCTTCGATCTCCCGCATAACTGCCAGGGCATCCTCCGGCGTACGGGTCAGGGGCCGGTAAGGATTGGCCACAAATGCCATGCGGAAATTATCTTCCGCCAGGATAAACGGGGTATACCGTCCCAGAGCGTACGCCCCGCGGTCATCCCCGCCGATGTCCATGACGGCGAACAGGCTCCTGTCCTCCACCAGCCGGTATGCCTCGGCGGGCAGGGCGGGCAAATCCACGTTGGTATTCGCAAACTGGGGGGAAATCAGTTCCACGCCCGCCGCAGATAACTCCTCCGCGCTGTCTTTGGTGCGGAAATACGGGTTCACAATGTCTAAATCCGCAATGGCGGTCCGCCGTCCCTCACGGGCCAACAGGAGGGCATAATTGACGGCAATATTGGTTTTTCCGGATCCATAATGTCCGGCGAAAAGGGTTACGCGCTTATGATTCATAGTAATTTACCTTTATTAAAGAAGAATAACAGTCGGGGCCAAAAGGCAGGCGGGACTGCGGCGCGGACAGCAGGGACGTTATGATTAAAGCTTGTTCCGCATGATCTTCCCGCTGATGGTCTTCGGAAGCTCCTCTTTAAAGACCACAATCCGCGGGTATTTATAAGGCGCCGTATGCTTTTTGACATAGTCCTGGATCTCTTTTTTAAGTTCCTCTGTCCCCTCCTGTCCGGGAACCAAAACAATGCTTGCCTTGACCACTTGTCCGCGAATCTCGTCCGGCGCGGCGGATACGCCGCACTCCAACACATAGGGCAGCTCCATAATGACGCTTTCAATCTCAAACGGCCCAATCCGGTAGCCGGAAGATTTTATCACGTCGTCCCGCCGCCCCACGTACCACAAGTAACCGTCCTCATCCTGCCACGCCACATCGCGGGTGTGGTAAAGCCCGTCATGCCAGACCTCCCGGGTCTGGGCCTCATCCCGGTAGTAGCCGGAAAACAGCCCGGGCACGCCTTTACCATCCTCAGCCCGGATGCAGATTTCCCCATTTTCACCAGGGGCTACCGGCTCGTTGTTTTCATCCACCAGCACCAGGTCATAGGTGGGGACCGGCTTGCCCATGGAACCGATTTTTTGCTTGTTGCCCAACAGATTGCCAATGCAGAGGGTGGTCTCCGTCTGGCCGAAGCCCTCATAGATTTGCAGCCCCGTCTGGCTCTCAAACTGCCGGAATACCTCCGGGTTCAGCGCCTCACCGGCGGTTGTGGCGTGCTTGATACTGGAGAGGTCGTATTTGCTGAGATCCTGCTTAATCAGCATCCGGTACATGGTTGGCGGGGCGCAGAAGGTAGTGATATTGTACTTCGCAAACAACGGCAGAATCTCCGCCGCGTCAAAGCGGTCAAAGTCGTAGGTGAATACCGCCCCCTCGCAGAGCCACTGCCCGTAAAGCTTCCCCCACAGCGCCTTGCCCCAGCCGGTTTCGCTGATGGTAAAGTGCAGCCCATCGGCGTGGACGCAGTGCCAGTACTTCGCGGTAATAAAGTGCCCCAAAGCATACTGATAACTCTGGGCGGCAATCTTAGGATACCCCGTAGTGCCGGAGGTAAAAAACATGAGCATCAAATCCCTGCCGCAGGGTGCGTCGGGCGCGCGGTCAAACTTTCCGCGGTACATGGCATACTCCTCGTCAAAGTCATGCCAGCCCTCCCGCTTACCGCCTACCATGACCTTGATCTTTAGGCTGGGGCTGTCCTTTTCGGCGATTTCAACCTGGTGGGCCGTATCGCCATCGGCGGTACAGATAATGGCGCTGACCTCCGCCGCGTTGAAGCGGTAGGAGAAATCATGCTCCTGGAGCTGGTTGGTTGCCGGGATGGCAATGGCCCCCAGCTTGTGCAGGCCCAAAATAGCGAACCAGAACTGATAGTGCCGCTTGAGCACCAGCATTACCCGGTCGCCCCGGCGGATGCCCAGGGCCTTGAAATAGTTGGCGGCGCGGCTGGACGCCCGGGACATGTCCTCGAAGGTAAAACGCTGTTCCTTCTTATGCTTATCCAAATGGAGCATCGCCAGCTTGTCCGGATATTTCGCCGCGATGGCGTCCACGCAGTCAAAGGCGAAGTTAAACTTCTCCGCGTTGGGGAATGTGAGGGATTGCAGTACCCCCCACTCGTCTTCCTTAGCGTCAAAGAAGGGCTTGCAGACATAGTCCTCGCTGGTGCGGGCCTGGACAATGGACTGGCGGACAGATTTCTCGTCCGTTTTCTCGCCGGAGATGACTACCGCGCAGAATACGCAGGGCTTGCCTCCTACGGCGATCATCCCGTGGGGGGTGGAAGAATTATAAAGGATACTGTCTCCCTCGCTGAGAATTTCGCTGTGCTCACCCACCTGGACTTTTAATTGCCCGGAGAGGACAATGTCAAACTCCTGCCCGGAGTGGGTGGTAAGATGAATAGGCATATGCTGCTGGGCTTCATCATAGTCGTAAGTCACATAATAGGGCTCCGCCAGCTTGTTGCGGAAGAAAGGCGCCAGGTTGCTGATTTCAATGCCCGGCTCCTTGGCGGTCTGCTGGCCCTGGCCCTTGCGGGTGACGGTGTAGCTGGACAAATGGGCGCTGTGTCCCTCCAGCAGGTCAGTAATGCCGATGCCGAAGGCCAAGGAGCACTTGTGGATGAAGGTAAAGGGCAGGTCCGCGATACCGCCCTCATAGGCACGGTATTCCTCCGGTGTGGTATCCGTTTTCCGCGCCATTTCTGTCTCGGTAAAGCCGCAGATGGCCCGCATTTCCCGAATGCGGAAGGCAACTTCCATCAACTGCGTGTTTACATGGGTTGTATCCATAAAGCGTTCCTCCAGATAGAAGATTTGAGAAATAAGAAAAGGGGACAAAAACAAAAAAACCCGTCCCAAAGAAAAACTCTTTGAGACGGGTTCATAAACCAAATTATGTACCCGCGGTACCACTCAAATTGCGCCCGGTCAAGACGCCCCTTCAGGCTCCAGCAAGCCCTATGCTCTCACGCGGCAGTCACGGGAGACGTCTACTAACCCAAAAACCAGGCGTTCAAATCTCCAGCTCGGAAGGGATGGGACACTGGAGCCGCCCGCCGCCAGGGTTCCACCAATCCCCGGCTCTCTGGGAGACAAACCGCTCCGTCCGTCTTCGTCATCGCTTTTCTTATTTACTTGGGGGTATTTTACACGAAACAGCAGGGATTGTCAAGGAGAAATTTTTGGAAGGGAGTGTCCAAACTTACAGGAGTACAATACATGTTGGACATTCCCCAGGGCATACTCCCCCTTGACAAACTCCCCCCCTTCCGCTATACTATACCATACTTGTAAAAGGCTGCGAAGGGAAGGAGTACGCGCACCCCCGGGGCATAGAGAGACGCCGTTTGGTGCAAGGCGCCCCCCGGCAGCACGGAAGGTCGTCCCGGAGCTTCGTCTCTGAAAGCAGTAGGAGGCGGCGGGTTCTCCCGTTACAGAGACCGAGAGCCCCCGGCTTGGCCGGGGGAATGCAGGTGGTACCGCGGATTGTTTTCAATTCGCCCTGGACTTTTTATGTCCGGGGCGTTTTTCTTTTACCGGGGGAGGTGATGAAATGGAATTTGTGAACCACACTGTGATTGGCCAGAAGGAACTAACCGCCTTAGCCCGCGGGGCCAGGAAGTCCGTGCGCCGGAAAAAGGGCCGGATCGTCCGCGCCCTGGGCGCCGTCATCATCGCGCTGAACCTGTTTTTTGCCTGGACGTCCCTGCGCATCGGTGATTCCCGCTGGTGGGTCAACGGGGCGCTGGCGCTGTTCCTGCTGGTCGTGATTTTCGGGGAGGACTGGCTCAACGGGCGGATCAGCGCCAAGTATATCATGCCCGAGGCCCAGGAGGTGACCGCCACCTTCGGGGACGAGCTGTACGCCCACGCCAGCAAGATGTCCGACAGCCGCTTTACCTATGACCAGATCCAGGCGGTATGCGAGACATCGGATTATTTCCTCTTTTACCTCAACCGGAACTTAGGCCAGATTTACGACAAAAACGGTTTTACCACCGGTACGCCTATGGCCTTCCGGGAGTTCATCACCCGGAAAACCGGCCTGACTGTGCGGAATATTTAACGTTCAGGGCGCACACGCCCTTCAATAAGGAGAACATCATGAGAAAAGAATTGCCGAAAACCTATGAACCCCAGGAGGTAGAGGGGAAAATCTACCAAACGTGGCTGGACGCGGACTGCTTCCACGCCGAACCGAACCCTGACAAAAAGCCCTTTTCCATTGTGATGCCGCCGCCCAATGTCACCGGGCAGCTTCACATGGGCCACGCTATGGACTGCACCTTACAGGACATATTGATCCGTTACAAGCGGATGCAGGGCTATGAAGCCCTCTGGATGCCCGGCACAGACCACGCGGGCATCGCCACCCAGATCAAGGTAGAGGAGGATCTGCGCAAGAACGAGGGCCTGACCCGCCATGACCTGGGCCGGGATAAGTTCCTGGAGCGGGTCTGGGACTGGAAGAACAAGTACGGGGACCGCATTGTCAAGCAGCAGCGGAAGCTTGGATCCTCCTGCGACTGGGCGCGGGCGCGTTTCACCATGGACGAGGGCCTCAGCAAGGCCGTCCGCGAAGTGTTCGTAAGCCTCTACGAAAAAGGCCTGGTCTACAAGGGCAGCCGTGTCATCAACTGGTGCCCCCACTGCACCACCGCCCTGTCTGACGCGGAGGTGCTGTATGAGGACAAGCCCAGCCATCTCTGGCACATGCGCTACCCCCTGGCCGATGGCAGCGGCTATCTGGTGGTAGCCACTACCCGGCCTGAGACCATGATGGGCGACACCGGCGTGGCCGTGAACCCCAACGATGAACGCTATACCCATTTAGTAGGCAAGACCTGCCTTCTTCCCCTGATGGACCGTGAGATTCCCATTGTAGCCGATGACTATGTGGAGATGGATTTCGGCACCGGCTGCGTGAAGATGACCCCCGCCCACGACCCCAACGACTTTGAGGTAGGCCTGCGGCACAATCTGGAAACGATCTGCGTCTTGGATGACAACGGCGTGGTCAACGCCAACGGCGGCAAGTACGAGGGTATGGACCGCTACGAGGCCCGCAAGGCCGTAGTGGCCGACCTGGAAGCCCTGGGGCTGATGGAAAAAATCGAGCCCTACTCCCACAGCGTGGGCGTCTGCTACCGCTGCCAGAACGATGTGGAGCCGCTGATTTCCGCCCAGTGGTTCGTGAAAATGGAGCCGCTGGCCAAGGAAGCCCTGCGGGTGGTCAATGAGGGTGAAGTCAAGTTTATCCCGGAGCGGTTCAGCAAGACCTACACCAACTGGATGGAAAACGTCCACGACTGGTGCATCTCCCGCCAGCTCTGGTGGGGCCATCAGATTCCCGCCTGGACCTGCCAGGACTGCGGCCATATCAGCGTGGACCGTACCGACCCCGCCTGCTGCGCAAAATGCGGCAGCGCAAATATCGTCCGTGAGGAGGACGTGCTGGACACCTGGTTCTCCTCCGCGCTTTGGCCCTTCTCCACGCTGGGCTGGCCGGAGAAAACGCCGGAACTGGCGTATTTCTACCCCACCTCCGTGCTGGTAACGGGCTATGATATCATCTTTTTCTGGGTAGCCCGGATGATCTTTTCCGGCTGCGAACAGATGAAGAAATACCCCTTTGAGAAAGTCTTCATCCACGGCCTTGTCCGGGACGACAAGGGCCGGAAGATGTCCAAATCCCTGGGCAACGGCATCGACCCCCTGGAAATTGCCGACAAATACGGCGCGGACGCCCTGCGGTTCAACCTCATCACCGGCAACAGCCCCGGCAACGACATGCGCTTTTATGTGGAAAAATGCGAAGCCATGCGCAACTTCGCCAATAAAATCTGGAACGCCAGCCGGTTCGTGCTGATGAACCTGACCATTGACGAGGTGAAGCTGCCGGAGAAGCTGGAGCTGGAGGACAAGTGGGTTCTTAGCAAGCTCAACGCCCTGGTGAGGGAGGTCACGGAAAACCTGGACGCCTACGAATTGGGCGTGGCCTCCGCCAAGGTGTACGATTTCATCTGGGACACCTACTGCGACTGGTATATCGAACTGACCAAATCCCGGATGCAGGGCGAGGGCGCGGAAAACGCCCAGAACGTGCTGTGCTATGTGCTCATTCAGCTTTTGAAGCTGCTGCATCCGTTTATGCCGTTTATCACCGAGGAAATCTACCAGGCCCTGCCCCATGTGCCGGGCGAAGCCAGCGAATTTTTGATGAAGACCGCGTGGCCCGTCTATGAGGAGCGGTTTGCCTTCCCCGCCGAGGAAGGGGCGATGGAGGAGATCATGGACTTGATCCGCGCCATCCGCGCCCGCAGGGCGGAGATGAACGTAGCCCCGGGCCGGAAGGTACAGCTTACCGTTGCCGCGGGCCATACGGACGTGTTTGCCGCCGGAGCGCCCTTCTTCCAGCGTTTGGCGGGCGCCAGCGAGGTGTCGGTGGTGGCCGCCGGGGAAGCGCCCGCGTCCAAGGGGATGGTAGAGGTAGTGACCCACGCTGCCCGGGCTTTCATGCCCTTAGCGGAGCTGGTGGACATCCAGCAGGAATTGGAGCGCATTGCCAAGGAAAAGGCAAAGGCGGAGGGCCATTTGAAGGGCATTGAAGCCAAGCTGAACAACGAAGCGTTTACCTCCAAGGCGCCCGCGCATATCGTCCAGAACCAGCGGGAGCAGGCGGAGAAGCTGCGCGCCTTGATTGCCCAGCTAGACCAATCCGCCGCATCCATGCAGTCCTGAAATAAGTAATCCTTGACGAGTATTTTCGTTCTGCATTTCACGTTGTCTATTAAGAGGATAGGTACGTGAAATGTGGAAGAAACTCCTCATAAAATTCAGCAAAGACAACAAGCCAGAGGACGAGGGCATATAACAAAAGACGCCCGGTCTTGAGAAAAGCCTCAGGACCGGGCGTTTTTTATTGTTCTACCGCAGTTCCAGGGATACGCCCTCCAGGATGCTCCCGGTATCGGGGCGGTAGGTGATGGCGACCTGGTCGCCGGCGTTCAAGATGACCGCTAACGGCTGTTCCGCCGCGCTGACGGAATAAAAGTAGCCGTCCCCGATCAGCTTGATAAAGTAATAGCTGTTGCCATCCAGCACGGCGCTGCGGATTTCCGCAATGGCGCCCTCTACCGTCTCTGTGCCGGACAGCCCGGTGGAGCCGTCTACCACGCCGTTCTGGCTGAGCAGGGCAAGGTAGTTCTGCTCGCACTCGCCCACCGTGTCGCCGGTGGCGACGATTTGGTACTGCTGGACGTTGACCATGGCGTACTGTTTGACCAGCTGGGCTTTGTCCTTCATGGCCATGAAGTAGGTGGGCTGGCCGCCTACGTTCAGCAGGAGCGGGAAGGTGGCGTTATACTGCAAATGCTGCAACTGGCCCTGGGCGGAGGCCATGGCGGAATGCTCCGTGGCTCCGGCGCAGGAGTAGAATTTCGACTCCTTAGTACGCTGGTTGGTGAGGATAAAGCCGATGTTGGACTGGTCGCCGCCGGTAGAGGTGACGCCGGTGTAGACCCACACATCGTCGCCCATGGCGATGTAGTTGTAATCGTCAGTGGTCACCGTAACATCGCGCTGGCCGAAAATGGAGTTCAAAAAGCCGTTGTGGTACATGCCGTAGTAGTCGTACTGCTGGACGATCAGCCCGGCGGGGTAGAGATTGTCTACCCAAGGGGGGACTTCCTCATAATATTCGCACTCGCCGTTGATGGCGTTGACCAGCACCGCGCCCTTCACATCCACGCCGCCGAAAAGGCCGATGGTCTTAACCAGCCGGGGGCAGATCCAGTAGGGCGTCCCCTCCTCATTGACCTCCATTACGGGGTTGGCGAACATGTAGGTAGGGTAGTGGAATCGGAGATGGCGGTAGAGGTTCCGGCCAAAGTGCTCCACGTTGGTGTATTTGATGCCCTCTTGAAGGCGAACCAGCTCCACGTTCTGGGTTACCATGTCAATGAGCAGGTAAGCGGGCAGGCCATCGCCCCGGTTGGTGAACCATTTGATCAGGTCGGCGTACATCAAGGTGGCGATGCGCACCGGGCGCCCCTTGTAGTTGATCTGGGTGTAGTCGTCTACGACCTCGAACTGGCTCACCATATCGCTCAGCTCGCCCAGCTTACGGTCGCCCAGACGCTCGGCGGAGTATTTGTCCAGCATGGGGATCTGGTCGTAGGAAATTTCGTTGACTTCGGCGGCAAAATCGCCCGGCTCTACAGGAAGAAGCTCCGCATAGGTTTTCGCGCGGAAAATCACACTGCCGGCCAACGTCCCTACCAAGGACAGCGCCACCAGCGCCACCGCAATGATAAGGGGTATCCTGCACTGCTTCTTAAGAAACTTGAAATACTGGCCCACGCCCTGGCCTTTAAAGCCGGAAGTGAAAATGGCGCAGCCGCAGTAGACAGCGCACAGCAGCAGGGCGAAGGTGTAGAAGTCCGGCGCTTGCAGGTTGATGGCGGGCAGTTCAAAATAAAAGTAAACAAACGCCACCGCCAGGGTTACGCCAAGGTTGATCAGCACCCGGACAGCGGGGCTTTTGATCTGTTTGCGGGGTTTCCTGGGTTTCTTGGGACGCTGCTGGGATGGGGCGCCGCTTTCAAAGCCCTCCCACTGGAAGCCGCCGGCGTCATTGCCTGAAAATCCCATAATTTTTCTCCTTTCTTCTCTTCGCGGCCCTGGGGCCGCGCCGCCAAATGGGCAGGGGGTTATCCCTGCGGTTTTTTTCTTGCTTTTAGGGCTTGCTATTAAATTGTCAAGGTTCCTCCATATTGCAATTGGCGCGAAGGGGGGACCAGGATGATCAGTCCTGTTGAGCGTTTTTGTTCAGACGCGCGAAGTCTCGGTAGGTGACGCTCGCTACAACCTTAGGCCGCATATGGGGGAAGGTTGCTGTTTTTCGTGCAACTTTTCAAAATATTTTTCCAAATTTTTCTGGCAGCTTGTTATTTTTTCCATTTTACCCCATTTCTTTCTCGATAACAAGATCCATTTTGTGAACAGTTAAAATAATCTTATCCCCCTGGCGGAACCGGCCGCTGAGAACGCCCTCCGCGACTACGTCCTCTATCCGCTGCCGCAAGGCCCGGCGCAGGGGCCTCGCCCCGTGGCCAGGGTCATAGCACTCTGCCGCCAACTGGGCTATGGCGTCCTCCCCAGCGCGGAGCGTCAGGCCCAGCGCCTCCATCCGGCGGCCGCTCTCCGCCAGCATCCGGCGGGCAATCTCGCGCAAATCCTCCTCACCAAGCTGGCGGAATATAATCGTATCGTCTATGCGGTTTAAAAATTCGGGCCGGAAAGTCCGCTTCAGCTCCTCCGTCACCGACCGCTTGACACGCTCCTGGCGGCCCGTTTCGCCGTCCCCCGGCCCGCCGAAGCCGAGAGGGTGGCCGCTGGTGATTTGGCGGGCCCCTACGTTGCTGGTCATGACCACCACCGCGTTGCGGAAATCCGCCTTGCGGCCATGGCTGTCGGTGAGACAGCCGTCCTCCAGGATTTGCAGGAGAAGGTTCCAGACCTCCGGGTGGGCTTTCTCAATTTCATCAAATAAAACGACCGCGTAGGGGCGGCGGCGGATTTTTTCCGTGAGCTGCCCCCCTTCCTCGTGGCCGACATATCCGGGCGGCGAGCCGACCAGTCGGCTGGCGGCGTGGGATTCCGCGTACTCCGACATGTCAATGCGGATAAGGGCTTCCTCCTGGCCGAACATGGCGGACGCCAGCGCACGGCACAGCTCCGTTTTGCCAACGCCCGAGGGGCCGAGGAGGAGGAAGCTGCCTGTGGGGCGGTTCGGCTCCTTCAGGCCCACCCGGCCGCGGCGGATGGCGCGGGCGATGGATGCGAGGGCCGCGTCCTGACCCACGATGCGCTTTTTCAGTTCGGCCTCCAAGTGGAGCAGCTTTTCGCCTTCGTCCTGGGTGATGCGCTGGACAGGGATGCCCGTCCACTCCGCCGCTACGGCGGCTACGTCCTCCTCTGTGACTGAGATCAGGGCGTCCGTCCTGTCCTCCGCCCAGCGCCGGCGCGCGTCCTCTACCTGCTCTGTGAAGTCCTCCTCTACGTCCCGCAGTTGGGCGGCGGCTTCGTAGTCCTGGCCCGCGATGGCCTCCTCCTTCTCACGGCACACCAACGCCAGGCGCTCCTCCAGCGCCTTGAGGTCCGGTGTGCGGGTCTCGCACTCCATCCGGACGCGGGAACAGGCTTCATCCATCAGGTCGATGGCCTTGTCCGGCAGGTAGCGGTCCGGCAGGTAGCGGCGGCTTAACTCTACCGCGGCCCGTATGGCCCCGCTGCTGATGGCCAGCTTGTGGTGGGCCTCGTATTTGTCCCGCAGGCCTGCCAAAATTTCCAGCGCGGCTTCCGGAGACGGCTCCTCTACCGACACCGGCTGGAAACGGCGCTCTAAGGCCGCGTCTTTCTCAATATACCGGCGGTACTCGTCCCGGGTGGTGGCGCCGATGACCCGGATTTCCGAACGGCTCAGCGCCGGCTTGAGGATGTTGGCGGCGTCTACCGCGCCCTCCGCGCTGCCCGCGCCGACAATGGTGTGCAGCTCATCGATGAAAAGGATCACGTTCCCCATGCGGCGGATTTCCGCCAGGGCGTTTTTGACCCGCTCCTCAAATTCCCCCCGGTACTTGGTTCCCGCCAGCATGGCTGACAGGTCGATGGACAGGATGTTTTTCCCCGCCAGATCCTCCGGCACATCGCCGTTGACCAGACGCTGGGCCAACCCCTCCGCCACGGCGGTTTTGCCTACCCCGGGCTCCCCAACCAGGACGGGGTTGTTCTTCGTCCGGCGGGACAGGATGCGCACGCACCGGGCGATCTCCCGGTCCCGGCCTACCACTGGATCCAGCTTGCCCTCCCGGGCCAAGGTGTTCAGGCTGCGGGTGAATTGCTCCAGCGCCTTGGAACGGGGGATTTCCTCCCGGCGGGGCGGGGCGATGCGGGTGGGGGCTTCCCGGGGGAGACGCTGCACCACGCTCATGCGCTGGAGCAGCGCCGCTTGCAGGCGGCGGGGATCCGCCCCTACCGCGCCTAGCACCCGCATGGCCATCGTCCCGTTTTCCCGCAGAATGCCCAGCAGGAGGTGCTCCGTGCCCACGTAGCCGCCGCCGGTGCGGCTGGATTCGCCTACGGCGTTTTCTATGACCCGCTTGGCCCGGGGGGTCAGCCCCTGGGGCGGGGCAAGCCCCGCCAGGCCAGTGCCTACGATTTCAACAATGGCCGCCCGGGCCCGTTCCCCGGTGACGGACTGCTCCAGCAGGCACCGGTGGGCCGCGCCGCCCTCCTCCCGCAGAAGCCCCAGCAGAAGATGCTCGCTGCCGACATAGCTGTGGCCCAGCTCCTCCGCCGCCGCCTGGGCGAGCCGCAGGGCGCTCTGCGCCCGGGGGGTAAATCTATTTTCATACATGACGGTCCCATCCTTCAGTTCACGCAGTTTTACCTGTTCAGTATTCCCCTGCCAACGGCTTTTACACATTTCTCCCGAAACGGATGATTTTACCCTTGCATTTTTCCAAGTTCATGTTACAATGGAGGTACCATTCTAAGGAGGTATACATACCATGGCTCACAAAATTACCGATGCCTGCGTAAGCTGCGGGACCTGCGCCGAGAACTGCCCCGTAGAGGCCATTTCTCAGGGCGATACCCAGTATGTCATCGACGCTGATGCCTGTGTGGACTGCGGCGCCTGTGCTGCCAACTGCCCCACTGAGGCCATTGTGGCTGAGTAAGCCCCATCGGGAAACCGCCCGCTCTCAGCCGAGGGCGGGCGGTTTTGCCATACGCTCCTGTTCACCTACCGGCAGATTGGAGGTTTGCTGTATGAAATCAACCGGAATTGTCAGACGGATTGATCAATTGGGCAGGATCGTCCTGCCCGCCGAGCTTCGCCGTACACTGGAGATCGAGGAGAAGGATACCATGGAAATCTTTGTCGACGGCTCCTCCATTGTGCTGAAAAAATACGCCCCCGCCTGTATATTCTGCGACAGCAGCCGGGATGTTTCCCAATTCAAGGGTAAAAGTGTCTGTGCCCGGTGTCTCCGCCAGCTCCGGACGGCGGATTAACAGGTTCCAACCACAGTGCAGCGCGCGCCCCTGGCTTATTGGCCAGGGGCGCGTTGGTTTGTTTTCAGACGGGTATGGATTCCCGCGGGGCGGCGGCCTTTTGGCGGGCATTGGCCAGCATCAGCTTTAGGCGGTTTTCCTGGTTGACCTTCGTCGCGCCGGCATCGTAGTCGATGGCAACGATGTTTACCGCCGGGTTCTTCTCCTTGATGGGCTTCATCATCCCCTTGCCGCAGATGTGGTTGGGCAAACAGCCGAAGGGCTGGGTGCAGACGATGTTCCCTACCCCTTTATCCGCCAGCTCCAGCATCTCCGCTGTCAGAAGCCAGCCCTCCCCCATTTTGACCCCCATGCTGATGGTCCCCTGGACCAGCTCCACCGTGTGGGTGAACAGGGTGGGCGGCTCAAAACGGCCGTGGGCGCGGATGGCGTCAATCAAATCCTTCTCCTTATCCAACAGGTAGCGGTAGGCCGCCTTGTAGGCAAGCTGGACGCCCTTCTGCATCCCGTAGAGCTTGTTGTCCAGCAGGTTGTTGTACACGCAGTACAGGCAGAAATCCAGCAGGCCGGGGATCACCGCCTCCGCGCCCTCGTCTACTAAAAACTGTTCCAGGTTGTTGTTGCCCAGGGGGGAGTATTTGACGAATATCTCCCCTACAATGCCTACCTTTACCGTATCCCGCCGCTCCATGGGGATGGCGCCGAAGGCCTCCAGGATGCGGCGGTAGTTGGCCTTTACCTGGCGGTAGTTCCCCTTGCCGCCGGTGGTCATCTCCTCCGCCAGGCGGTCTGTCCAGCGGTCCGCCAAGGCTTGGGCCGCGCCTTTTTCCAGCTCGTAGGGCTTGCACTGGTTTACCAGCGTCATCAGCAGGTCGCCGTATAGCACCGCGTACATCATCCGCATCAAAAGCGGCAGGGTGAGCTGGAAGCCGGGGTGCTTCTCTAATCCCGCCAGGGACAGGCTGATAACCGGGACATGGCCTAAATCCGCTTTCTCCAGCGCCTTCCGAAGCAGATGGATGTAGTTGGACGCGCGGCAGCCGCCCCCGGTCTGGAAGAGGATCAGCGCCACCTTGTCCGGGTCGTACTTCCCGCTTTGCAGGGCGTCAATAAACTGCCCGATAACCAGGATTGCCGGGTAGCAGGTGTCGTTATGTACATATTTCAGCCCGGTCTCCGCGATCCGGGGCCCGCTGGTCTCTAAGACCTCCAGGTGATAGCCGGAGCGGCTCATGACCTTCCCGATCATCTTGAAGTGCATGGGCAGCATGTTGGGGGCTAAAATGGTGTGGGTCTTCTTCATTTCTTCCGTGAAAACGACGTAGCCTTTTTCTTGGTTGACCATAGTTGGATTCCTTCCTTTTGCTGCGGGGCGCCTTATGAGCGGCGTAATTTTTTGCGCTTATGTTGCGCGCCGGCAATGGCGGTCCTTAGAACCTGTATTCACAGGCGTTTGACGCCGTCTGGGCGGGTCTTTTGCCGTCCTGCCGCGTTAAAAAATCTTGAAATACACAAAGTATTCCTGCGATTTTTTGCCTTACAGGGCGGCAAAATCCCTCGCCCATCTGGCATCCCACGCCTATGAATACAGGTTCTTAAATTCATTGATAAGCAGAATATCGTTTCGATCCTTTTCCCGGCCTATTTTTTCTTTCATTTTTATTATTCCGTCTATTGAGACTACTGGCAGCCCTTCCCGTAAAACGACAGTGCCCTCTATCCAGTTTTCAAATATTTCAATAGCCTCTGAAAAAACAATTTTTCTGCTTCCATCAGGGAGGACTTCTGTGTAGTATCCTTTGCTTTCAAGGGTATCCGCCATTTGGGAGGTACAGCCTAAATCAATGTCCCCCGCCGCGGCCTTAATGCCATACAATACCATCGCTGCGCCTGACGTTACCCAATACTCGTTCCTATCAAACGCTGCTTCTTTTAGCAAATATATGATTTCTTCTTTCTTTAACATATGTTCCCCCTGTATGGGTTTATAAGCTTCCCCTATTCCAGCAGAATGGTTTCTGCTGTCTCATAGCTGAATTTGCCTTGGTTTTCGTAAACGCGCGAAAATTCGATGCGGTCTACCTGCGTAACAAACGGTTCAAATGCCTGCCGCATCGCTTCGGCAACGGGAGAAAGGTCCGCCCCTGGAACATACAGGAGGGAAGTATGCGGCCTCCAGGTATCTTCCCGCGTCCATTTATTCAGGCCCGCCGGACAGGCCCGGGCGATTTCCCGCTGGATGGAGGCAATCGCCGGATCTTTTCGCGGGGCGGCTACAATGAGGGATTTTGTTCCCGATTCGGATGCCCATACTTCAACCGCATGGTAGCAGACAGGGAATTTGGGGCGGCCGGACAGGATTGCTTTGCAGGAGGAAATAAATCCCGCTTCGTCCGCGCCAATGTACGTTGCGAGCGTAATATGTCCATGCACATCCCGGGGCGGGACGCCGGAACGCTCCGCGATCCGCCTGAGTTCCGTGAGCCGCGCTGCGGCGGCAGGATCGATGATTGCTATGGCACACAGCATTTTGCTTAAACCCCTTTTTCTTCCAGCGCGCCAATCAGGCTCCTGAGCCTGATCTTTACCGCGCCCAGGTTGGTGATTTCGTCAATCTTGATCTGGGTATACAGCTTCCCGGATTCCTCCAGGATGCGCCGGACTTCATCGGTAGTGATGGCGTCTACCCCGCAGCCGAAGCTGACAAGCTGCACCAACTGCACGTCCGGGTTCTCGCAGGCGAACCGCGCCGCGCGGTAGAGACGGGCGTGGTATGTCCACTGGTTAAGTACGTGAACCGGCACCGGGTCTGCCAAATGGCACACGCTGTCCTCACTGACTACCACGAACCCCAGGGACGAGGCCAATTTGTCGATGCCGTGGCCAATCTCCGGGTCGATGTGGTAGGGGCGGCCTGCCAAAACCATGATCCGCCTGCCGTTGGCCCGCGCCCACGCCACCGCTTCCTCGCCTTGCCTGCGTACCGCCGTCATGTGGGCTTCGTAGGCCGCGAAGGCCGCGTCTACCGCTTTGCGGACTTCCTTTTTTGTAATGTCATGGAACACCGGGGACAGGCAGGCGGCCAGCTCCTTGCTCAGCTCCTTCCGGTTGTTGATGTTCAGGAAGGGGTATAAGAAATGGGTTTGGGCCAGGTCGTCCATGTTGCCGTGGAGCAATTCCGAATAGTAGGCCACCACCGGGCAGTTGTAGTGGTTGTCGCTGGCCTTTTCGTCCATGTTGTAGGTCAGGCAGGGATAGAAAATCGCGTCTACGTGCTTATCCAGCAGGACTTCCATGTGGCCGTGCATAATCTTGGCGGGGTAGCAGGCTGTGTCGGAGGGAATGGAGAACTGGCCTTTTTCGTATATCCGCCGGCTGGACAGGCCGGAAACCTCTACTTTGAACCCCAATTCGCTGAAAAACGCGTGCCACAGCGGCAGCAGCTCATACATGCCCAGGGCTAAGGGCAGGCCGATGGTCCCCCGCAGCTCCGAGCCGGGGGCGAGAGCTGTCAGCGTCTCACGCTTCCAGGCGTAGAGGTTGGGCAGTTCCCCGGCGTTTGCCAGCCCCAGGCCCTTCTGGCACTGGTTGCCTGAAATGTACTTTTTCCCGCCGCCAAAGCTGTTGACCGTCAGGCGGCAGTGGTTGGCGCAGCCCTGGCATACCGCCGCCTTGGCCGTGTGGACGAAATCCGCCAGGCCGCCGGGGGTGATGAGGGCGGAACGGGGGGCGGGCACCGCCTCCATGGCGTATAGCGCCGCGCCGTAGGCGCCCATCAGTCCGGCAATGGCGGGGCGGATGGCTTCCTTGCCTAACTCCCGCTCGAAAGCGCGGAGGACGGCATCGTTATAGAACGTGCCGCCCTGGACGACTACGTGGTCCCCCAGCTCGTCCGCGCTCCCGGCGCGGATGACTTTATAAATGGCGTTTTTCACTACGCTCACCGACAGGCCTGCTGAGATGTCCTCCACTGTGGCGCCGTCCTTCTGGGACTGCTTGACGGAGGAGTTCATAAAGACCGTGCAGCGGCTCCCCAGGTTCACTGGGGCGGCGGCGTGAAGGCCCTTTTGGGCGAATTCCGCCACATCGCAGCCCATGGAACGGGCAAAGGTCTCAATAAATGAGCCGCAGCCGGAGGAGCAGGCCTCGTTGAGCATGATGGAGTCGATAGCCCCGTTTTTGATCTTGAAGCACTTGATGTCCTGGCCGCCGATGTCCAGGATGAAATCGACCTCCGGGCAGAAGTGCTTGGCGGCGGTGTAGTGGGCGATGGTCTCCACTACGCCCTTGTCTACGCCAAAGGCCGCTTTGATTAATTCCTCGCCGTATCCGGTAACGGCGCTGCCGCGTATCACCACACGGTTCCCGCACAGGGCATAGAGCTTCTCCAACTGCTCCCGGACGATCTCTACCGGGTTGCCCCGGTTGGAGCTGTAATAGGTATACAGCAGCTCCCGCTCCCCGCTCAGAAGGACGATCTTTGTGGTGGTGCTGCCGCAGTCGATGCCCAGCCATGCGCTCCCCTGGTAGGCAGAGAGGTCTCCTTCCTTCACCGAAGCCTTCCCGTGGCGGGCGCGGAAGCGGGTGTACTCCTCATCGCTGGCGAACAGCGGGGGCAGAAGGTTCGCCGCATCGCGCACCGCCTCGGTATGGAGGATCTTGTCCTGGAGCTGGCTTATGGTGTAGACCCCGCCGGATTCCTCCGCGTACAACGCCGCGCCCATGGCTACCGCAAAACGGCCATACGCCGGGAACACCGCGTGGGCATCGTCCAGCTTCAGGGTCTCCTGGAACCGCTTGCCCAGGCCCTTGCAGTAGAACAGGGGGCCTCCCAGGAATAGAACCTTGCCCGCAATCCGCTTGCCCTGGGCAAGGCCGGCGATGGTCTGGTTTACTACCGCCTGGTAGATGCTGGCCGCCACATCGGCGTGCTTGGCCCCTTGGTTCAGAAGGGGCTGGATATCCGTCTTGGCGAATACCCCGCAGCGGGAGGCGATGGGGTACAGGCGGGTGCTTTGCAGGCTCAGTTCGTCCAGCTCATCGGCGGTGACGTTCAAAAGCGTGGCCATTTGGTCGATGAACGCCCCCGTGCCCCCGGCACAGGAGCCGTTCATCCGCTCGTCTATGCCGCCATCGAAAAAGATGATTTTCGCGTCCTCGCCGCCCAGCTCAATGACGGCGGAAGCGTCCGGTTCCAGCCGCCGCACTACCTCGCCGGTGGCGAACACCTCCTGGACAAAGGGAACCCCCGCTCCCTCCGCCAGGCCAAGGCCCGCTGAACCGGATATGGCGGCGGTAAAGGGCCGCTCCCCTACATAGGGCGCGGCCTGCTCCAGCAGCTCCAAGGTCTTTTGCCGCACCTGGGAGAAGTGCCGCTGGTATTTTTCGTAGAGGACCGTTCCCTGGTCTACCACCACGATTTTCGCGGTGGTAGACCCAATGTCGATCCCCATGGTCAGACCTTTTTCGTGACTCATACATTCTCCAGACCCTGCCGGGCCGTTCCTTCATTTTGCGCCTAACACGCCATTTTGCTGGCATTATAGCACAATCCCGGCAAGTTGTTTATGGACAAAATGTTAAATATGTGTGAAGGTTTTTTCTCCCGGTTTTGCCAATTTTGTGATTTTCCATTGTCCAGGCCGGGAAATTGTGGTATGATAGGGAAAAGAAAACCCGCCTACCGGGAAAAAAGGAGGTTTCCCTATGGAGTTTACCGACCTGCATCCCGCCGTTACCTTCCGGCTGTATACGGATCAGAAATGCTTCGGCCCCGGGGTCGCTATGCTGATGCGCCGGGTGCGCACCCTCCACTCGCTGCGCTCGGCGGCTATTGATATGGATATGGCCTATTCCAAGGCCTGGACCATCCTCCGGGACGCGGAGCGGGGCCTGGGCTTTAAACTGCTCCACTCTACCACCGGTGGCCGCAACGGAGGCGGCGCGTCCCTGACGGAGCAGGGGGAGCGGCTGCTGGAGGCCTACGATGCCTGCGAGCGGGAGCTGCGGGAGCATGGGAAGCGGCTGTTTATGGAGCACCTGGACGCTTTTACGGGGGAGCCGCCGGAGCCGGATAAATTGTAAACTTTTCTTAAGGTCAGGGATTTGCGGTTTACAATTTCGCGCCGGTATGGTATCCTTTTTTTGGAGAACCTCACAATGGAGGGGACAACCAAATCATGAAGGAGAAATGACTATGGAAAAACCTGTTCTGGTCGTACTGGCTGCCGGAATGGGCAGCCGCTACGGCGGCCTGAAGCAGCTTGACAGCGTTGGCAGCCATGGACAGTGTCTCATCGACTATTCCCTTTACGACGCGCGGCGCGCCGGATTTGAAACCGTGATCTTTGTCATCAAGCAGGAGCTGGAGGCCGATTTCCGGGAAATGGCCGGGAACCGGATCAGCCGGGGTATGAACGTCCTGTACGCTTTCCAGCGCATGGAGGATCTGACGGAGGAGGTAGATGTCCCGGAACGCCGTTCCAAGCCCTGGGGCACCACCCACGCGGTGCTGGCCGCCCGGGAGCTGATCCAAGGGCCATTCGCCGTCATCAACGCGGATGACTACTATGGGCCGGAAGCTTTCCGGGTGATTTATGATTATCTGGCCCACCATACCGACCGGCCCGACTGTTTCCAGTACGCCATGGTGGGCTACCATCTGGGCAAGACCCTGTCGGATAACGGCGGCGTCACCCGGGGTGTCTGCCGTACCAATCAAGACGGGCTGCTGGAGAGCATCGTGGAGCAGCAGGGCATCCAGCGGGACGGAGACGGCGGGCGGTTTACTACCGATGATGGCCAGAGCTGGGTTTCCCTCAGCGGCAACACATTGGTATCTATGAACTTCTGGGGGTTCCAGCGCAGCTTTTTAGACGAAGCGCAGGCCCGTTTCCCCACCCTTTTGCACCGGGCGTTATCCCACCTTCCGGAGAACGGCGAGGTGCAGCTCCCGGTAATGGTGGCCGATATGTTGGACCGTGGACGGGCTCAGGTCCGGGTGCTCTCCAGCGGGGAGAAGTGGTTCGGCGTTACTTACCGGGAGGACAAGCCCTTTGTTGTGGACGCCCTGCGGGAAAAAACGGAGCAGGGCCAGTATCCGGAGGATCTGTGGGCATAGGGAAAAATTCCATTCACCCCGCTATTCCGCAAATTTTTTGCCGCGTCCGGTATATGCTATAGGCAAAGCAGTGTGTGCTGTGTGTTGACTATCATTGTGACCGGCCAGACGGCCGGCCGGAAGGAGCATTTCCCATGATATTTTACTTTTCCGCCACAGGCAACAGCAAATACGCCGCCGAGCGTCTTGCCGCGGCTACTGAGGACCGGGTGGTCTTTCTCCGGGACGCCATCCGCAGCCGCAGCTACCGCTATGACATCGGCCGGGAAGAGCGGGTGGGCTTCGTTGTTCCGGTTTATTTTCAAGGACTGCCCAGTATCCTTCACTTCTTCCTCAAAAAGCTGGAGCTGGCGGGATATAAGGGCCAATACATCTATCTGGTGCTGACCTGCGGCCAGTGGGCGGGAAACGCGGCGGGCCAGATGGCGGCGCTGCTGGAGAAGCGGGGGCTGTCCCTCTCTGCCCGGTTCGCCGTAGTCATGGTGGACAACTACGTGCCAGCCTTCACGGTTCCCAGCGGGGAGGACGCGGCGCTGATTCTTGATGATGCCGAGGAGGCCATTGGGGAGATCTGCCGGGCGGTCCGGGCCAGGGGGGTGGGGGACTACATCCGCTGTGCTGGCCCCGCGCCGTCCCTGCAAACGGCGCTTATGTACCCCGCCTATTCCCTGGGCCGCTCTACCAAGCCCTTTATCGTTACCGACCACTGCATTGGCTGCGGGCTGTGCCAGGAAATCTGCCCCTGCGGCGCTATTTTGATCACCGGCGGCAAGCCGGCTTGGGTCAAGTCGAAGTGCGTACGCTGCCTGGGCTGTCTCCACCGCTGCCCCGCCCAGGCCATCCACTGGAAAAAAACGGAAGAAGACCGGGGCCGCTACTATAACCCCCGGGTGGAACCGTAAATTATATCCCATTTTCACGGAAAACGGGATATACTATAGCTGAACAACCGAAGAAGGGAGACGAAAAAATGGCGCATATCACTCTGACAAAGGAAAATTTCGCCCAGGAGGTGCTTCGCTCCGAGAAGCCGGTGCTGGTGGATTTCTGGGCCTCCTGGTGCGGCCCATGCATGGCCCTGGCCCCTGTCGTCGATGAGGTCGCCGGGGAGCAGACCGCCGTTACCGTGGGCAAGGTCAATGTGGACGATGAGCCGGAGCTGGCCCGTCAGTACCGGATCATGAGCATCCCCACCTTGATGCTGTTCAAAAACGGCGAGCCGGTCCGCCGGGAGGTGGGGGGCAAGTCCAAGGGCGAGCTTCTGCAAATGATGGGGCTGGATCCCGCACACGCCAGATAAATTTGGCCGGTTCCGCTTGTTGGCGGAACCGGCTGTTCTTTCGTGAAAGCGCACAATTTGAGCTGCCTTTTTTTGGCGCTTCCCCCAGCATTTTATCCCGTGATTTTGGTTGCAATTTGGGGGAAGACATTGTATAATGTAAACAACAATTTGATATGGTGATAGCTGCAACGTAGTGCCGTGCGCACGGGCTGAAACTATCACTCAGGTCATGCTTGAGTGTTTCAAACCATCCGGGTTTGGAACATTTTTTCTTTTGCGCGGAGAAATGAAAGGAGATTCGATATGTATATTCTGGCAAATGGTAAGCTGATTACCCGCGACAGCGCGCTTCCCTGGCTCCCGGACGGCGGCGTTGCCATCGATGGCACGAAAATCGTTGATGTGGGCGCTACCGCCGGGCTGAAGGCGAAGTATCCCCAGGCGGAATTTGTAGACGCCAAGGGCGGCGTCATTATGCCCGGGCTGGTGAACGCGCACACACACATTTACTCCGCCCTGGCCCGGGGGCTGAGCATCAACGGCTTCAATCCCACAAACTTTTACGAAGTCCTGGACGGCCAGTGGTGGTATATTGACCGCCATCTGACCCTGCAAGGCACAAAGGCCAGCGCGGACGCGTTGTATATGGACTGTATCAAGCAGGGCGTAACCACTATCTTTGACCACCATGCGTCTTTCGCGGAGATTCCCGGATCCCTGTTCCAGATTGCGGACAGCGCGAAAGAGTTTGGCATCCGTTCCTGTCTCTGCTACGAGGTCAGCGACCGGGACGGCCAGGAGAAAGCCGACCAGGCGGTGCAGGAGAACAAGGATTTTCTGGACTACTGCGAAAAGAACCCCAGCAGCATGTTGGCGGCGATGTTTGGGGGTCACGCGCTGTTTACTATCAGCGACAAGACCTTTGAGAAAATGGCCGCCGCCAACAATGGCCGCACGGGGTTCCATATCCATGTTTCCGAGGGAATGAACGATGTTTACGACAGCCTGCAAAACTATGGCCGCCGCCCGGTACAGCGGTTGCAGGATCACGGGATTTTAGGGCCAAAGACGATCCTGGGGCACTGCATCCACGTCAACACCGCTGAAATGGAGATGATCCAGGCTACCGGGACGATGTGTGTTAATAACCCCGAGAGCAATATGGGCAACGCGGTGGGGTGTTCCCCTGTGCTTCAGTTGATGGAACGGGGGATCATGATCGGCTTAGGAACCGATGCGTACACGAACGATATGCTGGAGAGCTTGAAGGTGGCTTTGGCGATTCAGCGGCATAATGCCTGCATGCCCAACGTGGGCTGGGGTGAGGTTACCTCTATGCTGTTTAAGAACAATCCGCTGATTGGGGAGAAGTATTTTGGGGTAACGCTGGGGAAATTGGTTCCCGGCGCGGCGGCGGATGTAATTGTCATGGATTATAAGCCGTTTACGCCTTTCTCTGACGGGAACATTGACGGGCATATGCTTTTTGGCATGACGGGGCGGCAGTGCCAGACAACGGTCTGTAATGGCAGGATTTTGATGAAAGACCGGGAACTGGTTGGCATCGACGAGGAGGCTGTCAATGCCCGGATTTTGGAAGAAGCCAAAAAACTCTGGGGCAGCTTGAATCATTGCCAGTACTAATTTTCCACCTTGCACGGCAGTTGTTTCTTCAAACCAGCCGGGGGGTTCCCGCCCCCGGACCCCGGGGTTACTTTTTGTGCGAACAAAAAGTAACCAAAAAACCGCTTAAACCTGCGGTTTAAGAATCCCTCATTTTATTACGGGGGTTGTTTAGTTACGCTACGACCTTTGGTTGGTTTTGTCTACCTCCAGTGCATTGGGCCGATGCCGGTGCTTGCTTCTGCGCACAGTTCTATCGGGGTGCTGGTTGCCGCGTGAGACGCGGCACGGGGGATTGTTTCCCCTCACGCGCGCCGGGAGTACCCAAAACAAAAAAGGTAGGCACTGGCAACATGCCCGTGGGTAGGCGCGAAAGACTGGCGCAGGAAGTCCACGCACTATCGGTAGAACACCGGCAGCGTACCAAAAGGCAAAATAAACAAAGATTTCAGGAGGGATACTTAAGGGGAGGCCGGCCCCCCTTAAGGGTACTTTTGGTTCTTTTCCTACAAGGGAAAAGAACATCCCCCGTGAAGGGGAAAAGAAGAAAGAAGTTTGAATGAAAAAAGCGAAAGCCGCCCCGCAGGGGCGGCGGAAAGGAATCCGCTATGTCAGAACTTATGATCCCGATTCCCTTTAGACAGTTGATGAATTGGATGACCGCCGAATATGAAAGGGAGTCCTCTGTCTTCGGTGTATACAGCCCCTATGTGGCAGGGGAAAAATCCCTCCCTATCTTCGGTGGGGAAAAAATCGAAACGCCCTTCGGGCCAGCCGCAGGGCCAAACACCCAGCTCGCTCAGAATATTATCGCTTCCTATTTCGGCGGCGCGCGTTTCTTTGAACTGAAAACCGTTCAGAAAATGGACGGCGCGGAGCTGTCTGCCTGTGTCAGCCGCCCCTGCATCCTGGCGGAGGACGAATGCTATAACTGCGAGTGGTCTACCGAGCTTTACGTCCCACAGGCCTATGAGGAATATGTGAAAGCTTGGTTCGCCTGCAAGATATTGGCGAAGGTCTATGGGCTGGGCGACCCGGATGGATTTATCTTTAATATGTCCGTGGGATACGATTTGGACGGCATTAAGGGCGATAAGGTGGACAAATACCTTACCGGAATGATGGATGCCAGCAACACGCCAATCTTCCGGGAATGTGTGAAGGTCTTGAAGGAAATGTTCCCCGGTGAAGCCGCTTTCATTGACCGCATCCCAGGGCGGATTTCTGACAGCGTTACCGTCTCTACCCTCCACGGCTGTCCGCCGGATGAAATCGAACGGATCGCGTCCTACCTGATCTCCGAAAAACACCTCCACACCTTCGTTAAATGCAATCCGACGATCCTTGGCTATGCCTCCGCCCGTTCTATTTTGGACGGTATGGGTTACGATTACATCGCTTTCGATGAACACCATTTCAAGGAAGACCTGCAATACGCCGACGCGATTCCTATGTTCCGCCGCTTACAGGCTTTGGCTGCGAAACATGGCTTGGAGTTCGGTTTGAAACTCAGCAACACCTTCCCCGTGGACGTGAAAAATAGCGAGCTGCCCAGCGAGGAAATGTATATGGCGGGCAAAAGCTTGTTCCCCCTGACCATCGAAATGGCCCGCCGTATCAGTAAGGAATTTGACGGCCATCTGCGCTTGAGCTACTCCGGCGGCGCGGACGCGTTCAATATCGGCAAGCTGTTCCAGTGCGGCATCTGGCCGGTTACTATGGCGACTACCGAATTGAAGCCCGGCGGATACCAGCGGTTCAAGCAAATCGGCGAAATCTTGGAAACCCTGCAATTCGAGCCCTTTACCGCTGTGGATGTGGAAAAGGTGGAAGCCTTGGCCCTGGCCGTCCGCGGCGACAAATACCACATCAAGGCCGTCAAGCTGCTGCCCAGGCGGAAATTGGAGGAAAAGGTTCCTCTGATCGACTGCTTTACCGCGCCCTGCAAGGGCGGCTGTCCCATCGGCCAGGATATCCCCGAGTACATCGAGCTTTGCCGCCAGGGAAAATATGCCAAGGCCCTGGAAGTAATTCTGGAGAAGAACCCCCTGCCCTTCATCACCGGCACGATCTGCGCCCACCACTGCATGGATAAATGCACCCGGAACTTCTACGACCGTTCCGTCCAAATCCGCGCCACCAAACTGGCGGCGGCGGAGCGGGGATATGACAAGGTGCTGGCTTCCCTGGCCATCCCCGCACCGGTTCAGGACGGCAGGAAGGCCGCTATCATCGGCGGCGGGCCTACCGGTATGGCGGCGGCGTATTTCTGCGCCCGGGCCGGGATTCCCACCACCCTCTTTGAGAAGGAAGCAGCCCTGGGCGGCGTTGTGCGGCATGTGATCCCCTCTTTCCGGATCAGCGGGGACGCTATTGAGAAGGATGCGGCCCTTGTGTATAAAATGGGCGTGGACGTGCGGCTGAATACGCCCGCGCCCTCTGTGGAGGAACTGAAAAAGCAGGGCTACACCCACATCCTTTTCGCCGTGGGCGCGTGGAAGGCCGGACGGCTGGATGTCTCCGGCAACGTGAAGCCTGTTATCGCCTGGATGCGGGACGTGAAAGCCGGGAAGATGGAACGGCTGGGGCATGTGGCCGTTGTGGGCGGCGGCAACACCGCTATGGACGCGGCCCGCCTGGCCCTCCGGGCCGGGGCGGAGAGCTGTACGCTGGTTTACCGCCGCACCAAGAAGTATATGCCTGCTGATGCGGAGGAGCTGGAACTTGCCATCGCCAGCGGCGTGAAATTCCTGGAACTGGCGTCCCCCGTAGAGCAGAAGGACGGCAAGCTGGTGTGCAAAAAGATGGTCCTTGGCGAACCGGACGCTTCCGGACGGCGCTCCCCCGTGGAGACGGAAGAAACGGTGGAAATCCCCTGTGATACCGTTATCTCCGCCGTGGGCGAAAAGGTGGACGCCGAAGGGCTGGCAGCTTACGGCATAGAGGTTGGCGGAAACGGCCGTCCGGCTTTCCACACCAATCTTGAAAATGTTTACGCCGCCGGTGATGTCCTGCGGGGGCCTGCCACAGTGGTGGAGGGTATTGCCGATGCGGCGGCTTTCGCGGAAGCGGTGGCTGGCGGGAAGCACACCTATAAACTGCCCTGCCGCGCCCACGCCAGCCGGGAGGACGCCATTGCCCGGAAGGGCATCCTCTGCGAGTCTGCCAAGCGGGAGGGGGAACGCTGCTTAAGCTGCAACGTGGTCTGCCAGACCTGTGCCGATGTTTGCCCCAACAGGGCTAATGTAGTGGTGAAGCTGCCTGACGGCAGGGCGCAGCTCCTCCATGTGGACCGGATGTGCAACGAATGCGGCAACTGCCTGGTGTTCTGCCCCTACGACAGCGCGCCGTACAAGGATAAGTTCACCCTGTTCCATGACCGGGCGGGCTTTGACGGGAGTACGGAAAACCAGGGCTTCCTGCCGCTGGGCGGCAGCAAGGTGCTGGTGCGGTTCGGCGGGAAGGTGGAGGAAATTGACTTGGACGAAACCAACGGGCTGCCTGCCGGAATCGAAATTTTGATTTATACTGTTTTGACGAAATATGCCTATTTGATTGGATAGGGATGTGGAACCCCCCGCCCCGGGCGCTCTCGTACCCGGAGCGGGGGGCGTTTCATTTCTTTTTCAAATTCCACCGATACTCCCGGTGTGCTTTATCCAGGTTATATCTATCTTCTTCCGTCCGTTGTAATCGTATATTTTCATTTGTTGTTTCTCTAGTGTATGGAAAAGTGCAGATTCATTCTTGACATTAGCGCGCACATCGACAATAATGGGGTTAGCCGGTTCCTATGAGAGCAGCATTTGACGGGCTCTGTTTTGAGATGGCAAAAATACGGCTGGCTGCCATGCCTTATACTGTAACTATATTGTAGGAGATGAAACAATGAATACGATCCTTTTTGATCTGGACGGGACGCTGGCCCCTTTTCAGCAGGATGAATTTATCAACGCCTATTTCGGCCTGCTGGTGAAAAAATTAACCCCTATGGGCTACCATGGGGATCAATTGATCCAAGCCCTTTGGAAAGGCGTTTCCGCAATGATAAAAAATGATGGCTCCTATACCAACCGGCAGGTGTTCTGGAAGGTTTTCACCCAGGAATTAGGCGCGCAAGCCCTCGCGCTGGAAAGCATCCTGGACAGCTTCTATACCCAGGAGTTCGATGCTGTCCGCTCGGTGCTGCGGGGAAACCCGGACCGGAGCGGAATGCTCCGCGCCTTGCGGGAAAAAGGCTACCAGTTGGTGCTGGCGACCAATCCCATATTTCCGGCGGCGGCCCTGGAAACCAGGCTGCGGTGGGTGGGGCTGGCATCCTCGGATTTCCAATATGTGACGGATTACGAAAATTCCCGGCACAGTAAGCCGAACCCTGACTATTACCGTGATATTCTCACCGCGGTAGACAGGCAGGGCGGCGACTGCCTGATGATCGGGAACAATCCTGTAGATGATATGTCCGCCGGTGAGGTAGGGATGGCACTTTTCCTAGTGACCGACTGTATTGAGAATCCTGAACATCTGCCGGTTAACCAGTTCCCCCATGGCTCCTTCGCGGAGTTGGAGATGATGTTGGAGGGGCTGCCGGCCTGTTAACCAAATATGATCTGCCGGGACGCGCAAGCAGGGCGTTCCGGCTTTTTGTGCGGTTTATAAAGCTTCCACCAGGGGTATGGTTTGTTTTTTGGAGAAAAATGCAAAAATATACTTGACATTCTGGTTGGTGGATGGTGTATCACTGAAGGTAGAAAACAAAGGAGGGCTTTTCTTATGCTGACTATTTCCCACTACACCAAAACCTATCCTGGCGGAAAGACTGCTGTGGATGATCTGTCGCTCCATGTCCCGGCGGGCGAGATCTGCGGCTTCATTGGCCACAACGGCGCGGGGAAAACCACAACCTTGCGGGCTGTGTCCGGCGTCATGAGCTTTACCCAGGGGACAATCACCATTGACAGCCATGATATCCGCGCAGACCCGGTGGCGGCGAAAGCCGTAACCGCTTTCCTGCCGGACAATCCCGACCTCTATGAGTTTATGAGCGGCATTGAATATCTCAACCTGATCGCGGATCTCTACGACATCACCGCCTGGGAGAGGGAGGAGCGCATCCGGCTCTACAGCGGGAGCTTCCAGCTGACCCAGGATTTGGGTAGCGCGATTGCCAGTTATTCCCATGGCATGAAGCAAAAGCTGGCAATTATCTCCGCGCTCATCCGGAAGCCAAAGCTGCTGGTGCTGGACGAACCCTTTGTGGGGCTGGATCCAGCGGCGGCGCATCTGCTTAAAGGATACCTGCGGGAGCTGTGCAATGAGGGCGGGGCGGTATTTTTCTCCACCCATGTACTGGAAGTGGCGGAAAAGTTGTGTGATACCATTGCCATTATCAAGAACGGGCGGCTGGTGCGGCACGGGCCTACCCAGGAGGTCGTGGGGGATTCCAGCCTGGAGGATGTATTCCTGGGTCTTGCGGAGAACGGAGGGGCGCAATGAGAAAGTTTTTTATTTTGTCTAAAGTCCAGCTCCGTGCGCTGCTGACATCCTTCCGGGTGGGCGGCGGCAGGAAGCGGGCCTTTTCCGGATGGACGGCGCTGCTGCTCATGGCGGGGCTGTGCCTGTACATTTCCGGCATCTACAGTTTTTCCCTGGGGGGACAGTTGGCTGCGGCGGGGTGCCTGGAGCTGCTTTTGCTGCTGATGCCCACCCTGGCGGTGATGGCGGGACTGATGTTTACCGCCTTTGCCGCCCAGGGAGTGGTATTCGGAGGGAAGGACGCAGATCTGCTGCTGTCCATGCCTGTGGGGGCATTTACGGTTCTGTTGGCAAAACTGATGGCACTGTACGCGGAAAATCTGGTATTCTGTGGGTTTTTAGTACTGCCCGCCGGGGCCGCGTGGCTGTGGTTCGGCGGAGGTGGGGGCGTCATGTTCCTGGCGCGGCTGGCCGTGGGGACGCTGTTTTTGACGCTGCTGCCTACGGTGCTAAGCCTGGCGGCGGGGTTCCTGCTGAGCTGGCTGGGGGGCCGGGCAGGAAACCGGAAGGTTATCAATCTGCTATTGTACGCCCTCTTGCTGGTGGTAGTGTTCTTTGTGATAATCCAAATGAACGTTGGAACCGGCGCTATCATCTCTGGAACCATGGGCGGAGACCCGTCCGGAGCATGGACAGGCTGGGGCGTGCCCTTCCTGCTGTTCCAGCGGGGCGTATGCGGGGACTGGGAGACACTGGTGATGTTCTGCCTGCTGGCATCGGTTCCGGTTTTGGCAGCGGCGTGGCTGTTTGCGCGGTACTATCAGGCGGTTCTAACCGGGCTGCACAGCCACGGGAAACGTCCGGCCTACCGGCTGGGCCGTCTCCGGGCGGCGGGGCGGCGGAAAGCTCTGCTGAAAAAGGAAGCCGCCCGGTATTTCGGGACGCCTATCTACCTCTTTAACACCGGCATCGGGCTGATCCTGATGGTTCTGGCCGGTGGAGCGGCGGCGGTTATGGGAAGGAATCTGCTGGATCAGGTTGCCCTGGCAGGATTGGAAGGCTTTCCGCTGCTGACATTATCGGCGGCAGCCGTTGGGTTCCTGCTGGCCACGGTGGCGGTTACCGGATCGTCCATCAGCCTGGAGGGGCGATATCTTTGGATCTTGAAGGAGTCCCCTGTCCCCGCCCGGGAGGCCTTAGATGCCAAGGCCGGATTTCAATTGCTGCTGTGCGGCCCCTGCGTGCTGGTGTGTGTGGGCGGATTGACCTTTGGGCTGGGACTGGCGGTGGCGGAGGGTGCTGTTCTGGCGGCGTTTGGGCTGGCTTTCGCCCTGTTTACCGCGCCGTTTGGGCTGGCAGTCAATCTGTTGTTCCCTAAGCTGGACGCGGTGAACGACATGGTGGTGGTCAAGCAGTCCTTGGCGGCGGTTCTGTCCACTTTCGGCGGCATAGGCGCGGCGCTGGCGTGTACGGCGCTGGTCTGGGGCTTGTCTGGGCTGCTGGGGGAACTGGCCGCGCTGGGGATCTGTACGGTTCTGCTGCTGGTGGGAAGCTTCGCGGCGTACCGGTGGCTGCATACCCGGGGTGTGGAACGGTTCGGGGCTCTTTTGTGAGGGTACGGGGCTGTTTCCCACTGGAAATGCTGGCGGAGTGCCTTTTCCCATGTGCCCGCCCTGGCTCTAGCGGAATTTTTGCCGCTTTCCTTGCGCCGGGGCGGGAAATTTGCTATAATGAGAAAAAACATGGACGGGAGGATTTGCCATGGCTGTCAAACGGAAAACCGCGGATACGGGCTTGGCGCAGCTAAAGGAGGCGCTGTCCGGCGGGGTGCTGGGGAATGTTTACATCTTTCACGGGGAGGAGAGCTACCTGCGGGAGTTCTATCTCTCGGAGATGAAAAAGTCACTGGTGGCGGGGTTCGAGAGCTTTAACTACCACAAGCTGGAGGGCAAGGGGCTGACCGTTCAGAACTTGACGGAGACGGTGGAGGCTATGCCTATGATGGCCCAGCGAACCATGGTACAGGTGGTGGACTGGGATCTTTACAAGCTTAACGAGGAACAACGCAACGGCCTGGCTGCCCTGTTGGAGGATTTCCCGCCCTACTGCTGCCTGGTGATCGTCTACGACCAGATCGAGTACAAGCCAAACAAAACCTACAAAAAGCTATACGCCGCCTTGGACAAGCACGCCCAGGCGGTGAAGTTCGAGGAACAAAGCCAAAACGAAATCCTGAAATGGGTGGCGAAGCGGTTCAAAGCGGCGGGGCACACCATTGATGCGCCTACGGCGGAGCATCTGCTGTTTACCTGCGGCAGTTTGATGAACGGGTTGATCCCGGAGATCGGGAAAATCGCCGCTTACGCCAAAAATGAGCGGATCACCAAGGCTGACATCGATGCGGTGGCTGCGCCGGTGCTGGAAGCCCAGGTGTTTGAGATGACTAACGCGGTGTCCAAGGGGAATTTTGACCGTGCCGCCGGGGTGCTGGGAACCCTGCTGAAATGGCAGGAGGAGCCGTTTATGCTGTTGGCTCTCATGGGGAAGGAGCTGCGAAAGCTCCACACTGCCCGGATTGCACTGGACACAGGGAAGGATAAGTTCTGGCTCATGGAGCGGTGGAACATGCGCTCGGACTATCCGGCACGGCTGCTGCTGGACAACGCGGGACGGGTTAGCCGGGATTGGTGCGCCAGGGCGGTAAAGCGGTGCTATGAGGTGGACTTACGGATCAAAAGCGTGGGCGGCGTGGATGGCGCGGATGAATTGAAGCTGCTGCTGATGGAGCTTGCCCAGGGCGCGAGATCCTAAATCCTGGGTGGACGGCTATTTGGCATTTTTTCGCAGTGAGGGGCTAGGGCTGCCTGGGAACGAGAACGGAGATTCGTAGGGAATGTGTTATGAGAAAAATTCGGGAAGTCATCGTTGTGGAAGGCCGTTACGATAAAAATACCCTCAAGCAGGTGGTGGACGCCACGGTAGTGGAAACCAACGGCTTTGGTGTGTTCAACGATAAGGAGCGTCTGGCGCTGCTGCGGCGGCTGGCAGGGGAGCGGGGGCTGATCCTGCTTACCGACAGCGATGGGGCGGGGTTCGTCATCCGGAACTTTTTAAAAGGGGCTATCCCGAAAAACCGGCTGAAACAGGCCTACATTCCAGATATTTACGGCAAAGAGCGGCGAAAGGCCGCTCCCGGCAAAGAAGGAAAGCTGGGTGTGGAGGGGATGCGGCCAGAAGTACTGCTCCAAGCCCTGGAGCGGGCGGGAGCCACCTTTGAGGATGGCGGCACCGCCCGGACGGGACGGGAGATTACCAAAGCGGACTTGTATGCCCTGGGCCTGACCGGCGCGCCGGACAGCGGGGCGAAGCGGGCCGCACTTCTGAAAAAGCTGGGCCTGCCAGAGCGGATGACCGCCAACGCCATGCTGGAAGCACTGAACCTGCTGTATACGAGAGAGGAGCTTTTTGGGGATGAAAACGGATGATCTGGCACGTCTCGCCCCGCTGTTTGACGGCTGGGAAGAGACTATGGTGTGGTCTTGCCTACAGGGAGTCATGGGGGAAGCCTACGCCAATGAGGACTTTTCTTCCGGATTAATTGTCAACCGGGACTTCTGCTTTCTGGCCGGGAAGCCGGATGGGACACTGCTGGAATGGGCCAGGGGGCCTATTCTGGTTCCAAGAACGGCGGACTGGGAGCCCTTGATTGAAAAAATATTTGGGGACAGAGCCGTCCGGGAAATCCGGTATGCCATCAAAAAAGAACCTGGTGTATTTGACCGGGAGCGGCTGGAGGGCTTTGCCGCCGCGCTGCCGGAGGGGTACACGCTGCGGCTGATTGATGAGGAGCTGGTGCCAGTTTTACTGGCGGAGACATGGTCGAGGGATTTCTGCGCTGCTTTTGACAGTCCCGAGGACTGCTGCAAGCGGGGCGTTGGTGTTGTAGCCATGTATGAAGGCGCACCGGTGGCGGGAGCCGGATCCTACTGTGTCTACCGGGGCGGCATTGAGGTGGAGATCGACACCCGGGAAGGCCACCGGCAGCGGGGCCTTGCCACAGCCTGTGGCGCAAGGTTAATCTTGGAGTGCCTGGATCGGGGGCTGTACCCGAGCTGGGATGCCATCAACCTACGGAGCGCCGCGCTGGCGGAAAAGCTGGGGTATGGCCCCGGGGAACCGTATTCAACATACTGGATTGGATAAGAGACAGAAAGAACGGGACGGATTGCCAAGGCATTCCGTCCCGTTGCTTTTTGTGAGGAATAAAGATAGCGTTAATATGTGCTGTGGCCCTGCCAGTTCTGGGAAGCGGCGCAGTAGGGGACGCCCTTGACATTGTGGAACTGGACGAATTTCAGTGAATACAGGTCACCGGAGATGTAACGCTCATAGTCGGGCTGGTAAAGGACGATGTAGTCCGTGCCTACCGAATGGAGGATCCCTTGCCAGGTAACAGGCTGGTTTGGTCCCACTTGAAAGGTGGCAACCACGAAATAACCAAGATTCCGGTTCAGCAGGCTGCGCAGGGACGCCTGATAGGCTTCCTCCGCTCCGGCTGGCATGTGGGTGGCCGCCATGTCCACAGGGTTTTTCATTCGTTGGCTCTGGGCTGCGGCGCTGGAAATGCTGCCAAGGGTTTCGCCATTCATTCCATGGATAGGAACCTGCACGGCATTGGATTGATCGGGGACAGGCTGGGGCTGGGGTTGGTTTTGGCTGGGGTCGCCGTAGACCCAACTGTCAGTCCGTCCTTCGATAGGCATAAAGTAGCCGGTTTCGTCTGGCGCGGCAGGTATGTTTTGGTTTGCTGCTTGCTGCATCATGTACCACTCCTCATTAAATTATGTGCGGTAGTAGGCTGGCGTTGGATTATAAAAGCAATGGTCGCCGATCCGGGTCTGCCAGTAGCCTACGGTGGTGGGAAAATTGTTGCGGCATTTGGGGCTGAAGGGGTTGTAGAACCAGAGGGATTCCGCTACATCCGGCAGGCGGTTGCCGGCGATGGCCCAGTCGGCTATCTCATAGTGGATCGCTTCCGGGCGCATATTGTAGATGTTCTGGGGATTGTACGCGCCGCCCTCCGTTTCGCTGGCGCATACGAATTGATAGGGCTGGAAGATGATGTTGCGGATGCTGCCTTGCCCTACCCGCGCGTATTCGCCTCCAGTGGCGTGAACCCGGTTCATTACTACCCCGGCTACCGCTTTCATGCCGTCTGTCCCTTCTCCGCCCGCCTCGCACTCAATAAGCCGGGCGAGCAGCTCTCGATCAGAGTAAGCCATAGTTTATCACTCTCCTGGGCACTACCATTGTATGCGGGGGGTAATAGATGGGTGCAGGGGTTGAAGCCAGTGGAAACACCAGGATGTAGGGGGAGTGCATGGTTTCTTGATCCATTGCCGCCTTTTATCCAGCGAGTTTTTGGGAGGGGAATGGGTACAGAAAAAGGGCCCGCAGCGATTTGCTGCGAGCCCTGTTCAGGTGCCATTATTTGAGAAACATTATGCGCGTCTTAAAAAAAGATGTTCTCAAGCTGTAAGCGTCTTTTTTAAGACGAACACTTTGTCTGAGCATTTTGTCACTTTGTCTGCCGAGAGATGTCCATTTCCAGCATGATTTCCAACTTCAAAAAACTCAATTTCTGCAACTTTCCCCCCTATTTTCCTCTGCTTGTC
>CAJUNA010000020.1 GCA_910587645.1 uncultured Oscillospiraceae bacterium
CCCCATCTTTTTGAGACGTACGACCTGACGGCGTACCTGTGTGAGTTCTCCGCTATTCAATTTTCGTAAATCTACGTGTTCCATGCTGTCTATTTTACCACTTTCTGCATCTTTTTTCTAGATTGTTTTTCAGAAGTAATACCATGCGGCAGAGCCAGCAGCAGGTGTACCGGAGGGTGTTCGCCGTGATGGCGGTGCTGTGCGCCGCGCTGTCCTATACCGTGTCCAGGCTGCTGACCGCGCCGCTGGTGGGGCTGTCGAAAACCTCCCGGGCAATCGCTTCCGGCGATTTTTCCAGCCGCGTCCCTATCCGGAGCGGGGACGAGGTAGGCGCGGTGTCCCAGGACTTTAACGATATGGCCGGGCAGATGGAAAAGACCGTGCTGGAGCTGCACCAGGCGGTGGAGCGGCAGGAACGGTTTGTGGGGAGCTTCGCCCATGAGATGAAAACGCCGATGACCAGCCTGATCGGCTACGCCGAGCTGCTGCAAAGCGGCACCCTGACCCCTGCCGAGCAGTCCGAGGCCGCCGGGTATGTCTACTCCGAGAGCAAGCGGCTGTCCAATCTGTCCCGGAAGCTTTTGGAGCTGCTGGTGGTCAAGGAACAGGGGCTTCCGCTGGTGGAGGTTTCGCCGGGGGAGCTGATCGGGGCGCTGGCGGTGCAGCTCCGGCCGCTGCTGGCCCAGCGGCGGATCTCTGTTGTGTGCCGGTGCGAACCGGGACGCTGTTTGCTGGAGCCGGATCTGACCTGGTCCTTGCTGCTGAACCTGGCGGATAACGCCCAGAAGGCTATGGAGCGGGGCGGTGAGCTACAATTTCAGGCCGATATGCTGGAGGACGGCGTCCGGGTGCAGGTGCTGGATACCGGCAGGGGGATCCCGGAGGAGGCGCTGGCCCATCTGACTGAGGCTTTCTACCGGGTGGACAAGGCCAGATCCAGGAAGCAGGGCGGCTTCGGCCTGGGGTTGGCGCTGTGCCAGGAGATCGCGGCCCTCCATCATGGGTCTATCCGGTTTGAAAATCGGAGCGATGTCCAGGGGAGCTGCGTTACCGTGGAGCTGAGAGGGGGACGGCCATGAGACGGGTAAAGAATGGGCTGCTGGTTGTGTTTACCCTGCTGCTGGTGGTGGCGGGGGCCGTTATGCCGGGGGTGGCGGGGTATTTGCAGGATTCCTATGGGGCCAGTATGCAGGAAACCCGCTCCTTTGACTCCTTCAGCCTGACGCTGCGGCAGGATTCTGAGCTGGCCCAGGTGCTGCGGCTGCTGGTGGAGCAGAATTATGTGGTGGTGGACTGGGACAACCATACCGCCTATAATAAAAAACAGGCGGAAGGCATCGTAGAGAAAACCTTACAGATGATGTATAAATACGGCCTGATGGAGGATGACGCCCTGGACGCTCTGGGTACACCGCATGTTGAGCCATGCGCGCTGGCCGCCTATTCAGAGGAGATCCGTTATAGCGGGGAAGAGACGGATTCGGCTGGGGCCGGCGCCGTGCTAGGCTCCAGCGGGGGCGAATTGTATGCCGTGGCCTGGGACTGCCAGTGGCGGGATGAAAAGGGCCGGATGGAGTATATGCTCCGCATTGACGATGAAACCGGGAAAATCCTCATGGCGTTCATCCGTGCGCCGGTGTTTGTACCGGGGGAGGAGGTCTATGACCGGATGGACCATTGGAAAAACTTTGTGGAAGACCACTATGGGTTCGAGGTGACCAGCGTGGCGGAGATGTATATTGACGTGGATATAGCGGAGTTTATTTTCTATCTGGATTTGGAGGATGGCGGGGAGCCGCTTACCTTGTGCTTGCAGATGAGCTACGACATGGTGTACCTCGCGCCGTGCGCGATATGAAAGTAGGTCTGTGCGATTCACCGCTTTGGATAGTTAAGATTTTTGATGCCGGATTGATGCCGGAATAATCGCGTTTTTATGAAATGCTTTTCTATAATGGGGCCATCTCATAGATAGGAAGGTGTTTCTTGATGTACGAAAGAAAATCGCGGCCCTGTGCCGGGAGACATGTGCGCCGGTTCAGGCGGCGGCTGCCTTTGTATATGTTCGTGCTGGCTGTGGCGGCCTTCGTGCTGGCGTTTGCCTTCCCGCAGGAGGATCCCGCGGCGATGACGCCTTTTCTGCCGGTAAAGGCCTTGTCATCCGGGCTGCCGGGGACGGTGCCGTCCCCGGAGGGCCAGGGCGTGGAGCCGGACATCCCCTCCGGCGGCGTGGAGGACGGCGAATGGATGCTTACGCTGGTGAACCCTTGGAACCCGCTGCCCGAGGACTATACCTTTACCGTAAAGGCTCTCTCCAACGGGCACAGCGTGGACGAGCGGTGTTATCCGGATTTGCAGGATATGATGGATGCCTGCCGGAGGGAGGGGCTGTCGCCGGTAATCTGCTCCTCTTACCGCTCCATGGAAAAACAGACGGAGCTGTTTCAGAACAAGGTGGCACGGCTTATGGCCCGGGGCCTTTCCCGGGAGAACGGGGAGACGGAAGCTGCCAAGTCAGTGGCCCGCCCCGGCACCAGCGAGCACCAGCTAGGGCTGGCGGTGGACATCGTGGATGTGGGAAACCAAAGCCTGGACAGCTCCCAGGCGGATACCGCCGTGCAGAAATGGCTGATGGAGCACTGCTGGGAGTATGGGTTCATCCTGCGGTATCCGGAGGATAAGAGCGGGATTACCGGGATCATTTACGAGCCGTGGCACTACCGGTATGTGGGCAAAGACGCAGCGGCGGCGATTTATGAGAGCGGCATGTGCCTGGAGGAATATTTGGCTGGGACAGCAGTTTGACAAGTACATCATATAATAGAAAAGGGACAGGCTGGCAAAGCCTGTCCCTTTTTGCGCTTTTATTCGATTTCCCCAAACAGCGCCCAGGTGTTGCTGTCCGTGATTTTGACATTGGCGTACTGGCCGGTCAGGGTCGTGTCTCCTTTAAGGTGAACCAGCCGTCCACCCTGGGTGCGGCTGGACAGGGGCCAGGCGGCATCGCCGCTTTCGCCGTCTATCAGCACGCGGACGGTCTGGCCTACATAGGCCCGGTGCAGCTCTGCGGAGATACGGTTTTGGGCGTCCAGGAGCTTGTCGAACCAGACCTGCTTCTCGCCGCGGGACGCGGGGTCCGGCAGCTTCGCCGCCGGTGTGCCGGGGCGGGGGGAGTAGATGAAGGTAAACAGGGCGTCATAGCGGACTTCTTCGATGAGGGAGACGGTCTCCATGGCCTCCTCCTCCGTCTCCCCGGGGAAGCCAATGATGATGTCGCTGGTGAGAATCAGATCCGGCATGGCCGCCCGGGCCAGGCGTACTTTTTCCAGGTATTGCTCCCGGGTGTAGCCCCGGTTCATGGCTTTCAGCACCCGGCTGCTGCCGGACTGGACGGGAAGATGGAGCTGCTTGGCTACGTGGGGGCACTCCGTCATAGCGCGGAACAGTTCTTCCCCCGCGTCCTTGGGGTGGCTGGTCATGAAGCGTATCAGATAGCTGCCGGGAATTTTGTCGATCTCCCGGAGAAGGCCCGCGAAGTCCACCGGCTCCTCCAAATCCTTGCCGTAAGAGTTGACGTTTTGGCCTAACAGGGTAATCTCCCGGAAGCCCTCCTCCACCAAGCCGCGAACCTCTGAGAGGATGTCCGCCGGTTTCCGGCTCCGCTCCCGGCCCCGGACGTAGGGGACGATGCAGTAGGAGCAGAAATTATTGCAGCCGTACATGATGGACACCCAGGCCTTGACGCCGCTCTCCCGTATGACAGGCAGGCCCTCGGCAATGGCACCCCGCTCACTGGCAATGGAAAAGGCCCGTCCGCCGCCGGTAAGGACGCCGTACAGCAGCTCCGGGAATTTCCAGAGGGCCTGGGGGCCGAACACCAGGTCTACATGGCGGTAGGAGCGCCGGATCCGTTCGGCGACCACCTCCTGCTGGGCCATGCAGCCGCACAGGCAGATGACTGCGTCCGGGTTTTTCTCCTTGACGTGGACAAGCTGGCCCACAACGCCGAACACCTTTTTTTCCGCGTTCTCCCGGATGGCGCAGGTATTGATAAGGATGATGTCCGCCTGATAGGGGTCCTGGGTGAAGCCGCAGCCCATCTCTTGTAGCATCCCCATGATCCGCTGGCTGTCGGCCACGTTCTGCTGGCAGCCAAAGGTCTGTACGCAGGCCAGGGATGGCCCGCCGGGACGGCCCTCCCACCGCTTTTTGATCTCCTGGCAGATGGCGAGCTGCCGCTGGACGTCCGTCTCGCTGATCCGCTGGGTTTTTCCGTTTTCGTTCATGATTCCCGCTCCTTTTCCCGGTTTTTCCGTTTGGGGTTCATTATAGCATTTTCGCCGCGCCCCGTCAATTTTCATTTTCCGGGCGGGGAGTTTGCGCCTGTTTGTCCCTAAATGCGACAAGCAGGCGCAAAAAACAGCAAGCGCGGCGCATGACAAGCGGCGGATTTATTGGTAAAATTAAATAAAAAAAGCGAAGCGGAGGGGCGCTGTTCCGTTGATTTGCAGACAGCCCCCGCCGGAGACCGGGAGAGAGGGAGGATATGACGTGCGTTCGATGAAAACAAGCAAACCCGCCGCCCTGAAAACCGGACGGTTCAGCAAAGCGAAAAAGACCTTGGTTTTGCTGACTATGGTGGCTCCGGCGGCTATCTGGATGCTGCTGCTGCGGTATCTGCCCATGGGGGGCTGGTGCTGGCTTTCAAGAATTACAAGATCAACCCCCGGAACCCGACTTTTATCAGCAGCCTCTTCAACAGCGCGTGGGTGAAGTTCGACAACTTCAAGTTCCTGTTTATGACCGAGGACGCCTGGGCGGCGATCCGGAACACGCTGGTGTACAACCTGGTGTTTATCGTGCTGGGCGTCATCATCCCTGTGGCTTTCGCCATTATGATGAACGAGCTGACGAAGAAGTTTGTGGCAAAGACTTACCAGACCTTGATGTTCTTCCCGTACTTCCTGTCCTGGGTGGTGGTCAGCTACTTCCTCAACGCTTTCCTGGACGCGCAGTATGGCCTGATCCCGTCCCTCCAAGCGGCGGCGGGCGGGCCGGTGACCAACTGGTATACTACCCTGGGGCCGTGGCCGTACATCCTGGTGTTTTCCAATTTGTGGAAGAATGTGGGGTACTCCACCATCCTCTATCTGGCGGCCATCGCCGGTATAGACGCTACCCAGTATGAAGCCGCCGCCATCGATGGGGCGACCAAGTGGCAGCAGATCCGCCATGTGACCATTCCCAATCTGCGGGGCATGATCGCTATTTTGTTCATCCTCAACATCGGCAAGATTTTCAACGCGGACTTCGGCCTGTTTTACAACGTCCCCATGCAGAACGGCGCGCTGTTCCCCGTGACCCAGGTGGTGGACACGTACATATATTACGCCATGCTGAACACCGGGAATATTGGCATGACCTCCGCCGCCGGACTGCTGCAAAATGTAATCGGACTATTCTGTATCCTGGGCGCCAACCGGGTCATCAAGCGCATCGACTCGGAAAGCGCACTGTTTTAAGGAGGCGGCGGTATGAGCAGAAAAAATAAGGGCCGCCGGCTGACCTCTGTCAGCGCGGGCGCGGAACTGATCCTGCATGTTATTCTGGGGCTGTTCGCCCTGTGCTGCGTGATCCCCTTTGTTTTCGTGGTGATTATATCCTTCTCCTCGGAGGAGTCCATACGGACCATCGGTTACTCCTTTATCCCCCAGGAGTGGAGCCTGGAAACCTACCGGTACGCCTTTGAGAAGCTGCCCCAGATTTGGCGGTCCTTCTTCAACAGTATTTTTATCACAGTGGTGGGTACCCTGCTGAGCACCGCCATGTGCGTGATGTACTCCTACGCGCTGTACCGGCCGGATTTCAAATTCCGGAACTTCTTTACCTTTTTCAGCTTCTTTACCATGATTTTCAGCGGCGGGCTGGTCCCCACCTACATCATCTCCAAGCAGCTTTTGGGCCTGAGCGAGAACTACGCGGCGCTGATTGTGCCGCTGCTGGTCAGCCCCTTTAACATTATCGTCATGCGCACCTTCTTTAAAAGCTCGGTGCCTATGGAGTTGATCGAAGCCGCGACGGTGGACGGCAGCGGCGAATATTCCACCCTGCTGCGCATCGTGGTGCCTATTTCCAAGCCGGGGATTGCCACCATCGCCCTGCTCAACGCCCTGGCCTATTGGAACGACTGGTTCCAGGCGCTGCTGTACCTGCGGCAGAACAAGGCGCTCCAGCCCTTGCAGGCGCTGCTCATGGAGCTGCAAAAAAATGTGGAGTACCTGAACCGGATGGCGGGGCAGCTCGGCACCGCCGCCATCATGGAATCGACCAAGGCGCCTACCCAGACCCTGCGCATGGCCCTGGTGGTCATGCTGGTGGTGCCGATTGCCTGCGCGTACCCCTTCTTCCAGCGGTATATCGTGGCCGGGCTGACCATCGGCTCGGTGAAAGGCTGATCCAGCGGAAACGCTGTTTTATGCAACAATTTTGAATGGAGGATAAGAGAATGAAAAAGTTTTTTGCGCTGCTTCTGACGGCTGTTATGGTCCTGTCCCTGGCGGCCTGCGGCGGAGGCAATGGCACCGGATCAGGCAAAACCGATACCCCCGCCAAAACCGATGCGCCTTCCCAGACGGAAGCGCCCGCGTCCGACCTGGAGCCTGTAACCTTGAAAATGTGGTTCCACGGCAGCACCGTCACCCCGGAGGCTTCCGCCAAGGTGCTGGAAACCCTCAACCCCTATTTGCAGGAAAAGCTGAACGTGACCCTGGAGCCAACCTGGGGCACCTGGGGCGATTTTGACGACAGCGTGGTTACCGCCCTGGCGGGCGGCGATGATGTGGACATCTACTTTACCTGCAACTGGTCCCCCAACGAGTACAACCGCTACGCCCGGGACGGCTACTGGGTCAAGCTGGATGAACTGCTGCCCACCTATGGCGCGGACCTGCTGAACACCATCCCGCAGGAAATTTGGGACTGCGCCGAGACCAACGGCTATGACGGCAAGGGCGTTTACGCCGTTCCCGGACTGAAGGATACCGCTACCCAGTACTGCTGGGACGTCAACGGCACCCTGCTGGCCGAGCTGGGCTATAACGTGGACGAAGTCTGCGCCGCCGGGCTGGACTACTACTCCGATGATTTTGAGGCCCTGCTGAAAGCTGCCAAGGACGCCAAGGGCGCCAACTTCTACCCCCTGCTCATTGAGGCTGTGGTCCTGGAGCGTATGGGTACCACCACCGCCATCGTCACCGGCGACCTGGGCAACAGCAATATCCTGTCCTACTACTACGACAAGGCGAACCCCTCCAAGGATATCGGCTCCAACATTGTCAACAAGTATGCAACCGAGGAGTTCAAGAAGTTCGCCGAGCGGACCTACTATCTGGCCCAGCAGGGCTACATCGCCCCCAGCAGCCAGAATGAGGCCACTGCCAACGACTACCGCACCGCCACGACCCAGACCGGCGACTACCTCATCAGCACCCAGTCCTACGCCTTCGGCTGCGAGCTGGATTATTCCACCGCCCGTAAGATTGATGTGCGCATGGTGCCCGCCGCTGCCCCCTACATGGACGCTACCTCCGGCCAGGGCGCGATGATGGCCATTTCCGCCACCTCCAAGAACCCCGAGCGGGCGCTGATGTTCCTGAACCTGCTGAACACCGACCCCACGGCCATGACCATGCTCAACTATGGCGTGGAAGGCTATACCTATAATAAGAATTCTGACGGCACTATCACTTTCATTGATGATGCCCGCGCCAACTACACTCTGTGGACCAACGGTGTTGGCAACGTCCGGATCCTGCCCCCCACCAACGCCCAAGGCCTGGATTTCTGGGACCGTTTCACCGCTTATTATGATTCCGCGGAGAAGCTGCCCATGGGTGGTTTCGTCTTCGATGCCTCCCCCTATGAGCAGGAAGCCGCCGCCATTGCCAATGTGTACGCCGAATATGGCTTCAACCTGATGTGCGGCGCGGTTGACCCCGCCACGGTACTGCCCGATTTCCTGAGCAAGCTGGAGAGCGCGGGCATCAGCAAGATTATCACCGGCGCCCAGGAGCAGCTTGCCGCTTACCTGGGATAAGGGGCGCCGTTTCGCATTGACTGGTAGCAATTGCCCGCCCCGCACGGCTTCCGTGCGGGGCGGAAATTTCCCCTTGCACCGGAGAGGAATCAATTCTATAATGATAGTAATGGCTCTGGGGCGGCCTGTAGGCTGCGCGGATGTGAAATGGAGGACGCATATGATTCGATTTGGCACCGGCGGATGGCGCGCCATCATCGCTGATGAATTTACCAAGAGCAATATCCGGCTGCTGACAGCCGGACTTTGCCGCATGATGGAAAAGGAAGGCCATGGCGGCGCGGAAATCTGTGTAGGCTATGACCGGCGGTTCCTCTCCAAGGAATCGGTTCAATGGGTCTGCGAGGTGCTGGCGGGATATGGGTTCCGGCCCTATGTCATCAACCGCTCATCGCCAACGCCGCTGATTATGTACATGGTCAAGCGGAGGGGATGCCCCTACGGCATGGCGGTCACCGCCAGCCACAACCCGGCCATCTACAACGGCATCAAGCTTTTTACCGCCGGAGGCAAGGACGCGGACGCCTCCGTCACTGCCCGGGTAGAGGAGGAGGCCGCAGGCGTTGACCCAGCGGAAATCCGCTCCGTGGATTACGCCCAGGCTGTGGCGGAGGGGGTTATCACCGAGGACAATCCCGCCAACGAGTATATTGACAGCATTTTGGCCTCTGTAGATGTGGAAGCTATCAAAAAGGCCCGGCTGCGCATCGCCCTGGATCCCATGTACGGCGTGAGCCAGACCTGTTTGAGCATGATCCTCATGACCTGCCGGTGCGACCTGGAAATCATCCATGACCGCCACGACACCCTCTTCGGCGGCAAACTCCCCGCGCCCAACGAGGACACCATGGGGCCCCTGGCGGCGGTGGTGCTGGACCGCTACCGCTGTGACCTGGGCATCGCCACCGATGGCGATGCGGACCGGCTGGGGGTCATCGACAGCCGGGGGCAGTTCGTCCACCCCAACAAGCTGCTGGTGTTGCTGTATTATTATCTGGTAAAATACCGGGGCTGGCAGGGGCCGTGTGTGCGCAACAACTCCACCACCCACCTGCTGGACCGGGTGGCGGAGGGGCTGGGGCAGAAATGCTACGAGGTCCCCGTAGGCTTCAAGCACGTCTCCGCCAAAATGGCGGAAACCAACGCCATCATCGGCGGCGAGTCCTCCGGTGGCTTGGCGGTAAAGGGCCATATCGCCGGGAAGGACGGCATCTACGCAGCGGCGCTGCTGGTGGAGATGCTGGCGGTAACAGGGAAGAAGCTGGCGGTATTGTATGATGAAATTTGCAGCCAGTACGGTGAGCCGTTTTACGCGGAGGCCAATTTCACCATGGCCCGCCAGCGGAAGGAGCAGCTTCAGAAAAGAATCTTTCAGGATATGGAATGCCCTGATTTTGGGCGCCGGGTGGACCATGTCAGCCGGGAGGACGGCTGCAAGGTCTATTTTCAGGACGGCAGTTGGGTGATCTGCCGCTTCTCCGGTACGGAGCCGCTGCTGCGTATGGCCGCCGAGGGCGGCAGTATGGAAGAGGCGGAAAACGATATCCAGGCCTGGAAAGCGTTTTTAGGCCTGTGAGGGGGCGGAAGCCCGGATCCCTGCGGACAGGGCTGGCTTTGGCGGCGCTGGTATGCTGGCTGCTGCCGATTCTCATTATCACCGTTTCCGCCGGGGTGATGCTCAACGCCGGGTACAACGAGAGCCTGCGCCGGAGCGTGGACGCGGACGCCTTGGCGGCCATGGGGCAGGCGGAGCTGCGCCTGGAAGCGGTGATCGAGGACTCCAAGGCGGTGTCCTACGATGGCGTCATCCGGCGGACGTACCGGGGCTACCAGCTTAATCCGGTGCGGTTTTTCGTCTACCGGGATGTGACGGAGTATCTGGCCCAGGAGTTTACCCGCAACAGCAGCTACCGGGCGGTATTCATCTCCTTTTTGGCCGAAGACCTGCATACCTACGCCGCCGCGCCGGGAACCGCCAAGCAGAACCTCCTGCGGCACTATACCACCGAGGTTCTGCCCGCCGTCCGGGAGCTGCTGGCGCAGCAGGATACCGGGATCTATTTCCTCTCGGCGGCGGGGAGCTGTATATGGTGCGCAATCTGCTGGATCAGGACTTTGAACCCTACGCGGCGCTGGTGATGGCGCTGGAGCTGGAGGAGGTTTTCCAGTCCCTCTATCACATCGGCGGCCTGCGCGCGCCATCGCTTACGGTGGACGGCGTTCCCGTCCTCCTGCTGGAGGAGGACGGGGAGGGGGCGGCCGCCCCCTCCAAGGCGGTTGTTTACCGGGGTGAAGCGGATGGGCACACATTGGAGCTGTCCGCCTTTGTAGCTGCCGGCACACCCTGGAGCAACGTACCTATGCTGCGCTGGGCCATCGTGGCGGTGGCGCTGCTGGTCGTTCCGCTGCTGGCGGTGATTGTATGGCTGTTCCGGCGGCATGTGAGCCGGCCAATTGATACGATGATCGCCGCCGCTGCCCATGTGCAGGCGGGAGAGCGGGGCTATCAAATTGCCGGGGACGCCCCCAGCCGGGAGTTTGCTTTGCTCTACAACCATTTTAACGCCATGTCTGCGGAGCTGGAGAGCCAGTTTGACCGCTCCTATCAGGAGCAGCAGGCCCTTCAGCAGGCGAAGATCAAGGCTCTCCAGTCCCAGATCAATCCCCACTTCCTCAACAACACCCTGGAGATTATCAACTGGGAGGCGAGACTGGCGGATAACCAGCGGGTCTGTTCCATGATCGAGGCCTTGTCCACTATGCTGGACGCCGCGATTTCCCGGGATGGGCGGTCTACCGTTACGCTGGCGGAGGAGCTTAAATATGTGGACGCCTACCTCTATATTACCCAGGAGCGGCTGGGAGACCGGCTCACGGTTACCCGGGACGTGGATCCGGAGGTCATGGGGTGGCGGGTGCTGCTGATGATGCTTCAGCCCATTGTGGAAAACGCAGTGGAACATGACCTGTCCCGCAGCGGCGGTGAGCTGTGCCTGCGGGCCTATCCGAGACGGGGCGCCGGCGGGGCGCGGCTGTGCGTAGAGGTGGAGCACGATGGCGCTATCCCCGCCCGGGACTGGGAGAACATCCGCCGTTCCCTGGAGCCCCAGAGCGGTGGGCAGAAGCCCGGCGGCAGCGTGGGTATCCGCAACGTGAACCAGCGGCTCCGGCTGCTGTATGGGGAGGATTACCGCTTCGACATGGCGGAGCTCCGTCCCGGACGGATCCTGACCCGGTTGGAGATTCCGGGAGAGGAGGGAGGAAAATGAAACGAGTTTGGATTTTCTGCCTGCTGGCCCTGATGGCCCTTACTGCCTGCGGACGGCGGGAAGCCGCGCCCCAGGACGCGCCGGCGGTTACGCTGCGGGTGGTCACCAGCTTCGGAGGCGAGGATGGGAACCGGAAAAATTATGAAGCCGCCGTGGCCGCCTATGAGGCGGAAACAGGGTATATGGTGGAGGACGTCTCCGCCGTATCCAACGAGGAGTGGAAGGCCCGGGTGCTGGCGGATTTTGAGACGGGATCCGAGCCGGATGTGCTGTTTTTCTTCGCCAACGCCGATGCCGAGCCGTTTATCCGGGCAGACCGGGTAGTACCGGTGGAGGAGATCCGCAGGGATTACCCGGATTACGCAGGGAACATGGCCGGCAGCATGCTGCCGCCGGCCTCTAACGAATTGCATTACGCGGTGCCAGTTCTGGGATATTGGGAGTACCTGTATGTGAACAAAGCGGTGCTGGCGGATTGCGGCGTGGCCCTGCCGGGGCCAGACTACCGCTGGGAACAGTTCTTGGAGGACTGCGAGGCCATCCGGGAGAAGGGGTACACCCCCATCGCCTGCTCCCTGGCGGAGGTCTCCCACTACTGGTTCGAGTTCGCCGTGCTCAATAACGGCAGCCCCGCCACCCATCTGATCCCGCCTGTCCTGGACGATGGGGGGGCGGCTGGTGGCGGATGAAGCCGCCGGGGCCTGGCTGGCGGGGCTGGGCGACATTAAGGATCTCTATGAGCGGGGCTACTTTTCGGAGGATACGCTGACCGCCGGGGATACAGAGACAACCGCGCTGTTCGGCGAGGGGGGCGCGGCTTTCCTGCTGGACGGATCCTGGAAGGCGGGGTATTTCACCGAGCACTACCCGGAGCGGCTGGAGGAGCTGACGGTATGCTGCGTTCCGGCCAAGGGGACGAGACGGGCTACAGACACCATCGGGGGTATCTCTACCGGGTTTTTCATCACCCGGCGGGCCTGGAACGACCCGGAGAAGCGGGAAGCGGCGGTGTCCTTTGTTTCCCGGCTGACTTCCGATGAGGTGGTAGCCGCCTTTGCCACCACAGAGCTGACTGCGCTGAAAACAGCCCGCCCCAGGGAGAGCTGGATCCCCTGCGCCAGTCGGCGGCGGACGCCCTGGAGGGGGCTACCTCCCTCACCGGCGCGGTGCAGGACCGGATCTCCAGCGAAGCGCGGAGCTGCTTGTTTTCCAATATCCAGAACGTTGTGACGGGAAAAATGACGGCACAGGAGGCGGTGACTGCCGCTATGGCGCGCAATGGGCCGTGAGAGGGGGGTTCAGCTATGTACCACGTGGTTTTAATCGACGATGAACAGATTATCGTCAAGGGCCTGCGCCGGGTGGTAAAATGGGCGGACTACCACTGCGTGGTGGCTGGGACAGCCGGGAGCGCCGCCCAGGGGACGGCGCTGATCCGGGAGGTGAAGCCCCATATCGTATTCACCGACATCCGCATGCCGGATCAGGACGGGCTGACCATGCTGGCGGGCCTGCGCAGCGAATTCCCGGAGATGCGCATTACCGTGCTGACGGGGTACCGGGATTTCGCCTATGCCCAGGAGGCTATCCGGTTGGGGGTGGTGAGGTTTTTGCTGAAGCCATCGAAAATGGATGAAATCCATGAGGCGCTGGCGGCCATGACCGGGCAGCTCGGAAGGGGGCAGGGGGAGGAGGATCCCGGCACCGGCAACTTCATCGTCCGGCAGGCGGTGGCTTTTATGGAGGAAAATTACGCCAGAAAGCTCAGCCTACAGGATGTGGCGGATCACTGCTTTGTGTCCCAGTGGCACCTGTCCAAGCTGATCAATAAGCATATGGAAAAGAGCTTCTATGATCTGCTGAATTCCATCCGGGTAGAGGCGGCCAAACGGCTGCTGGAGAACCCGAAGCTGAAAATCGGGGAAATTGTGGAGCTGGTGGGCTGCTCCGATGGGGCGCAGTTCGCGCGGATTTTCAAAAAGGCTGTAGGCATCAGCGCCAACCAGTACCGCAACCAAAAAGTGTAATGGGCCGGGGCGGCTCTCCACCCTGGCGATGGTTTGGATGGCCGCCTGGGGGAATATCTCCACCTGCTGTCCAGCAGGACGTGAGAAAATAGAAAAATGTGCGAAAACGTTGGTTTTCGCACATTTTTGTGGTTTTTTCTGAGGATAAATAGTATAGGGTAAGGGCGCGGCCCGCTTTGCTGAAAAGTTTTTTGAAAAATTTCCACTTTTTTGCCAACACTTTGCCCCGCCCATCCGTTATATAGTTGAACACGCAAGAAAGGAGCCGCCCGGACATGGAAATTAATGACCTCTACGGCGCGTTCTATAAGGAAATGCTTACCTACTGCACCGCCTTGACGAAAAACCGCTCCACAGCGGAGGACCTGGTCCAGGATGCCTATGTGCGGGCCATGACCCACTGGGGCGACCTGTATAAGCTGGAGCGGAGCCAATGCCGGGCGTGGCTCTACAAGACCGCCCGGAACCTCTTCATCGACCAGGCCCGGCGGCAGGCCAGGGAAACCCCCGCGGAGGAGGAACAGCTTGCGCTGGCGTCCTTCGAGGAGGACTTGTCCCAGGCCGCCGTGGCCCAGTTGGTGGGGCGGCTGCCGGAGGACGAGCGGGCGATTTTCTCCTTGCGGTATTTCGAGGGTTACAATTCCAAGGAGCTGGGGGAGATATTTTCCCTGCCCCCAGCGACCATACGCTCCCGGCTGGCTTCCGCAAAGCGGCGGCTGCGGGAATGGCTCAAGGATTAATATGAAATGATATGGAGGAAACGACAATGAAACGTACAAGAAAAGACCATCTTTGGTACAACTCTGCCCCTAAAAAGTCCTGTACGCTGTTGGACGAAAGCTGTCTCCCCGGAAGGGACGCCGGACGGCTGGCGGAAAGCCCGGAGGGACGCTCCTTGTTGGAGTCCTATAGCCGGTTCTACACCATGCGCTGAACAAATCTAACATAAACAATCATTTTTTGGAGGTCAATTATCATGGAAAACAAGAAAACATTAAAGATCAACTGCGCGCTCTGCAACGCCCGCAACATCACGGAAGAATTCCTCGCATCCTATGAGCAAGTCCGCATCAACTGCGCCCATTTGATTACTAACACCGCCGCCCAGCTTTTGCTGGGCAAGTACGCCAGCAAAATCAACACCGCCACCACTACCAGCGTAGAGGAGGAGGTCCGGGTCTCCGTAGCCAACGGCTCCCTGGAAATCGCCCCCGGCCAGAAGGTTCCCCAGCAGAAGACCATTCTGGTGGTCAACGGCACCCTGGATATTGCCCCCGGCAGCGAGGATATACTTAATAGCTATGCCCATATCACGGTTAATGGCAGCGTTTCCTGCCCTAAAAGCATGGTATCCCTGCTGAGCATGATGTCTATCAACGGCTGTACTGATGCCTATCCCGATGGCTGCATCCGCCTGAAGGACACTGCGGTACTGGACCGTACCTTTCGCCTGCGGGCCAAGCAGGACGCGCTGTACTACGCTTCCAGCCAGTTGGTAGCGGTGGCCCCGGACATCGACTTTGCTGCCCTGGCCGCGAAGAACGTGCGGTTTGAGACGAGGGAGCTGATCGTCTGTGAATCCCAGGCGGAGGCCGCCGTGGCCCTGGTGGACGAACGGGCGGAGATCACCATTGTTCCCGATGGCTGCGCCTATGTGGGGGACAGCCTGGAGCTGGACGAAGGCGATGTGAAGCGTTACGGCACCAAGATGTATGTGAACGGCGATGTGACCATCATGAAAGAGAACGCCCCCTGTCTGGATCAAATCGAGTTTTTGCAGGTGGATGGAACCGTCCGGACGGTGCGTTCCCTCCGGGACCGGGTTTTGGCGATGAATATTAAGTGCGAGGATATGGAAACCTGCGCCGGGGAATTCTACTGCGACAAGAAGCGCCTGACGGTGACGGCCAACATGCTGGAGCAGGCGGAGGACGGCGTGGAGATTGCGGACTGCCTCTATGTGGCCTTCCAGGAGGACGTGTCCCCAGAACTGATCCGGGCGAAGCTGATGCGGCTGGCGGACTGCCCTTATGTGATCTGCACCGAAGCTCAGCAGGCGGCGCTGGAACGGATTGCCGAGGATGTGGCCCATATGGGGCCCAACGCGGACAAGGACGAACAGCCGGAGGACGATGACAGCGTTGTCAAGATCAACTGCGCGACATACACTTTCTAACGTCCATCGGAACGTGAAAAATCCCCGCCGGAAGCAGACGCTTCCGGCGGGGGCTTTTTAAATTGTGGGTTTGTCAGGCGGTAATGCCGTTAACATCGCCGGTTTTCAGATAGTTCTGCACCCGCCAGATGATGGCGGCAAATTCGCTGCGCTTGATGGCGTAAGCGCCGTTGTAGATAGACTGGCCCTGCTTATTGGTGTCGCCGGTTACGATTTTCAAGTTATACAGCGCCATTACCGAGGGGGCGGAAGCATGGTTGGCCGGCATATCCACAAAGGGGGAGCTGGTCACGATGGTGGTAGGCTGTTTCATCGCCCGGATGGCGATTTCCGCAATGGTATAGCGGTCCACAGGGCGGTCCAGGCGCTCCACGGCGCCGGCGGGGAGGAGGTTGTCGGCCTTGGCTTTGGCCAGATAGCCGCTGGCCCAGTGGGAATCGGTGGGCGCCTGCTCGGCGTAGCCCGCGCTGGTCATAATCATTTTCAGGGCTTCGCCCATGGTCACCGCGCCATTGGGACGGAAGGTGTTGTCCTCATAGCCGTTGAGGACGCCGCTGGTGGTCAGATCGGTTACGTATTTGTAGAACCATTCCGTGGCAGGCACGTCCTTAAAGGTCTTGGGGGGCTGGGTAGGCGTGGTGGGGGTGGTAGGATTTGTCGGGGTAGTGGGATTGGTGGGGGAAGGGGTGACGGTGATGCGGACTGTACCGGTGGAGCGGATCCCAGCGGTATTGATAGCGGTGAAGGGAATGGTCACCAGGCCGCTGGTATATGTTGCCGCCGGGACAAAGGAGATGTCATTGACGCTGATAGTCCCCGCCCCGCTGGACAGGTTGAACCAGATGTTGTCGGTGGTAATAGGCTGGCCTGCCGCTACCGCCGTGCGGCCATAGTACAAAGAACCCATCGCCGCCTGGGGGGGCGTAAAGGTCACAGAGGACAGCTTGGCCACGCCAGCGCCGGCGAGATTCTCAAAATCGCTGCTCTTGAAGCTGACGCCGGTGCCGTTGCAGCGGTAATCCACGTACAGGTTGCTTACCGTAGGGATGCCGGAGGAGGTGAAATGGATGTTTCCCGCGAACAGGGGCTTTCCCTGGGTGCTGCTGGCCACATAGCGGATGGTCTCTGACGCGGCGGTGCCGGGAACGTAGGTCAAGCCTCCGATGGTTTCCCCCCGGGCATCGCTGTAGGAGAACAGCCGCCCCTCAATGGTGTCCGCCGTGAGCAGGACGCCATTCTTCCCCGCAGTGCGGCCGGAATAGAGACTGCCGCCCTTGGGGATGTCGATGAGCTGGATGTAGAAGTTGGCAGCGGCGGCACCCATGACGGATTGATAGGCTTTCTGGAAGTCGGCGGGTTTCAGCGCCGCGCCGGCGGCGGTGGCGGGAACGGTGATGTCAGCGCCCTTGTCCCCGCCATTAAAGAAGATATAGACCAGGCCGGAGCGGTTCACCTCCCGGGTGCCGGTGCGGGTGCCGTGGGCGGTGAATTTCAGGGTGATATAGTCGCTCTGCCGTACGCCTACGCCGGGAACAAAGGTAACAGCGTCAAGGGCGTACTGGTTCCGGGGCGGGTCTACAAACAGCTCATCATTGGTGCGCACATAGCTGCCGGGGAAAGCGGCGGAGACGTAGTCCGAGTAGAGCACGCCTTCCACGGATTTGGGAAGCTGGTCAAACATGACGTATTCCAGCACGCCGTTGGGGCAGACCACAGACCAGAAATCCTCAAACTCCTGGGCGCCCAGCGTCAATGGTTCGCTACGGGAAGCGATGTAGAGGACGTCCATATCCCCGGCGTACTGCTGCACCGTAATGGTCAGCACGCCCTTGTAGCTCTCCCCTTCGGTGTCGTAAGCGGTGAAGCCCACAGTGAACTCGCCGGGAACCCCCTCATGGGTGAAGGATACATCCCCAAGATCCCGCTTGGTGTCGCCAAAGGTATACTGGGTGTTGACGCTGGTGGCGCTCAGCTTGCCTATGCTGGTGGGGGTCACGCTGTCAAAGGTGACAGAATAGGGCTTCGCATCCCGGCCGCAGAGGCCCTGTACGCCATCGTAGATCTGGTTGACGATGGAATCGGATGACCAGCCGTCTAGCTCGCTGAAGTACAGCTCGCCGTCCTGGGTGGTAACAGCGGCGGAGACGGTGATCAGATCCTCCACCTGAACCGTGAACCGGCAGGTTTTGCTGACTGGCGGACGGGAGAGGGTGCTCTTCGGGCTGGCAAACACCACCAGGTTATAGTAATAGGTGCCCTCCTTCCCATAGACGGAAGCGGGCAGGAGGAACTCCTCGCTGGTGCCGACCTCCCGGCCATTCTGGTTGTTGTCATACCAGTGGTATTGCAGGGTATAATCCTCGGTGATGTTGGCGCTGCCCAGCACCAGGCGGATGCCGGAAGCGGACAGCTTCGCCCCGGCGTCGCCCACGGCTACGGGGACTACCTTGTCCGAATCCAGGCCTACCATTTCCACGGCGGTGTAGTTGGGGGCGGCGCACAGTTCGCAGGCGCCGTTGGCATACCTGTGGGCTTCGGATTTAATCGTGTAGGTGGCGTGGTAGCGGCAGGCGCCGGAGTGGGTGCCGTCACCATTGTCGGTGTAGATCACATCGTGGCGGTTGGGATTTACATCGGTTTTTTGCAAAGTGGTGTAGTCGCAGTACTGGTTGGTGCAGGTATATTCTATGATGCCGGTATCATGGCAGGTGGCCTCGTGCAGCACCGAGGATTCCAGGGTCATTCTCTCGCATTTCGGGCAGCGGCTCAGGGCCGCCAGCGCGGTGGGGGCCAAGGTCAGCGCCATGACCAGGGCCAGCAGGGCGGCCAGAGACCGCATATGATTTCTTCTTTTCCTCATATGTTCGCTTCCTCCTTTGGAAAATAGGGATCCGGCGGACAAGCACGGCCCGCCGTATACGCAGACCCATTATAGCACATCCTGGAACAAAAATCTGTTACAATTTAGCAACAAGGCTTAAAATTTTTATAAGGGGCCTATAACGTTCTTGAAACCCTATTGCATTTCTGGGAAAATGGAGTATGATGGGAACAGGGACAATATGCGGAGGAGGGGCGCAATGAGAAAAGACAATCACTATTTTGCCTGGGGGATGACGGCGGTGTGCGTGGTATGCGCCGTCATGCTGATTTACGACCTGGTGTTCCGGGACAGCATTGTCATGGCCTATACCAGCCGTTTGATGGGCATTCTCGCGCCTATCCTCTACGGCGCGGCCATCGCGTACCTGCTGGCCCCGGTGGTGAACTGGTTCGAGCGGGTGATCTTCCGCCAGGGCGGGAGGAAAGCCGCCAAATGGGCCAGGCCGGTGTCCATGATCATGACCTGGATTGTGGTGTTTTTGCTGTTTTACGCGCTGCTGAGCGTGCTGCTGCCTGAGCTGTATAAGAGCGTGCTACAGCTGGGCGGCAATTTGAAGGGCTACTATCAGACCATCGAAGCGTGGATATTGCGGCTGCTGGAGAACAATCCCGATCTGGCCCAGCGGGCCCAGGAATTGTTCAACCAATATTACCGGCAGGCGTTGGACTGGCTGCAAACCAACCTGGCTCCCCAGCTCCAGGTAGCGGTTCAGGCGGTCACCGGAGGCGTGGTGGGCGTGCTCACCTTCTTCAAGAACCTGTTTTTAGGGATCATGGTATCTCTGTATCTGCTGGGATCCAAGGAGCGGTTCGCCGCTACGGGCTGCAAGCTGTGTTATACCTTTTTCACCGAGGACCGGGCGGCGTGGCTGATCCGGGGCGTAAAGGCTACAGACCGGATTTTCTCCGGCTTTGTCCGGGGAAAGCTGCTGGATTCCCTGATTATCGGAATCCTGTGCTTCATTTTCTCCAGCTTTTTCGAGTTCCCCTACGCGCCGCTGGTCAGCGTGGTGGTGGGCGTCACCAACGTGATCCCCTTTTTTGGCCCATTCCTGGGCGCTATTCCCAGCGGCTTCCTGATTTTGCTGGACAGCCCCATCAAGTGCTTGTATTTTGCTATTTTTATCCTGGCCCTACAGCAGTTTGACGGCAATATCCTCGGCCCCAAGATCTTGGGCAACAGCACGGGCATATCTGGCTTCTGGGTTATCGTTGCCATTTTGGTCGGCGGCGGCCTTTGGGGTGTAGGGGGCATGTTCTTAGGTGTCCCCATCTGTGCCTGTATATACGCGGGGGTACGGGCGTTTTCCGCCTACCGGCTCAAAGGCAAAGGCCTGCCGGTTTCAGCGGAGAACTACGCCACCCATAAGCCCGTCTGGCCGGAGGACGCGGAATTGCTGCGGAAAGACGGGGAAGGGGAAAAATAATAACAGAGGGGAACCTATAAAAAGGGCTGCGGAAATCCGCAGCCCTTTACCGCATATTTCGTTTCGGCGCAGCAGCCCTTATCCGAAAATCGACAGCCCTGGCGAGCCGTCCTCCGGCGGGAGGGTTGGCCCTTCGTCCTCGTAGCCATAATCATCCTCCGGGGGAACCGTGGGCCCTTCGGGAGGAATATATCCTTCGTTTCCGCCACTGGAGCCGGGATCGGAGCTGCCGCCAAAATCGGGGATCGTGGTTCCCATAGCGGGCTTGCCCCGGGTGCCGACCAGGATGATTTCATTCCGGCTTTTATAATTGCTCTTGGCTTCCAACTCCTGGGAAATCAGCTTCCCGCTCCCATCATAGACGTTCCGGTAGGACACCACCTGATGGCCGGTATAAGGGCTTTGCTTCTGCTGCTCGGTACCCCAATCCAAATCCTCGGTCTCCACGTACTCCGTCTCGTAGGGGGTATCGCCTAAAACGCTGTAGGTCATTTTTACATAGGTGTCGTCCAGCTTAGTCCCTACAACGCTGACAGTAATCCTGCTGTTCTCATAGGTTACATCCAGGCGGACGGGATAGCCGGTATCGTTCTTAAACCGGAACTCCGGTCCACCCCAGCTTACGGTAGCATCCATGCCCCAGGTGATATAGCTGGGGGCGTAGCGGTGGGCGTACCGCTCCACAATTTCCAGGTTGGACAGGAGGGCGGCATAATATATGGTGCTGGACACCTGGCAGATGCCGCCGCCGATGGTATCAACGGTTTCCCCGTTCACATAGGCGGGAGCCGCGCCGAAGCCCCGGTCTGTGGTCCGCTTGCCTACCACGGCATTATAGTCGAAAATGTCACCGTCATTGAGTACCACGCCATTGCACATGTCGCCCGCCAGCTTCACATTGTTGCGGCGGACGCTGGTGCCGCCCACTTTTGTGGATGTAGTCCCCAGCACATCGCGGAACAGCACAGCTTCCAGTTCGGCGGCGGTCATTTTCGGGTAAGTAACCTCGGCGGGCAGCAAGATGCGCTCTCCCGGCGCCGCCGCGTCCAAAGCGAAGGCCGCAGCCTGGGGATCCAGATTCACGCCAATCTGGCCGTCCACCACCTTGCCGGAGGGGATGTCGTACCGGGCGTTGCTGGGTTCGGCGTTCAGCTCCCGGGCAATGGCTTCCAAATCCAGTTCCGCGCCGGGAACGGCATCGTAGCCCGCCTCCACCTTTCCCCCCGCGCCGTCCAGGGCTTTGATTTCGTCAATCAGCTCCGGCTGGTCCAGGGTGCGGCCCTCGGCGGGCTTGACGGCGTAGATGCCGTCCTCCGTCAGCTCATAGCTGCCGTCCACCTGGGTTTGGTCGAAAGCCGCCGCCATTTCTTCTGCCGCGGCCTGGAGGGTGTTGTCATCATAGAAGACCTCCATGTCCCCGGAATGATGGACGCCCAGCCAGCCGGAGAGCATCGCCCAGCCGTTTTTCAGCCAGCCTATGCCGCCCTCCTCCCGGCCAACATCCCAGGCCGCGTCCGCCAGCTTGCCGCCGTCGATGTACGCGCCCAGATCCTCCTGGGTATACCGTCCCAGCTCCTCACCGGCGGCGGTAATGGAGACTTCACCCGAGAGCAGGCCGCCGGCAGTCAGCTCCTTCCGAAGCTGCTGCTCCGTCATGCCCGATAAGTCCCGCTCCCCCAGCGAGACGCCGGGGAATACCTTGTCATATTGGTTCGCGTATACGCAAAGGCTCGCCGCACCGGCCACAAGCAGCGCGGCAATCAGGCCCAGGGCAATCCACCCCGCCTTAGAGCCTTTTGTTCTGGTCTGCGCCGGCGCATCCGGCGCGACCCGTCTACCAGCCATGGCAACCTCCTTCTTCCCCTCAAACGGAGGGGAAGCATCTGCATAAAATCATATTGTCTAGTGTAGCACACTCCCGGCAAAAAAGATTTACAATTTTGTAACAAGTATCAGGAAGTTTTTTGTTTTTTTACGGATTCTCCCCAAAAGCGCCCTGCCGCCCGGTAAAAGAAAAGGGGATGGCGGGGAAAACCAGAGGATCGTACATAAAAATCGGACGATTGTACATATAATGCGCCCGATCCTCTATTGCTATTTGGCCTTAATCGAGCTACAATAGAGCCAGCATCGGGGAAAAACGATATATGGGAGGATTTTTCTATGAACAAACCGGTATTGATCATCATGGCCGCTGGTATGGGCAGCCGCTACGGAGGGCTTAAGCAGCTCGACCCCGTGGGGAACCATGGACAGCTTATTATTGACTATTCCATCTATGACGCCCGCCGGGCGGGGTTTGAGACGGTGGTTTTCGTCATTAAGCCCGAAATCGAAGCGGATTTCAAAGCCGCCATCGGCGACCGCATCGCCAAGGTCATGGATGTAAAGTACGTCTACCAGCTCAAGGAGGACCTGCCGGAGGGCTACGCCGTGCCGGAGGAGCGTACCAAGCCCTGGGGCACCGCCCACGCGGCCCTTGCCGCCCGGAAGGTGGTGGACGGCCCCTTCGCCATTATCAACGCCGACGACTACTACGGCCCGGAAGCGTACCAGGAGATTTACGACTACCTGTGCGCCCACGCCGATGGCGCGGTGTATGAGTACGCCATGGTGGGCTACCTGCTCAAGAATACCGTCACCGAGAACGGCACCGTGGCCCGTGGGGTGTGCGAGGAGGACGGCGGGCACTTCCTCACCCAGGTCACCGAGCGCACCAAGATCGAAAAGGGTACGCCCCCCCGCTACACAGAGGATGACGGCCAGACCTGGACGGACCTGGCGGAGGATACGGTTGTATCCATGAATATGTGGGGCTTCACCCGCAGCTTTTTGGACGAGGCGTGGAAGGGCTTCCCGGCATTTCTGGACAAGGCCCTGGCGGAAAACCCCGCCAAGGCGGAGTACTTCCTGCCCAGCGTAGTGAGCCGTCTCATCGGCGAGGGCAAGGCCCGGGTGAAGGTGCTGCGCAGCGAGGACAAGTGGTACGGCGTCACCTACCGGGAGGACAAGCCCACGGTAGTGGCCGCGATTGCGGAAAAGACCGGCTCCGGCCTGTATCCGGACCGTCTGTGGGAGGTTTAAGGGATGAAAAAAGCTGAGGATACTTTGTGGGAAGTCCTGGAAGCCTTTGCCTTCGGCGACCCCGTGGTAGGGGCCGTCCGGTACGGCCAGGGACATATTAACGACACCTTCTGCGTCCATACCCAGCCGGAAGACCGCTGCTGCCGCCGGTTCATTCTCCAGCGCATGAGCGCCGCCGCCTTTAAGCGGCCCGACCAGCTCATGGAGAACATCACCGGCGTAACGGAGTTCCTGGCGCGGGAGATCAAGAAAAACGGCGGCGACCCCAGCCGGGAGGCATTGCAGGTGATCCGCCCCAAAAACGGGGGGAGCTACTACACCGACAGCGCCGGAGGGGCGTGGCGGCTGTATCCCTATGTGGAAGACACCGTTTGCTACCAGTCCGCCCAGACCGCGGAGCTGTTCGCCGCGTCAGGCCGTGCTTTTGGCCGGTTCCAGCGGCTTTTGAAGGACTATCCCGCTGAAACCCTCCATGAGACTATCCCTCATTTCCATGACACGGAGGACCGGCTTGCCAAGCTGAAAGCCGCTATAGCGGAGGATAAAATGGGCAGGGTGAAGGACTGCCAAGAGGAGATCAGCTTCGTCCTGGCCCGGGAGAAAGACTGCTCCGTGGCCCTGCAAGCCCTGCGGGATGGGAAAATCCCCCTGCGGGTTACCCATAACGACACCAAGCTGAACAACGTCCTCATGGACAAGGACACGGGGAATGGCCTGTGCATCATCGACCTGGATACGGTGATGCCGGGGTTGTCTATCAACGACTTTGGCGACTCCATCCGCTTCGGCGCCAACCACAGCGCCGAGGATGAACGGGATCTGAGCAAGGTAAACCTGGACGCGGACCTGTTTGCCGTGTATACCAAGGCTTTTCTGGAGGGGGCGGAGGGTTCCCTGACGGACGGGGAGATTATGCTGCTGCCCTGGGGGGCGAAGCTGATGACGCTAGAGTGCGGCATCCGGTTCCTCACCGATGACCTGGTCGGGGACGAGTACTTCCACATCAGCCGGGAACGGCAGAACCTGGACCGTTGCCGTACCCAGTTCAAGCTGGTGGCCGGTATGGAAGAACAATGGGAGCGGCTGATGGCTATAGTGGAGCCTTACCGCCATGAACGTACTGTTTGATTCCGAGCAGCTCCTCAAGCTGGTAACCAACCTCTACGTCCTCACCGGGATGACGGCCAATATTCTGGATCCCCAGGGGCGGGACATCAACCTGTTTGAGGGGCATCCCCCCTTTTGCAAAGCCATCAACGCCCTGCCGGAGGGCCATGAGCGGTGTGTGGCCTGCGACATGTGGAAAGTTCGGAATTATACCGTGTCCGGCGGCTTCCAGTTTTACCGCTGCCACGCCGGCATCTGCGAGGCGGTCATGCCGATCTACAGCAAGAGCGACCCGCTGGCCTATCTGATTTTCGGCTGTTTCCTGGACGACCAGCCCATAGAGGAGCAGTGGGCGGTTACCCGGAAGCAGGTTGCCTGGTATCCCGGCGGTGCGGACCGGCTGCGGGACGCCTTTTTCCAGTTCCGCCAATATACCCAGGAGCAGCTACGGGCCTACTCGGAGATTTTGGAGGCGCTGACGGCGTATATCCACCTCAAGGGCCTGATCTTCGCGGCGGAGCAGACCGATGTGCAAAGGCTGGAGAATTTCCTGGACGAGCACTATATGGAAAAGCTGTCGCTGGAATCCATCTCGGCCCAGCTCCACATCGGGCGGACTAAGCTGTGCGGCCTGGCCAAGGAGCTGTCCGGGGGCAAGACGCTGAATTACCTTATCGCCCAGCGCCGGATCAACGCCGCGAAGCTGCTTTTGCTGCAAAGCAGCCTGACTGTCTCCGCAATCGCGGAGACAGTAGGGATCACTGATTACAATTATTTTTCCAAGGTCTTCCGCTCCGTCACCGGGACGACGCCCAGCGCCTTCCGTAAGAGCGGAGGGAAAAATCTGCGGTAGGGCGGTTTTTGCCCGTAAAATCGTACGAACTTTCATAGTTCGTACGATTTTCCTATATTGCGAACTCTGGTTACTATAAAACAACAGAATAAACAAGTATACTAAATCCATGAGCGATGATTTTGTGAGAAATTCCCACGGCTTCGCTCTTGCATTTTAACAGGAAAAAGGAGAATGAAGATGAAGAAGTTTCTTGCACTGCTGCTGGCCCTGGTTATGGTCATGGCCCTGGCTGCCTGCGGCAACAAAAACGACACGCCCCCCGCTGCGGATAATCCCCCCGCAAACGCCGATACCCCCAAGGATGATACCCCCAGCACCTCGGATCCCGCTCCCTCCGGAGAGAAGATCGACATTAACGTGATCGCCGCCCAGTACGGCCAGAACACCACCCAGTGGTGGGCTGATTTCCAGAGCGAGTTCAACAAGACCTATGAGAATATCAACCTGACTGTGGAAGTCGTCTCCTGGAACGACATCTACACCGTGGTCAACACCCGCGTGTCCAACCAGCAGGCTCCCGACATCCTGAACATCGACGTGTTTGCCGATTACCAGGCCGATGACCTGCTGCTCCCCGCCAAGGATTTCGTCTCTGAGGAGACCTATGCCAAGATGTATCCCGCTTTCCTGGACCAGTCCGTGGTAGACGGCACCGTCTGGGCGATCCCCGACCTGGCTTCTGCCCGCGCTATGTACTATAACGTGGACATCCTGGAAGCTGCCGGCGTGGAAGTCCCCACTACCTGGGATGAGCTGAAAGCCGCCTGCGAGAAGATCAAGGAATATGATCCTGAGATCTATCCCTGGGGCATCGACATGACCACCGATGAAGGCCAGGCTGCGTTCGCTTACTACATCTGGAACAACGGCGGCGACTTCACCGATGCTGACGGCAACTGGACTCTTAACAGTGCTGAGAACGTGGAAGCCATTGAGTACGCCATCAGCCTGGTGAAGGACGGCCTTACCAACTCCGACCCCGCCACCGATACCCGTTATGACCTCCAGGATATGTTCGGTACCGGCAAGGTGGCCATGATGATCGGCCCCAACAGCATCCCCACTTACATCCAGGAGGGCGGCAGCACCATTAACTACGCTTTCGCCGCCATCCCCACCAACGGCGGCAACCCCTCCGTCTCCGCCGGCGTTATGGACCGCTTCATGTGCTTCGACAACAACCACTCCCCGGAGAAGCTGGAGGCCATCAAGACCTTCTTCGACTTCTTCTATGATGATACCCGCTACTCCGACTGGGTGCTGATGGAAGGCTTCCTGCCCGCCACCTCCGCCGGCGGTGAGATCGTTGCTTCCTCCGATCCCAGCATGGCTCCCTGGGTGGACATCGTTGGCTCCTGCAAGTTCTATCCCACCGCCAAGTCTGAGTGGGCGGACGTGAAGCAGGGCGTCATCAACGTTGAGCAGCAAGCACTGCTGGGCGGCAACGTCCAGGAGCTGCTGGACGGTCTCCAGAGCGAGATTGCCGGCTAATCCTGCGGCCGCATTTCCCCATAATATAGGCAAAAGCCTGCGGGCCGGGCCGCTTTGGCTCGGCCCGCGCGGTTTCCAACGGATTTGAGAGAGATTGATTGAGAGAACAGGGAGGTGTTCCCGTGAGTAAGTCTGCCCCTGCCGCCCCCGTGAAGCAGAAAACCGCCGTCCCCGCGAAGCAAAACTCGCTGAAAAGAAGGCCACGCTCCGCCGGAGCAAAGGCCCTGCGCAGGATCGAGCCATATCTCTGGATTGCGCCCAGCATGATCCTGATGGCAGTATTTATCCTGATCCCCATTATTTCCGTGTTCCAGATGTCCATGAGCGACGTCAGCAAGGCGGGAAAGATCAAGGGGTTCAACGGCATTGCCAATTTTACGAAGGTTATCAACGGCTCCGCTTTCAGCCTGGTGCTGAAGAACACCCTGGTTTGGACGGTGGCGGTGGTGGTGCTGTCCACCATTTTAGGCTTTGTGCTGGCGCTGATTCTTAACAACCAGTTCAAGGGCCGCAAGATCGCCCGCGCCATTGTGGTATTCCCCTGGGCCACTACGCTGGTCATCCAGGCCAGCGCGTGGAACTTTATTATCAACACCGACTACGGTACGCTGAACACGCTGCTGATTAAGCTGGGGATCCTCCAGCAGGGCATGAACTGGACGCCGACGCCGGAAGCGTACTTCGCCTGGGAAATCGCCTGCGGCATCTTCGTCACCATACCCTTTGTCACCTTCTGCGTCCTGTCCGGACTGCAAAGCATTGACACAAGCTTCTACGAGGCTGCCACCGTGGACGGCGCCAACTACTGGCAGAAGCTCTTTAAGATTACCCTGCCGCTGGTGAAGTCCTCCCTGACGGTGAGCACCGTGCTGAACATCATTTACGTATTCAACTCCTTCCCTATCATTTGGACTATGACCAAGGGCGACCCGGCCAACCATACGGACACCCTTGTCACATACCTCTACAAGCTGGCGTTCTACAACGGGCGCCAGGGCGAGGCGGCGGCAGTATCCGTGATTGGCTTCCTTATCCTGCTGCTGTGCGCCAGCGTTTACATGATCTACACCCTGCGGAAAGGAGATGACATGTGATGAATGAAGCCGCTGTGAAAAAGCCCGTTTCCGTGAAGAAGACGATTTTGCGGGTGCTGCTGTACTTTGTGGTGCTGGACGTGTGCATTATCACATTGTATCCCTACTTTGCCATGCTGTGTACGGCGCTGAAAAGCCGGGTAGAGATTTTCTCCCCCAACGGCACCATTCTGCCCATCACGGCCCTGTGGTCCAACTTTATTGACATCTGGTCCCGGGCGCCGATGGCGAAGTATCTCCTGAATTCCATCCTGATTGCCGGTGGGTCCACCCTGATCGCCATGCTGTGCGGCATCCCCGCCGCTTACGCGCTGGCCCGCATGAGGTTCAAGGGCCAGACAGCGTTCTTAGGATTTGTGATTGTCTCCCAGATGTTCGCGCCGGTGGTGCTTTTGATTGGTATTTACAAGGTTATGATGACCTTAGGCCTGACGGACAGCATTTTGGGATTAATTTTCATCAATGCGGCCTTCAACCAGGCCTTCACCATTTGGCTCTTACGGGGAACCTTCATGGGCATCTCCGCTGAAATGGAGCAGGCCGCCACCATTGACGGCTGCAACCGGCTGCAATCCATGCTGCGGGTGCTGCTGCCGGTTGCCGCGCCGGGCATTGTGACCACGCTGATTTTTATTTTCATCAACGCCTGGAACGAATACACAGTAGCCCTGTGCCTGATTTCCACAGATACCAATAAGCCTCTGACTGTAGGTATCAACATCTTCAACGGCTACAACATGATTGAGTGGCAATATCTGTTTGCCGCCTCCATCTTCGCCATTATTCCGGTTGTCATTATGTTCATGACGATTGAGAAGAACCTGGTCAGCGGATTGGCGTCCGGCGGTGTGAAGGGATAATGCGATTCCCCAATGAGGAGAGCAATACCGCTTCGATGATAAAAGCCGCCAGGAAATCTTAGATTTCCAGGCGGCTTTTACGTACAATTTCCAGTTAACCCATGCGCTCCTTTGTGATGGCGAACTGGGCGCGGTAACCGTCGAAGGCATTGCGGAAGAAAGCGTCTCCCCCGGTTTTCAGCGCGTTCAGGTACTCATGGGCCTGATAGGCGTTCAGAGCGGTTTCGATCTGGGCCACGGCGATATTGGAGCAGTGGTCGCTGACGCGTTCGCAGTTGGTCAGCAGGTCGCTGAGGACGAAGCCCATTTCAATGGTGCAGTGGCCTTTTTGCAGCCGGGCAATATGGTTCGACTTAATATCCGCCACGATGCCGTCAATAACCTGTTCCAGCGGTTCTACCTTGGCAGCTAGGGTTAAATCCCCCTGGGCGAAAGCCTTGGTGGTAAGGGAGAGGATTTCCTTCAGTGCCCCCGTCAGCACATGCAGCTCCTCGCTGGCGGAGCCGGAGAACTTGATCCCCTTTTCGTTGATCTCTTGGGCGGCTTTCAGCAAGTTCACCGCATGGTCGCCGATACGTTCAAAGTCACCGATGGTGTGGAGCTGCTTAGAGATATTGCGGCTGTCCTCATCGGAGAGGGCCTTGCCGCTCAGGCGGACCAGGAGCGTACCGAGCTGGTCCTCGTAGAGGTCCAGCCTGTCCTCGTCCTTAATGACCTCTGCGGCGGTTTTCTCGTCAAACTTTTCCAGCAGGGTCAGGGCGCGGAGGATAGTTTCTTCCGCAAGGCGGGCCATATCCACCGTTTTATTGGCGCATTCCGCGATAGCCACCGAAGGGGTAGCCAGCAGGCGTTCGTCCACGAAGGCGAATTTTTCCTCTTTTTCGCTCTGCTCCTCCTTGACCACCAGGTAGGCCAGCTTTTCCAACTGCCGGGTGAAAGGCAGGAGCAGGAGGGTGGTGGCGATGTTGAAAATGCTGTGAACCATGGCGACCCCCGCAGGGCCGATGGCGGCGTCCATAAAGGCGTAGTGGAAGAACAGGTCGCTGCCGTAAAACGCTGCCAGGCACACCGCTGTGCCGATCAGGTTGAAGGAAATATGGATGACGGACACCCGGCGGGCGTTGCGGTTGACGCCGATGCTGCTGAGCAGGGCGGTGACGCAGGTGCCGATATTCTGTCCCATGATAATGGGCAGCGCCATACCGTAGGTGATGCCGCCCGTAAGGGAGAGGGCCTGTAGGATACCCACCGAGGCGGCGGAGGACTGGATCACGCCGGTAAACACCGCGCCCACCACAACGCCCAGGAAGGGGTTGGTGAAAGCGGTGAGGATGGCGGAAAATTCCGGCATATCTGCCAGGGGGCTCATAGCGTTTTTCATCAGCTCCATGCCGGTCATCAGCACCGCGAAGCCCACCATAATAGAACCGGCGCTGCGAACCCTGGTCTTCTTGGAGGACATGGTCATAATGACGCCTGCCAAGGCCACCACAGGGGAAAAGACCTCCGGCTTCAGCAGCCGCAGCCAGATGGTGCTGCTCTCGATCCCGGAGAGGGAGAGAATCCACGCGGTAAGGGTAGTACCTACGTTAGACCCCATAATGATGCCCACGGTCTGCCCCAGTTCCATAATACCGGAGTTCACCAGGCCCACCAGCATAACGGTCATAGCGGAGGAGGATTGGATAGCGATGGTAATGCCCGCGCCCAGGAGAAGGCTTTTCCACTTGCTGTCTGTCATTTTTTTTAGGAGCTGCTCCAGCCGCCCACCTGCCAGCTTCTCCAAACTAGCGGACATGGTAGACATCCCAAAGAGGAAAAAGGCCAGGCCGCCGCATAGGGTAATGATTGAAAAAATATCCATAGGGTAATTATCCTCATTTCTTTATCCGGGCGGTTATCTATTAAAATGCCCGTAAATTCCCACTTTACTTATATCATAGCATTTGGAAGGATTTTCCGCAAGTGGTTTTCGGAATTTTCCGGAAAATCCCGGGAATTTTTCTCTGCCCACAGGGTGGGCTGGAGCCGCATTTCCCCTTGACTGCGGCGGGCTGGGAATTTATAATAAGCACAAATATGAAGAGGGGAGGGGACTGCCGTGTCCGTACCCAAAGTAGCCGCTGTCCATGACCTGAGCGCCTACGGACGCTGTTCGCTGACCATCATACTGCCAACCCTTGCCGCCATGGGAGTCCAGTGCTGCCCGGTACTGACGGCGTACCTCTCTACCCACACCGGCGGCTTCCAGGGCAACACTTTCCTGGATCTGACGGATCAGATGGGGCCGCTGACTTCCCATTGGAAGCGCCTGGACCTGGCCTTTGACGGCATTTACACCGGATTCATGGGTTCCGCCGCGCAGTTGGAGCGGACGGCGGATTTCATCCGGGCTTTTCAGTCTCCGGGCTGTCCCGTCATCATTGACCCTGTCATGGGCGACCACGGAAAGCCGTACCGCACTTACACAACGGAAATGTGCCAAAAGATGGAAAAATTAACCGCTCTGGCGGATATAATTACCCCTAACCGCACAGAAGCGGCAATTTTGCTGGGCGTAGGCTACGCTGCCCTCCGTCTGGACAGTGAACCGGAAAGCTGCCGCTGGGCGGAGCGCCTGAGCGCAAACGGAATCCGTTCCGTTGTATTGAAGGGCGTATCCCTGCGCCCGGGCCGTATAGGGGCCGTCTGCTTCGACCGTGAGACAGGCTGTACAGGGTTTGTAGATGCCCCCCAGATGCCCGGCCAATTCCACGGCACAGGCGACCTGTTTGCCAGCGTATTAACCGGCGCGTTAGTCCGGAAATGGTCTTTAATAGACGCGGCAAGGCTGGCGGCGGAGTTTACCAGCCTGTGCGCCAAAGCCCAAGGAACGCCCTGCCGGGAGGGGTTGGATTTTGAACCGCAGCTCTGGCAGCTGGGGCGGAGGATGGCTCATGCCTGAGCTGACCACCAACGTCCGCTATGTCAAGGGTATTGGGGAACAGCGGGCTAAGAGCTTGGAAAAGCTGAATATAACTACGCTCCGGGATCTGATTTCGTATTTTCCCCGGGCTTACGATGACCGCCGGATCTACAAAAAGATAGCGGATTTGGCAGAGGGTGAACCCGCTTGTGTGGAAGCTCTCGTTGCGGCCCCGCCCACCCTCAACCGCATCCGCGCCGGCCTGGAATTGGTAAAGCTGCGGGTGGTAGATGAAACCGGCGCGTTAGACATCACGTTTTTTAATCAAGCCTACATGCGCGACAACCTCCAAGCTGGGGAGACCTACACTTTTTTCGGCAAACCCGAAGGGGTGGGCCGCAAAAAATCCATGGCGAACCCCATCGTGGAGCGGGAAGGCTCCCGTCTTATGACAGGCCGCATTATGCCCATTTATCCCCTTACCGCCGGCATCAGCCAGCTCACATTGGTTAAGGCGGTGGAGCAGGGGCTTGCCGCCTGCCAGAAGCTTCTGCCGGATCCTCTGCCGGACGAGATCCGGCGGGAGCACCAGCTCTGCCATATCGGCTACGCTTATGAGCAGATACACTTCCCTTCCAGTGAAGAGACCCTGGCGATTGCCCGCCGCCGTTTGGTATTTGAGGAATTGTTTTTGTTAGCCATTGGCTTAAAACGCCTGCGGGGCAGGCGGGATGAACTGTCCTGCCAGCCTTGGGAAAAAACTGACCTCACAGACTTCACCGCCGCCCTGTCCTTCGAGCTTACCGGCGCGCAGAAACGAGCCATTGAGGACGTTCGTGCCGGCTTGTCCTCTGGCCGCCCCATGAACCGTCTGGTGCAGGGGGATGTAGGCAGCGGCAAGACCATGGTTGCCGCCGCCGCGCTGGTCTGCGCGGCGCAAAATGGCAAGCAGGCCGCCCTGATGGCGCCAACGGAGATTTTGGCGGAGCAGCATTATAATGGGCTGGGGCCGCTTCTGGAGAAATTGGGTATTCGGGCCGCGCTTCTCACTGGGGGTATGGGGGCGAAGGCCCGCCGTGCGGTTCTCTCCGGGCTGGCGGACGGCAAGATCCAGGCCGCTATTGGAACCCACGCCCTTATTAGCGGCGATGTGGCCTATCGGGACTTGGGGCTGGTGGTGACGGATGAACAGCACCGTTTTGGCGTGGGCCAGCGTTCCGCCTTGGCGGCGAAGGGGGAGAGACCCCATTTACTGGTGATGTCCGCCACGCCGATTCCCCGTACGTTGGCTTTGATGATTTATGGCGACCTGGATGTTTCTATAATTGACGAGCTTCCTCCCGGGCGGCAGAAGATCGATACCTTTGCCGTTCCCGGCAGTTACCACCCCCGGATTTACAGGTTCCTGGAGAAACAGATAGGGGAAGGCCGTCAGGCGTATATGATCTGCTCGATGGTAGAGGAGAACGGCCAGATTCCCGATGACCGCAAGGCCGCCGTAGCGTATGCGGAGGACTTGCAGGAAAAGGTGTTTCCCCATTTGAAGGTGGCGTGTGTCCATGGCCGCATGAAGCCCAGGGAGAAGGAAAAGGTAATGGCTGCCTTTGCCGGCGGTGAGATACAGATTTTGGTATCCACCACTGTAGTAGAGGTTGGCGTAGATGTTCCTAACGCCACAGTAATGGTTGTTGAGGACGCGGACCGCTTTGGGCTCAGCCAGCTTCATCAGCTTCGCGGCCGGGTAGGCCGGGGCATGCATAAATCCTATTGTATCCTGATTTCGGACAACCGCAGTGAGGAAGCCCGCGCCCGCCTTAAGGTTATGACGCGCACTGGGAATGGGTTTGAAATTGCGGAAGAGGATCTCCGCCTGCGCGGCCCTGGCGATTTTTTTGGCCAGCGCCAGCACGGCCTTCCGGCCTTAAAGGTTGCCGATTTGACCTGCGACATGGCCCTTTTAAAGGAAGCCCAGGCTGCCGCCTTTGCCCTCCTCTCCCGCGACCCCGGGCTGGGTTCCTGCCCGGAGACCGCTGCCCGGGTGGAAGAGATGTTTGCGGCGAATTCGGGGGCGATGAATTGACACGGGGAGGGCCCTCTTTTCTTTATTCACAGAGAAGGGGACCAAAGGAAAGTCTTTTTATACGCCCGACAGACCGGGAGGGTGGCGTTCTGACTGGAAAAACAATCTGTGCAAATAGATTGTGATAAATTATGGATTTTTACTTTAAAAAGGAGACATTACTATGCCTAAGTGGTTGGACAATGCGGTGTTTTATGAGATCTATCCTCAGACTTTTTGCGATACCAATGCCGATGGGATTGGTGATTTCCAGGGTATTTTGGAAAAGCTGGACTATATCCGGGATCTTGGATGTAATGCCATTTGGCTCAATCCCTGCTTCCAATCTCCTTTTGGAGACGCAGGGTATGACGTGTCTGACTATTACACCGCCGCGCCCCGTTATGGCACAAATCAGGATCTCAAGCGGATTTTTCAGGCTGCCCATGAGAAAGGCATGCGTGTGTTACTGGATCTGGTGCCCGGCCATACCTCCATTGAGCACCCCTGGTTCCGGGAATCTATGAAGCCTGAGCGCAATGCGTATACAGACCGCTACGTGTGGACAAATACTGTTTGGGAGCGTCCGGACGGCATGGATTGTCTCCGTGCGGTTTCTCAGCGGGACGGCGCCTGCGCGGTCAACTTTTTCTCTAACCAGCCTGCGCTGAATTATGGCTACTATAAGCCGGAAAAGCCCTGGCAGCAGCCCGTGGATGCTCCTGGCCCCCGCGCTACGCTGGAGGCGATGAAGGATGTTATGCGGTTTTGGCTCGGCATGGGCTGTGACGGCTTCCGGGTGGATATGGCGATGTCTTTGGTGAAGAATGATCCCGAGAGCAAAGGTACTATCGCGCTCTGGCAGGAGGTCCATGCTTTTTTGGCGCAGGAGTTCCCGGAAGCCGGTATGATTGCCGAGTGGGGTGAACCGGATAAGTCCTTGGCGGGTGGCTTCCATATGGACTTTCTCCTTTCTGGCGGGCCCTCCCATTATGACGATTTATTCCGCTGCGCGGAACCTTTCTTTTCCCACCGGGGTAAGGGGGATGTGTCGAAATTCGCTGCCCACTATCAGTACTACATTGAAAAGACCCATGGAAAAGGCTTGATCTGCATTCCCTCCGGCAACCATGACACCGCCCGCCTGGCGCCACGGCTCCAGGGAGACGAGTTAAAGCATTGCTTTGCGTTCCTGCTCTCTATGCCTGGTGCGCCGTTTATCTACTATGGTGATGAGATCGGTATGCGCTATATGGAGGGCTTGACTTCCGTAGAGGGTGGTTATCACCGTACCGGTGCGCGTACGCCGATGCAATGGGACGATTCCGTGAACGCGGGCTTCAGCGCCGCGTCCGGGGAGCGGCTTTATACTCCCGTTGACAGATCCCCCGGCCGTCCCACCGTAAAGGCCCAGATGGCGGATGAAAACTCCCTTTACCATGAGATAAAGCGCCTGATTGCCGTCCGCATGGCTCACGAAGCCCTGCAAAGCAATGGCAGTATTGCGTTCGTCTATGCCAGGGAAAACACCTATCCCTTCGCTTATGTGCGCTCCTCCGGCGCGGAAAAAATCCTGGTAGTGTTGAATCCTTCTATGGAGCCCGCTGCCTTCCCTGGCGCGTATGCGCCGAAGGAGACCCTCTACCGCCTGGGCGGCGAAGCCGCTTTCTCCGCGGATACAGTCACGGTTCCGGCTAACTCGGCGGGTTTCTATCTCCTGTAAAAACAAAAACCCTATCCCCCTTTTCCGCATAGAATGGAGGAAAAGGGGGATGAATTATGGATCCGAGGGAGTTGACGCTGTTTATTTCAGCGGTGGCGAACAGCTTGTATGAAACTGTGCCGCCGGCGCGTCTCGCGGTACTGGCCGCTGTTTTTACGCAGCTGGGCGATACGCTGGAGACCTTGGCAGCGCAAAGCGCGTTTCTGGGGCGGGAGTGACGCGGATGGTGGGGATAATCCATATCTATTTGTTTAGTGATCCATACCTTGAATTGACAAGGGGATGGTTTCCTGCTATAATACAAGCAAAATGGGAGGGGTGACGATATTGGGCGGCATTGGCGCGAGGATGAGGACGCTTCGCGAAGGCGTTGGCCTGTCCCAGGCCAAGCTTGGTAAAATCGCGGGTATCCCCCAGGCTACCGTAAACCGGTATGAAACCGGCTACACCGCCGTCCCTGTCCGGGTGCTGGTCTGGTACGCGGATTACTTTGATGTGTCAATGGACTACCTCTGCTGCCGTACTGGCAGTCCGCAGGGAAGGCTGTATGAGTACAAGCCTAAAATACTGGAGGAGGATGGGGACGTCAAACGGTTTGTGGAGATGTGCTTCGACCCTGCTTCCCCGGTGAACGGCCGCTTGAGGGCGGCGATTATTGAAATACTGGAGGAGGGGCGGACATAACATGATGGAAGACAGGGGGGCATCCCTGGTAGAAATGCTTTTCCGGGAGCTTTCCGCCCTGCCGGAGGTGGAAGCCATTGCCTTGGGCGGTTCCCGGGCAGGGGAGGTTTATGACGGGAAGTCAGATTATGACGTGTACCTCTACTGTACCGCGCCTGTGGCGGAGGACATCCGGCGGGAGGTGCTGGAACGGTACTGCGCTGTGGTGGAGATTGGAAACCATTTTTGGGAGTACGAGGATAACTGCACGCTGAAGGATGGGGTGGATATTGACCTTTTGTACCGGGAGCTGGACGGATTTGTCCGGGATGTGGCTTCTGTAGTGGAGGGCTGCCAGCCAAGAAACGGCTATACCACCTGTATGTGGCACAATCTGCGGACCTGCAAAATTGTTTATGACCGTGACGGGCGTCTGGCGGAGGCGAAAGCGCGGTTTGACGTACCCTATCCCACGCTGCTGAAAACAAGGATTATCCAGCGGAACTGGAAGCTCCTGCGGGGATCCCTGCCCGCCTATGAGGGGCAGATCGCCAAGGCGGCCAAGCGGGGGGATTTGGTCAGCGTCAACCACCGGACGGCGGCATTTTTAGAAAGCTATTTCGACATTCTGTTTGCGCGCAACGAACTGACCCATCCCGGGGAAAAACGGCTGGTTCAGCTTTGCCGCCAGCAGTGCGGGGTTCTCCCGGCGGCGTTTGAGGAGAACCTAGAGCGGCTGTTTGCGGATTTGTTTGCCCAGTGTGGGCGGGTGCCGGAGGATATCGGGCGGATTGCCAGTGAGCTGGCGCGTATACTTTAAGAAAAATATAGGAATAAATGGAGCATATGAGGAGATCATCATGGCTGAAAAGGACAAAAAACTAACGAAAACCGCTGCCATTGCCAACGACAAGAAGGAAGCCATCCAGACCGCCATGAAAAATATTGAGAAGGTCTACGGCAAAGGCGCCATTATGCGGCTGGGGGATCAGACCAATCTGAATGTGGAGGTTATTCCCACCGGTTCCTTGGCGCTGGATCTGGCCTTGGGGATCGGCGGTGTGCCTAAGGGGCGCATTATTGAAATCTATGGCCCGGAATCCTCTGGTAAGACCACCCTGGCCCTCCATATTGTGGCCCAGGGCCAGAAAGCGGGAGGCGAGGTGGCCTTTGTGGACGCAGAGCATGCCCTGGATCCCACCTATGCCCGGGCGTTGGGTGTCAACATTGATGATATGCTGATCTCCCAGCCGGACACCGGCGAGCAGGCGCTGGAGATCACCGAGGCCCTGGTGCGCTCCGGCGCGCTGGACGTGGTAGTGGTGGACTCGGTGGCCGCGCTGGTGCCCAGGGCCGAGATCGAGGGTGAAATGGGCGACAGCTATGTGGGCCTTCATGCCCGGCTTATGAGCCAGGCCCTGCGGAAGCTGGCAGGGGCGATCAACAAGACCAAGTGCGTAGTGGTGTTCATCAACCAGCTCCGGGAAAAGGTGGGCGTCATGTACGGCAATCCGGAGGTCACCACCGGTGGGCGGGCGCTGAAATTTTACGCCTCCGTGCGCATTGATGTGCGGCGGGTAGAGACGCTGAAATCCGGCGGTGAGATGATTGGCAACCGCACTAAGGCCAAGGTGGTCAAAAACAAGATGGCGCCCCCCTTCCGGGAGGCGGAGTTTGATATCATGTATGGCGAGGGCATCAGCCGGCTGGGCGAGCTGCTGGATCTGGCGGTAAAGCTGGAACTGGTGCAAAAATCCGGATCCTGGTTCTCCATGGGGGAGACCCGCCTGGGCCAGGGCCGCGATGCCGCCAAGCAGTACCTCAAGGACAACCCTGAGACGGCGGACAGCCTGGAAGCCGCCATCCGCCGGGACTTCTTCAAGCTCATGAGCACCCAGTCCCAAGTAGCCGCCAAGGCGGCGGGCCGTGCGGTGGATGTGTCGGCGGAGGATTTTGACGATGAGGAAGCGTAAAAGCGACCACATAAAAGGAGGAACGCCTATGTTGAAAAAAGCGCGCATCGTATCCATGATCGTACTGGCCGCGTCCATCGTGATCACAGCGGGACTGGCGGTGGAAAACCTGGTGCTGGCGGTTATCGCGCTGGCCAAGAAGCGGGAGCGGCGGTAGGGCTGGAAGATTTTGCTCCCCTGGTGGGAAACCGGGGGAGCAAAATTTTTTTCATTTTATAGGATGGAGTGGCAGGCGCCGCCTTGATGGCATGGAAAGAAATCCTGGATGCCTGCAAATGACAGCCAATAGTAAAGCGGTATGCGCCGTGACGCATACCGCTTTGTTATTGGCTGGGAAGACCCTCCGGCTACTTCCCCTTCACCGCCCGTTTCACCAGGATGGCCGCCTGATAGCGGGGGATCAGGGCCAGCGGCTCACTGCCATCGGTCAGGCCCATATCAATGGCTTCCTGGAACTCCTTTTCCGCCCACAGGGGGACGGACTGGGTTTTCAGGTAGTCGTTCAGCGCGGTGTAGATTTCTTGTCCGGTCATACGATCCTCTCCTTCGTCAAATGGTCTGATATATGCCAGGGCTACAGCCTGGGGCCGTGTGCGGCGGAAGACGCCGCCGCCGTTAGACTGGCTGCCCGTCTCGCCCGGGGAGGTATTGCCCTCGATAGCGGTAGCGGTGGTTCCCGCTGCGCTCTCTACAATGCCTGTGTGGCCGAAGCGGTAGATGGCGATGTCCCCTGGCCGGGGATGGGAGACGATTCGCTCCCGCTGGTTGTCCCGGTACCAGCTCAGCAGCGCGGAACAGCTCGCTGTCCGGTAAGGCAGGGGCCTGCCCGCCTGATGGAAACACCACTGAACGAAAATCATGCACCAGGGTACGCCGTTCCAACCGTACCACTGGCCGTATTTGGTCCGGTTGCTTCCGGCGGGGCTTTCCATCGCGCCCAGTTCCCCGGCCGCAAGGGACAGCGGGTTACCGGACATCGCTGCCTCCAGTTCCCGGGTGGTTCTGGGCTTTCTGGTTCTGGGTGCCGAAATAAAAGGCGATAATCACCGCGTAGATGGTCATGAAATCCTGGCCCACCTCGCCCCTGAGCGCCTGGACCGCAAAAACCAGGGTCAGGGCCAGAGTCACCAGGCTCTTGATGCTCAGCAGGTTGTTTACCCGCCGGATAAAAGCTTCGTGCATCGTACATCTCTCCCATGTAAAATTTCCGGGGATGCTGTACCCCCGTTGTATCAATACGCGCCGCAGAGGCTGTTTGTGCCTGTCCCGCCGGCCCGTTAGGCTTGGGTAAATATGGCGGTATACCGTACGTCCCCCGTTACGGTAAAGGTATGGCTTTGAGCCGTGACGGGGGAGGGAAACGAGCTGCCGCCTGTGAAGCGGTTCCACTGCTTGAATTTGTACCCTGCCTTTGGCGTTGCTTCTATGGTGACCAGCATGTCCAGAGAGGCTGCGCCGCCAGGGGATACCGTCCCCATTGCGGGGTTGGCGCTTTCCACCGTGACTGTGCAGATATCCTCTGGTAGCTGCCCGGAGGGCAGGGTGCGGATTAATTCCGGGTACAGGGAAAAGGGGTCGTTGTCGTAGACTTCCTGTCCCATTTCGATCAGGGCGTCTTTGATGGCGTTTTTTGTCTCTTGCAGCGCCGCCAGTTTTTCCGCGATGGTGCCCATCAGATTTCCTCCCCATTAATTTGATCGAGGATGGCCCCGACATCCCCCAGCAGGCTGTCCACATATGCCGTGCTGGCCATGCCGTCCCGGGGGACAGGGTGTCCGTCTTCGTCAAACCCCACGTACTGCCCAGCGGTGCCGGACATGGTATCCTGCTTTTTCGCCAGCCGCTCCTTGAGCCAGTCCGCCAGCCGCCGGAGACCAGCCTCATCTAAGTATTTTGCCATGTAGGATTCCTCCTTTCCGCGCCGCTTAGACGGCCAGCAGGCTGTCGATCTCCTCGTTGGTGATACTCTCCAGCGCGAAGGTTCCGCCCAGGGCGTCCCATCTCTCGCCGTCCCAGGCGTAATTCATACCCGTGGCCTCCACGTTCCATACATCGCCCAGGATATTGTCCGCTTCAGGCAGGTCTCCGGCGCTGGCCACGCTGCCCTTGAAACGGTAGAGGCCGGTGATATCGCTTTTCAGCGCCAGCTCCGGCTTCCCGGTGATTTCGTCCCAGGCGGCGGTTCTGGCGGACAGTACGCCGCCGGTGATGGCCAGGCCCGGGCCGACCTTCACGCCCCCCAGGGTCTCCTCTGTGGCGGCCGGCAGGACGTAGCCGGACAGGCCTGCCAGCTTGGCTTTCTCCTCATCGGTAAAGTCGTTGGCGGACAGGCCCTTGCCCGCCGCCTTGTCCACCTTGCCGGAGAGCTGGGATTTGATTTTTTCCCAGACGTACAGCAGGCCGTTGGCATCCAAGTACTTATTCATGCATCAGTTCCTCCAATTCAATGTTTGTAATAGGCCGGGTGGGGGGCGGGATGCTCCCAACGGCCTCTGCCAGGCCGGTGATGGACGCAATGGGGTGCTGGTTTTCCCCATCTCGGTGGGTCAGGGCGCGGTGGTCCAGAGTACCGCCCTCGCCGCCGCCGGATACGCCGGAACCGGTGTCCGTGTAATCCCCTAGCGCCGGATCCCAGACCCACCAAGAGCCGTCCCGGATAATAGGGGAATGGACGGCGGCGTTCTCCGCCCGGGCGGCGGCTTCCAGGGCCGATGCCCCGGCGGCCAGGACCTTTTCCAGGTAATCCGCCCAAGGATCCCCTCCACCGGGGGTGAGACCTTCGGCCACGTAGGTAGCGTAGGTGCGGGATTTCACCACCCGGTCTCCCGCGCACCAGCGCAGTTCACAGCAGCCGCAGCCCGGCTGGGCCACATCGGCGGCGGAAATGGGCCATACGGCGGTTCCGTCCTCCTCCAGCTCCAGGGCCGCGGGGTAGGCCCGTCCGCCGTCAGGGGGGCGGCATAGAAGCTGGACCGTGCCTGCCCCCAGCTCCGCCGCCCAGGCGGCGGTCTCGGGGAAGGCCAGCTCCCGGGCCAGGTTCTCCCCCTGCTTGCCCAGGTACAGCGTCCCAGGGCCTTTTACTATGGTTCGCATATGGGTTGCCTCCTTTCTTGTGTTGTACAACCTAAGGCCGCATATGGGGAAAGGTTGCCGTAAATACGGCAACCTTTTCGAAAAATTTTTAGGACGGCGGGGAAAAAGGTCAAAAGCAGGCGCGGAGGGGATATACTGCCGCCTGGGGCGGGCAGATGCCTTCTTGACAGCGGCGGCAGGGTGGGGTATGCTGTACGGGAGAAAAACAGGGAGGTTTCGCCTATGCTGCCCGCTTTTTTTACCCGTTCCCAAGGCCTGCGCAAGCTGTATTGCGGCCTGTTCACCCCTATGCTGGAACGTCATGGCTTGACCCAGCTTGAGGTGGACATTTTGCTTTTTCTGGCCAACAACCCGGCCTATGACACCGCCCGGGATATTGTTGAAAAGAGACATCTGGCAAAATCCCATGTCTCTGTGGGTGTGGACGCCCTGGCGGCGCGGGGCATGCTGGACCGGCGGAAGCGGGAAGGAAACCGGAAGACGATCCATCTCTGCCTCACTGCCGCCGCCGCGCCGGTGGTGGAGGAGGGCCGGGCCGTCCAGCAGCAGTACGCGGGGATGCTCCTCCAGGGGTTTTCGGGGGAGGAGCGGCGGGAGCTGTTCCGCCTTCTGGACAAGGTGAGCGAGAACGTGGACCGGGTGCTGACGGAGTAGCATCCAGCCAACTGCCTTGACAAGGACACCTATTTATAATAAGATAAAGTAAAATAAAAAAATTCGCCGCGCCCTTTGGGGCGGGAAAGGAGACGCCTGTGCGTATCAATCCCTTGCTGATGGAAAAAATCCAGGAGTCCCTGTCCTCTGTGCTGCCCATTACCGCCATCGTGCTGCTGCTCAGCATCTCTGTCGTCCCTTTGACTGTTGGGACGCTGGTGCTGTTCCTGTTCGGCGCGGGATTGCTGATTGTGGGCGTGGGGATGTTCACCATGGGTGTGGACATGTCCATGACCCCCATGGGCAGCGCCATAGGCGTGGCCATGAGCCGCTCAAAGCGCCGGGCAGTCCCGCTGGCTGTTGCCTTTGTATTGGGGATGCTCATTACGATTGCGGAGCCGGATCTGACGGTGCTGGCCCAGCAAGTGCCTGCGATTCCCAACTGGGTGCTGATCTTTACGGTGGCGGCGGGGGTTGGGCTGTTCCTGTCAGTGGCGCTGCTGCGCGTGATGCGGAAGATCCCCCTGTCCCTGCTGCTGGTGGGCTGCTATCTCGTGGCGTTTGTGCTGGCAGTGGTGTTCACGCCTAACGATTTTATCCCTGTATCGTTTGACTCCGGGGGCGTGACCACGGGGCCGATCACCGTGCCGTTTATTATGGCCTTGGGCGTGGGCCTTGCTTCGGTGCGCAACGATAAAAACGCTACCAGCGACAGCTTTGGCCTGGTGGCGCTGTGCAGCATTGGGCCGATTCTCTCGGTGCTGATTCTGGGGATATGCTACTCGCCGGACAGTGCCAGCTACACCCCTGTTTCCCTGGCGGAAATCGCCACTACCCGGGACGCTGCCCGGGAATTTGCCGCCGCCCTTCCCCACTATGCCAGTGAGGTGGCAACGGCCATGGTTCCCATATGCGCTATGTTCCTGCTGTTTCAATTGATTACCCGGCGGTTCAAACGAACCCAGCTCCTGCGCATTACCAGCGGGCTGGTGTATACATATGTGGGGCTGGTGATGTTCCTCACAGGGGTAAACGTGGGCTTTATGGGGGCGGGGCAGCTTATCGGAGCCACGATCGCGGGAAGTGAGACCCGGTTCCTGCTGATCCCCGCAGGCATGGCTATGGGTTACTTTATCGTGGCTGCCGAGCCTGCCGTCCATGTGCTGGTCAAGCAGGTGGAGGAGGTTTCCATGGGTTCTATTTCCCAGACCGCCATGCGCCGGGGCATGAGCATCGGCGTGGCGGTATCTGTGGGCATCGCCATGCTCCGGGTGCTGACAGGGATATCAATTCTCTGGTTCTTGATTCCGGGGTACGCCATTTCCCTGGCGCTGACCTTTTTTGTGCCGCAGCTCTTTACCGGCGTGGCCTTCGATGCCGGCGGCGTGGCATCGGGGCCGATGACGGCTACGTTTTTGCTGCCCTTTGCCATGGGCGCCTGCGAAGCCGTAGGGGGCAATCTGATGACCGATGCATTCGGTTTGGTGACCCTGGTAGCTATGACGCCGCTGGTGGCGATCCAACTTCTGGGGTTGGCGGGCCGGGTGCGCAAGCGGCTGGCTGATGACGCGCTGAAAGCGGAGCTGGCGCGGGTGCGGGATTGTGTGGTATATTACGACTGAGACGGATATAAAAACGGAAGGGACTGGGAGCAGCTAATTTGCAAGAAGGGCGGGAATTAGGAGATATGCCTATGAAAAAACCGGAACAAATGGCTTTGATCATGTCTATCGTAGAGCGGGGCAGCGGCGGTAAGCTGGTGAAGCTCTACAAGAAAAACCAGGTCTTTACCCATATCCGCTTCGAGGGGCAGGGAACCGCTACATCGGAGATCCTGGACATACTTGGCCTGGGCGGGTCGGAAAAGGACATCCTTCTGAGTGTGACTACCCGCACCGCTGCCCGGGTCCTGCTGGAGAGGCTGGATGACGAGCTGCGGGGGGCGGCCCCGGGCCGGGGCATCGCTTTTGCCATGCCGCTGACGGCGGTAAGCAATTTGATGGCCGCCTATATCGGCCTAAAAACTAAACTGGACAGCGAAGGGAGCGGAACTATGGACAACCAGCAGAAAACCAGCATGATTTTAGTTACCGTCAACCAGGGGTACACCGATGCGGTCATGGACACCGCCCGGAAAGCCGGCGCCAGAGGCGGCACCATCATCCGCGGCCGCTGGGCGGGGGACGAGAGCTTTGCGGAATCCTACGGCATCACTACCTTGCAGGAGGAAAAGGAGCTGATCTTTATTGTCGTCCCCGCGGAGCTGCGAAACAGCATCATGGACGCCGTGACGAAAAGCCACGGCCTGCGGACCGAAGCGGGGGCCATGGTCAGCTCTGTAGCTGTGGAGCAGTTGGTTCATCTGAGCTAATGAAGGTTATTTTGCCGGAAAACCCGCCTTACAGCGGGAAACTGGGGGCATTTTTGGCCCCGCTGCTGCCGGAGGGCTGCGGATGGCTGGAGAAGGCTGAGGGCCTGGGTCATATGTCCGGGGAGAAACTGTTGTTTGCCGTGGCTCTGGACGAGAGCGGCTGCGGGCTGGAATATTACCGGATGCTGTCCATCCTGCGCCGGGGCGGCGGACTGCTGGAGGGCTGCGTTGCCGGGGTGGTGGTCACCGGCCAGGGGGAGTTTTACACCAAGGATGTGGCCCGGGACTTAGTGCTGGCGGCCAATCTGGCGGGGTGCGCCTTTATAGGACGGCCACTAGTGGAGGCCACCGGATCCCTGCGCAACTTCCGGGTTCAGGCGGAGATCCACGGCACTGATGAAGCATCGGCATTCCGGATGGCGGTGGAGGAGTTGCTCAGCCGCTTGCTGTACCGGCCGCCGCCGCCGCCGGTACGGAAGCTGGCCGCCCTCCATGCCTCCTCCCGGTCTACCAGCAACACCCTGGCCCTGTGGGAGATGGTGCGGCGGAACCTGCCGGAGGAGGTGGAGGTTCAGGAGCTATGCCTGCGCAATGGTACAGTGGCGGACTGCAACGGCTGCGCTTACACCACCTGTCTCCACTTTGGGGAACAGGGCGGATGCTTCTACGGTGGGCCGATGGTAGACGAGGTGTTTCCCGCTGTGCGGTCCTGCGATGCGCTGGTGATGCTGTGTGCCAATTACAACGATGCCCTGTCAGCTAATCTGACGGCTTTTGTAAACCGTCTGACAGCCCTGTTCCGGCAGAGCCGGTTTTATGATAAAAGGCTGTATGGGCTGATCGTCTCCGGCTACTCCGGCGGCGACCTGCTAGCGCGGCAGTTGATTTCCAGCCTGAATATGAACAAGAGCTTTTACCTGCCGCCGAATTTCTGTATGCTGGAGACCGCCAATGAGAAGGGCAGCCTGGTCAAGCTCCCTGGTGTGGCGGAGCGGGGGGCGGCTTTCGCCCGGGCGATAATGGCGTAATAAGGCCGCCGGACTTTTAAAGTCCGGCGGCCTTATTACGCTTGCTCTTCCAACTATCCGGGCAGGGTATCATCGTTCCAGACCCAGTCCTGTACGTTGGTGACAGTGTATGTGCCTGGGCCGGTGCGGGCGATGACTTTTTCCAACCCGGCGTTGATAATCATTCTCCTGCACATGGAGCAGGAGGACGTATCATGGAGCAGCTCGCCGGTGGCAGTGTTTTTCCCCGCCAAATATAAAGTTCCGCCTGCCATATCCCTGCGGGCGGCGGAGATGATGGCGTTGGCTTCGGCGTGGACGGAGCGGCACAGCTCGTACCGCTGGCCCTGGGGAATGTTCATGGCTTCCCGGGTGCAGCGGCCCAGATCTACGCAGTTTTTGCGCCCACGGGGGGCGCCGTTGTAGCCGGTGGAGATGATCTCGTCATTTTTGACGATGATCGCGCCATAGCAGCGGCGCAGGCAGGTGGCCCGGCCAATGACCGTTTCCGCAATATCCAGATAATAGTTTTCTTTGCTGACTCGTTCCATATTCCCCCTCCTCGGCAACTGTGATGGGGTTAGTATAAATGGAAATTGCCGAAAAAGCAAGGGGAATAGGGAATTTTGTCAAGGCTGGTCACATCTCCGACAGATCCTGGAACACTGTCCGCAGCGCCGGATACACTTTTCGCCACAGCCGGTAGCGGCCCTCATACGCCGCTGTCAGGGAAGGCTCCGGTTCCGTGACATCCCGGACCTTCGCCAGCTTTCCGGCGCAGTCCTTTACGCTGGGGTATGCGCCGCAGGCGACTGCGGCCAGCATTGCACCGCCGTAGCCGGGGCCTTGCTCCGTCTGGGGCAGTTCCAAGGGGATGCCCAGCACATTGGCCAGGATTGTCCGCCACAGAGGGCTTTTCGCGCCGCCGCCGCAGATGCGGCTGGAGCGGATCTCCACCCCTTGGGCGCGGGCGATTTCCACACAGTCCCGGATGGCGAAGGCCACACCCTCCAGCACCGCCTGGGTCATATCCCCCCGGCTGGTGTCCATCCGCAGGCCGGTGAACGCGCCCCGGGCGGAGGGGTCGTTGTGGGGGCTGCGCTCCCCCATCAGGTAGGGCAGGTAGTACACGCTGTTCCGCCCCAGCCGCCGGGGGTCGATATTTTTCTCCTCGCCCAGGTAGTCGCAGGTTCCCAGGATCCCCTCCTGCCACCATTTGTTACAGGACGCCGCCGAAAGGATGCACCCCATCAGATGGAAGCCGCCGTCCGCGTGGGCGAAGGCGTGGAGGGCGTTGTGCCGGTCTGCGCCGAAAGTATCGCTGGTGATAAACACTGTACCGGAGGTACCCAGGGAGATGTTGCAGCGTCCGCCGCCCACTACCCCGCAGCCTACCGCTGCGGCAGCATTGTCCCCGGCTCCCGCACAGACGGTGGTGTCTGTCCGCAGCCCCAGCTTGGCGGCAATGCCCGGCAGGAGGGATCCCACCGTCTCCCAGCTCTCATGGAGCCTGGGGAGCTGTGTCTCGTCCATGCCGCAGGTATCCAGCATCTCCCGGCTCCATCGCTTGTGTGCCACATCCAGCAGCAGTGTCCCGGAAGCATCGGAGTAGTCTGTGGCGTGGACGCCGGTAAGCCGGAAGTTGATATAGTCCTTGGGCAGCATGATCCTGTGGATCCGGGCGAACAGCTCCGGCTCGTTTTCCCGCATCCACAGCAGCTTCGGCGCGGTAAATCCCGCAAAGGCGATATTAGCGGTGCGGCGGCTCAGCGTTTCCCGCCCTATGGTGCTGTTGAGGTATTCTACTTGCTTCTGCGTCCGCCCATCGTTCCAGAGAATGGCGGGGCGGAGTACCGCGCCATCCTTGTCCAGGGCCACCAGGCCGTGCATCTGCCCGCCCGCGCCGATGCCCCGCACCTGGGAAGCATCGTAGCCCTCCAGAAGCGCGGGAATGCCCTCCAGAACCGCGTTCCACCAGTCCTCCGGATCCTGCTGGCTCCAGCCGGGGCGGGGGAACTGGATGGGGTATTCCCTGCTGGCTATGTTCAGGATCTCACCACCCTCCCCCATCAGCAGGAGCTTTACCGCTGAGGTGCCCAGGTCAATGCCGATCGTATACATTGTAAAATCACCCGTCCTTTTTTCTGATGGCTTTATAGTAGCCCATTCCCGGGCGGAATGCAAGGGATTTGCGGCTTTTGTCCGCCTGTCCCCGTGCCGCTCCATATTTATCCTTGCATTTTCCCCGTTTCCATGGTACACTTTCACCGACATTTTAAGTATACGGGAGAAATTTAATGGAGCTGTTACAAATATACCGGCAGTTTGGCATCAGCGGGGAGGTCTGCGCCCGGGGCGAGGCGGCTGTTGAAGCCCTTGCCCCCCGCTTCCGGGAGATTGACCGGATCGCCGAAGCTAATCAGGCCAAGGTTCTCCTGGCGATGCAGCGTAACCGGATCGGCGCCAACCACTTTGCCGCCACCACCGGCTACGGCTACGATGACGATGGCCGGGAGCGGCTGGAAAAGGTCTACGCCGCTGTGTTCCACACGGAAGCCGCCCTAGTGCGGCCCCAGATCACCTGCGGCACCCATGCCCTGGCCATTGCCCTTTCCGCCAACCTCCTGCCGGGAGACGAGCTGCTCTCCCCGGTGGGCCTGCCCTATGACACCTTGCAGGAGGTCATCGGCATCCGGCCCTCCCCCTGCTCCCTGGCGGAGTACGGCGTGGCTTACCGGCAGGCGGACTTGAAGGCGGACGGCTCTTTTGACTACGGCGCCATCCGGGCCGCCATCAATGAAAAAACAAAGCTGATTACCATTCAGCGCAGCAAGGGCTATGCAACCCGCCCCTCCTTTTCCGTGGCGCAGATTGGGGAGTTGATCGCTTTCTGCAAAAGCGTGAAGCCGGATGTGGTGTGCATGGTGGATAACTGTTACGGTGAGTTTGTGGACACCGTGGAGCCCTCCGATGTGGGAGCTGACATGGTGGTGGGGAGCCTTATCAAAAACCCTGGCGGCGGCCTGGCGCCCATCGGTGGGTATATCTGCGGGACCCAGGCGTGTGTGGACCGCTGCGCTTACCGTCTCTCAGCCCCGGGGCTGGGTCAGGAGGTGGGGGCAAACCTGGGCATTCTGCCGGCCTTTTACCAGGGCTTTTTCCTGGCGCCCACGGTGGTGGCGGGGGCCTTGAAGGGCGCTATTTTTGCCGCCTGCCTTTATGAGGGCCTGGGCTTCCGCTGCATCCCCAACGCTTCGGAGCCGCGTAACGACATCATCCAGGCAGTGGAGCTGGGCAGTGAGGCGGCTATGTGCGCATTCTGTTCCGGCATCCAGGGCGCGGCCCCAGTAGACAGCTTTGCCGCTCCGGTGCCTGGTGATATGCCCGGGTATGACAGTAAGGTCATTATGGCCGCCGGGGCCTTCGTTCAGGGCAGCAGCATCGAGCTGAGCGCCGATGGCCCTGTCCGTCCGCCTTACGCGGTGTATTTCCAGGGCGGCCTCACCTGGCAGCATGCCAAGCTGGGGATTCTGCTATCCCTGCAAAGGATGATAGATAGGGGGTTAGCCGCACTGTGAGACGCGGAACGGCTAACCGCTATTATAGGCGCAGGCCGCCTCCTTGCGCATTTCCTTTTGAGAACCAAAAACGAAATGTGTAAGGAGAGAAAAATTTATGTGGTTTTGGCTTGCGATTATCGCTCTGCTGTGCTGGAGCGGATCGGACCTGTTTTCCAAAATCGGATGCCGTGACGCTTCCGACAAATACAGCCATCTGAAGATGGTCATTGCCGTTGGCGTGGTCATGGGCCTTCACGCCTGCTTTGAAATTTTTGTGGGTGGTGTGGAGATCAATCTGAGCATCCTTCTGACTTACCTGCCGGTATCGCTGCTGTATATCCTGTCCATGGCCTTGGGCTACCTGGGCCTGCGGTACATCGAGCTGAGCGTGTCATCTCCCATCTGCAATTCCTCCGGCGCGCTGGTGGCGGTCATGACGCTGATTTTCGTAGGTGCGGAGGACTACTCCCCGCTGGCGCTGTTTGCGGTCGCCCTGGTATGTGCCGGGGCTATCGGCCTGGGCGTGGTGGATTCCACAGAGGACGCGGAGCTGCGCGCCGCCCGCCAGCAGGAAGGCAATTACAAATACGCCAAGGGCTGGCTGGCCCTGGCCCTGCCGGTGGCCTACTGCGTCCTGGACGCGGCGGGCACCTTTGCGGACAACCGGGTGCTGGAGACCCTCAACGAGGACAGCGCCAACGTGGCTTATGAGCTGACTTTCCTTTGCGCGGCGGTGGTCTGCTTCCTCTATGCGGTGGTTGTCAAGAAGGACCGTCTCATTCCTAAAATGGAAGCCCCCAAATACGCCGGGGCGGTTTTTGAGACGGCGGGCCAGTTTGCCTACATCTACGCCATCGCGGATACGGAGCATTTGGCCATGTCCGCGCCTATCATCTCCTCCTACTGCGCGGCGTCTGTGCTATGGAGCCGTATTTTCCTCAAGGAAAAGCTGTCCTGGAAGCACTACGGGATGATATTCCTTATTGTGGCTGGCATCGCGATTATGGGTGTGCTGGATCTGTAACGCCCTGGTTTCCGGTAATCTGAACACATAGGGCGGCCCCCGGCGCGGCATCATGCCGCGCCGGGGGCCGTCAGTTTAGCTCACAATTGGTTTTTTCCGCGGGGGATGAATTGCCCCTGGGTTTCTAGGATCTCCCCATGGTCCACGGCGAGCTGTCCCCGCAGATAGACCTGGGCAATGGATCCCACGGTTTTCCAGCCTTCGTAGGGCGTGTAGTCTGCCCGCTGGGCCTGGCTGGAAGCGGAGATCACACCGTCTGCGGCAGGGTCGTACACTACGATGTCCCCGTCCGAGCCGGGGGCAATCACACCCTTCCTGGGCCAGCAGCCGTAGAGCTTCGCGGGGTTCTCGCTGAGCACCCGGCACAGCGCGGGGGGGGAGATCCGTCCCGCCGCCACGCCGTGGGTGTACAGCAGCACGCCCCGATGTTCCACGCTGGGCAGGCCGCCGGGGATTCTGGTGAAATCATACCGCCCCGCCCGTTTCTGGGCGGTGGTGAAGGAGCAGTGGTCTGTGGCAACGGTGTCAATTTCCCCATTTTGCAGGGCTTCCCACAGCGCATTTTGGTCCTCTTGCTTCCGGATGGGCGGTGCGCAGACGAACTTGGCCGCTTCTATATAGTCCGGATGGTTGTAGACACTGTCCTCCAGCAGGAGGTACTGTGGGCAGGTTTCCACATACACCGTTTGCCCCCGCCGCCTGGCGGCGCGAACCTCCTCCATAGATTCCCGGGAGGAGAGATGCACGATTATCACCGGCACATCCGCCACCTGCGCCAGCCGCAGCAGATGGCCCACCGCTTCCGCTTCTAGGGGGGCGGGCCGGGTTCGAGGATGGGAGGACGGCGCCAGCTGCCCTGCTTTCTTCGCTTCCTCCACCAGTGCCCGGATCACGCCATCGTTCTCACAATGGACGCCGGCAATGCCCCCCACCTCCCGCAGGCGCAGGAGGGCGCGGTACATATCGTCCTCGGGGATCATCATGGCGGGGTAGGTCATGTACATTTTAAAGGAAGTGACGCCCAGCGCCATCATTTCCCCAACCTCATGGGAGATACCGCCGTTCCAGCCGTCAATGGTCATATGGAAGCCGTAGTCACAGGCGGTTCCGCTCCCGGCCTTTTCCCGCCAGCGGGCCAGCCCATGGGCCAGGGTTTCCCCTTTGTCCGGCGCGGCAAAGTCTATTACCATAGTGGTTCCACCCCGGAGGGCAGCGCGGCTTCCAGAGGAGAAATCATCGGCGGTGATGGTGCCGCAGACTTCCAGATCGAAATGGGTATGGCCATCGATGAAGCCGGGAAACAGCAACATCCCGGTGCAGTCCACCGTCTGCGCGTTCCCGGCGGGGAGGCCTTTCCCAACAGCAGCGACTTTTTCCCCCTCCAGCAATACATCCAGTTCCGCCATCCCCTGGGCGGAGACCACCGTTCCGCCCCGCAGTAAAACGCCCATAACATGCCCTCCTCATTTTTATTTGGAAAAGTATACCACAATCTTCCTCTCATATCCAGTGTACTTGCCTGATATCACTAAATTTTTTCAAAATTTTATAAAAAATCCGAAATCAGGTCTAGCCAAACCGGGAAACTTGGAGTATAATCTGGTTCGTACAAAGGCGGCGGGGACAAAATGTCTGCCGGCCGTATGTTCCGGCTGAGCCGCCAAAAAATGAAATTTAGGAGGAACCCCAACCATGAGAAAATGGAACAAGCTGCTGGCAATGCTGCTGGCGATGGTCATGGTCTTTGGCCTGACTGCTACCGCGTTTGCTGCGGAAGGTGATGCGAAGCCTGAGGATGAAAAGACCGAGGACACCACTCCCGCCGAGGGCGAAGACAAGAAGGATGAGACCACTCCCGCTGAGGGCGAGGAGGACAAGAAGGACGAGACCACTCCTGCCGAGGGCGAGGAGGACAAGAAGGACGAAACCACTCCCGCTGAAGGCGAGGAGGACAAGAAGGATGAAACAACTCCCGCTGAGGGTGAGGATAAGAAGGACGAGCCCGCTGCTGTGACTTTCACTGATGTCAAGGAAGGCCAGTGGCACTATGAGTTCATCAAGAAGATGGTCGAGGCCGGCATCGTCAACGGCAATCCCGATGGCACCTTTAAGCCCAACGACAACGTGACCTGGGGCCAGGCCCTGAAGATGGTGGTTGTGTTTGCCACCAAGGAGGAGAAGGCTCCCGTGGCGGGCGGCAACTGGGCCAGCGGCTATGCTGCTTATGTGAAAGCAGAGGGCATCTGGACTGAGGAGATCGACCACAACGCCCAGATTACCCGTTTGGAGATGTGCCAGCTTTTGGCCAAGACGCTGAAGATTGAGGAATCTAAGTCTGAGTCCAAATTCTCCGACACGAAGGACAGCTACGTGGCGGCTCTGGTCGAGATGGGCGTCATTAATGGCAATCCCGATGGTACCTTTGACCCTGACGGTGCGCTGACCCGTGCTGCTCTGTGCAAGATCCTGGCTTCCGTCCCCGCTACTGGCGATGCGGACAAGCCTGCTGAGGCCGATCCCGCCGAGGGCGAGGAGGAGAAGAAGGACGAGACCACTCCTGCCGAGGGCGAGGAAGACAAGAAGGATGAGACCACCCCCGCCGAGGGTGACGAGGAGAAGAAGGACGACACCACTCCCGCCGAGGGCGAGGATAAGGGTGACGATACCGATCCTGACGCCGGTAAGGGCGAGTAATTTTCCTGTCCATAATAATGCGCCGCAGACAAAAGCGTCTGCGGCGCATCTTTATGGCGTGCATTACATCTTCTCCGGCGCGTCCACGCCCAGGAGGGCCAGGCCGTTTTTCAACACGGTACGGGTCTCGTCCGCCAGCTTTAGCCGGGCATTGAGGACGGCGTCTTCCTCGCCTTTGATGCGGCAGGCGGTGTAGAACCGGTGGAAGCATCCCGCCAGTTCGATCAGGTACCGGTTGATATGGCTGGGATCATAGTCCCGGGCGGCGAGACGCAGCTCCTCGCAGTAGAGGGACAACTGCTTGATGAGGGCGGTCTCTGTTTCCGAAGCGAGAAGGGAAGCGTCTACCTGCGCCATAGCCGGAAGCCTGTAGCCCTCCGCCGCCAGGTTCCGGATCAGGCTGCAAATCCGGGCATGGGCATACTCCACGTAGTAAATGGGATTCTCGCTGTCCTCCCGGACCGCAAGCCCCAGGTCAAAATCCATCTGGGTGTCCGGCTTGGCGTTAAAGAACCAGCGGGCCGCGTCCACGGGCACCTCGTCCAGCAGGTCGGTCAGGGAAATGGCCTTGCCAGTGCGCTTGGACATGCGCACGACCTCGCCATCCCGCAGCAGCTTCACAAGCTGCATCAAAACGATGTCCAGCCGTCCCGTGCCGTCCAGGCCCAGCGCGTCCATAGCGCCTTTCAGCCGGGCTACATGGCCGTGGTGATCCGCGCCCCAAATGTTGATGACCCGGTCAAAGCCCCGCTTCTCAAACTTATTGCGGTGATAGGCGATGTCGGCGGCAAAGTAGGTGTAAAACCCGTTGGCGCGGCGCAGTACATCGTCTTTCAGGTCCAGCTTGGCGATCTCTTTATCGCTCTTGCCGGCCTTGCGGTAGTTTTCTTCCAGGATCCGGCTGGTGGCCAGCCACAGCGCGCCCTCCTGCTCATAGGTGTACCCCCGATCCGCCAAAAGCTGGACGGTCTCCGCCACATAGCCGGAGTCGTGCAGCCCGGACTCAAAAAACCACTGGTCGTACTCGATTTTGTACCGCTTCAAGTCACTCTGCATCTTGGGAATATTGCGTTCCAGCCCGAAGGCAGCCAAGGCCGCGTGGCGGTCCTCCTTGGACGCGTTCTGATATGCGTCCCCATGCTGGCCGTAAAAAGCCTGAGCCAATTCCCGGATGTCATCGCCGTGGTAGCCGTCCTCCGGAAAGGGCACCGCTTCCTCTCCTAGGATAATCTGCAAATAGCGTGCTTCCAGGGAATTGGCGAATTTTTCGATTTGGTTTCCGGCATCGTTGACGTAGAATTCCCGCCAGACCTCCGCGCCGCTGGCTTCCAGCACGGAAGCCAGGGTGTCGCCCAACACGCCGCCCCGGGCGTTGCCCATGTGCATCGGCCCGGTGGGGTTGGCGGAGACGAACTCCACCATAATTTTCTGCCCCTTGAGAACATCGGAACGGCCGTAGGCCCCGCCCTCGCCATCCACAGCGTCCATCACGCCCTGATACCAGGAGGGGTTGAGCCGGAAGTTCAGAAATCCCGCCCCGGCGATTTCGGCGGAAGCGAAGTAGCTGCCCTCCAAATCCATGTTTTCCAGCAGCACGGACGCGATCTCACGAGGGCTTTTGTGCATGGCTTTGGCGGCGGCCAAGGCGAACGTGGTGGTATAATCCCCGTTAGCGGTATCCTTCGGAATCTCTACTCCGGCCCGGACAGCTACGTCCCCGGGAAGCTTCCCGGCTTTGGCGGCGGCTTCGTAAGCCTTGCTGGTCAGGGCCAGCACTTGGTCTTTGGCGTTTTGAATCATGTTCGTCATTTGTTGATCTTCCTTTTCCGAAAAGTGTTTTGAGTTTGCTGCGCTGGCAGGTTTGTAGTTATCCGTATAGCTCAATATGCTTTTACACTATATAACAGGTGGGAAGGGATATTTCCGTAAAATGGATCTGCTTGCCCAGATCTATGGTGTGGAGGCTTATATTGCTACCGTGCTGCTTCCCGTACCCGTATTTTAAAGCGGTTTTCTCCTGTGATCTGATGATTGACGGCAATGGTGAAGCAAATCTCCATCAAACCACCACGCTCCGTGAGCCGTTGGGACAACTTGGTGGTGGTGATATCCACTACCATGGTTCCCCAGGGCGTTTCATAGAGGGAGCTGCTGCGCTCACCGCTGCGGAACTCCATCCGGGACTGGATCATCCCGGTGCGCTCCAGCACGACCATGTCCTCCTCAATAAGAAAGCGGGTGGTGGTGCCCTTCATGCCGGTCAGCTCTGTTTCCTCATAGGACAGCTCCATGGCCCCGCTGTCCACAGTCATAAAGCCCTCGGTCATCAGCTCTGTGATCTCTGGTTCCATGCCCGCATACAACTGTTCCCCGCGGACAAATAAAATAATCGGTTTTTTCATCATATCTCAATATTGGGCAATATCCACATGCTCCACCTTTCCCCTAAGGTCCTCTCCCAGGAACAGGGATGCCAGCCGCTCAAAATTAGCGGCGTGGTCGCTGGTATAGCAGCGGATGGATCCCGTTTCCCGGTTTGCCAGGGCGTCTCCCTCCGCCAGCAGGTTCCGGCAGGCCGCCGCCGCCTCGCCGCCCACATCGATGAGACGAACTGACGGCCCCATGACGCCGCCGATCACGTCCCGCAGCAGCGGGTAATGGGTGCAGCCCAAAATTAGTGTGTCCACCGCCGGTTCCCGCAGAGGGGCCAAGTACTCCCTGGCTATGGTTTCGATTACCACGTCTCCGGGACGGAACCGGCCCTCCTCCACCAGGGGCACAAACAGCGGACAGGCCAGGGAGCGCATCTCCAGCCCCGGCGCGGTTCTTGCCAAGGCCCGCTCATAGGCCCCGCTGGATACAGAGGCCCGGGTGGCCACCATGCCGATTTTCCCGGTTTTTGTCTCTGCGGCTGCCCGTTTTACGGCCGGTTCTACCACGCCGATGACCGGTATGCCACTGTCCGGACGAAGATCCTCCAGGCAGTTGGCGCTGATGGTGCCGCAGGCTACCAGCACCGCCTTCAGGTCGAAGCTTTCTAAAAACCGAAGGTCCTGCCGGGCATATTGGAGCAGCGTCTCGCGGCTCCGGTTGCCATAGGGGACACGGGCGGTATCCCCGAAGTATATAATGTTTTCAGAAGGCATCAGCCGCCGCAGCCGCCGGACCGCGGTCAGCCCTCCCATGCCGGAATCAAACACGCCGATAGGCCGAGGGTTCATTGGGCGGACCTCCTTTTATGCCCCTTGGTTAAGAAAAAATGCGATTATTCCATGAATTTGGGGCAGCTTTACTATTGTACTATGAATTAACAGGGATAACAAGTAAAAGTTTGGGCTTTTTGCCCTGTATTTTCTGTGGAATTTTCCGTGGTATTCTGCTATACTGTGCTTACTGATTTTTAACGCGCCGGAAGGAGGTCTGTTATGGAACTGCATCTGACACAGAAACAATTCCGCCGTCTGCTGGATTTGGTGTACATAGGCAACTGGGTGCTCAATTCCACCCGCGGGGATGACCGGATCCGGGACTACGACAGTGTGGAGAGCCATATTTTCTCCTACTGCCTGGATCACGGCATGGCCTCTCTGGTGGAATTGTATGACGGGGAGGTCATCCCTTCCCGGGCCTTTGCGGGGGGCGGGATCCACGAGGCCATCATGGCCTATGAGGACATCGCTTTTTTCGAGATCCTGGCGGAGGAGCTGGCTCTGCGGGATCTGGATGCCGAGAAGGCCACCGAGGAGAACTATGATGAGGTCATGGACCGGATGGAGCAGTACATGGGCGAGTTTGAGGCCCATGGAACCGACCACATCAGTGTGGACATGGAATAAGCGGGCCATACGCGAAAGCCGCCGGGAGACACGTCTCCCGGCGGCTTTCGCGTATCTGATGAGGCAGGATGTATTACAAAAATGTTAATTTCCCGCTGAAGGCCTTTTTTTTGCGGGGCGGATGTGGTAAAATACTGTCGAATTTTTTGTACCCACTCCAAGAAAGTGAGGGACTTATGAATAGAAAGATTTCCCTGAAAAGGGCGTTGGCCCTGGGATTGTGCCTGCTTATGGTGCTGGCAACGGCTACCGGCGCGGCCCTGGCGGTGGAGACCTTTACCACCAGCGATGAATGCGTAGAGATGATTAAGGAGCTGGAGGGCTACCGCCAAATGCCCTATGTGGGCACGGATGGGAAATGGTACATAGGCTACGGCCTGGCCTGCGACCCTGCGGCCTATCCTGACGGAATTACGCCGGAGGAGGCGGAGGTGCTCCTCCGGATGCACCTGGTTCAGGATGAACAGTGGGTCAACGACTTCCTGATCCAATACGGGATATCCGTCACCCAGTACCAGTTTGACGCGCTGATCAGCCTGACTTACACCTTGGGAACCCAGTGGATCAATCCCGATTACCGCCTGTGCGCCTACCTGATCAACGGCATTGAGCGGTATTCGGAGACGGAAGTGGTCAACGCTATCGCCACCTGGTGCCATTCGGGAACCACGGTGCTGGAGCATCTGGTAACCCGCCGCCTGCGGGAGGCCTACCTGTTCCTCTATGGCCAGTACCAAAATGAAGGCCCAGAGCGGTACGGTTACATACACTATGAGCCAAACGGCGGTAAAATGGAAAACCGGACAGTTTTCTATCCCCTGGGCGGGACATACGGCTATCTGCCGGTACCGGAGCTGGCGGGCCAGAGCTTCATTGGCTGGTACAATGCCGGAGGGGTTCAGGTCACGGGTGTGGAGCCGGTGGAGGAATCCCTGGCGCTGACCGCCCGCTGGAGTGGCGGCGGCAGTACGCCGGTAACGCCCCCCAAGGACAAGCCCGACTATTCTTCCTGGGTCAACCCCTATAAAGATGTGAAAAACAGCGATTGGTTTTACACCTATGTCCGGGAGCTGAGCTGTGAAAAGATCATCGGAGGCTATCTGGACGGCACCTTCCAGCCCAACAACCAACTGACGACAGGGGAGGCCCTGAAGCTCCTTCTGGTGGCCGCTACCCAGAGTGACCCAGGCAATGCCCCCAGCGGCCATTGGGCAGGCAACTACCTGTCCTTGGCGGAAGGGCTGGGATGCGTCATGCCGGGAGAACTGGGCAATCTGGACGCGCCTATCGACCGCCTGTCCATTGCCAGGATTGCCGCCATCGCCATGGGCATTCAGCCTGTGTCCGGCGCAACACCCTTTGTGGATGTGGATGACGGCTACGCACTGGCTCTCTATGAAGCGGGCATTATCACCGGCGATACCAATGGGAGCCAGCGGTTTTATAATCCTGCCAGCGGCATCACACGGGCGGAAATGAGCGCCATTGTGTCCCGGGTGCGGAATTACGCGCCGGCCAATGATCCGGCGGTATCGGGATATATCACTTATGGCAGCAAGCAATATCCAGTTTTGCAGACTGTGCCTGTGTGCCAGTACAACAAGGATCTGTTCGTCCGCAGCGGAAGCTGGATGTACTATAACGACCCTAACTATGTGACCGCCATCGGTATTGATGTATCCTCCCACCAGAAGGAGATCAACTGGCAGAAGGTGGCGGAAGCGGGGGTGGAGTTCGCTATGATCCGTCTGGGCTACCGTGGCTATGGTGCGGAGGGCACCTTGAACATGGATCCCTATTTCCAGCAAAACCTGCTGGGCGCTATGGGTGCGGGGATTAAGGTAGGCGTGTATTTCTTCTCCCAAGCGATCACATCTTTGGAAGCGGCAGAGGAGGCACAGTTCGTCCTCAATGCTTTGGGCGGTATCCCTTTGGACTACCCTGTGGTCTACGACTGGGAGACAGTCAGCGCCGATGGTGCGCGGACGAAGGGGCTGGACAACACGGTTCTGACCGACTGTGCCATCACCTTCTGTGAGACGGTGGCGTTGGCGGGGTACAAGCCCATGATCTACTACAACCTCCCGGTAGGCTACACCCACTACCAGCTGGACCGCCTGACGGCCTACGACAAATGGTTTGCCCAGTACACCAGCAAGAACCAGCCGGATATGTACTATGACTACCGGATATGGCAGTATACCGACAGTGGCAGTGTGCCGGGCATTGAGGGTAAGGTAGATATGGACATCATTTTCATGCCCTACTGACCGTCCACCATCCCAAAAAGGGTTACGGCGGGGTGTAAAAACCTATATGGATTCTGACGCAAGGGGGTCTGTGACCCCCTTGCGCGGTTTTTCTGACGGAGGGGCATAAGCCACAAAAATATCTGAAAAAATTTATGAAAAAAAGAGAAAATCTGCTTGACAATTGGAAATAAGTACGTTATACTAAGGAAGCTTGCGCGGGAACTGCCATGGGGTGGAAGCCTGCGGGGTACTGCGATGATGCGGGAGATTGCGGCGAGAGCCGGTAACTTCCGCGGAGTATGTCCGATAATCGGGCGGCTGAGAAAGTCCTTCACCACAGCGTAAATCGCTGCGCCATGGACATGTACCGGCCTTTTTGTGCCGGTATTTTCTATGAGCTGGAATGATACGCATGGATAAGTGGTAAAAGATTTTCCCGCCGTACAGAGTAAGGAACGACCTATAACTACTTTGTACAAACACATGGAGGAACTAAACAATGGCAAAAGAAACGATCCGCATTCGCCTGAAAGCGTACGACCATCAGGTCATCGATCAGTCCGCCTACAAGATCGTGGAGACCGCCAAGCGCACCGGCGCCAATGTCTCCGGCCCCATCCCCCTGCCCACCAAGAAGGAGGTTGTCACCATCCTCCGGGCCGTCCATAAATATAAGGACAGCCGTGAGCAGTTTGAGCGCCGCACCCATAAGCGCCTGATCGACATTTCCAATTCCAGCCCCAAGACGGTGGAAGCCCTGATGAGCCTGGAACTGCCTGCTGGCGTGGAGATCGAGATTAAGCTGTAAAGCCCTACAGCAGCCCCGGCGGCCAGCCGCCGCCCACCAACTTTGTTACCCATCAGTCCGCCGGCTTGCGTGAGGCGGACGGGGTCAAGTCGCCGCAGCCATGGGAGCCAATGCCCATCCAACTGCGCCGACCAATAACCTTATTATAAAAGGAGAATCACAATGGAGAAAGCGATTATCGGCAAGAAGGTCGGCATGAGCCAGATCTTCGATGCCGACGGCAAGGTGATCCCGGTTACCGTCATCGAAGCCGGCCCCTGCGTCGTGGTGCAGAAAAAGACCGCCGAGAAAGACGGCTACACGGCCGTGCAGCTTGGCTACGAGGATGTCCCCGAGCGCAAGCTGACCAAGCCTGAGAAGGGTCACCTGGACAAGGCAGGCGTCTCCCCCAAGAAGCACCTGAAGGAATTCAAGCTGAACAAGGCCGCTGAAATGAACGTAGGCGATGTGGTTAAGGCCGACACCTTCGCTGAGGGCGACCATGTGGACATCACCGGCATCAGCAAGGGCCACGGTTACGCCGGCGTTGTCAAGCGCCATGGCAACCGCACCCTGAAGGCTACCCACGGTACCGGCCCTGTGGCCCGGCACCAAGGCTCCCTCGGCTCCGGCACCGACCCCAGCCGCATCATGAAGGGCACCAAGGGCGCCGGCCATATGGGCGTGGAGCAGGTGACCATCATGAACCTGGACGTTGTCAAGGTTGACCCCGAGCTGAACATGATCGTGGTTCGCGGCGCGGTTCCCGGCCCCAAGGGCGGCCTGGTGACTATCCGCTCCACCGCCAAGACCATCATCGTCAAGAAGGGCGACGCCGGCATCAGCGCCAACCCGCAGAAGGCTTCTGCCCGCGTCAATCCGCAGAAGGCCTCCGCGAGACGTTAAGGGAAGGGAGTGTGCTGAGTAATGGTAAAAGTTTTGAATATGGCCGGCAGCGAAGTCGGCGAGGTGGAGCTGAACGCTTCCATCTTTGGCATCGAACCCAATATGCACGTTGTGCATGAAGTAGTCAAAAACCACTTGGCCAACTGCCGTCAGGGCACCCAGAGCGCCCTGACCCGCGCCGAGGTATCCGGTGGCGGCAAGAAGCCCTGGCGTCAGAAGGGACCCGGCCGCGCCCGTCAGGGCAGCACCCGTGCCCCCCAGTGGACCCACGGCGGCATCGCCTTCGCCCCCAAGCCCCGCAGCTACAGCTACGTGGTCAATAAGAAGGTCAAGCGCCTGGCGCTCAAGAGCGTCCTGTCCGCCAAGGCTGCGGACAACAAGATCATCGTGGTGGATTCCATCCGGATGGATCAGATCAAGACCAAGGCTTTCAAGGGCTTCCTGGACGCGGTGAACTGCGGCGGCAAGGCCGTTGTTATCACCCCCGAGGTCAACGAGACCGTGGTCAAGAGCGCCCGCAACATCCCCGGCGTGGTTACCACCACCGCCCGGATGCTCAGCGTCTATGACCTGGTCAACGCCAAGTACCTGGTGGTTGACAAGAACGCCCTCGCCACTATCGAGGAGGTGTACGCATAATGGTCTCTTATGATGTTATTATCCGCCCTGTCATCACCGAGCGTTCCATGGCCGGCGCCGCTGATAAGAAATATGTATTCGAGGTAGCCCCCGCCGCCGGGAAGATCGAGATCAAAAAGGCCGTGGAGGAGATTTTCTCCGTGAAGGTCGCCAAGGTCAACACCATGATTGTCCCCGGCAAGGCCAAGCGCATGGGCGCCGCCCGCCCCGGCCGCAGGAAGGACTGGAAAAAGGCCATCGTCCAACTGACCGAGGATTCCAAGACCATCGAGTTCTTCGAGGGTATGGTGTAAGGAGGAAGTGAACCATGTCTATTAAAACATTTAAGCCGACTACCCCGTCCCGCCGGCATATGACCGTGTCCGGCTTCGACGGCGTGGATAAGAAGGCCAAGCCCGAGCCGAGCCTTACCGAGGTCCTCAAGAAGAAGGCCGGCCGCAACAGCTATGGCCGCATTACCGTCCGCCACCGGGGCGGCGGCAACAAGCGGAAATACCGCATTATCGACTTCAAGCGGGACAAGACGGATATGACCGCCACCGTCCTGCGCCTGGAGTACGATCCCAACCGCAGCGCCAACATTGCGCTGGTGGAATACGAGGATGGCGAGCGCCGCTACATCCTGGCTCCTGTGGGCCTGGCCGCCGGCGACAAGGTCCTCTCCTCCGCCAACGCGGATATCAAGCCCGGCAACGCCCTGCCCCTGGCCAACATCCCTGTGGGTACGGTGATCCACAACATTGAGATGCACCCCGGCAAGGGCGGCCAGCTGGTCCGCTCCGCCGGCACCAGCGCCCAGCTCATGGCCAAGGAGGGCAGCGATGCCCAGGTCCGTATGCCTTCCGGCGAAGTGCGCATCGTGCGGCTCAACTGCATGGCCACCATCGGCCAGGTGGGCAATATCGACCACGAGAACATCCAGATCGGCAAGGCCGGCCGCAAGCGCAACATGGGCTGGCGTCCCACGGTCCGCGGTTCCGTCATGAACCCCTGCGACCACCCCCACGGCGGCGGCGAGGGCAAGAGCCCTGTGGGCCGTCCTGGCCCTGTGACCCCCTGGGGCAAGCCGGCCTTGGGCTACAAGACCCGCAAGACCAAGAATCCGACCGACAAGTTCATTGTCAAGCGTCGGAACGTGAAGTAAGGAGGCTAAGGAAACATGAGCAGATCTGTAAAAAAAGGCCCCTTTGTTGCTCCCGAGCTTCTCAAGCGGGTCGAGGAAATGAACAACTCCGGCAAGAAGACGGTGCTCAAGACCTGGAGCCGCAGCTCCACCATCTATCCCGCCTTCGTTGGCCACACCATCGCCGTCCATGACGGCCGCAAGCATGTGCCCGTCTATATCCAGGAGGATATGGTGGGCCACAAGCTGGGCGAGTTCGCCCCCACCAGGACCTTCCGCGGCCACGCCAAGGGCAAGTAAGATAGGAGGATGCAGAAATAATGGAAGCAAAAGCGTATTTGAAATACCTCCGCATCGCTCCCCGCAAGGTGCAGATCGTTGCCGATCTGATCCGCGGCAAGGATGTGAACACCGCTATGGCGATCCTCATGCAGACCCCCAAGGCTGCCTCTGAGCCGATGATCAAGCTCCTTAAGAGCGCGGTGGCCAACGCGGAAAACAATAACAACATGGATGTGGAAAAGCTCTACGTGTCCCAGGTGTTTGCTACGCCCGGCCCCATCCTCAAGCGAGTGATGCCCCGGGCGCAAGGCCGCGCCTACCGGATCAACAAGAGAACATCCCACGTGACCCTGGCGGTCGCGGAGAAGGCTTAAGGAGGGAGACGGTTTTATGGGACAGAAAGTGAATCCCCACGGCATGCGCGTGGGCGTAATCAAGGACTGGGATTCCCGCTGGTATGCCAGCAGCGAGAAGGTCGGCGACCTGCTCGTAGAGGACAAGAAGATCCGCGACTTCCTTAAGAAGAAGCTGTTTAACGCCCAGGTGCCTAAGATTGAGATTGAACGCAGCAACGGCGGCGTAACCATTTTCCTGCACTGCGCCCGCCCCGGCATGGTCATCGGCAAGGAAGGCAAGGACATCGAGGCCACCCGTCTTGAGGTGGAAAAGCTCACCGGCAAGCCCACCAAGCTGAACATCGTCGAGGTCCGCAGCCCTGATATGAACGCCCAGCTCGTTGCTGAGAATATTGCCCAGCAGTTGGAGAAGCGCATCTCCCACCGCCGGGCTATGAAGAACGCCATGGGCCGCGCTATGCGCGCTGGCGCCAAGGGCATCAAGTGCTGCTGCTCCGGACGTCTGGGCGGCCGCGAGATCGCCGGCGTGGAGCATTACCATGAGGGCACTATTCCCCTCCAGACCATCCGCGCCGACATCGAGTACGGCTTCGCGGAGGCCGCCACCACCTTTGGCCGCATCGGCGTGAAGGTGTGGATCTACAAGGGTGAGGTCCTCTCCCAGGCCCTTCGCACCACCCCCCGCACCATCGACACCTCCAAGCCCTACGAGGAGCGCCGTGAGCGCCGCCCCCGCCGGGACGGCGACCGCCGTGGAGGTTTCAACCGCGACAACAACCGCGGCGGCTTCAACCGGAGCGGCGACAGCCGTCCTCCCCGCCGTGACGGACAGGGCACTGGCTTTAACCGCGGCCCCCGTCCCGAGAAGAAAGAAGGAGGCGCTCAGTAATGCTTCTGCCTAAGAGAGTTAAGTACCGCAGAGTTCATCGCGGCCGCCTCACCGGCAAGGCCATGCGAGGCAACACCGTTACCTACGGTGATTTCGGATTGGTGGCCACCGAGCCTGCGTGGATCACCAGCAACCAGATTGAAGCGGCCCGTATCGCCATGACACGCTACACCAAGCGTGGCGGCCAGGTCTGGATCAAGATTTTCCCCGACAAGCCCATCACCGAGAAGCCTGCCGAGACCCGCATGGGTTCCGGTAAAGGCTCCCCCGAGTACTGGGTGGCCGTGGTAAAGCCCGGCCGCGTCATGTTTGAGATCGCCGGCGTCCCCGAGGAGACCGCCCGTGAGGCTCTCCGTCTGGCCAGCCACAAGCTGCCCATCAAGACGAAGATCGTTGCCCGGGAGGCCGCTGTGGAAGCGCAGGAAGTAGGTGAATAAGATGAAGGCAAGTGAAATCCGTAAGATGAGCGGGGCTGAACTGGGCGAGAAGCTGGCCAGCCTGAAGAAGGACCTCTTCTTCCTGCGCATGCAGCACGCGACCAATCAGCTTGACAACCCCGTCAAGATCGCCGAGGTCAAGCGCGACATTGCCCGAGTCAAGACCATTATTCGCGAGCAGCAGACCGCTGCCGCCAAATAAGAGAAGGAGGTAAATCGAAATGAGTGAAGCGAGAATTTCCTCCCGTAAGACCAGGGTAGGCAAGGTCGTGTCCGACAAGATGGACAAGACCGTCGTCGTAGCGATTGAAGACCGGGTGGCCCATCCTCTGTATAAGAAGATCGTTGGCCGCACCTATAAGCTCAAGGCCCATGACGAGCAGAACACCTGCGGCGTGGGCGACAAGGTCAAGGTCATGGAGACCCGCCCCCTGTCCAAGGACAAGAGATGGCGCGTGGTCGAGATCATTGAGAAGGCGAAGTAAGGGGGTGCCGTTAGTATGATTCAGCAGGAGAGCTTTTTGAAGGTTGCCGATAATACCGGCGCCAAGGAAATCAAGTGCATCCGTGTCCTGGGCGGCAGCAAGCGCAAGTACGGCAGCATCGGCGATGTGATCGTCGCTTCCGTGCGCAAGTCCACCCCCGGCGGCACTGTGAAGAAGGGCGAGGTCGTCAAGGCCGTCATCGTCCGCAGCGCCAAGGGAGTGCGCCGCGCCGACGGGACCTACGTCCGTTTCGATGACAACGCCGCCGTCCTCATCAAGGACGACCGGAACCCCAGAGGTACCCGTATCTTTGGGCCTGTTGCCCGCGAGCTGCGCGATAAGGATTATATGAAGATCCTGTCCCTGGCTCCCGAGGTCGTGTAAGGAGGAGCGGAAGAAAAATGGCTATGAATGTGAAGAAGGGCGACACCGTGGTCGTCCTGTCCGGTAAGGACAAGGGCAAGAAGGGGAAGGTGCAGGGTACCATTCCCAGCGAGTCCAAGGTGGTGGTAGAGGGCGTGAACATGGTCACCTGCCACACCAAGCCCCGCCGCCAGGGCGAGCAGGGCGGCATCGTCCGCCGGGAAGCCGCCCTGTACGCCAGCAAGGTGCAGGTTGTCTGCCCCAAGTGCGGCAAGGGTACCCGCGTGGCCCACAAGATTGAGGATGGCAAGAAGACCCGCGTGTGCAAGCACTGCGGCGCCGCACTCTAAGAAAGGAGTAGGAAGAAACAATGCCGAATCTTAAGACAAAATATACCGAAGAGGCCGCTCCTGCTCTGATGAAGAAGTTCGAGTACAAGAGCGTCATGCAGATCCCCAAGATTGATAAGGTGGTCGTGAACGTTGGCTGCGGCGAGGCCCGCGACAACGCCAAGGTGCTGGAGGCTGTGGTTCGCGACCTCACCGCCATCACCGGCCAGAAGGCCATTATCACCATCGCCAAGAAGTCTGTGGCTAACTTTAAGGTTCGTGAAGGTATGCCCGTGGGCGCCAAGGTGACCCTCCGCAGCGATAAGATGTGGGAGTTCCTGGACCGCCTGTTCAACGTGGCCCTGCCCCGCGTCCGCGACTTCCACGGCATCAACCCCAACTCCTTTGACGGCCGGGGCAACTACGCGCTGGGTATCAAGGAGCAGCTCATCTTCCCCGAGATCGAGTACGACAAGATCGACAAGATTCGCGGTATGGATATCATCATCTGCACCACCGCTAAGACCGACGAGGAAGCCAAGGCTCTGCTGGAGCTGGTAGGCGCTCCCTTCGAGCGTTGATTGGGAGGGTTAAAAAATGGCAAAAAAGTCTATGATTTTAAAGCAGCAGGCGGAGTCCAAGTTTTCCAGCCGTAAGTATAACCGCTGCAAGATCTGCGGCCGTCCCCACGCATACCTGCGCAACTACGGCGTGTGCCGCATCTGCTTCCGCGAGCTGGCCTACAAGGGCGAGATTCCCGGCGTAAGAAAGGCCTCTTGGTAAGGCTCCGGGCGGACGCCAAGCCCGCCCTGCGGTGCGGCGGCCATACGGCTGCCCCGCGAACATTTTTAATTGTGTAAAGGATGGCGAAAGGTCACTGTGAATTACCAAATTCGCAGTGATACCTCGCCGCCTAAACAGCAAGCAACTTGCTGTAACTTCAAATGAGGAGGAAAACATTCCATGCACATCACAGACCCCATTGCGGATATGCTCACCCGCATCCGCAACGCGAACAGCGCCAAGCATGAGACCGTTGACGTCCCCGCTTCCAACATGAAGAAGAGCATCGCGCAGATCCTTCTGGACGAGGGCTATATCAAGAGCTTCCAGCTCATTGACGACGGCACCCAGGGCGTTATCCGCATCACGCTGAAGTACAACGCCGGTAAGGAGAAGGTCATTTCCGGCCTCCGCCGCGTCAGCAAGCCCGGCCTGCGGGTCTATGCCGGCGCGGACGAGCTGCCCCGCGTTCTGCGCGGTCTCGGCGTCGCCATCATCTCTACGTCCAAGGGCGTCATGACCGATAAGGCCGCTCGCGCGGCCCATGTCGGCGGCGAAGTCCTGGCGTTCGTGTGGTAAGGGAGGGTATTTGACATGAGTAGAATTGGAAGAATGCCCATTACCATCCCCGCCGGTGTGGAAGTCACCGTGGCCGAGGGCAACGTAGTTACCGTCAAGGGTCCCAAGGGTACCCTGACCCAGAAGCTCCATCCCGATATGGTCATCGAAAAAGAGGGTACCGAGATCAACGTCAAGCGTCCTTCCGATGACAAGGCCCACCGCTCCCTCCACGGCCTCACCCGGACCTTGCTCCACAATATGATCGTGGGTGTCCATGAGACCTATAAGAAAGAGCTGGAGATCAACGGCGTGGGCTACCGCGCCAGCAAAGAGGGCAAGAACCTGGTGATGAACCTGGGCTATTCCCACCCCGTTACTGTTTCTGAGGTAGACGGCATCACCATTGAGGTCCCCTCTCCTAACAAGGTGGTCATCATCGGCTGCGACAAGCAGCGGGTGGGCCAGTTCGCCGCCGAGGTCCGCGAGAAGCGTCCTCCCGAACCCTATAAGGGCAAGGGCATCAAGTACGTGGACGAGGTCATCCGCCGCAAGGTCGGTAAGACCGGCGCGAAGAAGTAAGGAGGCGAGCTGAAAAATGATTAAGAGACCCAATACCAATGCGCAGCGGCTCAAGCGGCATAAGCGCGTGCGCGCCAAGATTTCCGGCACCGCCCAGTGCCCCCGTCTGAACGTGTTCCGCAGTGAGAAGAACATTTATGCCCAGGTGATCGACGATGTCAACGGCGTGACCCTGTGCTCCGCTTCCTCCCTGAAGCTGGATGGCAACGGCGGCAACAAGGCCGCCGCCCGCGAAGTGGGCAAAGCCGTTGCGAAAGCGGCTCTGGCCAAAGGCATCGAAGTGGTCGTATTCGACCGTGGCGGCTACCTGTATCACGGCCGCGTGGCGGAGCTGGCCGAGGGCGCCCGTGAGGGCGGCCTGAAATTCTAAGGGAGGAGAGACAAAATGCCTAGATTTGAAAAACCCCAGAGCGAATATATTGAAAAGGTCGTCTACCTCAACCGGGTCAGCAAGACCGTCAAGGGCGGCCGCGTCATGAAGTTCTCCGCCCTGATGGTGGTCGGCGATGGCAAAGGCAAGGTGGGCTTCGGCCTGGGCAAGGCCGCCGAAGTTCCCGAAGCCATCCGCAAGGGCCTGGAGGATGCCAAGAAGAACATGGTGAACATCACCGTGTCCGGCACCACTATTCCCCACGAGGTCATCGGCGAGTTTGGCGCGGGCCGCGTTATGCTCAAGCCCGCCGCCGAAGGTACCGGCATCATCGCCGGCGGCCCCGTCCGTGCCGTCATGGAAGCGGCCGGCATCCGGGACATCCGCGCTAAGTGCCTGCGCTCCAACAACCCCCAGAACGTGGTCGCCGCCACCTTCGCCGGCCTGAAGAGCCTGCGTGGTCCCGCGGACGTGGCCCGCATCCGGGGTAAGAGCGTGGAAGAAATTGTTGGTTAAGGAGGGGCTGCGATATGGCAAATCTGAACATCAAGCTCGTTAAGAGCCTTAACGGCAGATTGGAAAAGCACATCGCCACTGCCAACTCCCTGGGACTGCGGAAGATCGGTGACGCCACCGTGCAGCCCGACAATGCACAGACGCGGGGCAAGATCGCCAAGATCGGCTATCTGCTCAGCGTTGAAGAGACGAACTAAGGAGGTTCCAGATTATGAATCTGCATGAACTGTCTCCCGCCGCCGGCTCCACCCACGCTGGGAAGCGTAAGGGCCGCGGCGCCGGTACAGGCAACGGCAAGACCGCAGGCCGCGGCCATAAGGGCCAGAAGGCCCGCAGCGGCGGCGGCGTCCGCGTAGGATTTGAAGGCGGCCAGATGCCTCTGGCCCGCCGCATCCCCAAGCGCGGCTTCAACAACATCTTTGCCAAGCCTCTGGAGATCATCAACCTCAGCGCCCTGAACGCCTTTGACAACGGTGAGACTGTCACGGCGGAGAAGCTGCTGGAGAAGGGCATTCTCAGCAAGTGCGTCTACGGCTATAAGGTGCTGGGCAATGGAAAGATTACAAAGAAACTCACGGTGGAAGCTTCCGCATTCTCCAAGTCCGCTCAGGAGGCGATCGAGGCGGCTGGCGGGAAGGCGGAGGTGAAGTAAGCATGATCCAAACAGTACGCAAAGCGTGGGGCATCCCCGAGCTGCGGAAAAAGATCCTCTTCACCTTAATGATTTTGGTCATCTACCGCATCGGCAGCGCCATTCCCGTTCCTTATGTGAATGTGCAGCTCCTCCAACAATATTTGGACGGAATGGGTACTACCATTCTGGGCCTGTATAACGTAATGAGCGGCGGTGCCTTTGCCCAAGCTACGGTATTTGCCCTGGGCATCCAGCCCTATATCAACAGCTCCATTATTATCCAACTGCTCACCGTAGCCATTCCCGCCCTGGAGCGTCTCCAGCGGGAAGGCGGCGAGGAGGGCAAAAAGAAGATTCAGTCCATCACCCGCTACTCCACAGTAGCCATCGCTTTCTTGCAGGCATTGGGCTACTATTATATCATGAAACGTTACGGCATCCTCAACCAGGATAATATCTGGGTGGCCCTGGTTATCATGGTTTCCTGGGTAGCCGGTTCCAGCTTCCTTATGTGGCTGGGCGAGCAGTGCAACGAATTCGGCGTGGGCAACGGCATTTCTATGATCCTGATGGCAGGTATCATCTCCCGCGTTCCCACCATGGTGTCCCAGATGTACGCAGGTATGCGTACCGGCACCATGCCCTGGTGGGCGGTGCTGCTGATTGTGGTAGGCGTTCTGGCCCTGATCGTCCTGATCGTATTCGTCAACGATGCCGAGCGCCGCATCCCTGTCCAGTACGCCAAGCGGCAGGTGGGCCGGAAGATGTACGGCGGCCAGTCCAGCAACCTTCCCATGAAGGTGAATATGTCCGGCGTTCTGCCCATCATCTTCGCCCAGTCCATCGCTTCCATCCCCGCTACCATCGGCGCGTTCCTGCCTGCCCCGGCGGAAGGTTCCTTCTGGGCGGGTATGCTCAACGCCATTGATACCAAGAGCTTCCTGTACCTGGTGATCTATTTTGTCCTGATCATTGGATTCAGCTATTTCTATGCCAGCATCCAGTTCAACCCCGTGGAGATTTCTAACAATCTCAAGCGCAACGGCGGCTTCATTCCCGGCTTCCGTCCGGGCAAGCCCACCAGCGACTTTATCGCGCGGGTGCTCAATAAGATCACGCTGTTCGGCGCGATCTACCTGGGCGTGGTAGCCATTCTGCCTCTGCTGGCCGACAAGTTCACCGCTACCAGCATTGGTATTGGCGGAACCTCCGTCATCATCGTTGTGGGCGTGGCTCTGGAGACGGTGAAGGCCCTGGAGAACCAGATGCTCATGCGCCAGTATAAGGGCTTCCTGGATTAAGGAGATTGGATATGAAGCTGATTTTATTGGGCGCCCCTGGCGCCGGTAAAGGCACCCAGGCGGAAATCCTCTGCAAAAAGCTGGGGATTCCCACCATCTCCACCGGAAACATCTTACGCGCCGCCATTAAGGACGGTACTCCCACCGGCTTGAAGGCCAAGAGCTATATCGACGCCGGGGCTTTGGTGCCTGACGAAGTCATTATTGGCATCGTTGACGAGCGCCTGCGCCAGGACGATTGCCGGAACGGCTATATCCTGGACGGCGTACCCCGCACCATTGCCCAGGCGGAGGCCCTGGAAAAGGCCGGCATCCAATTCGACGCCGTCGTTTCTATTGAGATTTCCGAGGAGGAAATCCTCCGCCGCATGTCTGGGCGCCGCGTGTGCGAAGCCTGCGGGTCCAGCTACAACGTAGAGGCCATCCCGCCCCGGCGGGAGGGTATCTGCGACAACTGCGGCGGCAAGCTGATCCAGCGCAAGGATGATACACCCGAAACCGTGCGCGCGCGGTTGAAGGTCTATCATACGGAGACAGAACCCCTGGTGGGCTTTTATGCCCAGCGGGGCCTGCTCCGGCCTGTCCGGTCCGATGATACCAAGGAAGGGACCACACAGGCCATCCTGGCCGCTTTGGGGATTGAAGAATGATCACCCTGAAGTCGAGCCACGAGATCCAGCTAATGCGCCAGGCGGGAAAAATTACCGCGGCGGCTCGCGCCTTGGCGGGAGCTATGGTAGCCCCTGGCATTACAACCCGAGAAATTGACAAAGCGGTCCGGCGGTTTATCAAGTCCAAGGGCGCCCAGCCCTCTTTCCTGGGCTACAGCGGCTTCCCGGCAAGCGTGTGCGTTTCCGTGAATGACGAGGTCATCCACGGCATCCCCGGGAACCGGGTGCTGCGGGAAGGGGACATTGTCTCCATCGATGTAGGGGCGTTTAAGGACGGATACCACGGCGACTGCGCAGGAACCTATCCCTGCGGACGGATTGATCCGGAGGCGGCGCGTCTGATTGAGGTGACGCGGCAGAGCTTCTTTGAGGGGCTCAAGTACGCCCGGGAGGGCTACCGCCTACCGGATCTGTCCGGCGCCATCCAGCGGTATGTGGAGGCCAACGGCTTTTCCGTTGTGCGGGAATACGTAGGCCACGGCATCGGGATCCAGATGCATGAGTCCCCAGAGGTGCCCAACTACGTGGAGCCGCGGGCAGGCCGCCCCCGCTTCCTGCGGGGCATGACCATTGCGGTGGAGCCTATGGTGAATGCCGGGACTGCCGGTGTGGTGGTTATGCCGGACGGCTGGACGGTAAAGACCGCCGATGGACGGTTGTCCGCCCACTATGAAAACTCTATTCTGATCACCGACGGGGAACCGGAGCTTCTGACGGACCCGGAGGCAAAGGCGGAGTAAATTGGCTATGGACATTGCGCGATCAGACATTGTAAAAGCAAGCGCCGGCAGGGATAAGGGAAAGCTCTTTTTCGTCCTGGAGGTCGAGGGAGAGTACCTGCTGCTGGCGGACGGAAAGAACCGGCGTCTGGAGCGGCCTAAGCGGAAGAAACGCAAGCATGTGATCTTCCAGGCCCACTTTGACTGCCGGACGGCTGAAAAGATTCGAAGCGGAGAAAAGCTGGCCAACAGCGACCTTCGCAAGACCCTCGCCCAGTTTGGCGGGGATGGTAATCCAGACCAGGAGGGATGAGCACTTGGCAAAATCCGATATGATCGAGGTTGAGGGCGTAGTTGTTGAGGCGCTCCCCAACACAAAATTCCAAGTAGACATAGGAAATGGCCATACTATTTTGGCCCACATTTCCGGAAAACTCAGGATGAATTTCATCAGAATCTTGCCTGGTGACAAAGTCACGGTGGAGATGTCTCCCTATGACCTCACCCGTGGCCGGATTACCTGGCGTACGAAGTAGGAGGAATAGCAAAATGAAAGTTAGACCGTCCGTAAAGCCCATGTGCGAAAAGTGCAAGATCATTCGCCGCAAGGGCCGCCTGATGGTGATCTGCGAGAACCCCAAGCATAAGCAGAGACAGGGCTAAGTGAATTTGGAGGTGCAAATTTAATGGCAAGAATTGCCGGTATTGACCTGCCCAAGGATAAGCGCATTGAAATTGGGCTGACTTATATCTATGGTATTGGCCGCAAGAGCGCCAAGGACATTTTGGAAAAGACTGGCGTCAACCCCGACACCCGGGTAAAGGACCTGACCGAAGCGGATGAGAACAAGCTCCGTGAGGCCATCGACCACGGCTACATGGTAGAGGGCGACCTGCGCCGCTCCGTGGCCCTGGACATCAAGCGCCTGACCGAGATTGGCTGCTACCGGGGCATCCGCCACCGCCGCGGCCTGCCTGTGCGGGGCCAGCGCAGCAAGACCAATGCCCGTACCCGCAAGGGTCCCAAGAAGACCATCGCTAACAAGAAGAAGTAAGGAGGGAGAATTAAAATGGCTGCACCTAAGACTGGCAAGCGGGTTATCCGCCGCCGCCGCGAGAAGAAGAACATTGAAAAGGGCCAGGTCCATATCCGTTCTTCCTTCAACAACACCATGGTAACTGTCACCGATAGTCAGGGCAACGCCCTCTCCTGGGCGTCCTCCGGTGGACAGGGCTTCCGTGGCAGTAAGAAGTCTACGCCCTTCGCCGCACAGACCGCCGCTGAGGTGGCCGCCCGCGCCGCGATGGAGCACGGCCTGAAGACCGTAGAGGTCTTCGTGAAGGGTCCTGGCCAGGGCCGCGAGGCCGCTATCCGCGCGTTGCAGGCTGTGGGTCTTGAAGTGACGATGATCAAGGACGTCACCCCCATTCCCCACAATGGCTGCCGCCCCCCCAAGCGCCGCCGCGTCTGATTTGGAAGAAGGAGGAATTATTTCATTATGGCTAAGAATATGCAGCCCGTAGCCAAGCGGTGCAAGGCTCTGGGCATTTCCCCCGCCGCCATGGGCTATGCGAAGAAGACCACCGAGCGCAATCCCGGCGGTCAGATGCGCAAAAAGAAGAGCGAATACGCCCTCCAGCTCCAGGAGAAGCAGAAGGTCAAGTTCGTCTATGGCATCATGGAGAAGCAGTTCCGGATGTACTATGAGAAGGCCGCCCGCAGCCAGGGCAAGACCGGCGAAGAGCTGCTGGTTCTCATTGAGCGCCGTCTGGACAATGCAGTCTACCGCCTGGGCTTCGCGTCCACCCGCCGGCAGGCCCGGCAGTTGGTGAGCCACGCCCATTTCACCGTTAATGGCAAGAAGGTGAACATCCCCTCCTACCTGCTCAAGCCCGGCGATGTGGTTGAGGTGCGGGATACCAGCCGCTCCTCCGCCATTTTCAAGCGCCTGATGGGCGAGGATGCGCCCATCGTCCTGGTGCCCCAGTGGCTTGACCGGGATAAAAATGCCCTGAAGGGCAGCGTTACCCGCCTGCCCGTCCGTGAGGACATCAATGACATGCCCATCGAGGAGCACCTCATCGTCGAGTTGTACTCCAAGTAATCGGAGTCTACCCTTGATTTATGCAGGAAGCGCAGTGCGTTTTGGCGCCTTGGACCGAAGCGGCTCTTCCTTGGAACTGAATTTCGCGCAGGCCTGGTTTCCGGGCCTGCCAAGAAGAAGGAGGGTACTGGATGATTGAAATTGAGAAGCCCCAGATTGAGTGCATAGAAACCCCTGGAGACGATTCTTACGGAAAATACGTGGTAGAGCCTCTGGAGAGAGGCTACGGCACCACCTTGGGCAATGCGCTGCGCCGCATCATGCTCTCGTCCCTGCCCGGCACAGCGGCCACCAGCATCAAGATCGCCGGTGTCCAGCACGAGTTTACCACTATCCCCGGTGTAAAAGAGGATGTGACGGAAATTGTGCTGAACATCAAACAGCTCATTACCAAGCTTCACAGCGAGGGGGGCAAGACGGTGTTCATTGAGGCGGTAGGCCCCTGTGAAGTCACGGCGGGGGACATTAAGAGCGACGGCGAGGTGGAGGTTCTCAATCCGGACCTGCACATTGCGACCCTGGGCAGCGGGGCCACACTGAATATGGAGATCACCCTCAGCCATGGGCGGGGCTACGTTCCTGCCGACCGCAACAAGCCCCAGCAGAGCATTATCGGCGTAATTCCTGTCGATTCGATTTACACCCCGGTCTACAAGGTAAACTACACAGTGGAGAACACCCGTGTAGGGAACATGACAGATTTTGACAAGCTGACCATCGAGGTCTGGACGGATTCTACCATATCCGCCCGGGACGCGGTCAGCCTGGGTGCGAAAATACTCTGCGACCATTTCACGCTGTTCACCGACCTGAGCGAGACTGTCGGCTCGAAGTCGACGGTAGTGGAGAAGGCGGAGACCCAGCGGGATAAGGTATTGGAGCTGACGATCGAGGAACTGGATCTCAGTGTGCGCAGCTTCAACTGTCTCAAGCGCGCCAACATCAACACGGTGGAGGATTTGATATCCAAGACCGAGGATGAAATGATGAAGGTACGCAACCTGGGCCGCAAGTCCCTGGAAGAGGTCATCAACAAGCTGTCTATGATGGGTCTGTCCCTGGCGGACGAAGAAAGCAACTAACACGATTGGTAAAGATCGACAAGCCTTTTAAGGAGGAAACCTACAATGCCCGGAACTCGTAAGCTCGGTAAGACTACCGACCAGCGCAAGGCGATGCTCCGTCAGCAGGTGACCGATTTCCTTGACAACGGGAAGATGGAGACCACCGTCACCCGCTGCAAGGAGATTCGCCCTCTTGCTGAGAAGATGATCACCCTGGGTAAGAAGGGCGACCTGGCGGCCTACCGCCAGGCGATGGCCTTCGTTACCCGCGAGGATGTGGTCAAGAAGATTTTTAAGGAGATCGCGCCCAACTACACGGAGCGCAACGGCGGCTACACCCGGATCACCCGCACAGGCGTACGCCGCGGCGATGCGGCGGAGACCGCGATGATCGAGTTGGTCTGATCTGGTTTTAAAGTAAAAGAAAAAAGCCCTTTCGTGTGTGGAAGTACTACACATACGAAAGGGCTTTTTCTTTTACACATTAGTCAGGCTGGGATTTTGCCGCTTGCACTTGCAAGTGGATGTCCCAATTCTCCAGCCCGTAGAATACGCCGGACGGTGCGGGAGAGATGCCCTCTGCCACGCCGGAGTGGGTCAGGACACAGTAGTTTTTAAAGCAGATTGGCGCAATGGGAGCGGTGGATTGCAGGTGGGCCAGCAGATGCCGTGCAGCGGCAGGGCGGTCTGTTGCTGCGGAGAACTCCTGTAAAAGTTGGCCGGTGGCTTCGTTGGCATAGCCGCCATAATTAAGAGGAGCGCCTATGGAGAGCAGATCCGTCAGATCCCAGTCGGCGGTGAGCCGGATCTCACCAAAATACAGGTCGAAATCCCCGGCTTCCAGCGCAGTCAAATACTCGTCCCAGGGCAGCTCAACCACTTCAATCCGCCAGTCCAGAAGGGAGAGCTGTTCCGCAATAAACCGGGCACTGGTGGCCCGGAAGGCATCTCCGGCGCTGATAAGGAGCGTTAGCTCTTTACGTTCACCAGTATCCTGTCCCGCGAGACGGAGCGATGCCAAGACAGAGTCCTTGTTATAAGGCTTGGCCAGATCGGAGGGATAGAGGTTCGACAGAGGTGAGACCGGAAACTGTGCCGCCAGGGCAAACTGGACAAGCTGGGCGTGTACCAGGGTCTCCCGGTCGATCCCCTGGCTAAAGAGGGAACGAAGGGTGGCATTGGAAAACAGCCGGCCTTCCGCCGTATTGAAGCCGATAAATTGCAGGATAGAGGTGGGCTGGCTGGAGGTTTGGGCTTTCCCAGTGACCAGGGAAGGGGCGCTGGTGGGATCCACCGTTAGCAGCTCGATACGTCTGGAGGAAAAGAGGAAGGATGCCGTTTCCCGATCCTTGGCATGAACCAATGGAATGGCCTGGACAGGCAGCGTTTTTCCCTGCCACCAGTCCTCTCTGGCTTGCAGATAGTCCCCGCCGCTATCAGAGATAAACACATAGGGGCCTGTGCCGGTGGGCACAGGCTGGCTGGCAGTAGTATGCTTGACGATAGGGATGTCCAGCAGAGCGGGCAGCCCTTGATTGGGGACAGTAAGGGTGATAAGCACCTGCCCCGCCCGGTTGGCGGTAATTCCTGCCACATTCCGTAGCCGGTAGGCGTACCGCTCCGATTCCTTGGCGCGCAAGAGGGTCTCTACCACATCGCGGGCTGTCAGGGAGGAGCCATCGGAAAAGGCCACCCCCTCCCGCAGGTTCAGCGTACAGACCAGGCCCGTTTCGTTCCACTCCCAGCTTTCGCAGAGCAATGGTTCAGGCTGAAACGTCCGGTTCAGGCGGAACAGCGGCTCGTACAACAGGGATGCTACCGTTTCCTGGATCCCCTCCCCACAGGTGACGGGATCCAGGGTGTGATCCCGATGGTATGGCAGAGAGAAGGCGGCGGGATACTCTGGTTCCGGATCAGGCTCCTCCTCTGGGGTCTCCGGCGGGATGGGCTGATAGTTCTCCCACTCGTTGTCAAGATCAATGTCGTCCGGCTCTTCCCAGGCGGCGCAGCCCCCTAGCAGCATTGCCAGCGTCAGAAGAAGCAGCAACAGCCGTCTCATGCCTGCCCCTCCGTCCGCAGGCCAATTAGTGCGCCCTGCACACCCCGCCGGTCCCCTGTGACCCGGTGGCTCCAGTAGAGATCCGTATGACAGGCGGTACAGGTAGGACAGATGTCGATTTGCCCTGCTGGAACGCCGGATTCCCGGAGCCGCCAAGCGTTAATCTCTTTCAGACCGACATTCCATTTCGGCCCTTTCTCCGTAATATAGGCCTGTGCGCCGGAGCCGAAGGCGGCATACATGGCGTCCGGTACATCGTTGTGGGTCTCAAAACAGCAAGGGCCGATACCCGCGCCAATGGCCACCCGGACATCCTCCGGTTTTGCGCCGAACAGACGGCCCATCTCCTTTACTGCCTTGGCCGGGAGATCCAGGGCGGTGCCCCGCCAGCCCGCGTGAACCGCGCCAATAGAACGGCTTACCGGGTCATGGAACAGCAAAATAATGCAGTCTGCCGAAAAAACCATTAGGTTTAGGTTTGGTTCATTTGTTACCAATGCATCGGCGGTAAAGTCGGTGGAGACGAACAGGCCCTTGCCCCGGTCAGCGGCGGTGACATGCCGCACGGTGTCCTCATGAACCTGCTTCGACTGTACCAGGTCATGGATGTCTGCGCCTAGAGCCTGGCAAAAACGGCGGTAATTTTCCAGCACGTTTTCCCGGCTGTCCGGCTCCGGCCCGCTGCCCCGCAGGTTCAGGGAAGCGTAATCCCCGCCGCTGACGCCGCCCAGGCGGGTGGAAAAGCCGTGGCGCAGGCCGGTGGCTTCCAGAACCGTGGAAGTATGGTAGAGAAGTTCTTCATATTGCCGCGTTTGAAATGACATGGGTACCTCCGTCAAGGGTCAGGTTTGCCGTTATGGGTATTCCACTCCCGGCAGGCGTCAACAATCTTCAAAATTTCATCATCCCCGCTGTCCAGGGGCATGGAGAAGGCTACGCCAAGCTCCCTCCCGTACCGGGCAATACGCTCCGGCAGTTCATCCTTGCTCATCCCTGGGAGGTAGAGGTCTTCGGTGTAATCCTCCACGCCGTACAGCTCGAAGGGCCAGGGAATCCGCTTCCAGCGAAAGGTACGCCCCTGCTCGTTGCTGAGATGGGCGTCCACGCAGATGGCATCCAGCTCCACAATTACATCGCACCATTTTCCCACAGTGATGACGGGGATGGGGAAAAATTCCACCTTGTATTCGTCCCCCCGCCGGGAGGCGTGGAGATTGTACCAGCTCCATTTGGCATTGTATCCGGCGGCGGCCAGCCGCCGGCCCAACATCTGCACCCGCTGGAACATCGGTTCATATATACTGTTTAAAGCGTCCCAAGCATCCATTTATTGGTCTCTCCCGCAGCATTTTTTGTATTTCTTGCCGCTTCCGCAGGGGCAGGGGTCGTTGCGGCCTACCTTCTGGACGCGGCGGGGCTGCTTTTTGACGGTGCCATCGCTGCGGCCCTCGGTAATATTGGAGGCCACCTTCTCGCGCTTGATCTCCTGGTTGGTTTTCAAGCGGATGGAGTACAGGCGGCGGACCGTGTCCTCCTGGATGGCGGCGACCATCTCCTCAAACATATGCAGGCTTTCCCGTTTATAGGCGTCCACCGGGTTGGATTGGGCGTAGGCTTGCAGGCGGATGCCCTGGCGGAGGTCCTGCATGGCATCGATGTGTTCCATCCAGTACTCGTCCACCGTCCGCAGCATAACCACCCGCTCCAGCTCCCGCATGTCGGGGCTGCGGGGATTGTCCCCATGGGCGGCGTTGATCTCCGCTTCCTTGGCGGCGTATGTCTCCATGGCCTTGGCGGTAAATACATCGCTCAACTGCTCCGGCGTGGACTTGGATGCTTCCTCCGGGGAAAGCTGAACCGCGTATTTGGGGAAGAAGGAGCCTTCCAGGGAGCGCAGCAGGGTTTGGTATTCCCCGGCGCTGATGGCTTTGCGCTCACCGAAGGCGGTGTGGACCGCGTTGGAGATGATGTTGGAAATAAATCCCCCAATCTCCTTTTGCAGGTCCGCGCCGTCCAGCACGTTCCGCCGCTGCCCGTAGATAATCTCCCGCTGCTTGTTCATCACGTCGTCGTATTCCAGGGTGCTTTTGCGGGACTGGAAGTTCCGGGATTCCACGCTGGTCTGGGCGTTTTCAATGCCCTTGGTCAGCATTTTGTTCTCAATAGGGATGTCCTCCCCCAGGTCCAGCCGCTCCATCAGCCCCGTGATCCGGTCGCCGCCGAACAGGCGCATGAGGTCATCGTCCAGGCTCAGGTAGAACCGGCTCTCGCCGGGGTCGCCCTGACGTCCGGCGCGGCCCCGGAGCTGGTTGTCAATGCGGCGGGAGTCGTGGCGCTCGGTGCCGATGATGAACAGGCCTCCGGCTTCCCGGACCTTATCGGCTTCGCCGGCAATCTCTGCCTTGCGCTTGGCCAGAAATTCCTGATATTTCTGGCGGGCTTCCAGGATCTCCTCGTTCGTGGTTTCGGCGTAGCCGGTGGCTTCGGCAATGACCTCATCGCTGTAATCCAGACGGCGCAGGTCGCCCAATGCCAGATAGTCGGCATTGCCCCCCAGCATAATGTCGGTACCACGGCCGGCCATGTTGGTGGCTACGGTGACGGCGCCAAGCTGGCCGGCCTGGGCTACGATTTCCGCTTCCTTCTCGTGGTTCTTGGCGTTAAGGACGTTGTGATGGATGCCCGCCTTTTTAAGCTGGGCTGAGAGCTTTTCGCTCTTTTCCACCGATACGGTGCCTACCAGTACCGGCTGGCCCTTGGCGTGGCACTCCTTGACCTGCTCAATGACGGCCTTGTATTTGGCTTCCTCGGTCTTGTAAACTACATCGTGGTCGTCCTGGCGGATCATGGGCCGGTTGGTGGGAATCTCTACGATGTCCAGCTTGTAGATGGTGCCGAACTCTTCTTCCTCCGTCAGGGCCGTACCGGTCATGCCGGAGAGCTTGTTATACAGGCGGAAGTAGTTCTGGAAGGTGATGGTGGCCAGGGTCTTGCTCTCCCGCTCCACCTTCACCCGCTCCTTGGCCTCGATGGCTTGATGCAGGCCCTCGCTGTAGCGGCGGCCAAACATCAGGCGGCCCGTAAACTCATCCACAATGATGACCTGGCCGTCCTTGATGACGTAGTCGGTATCCTTCTTCATCACACCATGGGCCTTGATGGCCTGGTTAATGTGGTGGTTGATGGTGGAGTTCTCTGGGTCGGAGAGGTTCTCCAGGCTGAAAAACTCCTCTGCCTTGGCAATGCCCCGGGCGGTGAGGGTGGCGGTGCGGGCTTTTTCGTCCACCACGTAGTCCGCATCCAGGTTCACGTCCTCCTCCGCCTTCTCATCGGTCTCGGCAATTACCAGCTTTTTCAAGGGCCGCACGAAGGCCTCCGCCATGTCGTAGAGCTGGGTGGATTTCTCCCCCATACCGGAAATAATCAGCGGGGTCCGGGCCTCGTCGATGAGGATGGAGTCCACCTCGTCCACGATGGCGAAGCTGTGGCCCCGCTGAACCAGCTCGGAGGCGTAGGTGACCATGTTGTCACGGAGGTAGTCGAAGCCCAGCTCATTGTTGGTGCCGTAGGTGATATCGGCGGCGTAGGCCCGCTGCCGCTCCGGCTTTTCCAGGCCGTGGATGATCAGGCCCACGGTCAGCCCCAGGAAACGGTAGACCTTGCCCATCCACTCGCACTGATACTTGGCCAGGTAGTCGTTGACGGTGACGATATGGACGCCTTTGCCCGTCAGGGCGTTGAGGTAGGCAGGCAGGGTGGCCGTCAAAGTCTTGCCTTCACCGGTTTTCATTTCGGCGATCCGCCCCTGATGGAGGACGATGCCGCCCACAAGCTGCACCCGGAAGGCCCGCTGCCCCAGTACGCGCACGGATGCCTCCCGCACGGTGGCGAAAGCCTCCGGCAGGATGCTGTCCAGGGTTTCGCCGGCGGCAAGGCGGCTCTTGAATTCAGCGGTTTTCGCTGTAAGCTGGGCATCGGTCATGGCCTTGTATTCCGGCTCCATGGCTTCGATCTTGTCTACGATGGGGTATATCTGCTTCAGTTCCCGGTCGCTGTAGGTGCCAAAAATTTTTGTAATTAAACCCATTATTATTAACGCTCCTCATTGGTGAGAGTAGGGATTCACACAACAATACAAGTAATTAGTATACCACAAAAATTCCCAATATGCAACGGGTGGGAAACATCCTTCCGCAATCTTTCCAGCGTAGGCGGCTGGTTTTCCCGCATCTTCACCAAAACCTTCAGGCGGGGAGCTATCCATTGCCATCGTTTTTTGCCGGAGCGCCGTCCGCAATTCCTCTCAGATGCTCTATTTGCCAAAGCCTTTCCTGCCGAACCGCGTTCATGTCGTTGGGGAATCGTAAGTTGATTACTTTTATGGCATAGTCCGAGGATACCATGGCGTGTTCCCGCATATGCCCTGTGGCAACAGCCTGCCCGGCCACCCGCAATGCCGTTTGCGTAACCATGTCCGGGCTGCTTTTTGCCAACTGATGTATTTGAAACCCGGCCTGCCGTACATCGTGCATACGGGCATCACCCCGCTGCCAACGTTCATTTACGGCATATCCAGCCTGGATGACGGGATGTTCCATATCCTTGTAATCAATCAGCGTCAGGATATGCTTTGCCAGCGAGAGCACGTATTTGCACAGCTTTATTTGGGAAGATTTCTCGTATTCGCTGTCCAGGGCCTCGCGGAGCAGGGCATCGTCCATTATTTTGATTTTTGTTCTGGTTGCCATACGATCCTCTCTTTCTATGCCCCATGTGGTGCGCCATCCCGGTTAAAGCTGCCCGTTGCCATTCCACTCGCCGCACATGACCGGGCTGCCGGTCCAGCCGGAGCGATGGGTGTCCTCCGCCGCGTCCAGATACCATCCCGCTGTTCTTCTTACAGCGTTCCTTCACTCTCCGCCGTCAGCACATATATCCTGCTGCCAGAATCGCCCATGACCCGGGTCTGGCCGGTTGCCGCCGCTGGCGCAGGATTCAAATAGGATTTTCGGGAACCGTGCTGTCAGCGCATCCAGTACGCGGTACAATCCCAGGATATACCGGTGCCGGACTTCTCCCTGCCGCTCCGGCGGGAGGGCGGAGGAATAGGCGTCCGTCATGATCCGGTTCATGTCCCATTTCACATAGGCGGGCTTGGCTTCCTTAAATACTTTGGTCAGTACGGCGGTTAAATAGTCCTGGACTTCCGGACGGCTCAGATTCAGGACGTATTGGGTTCGGCCTATGGCCTGCTCATGCCGCCCCAGAATCCAGTCGGGATGGGCTTTTTACAAGCCGCTGTCCTTGCTGGCCATCTCCGGCTCCACCCACAGTCCGAAGCCCATGCCCAGCGCCCGGCCCTGCTTCGCCAGACGGAGCAGATCCTTCTGGGTGAAACGCACATAGAAGCTCTCCCAGCTATTGACAAGCACGGGCCGCGGCCGCTTCTTCCACCAGCCCCGGACGATGTGTTCCTGGATGAACACGTAGAGGTTCCCGCTCATGCCCGACAGCCCCAGCCGCAGGTCATGGCCGCTTCTGGCGCGGTGAAGCCCTCCCCAGGTGCCAGGAGCCAGGAAAAACCCTCCGGATGGATGCCGTGGAGGAACCGGAGTTTTTCATAGGCGTTCCCGCAAGCGCAGGCGAAGTGGTTCCCGTTGTAGAGCAGATGGAAGCCAAAACAGTTCCCGCGCTCCTCGTCCGCCCCCTGCTGGCAGAGCATCACGAAGGGATTGGCCCGGTTGGAGAATCCGCCTGTCCAGCACGGCCCCATTTCCGGGATGGTGGCCGGCCTGGGGAACCAGCGTGTCCCAGCCGCCGGATAAATCCAGGCGGCGGCCGTAATAGAGGTGCTGCAAAAAGCCCTGCCTTGTGACCTGGAAGCAATACGTGGTGCGGCGGGTCTCTAAAAGATATAGGGATTTGTAAACGCGAATCATAACAGGCGCCTCCTTCTATTTCTGCTCCTGGGTAATTTTTTCATAGGCCAGCTCCGCGAACTGCCCGTACTGCCGGACACCGGCCAGCCGGAATCTGGCCAAGGCTTCTCCCTGGGTGAACAGCGGAATCCCCGCCCCCAGCAGTACCGGCGCGACCTGGATAATCATTTCATCCACCATGCCCCGGTCCAGCAGCGGGGCGAGGATGGTGTTCCCGCCTACAATCCAGATATTTTTTCCCTCCGGGAACTGCCGCACAAAGTCCGGCACATCCCCGTCCACCGCTATAAATCCCGGCTGGGACAAGGGCTTATGGGTGAAAACGTAGTTTTCTGTGGAGGGGTACGCTTCCTGGGGCAGTTCCATTTTCTCAATCTCCCGGAAGGTCCTGCGGCCCATGACCGTGACGTCCATGCGCCGGTAAAATTCGTCATACCCGGTTTCCTCCGGCGAGCCGGACTGGTAGAGCCAGTCCAGCTCGTGGTTCCGCCCCGCCAGGTACCCGTCCAGAGAAATGCAGCCGTAAAAAAATACGCTCATAAATACAACCTCCGCTGCGGTAAATATGGCTTTTAGTATACCATACAAACCTGTCCACGCACATTCTTGAAAAATTTTTCGTCTTTTTCCCAAAAAACTATTGCTTTTTTTGTGAAAGTGTGCTAAAGTAAGATCAGACAAATGAAGAAAGGAAGTGATAGCGTAGATGAAGAGTACTTTCACCGGTGTCGATATTGACGACATGATTTTCGGTGAGCGCGATACCACCCCCAGCGAGCGGTAAATCCTCTCCCCGGCGATATGAAGAGTTGAAGGGCCACGCTAGGAAAGCGTGGATTTTTTGTTTTTTATGTCAAATTTGTATCGTGTTCGCCGCCCGTCTACGAGACGGCGAAGCCCGGCCTATGGAATGATTCCCATTCCGCAGGCCGGGTTTTTTGTCCGGTGGTGAAACTGTGTATCTTATAGGATAAATCCGCCGTCAACTGTCAGCACTTGCCCGGTAATGAAAGACGCGTCTTCCCGCAGGAGGAAAGCGGCGGCTTCCGCAATGTCCTCCGGCCTGCCCAGCCGCCCCATGGGGGTTTGTTCCCGCAGCATAGAGAGGGTGCTTTCCCCCAGTTCTGCTGCCATATCCGTGGCAATGACGCCGGGGGCGATGCAGTTGACCCGGATGCCGGAGGGGGCCAGCTCCGCCGCCAGGGACCGGGTCAGGCCGATCACCGCCGCCTTGGACGCCGCGTAGGCCACCTCGCAGGCCGCCCCCCGCAGGCCCCAGATAGAGGAGATGTTGACGATTCCGCCGGATTTCTCATGGAGCATGTGGGGCAGCACCGCCTGGATGGTGTGGAACGCGCCGCCGGCGTGGACGGCGAACATCCTGTGCCAAAGCTCCTCCGGGGTGTCCTGGAACAGTTGGTTCTGGGATATTCCGGCATTATTCACCAGGGCTGTTACCGGGCCGAAGGCGTCCTCCACCTTCCGGATAGCGGCGGCGGCGGCTTCCCGGTCCGCCACATCGGCCTGTACCGCCAAGGCGGTGCAGCCCAGGTCTTGCAGCTCTGCGGCCAAAGTTTCGGCTTGTTCCCGGGCTTGCAGGTAGTTGATGCCTACCGCGTACCCCTCCGCCGCCAGGCGGCGGACAATGGCACGTCCGATTCCCCGGCTCCCGCCGGTGACAAATGCTGTTTTTCCCATGACATCCTCCTTTGCCGCGTTTGTTTTCCACCATAGTATACCGTTTGCCGCCCGTCTGTCAAGAGGGCGCGGGATGGTTCATCCGATCCCGTGCTTCCTGCACTCGGCCAGCACCAGGTTCCGGAAATGGGGTTCCTTGAAATGGCGGCTAACATCAATGGGGTCTACGTAGGACCCGGCCTTCAGGCACTGCATCACTGCTTCGGCCGTGAAACATATAAATATGCGCTCGTTGGTAAAGGCGGGTTTGGTTTCCGTATCCATTTCCTCATCGATGCCCCGCACCGCGTAGCGGTAGATCAGGTTTTCACGGCCCAGCAGGGGTGTTATTTTATAACAACAGAAATGATGGTGATAACCGCCCAGAGGAAAAACAGTACGCCATCTAGTTTTGCTAAGATATCTAATGCTGTATTTTCAAATTTTTCCGTTCCACACAGCGCACGGAAATTTGCCAGGGAAAATGCCACGATCAATAGGGAATAGCTTGATATTTTGCCGTCATTCCCATTATAAAGCGCAAAAGCATACCCTGCCCACAAAAGCGGCAAGGCTATCAGAGTAAATACCTGCAAAAATTTTCTGTCTTCCTTTTGCCCAGAGGAACGGTCGTTTCCCGCTGTGAAACTTTCTGTTGCTTGTTTTTCTGCCATGATCTGAACTCCTTTCCAATTTGCAGCTTAGCTGCTCCGCATATTATAAAGTATGTCTTTTTAAAAATCAATTGTTTATTATTTATAGATTCAAAAATCTTGCCTGCTTTTCCAATGATGGCCCGCCCTCTTTCATCCTGGGAGGACTTTATAAAAAATTGCGATCCACGTGGCTGTCAGTGGTGAACAATACCATACTCCCGCGCGAAAAAAGGTCACATTGCTTACAACCGACTCCATAATTTCAATCATTTTTCCGTCTCCTGAAAGTCAGATAAATCTTCTATCGACACATCAAATGCTTTTGCGAGACTATATACCAGCAGCATAGAGGGATTATACCGGTTTTGTTCAAGCTGCATGATTATCTGTCTTGGAACACCCACCAAGCCGGCAAACTCCTGCTGGGTCGTTCTTTTTGTGGCGCGGCATATATGGATTTTACTGTCAAATCGATATTTGTTCTTATTAGCCACCGGCGCACTGCTTTTCATGGCTTTTCAATTCTTATATGGTTGCAGGTATAACATATTTCCAGCGTTTTGCCGAATGAAATTATAGAAATTTGTCTCATAACAAAGCTGGGAACCATTGGGTTCCCAGCTTTGCTTTTATTTTAAGATGCCATCGGAAACCCCTGCTGGGGGATTTTCGCCGGATGGTTCGGAAGTGTGCGCCCACACATAAACGGCCAGGGCGGCGTTTTTGGGAACGACTTTCTGCAAATCTTCAAAGGATGCGTCCTTGATAGCTTTTATACTCTTGAAATGTTTCAATAACGCCGCCCGGCGGGCTGCTCCGATGCCTTGGATCTCATCTAGGGCGGAGCCTTTTACTGATTTCCCATGGCTCTCCCGGTTGAAAGTGATGGCAAAACGGTGGGTTTCTTCCTGGATTCTCCCAATCAGTGAGAAAACCGCCTGTACATTCTGAATCCCAATCTCCCTGCCCTCCGGTGTAATCAGTGCCCGGGTGCGGTGCCGGTCATCCTTCACCATGCCGAAAATCGGAATCGCCAGCCCAAAATGCTCCGTTACCCTCCGGGCCACCTTGGCATGCTGCTCGCCGCCATCGATAAGCATTACGTCCGGCAAAGGCATAAACTTCTTATCCTGCTCCATATAATGCGTAAGCCGCCGTGTCAGCACTTCCTCCATGGACCGGTAGTCGTCTGGATGGCCCTCCACATCCCTGATCCGGAATTTCCGGTAGCGGTCCTTGGCGGGTTTGGAGCCGTGGAATACCACCATAGACGCAACAATGTCGTCCGCGCCGGTGTTGGAGATATCATAAGACTCCATCCACTCCGGCGCATCCGCCAGCCCCATCATCTTCCCCAGCAGTTCCAGCGTCCGGTCGCTGCGCTCCTGGCTGGAGGTCTGGCGCTCCGCCTCTTCCTTTGCGTTGGCGGCTGCCATCTGCATTACCTGCGCCCGTTCACCCCGCTGAGGAACCCGGAGAGAGACCTTGCGCTTCGCTTTCTCCGTCAAAAGCTGCTCCAAGACCTCCTGATCCTCGATCTCGGTGGGGATACAGACCTCCCGGGGCAGCACCGATTTGCTCCCGTAATATTGCAGCAGCAGCGCGGACAATACCTCCGATTCCTCCTCCAGCGCCGCCGGAGGGAACAGCTCCGCTTCCCGCCCGGTGAGCTGGCCCTCCTCATAATGGAGCACCGCGTAGCAGCATTTAGCCCCCAGGTACAGGCCCCACACATCGGTGTCGGCGCAGACTCCGGCAAAGACCTTCTGCCGCTTACTGAGAACCTTGATGGCAGCGATCCGGTCCCGAAGGGCGGCGGCTTCCTCGAATTTCAGGCTTTCCGCCGCCGATTCCATCTGCTCCTGGAGCTGGGCCGTTACCAGCCGGATTTTGCCCTCCAGGATTTGCACCGCCAAGTCGATCCGGCGGTTGTACTCCTCGCAGCTCATCTCAGACCGGCAGAAGCCGTCGCACCGCCCCATGTGGTGGTTCAAACAGGGCCGCTCCTTCCCAATGTCCCGGGGGAAAGTTTTGTGGCAAGTGGGCAGATGCAGGGCCGCCCGGACGGCGTCCAGGGCGGAGCGGGTCTCCTGCCGCATCCCGTAGGGGCCGAAATACCTGGCCCCATCGTTGGATACCCGGCTGACGATGGAAAATTTCGGGTATGCTTCCCGGCTCAGCCGGACAAAGGGGTATCCTTTATCGTCCTTCAAAAGAATATTATACCGGGGCATATGCTGCTTGATCAAGGCGTTTTCCAGCACTAACGCTTCAAACTCGCTGCCCACGATGATGGTGTCGAAAGTGTCCACCAGCCCTACCATGGTCTGGGTTTTCAAGTTGTGGCCCCGTCCGGCCTGGAAGTACTGGCTCACCCGGTTTTTCAGCTTCTTGGCCTTGCCCACGTAAATGATCTCATCATTTTTATCGTGCATCAGATACACGCCGGGGGCCAGGGGCAGGCTGTTGGCTTTTTCCAGCAGTTGGTCTTTCGTCATGTCCGTTCCTCCGGCGTCAGAATTTTTGTGATGTTTTCCCAAGCGATCCGCCGGATTTCTTCCTCTGTAAAATCCATCCGGTCCAGGATGTCAAAATACACGTCATACTCTCCCTGCGGGAAGTCCGTCCCGAAAATCAGCCGGTCCGGCCCGAAGGCCCGCAAAATCCGGTTGGCCTGTTCCAAACCATGCCATTCCACCAGTTTGGGCAGGATGTAGGAGATATCCGCCCAGGTGCATCCGGTGAGGGCGTCCAGGTACTTTGTCCCGCCCAAGTGGGCGGTAATGACCGTCAAATCCGGAAAAATCTGAATCATCCGGTTGATCTTATCCGGCGCACAGTTGTCGTGAAAGCCCAGGCGGCAGGGATTGGCGTGGAACATCACTGGCACGCCTAAATCCGCCGCTTTCCGCAGCACCGGCACCAGCCGCAGGTCATCCGCGTCCATATGCAGGTTGGTGGGATGGATTTTCAGCCCGCACAGCCCATACTCCTTTACCGCCTCCTCCAAAATCCAGGGCGTATGCTCAACAAAGTACGCCCCGCAGTCCACTACATCGGCAAAACCGCAGAACCGGTCCGGGTGGGCCTTTACCAGCCCGCCGAGGAAGCGGTTGGTCTCATGGGGGTCTTGATAATATAAGTAGGGATCGTTGGCAGGTACCAGGAGGGCCTTTTCGATGCCATATTGGTCCATCCGCCGCAAGAAGTCCTCTGTGCCGCATCGGGACCAGGCGGCATCTGGCCCCCCGGAGGCAATAAACTGCGCCGCCCGCTCTCCAGGCAACACATGGACATGGGCGTCAAATTTTCTGTAGGTTCTCCAGCTCATAGGAACCTCCTCCGGCGTTTTCCGGCAGACATTTGGGGAATGAAAGCAGAAAAGACTGCTTCGTCACCGAAACAGTCTTTCATCCGCTGTGCAGGGGAATTACTCGCCGAACTCGCCGGAACGAACCAGCTCGGCCAACGCATCAACGGCTTCCTTTTCATCGGAGCCATCGGCAATCAGAGTGATAGTAGTACCCTTGACGATGCCTAGGGACAGGACGCCCAGCAGACTCTTGGCGTTAACCCGGCGCTCGTCCTTCTCAACCCAGATGCCGCTCTTGAACTCGTTCGCCTTGCGGATGAAGTAGGTGGCGGGCCTAGCGTGCAGACCAACCTCGTTGTTAATGGTGACTTCCTGAGTATACATAGACCTATATCTCCTCTTCAAACTCAATCTGCATACTGCATCACATGGGATATGGCTATATGTTAACAAATTTATTTTCCTCCGTCAACGGCACATTCCACAAAATTGTCCGTTCGCAAAGGAGCTCTGTACGCCGTTTTGTGGGAAAATTTACGAAAGTGAACTTTTTTAGCCTATACTTCGTTATTTCTTTCACGCGTATGGGAAAAGTATCCCCAAATCCGGCAAAGCTTATGCCAGGTTGCCACGGTTCTGCCGCGGAAAACGGCGATGGAAGATTGGCAGTGGCTGGATAGAAATGCTTCCCCCAACGGATTTCGTTTTTGCTCTTGCACTTTTCCCCCAACTATAGTAAAATAAAAAAGCTAGCCGCGCCCCGGTTTGATGGCGCGTCCGCCGCATACGCGCCGCCTGCGGGCGGATGAGATAGAAGGAGGATTCTTCATGTATCTGATTACAGGCGGTGTGGGTTTTCTTGCCTGCGTCATTTTCATTATTCTTATCATTGCCGCCGCTATGCGGGGGAAACCCTGTGTGGTACCGCTGGTAGCCTTCGTTCTGGCGCTGGCCCTGTTCTTAGGCAGCGGGTTCCTCTACTCCCGGACTGACCCGGAAGTGGGGGGAGTGAAATTCCTGGAATTTATCACCAAGGATAAGACAGTCCCGCCCAATCTGCTGGGGGAGTGGAAGGAAGCCGTGGACAGCAAGGCGGATTCCTACCACGGCATTTACATTTTTGACGATGTGATTGAAATTTACTGGGTATCCGATGGCGGAAAATCCAGGACACTATACTGGGCGGGTACCTACGAAGCCCCCACCGATGGCCAGGAGCCATACACTTGGGAATCCCACAACGATACCCGCCGCACTTCTGCCGCCCTGCTGGCGTCCGGGGACAGCGTGAAGGAGTTTACCTATAAGAATGGGAAGCTTACTTACTCCGCCAGCGTTCTGGGCGTAACCACGAAGATCGAGGCGGAAAAGCTGTCTTGGGGCTACATGGATCCTGTGAACCCTCCTGTGGATACAGAAGAGCCGTCTGCCCCCGCGCCTGAGGACGAGGTTCCGGCGGAAAATGTCTCCGGCGACCTGGGCAGCTATCACGTAGAGATTAAGGGCGCGGCCCCGGCAGTGGACTATGAGGGGCATCCCGCCATTGTAGTGACCTGTGCCTGGACCAACAACAGCGGCGACACGCTCAGCGCGGCCACTGCCCTGGCAGGCAAGGCTTTCCAGAACGGCGTGGAATTGGATGCGGCAATGATTATTGATGCGGAGGCCTACGATCAGGAGATGAGTCTCCGGGCCGTGCGTCCAGGAACCTCTGTTGATGTGCAGTTCGCCTATGTGCTGACCAGCGATACGGCCTTGGTGGAGCTGGAGCTGTCCTCATTGCGGGGAGATACCAGCGAAGTTGTATCTACCACCTTTGACCCCGCTGCCATTGCGGCGGCAGAGTGATCCTTTGTCCCGGGAGCGGGACGCTATAGTGGAAAAAAGGAGCGCAGCCTTGGGAGGAACTTCGTAAAGAAGTTCCTCCCAAAACTTTTGTAAAGCCAGCCGAGAGTGATTGAATTGCAGGGGAATTGAACATATCGGAGGACTACATCATGGAAAAGTCATTTTTTGAACAAATGGGCGGAACATATCATCAGGAGGGGCATTCTTCGTAAAGAAGTTCAAACTAAAAATTCCAAAATGATAACCCTTTTCAGACGGCGTAGCCACAGCTACGCCGTCTTTTTACGCTGGTCTGCAAGATGCTCCTGGAACAGCTTCTCCAGTTCTTCCGGCTCCGGCGCTGTCCACAAGCCGATAGTGTTATAATGAATATCTACCCGCTGATATCGCTTGCCGTCTACCTTGTCAGGTTTGGATACCACAATTCTTTCAATAAATTCATGGACGATTTCAGGCGTCAGTTCCGTCAATCGGGTCACTTTCCTTGCCTGCTCAATGAAGTGCTGCAAAGCGGCGTCTTTGTCCGTAGTAGTCTCCAGCTCGGTTTCCAGTGCGGGAATAGTCTCTTTGAGCTGCTTCTGCTCATTCTCCAGGGATACCGAAAAGGTGGCGAATCGCCCCTCGGAAATCAGCCCCTTGGACATATCCTCGTAACTCTTTTGGATAAGCTGGTCGATCTCTAATACCCGTTGGTTGGCCTTGTCCAACTCCCGGCGTTTTGCGGTCAACGCCTTTTTCTCCTGTAAGCCAAACCGCTCCATCTGCTCCTGGGCAAACTTCTGTTCCGTGTACATTCCCACTTGTAAGTAATTTCGCCCTAACCGTGACATATCTCCTTGTGTCAACTAAACACCAAATTTTTTACGGATGCCAGAGGCGGCCAACAGGTCTTTCCCAGACCGCCCCCGGCATCCGCTTTATCGTGAGGTAGAAACCTTTATCAGTTGCCATGTCCCTGCATATCAAACACATCCCGGAACTTCCATACGATCTCGATCTCAGTGGGAGAGGACACCAGCACTTCCTTGATGAATGTCCCCGCCAGTTCCGCCGTCAGTTCCGTTGCTCCGGCAAAGGAAGTGAACACATCATCCTCCTGCGCCTTATCCTGAAAGGCCAGATGCTCCAGTTCAGATAAAAGCTGTTCCTGCGCCTCCTGTTCGGCTTTGGCGGCGGCGAGTTTACTGTCAATGTCCGCCCGCTGTCTCAGATAGGCGTCCTTTGCCAGCGCCCCGCCGCTGAAATCCTCGTAGGCTCGGAACTTCTCCTGCCTGTACCGTTCCTGCTGCTGTTCCAGCTTTTGAAGCTCCGCGACACAGGCGGCGATGCGCTCCTTTTGGGTCAGCATCAGGGAGGACTTCTGCTTTTTCTGCTCCTGGCAGATAGCCAACATCTGCATGACCGCCCGGAAGATGATGCCCTCGATCTCCTTCTCGGAGAACAGTTTTCCCTTCGGGCAATCGCTGTTCTCATCCGCCTTGCTCTTGGTGCAGCGGTAGTAGTATCCGGCAGAACTGTGGATACGGCTCAGTGTCCGATGGCAGTTGCCGCATTTGAGAAGCCCTTTCAGGGGATACTCCTGTGATGTCCCCTTTGCCCGCCTGGGTCTCTGCCGGATGATCTCCTGCGCCCGGTCAAAGTCCGCCCTGCTGATGATGGCGTCATGCGCCCCCTCATAGATGATCCAGTCGGACTTATCCTGCGGGACGGTCCGCTTTTCATGGAGGCCGGCCTTGTACCGCTTGCGCCCCACCAGCGCCCCGGTGTACTCATACTGGTGGAGGATGTTCAGCACCGTGGCCGCCGTCCAGCCGTTCTTTTCGGAGGCTTTGCGGAACCGTCCGCTCCCCGGTTTTTTCTGCCGGAAGTAGGCGCCGGGGGTCAGGACGCCCTCGCTGTTCAGCCTGCGGGCGATGGCGGTACTGCCCATCCCCTGCAAGGTCATATCGAAGATGCGCCGCACCACCGCCGCCGAGTCCCCGTCTATCACCAGCTTGTTCCGGACCGTGGGATGGAACTGGAAGCCATAGGGAGCGAAGCTGCCTATGTATTTGCCCTGCTTCATCATGATGATCTTCGCCGTGGTGGTCTTGACGGACAGGTCCTTGCTGTACGCCTCATAGATGATGTTCCGCAGGACCACATCCATGCCGGAGGTCATGCCCTTGTAATCATCGCTGTCGTAGCCGTCATTGACGGAGAGGTAGCGGACGCCGAGGAAGGGAAAGACGCACTCCAGATAGTTGCCCATCTGGGTATAGTCCCGGTGGCATCTGGAAAAATCTTTCGTCACCATCACATTGATGGCCCCGGTGCGAAGCTCCTTCATCAGCGCCTGGAACTGCGGGCGGTCCGTGTTGGTCCCGGTGTACCCATCGTCCACGAACTCCGTCCGGGGCGCATTTTTCAGTTGGGGATGCCGGTCTAAAAACTGATGGATCAGCTCCCGCTGGTTGCCGATGCTGTCGCTCTCGGCCTTTCCGTCCCCGTCCGCCAGGGAAAGGCGGATATAAATGCCCACCCGGTAGTCAGTCATCGCCGCCCGCCTCCTTTATCTGCTCCACGCACTCCAGCATGGCGTAAAATACATCGTTGTAGTTGAACACGACCTCGATACGGCCCCCGCCGTAGACAAGCACCTTCTCGATTATCGCGTCCACAAGCTCCTGCGTCAATCCTGTCATCCCGGCAGCACCCCGCATCATGGTGAGCCATTTGTTGTCCGGCGAGATGGACGCCAGGAACCGCTCCCGGCGCTCCACGGCCTCGTCCAAAAGCCGGTTCAGGGCTTCATACTGCTCCTCATAGGTCTGCTTGGCAAAGGCGTATTCCTCCTCGTTCAGGATGCCCTCGACATAGCTCTCATACAGCCCCGCCCGTTTCTTTTTCAGGGCGTTCAGCCGGAGCTTGACGCTTGCCACCGCCGCCTTGTGCTTCTCCCGGACGCTGGCCTCGCCGGAGCCGCCCCGCATGGCAAGCAGGAGCTTCTCATAGTCCAGCGCCACCTGAAGCTGGTCCCGGATGGCGTTGAACACCTTCTTGTTGAGGGCGTTCTGCCGCATGGCGTGTTTGAAGCAGGTCCCATGCCCCCGCCTCATGTGGGTGCTGCAATCGTAGACCCCACGGAACACAACGCCCTTGCACTGGATACGCTGCCGCTTGTAGTACATCCGCTTTCCGCAGTCGGCGCAGAATATCTTCCCGGCAAAGAGGTCGATCATGCCCGCCCGGATGTCCGCCGACCATTCCATAGCGGTCTCCCGGTGGGCGCTGTCCTTTTGCATCTGCCGCTCCACCGCCTCAAAGTCCGAGACAGAAACGATGGGCGGGTGGGCATCGGAGACAACGATCCAGTTATCTTTTTCTGTGAGCCGTTTTTTCAGCCCTTTGTAGAGCGCCGTTTCGGACTTCCCACAGATCATCTCCCCAATATACGCCCGGTTTTGCAGGATGCCCCGGATGGTGGAGGGACACCAGCCCTCGCCCTGGATGTTGCCGCCGTTCCGGGTGCCGGCCCTGCGCTTGTGCCGCTCCGGGCTTTCTATACCCCCGGCCTTCAACCGCTCAACGATGGTGTAGACCGATACCTCCCGCAGTTTCCACTCAAATATCTGCCGGACAACAGCGGCGGCTTCTTCATCCACCACATAGGCGGTCTTATCCTCGTTCCAGAGATAGCCATAGGGGAGGTTGCGGTTCCGAAAGCTCCCTGTCTCCATCTGCGCCCGGAGCGCCGTGGAGACCTTCTTGGAAATATCTCTGGAATAGATGGCGTTCACCAGGTTTTGCAGGCTCACCGACAGGGACTCCATTGCGTTGCCGCAGGTGAAGTTGTCGAAATTCTCTTTCACGGAGATGAACCGTGTCCCCAGAGCTGGGAAAATCTTCTCCAGATAGTTGCCAGTCTCCACATAGTCGCGCCCGAACCTGCTGAGGTCACGGACCACGATGCACTGGACTTTCCCCGTCCGCACATCGTCCATCAGGCGGTTCCATGCCGGACGGTCGAACACGGTCCCCGTCCTGCCGTTGTCCGAGTAGACCTCCGCGAGCCGGAGGTAAGGGCATCCGTCCAGATAGTCCTCGCAGACAGCGATCTGATTTTGCAGGGAGTTCCCGTCATCGTCCTTGCCGCTGTTCTCCACCGACAGGCGGGCATAGATGGCGGTGGGGAGCGCCGCTGTTTCCTTTTTCACTTCTGCCACAGGCTGGGCCTGTGCTTTTCTGCTCTTTCGTGCCATTTTCTCTCTCCTTCTCAGCCCACTGCCGGAAGCGGACAGTCCTTGTAGTTTTTCGCTACTTCCATCGCCCTGGCGAACTCATCCCGATACCGAAAGACGATCTCCACCTTTTTGTCCTCATAGATGAGTATTTTATCTACCAGAGCCAGAAGGATGCGGCGGTCAAGCTCCTGCACATTCTCATACTGTGCGAAAACCTGTACCCATGCCCGGTTCTGGCTGCCCATCGCGGCGGCGTCCTGCTGTTCCCGTTTCAGCCGCCGGAGCGCCTCCTGTTTTTCCTCGATCTGCCCCCGGTAGTTCTCCCGGAAGTCGGTGTACTCGGCCTTGTTGATGATGCCGTCCACGAAGTTCTCATACAGCCCAAGCTCCAGTTTCTTGTACCGCTGTATCTCCTCCTCCAGGCGGGTCATCTGCGCCTCGTAGCTGAACACCCTGCGGTCCCGCTGGGGGAGGGCGTCGATGAACCGCAGGACCTCATCCAGATGCAGTACCACCTCAATCTGGTCATGGATGGCATGGAACACGATGTCCGTCAGCTTTGCCTCGCTGAACGAGTGGGGGCTGCACTGATGGGTGCGCTTATTGCCGCCGCAGTTGTAATAGACATACTGCCTGCCGCCCCGTTTCTGCGTCTTGCGGGTCATGGACGCCTGACAGTCCCCGCAGAACAGGAACCCGGAAAAGAGGCTGTGCCGGTCGCTGCCAGAGACGCAGTGGGTGTCCCGGCGCATCAGCTCCGCCGCCGCCTCGAAGTCGGTGCAGGAGATGATCGGCTCATGGGCGTTCTCCACCCGTACCCAGTCCGTCTCCTCCCTGGGGCGGACGGAGCGGACCTTGTGGTTGGGGGTCCCCCGTTTCCCCTGGACGAGTACCCCTGTGTAGACGATGTTGGAGAGGATGCGCTTGATGGTCACATACTCCCATTCCGACCGCTCCCTGGTGCGGAAAGCCGTCTGGAAGTTGACGCCCTGCATCCGCTTGTAGTCCATCGGGGTGGGGATGCCGCTGGCGTTGAGCCGCCCCGCTATCTTCAGGATAGGGAACCCGTCCTTATACATCCCGAAGATCATGGTCACGACCTCGGCGGCGTCCTCGTCCACCAGCAGGCGGTTCTTGTCCTGCGGGGCTTTCTTGTAGCCGTAGGGGGCAAAGCCGCCCACATACTCGCCCTTTTTCCGCTTGACCTCCAGGCTGGAGCGTATCTTGATGGAGATGTCCCGGCAGTAGATGTCGTTCACCAGCACCTTGAACGGCAGGGTGATGGTGTCGGAACCCGCTCCGGGCGCCATGCTGTCGTAGTTGTCGTTGATGGCGATATAGCGGATGCCCATGGCCGGGAAAATCTTTTCCAGATAGTTCCCGGCGTCGATATAGTTGCGTGAAAACCTGCTCAGGTCCTTGCTCACGGCGCAGTCGATACGGCCGGAGCGCATATCCTCAAGCATTTTCTGAAAGCCCGGACGGTCCGTGTTGCTGCCTGTCCGCCCATCGTCAATATAGGTGTCCACCAGCTCAAGGTCCTCATGGCTTTCTATGTAAGCCAGACAGATGGCCCGCTGGCTCTGGATGCTGTTGCTCTCGATCCCGTCAGCATCCTCTTTGGATAACCGGGCATAGATGCCGGTCCTGTAAATCTTTTGGGGCATGGGAAACCTCCTCTCGTATTTTGGTCAGCCAGCCCCGTTTTGGCGGGGGCCCCGGCTATGGGAAAATCATAGCGCCGGGGCCCCGGAATACACAAGGATGTCAAGCCCCGGCAAGGTAAAGGGCGTTGATGCGGTCCTCGATGGTCTCGCCCTTGTCCGCAAAACTCAATTTCACCACCACGCCGCCGTCCAGGTAGACATACGGGTTGCCCAGCTGTTCGATCCAGGCACGGATGCGCTCCTCGGTGGGGGCGTCCGGGTCAATGCGGACGGTGCTGCGGTCACGGAGCGTCGCCCGGTCCACCTTGCGGGGGTCAACATTCTTCATCGCTTCGGTCATAGAGATACCTCCAATCCCCCAGTGGAACAGTGCGCCGCCGGAACGGGCCTGCCATCCTCCAGGTATTGCAGTTTGGCTGCTTTCAACATCTTATGGGATGGACAAACCTGAAAATGACAACGGACAGGCTATCCACGCATGGGACAAGGTTATTTTTCCTCCCCTCCCAGCTTTTTCGCTGGCTCATAATCCGCAAAATTCTCCACGGTGCGGAAAATCCGCTTGTTGTTCACCCACCTTTGGAGGTGGCGGGTGATGGGCGGTGCGGTGGGGCGCTCGTACACCATCACATAGGGGTCAAAGCCCATCCGCCGCAGGGTGTCCACCCGGTAGAGGTCCTGCTCGTGGGTGCTGTTCCAATTCGTCAGCACATAGACCCGCTTGCGCCGGAAGTCCCTGACCTTGGACAGCTCCGAAAACCGCTGAAAAAAGCCGGTCAGGTCGGTGTTGGGGTTGTCCCACGCGAAATGAACGGTTTTTGTCCGTATCTTGTTCAGGAGCGCCACATTGTCCGGCGTGATGAGCCGGATGTCCAGCCCTTGGGAGAAGTCCACATAGGCACGGCTGGCGGCAAGCTGTTCCAGCAGCCGTTCATGGTCAGGGCAGGCCAGCAGGTTGGCATCCATCAGCCTGATCTCTTTCTCCCCGCCCCAAAACTCGGAGAGGTCGGCCACATGGACGCTCCGCGTCCCCTCCTTGTCGGACACGATACAGAACCCGCATCGGTTCGGGCATCCCCTTGTGAGGAAGCCATAGGCGGTATCGGAAAACTGCGGGTACAGGCCGTAGTCCGGGCGGGTATGCTCCACGGCATCCGGCAGGTCAGGCCCCGGACCATAGCCGGTGCCGCCGCAGACCAGCTGGTCGGCATTGGTGACAGAGATCGTGTCCTTGGAGTAGGTGTCAGTGAACACCCGGCTCTTATATACCAGGTCATACCGTCCCTCCGGCAGCCACCACTCCACGGCATCGCCATTGGCTTTGTGGTAGGCAGACAGCTTCATCAGGCACAGGTTCGGCCACCGGTGGCTGTCCACATCTATAAGGCCGATCTTCAAAATCCCACCTCCTCACAGGAAAAGAGAAAAGCGCCCGCCCAATCGGGCAGACGCTCCTCTTTGATTTCTCAGAACTTCATCGGCAGGGCGGTCTTGGCGCTGGAGCCGTTGTAGATGCGGTACACCTGGTAGAGATACCGCTTGTACCCCGGCAGGCTGGTCATGGCCCGCCCCTCCCGGAAGATCACCACCGGGTCGGTCTGGCGCAGCCTCGTCACCAGCCGCTTGCGGCTGTACTCGCCGTGGTAGAGGTCCACAAACTCCACACAGCCCACCACCGTCTCCGCCCGGAGGGAATCCGGGTCGCCTTTCCAGGCGTCCACGATGGTCTGCATGGCCTCC
>CAJUNA010000021.1 GCA_910587645.1 uncultured Oscillospiraceae bacterium
TATCGGCTCCGTGATCCGGGTGGCCGCTGGCGGGAAAGACCGTTTGAACGCTATGTATATGGTGGACGGCTACGGCGAGAACAACCCCATTGTGGTGAAATCGCAGTTTATCATGTCCCTGGTGGAGCGCATCGACCCCAACGGCGTGGGGGCCAAGCAGAAATCCATTATTGATCGCTGTACGGGGGACTTGTACGAGGAAGCGGAGCGGAACGGCACTGTACCCACCCTTGCCGCCCTCCGGGAAAAGCTGATGGAACAGCCGGAGGATATGGCAAGGGAGATCGCCCTGGCTCTGGAGCTGTTCACTACCGGCTCCCTTGACATTTTCGGCCATGAAAGCACCGTTGACCTGGACAAGCGGGTGGTGGTGTTCGACATCCACGGCCTGGGTGAACAGTTGAAGCCCATCGGCCACCTTGTCATTACCGACACCATGCTCAACCGCGTCACCCTGAACTGGAAGAAAGGCAAGCGCACCCACGTCTTTATCGACGAGTTCCACGTCATGTTTGAGAATGAGTTTTCCGCCGCCTTTTTCAACTCCGCGTGGCGGCAGTTCCGCAAGCGCAACGCCTACCCCACCGCCATCACGCAGAACGTGGAGTATCTTCTGGACTCCGTGCAGGCCAGCACTATGCTCAGTAACTCCGAGTTCATTGTCATGCTGAATCAGGCGGCAAGCGACCGGGAGAAGCTGGCCCGTCTGCTGAACATCTCCGAGGAACAGATGGGCCACATCACCAACGCCCCCGCCGGGTGCGGCCTTATCAAGTATGGCTCGGCCCTGGTGCCCTTCGTCAACCGCTTCCCCTCCAACACCGAACTGTACCGCTTGATGACCACCCGGCCCGGTGAGGGCCGCTTTGCGGGGGGACAGGCATGAAGATTGGCCTGATAGATGTGGACGGGCACAACTGGCCCAACCTGTGCCTGATGAAACTGTCCGCCTGCCACAAAGCGCATGGGGATGATGTTGAGTGGTGGACGCCGGAGGGCCGCTATGGCCGGGTTTATAAGAGCCGGGTGTTTACGGACACCTATTCCAAAGACACGATCACGGTTGACAACGCCGGTGAAGTCATTAAGGGCGGCACCGGCTACGGCCCCGGCCCCAACCTGCCCGACGAGGTGGAACACGCCCGCCCGGACTACGCCTTATATCCGCAGTTTTCCGGCACGGCCTACGGCTTTATGACCCGTGGCTGTCCCCGAAACTGCGCCTTATCTGAGATCTCAGATAAGGCGCAATTACTCACCACCAGCAAGCTGCGCCGGGTATATACCTGTGCATAGCTTTCACAACTACTATCAGCACCTCTAAATGGGGGTTGACGGTCATTCCCATTGGTGGTATATTTGAAGCGAGACAAATCGGCAAATCGAGACTTAAAGAGGCCATATGAAAAAGTATATAGTTGCTATGTCACTGCTACTTTTCCTCTCTGCTTGTGGGAAGGTTAATGGAATATCGTCCCAACAGCCTGAAGAAATCCCAGTGCAAACATCTTTGCCACAGTTAGAAGCAACAGAGTGGCAGACACTTAGTACGGACGCAGTTGCATTTAACCTTACTGGCAGCTTCGATAATCCTAATTTTGCGTATGTATTCGACCACATGGACACCGTTCCTCTTGACCAATTAGTGGCCTTCTCCCTGGTTGCTGATGCGGCCAGCGAGGGTGCGCACGATGAATTGCGTGGCCGCTTTTTGGAGGCCCCTAATACCGTCTTAACATATCTTGTGCTTTTAGGAGATCAGGTTACAGAACTCTCAGGTTGGGAGCCTACATTAACGGCAGAGTTAATTTGTGGCTTCATAGCCACTGCCGATGCCAGTTGGCACGATGGCTCTGCGGAATTTGTCTCAACCATGGCGGGATGTCGAAAAAACTATCCCGAAGGCCGCATTGCTGAGCTTTTGGATATTATGGATGAAGAACATGCTGCGTCTATGGAACGGAACCATTCAAACCCCTAATTGAAAAGAGGCATTGCAGATTATTCCAGTTTATCGGGGGGGATTTCATCTTTATGGTGAAATCTCCCCTTGGCAAATGTTCTTTTGGATCAATGGAAGAGGGAATTTGTCTATGACCGAACGGTTTTTAAGAAATGAAATGCTCCTTGGCCCCGCCGCCATGGAGAAGTTGCAATCTTCCCATGTTTGCGTTGTAGGCCTGGGCGGCGTTGGAAGCTGGGCGGCGGAAGGTCTCGCCCGCGCCGGCGTGGGCGAGCTGACCCTGATCGACCAGGATGCCTACAGCGAAAGCAATATCAACCGCCAGCTTGGCGCGCTGTCCTCTACGGTGGGCCAGCCCAAATCCGAAGCGATGGCAGCGAGGATCCTGGATATTAACCCTGGCTGCAAGGTTCACCCGGTCATTGGGAAATACAGCCGGGAAAATAACGAAAAATTTTGGGATGCCTATGACTGCCTCATTGACTGCATTGACCTGGTATCCTGCAAGGTTGACCTGATCTGCCGGGCTATGGAAAAAAATATCCCGATCCTCTCAGCCCTGGGGACTGGGAATAAGCTGGATCCCTCCCGCCTGGTGGTAGACGATTTGGCTAAGACTTATGGCTGCCCCTTGGCCCGGGTCATGCGTAAGGAGCTGGGCCGCAGGGGGATCAAGCATTTGAAAGTTGTCTACAGCCCGGAGGAGCCGGCCCCCTGCGCTCCCCTGGAGTCCCCGCCTCCCGGGCGGCGCAGCGTTCCCGGCAGCGTCCCTTGGGTGCCGCCTGTGGCAGGGCTGCTCTTGGCCGGCGCGGCGGTTATGGACTTGACTGCCGGGCTTCTCCCGCAGGTAAATTCGGAAATGCAGGAGGAAATTTTATGAAAATCCGCCCCGCTGAAGAAAAAGATATCCCCCGGTTGGGCGATCTCCTGGTTCAGGTCTGCCGTGTCCACTGGGAGGGCCGGCCGGACCTATTTCGCGATGGGGGCCGCAAATACAGCGATGGAGAGCTGCGGATCCTGCTTCGTGACCCAGACCGCCCGGTTTTAGTGGCGCTGGATGAAACGGGCCAGGTGCAGGGGTACGCTTTCTGCGTGCTCCAGAGACATCAAGGGGAGGGATCCTTCCAAGATATGACCACCTTGTATTTGGATGACCTGTGTGTGGATGAAGCCTGCCGGGGGCGTCATGCCGGCAGGCAGCTTTATGATGCGGTCCTGGCCCTGGCGCGGGAAAAGGGGTGCTACAATGTGACCCTCAATGTTTGGGCCTGCAATGCCGGCGCGATGCGGTTTTATGAAGGGTGTGGGCTGCAAACGCAGAAAATTGGGTTGGAAGTGGTTCTTTAGGTGTTACATGTGTGTAGATAAGGATACACGTGGCGCGCAGCCCCGCGCAATTTTATGAACTGGGAAAACGTGCGCTGCCATTATGACTTGTGGGCAAGCTCAGACCCAAAAACGAATCAATACAGCGAAACACGGATAACGAAAACTCGTTATCCGTGTTTCGTAAACTTACCCTTAAACACGCCCTACAAGGTAAGAACAGCAGACGCCTGCTGTCTCAGGATCAGCCAAAATACCGCTCCAGCAGGCCCTTGAACGCCTTGCCGTGGCGGGCCTCGTCCCGGGCCATCTCATGGACGGTATCGTGAATAGCGTCCAGGCCCAGCTCCTTAGCCAGCTTAGCCAGCTCAAACTTGCCCATGGTAGCGCCGTTCTCCGCCTCAACGCGCATCTCCAGATTCTTCTTGGTGCTGTCAGTCACTACCTCGCCCAGTAGCTCAGCGAACTTGGCGGCGTGCTCGGCCTCCTCATAAGCAGCCTTCTCCCAGTACAGGCCGATCTCGGGATACCCTTCCCGGTGGGCCACACGGGCCATCGCCAGGTACATACCAACCTCGGTGCACTCGCCGCTGAAGTTGGCGTGCAGGCCCTCCAGGATCCGCTCGTCCACGCCCTTGGCCACGCCGACAACGTGCTCGGCGGCCCAGTTCATATCACCCTTCTGCTCGGTAAACTTCGCGCCGGGGACGCCGCACTGGGGGCACTTCTCGGGGGGGACATCCCCCTCATGAACGTAACCGCAAACAGGGCAAACCCACTTCTTCATAGCAAAAAATCTCCTTTTCAAAAAATAAACCGGAATAAATTTTTATAGACGCCTTACGGCGTAGCTAACATTACACACCTGCCTTACGGCGGCACCCCGGGCACAACCCCCGGTACATCACCGCGCATTCCTCCAGCAGGAACCCATGGCCGCTGGCGGGCCATTCCACCGGTGTGGACGGGAGATCCGCCATTACGCCGCAGCGGCGGCAGCGGACATGGCTGTGGGGGCTGGTTTCGCCATCGTACCGGCTGTCGCCCCCGGCCAGATCCAGGCGCAGGATTTTCCCCTCCTCCGCCATACGGGAGAGTACGCGGTAAACAGTAGAGCGGCTGATGGTAGGATGGTTCTGATGCACCTGGCCGTACACCATAGCGGCGGTAGGGTGGCAGCCCATCCCGCACAGTGTTTGGTGGATGATCTCCTTTTGCATCGTATTTCTGTCCGCCATCGGTCTTGCTCCTTTTTGGGATTAAATCCTAATAAGGAATATACTACAGCATGTCCCAAATGTCAAGTGAACAATTTATGAATATCCCCTCACCCGTCCCTGGCCTGGAGGCATGCTGCAAAGCCGCCTGCGGAGGAAATCCGGCCCCTTAAAAAAAGCGCATCTATATATATATTCTCCTTTCCGGAGAGAAAAACGCAAGTTTCCGGAAAATTTCCGGAAACGTATGCGGTTCTTGATTTCTGCATTTTATACAAAAAATAACCAGTTCCCTCTGTTAAAAGTAACGATTTTGCGGAAAATATATAAAAATGTTGCCTGACCTTGCGAAAAACGCACAATTTACAAAATCATCAAATATTTTGCACACAACATAGCATTTACAGATATATTTATTTCATATTATAGTAAATAAAAACCGCGCTGTCCTCCCGGTACGTACACGCCGCGCGGAAAACGAAAAAGGAGTGGAGTTATGAAGAAAATTCCCCGTATGATAGCGGCAGCCCTGATGCTGGCTCTGCTGCTGTCAACCGCCGGGTGCGGTTCTGCCGATGGCAAGACCCGCCTGACCTTCCAGATCTGGGATGTTTTCCAGCGTCCCGGTATGCAGGCCATGTGCGACGCCTACACCGCCAAGCACCCGGATGTGGTGATCGACGTGCAGGTTACCAACTGGAACGAGTACTGGACCAAGCTGGAAGCCTCCGCCGAGAGCAACACCATGCCCGACATCTACTGGATGCACACCGACCGCATTCTCTATTACGCGGATTTCGGCATCCTGGCGGATTTGACAGACCTCTACGATGGGGAGGATCCCAACTACTACCAGAATCACTTCTCCGAGATCTCCATTGGCAACGCCAGCGGCACCGATGGCCGGATCTACGGCGTACCTAAGGACAAGGACAACGTTGTGCTGGTCTACAACATGGAGATGTTCGATGCGGCCGGCGTGGCTTATCCGGACGAGACCTGGACCTGGGACGATATGCTGGCCGCTTCCCAAGAGATCTATGATAAGACCGGCAATTACGGCTACCTGGCCTATAACGATGAACAGCTCGGCTACTGGAACTTTGTTTACCAGAACGGCGGCTACATACTCGATGAAAACAACCGCTACGCCGGCTATTCCGAACCCGCCACCGTGGAGGCGGTGAAGTACTACGTGGATATCCAGAAAAACGAGTGGTGCCCCGACCAGTCCTACTTCGCGGAAACCAGCCCCGGCGTGACCTTCTACTCCGAAAAGGGCGCCATGTTCCTGGAAGGGAGCTGGAACCTTCTGCCGAACCTGGACAACTACCCCGACATGGTGGGCAAGTGGGATATTGCCGTCCTGCCCAAGGCCCCCAATCCCCAGCAGGGCGATGGCCGCGCCGTTATCTCCAACGGCCTGTGCTACTCCACCGCCGCCAAGGGCAAGAAGCTGGACGTGGTCAAGGATGTGCTCCGTTTCTTCGGCAGCGAGGAGGGCCAGCGCATCCAGGGCGAGTCCGGCGCGGCGATCCCCGCCTACCTGGGCCTGGAGGACAGTTGGGGCGGCTGCTTTGACAAGTACAGCTACCGCCTGAGCGCGGAAAAGTGCTTCGATCAGTTCGAGTACAGCGTCCAGTTCATCAACAACGCCGCCCGCCGCAAGTGGAAGGCCGCCGTCTCCGATGAGATGGTGCGCATCTACAACGGCGCCGACATTGAGACGAGCCTTGCCAAGATGAACGAGATAGCGGACAGCTACATCAAAGACTGACGGACGCGAGAGGAGGGTATTCCATAATGAATAACAAGCTTTCCCGGGCGGCCCGGATCGAGCAGAACTGGGGCTGGTTCATGGTGGCTCCCACTATCATCGGCCTAATCGTGCTGAACGTGTGGCCCTTTATCCAGACCATTTACGCCAGCTTTTGCGAGCACCTGGGCTTCGGCCATTATCAATTCATCGGTATCGGCAACTATGTCAACATGTTCCAGAACGCCGAGTTCTGGCGCGCCACCGGCAACACCCTGCTGTTCTGCGTGCTGACGGTCCCCGTGGGCATGTTCCTCTCCCTGCTGGTGGCGGTGATGCTCAACGCCAAGGTGAAGTTCAAGGGCGGCTTCCGCACCATCTTCTTCCTGCCCATGGTCTGCGCCCCCGCTGCGGTGACCATGGTCTGGCGCTGGATCTTCAACGGCGACTACGGCATTCTCAACCAGCTTTTCGGCATCCATGTGGCCTGGGTCACGGATCCGAAGGTGGCGCTGGTCTCCTGCGCCGTGGTGGCCATCTGGAGCGCCATCGGCTATGACGCGGTGCTGCTGCTCAGCGGCCTGCAAAATATTTCCAAGTCCTACTATGAGGCCGCGTCTATCGACGGCGCCAGCAAGGTGACCCAGTTCTTCAAGATCACCCTGCCCATGGTATCCCCCACCCTGTTCGTCACCATGATTATGCGCCTGATGGCGTCCATCAAGGTCTACGACCTGATCTACATGATGGTGGAGGAGACCAACCCGGCCCTGACCAATGTACAGAGCTTGATTTACCTGTTCTACCGCGAGTCCTTTATTGCCGGCAGCCGCGGCTCCGGCTCCGCCATCGCGGTATGGACGGTGCTGATCATCGGCGTAGCCACCCTCTTCCAGTTCTGGGGCCAGAAGAAGTGGGTCAACTACGAAGTATAAGGAGGGAACGGCATGAATACGAAATCCTTTGAGCGATCCCAGAAGATGGGGAAATTCATCACCTACGCGGCGCTGGTTTTCGGCTCCATCATCATGATCTTCCCCTTTGTCTGGATGATCCTCACCAGCTCCAAGACGGTTTCGGAGAGCATCCAGATCCCGCCCACGATCCTGCCCCAGCAGTTCATGCTGGACAACTTTGTAGACGCGGTCAACAGCCTGCCCTTCGTGAACATGTATTTCAACACCATCATGATGATCATATTCCGAGTCATCTTCGCGGTGGTATTCAGCTCCATGGCGGGCTACGCCTTCGCCAAGCTGAAGTTCAAGGGCAAGAACCTTCTGTTCGGCATCGTCCTGATGCAGATGATGCTCCCCAGCCAGATCTTCATTATCCCCCAGTACCAGATGGTGGCGAAGCTCGGTCTCGCCAACTCCATCGCGGGCCTGGTGTTCCCCGGCCTGGTCAGCGCCTTCGGCACCTTCTTCCTGCGCCAGGCGTACCTGGGCATTCCCAACGAGGTAGGCGAAGCGGCCTTCCTGGACGGGTGCAACCAGTGGCAGACCTTCACCAAGGTGATGTTCCCCCTGACCAGCTCCTCGGTGGCGGCGCTGACTGTGTTCACGGCGGTATTTGCGTATAGCGACCTGATGTGGCCGCTGGTTGTGAACTCCGACCTGAACATGATGACCCTTTCCTCCGGTCTCGCCAACCTGCGGGGCCAGTTTACCACCAACTTCCCTGTGCTGATGGCCGGATCCCTGCTGGCCATGCTGCCGATGGTGGCTCTCTACCTGTTCTTCCAGAGACAGTTCATTGAGGGCATCGCCATGACTGGTGGTAAGTAATTCATTCGCTTTATTCTTTATCCTCCCCTTTCTTCTCTCTCCGACCGCCCTGGCGGCTATGCCGCCGGGGCGGTCAAACTAAAATTACACGGAAAGGAGACTTTCTATGATACGGTACGACGAACAGGCCCAGACCTTCACCATCCACACCAAAAACACCACCTACCAGATGGCGGTTCACCCCACCGGCGTTTTGCAGCATGTATACTATGGCCGGAGGCTGCGCGGCTGCGATCTCAGGGGCCTGATCCGGTATGTGGACCGTGGGTTCTCTCCGAATCCGGACGAGGCGGGGTTGGACCGCACGTTTTCCCTGGACATGACGCCGCAGGAGTACTCCACCTGCGGCGTAGGGGACTTCCGGCTCCCTTCCATCGAGCTTGCGCTTCCCAACGGGAGCCATACGGCGGACCTGCGCTATTGCGGCTACGCCGTCGCGGAGGAAAAGTATACGCTGCCGGGCCTGCCCGCCTTCCACGGCGGCGGCGAGACCCTGGTGGTCAGCCTGGAGGACCGCGCCGCCGGCGTAGGCGTTGACCTGTATTACGGCTTATGGGAGGAATACGACCTCATTACCCGCGCTGTCCGGGTCATCAACCGGGGCGGCGGGGAAATCCGCCTGTGCCGCTGCGCGTCGCTGTGCCTGGATCTGCCGGCGGCCGGCCTGGATCTGGTCACCTTCGATGGGCGGCACCTGGCGGAGCGCGCCCCCCACCGCGCCCCCCTGCTCCCCGGCGTACGGAGTGTTGGCAGCGTCCGCGGGGCGTCCAGCCACCAGCACAACCCCTTCGTAATCCTCTGCGAGCACGGCGCGGACGAGGATCATGGCCTCTGCTATGGCGCGATGCTGCTCTACAGCGGCAATTTCGAAGCGTCCGTGGAGCGGGACCAATACGATAACGCCCGCCTGGTTATGGGCATCCACCCCTACCATTTCTCCTGGACGCTGGCTCCCGGCGCCTGCTTCAATGGGCCGGAAGCGGCGCTGGTCTGCTCCCCCGATGGCCTTGGCGGGATGAGCCGCCAATACCACCGCGCCATCCGCCGCCATCTGATCCGCGACAGCCGCCCCAACACCCGCAAGCCGGTGCTGGTGAACAACTGGGAGGCCACCTATTTCCATTTTGACAAAGATAAGCTGCTGTCCATCGCCAGGGAGGCCGCCGCGCTGGGGATAGAGCTGTTTGTCCTGGATGACGGCTGGTTTGGCAAGCGGGACGATGACAACAGCGGCCTGGGCGACTGGCAGGTGAACACAGGCAAGCTCCCTGGCGGTTTGGAGGCCCTGACGCCGGAGCTGGAGAAGCTGGGCATGTCCTTCGGCATCTGGGTGGAACCGGAAATGGTCAGCGAGGACAGCGATTTGTACCGGGCCCATCCCGACTGGGCCTTCCAGGTCCCCGGCCGGAAGCCCAGCCGGGGGCGGAACCAGCTGGTGCTGGATTTTTCCCGCCAGGAGGTGCGGGATCACGTCTACGCGCAATTAAAAGCGGTGCTTTCCAGCGCGCCTGTGGCCTATGTGAAATGGGACATGAACCGGAACCTTACCGACGTCTGGTCTGCCGCCCTGCCGCCCCACCGTCAGGGGGAGGTGTCCCACCGCTATGTACTGGGGGTTTATGAGGTCTTAGAGCGCCTGCGGACAGATTTCCCCCACATTTTAATAGAGGGCTGCTGTGGCGGCGGCGGCCGTTTCGATGGCGGCATGCTGTACTACACCCCCCAGATCTGGTGCAGCGACAACACCGATGGGGTGGAGCGCCTGCGGATCCAGTACGGCACATCCTTCTGCTACCCGGTGTGCAGCATGGGGGCTCACGTCTCCGCCGTCCCCAACGAGCAGAACGGCCGGATCACGCCCCTGGCCACCCGGGGCATTGCCGCCATGAGCGGCGCTTTCGGCTATGAGCTGGACCTGTGCCAATGTACGCCGGAGGAAAAAGCGGAGATCCGCCGCCAGACCGAGACCTACAAGCGCCATTGGAAGCTGCTCCACCACGGCGATTACTACCGCCTCACCGACCCCTTCGCGGATGGCCCGTACACCGCCTGGGAGCAGGTCTCCCCGGACAAACGGGAGGCGCTGGTATCCCTGGCCGCCGGCGGGGCCCAGGCCGCCCCGCCATTCCGGCTGCTGAAGCTGAAAGGCCTGGACCCTGCCCGCAGCTACCGGGTCAACGGCGGCGCGGTATACGGCGGGGACGCGCTGATGTACGCGGGATATCCCCTGCCGCTGATGCTGGGGGACTATTGGGCCTTGCAGCTCCACCTGGAGGCCGTTGAATAAGCCTGCCCCCGGCAGGGAAATGGGATTCCCCTGCCGGGGGCAGGCTATAAAACCGTCCTGTGCCGCGTGAAATACAAGGCGCGCCAAACGCCGCCTAACCGTATATCTCAAAAAAGATAAATTTTACGAATCACTTGATTTCCGTCCGCATATATACTATGATAAAAGGAGTAGGATTCCCGCGAAACCAGGGAAAAATAAGGGAAGAAACGAGGGAAAAGCGAATGATCATTACCCAGAAGAAACCGGTAGAAGAACTGCTTGCCATGCTGGACGGCGTGCGGAAGGTGGCCATCGTTGGCTGCGGCCAATGCGCGGCTGCCTGCCAGACCGGCGGGGAGAAGGAGATTGGCGAAATGAAAGCCTTTTTGGAAGAAAAGGGCTTCGAGGTGGTAGGCACTGTCCTGCCGGACGAGTGCTGCCACAAGCTCCTGATGAAGCGGGAGCTGAAAGCCCTGAAGGACTCCGGCGCGGAAGCCATCGTAGGCCTGAGCTGTGGCGATGGTGTGCAGACCGTGGCGGACAATGTGCAGCTTCCCGTCTACCCCGCCAACAACACCATGTTCCTGGGTCAGGTGGAACGGGTGGGCATGTTCAACGAGTACTGCAAGATGTGCGGCGACTGTGTACTGGGCTCCACTGGCGGCGTCTGCCCCATTACCAAATGCGCCAAAAGCCTGGTCAATGGCCCCTGCGGCGGACAGAAGAACGGCAAATGCGAGGTCAGCCCGGAAAACGACTGCGCCTGGATCCTGATTTACAAGCGCCTGGAGGCCATCGGCCAATTGGACAAGCTGGGCCAGACCCGTCCTGACAAGGGCTACGCCGGGGTTGCTTACCCGAGACATATCAATTTGAGGGAGAAAAAGTGATGAGTGTGCTGGAAAAAGCCTTAGAAAACGGCCAATTTGCCGTGACCGCCGAGATGGCGCCGCCCAAAGGCGCTGATTTTACCGGGCAGCTTGCCGCCGCCCAGCTTTTGCGGGGCAAGGTTCACGCCGTCAACGTCACCGACATGCAGTCCGCCTGCCTGAAGGCGTCCTCCCTGGGGCTGTGCATCCATCTCAAGCAGGCGGGGGTGGAGCCGGTTTTGCAGATCACCGGCCGGGACCGCAGCCGGATGGCGATTATGGGCGATGTCCTGTCCGCCGCCTCCTTCGGCATCGACGCCATACTGGCGCTGACCGGCGACCACCCAGTGGTAGGCGACTGCAAGGATTCCAAGCCGGTGTACGACCTGGACTCCGTTGGGATCCTGCGGATGCTCTCCAGGATGGAGGAATCCGGGACGGACTGCGGCGGGAACCCCCTGGCAGGCGGCGCGCCCCGGTTTTTCAAGGGCGCGGCGGTGACGCCGGTGTATGAGCCCCGGGCGCTGCAAATCAACAAGCTGCGCCAGAAGGTGGAAGCGGGGGCCAGGTACATCCAGACCCAGGGCATTTTTGACCTAGAGCAGTTCCGGGGCTTCCTGGAGGACGTAGAGAAAGCGGGGATCCGCGTCCCCATCATGGCGGGGATCATCCCCCTGAAAAGCGCCGGCATGGCCCGGTTCATGAACGAGAACGTCCCCGGCATCGCGGTGCCGGAGGAGATGCTCTCCCGGCTGGACGCCGCAGCGGCGGAGGGCAGGGAAAAGGGCGTCAAGGGCCTGCCTGCCAAGCTGGGCATGGAGATGGCGGCGGAGATGATCGCCCAAATCCAGCGGGAAAAGCTCTGTCCCGGCGTACATATCATGGCCATCGGCGCGGAGGAGAACGTCCCCGCCATCCTGGACATGGCCGGCGTCCGTATAGAGGAATAACCCCGCTTTTCCCCCTTTTTTTGGCAAAATATCCTCTTGACAATCCATTCTTACCAGTGCTATAATAAGCAGCTGCGTGGAAAACCATCCGCGAATTTTGGCGCGTCAAGGGGAGGCATCCGCTTGCTGAAGGAACTCATGGCCGGGAAGACGGTATCCGGCGTGAAACAATCCCGCCGCGCCGTACGGGACGGGCTGGCCCGTGCCGTCTATTTAGCCCGGGACGCCGACCCCGCCGTAACCGGCCCGGTCCGGGATTTCTGCCGGTCGCGGGAGGTCCCCGTGGTGGAGCAGTTCGCTATGCGTGAGCTGGGCCAGGCCGCCGGTATCCAGGTGGATTCCGCCGCGGTTGCCCTGCTGAAGGGATGATTTTCACAAATTTCGGTTTTTTCAGGATATTTTTTAATATTCTGCAAAAAATAAACAGGAGCACCCCGCTCCCATCTTTTAAGAAAGGAGAAAGCTATGCCTACTTTCAACCAACTGGTTCGCAAGGGCCGGCAGCAGGCTACCTACAAGTCTACCGCCCCCGCTATGCAGTATGGTCTCAACACCCTGAAGAACAAGGAGACCGACCTGCCCTCCCCCCAGAAGCGCGGCGTATGCACTGCGGTCCGTACCGCTACCCCCAAGAAGCCGAACTCCGCTCTGCGTAAGATCGCCCGTGTGCGCCTGACCAACGGCTACGAGGTCACCGCCTATATCCCCGGCGTGGGCCATTCCCTCCAGGAGCACTCCGTGGTTATGATCCGCGGCGGCCGTGTCAAGGACCTCCCTGGCGTCCGTTACCACATCATCCGTGGTACGCTGGATACCCAGGGCGTTCAGGGCCGTATGCAGGCCCGCTCCAAATACGGCGCCAAGCGCCCGAAGTCCAAGTAAGTTCCAATGGAACGGGCTAGGAGCGAGTCCGAATTGATTTGCCGAAATGGTTGAACATAGTTTTCTTTATGATAAACTGTGACCCCAACCCTCTTTGGCAGGCGAAACACAGGATGACGTTTGCTTTGCTGGAAAGGGACTCCATCTCGATGCGAGTTCCCAGGGACGTCATTCGGCCGCGCCGAACGGCCGTCCCCAAGGCGCCGCAAGCGCCGCCTTGCGAGTACCTATGATTTCATAAATAATAATGAAGGAGGGAAGCATCGTGCCCAGAAGAGGTAATGTTCCCAAAAGAGAGATTCTGCCCGATCCTATGTACAACAGCATCCTGGTGACCAAGCTGGTCAACTCCATCATGCTGGACGGCAAAAAGGGTGTGGCGCAGAAGATCGTATACGGCGCCTTTGACATCGTCAAGGACAAGACCGACAAGGAGCCCCTGGAGGTGTTCACCACCGCCATGGACAACATCATGCCCAGCCTGGAGGTCAAGGCTCGCCGCGTGGGCGGCGCCACCTATCAGGTGCCTATGGATGTCCGTCCCGCCCGCCGTCAGACCCTCGGCCTGCGGTGGCTGACCGCGTACGCCCGCTCCCGTGGCGAGCGTACCATGTCCGAGCGCCTGGCCGGCGAGATTATGGACGCCGCCAATAATACCGGTTCCGCTGTGAAGAAGCGGGAAGACACTCACAAGATGGCCGAATCCAACAAGGCCTTCGCCCATTTCCGTTGGTAAGTTAGGAGGAGCAGTATGCCGAGAAAGGTATCACTGGAAAACACAAGAAATATCGGCATTATGGCTCACATTGATGCAGGAAAGACCACTACCACTGAGCGTATCCTGTATTATACCGGTGTGAACTATAAGATCGGCGAGACCCATGAGGGTACCGCCACGATGGACTGGATGGTCCAGGAGCAGGAGCGCGGCATCACCATCACGTCCGCCGCCACCACCTGCTACTGGCAGGGCATGAGGAACCAGTTCCCCCAGACCCGCATCAATATCATCGACACACCGGGCCATGTTGACTTCACCGTGGAGGTGGAGCGTTCCCTGCGTGTACTGGACGGCTCTGTGACCGTCATGTGCGCCAAGGGCGGCGTTGAGCCCCAATCCGAAACCGTCTGGCGTCAGGCGGATCACTACAGAGTCCCCCGCATGATTTACGTCAATAAAATGGACATCATGGGCGCGGATTTCTACAACGTGCTGCGCATGATTGACGAGCGTCTCAAGTGCAACGCGGTGCCCATCCAGCTCCCCATCGGGAAGGAAGCCGATTTCCGAGGCATTATCGACCTGGTGGAAATGAAGGCGTATATCTATAACGATGACCTGGGCAAGGACATCAGCGAGGAAGCCATCCCCGAGGATATGGCCGGGCTGGCCGCGGAGTATCATGAGAAGATGCTGGACGCGGTGAGCATGTTCGATGACGCGATCATGGAGATGTACCTGGAGGGGCAGGACATTCCCAAGGACCGCATCCGCAAGGCCATCCGGCAGGCTACCTGCGCGGTGGAGATGATCCCCGTGGTCTGCGGCACTTCTTACCGCAATAAGGGCATCCAGCGCCTGCTGGACGCGATTGTGGACTATATGCCCTCCCCCCTGGACATCCCCGCCATCAAGGGCGTCAACCCCAAGACCGATGAGGAAGAGGAGCGCCCCTCCGATGATAACGCCCCCTTCTCCGCGCTGGCTTTTAAGATCATGACTGACCCCTATGTGGGCCGTCTGTCCTTCGTCCGCGTGTATTCCGGCCAGGTCAGCACCGGTTCCGCCGTGCTGAACTCCACCAAGGGCCAGAAGGAGCGCATTGGCCGTATTTTGCAGATGCACGCCAATCACCGGGAGGACATTGAGACCATCTACTCCGGCGACATCGCTGGCGTTATCGGCCTGAAGAACTCCACCACCGGCGATACCCTGTGCGATGACAAGCATCCCGTTATTCTGGAGTCCATGGAGTTCCCTGACCCCGTTATCCGGGTGGCCATCGAGCCGAAGACCAAGGCTGGCCAGGAAAAGATGGGCGTTGCCCTGATGAAGCTGGCGGAAGAGGACCCCACCTTCAAGACCTACACTGATGAGGAGACGGGGCAGACCATTATCGCCGGTATGGGCGAGCTGCATCTGGAGATCATCGTAGACCGCCTGCTCCGCGAGTACAAGGTGGAAGCCAATGTAGGCGCGCCCCAGGTGGCCTACAAGGAGACCATCAAGAAGAGCGTCCAGCAGGATACCAAGTACGCCCGCCAGTCCGGCGGTAAGGGCCAGTACGGCCACGTCAAGCTCCGTGTGGAGCCCAACGAGTCCGGCAAGGGCTATGAGTTCGTCAACGAAGTGGTTGGCGGCGCGGTGCCTAAGGAGTATATCCCCGCCGTGGACGCCGGTATCCAGGGGGCCATGCTCTCCGGCGTACTGGCCGGTTACCCGGTGGTGGATGTGAAGGTCACGCTGTATGACGGAAGCTACCACGAGGTGGACTCCTCTGAAATGGCTTTCAAAATTGCCGGTTCCATGGCGTTCAAGGAAGCCTGCCAGAAAGCGGATGCCACCTTGCTGGAACCCATCATGAAGGTGGTCGTGATCGTGCCCGAGGAGTATATGGGCGATGTTATCGGCGACCTCAATAGCCGCCGCGGCCAGATCCAGGGATTTGAAGCCCGCTCCGGCGCCCAGCAGATCGATGCCTTTGTGCCCCTGAGCGAGATGTTCGGCTATGCAACCGACCTGCGCTCCCGGACCCAGGGCCGGGGCCAGTATACCATGGAGCCCAGCCACTATATTGAGATCCCGAAGAACATCCGGGAGAAGATCATTGACCAGCGCATGGGCGGCCGGGCAATGAAGTAAAATAAATTCCAAATTATTCCGGGAGAAAGCGTTTTTAGGATTGCTTTTTCCTGAGAGTTGTTGTAAAATATCAGCATAATGACGTTTTATGCTGAACCCCTAACCATTCATTTAACCGTTAAGGAGGAAAATCCCAATGGCCAAGCAAAAATTTGAGAGAAGCAAACCCCACGTCAACATCGGCACCATCGGCCACGTTGACCATGGTAAGACCACCCTGACCGCCGCTATCACCAAGTTCCTGTCTTTCCAGGGCAAGGCTGACTACGCAGACTACTCCAGCATCGACAAGGCACCCGAAGAGCGCGAGCGCGGCATTACCATCAACACCGCCCACGTTGAGTATGAGACCGATCAGCGCCACTATGCCCACGTTGACTGCCCGGGCCACGCCGACTATATCAAGAACATGATCACCGGCGCTGCCCAGATGGACGGCGCGATCCTGGTTATCGCCGCCACCGATGGCCCCATGGCCCAGACTAAGGAGCACATCCTGCTGGCCCGTCAGGTAGGCGTGCCCGCTATCATCGTTTTCCTGAACAAGTGCGACCAGGTTGACGATGAGGAGCTGTTGGAGCTGGTGGAGATGGAAGTCCGCGAGACCCTGTCCTTCTATGAGTTCCCCGGCGATGATACCCCCATCATCAAGGGTTCCGCGCTGAACGCGCTGGTCAGCGAGAGCACCGATGCTTCCGCTCCCGAGTATGCCTGCATCAAGGAGCTGATGGACGCTGTTGACAGCTATATCCCCACTCCCGACCGTAAGGCTGATATGCCCTTCCTGATGCCTGTTGAGGACGTGTTCACCATCTCCGGCCGCGGCACCGTTGCTACCGGCCGTGTGGAGCGCGGCCAGCTCAAGGCCGGCGAGACCGTTGAAATCGTGGGCCTTACCGATGAGAAGCGCACCACCGTTGTTACTTCCATGGAAATGTTCCACAAGACCCTGGATTACGTTGAGGCTGGCGACAACGCTGGCTGCCTGCTGCGCGGCGTTGCTAAGACCGACATCGAGCGTGGCCAGGTTCTGGCTAAGCCCGGTTCCATTCACCCCCACACCAAGTTCGTGGGCCAGGTGTACGTCCTGAGCAAGGAAGAAGGCGGCCGTCATACCCCCTTCTTCAACAACTATCGTCCCCAGTTCTACTTCCGTACCACCGATGTGACCGGCGTCATCAACCTGCCCGATGGCGTTGAGATGTGCATGCCCGGCGATAACGTGGACATGAACGTTGAGCTGATTACCCCCATCGCCATCGAGAAGGGCCTGCGCTTCGCTATCCGCGAGGGCGGCCGTACCGTTGGTTCCGGCGTTGTTATCGACATCGCTGAGTAATTTGTACCGCGAAAGCGGCCGTCTGCGGACGGCCGCTTTTTTTGCGGCCTTTACTAATGAAATCTTAATAACTCCTTAATGCCCTGGTGCTTCCTTTTTGGGGAAGGGTATGTTAAGATGTTATAGCCGAAGCGGTGGAACGATGGGAGGGGCTTTTATGGCAAATATCTTGATCTGTGATGACGAGCGGGATATCGTTTCCGCGTTGAAGATTTATCTCAGCGCGGAAAATTATACGCTCTTTGAAGCTTTTACTGGGCGGGAAGCCTTGGATATCGTGCGGAAAAATGACATCCATCTGATTCTGATGGATATTATGATGCCTGAGATGGATGGGATTTCCGCTACCGCTAAGCTGCGGGAGGAATTTAATATCCCGATTATCCTCCTGACCGCCAAAAGCGAGGATACCGATAAGGTGCTGGGCTTGAACGTGGGGGCGGATGATTATATCACGAAGCCTTTTAACCCGATCGAGGTTTTGGCGCGGGTCCGCAGCCAGCTGCGGCGGTACACGACCTTGGGTGGGATGGAGCAGAAGCCCAGCAAGCTGGTGATTGGCGGGATTGTCCTGGATGACGAGACCAAACAGGTCTCGGTGGATGGCGAGGGGGTCAGTTTGACGCCCATTGAGTATAATATTCTGCTTCTGCTGATGCGGCACCCCGGGAAGGTCTACTCTTCGGGGCAGATTTATGAGCAGGTCTGGAATGAAACCGCTTTTGGCTCCGAGGGGGCTGTGGCAGTCCATATCCGGCACTTGCGGGAAAAGCTGGAGATTGATCCCTCTAACCCCAGATATCTGAAGGTGGTTTGGGGATTGGGGTATAAGATGGAGCCTTGAGCGGCAGTTGTTTTTTGGTGCGTGATGCAGTTGTCAAGGTGCCTCCGTTTGCAACCGGCGCGGGGGTTTTTCCAGGCTGATCGGGCCTGTTGAGCGTTTTTGTTCGAACGCGCGAAGTTCCGGTAGGTGACGCTCGCTACATCCTTAGGCTGCAAAGAAGGGAAAGTTGCACGGGAAAATGCAACTTTAGCGGAAAAATTTTCAATTACACGGGAAAGTATTTGGGGGCCGGGGCGGGAAGCCCCCGGGCTGGTATGGGAAGGAACTGCCGTTTGCCTTCAGGGCGCGGCGATGAAAGTGATGTGAATTATATGGAAAAGAAAAAAGACCTGCGGCAAAGCCTGGCGGCCAAAGCGGCCGCAATCCTGCTCCTGATTGTTACTGCCACCGGGGCGGTGGTGGGTACTACTGCCGTGACGCTGCTCTCCTGCGGGTATGGCGCCGCCAATACCTTTCAGGATGACATCCTCTGCAAGGAAGCAATGTCCGGCGCGATGGACAGCGCCCTCTCCTACGTGGCGGCTGAACAGGATGAATACGGTTTTAACATCCATTACAATCAAACGATGATGGAACGGGCCGGGGGGTTCGCTGCGCAGGTCTTTTTGGGCGACCCTGCCAACGGGAACCTTCTGGGCGGCTGGTCCGATGTCCCGGCGGAAAACGACGTACTCTGCCGGCAGGCGATGACCGTTGATGTCCGGGACGATGAGGGCAGGCGTACCGGCGAGTATTATACGGTGGTGGGATATGTGTCCAAGGACCTGCCTGCTGGGAGCAATTTTGCGGTGCGCTACAGTATTTATAACCAACTGCACAATATGCCCTTCTCCCTTACAATCCTGATTACCGTGGCGCTGGCCGTTTGCGCGCTGGCGGCGTTGGTTTTCCTGTTCTGCGCCGCAGGGCATAAGGCCGGGCATGAGGAGATATGCCTTAACTGGCAGGATCGGGTTCCGCTGGATTTGTATGCCTGCCTGGCGGTGGGGGCGTTCTCCATCGCAATGATTCCTGTTTTTGGGGGCGGCGATGGGGGAGGGATGCCCTTCGCCTTGCAGATCGGCACCATATGCCTGTCCGCCATAGGCGGGAGCTGTGTGCTGCTGGCGGCTATGCTGACCCTCGCGACACGGTTGAAAAAGGGGAAATGGTGGCGCAATACTGTCTGCTGGCAGGCGGTGCGTTGGTGCAAACGGCTGTGGAGGCGCTGCTGGCAGGCTTTTGTGGAGCTGGTGCGGATTTTGCCGATGACGTGGCGGGTGATTTTGGGGCTGCTGGCGGTGTTGGGCGCCCAGTCAATTTTGACATTGCTGGTTTTCGACAGCTATGAGGGGTTCTTCTTCTTTTTGGTGGCCATCGGGCTGGACATCGCCCTGGCGGGGGCGGCGGCGTGGATGACCGTCCAGCTCCAGAAGGTGCGGGATATGGGGGCCGCCTTGGCCGCAGGGGACTTGGAAGCCCAGCTGGATACCGAGAAAATGTACTTTGATGTGAAACGCCACGCAGAGGATTTGAACGCCATCGGCGTGGGGATGAACAAGGCCGTTGAGCAGCGGCTGAAAAGCGAGCGGCTGAAAACAGAATTGATTACGAATGTGTCCCATGATATTAAAACGCCATTGACGAGCATTGTTAATTATGTGGATTTGCTGAAAAAACAGGATTTGCCGCCGGATGCCCAGGAATACCTGATGGTGCTGGACCGGCAGTCCAGGCGGCTGAAAAAGCTGACCGAAGACCTGGTGGAGGCCAGCAAGGCCTCTACGGGGAATGTTACCGTGAACTTGGAGCCGATCGTTGTCAATGAGATCATACATCAGGCGATCGCCGACTATGAGGAAAAGCTGGCGGCGGGGAAGCTGGAGATGATCGTGAATACCTATGAGGGGAATTTGATGGCGCTGGCCGATGGGCGGCTGCTGTGGCGGGTGCTGGATAACCTGCTGGGCAATATCTGCAAGTACGCGATGGCGGGGACACGGGTGTATGTGGACCTCAGCGCACAGGATGGCAGGGTGTTCCTGTCTATGAAGAATATTTCCAGGGACCCGCTGAATGTGTCCGCCGAGGAGCTGATGGAGCGGTTCGTGCGTGGAGACGCTTCCCGCCATACCGAGGGCAGCGGGCTGGGGCTGAATATTGCCAGGAGCTTTATGGATTTGATGGGCGGCGGGTTCGAACTGTATGTAGATGGGGACTTGTTCAAGGCGGAGCTGTCCCTGCGGGCGTAAAGGCAGGTTTTGGTCGCTCCGGCAGAACCGTGCTGTCCGGAGGATGGGTTTTTTGCCTAATGTGCCGGTGAACCCGCACCTTGCGATTTTACGAATTGCCGCTTGAAACCATAAAATGTCTGTGGTATGATCGGATCCGCAAGCTGGATTGCAGGGGAGGTACCGGTATGGCAGACTTTTTTGCCAAAATGAATGAGGATTACGCGCAGAAGCATTTCCCCGATGGCTCCGTTTTTGAGAGCGCGGCAAAAACGCTTAAGCGGAGAAGCATGGCCGTTGCCATCGTGATAGGCATTTTTGCCATCGCCTCTCTATGGGGGCTGGCATGGTCGGCCGGCAGGGCGCTGGAGCTTAGGGCCAGTGGGCAGGACGATATGCTGGATGTTTCGATCTTTATTTGCAGCTTTTTTGGCGTGATGGCATTGGTTTCTTTGGCGCTGCTTTTCTTTATGATAAAAGCCAGCCGCCAGAAACGGGGCGATTATATCGCCAGCGCCGCGAAGCACAGCAAGCTGCCGGAGAGCGAGATCGAGAATTTTGAGCGGCAGGCCCTTAGTTCCGACTGTTATATCCTGCGGTTGACGGAGGGGCTTGACCGGGCGCTTTCCAACGCGTCCAATAAGGATGGCCTGCTCACCAGGGACTACATTTATCTGGCAGATCCCGCGCAGACGGTCCTCCGTGTAGACAGCCTGAAGGCCTGCTGCTTCAGCAGCTACACCTATTCCATCAACACAGGAAATTACCACCAGAAGATTTCCTGCCTGGCGATCTACCTGCTCTCGTCCAACGGCGCCAGCATTCTTTCCGATACCACCGAAAAAGCGGGGCAGGCCCTTATGGCGCTCCTTCAGGAGCGCAACGGCGCAATCGATATCAACCAGGGGAAGGTGCTCCCAGAGGACGGGGTAGACAGCTACAGGAGGAAAATACTGGGAGAAGGGTGAGAAACCGTAAAAATTTTTCGGAATTGCTTTGAATTTTTTCCCTCTACCCATTGACATTTCGACAGAAAACCGCTATAGTTAGCTTGCCTGTTTTTCCTGGGGAAAAGTACTCAGGGGAAACAGGCATTTTTCTATGCTTCGCAAGAACGCGGGGACATCTAAACGATGGAAAAGGAACGGGGGAGGATAATGTCCAAAAAGTTGATCAGCCTCGCAGATTGCTGCGTGGCGTTTGACGGCGAGCTGGTTCTCGATCACATTAACCTATATTTTAATGACAGTGAGTTCCTCACACTGCTCGGACCCAGTGGCTGCGGCAAGACGACAACCTTGCGCATCATTGGAGGCTTTTTGACGCCCACTTCGGGAGAAGTGCTGTTCGACGGGGTGAGGATTAACGATATCCCGCCGAATCTGCGGCAGGTCAACACTGTCTTCCAGCGGTACGCCCTGTTTCCCCATCTCAACGTCTTTGAAAACGTGGCTTTCGGCCTGCGGATCCCTAAGACGGCAGAGGAGAATGGGAAGAAAAAGAAGGTCAAGGTCCCGGAAACCGAGATCCGGGAAAGGGTGCTGGAGATGCTGGAGGTGGTCAGCCTGAAGGGCTTTGAAAACCGCCGCATCACCGAGCTGTCCGGCGGGCAGCAGCAGCGGGTGGCAATTGCCAGGGCGCTGGTGAACCGGCCGAAGGTGCTGCTCCTGGACGAGCCGCTGGGGGCTTTAGACCTGCGGCTGCGGAAGGATATGCAAAGCGAATTGAAGCGTATCCAGCAGCAGCTCGGCATTACCTTTATCTACGTGACCCATGACCAGGAGGAGGCCCTGGCAATGAGCGACACCATCGTGGTCATGGACCAGGGGAAAATTCAGCAGATCGGTACGCCGGAGGACATCTACAACGAGCCCAAAAACGCCTTTGTGGCGGATTTTATTGGGGAGAGCAATATTCTCGACGGCATTATGCATGAGGACTTCGTGGTGGAGTTTTTTAACCGGAAGTTTAAATGCCTGGATAAGGGCTTTGCCCCTATGGAGCCGGTGGACGTGGTCATCCGGCCGGAGGATATTGATATTGTCCCGGCGGAAAAGGGGCAGCTCCGGGGGACGGTGGCCAGCGTGACCTTCAAGGGCGTCCATTATGACACCATTGTGGATTTCAAAGGGTTTAAGTGGCTTATCCAGACCACTGACTATCATCCGGAGGGGGAGACCATCGGCATTATCCTCAACCCAGACGATATCCATATCATGCACAAGAGCGTGTACTCCGGAATGTTTGGGGATTACTCCTCCTACTCCGAGGAGTATGACGAGCTGGAGGATGTGAGCCTTCTGGAGGAAGACGGGGAGGGCGGAAATGAAGAATAAGCGCGCCCTCTTTGCCGTGCCCTATGTGGGATGGATGGCCCTGTTTGTGGTGGCACCCATCGTTATGGTGGTGATCTATGCCTTTTCTACCGCTGACGGCGGGTTTACCCTGGAAAATTTCCTGGATATGGGAACCTACGCGTCGGTGTTTACCCGTTCTTTCTGGCTGGCGCTGCTGGCTACTGTGATCTGCCTGCTGATCGGATATCCGGCGGCGTATATGATTTCCAAGGAGGGCCCCAGGTTCCAGCGGATCGCTATGATGCTGATTATGCTGCCAATGTGGATGAATTTCCTGCTGCGGACCTATTCCTGGATGTCTATTCTGGAAAATACCGGGCTGCTGAACCGGCTCTTTGCCGCTATCGGGGTGTTTGACCTGGTCAACCGGGTCACGGGAAGCAATATTGCGTATTTTACCATGATTAATACCCAGGGGGCTGTGGTACTGGGGATGGTATACAATTACCTGCCGTTTATGATCCTGCCCATCTACTCCGTTATTGAGAAGATGGACAACAGCCTGGTGGAAGCCGCCAGGGATTTGGGGGCCGGCCCCGCCAGGGTGTTCCGGAAGGTGATCCTGCCCTTGAGCCTGCCGGGGGTGCTCAGCGGGGTGACGATGGTGTTCGTGCCATCGGTGTCCACCTTCGCTATCTCCCGGCTGCTGGGGGGAGGGACCCAGATGATGCTGGGCGACCTTATCGAGCAGCAGTTCTTGGGCGGCGCCTACAACCCCCACCTGGGGGCGGCTATCGCCTTGGTGATGATGGTGATTGTGGTGGCGTGCATGGTTGTGATGAATCACTTCGGTGAGGGTGAGGAACAGGCGGTGATGCTGTGAAAAAGCAGAGCCGTGTGGGGAACCGCCTGCTGGTGGGGCTGATGTTCCTGTTCCTTTACCTGCCGATCCTCCTGCTCATTGTGTTTTCCTTCAACGCCGGGGACAGCAGCGCCGTATGGAGGGGGTTTTCCCTCCATTGGTACAGTGAGCTGTTCCAGAACCGGTTGATTATGGAGAGCCTCTATATGACGCTGCTGGTGTCCCTGCTGGCTACCGCGATCTCTACCGTGGCGGGTACCTTTGCGGCCATTGGGCTTTACAGCCTCAGCAAGCGGAAGCGGGACGCGCTGCTGGTGGTCAACGATATCCCTATGATGAACGCGGATATCGTTACCGGTGTCAGCCTGTGCCTGTTTTTCGTGGCTTTCTTCCAGGGATGGGGCGGTTTTGCCCGGTGGATGAACAGCGTACAGGGCGTATTTGAGCTGCCGGCCCGGCTGACGCTGGGGTTCGGGACGCTGCTGCTGGCCCATGTGGCCTTTAATATCCCCTATGTTATCCTCAATGTGGCCCCCAGGCTGCGGCAGATGGACAAAAACCTGGTGGATGCCGCCCAGGATTTGGGCTGCACCTGGATGCAGGCTTTCTGGCGGGTGATCCTGCCGGAGATCAAGCCGGGGATCGTGTCCGGGGCGCTGATCGCGTTTACCATGAGCGTGGATGATTTTATCATCTCCTATTTTACGGCGGGGTCGTCTACCTCTACGCTGGCAATGACGATTTACGGCATGACGAAACGGCGGATCACGCCGGAGATTAACGCGGTATCGACCCTGCTGTTTTTGACGGTGCTGGCGCTGCTGGTGACCGTCAACATCCGGGAAGCCCGGCAGGAGCGGCGGGCCGCGTCCCAGGAGCCGAGGAAATTGACTTGGCTGGAACGGCTGGCGGTGCGGACGTCTACGCCCGGCTGGCGGTGGGCGAAGCGGGGCGCGGGGGCGGCCATGGGGTGCGCTTTCGTGGCTGCGGTGGTGTTCCTGACAGGGGCTACCAGCGCAAGGCCGGTGGTCAATGTATGCAGCTGGGGCGAGTATATCGACACCAGCTTGATTACCCAGTTCGAAGAGGAGACGGGGATCCGGGTCAATTATCAGACTGTGGAGAGCAATGAGACCCTCTATTCCCTGCTGAAAAGCGGCGGAGCGGACTATGACGTGGTGGTGCCCTCCGATTATATGATCGCAAAGCTCATTGAGGAGGATATGCTGGAGAAGCTGGATTATGGGAATATACCGAACTTCAGCTTGATTGATGAACGGTTTAAGCACCTTAGCTATGATCCGGAGAACGCATACACGGTGCCCTATACCTGGGGGACTTTGGGGATCATCTATAACGCCAATGCGGTGGAAGAGGAGATTACGAGCTGGAGCGCCCTGTATGACAGCCAGTACGCGGGGCAGGTCCTCCTGATCAACAACTCCCGGGACGCACTGGGGGCCGCGTTGCTCTATTTGGGCTACTCGGTGAATACTACCGATGAGGACGAGATCCGGGAGGCCTACGAGGTGATCGCGGACGCCAACCGCCGGGGTGTGTTCCAGGGGAAGGTGATGGACGAGGTCTTTCAGAAAATGGAGGGGGGCAACGCCGTGATTGCCACTTACTACGCGGGGGACTACCTCTCCATGGTGGAAAACCAGGCGGATGGGGTGGATCTGGCCTTCGTGATCCCCGAGGAGGGGTCTAACTGGTTTGTGGACGCTATGTGCGTACTGAAGGACGCTCCCCATAAGAAGGAAGCGGAGATGTGGATCAACTTTATCGCTTCCACGGAAGCTAACCTGGCGAATATGGACTATATCTGGTATGCCTCCCCGAACCGGGAAGCTTTGGAGCAGTATCCGGCCTACTACGAGGAGACCTATGGGGAATCGCTGGATCAGGCGGCCTATGAGATCATGGCGGCCCCGCCGGAGGTGCTGGGGCGCTGCGAGGTCTATGAGAACCTGCCCAGGGAGACACAGCAGCTCTACAGCCGGCTGTGGGTGGAGTTGGGGAGGTAGCGAAATATTGCGAGATTACAAATCCCTACTTGACAGATGAGCGGATAACCTCTATAATATATTCTGTTGCCGTTGGTCTACGGCAGCAGATGTCCGGGTGTAGCGCAGTTGGTAGCGCGCATGGTTCGGGTCCATGAGGCCGTGGGTTCAAATCCCGCCACTCGGACCATGTCGAGTGTTCATAACGCAACTGAACACTCGTATGTAAAGGAACAGTCGAAAGGCTGTTCCTTTGTTATTTCTGCGGGGCGATTTGCCCCGATGGAGCGGCTTTCGGGCCGCTCCGTTTTCTTTACCCGGCCTTGCCGACAAGATACTCAATCGCCACACCCTGGCGGCTGTCCAGCACCACGTTATCCGGGTATTCCTCTACCTCCGGCAAGTCCAGGACGCCGATGAAGTTATAGTGGATCACGATGCGCTGTGTCCTGTTCTTTCCCCTGCCCTGGGTCTGGTACACGTCGATGCGCTCCACAAGCTCATGGAGGATGGTGGGCGTCAGCGTTTTCATCTCCATGAATTTCCGCACCGCTTTCAAAAACTGCTCCTTGCAGAAGGCCCGGTCGTTTTCCCTGTCACACTGGCGCTGCAATTCCTCAATGTCCTTTTTAAGCTGCTGCTGTTCCGCGTCATACCGCTGGGACATTTTCATAAAGCGTTCATCCGTCAGCTTACCCGATACATTGTCCTCAGAGAGCTTTTGTCAAGGGCAAATTTCACATAAGTTAAGATTTTAGTGAAATCTCTGTGTTAGTAGCAAAAAATTAGGTAGCTTCATTAGATTAAAGCGTAGGTACATTATAGAAGCTAAACATTCTGCAATGTACCCACGCTTATGCTGATCAGCTCTATTCGATAATTTCCAGCATCCGCTTTACTGCTTTGAAATCATCAATATATTTTGCATATCTACTATATTCTGCGTGATGGCTAAGTACCCCCTTTTCTCCATAAGTCAACTCCGAATATCCAATAAGAAGCAAGGGAATATCTGCCGCTTTATTATATATCGGATAATGCTCATACGGTGATTGGCATATTCCGATTTGATAATTCCAATTTTCTTTGATATATGCTGCTAACCGAATTGGAATACTGTCATCAACCTTTAACACATAGTGATCAAAATCTCCTGCCCTTGTTTTGCCTTCCACATATTGAAGCGGTACAATTGATTTACTGGCGGATTTTTCTTGCATAACCGCAAGCAGAAGTTCAAAGCAAAGAAATGAATAATCTTTTTTTCTACTAGTACTAAAAAGAAGCCGATGAATCGTATGCAATTTTTTTACTATATGCGCTTGCCGTCTGATTTCCATATCAGAGAATAGAGCTGAAATATAATCATGAATTCCAGTCCAAGGTTCTAATATGCTTTCATCAAAAAGCGCGACATAATCATTGTACTTTTCTAAAAATCCATCATTCACAGTCCCAATACTGAGCTTTAGCTCAAAATCAACAAACTTTTGCAGATAGGCGTTACAATCCGTCCCTGCTCCAAACGTCGTTTCAACAGTATGTTTCAACTGTTCTTTATCAAGAGCCATGATTAGCACAGTGTTATTTAAGTCAGAAAATAAATGATGTAGCCGTTCTAATATCTTTATAGCATAATCGGGAAGGCAACGATCCAATTCGTCTACAACAATCACCAGCGTTTGCCTTTCTGCCAATCGTGAAAGATCTTCTCGCGCTTCTTCAACTACTTTGTGAAAAGCATAGTATTTGTCAAAGCTATGCGGCTCCTTAAAATCTTGAGATGTGCCCTCTTGTATTTTTTCCACCAAATCAGATAAATCATCCGCGTCAATACCTATCTTGTTCTCGACAAAGGAACAAGCAACTTTCTTTATAATCTGTTTTGCTGTACTGACAAAACATGACTGAATTTTTTCCCTAACCTCGCCTGAGAAAAATCTTGTGTACTCATCTATGTTATCGAGCATCGCAGACACAATAGCGATTAAAGGCTCATCGTAATAATCATACTGCCAGCAATTATAGTGAAACACCATAAACTTTTCGCCAGCCTGGTAATCACGAAGTTTGGGTTCCAGCATACTCAAAAGAAAAGTTTTTCCAGCCCCCCATTTCCCGTTCAGAGCAAATGCACAAAAGCTTTGTGCGTCTGATAATGTTATGAGCAAGTCTAAAATCTGCCCTACTATCTCTTGACGATTCAAAATATCTATTGGCAGGACTCTTTCATCAATATCAGCAGGCAACAAATTCTGGGACAAGGCTATACTGCCCTCTTTGATGGCTACATCATCCATAAGTGAGACCCTTTCTTCTTTAACATATAGTTAGGTATTGCTTATTATTTTCTGATACATCCTCATCAGCTCCGCCACGCACTTGCTCTCGGTCATGTCCTTGATGGAAAACCCGTAAGCCTGCATCACGGCCTTGTCGTTCTGTTGGTGGGCCTTTCTCAGTTCTGGAGGCATGGCGGTCTCGTCATAGAGGTCGGCAAGGCTGGCGTCGGGGTAGAGGACCCGGGCATCCAAAATGGCCTGGGCGGTCTGCTCGATTTTGGCCTTTTGGTCGGTGTCATCGCCAGTGATAAAATGTAAAAAACGCCGAGGAAAAAATGTAGTTTTGTGGCGGAGGAGGCGAAAAAAAGATAGACTCCCAATAGGGCGAAAAAGAGCCCGGAAAGGGAGTCAGAAAATGAAAGGAGCACAGTGGATGGATATCCGAAGCGACAGACA
>CAJUNA010000022.1 GCA_910587645.1 uncultured Oscillospiraceae bacterium
AAGAAAAAAGACCTGACACAGCAGGAGCTTGCGGATCTGAGCCATGTTTCTGTAAAGCAAATCGCCAATATCGAAAAGGGGAAAATGAATCCTTCTTATTTGATTTTAAGAGCATTGGCAAAGGTCCTGCACATCTCTTTAGATACGCTTATAAATCCAGATATTTCTCTGGAGGATGAGGGTGTCAATCAGATGAAAATGCTTTATTCCAGCTGTCCGCCAGAAATGCGTGACACCCTGTTGCATCACACCCAAGAAACGGTGAAAGAACTGACAGAGTTGTCCGAAAAATTTGAAACGAATTGAGCCAGTGAGTGAAATTTAACGATTCTCTCACTGGTTCTTTTCATTTTCGTAGAAAAGAGGCAAGCAATGCACAGGTATATACCCTGTGCCGCTTGTTGGTGGCCGAAGGCTCCAAGCCCCCAGTAATCGGCACAGCTACGTCCGATGCACAAGCCGCCGTTGGCGTCTGCTGGCATATACCGGCAGGGAAGGACGCCCCCGGTGGAGTCGCCCCGGTGGGTGCACGGCTGCCGTCAGGCAGTACCACCGACGGCCTTGGCCGGTGGTGAGTAAGTGCGCCCTTAGCAGAGGGCCGACAAAGAAAACGGAGCGCCCAGGTCATCCCCGGACGCTCCCCCTTCGGTTCCCTTCTGCTGGTCGAACACCGCCTTTTCAGCCTGTGTCATTTTGCCACAAATGAACCGTCAGCTATGTAATGTATTCGGTGGTGAAACCACCCTTTACACAATACATCTCATGAGAGCGTTTTACAAATTAGATGCTCTTGTCATCCACGTACAGCTCACGCACCCCATTGGGGCTAGCGGGCTTGGCGGCGGCAGGAGCGGCGGGGGCCGCAGGCTCATCGTGGGGGCCATCGCGCCAGGCCAGGAACTTGGGGGCCACCTGGGGGAACAGGGCCAGGCTCAGCACGTCTTCCTCGCTCTTGGCCAGGTCCTTGTACTCGGCCTTATACTTCTCCAGCTCCGGCTCCAGCAGGTCGGCGGGACGGCAGGTAATTACCTCATCGGGCTTGATGCCGGCCTTGGCGCGGACCTTCTCATTGACCTTGCCGGGGAGGGCGCCGTATTCGCCTTTCAGCACCGCACGGGACTCCTTGGTGAAGGTCTTGTACCGCTCGCCCATGATGATGTTCATGACGGCCTGGGTGCCAACGATCTGGGAGGACGGGGTGACCAGGGGAGGATAGCCGTAGTCCTCACGGACGCGGGGAATCTCCGCCAGCACATCGTAATATTTGTCTTCCTTCCCGGCCTGCTTAAGCTGGCTGATCAGGTTGGACAGCATGCCGCCGGGAACCTGATAAAGCAGGGTGTTGGTGTCCACGTTCAGCACCTTGGGATCCAGGGATCCGGTATCCTTGAGCCGCTGGGCCACCTTGCGGAAGTGGACGGCGGCATCGCTCATCTTGTTCAGGTCCAGCTTGGTGTCGCGGACGGTGCCCTGGAGGGTTGCCACCAGGGACTCGGTAGAGGGCTGGGCGGTACCGTTGGCCAAGGGGCTGAGGGCGGTGTCCACGATATCCACGCCGGCGTAAGCGGCCATGAGGTACACCATGTCGCCGGTGCCGGTGGTGTTGTGGGTGTGGAGGTGGATCGGCATTTTGACGCTCTGCTTAAGACGCTTGACCAGAGAGTAGGCGTCCATGGGCAGCAGGAGGTTGGCCATATCCTTGATGCACAGGGTATCCGCGCCCATCTGCTCCAGTTCCTTCGCCATCTTCACGAAGTAGTCTTCGCTGTGGATGGGGGAGATGGTGTAGGAGAGGGTGGCTTCCACAGTGCCGCCGTACTTCTTGGTGGATTTGATGGCCTGCTCCAGGTTGCGCACATCGTTGAGGGCATCGAAAATACGGATGATATCGATACCGTTCTCAATGGACTTGCGGCAGAAAGCATCTACCACGTCATCGGCGTAGTGCTTGTAGCCCAGGATGTTCTGGCCGCGGAAGAGCATTTGCAGCTTGGTGTTGGGCAGGTGCTTGCGCAGGGTGCGCAGGCGCTCCCAAGGATCCTCATTGAGGAAGCGCATGCAGACATCAAAGGTCGCGCCGCCCCAGCACTCCAGGGAATAGTAGCCGATGGAGTCCAGCACTTCGCAGGCGGGGAGCATGTCCTCGATGGTCATGCGGGTCGCGGCCTGGGACTGGTGGGCGTCGCGAAGGATAGTATCCGTAATCAAGAGGGGTTTCTTAGACAGAAATTCCATTGTTTCCATTCAATTGCTCCTTTCTTGTTCGCCGCGCACCGGCGGCGGGGGCTTACTTTTCTTGCGCCGCCAAGAAAAGTAACAAAAGAAAGCGGCTTAAGGGCGATAGCCCTTAAGAATCCTAATTTTTGTTTTTATTTTGCCTTTTCGTACGCTGCCAGCGCCTAACTTTTTTGCTTTGGGTACTCCCGGCGCCTCCATAGAACCGTGTACCGGTCTGCTCACACAAAAAGGAACCCAGGAGCCGGGGGCTGTCCGCCCCCGGCCAAAGAAGAGTCCATCTTCTGCGCCCGAAAGGCGCGGCGGGAAATTAACCAAACAGGGCCATCAGCACACCGGCGGCGATGGCGGAGCCAATAACACCGGCAACGTTGGGTCCCATCGCGTGCATCAGCAGGAAGTTGGAGGGGTTAGCTTTCTGCCCTTCCACCTGGGATACACGGGCCGCCATGGGGACGGCGGATACACCGGCGGAGCCGATGAGGGGGTTGATCTTTTCCTTGAGGAACAGGTTCATCAGCTTGGCAAGGAGCACGCCGCCGGCGGTGCCGCAGCCAAAGGCTACCACGCCCATTACCATGATAGCAATGGTCTGGAGGGACAGGAAGGTGGTGGCGGTGGCGGTAGCGCCTACGGAAATGCCCAGGAAGATGGTAACAATGTTCATCAGTTCGTTCTGGGCGGTCTTGTTCAGACGCTCCACAACGCCGGATTCCTTAAACAGGTTACCCAGCATCAGGCAGGCAATCAGGGGGGCGGCGGAGGGAACCAGCAGGGCTACGAAAACAGTAACCACAATGGGGAAGAGGATCTTCTCCCGCTTGGAGACCTGGCGCAGAGGACGCATGACAATCTGCCGCTCCTCTTTGCTGGTCAGTGCCCGCATGATGGGCGGCTGGATAACAGGCACCAGCGCCATGTAGCTGTACGCCGCAACGGCAATAGGGCCAAGCAGTTCAGGCGCCAGACGGCTGGTGACGAAGATGGCCGTGGGGCCGTCCGCGCCGCCGATAATGCCGATGGAGGACGCCTGGGCGGCGTTAAACAGGGTGGACAGGCGGCAGCCGGCATAGGTCATGAAAATACCGATCTGGGCGGCGGCGCCCAGCAGCAGGGTCTTGGGGTTGGCAATCAGGGGGCCGAAGTCCGTGCCAGCGCCCACGCCCATGAAAATCAGGCAGGGGTAGATGCCCAGCTTGACGCCCAGATACAGTACGTCAAGCAGGCCCACGGAGATGGACTGGCCTACCTGCACCGTGCCGCGCACGGCATCGGAGACGCCCAATTCCTGCAAATGGTTCATAAACTCCTGGGTGATGGGCTGCCCACCGAAAAACTCCCAGTTGACGTGCCCGCCGGCAAACAGGATTTCATGGTACATCTCCGCGCCGGGCAGGTTGGTGATCAGCATGCCGAAGGCAATCGGCAGCAGCAGCAGCGGCTCGAACTTCTTCACGATCGCCAGATACAGCAGCACGAAGGCAATGACCATCATAATCAGTACCTTCCAGTCGCCGGTGACAATCTGATAGAAGCCCGTCGCCTGAATAAAATTCATGATAGCTTCCATTTATTTTTCCTCCCAGCGAACCGGCCTTAGCCGATCACGCACAGCAGAGCGCCGGAATCGACGGCAGCACCCTTGGTGACGCTGACGGAAGCGGCGGTTCCATCGCAGGGGGCCATGATCTCGTTCTCCATCTTCATCGCTTCCAGAATGAACAGGATATCACCCTTCTTCACAGGGGAGCCGTTGGAAACACGCACATCCAGGATCGTGCCGGGCATAGGGGCGGACACCTTCTCACCACCGGCGGGCGCGGCCGCCGCAGGGGCGGGGGCTGCGGCGGGAGCCGCAGCCACAGGGGCGGCACCGTCCATAGCTTCCACGGTAACTTCATAGACGGTACCGTTGACGTTTACTTTGTACTTTTTCATAGCTCTTTTCCTCTCTTCTCAATTAAAGTTTTTTGATGGACAAAATACGGATTCCGGCGGGATCAGTCCCCATTTCCTCCGCAACGGCAACGGCAATAGCCGCGACCATCGCCTGCCGGTTAGGAATCGCTTGCTGGGCAGGCGCGGCGGGCGCGGCTGCGGCGGCAGGCGCCGGGGCGGGCGTCTTATCACCCATGGATCTGCAGATGGCGCTCATCGCCATGCACAGGAGAATGATGCAGATCAGGCCGAAAAAGACGACGCCAATACCCATCAGGATGACGAACGGAATGGACGGTTCCATTAGGTGCTTCCTCCTTCTCTTACAGATGTGCGCGGAGCCGTAAAAACAGCCCGCGCCGGTTCTCGTGAAAATCATAACAATTATCACGCGCGCGAAATTATTTTCATTATAGCAAAGACTCCAAAAAATTTCAATACTTTTCCCTGCACATTTCCGACAAGTTTTCGGAGGTTTCCGGGCTTCCCTTTTCCCCTCCCGTATGGTATACTGGCCGGGAGATATTTGGCGGGGAGGATACTTCCATGCGCTATCAGAATGTGGAGCGGGGCCGGTTCATTGCCCGCCCCAACCGGTTTATCGCCCATGTGGCACTGGGGGGAGGCATGGTAGTCTGCCATGTGAAAAATACCGGCCGGTGCCGGGAACTGCTGGTTCCCGGGGCGCCGGTGTACCTAGAGCGGGCGGCGAATCCCGGCAGGAAAACAGCCTATGACCTGATTGCCGTAGAAAAGGCGGGGCTGCTCATCAATATGGACGCCCAGGCGCCCAATAAGGCCTTTGGCGAGTGGGCGGCAGCGGGGCGGTTCCTGCCGGGGCTGACAGCCATCCGTCCGGAGTTCACCTGGGAGGATTCCCGGTTCGACTTCCTGCTGGAAGATGGGGCGGGAAAAATTTTCGTGGAGGTCAAAGGCGTCACCTTGGAGGAGGGCGGTGAGGTCCGTTTTCCTGACGCGCCTACCGAGCGGGGCGTGAAACACATGCGGGGGCTGCGGCGTGCTGTGGAGCAGGGGCACCGGGCGGCGGTGTTTTTTGTGGTGCAGATGAAAGGGCCTGTCCGCTTCCGGCCCAATGATTTGACCCATCCCGCCTTCGGCAGTGCCCTGCGGGACGCGGCGGCCCGCGGGGTGGGCGTGTACGCTTACGACTGCCGGGTCGCGCCGGACGAGCTGGAAATTGACGCGCCTGTGGCGGTGGCGCTGGAATAGGGCGTGGCGGGCGGTTTGCATACATTTATATAAAAAGCCTTTTCAAGTACGCGCCGCCGTAGTATAATGTAACAAAGGGCAAGTGTGGATTGATATGAGGAGGGTATGTATGCGGCTGATAATGTGTGAGGAGTGCAGAAAGCGTTACGACTGCGAAAAGGACGATTTCTGCCCAAGGTGCGGCGCGTTCAACCAGGCGGTGAAGACCTGGACTACCGACGCCCAGGGCAATATCCGCAGGGTGGACGGCGTGAATGAGGCGAACCATGCCGGATCCTTTGTCCACAGCGAGGTACATAAGGAGAAGCAAATCCGGCAGGCCAAAGGCATGGACTGGAACAGAAAAACCGCGCCCCAGCGGCGCCAGCCGCCAAAACCGGCTCCCCAGGGAAAATTTCCGCAGCAGTCCCAGCCGCCAGTGAAAACGGCAGGCACTATATCCACTGTGAAGGGGATCTTTTTGATTGCCGGGATCTCTCTGCTCCTGACGCTTTTGCTGCCGCTGCTTATGTGGCTTATAAATTTCGCTCTGTAAATGGGCGGCATCCCCCTTGCCAGACAATGGTACGGCGCCTGGCAAGGGGGATGCTGCTATGCTATATCGTTTGTAAAAATGAAGGAAGCAGGGGAATCCCATCACGCCTGCCCGCTGAACCCAATCTCCATAGGCGCGGCGGCGACAGCCACGGAAGCATCCACGGCGGCGTACTGCTGCACGGCGGCCTCCATGGATGCGGTAGTGGATGCCGGTAAGTCCTGGAACTGCTGGCGCAGCTCCATTTGGGTGGCAGTAAGCTGGGTGGCCAGCCGGTCGGAAATCTCCGCTTCCCGCAGGTAGCCGGATTCCCGGATCATCCGCTGGCTCTTGCGGCGGCGGAGCTCCTGGCGCAGGCGCTGCTCCTTCTCCCGCTGTTCCTCTTTGGCTGCTTTTTTGCGGCGCAGATCCGTGAGATGTTCCCGGTCCAGTTCCCGCTTTTTCTTCTCACCCCGGTTGACGGCTTTCTGTAGCTGGCTGATAGCCGCCTTGATCTTGGCGGCGTTGTCGCTGTCAGTCCGCAAGGCAGTCCGGAACTGCGCCAGTCTCCGGCGGGCATAGCCGGAAGCGGAATTGACTTCCATTTTGTTTTTTGCCCGGGCCAGCCGCGCGTAGGCTTCCAAGGGGGCATCGCCGTACCGGGTATTGTTTTTGGGCAGCTTCATCGCTTCCCGCTGGGCATCCGCCTTCTCCTGGGCTTCCCGGATCATTTCGATCAGGGTCTTGCCCTCTTCTTCCTTTTGGGAAAGAAAGGGGGGCATACCCTCCTCCTCGCCTGCGGCGTTCACCTGGGCAGCGGCTTCCACCTGCTGTTCCTGCTCGCGGGTCCAATTCTGCTGGGGCTGTGCCCCGGCCGCGCCGTTTACACTGATGTCCTTCACGTCCGGCCCTCCTTTTCGACGGGTCTTTATTTTGTATATCGGCAGGAAACCTCTGGAAGGAAAGGGTGCGGGAAAGAATTTCTCCCGGAGTTATGTTCCGCCGCTGGGTGGATTTTCCGCCTGGAAGCGGCTCAAACGGCTGAAAATACCTGCCGCGCCGGATTGACAAGTTATTGTCAATGTAGTAAAATGTAAAAAACTTTTGCAGGCTTGGGGAGGAATCTGTACATACTATGAAAAAGCAAAATGTGTCCGATGCCGTCATCCGGCGTCTGCCCCGCTATTACCGCTATCTGGATGACCTCCATATAAAAGGCAGCGTGCGGATCTCCTCCAGCACCCTGGGGGAGAAAATGGGCATCACCGCCTCCCAGATCCGGCAAGACCTAAGCTGCTTTGGCGAATTTGGCCAGCAGGGCTACGGCTATAACGTAGATGAGTTGCGCAGCGAGATCGGGCATATCCTGGGTGTGGACGAGCGCCACCGGATTATCGTGGTGGGCGCAGGCAACCTGGGCCGGGCCCTGATGCAGAATTTCCGGTTCCATGACGCGGGCTTTTTGCTGGAGGCCGCGTTCGATGTATCCCCATCCCTGATCGGGACGAAAATCGCGGGGACGCCGGTGCTTAACACCACGGAGCTGGAGCGGTTTGTACCGGAGCACAAGCCGGATGTGGCGGTGCTGACCGTGCCGCAGGTGGCCGCCCGGCTGATGGCGGAGCGGCTGATTGGCCTGGGGATCCGCGGGTTCTGGAATTTTACCAATGTAGAGCTGTCCAGCGAGACCCCGGGTGTCAGTTTTGAGGACGTGCATTTCGCGGACAGTCTTTTGACGCTTAGCTACCGGATTGCGGAGCAGAAGCGCATCTTGAAGGAGAATTTATGACGAAACCTATTGCCTTGGCACTGGGGCTCCTGCTGTGCCTGACGGCTCTGACTGCCGCCGGGAACGGGGAGGATCCCTTGATCTCGCTGTCCTACCTGACAGGGGATTTTTCTGCAACCCTGGACGCCGCTATCAGCGCGAAGCTGGATGCGTCCGATGAAGCCATCCGCGCCGGATGGAGCCAGACGCCGCCTTCCGATGGTTCCGCGGAGGCTCCGGGAATCTCCGGCCTGGTGGAGCGTACATTAAAAGAAGGCGATGTGCTCTCCGGCAGTACCGGCTTGTCGCTAACGCCCCTGGGCGGCGATGTGCGCCTGGACGCCGCAGGCGCGGTAGTGGATGTCACTGAGGGGGCGGAAGTCTCCAGCGGCCAGCTTTTGCGTCAAAACCACCGCTATATTGTAGCAGAGGACGCCGCCGTGTCCTTTGTGGTGGCGTCCCCTGCGGCGGTGGTGTCTTATGAGGGGGGCGGGACGCTGGCGCTGTCCCTGGCGCCGGACTATTACGCCATGTCCTGCGCCCTGCGGGAACTGAACTTGTTCCAGGGCAGCGGCTCCGGCATTGGCGAGGGATTTGACTTGTACAAAGCCCCCTCGCGGGGCGAGGGGCTGGTCATGTTCCTGCGCATCCTGGGCGAGGAGGAGCAGGCCTTGGCCAGCGGCGGCGGGCATCCCTTTACCGATGTTCCCGGCTGGCTGGATCCCTATGTGTCCTGGGCTTACCAGCGGGGCTACGCCAACGGCATAGCCGCCGGCAAGTTTGGCTGCACCCAGCCCATTTCCGCCATAGAATATGAGGAATTCCTGCTGCGGGCTTTGGGCTACAGCACGGTAGGGGTGGACGATTACTCCACCAGCCTGGAGCGGGCGCTGGCCTGCGGCGCGCTGACGGCGGGAGAATACGAAGTCCTGCGCTCCGGCGGCTTCCTGCGGGCCCATGTGGCCTATATTTCCTATTACGCGCTGGATATGCCGGTCAATGGAAGCGAAAATACCCTGGCCCAGCGGTTGACGGCAGCAGAGGTGATGACGGAGGAGCAGCTTGTCCAGGCCCGGTCCCAAGTAAATTCTTCACGAATTTCTTAAGCAGTTTGGCACCAACAGCGGATACCTGCATAGGATGACATTGAGACGCGCGTCTCACATCTCATAGGAGGTATTTGTCTTATGTGGAACAATAACGGTTTTGGTGGCGGCTGCTGGTGGATCATCATTCTGATTCTCCTGGTGTGCTGCTGCGGCAACGGTAACGGCAATGGCTGCAATTGTGGGTGCAACTGTGGTTGCAACTGCGGCTGCAATAACAATTGCGGCTGCAACAACAACTGCAATTGTGGGTGCAACTGCAACTGCGGCAACAATAGCTGCGGCTGCAGCTGCGGCGAGACCTGCTGCTGACATAGCGAACGCGCAACCAAGCACCCCCGCGCCCAAAAGGCGCGGGGGCGCTCTGCGTCTGTCCGCTAATTTGACAACCGCGCGGAAACCTGCTAGAATGCGTATGAATTCCACTTTAGGAGGTTCCACGCATGCCGCATGTCATACTGTACCGCCCCACGCTGGACGAGCTGTCCTTCCGGCAGCAGTTTCTTAGCGACCCGGCCACCATGGCTTTCAACCACGCCTACGGCGGCGTCATCGGCTTCCCGCCAGACCGGTGGGCGGACTGGTACGCCCGCTGGGTGGATTGCCAGACTGGGGAACGGTTCTACCGCTATCTGAAAGACGTGGAGCGGAATATTTTGGTAGGCGAAGTATCCTATCATCTTGACGGTGAACTGGGCGGGTTTATCTGCGATGTGATTGTCCCGGCATCCCTCCGGGGCAGGGGATACGGCGCCCAGGGGCTTGCCCTGCTGTGCGGGGCGGCCAGGGCCAACGGCGTGACCCGCCTGTATGACAACATCGCCCTGGACAATCCGTCTGTGGGGCTGTTCCTGAAAGCGGGATTTACGGAAGCGTCCAGAACCAGCGAATATATTTTGGTGGCGAAGGACTTATAACCCCAGCGGAAAAAGGAGGCACAAGTTATGGAAAAAGACATTGCGCTGTATCGCGAAAAATTGCAGCGGTATTATACTACTGGCGGCAAGCTGGCGCAGTATCCCCAGAAGCGTCCCATGCGCATTCTCGCGCTGTCCCGGATTGCCCAGCGGTTCGAACCTGCGCGGCAGTACGCGGAAAAGGAGGTCAATGAGATCATTCAAGGGGCAATCGCCTTTCCGGATGTGGAGCTGGTGCGGCGGGAGCTGTACGAGTACCGTTTCCTGGACAGACGCAGAGATGGCTCTGCGTACTGGCCAGAGGATAACTGGCGGGAGGCTTATGGCAGCTACCTAGAAACCGCCTGAACGGCCTGGCCTGGCCGGCCGGGAGAAGCCTCAAACGGGAAAGCGGGCAAGTGACAAGTGACAAGCATAGAAAAAGCATCCTGGTCTCTTTCAGTGAGACCGGGATGCTTTTTATGTTACATTGCCCACCGGCTGGCGTGGCTCTCACAAATCCCGTTCCATTGACAGTTCCCGCAGATTTGCGCCCGCCGGCCAGCCCCAAGAATCCGCGCCTGTACCAGGGCGGTGAACTGTCCGAAGGGCAGAACCGTCCCCTCTTCCAGCCCACAGGCTGTCAGTACAGCCCGGTCATATCCCGCCACCCGTTCCGGTTTATCGCAGGTTCCGCCTTTGTTGTTGGGGCATGCCCCGCAAACTGCGTCTGTCCCCACGGTCAGCCGCACGGGGCTGTCAGGCCCCAGGCCGGACAGCAGTTCGGCCATGTGGGCGGTAAAGCCATCACTGTAGCCTTGTCCGATAAAATATGCCATGCACATCCCATGGTGGGGGCGCAGGGGGAGCGGGCTACTTGACATGGCGGCGGAGACGGGCAGTCAGGCCTAAAGCTACCGCGATTTTCACCAGGTCGGGAATGATGTAAGGAATCACACACCAGCCCAACACGGTCCACAGCCCTACAGGCCCTGTGTTTTTCGTGTAGAGGAACATGAACCAGGCGGTGCCGAAGGCATAACAGACCAGCAGGCCCAGGAACATGGAAACGCCCAGGGCCTTCAGCCCGGTTCCCCACAGCTTCTCCAGCCCCCACATCAGCAGGGCGGAACCAATGAAGCCTAAAATATACCCGCCGGTCTGGCCCAGCAGTACGGCGGGGCCGCTGGAAAATCCAGCGAACACCGGCGCGCCTACCGCGCCCAGCAGCACATAGGCGGTGACGGCGATGGTTCCCCGCTTGCCGCCCAGCAGGCCTACGGCTAAAAAAACCGCCATCGTTTGCAAGGTGAAGGGAATCGCGGTGGGAATCGAAATCCAAGAACATATTGCCGTCAGCGCAACCATCGCGCCGGTGTAGGCCATATCCCTGGCCCGGATTTTGTTTGCGGTGAGTTCCATGTCAGCCGCCTCCTTTTTTGAATTACGCTCCCAACTGTACCATATCACGGTTTGATTGTCAACCATAAATTTTGACAAGGTTTACAACAAAGCGGCATATTCTTTTCCAAAAGGATGTATGCCCTTTTTAAAACGGGAAATCCTAAGCGCAGAAAAGGAGTGATGTGCGATGCCAACTGAAACGCGGCTGAAAACCGGCCTGCTGAATACCAGCGAAATCGGTCCCTTACGGAAGGTTATGCTCCACCGTCCGGGCCGGGAGTTGGAAAATTTGATGCCGGAATATTTGGAACGGCTGCTCTTTGACGACATTCCCTACCTCAAGGTGGCCCAGGCGGAGCATGACGCCTTCGCCCAATGCCTGCGGGAAAACGGCGCGGAGGTGGTCTACCTTCGCGACCTAGTGGAGCAGACCATTGCCGAGCCGGATGTCCGCCGGGAACTGACCGAACAGTTTTTGGACGAGGCCGGATTGGAGAACCACAGGATCCGGGAAATCCTGCGGGACTACTTCGCGGAAATGGACGATGGCGCACTGGTGGACACAATGATGGCCGGCGTACGGAAGAGCGATGTGCGGGGCTTTGAAACCGGGAAGCTGGCGGATTACCTTAGCTTCCGGTCCGACGATTATCCCTTCCTCATCGACCCTATGCCCAACCTGTATTTTACCCGGGACCCCTTCGCCACCATCGGCACCGGCGTGTCCCTCCACCGGATGCACACCGTCACCCGGAACCGGGAAACCCTGTTCGGGAAGTTTATCTTCCAGTACCACCCAGTTTACAAGGACGCGCCCAAGTGGTATGACCGGGGGGAGAACAGCTCCATTGAGGGCGGCGATATTCTGGTTTTGTCCCCCAAAGTCCTGGCGGTGGGAATTTCCCAGCGCACCCAGGAGGACAGTATTGACAAGTTTGCCCACACGGTACTGTCTATCAGCGAGACCTTTGAAAAAATCCTGGCCTTCAATATTCCGAAGACCCGCAGCTTTATGCACCTGGACACCGTGTTCACCATGGTAGACCGGGACAAGTTTACCGTCCATCCCAATATCCTCAGCGAGATCACAGTCTACGTTATGGAGCTGGTGGACGGCAAGGTCCACATCCAGGAACAGCAGGGCCGCTTAGAGGACATTCTGAAGGAACACCTGGGCCTTGACCATGTGACCCTCATCAAATGCGGCAGCGACAGCCCCATCGATGCCGCCCGGGAGCAGTGGAGCGATGGCAGCAATACCCTCGCCATCGCGCCGGGAGAGGTCATCGTCTATGAGCGCAACTACGTGACCAACCGGATCCTGGAGGATCACGGCATCACTGTCCACACCATCCCGTGCAGCGAGCTGAGCCGGGGGCGGGGCGGGCCGCGGTGCATGTCTATGCCCTTTATACGTGAAAATGTTAACTGATACGGAGGAGATCATATGGCAATCAATTTAAAAGGCAAATCCTTTCTGACCCTGATGGACCTGACGCCCCAGGAAATCCGTTATTTGCTGGATCTGGGCCACGACCTGAAAACCAAGCGCCGCGCCGGAGTCTGCGAACCCACCCTCAAGGGCAAGCATATTGTCCTGCTCTTTGAAAAGACCTCTACCAGAACGCGGTGCTCCTTCGAGGTAGCCGCTACCCAGGAGGGCGCGCATGTGACCTACCTGGACGCGGGCAGCAGCCAGATGGGTAAAAAGGAGAGCCTGGAGGACACCGCCAAAGTCCTGGGCCGCTTTTTCGATGGCATTGAGTACCGTGGCTTTGACCAGAAGGTGGTGGAGGACCTGGCAAAATACTCCGGCGTCCCCGTCTGGAACGGCCTGACGGACGTAGACCACCCCACTCAGATTTTGGCGGACATGATGACCATTGAGGAGCACTGCGCCAAGCCCCTGCGGGAGGTCAAGGTGGTATTCCCCGGCGATGTGCGCAACAACATGTGCTACGCCTGGATGTACGGCTGCGCGAAAATGGGGATGCACTTTGTGGGCCTTGGCCCCAAGGAACTAATCGATGGGGTGGATCAATCTGTGCTGCGGCAGGTTCAGGAGGTGGCTAAGGCTACCGGCGCCACCATTGAGATCACCAGCGATGAAAGTACCCTTACCGGCGCGGACGTGATCTACGGCGATATCTGGGCGTCCATGGGCGAGGAAGCCCTGATTCCCGAACGGGCTAAGCTGCTGACCCCCTACCGGGTCACGGAGCAGACCATGGAGCGCACCGGCAACCGCAACGTACTGTATCTGCACTGCCTGCCGTCGTTCCACGATTTTGAGACCAAGCTGGCGAAGGAGTGGAAGGACAAGGGCGTGGACATCCGCGAGGTCACCGATGAAGTCTTTCGCGGCCCCCACTCCGTGGTATTCGATGAAGCGGAGAACCGGATGCACTCCATCAAGGCCGTGCTGGTGGCAACTATTGGCTGCTGACCGTGTGGCTGTACAAGATAAAAGGCGGGGGGCCGGACAGATTGTCCGGCCCTTCGCCTTTATAGCAGATGTTCGTACTCCGCCAGCGCCGCAAGGGCCTGCGCATTGGCGGAATATAGGTAGCGGGGGCTGCCGGAAACCTCCTGGCGGTCAAACCATCCCAGTACATTCCGGCCTAAGATCGCCCCGGCGTTGGGAGGGCCGCCCAGGCGCTTGACCTCCTCCACCCGCAGAGGGCCGTTGTCCCGCAGAAGCTTCGCAGTCAGAAGGGCCTGCTCCTTATAGGCGGTCAAGATTTTTCGCCGGCTCACGCCGCCTGTGTTGACGCTGCCGGTGCGGCCCTCATGCTCGCGGATGACCGCGAAGCGGCGCTTTTTGTCCCGGCGGGGGGCGGACGCTTCCCTGGGATGCACGGCCACATCGATTTGCGGGACGCCCTTGCTGGTGAAGCCGACAAAAATCAGCCCCAGTTCCAGACGGCGGCAGAGAGAGCACATCCGCTTTACATTGGGCGACATGTAGCCCCGCTTGGGCAGGGGGATTGCCATGTAAACGCCGTCTGCCACCCGCTGGCGGTCAACAGCCTGATAGAGCAGCTCCAGGGTGAAGCCCCGCTTCAGCTCCACGACAATCAGTTCGCCGTCCCTGGTAGCGGTAACATCGCAGCCCTTGACCTCACCTTTCACATCATAGCCTAAACCTTGCAAATAGTCCCGAACAGGGCTGTAAAGGTCGCTTTCCGGGCGCTTTTCCATGTATTCAGTACCCCTTCTGGCGGTCCACCAAATGAACCGGCAGCTCCCCGGCGGCGTAGCGGGCCAGGTCGCCGCAGAACATATCCACATCCAGGTTACAGGTCAGGCCCAGGGACATGTTGCCAGATACATGCGGTGTAAGGATGGTGTTGGGGCAGCTCCACAGAGGATGGCCTCCCGGCAGCGGCTCCGGCGTCATGACGTCCAGTGCCGCGCCCGCCAGCCGCCCGGCCCCCAGGGCTTCCACCAGGGCGTCCTGGTCGATGGCGCCGCCGCGCCCTACGTTGACCACATAGGCCCGGGGCGGCAGGAGGGCGATACGGGATCTGGACAAAATATTCGCGGTTCCAGGGGTAGCAGGCAATGCCATCACCAGCGCGTCCGCTATTGGCAGAACTTCGTCCAGGGCGGAGACCGGCAGCACGGCGTCAAAGGCGGGTTCATCAGACCGCCCACTGCGGCAAACGCCAGTGACTTTGGCTCCCAAGGCTTTTAGCCGCCGGGCCGTGTGAGAGCCAATATCCCCGGTTCCCAGCATGACCACATGGCTGCCAACAATGGAGCGGATGGGGGCGAAATAGGGCCACTCCCGCCGGGACAGCCCATCCAGGTACTCCGGCATCCGGCGCAGCAGCATTAACAGCACCATGATGATATGCTCGGAGATGGTTGGCCCATAGGCTCCGGATCCGTTGGACAGCAGGCAGTCCGGATGGGGCCAGACGGAATCGTCCAGGTATTTCTCCACCCCGGCAAAGTCGCTGCATAGCCAGCGCAGTTTCTCCGCTTTCCGCAGCAGAGCAGGGGCAGGGTGGCCGAAGACCACTTCAAAACGGTCAATTTCTTTCTCTAAAGCAGCTTCTGTATCAAAATAAACAGCAGAAAATCCGGAATCCGCTGCTGTCCGGTCGATTTGGCGGCGGTAGGCTTCGTTCATGAAACCCACACATACGGCTAATCGTCTCATTATGCGTTCCTCCCAATGATAGAACCTAAATTGAAAAAGCAACAAAAAAATCCATGTCCAGATTAACGGTTTTATGGGTAGAACCCTAAAGCGTCTCTAAAAGCAGCTCTGCCGCGCGCAACCCATCGGCGGCGGCAGACATAATACCGCCTGCGTATCCCGCGCCCTCGCCGCAGGGCCGCAGGCCCTGGATGGCGGACTGCCCATCCTCACCCCGCAGGATGCGGAGAGGGCAGGAGGACCGGGTTTCTACCGCTGTCAGCACCGCGTCCGGATGGGCATATCCATGGACTTTTCGGTCAAGGATGGGCAGTGCCTCCGCCAGGGCGCGCCAGACAAATCCCGGCAGGACCTCCCGTAAGTCGCACCAAGCGGCCCCGGGCCGGTAGGTAGGGCGAACGATCCCCGGCCCTGTGGAGGGCCGCCCCGCCAGGAAGTCCTCCACCCGCTGGGCTGGCGCAAAAAACCTGCCGCCCCCCGCCGCAAAAGCGCGCTCCTCCAGCGTCCGCTGGAAAGCAATACCCGCCAGGGGGCCATCCCCCGGAAAGTCCTCCGGCCCAACGCTGACCAGCAGCCCGCCGTTGCAGTTTTCCCCATCCCGTGCGTAGTGGCTCATGCCATTGGTGACGGTTCGCAGAGGTTCACTGGCAGCGGCGACTACTTGCCCGCCGGGGCAGACACAAAAGCTGAATACCCCCCGGCCGTTTTCCAGGTGGCAGCTTAGCTTGTAGCTGGAAGCAGGCAGGCGCGGATGGCCCGCCAGAGCCTTATACTGCGCCAGGTCGATATCCGATTGCCGGTGTTCGATCCGCACGCCCACCGCCAGGGGCTTAGGAACCATGGGTACCCCGGCGGCGTGGAGCATGGCGAAGGTATCCCGCGCGCTGTTGCCCAGGGCCAGGACTACCTGTTCCGCCGGTAGGCGACAGGCTTTTCCCGCCGGGCCGATGGCCTCCACGCCGGAAACCCGCCCATTTTTTATCTCCAGCCCTACCAAACGGTGGCCGAAGCGGATCTCGCATCCCAGCTCCACCAGCTCCTGCCGCAAGCTGGTAAGGACCCGGCGGAGATAATCCGTGCCCACATGGGGCTTCGCATCGTAAAGGATGCTCTCCGGTGCGCCGTGGATGGTCAAATTCTCCAGGATAAACCGATGGCGGGGATCACGGGTTCCAGTGTTCAGCTTGCCATCAGAGAAGGCTCCGGCGCCCCCCTCGCCGTACTGCACATTGGATTCCGGATCCAGCTCCCCGGTTGCCCAGAACCGCTCTACATCCTGGCGGCGGCGCTCCACCGGCCAGCCCCGCTCCAGAAGGATAGGCGGCGCGCCGCACCGCGCCAGCGCCAAGGCGCAGAATAATCCCGCCGGTCCCGCGCCGGCCACTACCGGCGGAATTTCCGGCCGCCTGACAGGCGGCGGAAGGCGGTAAAGTGTTTCATTTACCTTGGAAACCCGGTCATTCCGGCAGCGTTTGAGCACGTTCCCCTCGTTTTTCACCGATACCCGCAGAGTATAGGCAAACCGCACGCCTTCCCGGGCATCAATGGATTTGCGGAAGATTTGCAGTGTCTCGATTTCCCCCGCCGGGATGCGGAGGGCGGCGGCGGCCTTCTGCCGCAGCAGCGTCTCGCCCTCTGTCAGCTCCAGCTTGATCCGCTCAATTTGCAGCATAGCCCAATTCCTTTCCGTACGCGCCGCGATAGCCGATGCCGTAGGATATCCGCGCCGCCGCTTCTAAAATCAATTTGACGGATTTCTCCATCTCCGGCGATTGGATCCGCCGGAACATCCCCACCACGCCTACCGCGTAGGGCACTTTCCCATCCACATCGAATACTGGAGCCGACACGCTGCGCAGGCCGATGCGGTACTCGCCGTTTTCCAGGGCGTAGCCCTGCCGGCGGATTTCCTTCAGCTCTGTTTCCAGGGACGCCGCGCTTGTGTGCCCGTGAGGGGTGTAGGCGGCGAAATCGCAGGCCCGTAGGACGCTTTTCTGTTGGGCGGAGGGCAGATAGGCTAGCAGCAGCTTGCCCAGGGAGGTGCAGTGAACTGGAAGGCGCGCCCCCTTTTCCGACACCACCCGCAGACCGCTCCGCGCATCGGCGCAGTCCAGCACCAGCACCTCCCCCCGATCCAGGGATGCGAGGGAGACGGTCTCCCCGGTTTCCTCCGCCGCATGGCGCAGCGGTTCCGCCGCCGCTTCCAGCACGTTCCAACCGCGGCTGACGGCACAGCCATACTCGAATAGGCGCACGCCCAGGCGGTAGCGGCCGTCCGCTTCCGACTGCTCCACCACGGCGCTGGCCCGCATGGAGGATAAAAGGCCGTGGACAGTGGTCTTAGGGATCCCAGTTCGCGCGGACAGCTCGCCCAGTGACAAGGGGCCTTTCGCCTGGGCCAGACAGGCCAGCAGGTCCATGGCCTTGCAAACCGACTGTACCCGCCCGGTCATAGGAACCGCTCCAATCTCCCCCAGCGGCAGGCGATCAACTGCGCCGCCACGGATACGGCTACCTCCGCCGGCGTTTCGCCGCCGATAGGCAGGCCGATGGGGGCGTAGACGCGGCGGATCTCCTCCTCGGAGAAGCCATCGGCCAACAGCCTTTCCCGGGCGGCGGCCACTTTTTTCCTGCTGCCGATGCAGCCGATATATTTGGCGGGGGTTCGCAAAGCCTGGGCCAGGACTTCATAATCCGCCTGGTGCCCCGGCGTCATGATGACCACATAGTCCTCGGCAGTAATGGGATCCAAGCAGGCCAGGGCGGTGGAAAACGGCCCACAGTGGAGGGCGGCGGCTTCTGGGAAAAAGGCCCTGGCAGCCGCCTGCTCCCGCTGGTCCCAGACCACCACCCGGAAACCGGCCATGGCAAGGATATGTGCCAGCTCCCGGGCCACATGGCCCGCGCCAAACAGGTAAACGGTGCCTGCCCTGGCTAAGGGCTCCACGAAAAGGGTAGGTGCGCCCTCGTCCAGCGTCCCCCGGCTGCACAGCAGCGGCGCCAGCCGTTCCATCGGGATCTCCAGGCCCCGCAGCCCCCCCTGCCGGTCATAGGCCCCTATAGACCAGGCGTCCCCATCAATTGCCGTAATCAGCCAGGACGGGGCGGACGCGTCCAGCAGGGTGGGAAGCTCCCCCAAAACCCTTCGCGCCGCAACATCTTCCGGCGCGAAGTACTGGAAAAACACGCGCACATCCCCGCCGCAAATCATTCCAATATCAGCGATTTCCCCAGCGGAAAGGCGGTAATCCTGGAACCCGGACCGCCTTTCCCGCAGCATCTCTCCCGCAAGAGCCGATGCCCGCAGTTCCACCGCCCCTCCGCCGATAGTGCCGAGGGCCGCGCCGTCCTCCAGGATCAGCATTTTCGCCCCAGCTCCCCTGGGGGTGGAGCCATGGCTCGCAACGATGCCGCACAGGACGGCCGCGTGGCCGCCGTCCAACGCGCGGCTCAGGGCGGCAACTAACTTTTTCATAGCATCCTCCTTATTCCTGCCGTTCGCGGATGGTGACAGCGATGGAGCAGCCAGGGCCTTTCCCAATTTTTTCCTGGATGTCCTTGCGTATGCCGATGATATAGCAAATGGAGCCATCCGGGTTTTTGACGCCCATGTTAACTAAGTTCCCGTCGTAGATTTCCCCGTCAAAAGAAGCGCGGACTTTAACCCGGCCCCTGCCAAATTCTGCCCGGACATCGTAAGGAAAGCGGATAAACGCCCCGTGCTTGTCCGGGACTGGCTCAATAACCGCCTGAAAAGAATACACCTTATCATTCATGCCTGATACCTCATGATCCGTATTAACGGTTTTCCTGTGAAAATTAGAGCAGGCTGGTGTTTGACAGCAAACCCCCGGAGAGCGCAATCTCTCCGGGGGAACGCCATAAACTCTGCATAATTTTAATATACCATAACGCGGCACGTTTGACAAGAGTGGAATTTGCCTAGAACCGGTTTTTACCCTATTCCGCTTCCATGATCTTGATTTGATCTGTGGTATATTCTGTCTCGCTCAGCACGATATCCTTGATCTTGGCCACGTCCTCCATTTGCAGCCCGTCCTCAGCGGCGGAGACCACGATGCTGATGCTGTTCTCCCCCATAAAGGCCACGCAGTCTGCGTACCCTTTGGCGATGACCAGGTTTTCGATCTGCCCCTCCAGCATTGTATACCCAGCAAGGGTCTGGATCGCGCGGTTGGCATCGTCCAGGGCGGTCTGGTCAATGTTTTCCTGGGCAGATGCCTCCCGCAGCAGGCTCAGGGCGTTGTCCCGGGACTGTTGGCGGCTGAGCCGCGCGGTATCAAAATAGCTGCCGGTAGGGGAAGCGGCCTCATCCCCGCCCCCGGCGCTTTCGTCCAAAGCCGTGGGCACACCCCCCACCAGGGCCGCATCGCCCAACACCTTGGTGGTAGTGCCGCCGTCCTTGCTGTCCGCGTCCTTCTGATCCTGGGCGGCAGTCAGATTCTGTGTTCCGGCAGGGGTGGCGTCTCCCGCCGCGTCTCCGGCGTAGCGCCAGTTGAGATACACCGCTGCGCATACGAACAGCAGCACCGTAGCCACCACCGCGTTTCGTTTCCATTGCTCCTTCATAGTTTTCCGTCCTCCTATGATTACCAATTGATTCATTCCTGATTCACCGCGCTTCCCGCCGGGGTATTCTGCCATTTGACCACCGCGATCCGGTCGCTCCCCAGCCCTGTCAATGCCGACACCGCCGCGATCACCTGGAGCCGCACCGTGTCGTTTCCGCCGCCCTCGCAGACCACCAGCGCGCCCCGGTACTGGGGGTATTTCTCCTGGGTCACCACCACGCCGCCGTCTGTAACCGGCTGGGACGAGCGTTCATAGCTGTCCGGCGACTGGGCGGGGCCGCTGTAGCGCAGGGAGCTGTCCTGCGCCAGGACCCGTTCGCTGCCGCTGTGGAGGGTGAGCATCACATCCACCTCTCCCACGCCGTTGATCTTGCCCAGTATGGCTTCCATAGCCTTCTCTGTTTTTTCCAGATCCACCCCGCTGTAGGCCGGGGCGGCATCCTCCGCCGGGGCCTCGCTCTTTGGATGTTTTTCCATAGGCCACAGCAGCAGGAGCGCGCCCAGCGCGGCGACCAGCAACACATATTTGTACTTTCCCACCGCAGCCAGGGGGGCCGTCAGCTTTCGCTTTCCTTCTTCGTTTGCCATGCTTCTTCCTCCAGCCAGATTTGTTTTTCGGCGGGAATCCCCACCTCCTCCTCTATGATTCCTGCCAGCGCCTCGCTGTATGGGCCATGGATGACTACGCTGTCCGGCAGGGGGATGCCCCCCATTCCCGGGACGGCCGACACCTCCGCCGTACAGGCAAGCCCCAGCCGATTCGCTTTGTCCCATATATATGTCTCGGTTTTCTCCTCTATGATAGCCGACAGGGATTCCTGCTGATTTTTCCGGTACGTCTCCGCCAGTTCCCCGCTCTGGCCGGCCAGGCCCGCCAGATCCACCTCCAGCCGCTCCCACTCCTGCCCCGCCAGGGGCCGCAGGATCGCCAGGGCCAGCAGCAGGCCGCACACCAGCCGTACCATAGCCTGCTCCCGCCCCTGGGGCGCGAGCTGCCGGGCCAGCCCCCCTGCCAGGGAGGTAAGGACGATACCTAAAAGCCAAGATTTCATTTCCATCCTCCTAACCCGGCGCCGCCGCCGTCACCGATGAGAGCAGCGCCGCCAGCAGAAGGACCGCCGATGCCCCTGTCATAGCCAGCACCAGGGCAAAGGCGTCCCCCAGCATGGCGATGAGCTTCGTCAGCTTTTTCGGCCCCGCCGCCGCCGATACCAGGGATGCCGCCTGGTAAAACAGATATTGTCCGCCCAGCCGTAAAAAGGGCGTCAGGCATACCCCCAGCAGCGCCAGGGTCCCCGCCGTACCAGCCATGCCCCGCAGCAGCCCCGCCCCTGCCAGGACGCTCTCCGCCGCATCGGAAAGGATGCCCCCCACCACCGGAACGGCGGCGGAGACCGCGCTTTTGGCCAGCTTCACCGCGTGGGCATCGGCGGCTCCGGCGATAGCGCCGCTGACGGTGAGATAGGACACATAGAGGGCCAGCAGCCCGCCTAAAGCCCAGCCCACCGCCTTTTTCAGCAGCTCGCCCAAGCGGTCCAACGCTTCGCCCTCCATCACCGCCCCGGCGGCGGCGATACCGATGTAGAGGTATACGGCGGGAATCAGAATATTTTCAATCACCGCCGTCAGCACTCCGGCAAAGAAAACCGCCGCTACCTGACGGGCCGCCGCCGCCGTCACACCGCCGGAAGCCGCTTCGGCGGCGGCTAGGGCGGGCAGGACAGCCTTGGTTAGAAGGCTGATTTCCGCGATGGTCTCCCGGCCCAGGCCAATGAGGGCATTCAGATCCCCCGCCGCCATCGCGGTGACCCACAGCGCGCCCACGGCGGAGCCATAACGGGAGAGGGTCTCCCGCCCCGCTGGCGCGGCGCTCTCGGCCACGCCCAGCAGGATGGCCCCCGCCATCAGCGCCGCTGTGGTACGCACACCGGCAAACAGGACGGCCTTCCACTCTGTAACGGCGTCTCCCGCCAAGGAGCGGATGCCGGAGAGCAGGCCGAAGCCCTCCTCCGGATCCTGGCTGACCAGTGCCGCCGCGTCCGGCGCGGCCTGGACCAGGCCGGGGGGGAGTCCTGCGGCATAGGCCTGTCCGCCGAGGAGGAATAGGGTGGCCAGTAAAAATATCATTCGTCTCATATCCGTTTCTCCCGTTGTAAATAAGGAATCGGCTGGTTCAAAAAGGCCTTAGAAGTACCCCAGCAGCAAGTCCACTACCGCTTGCAGCAGGGGCAGGGCGATAGCCAGGGCGGCGATGGCCCCGGCGGTCTCCACGGCGGTGGCCAGCGCCTGGGATCCGCCGTCCTTGCAGAGGTCGGCACAGAACCGCGTGACCAGCGCCGCCGCCGTAGTGCGCAGCAGAATAGAGACATAGGCCGCTTCGATACCCGCCCGGCCGAACAGTGCCCGCAGCTCCTCCAGCAGGGGGACCGCCAGGGACAGGCACCGGGCCATGACCACCGCCAGGATAGCCAGGGTCAGCAGTAACGCCTGTTCCGGCGACTGCCTGCGCAGCAGGATCACCGGAAGCAGGCACACGACGCACAGCGCCGCCAGCTTCAACACGTCCATACCCTAGAACCCGAACAAGGCCTTGATCAGTTGGAACAGGTCGCTGATCTCCCGCACCAGCATCATCATGACCACTACCAGCCCCGCCAGGGTAGTCATCAACGCCTGCTCCTCCCGTCCGGAGCGGACCAACAGTTGGTTGAGTACCGCCACCACGATGCCGATGGCCGCGATTCTAAAAATCAGATCAATGTCCATCTTTCACAGCAAGACCAGGATCACCAGGCCGGCCCCCGCCAGGCACAGGGCCATAGTGATCCGGCCCTGGGACGCCTGGCGGGCGGTTTCGGCCCGCAAGTACCCGGTCAACTCCTCTCTTGTTTCCTCCACGGCCCGGGAGAAGGTCTCGTCTCCCGCCGGGAGCAGCGGCCCGATAGGGGCCAGCAGCCTGTCCAGGGGTGGCGGCAGGTTTTGCGCCGTCTCCTGCCAGCATTCCGGCAGGCAGGCACCTTCCCGGCGCAGCCGCTCCGCCAGGGGCGCCCAGAACCAGGCCTGCCCGAGGCCGTCCGGCAGCAGGCCTGTCAGAACCTCCGGAAGGGGGGTGCGGCAGATCTGTATGTGATACCGGAGAACCGCCAGATCACGCAGCAGAGCCCGTCCGATTTCCAGCGGCAGCATATTTTCCCGTTTCCGCCGGAGCCCCCAAGCCCCTGCGCTGCCCAGCAGCAGCATCGCGCCCAGCAGCTTCATGGCAAACGCTCCACCCGGCTCCGCCGTCCGCTTCCGCCGCCCCCGATAAGCACCGCCCGCTGGAATACACCGCAGGCAAGCAGGGCGCGGCCGGTAGGCCGGGCGTCCAGGTCCTCCAGGGACGCGGCGTGGACGGTGGCCAGCAGGGCCACGCCGCAGCCGGCGGCGGCCCGGACGGCTTCCACGTCCGCGTCCAGGGCGATTTCATCCAGGGCAATCACCTGGGGCGACATAGCCCGCAGGAGCATAGGCACCGCCAAGCTCTTAGGACAGCCGTCCATTACATCGGTGCGGGGGCCCACCTCCAGTTGGGGCCGTCCGTGGTGGACAGCGGCAAGCTCGCCCCGCTCGTCCACCAGCGCAACGCGGCAGGGCGGGTTGGCAGGTGTTCCCTGGCTGAGCAAACGGACCAGATCCCGCAGAAGGGTTGTCTTCCCCCCGCCCGGTGGAGACAGGATCAGGACACTAAGGGGCCGCCCATCCTCCAAAACTTCCGGCAGGACCGGCAGGGCCGCGCCCTCATGAACCCTGGGGATACGGATAGCCAGGGACGAGAGGTCCCGCAGGCCCTCGTTCCCCCCGCCGGAGGGCAGGGCGGTGCCGCACAGGCCCACCCGGAAACCTCCGGAAGCGGTCACATAGCCCCGCCGGATGGTTTCAGCGGCAGCATAGCGGGAGTACTCGGACGCCTTGTCCAAAACCTGCTCTAAATCGCTGCGCAGGACGCGGGTCTGTGGGAGGGGGGCTTCCCCCTCGGGGTATGTAAGGGACAGGGGGCGCTCAATGCGCAGGCGCAGCTCCTCCACGGCGGCTTTCCGGTCCATGGGCAGGGCCATGGCTGCCGTCCGCAGGCGCAGGGGGAGCAGGCCGCAGGCTTCCTCATAGCGGGAGGCGGCGTATTCTTCCGTCATATGGATTCCTCCTTTGTGTTGGTTCCAATATATGCAGGGTTGTCCCAGTTTATGACGGCAGGCCCCCAGTAAAAAGCGCGCAAAAAAGCCGCCGGAAACCCGGCGGCTTCAGTTCTCCCGCGAAACAACTATAAATGCAGTTCAAAATCAGCTCTCCACATCCGTTTCTCCCTGCGGCGCCCCTACATCACTGCCCCCATAATCACCGGCGTGATATAGCACTCCACAAAAGCCGCGGCCACCGTCAGCGGCGCGACAGCCAGGACCATGACCCGCAGCAAATCTTCCAGCATCTCCAGCAGGGGGCGCTTTTCTGGATTACCGGTTACAATCCGGCACATATTCACGCACAGAGTAACGCCGCAGGCAACGGAGAAGAGCAGCGCGGGCAGCTCAAATATCCCGTGGGGCAGGATACCCGCCGCGTAGACCAGCAGGGAGGTCCCCTCCGCCTGGAATAGCCCCGCCAGCAGGCCCAGCAGCAGGCCGTTCATTACCAGGCTGATAACCGGCAGGAACAGGAAGGGGACGAACCCATAGGCGGCGGACACCAGCATCGCGCGCCAGTTGTTCATCAGCATGCCGGCCACCGACAGCGCCCCCTCCTCGGAGATGACGCCGGACTCCTGGATCTGCGCCATGAAGTCCCCCAGCACCTGGGCCGCCCGCTGGGGAAGCATGACCCCGATGCCGAAGCCCGCCACGGCCGCCAGCGCCAGCCCCACGGCACACATCACCAAAGTACGGCGGAATCCGCCGCCCAGGAACCTGCCCATCAGAGAAAATTGTTCTTTGATCCAATTCATCCTTTCAGCATCTCCAAACCCACCGTCAGGCGGCGCAGGCATTCATCCCTGCCCAGGATCAGGCAGATTTCCACCGCGCCTCCCGGCGTCACCGCCCGGCCTGCCGCCGCAATGCGCACAGGCCACATAAGGGTGGCGTTTTTGACCTCCAGCTTGGCCGCGAGGCCGGTGAGGCAGTCGTGGATAGCGTCCTGTGTCCAGTCTGCCGCCTCCTCCAGGGCGGGGATGGCGGATTCCAGCATCCTGCGGGAAACCTCGCTGTCTGTTTTGGACTTTTTGTTGGTAAAGAGTTCCGTCCCATAAGGGGGCAGCGTCTCAAAGAAATCCACCTTCTCCGGAATCTCCGTCAGTTTCTCACAGCGGGCTTGCAGCAAGGCGGCAATGGCTTTCGTGTCTATCGCCGGGTTTTTCACCGCCTGGCGGATATACGGCTCCGCCACGGCATGGAACCCCTCCGGCGTCATGGCGCGGAGATAGAGGGCGTTGAAATGGGTCAGCTTCTCGATGTCAAAAATAGCGGGGGACTTTGAAATGCCCGTAATGTCAAACACTTCCGCCAGCTCCGCCAGGGAGAATACCTCCCGCTCCGCCTGTTCGCCCCGGGGGCTCCAGCCCAAAAGGGCCACATAGTTGAGGATTGCTTCCGTCAGGTACCCCTGGGCCTTCAAGTCCTCGTAGGAGGGGTCGCCGTGACGCTTGCTCATTTTGTTGTGCTGGTCCCGCATGACCGGGGAGCAATGGACATAGGTAGGCACCTCCCAGCCGAAGGACTGGTAGAGGAGGTTGTATTTAGGCGCGGAGCTGAGGTATTCGCTGCCCCGGACAACATGGGTGATGCCCATGAGGTGGTCGTCAATGACGTTGGCAAAGTTATAGGTAGGCAGGCCGTCCCGTTTCAGCAGGACTTGGTCGTCCAGCGTACTGTTCTCTACCGTAATATCGCCAAAAATGGCATCGTGGAAGGTTGTCGTCCCGGTTTCCGGAATCCTCTGGCGGATCACATACGGCTCTCCCGCGTCCACCCGGGCCTGGGCTTCCGCCAATGTCAGGGCGCGGCAGGGGTCAGCGGCGCGGTTGAATTCGCCGGAATCCTCCTCGCTCTCGGTTTTCTCGCAGAAGCAGTAGTAGGCGTGGCCCAGCTCCACCAGCAGCCGGGCGTACTTGCCATAGGTGTCCCGCCGTTCTGACTGGATATACGGCGCCACCGGCCCGCCCACATCGGGCCCCTCATCGTGGGTCAGGCCGCACTCGGCCATAGTGCGGTAAATCACATCCGTTGCGCCCTCCACCAGCCGGCCCTGGTCGGTATCCTCAATACGCAGGATAAAGGTCCCGCCGCCATTGCGGGCGATGAGCCAGGTGTACAGTGCGGTGCGCAGGTTGCCTACGTGCATATAGCCCGTAGGGGAGGGCGCAAAACGGGTGCGGATTTTGCCATGGGGGATCTTTGCCTCCATAGCGTCAAAGTAGGTTTTGTCTATTGCCATGATGGATACTCCTTTATATAATTAGTCAATTATTTCACACAGCAGGGGCGGAATACACATAATAACAGGATTCCACGCCCTCCTCTATCCATGTTTCCGACAGCCGGAAACCATTTTTTTCCAGCACGCGGACAGACCCGGCGTTAGCGGCATAGGTAAAGGCCCCCACCCGCTCCAAGCCAAACCGCTCCTGGATTTCCGCGAGGAACAGCCGCAAGGCCTCGCTGGCCGCGCCCCTGCCCCACAAGCCTTGCTCGAATATGCAATAGCTGACCATCGCCTGCGGCTCTCCCTGCCGGTCGATGCCATAGCACCACACGTCTCCCACATAACGGCCGTCCACGTATATCGTGCGGCCATAGCTGGCGGCGCCGGGGGCCTGGGACTTGCGGAACTCCGCCATAGCTTCCTCCAAGGTCTGTGCTTTCTGCGGCAGCGTTTTCCGTATTTCCGGAGCGCGGCTCCGCGCAAAATAGACCGCCGCGGTCTCCGCCGTGCGGCGGTGCAGGGTAATGTTCATCGTCCCATCCTCCTTACGGAAAACACCAGGTGGGGCATGTCCATCCCCCGGTAATGCTTCACAAAAGCCCCCCGCACCGACATGCCGTTGCGGATAGCGACCCGCTGGGAAGGGAAGTTGTTGTCGCGTATGATAGAAAACACCTCCGGAAACCCCAATGCCCGAAAGCCGTACTCCCGGCAGGCGACAGCCCCTTCCGTAGCGAACCCCTGGCTCCACTTGTCGCGGCGGAGGTGGTATCCGATCTCCGGCACCTCCCGGCCGTTCCAGTCCTGCATGGTGATGCCGCAGTCCCCGATCAGTTCGCCGCTCTCTTTTTCGACCACCGCCCACAGGCCGAAGCCGTTTTTTTCATACCGTTCCTGCTGCCGGTCCATCCACTGGCGGACTTCCTCCGGGGAAAAACCGTGCTCGTAAGCGTACATAACCTGCGGGTCGGCCAAAACCTTCGACCAGGCGGCGCCGTCCGGTTCCATAAAGCGGCGCAGGATCAGCCGCTCTGTTTCCAGTACCATTTGTGTCCCTCCTTGGCATTTTATCCAGTATACTATATTTTCCAGCGAACCGCAACCAGGAAAATCCGTTCTTTCCCGCAAGGGGAAAAACGCCCCGCAAAAAGGAAACGGCACAGCCGAAGCCATGCCGTTTCCCTGCAATAAAGTATGCCGTAAAAGCCCGGACCTTATTCCTCCGCCAGCGCCTTGGCTTCAGCAATCGCCTTTTCCTGGGCGGCGGCGGGGCAGTCCTCATAGCGGACAAAGCGGAAGGTAAAGGAACCGCGGGACTGGGTCATGGAGCGCAGGTCGATAGCGTAGGTCATCATCTCCGCCATGGGGACCTCGGCCTCCACCACCTGGTCGCCGCTGCCGGTGGGATTCATACCCATGACGCGGCCCCGGCGCTTGTTCAGGTCGCCCAGGATATCACCCATGTAGCTGTCAGGAATGGTGACCTTCAATTCGCCAATAGGCTCCAGCAGGACGGGGGACGCCTCAGGCAGCGCCGCCTTGTAGGCCAACTGCGCGGCGGTCTTGAACGCGATTTCAGAGGAGTCTACAGGGTGGTAAGAGCCATCCACCAGCGTAGCTTTCAGGAACACCATGGGATACCCTGCCAGCACGCCGTGGACGCAGGCTTCCCGCAGGCCTTTCTCTACGGCGGGGAAGAAGTTCTTGGGCACACTGCCGCCGAACACCTCCTCGGCGAAGATCATATCCTCCTGCTCGTCCTGAGGCTCGAAAACGATATGTACGTCGCCGAACTGGCCGCTGCCGCCGGTCTGCTTCTTATGACGGCCCTGCTTGCGGACTTGCTTGCGGATCTTCTCGCGGTAGGCCACACGGGGCGTATCCAGCTCGGCTTCTACGCCGAAGCGGCTCTTCAGCTTGCTGACCAGCACGTCGATCTGGATGTCGCCCGCGCCGGAAACCACCACCTGATGGGTCTCGGCGTTGTTCACCACGCTGAAGGTGGGGTCTTCCTCGTTCAGACGGATGAGGCCGGTACCCACCTTTTCATCCTGCCCCCGGGTCTTGGGCGCGATGGCGCGGGAATAGCACGGCTCGGCAAACTGCACAGGGGCCAGCTTCACAACGGACTTGGGGTCGCAGAGGGTCTCGCCGGTCTTGAGACGGTCCATCTTGGCAATCGCGCCGATGTCGCCGCAGGCGATTTCCTTGACTTCCTCGTTCTTCTTGCCCTTGATGGTATACAGGCGCCCCAGCTTCTCCGTCTTGCCGGTGGCGGGGTTATAGAGGGACATGTCGCCAGTAATCTTACCAGAAACCACCTTGACCAAAGAGTACTTGCCGTACTGGTCGGAGATGGTCTTAAACACGATAGCGGCGGTGGGGCCATTGGGGTCGCGCTTGACCTCAACGCTGTTGTTGCCGGACTCATCGGTTGCCTTCTCGGCGGCCATTTCCGTGGAAGCCGGAACCAGGTCGATAATCGTGGACATGAGCATCTCCGTGCCCAGGCCCGTCAGGGCGGAACCGCAGACCACGGGGGCCAGCGTGCCCTCCCGGACGCCGATCTTCAGGCCTTCCATGATTTCCTCTTTGGTGAAAGGCTCGCCCTCGAAGAACTTCTCCATCTTTTCATCGCTGGTCTCGGCCACGGCCTCCATCAGCTCGCCGTACAGCTCGTCCAGGACGGCCTGCTTGCTGTCGGGAATGGGAATCTCCACGCGCTTGCCCTTCTTATTCTCAGGCATCTGGTACGCCTTGCGGTTGATGACGTCGATGATGCCGATGGTACGCTTGTTGCCGTCCCAGATAGGGGCCACCACGGGGGCGATGGACTTCGACAGCTTCTCCCGCAGGGCGGCGAGGGTTTCGGAGAAGTTGGCGTTTTCCTCGTCCTCCTTGGATACATAGACGATGCAGGGCTTATTCTGCTCCTTCAGGTACTTCCAGCAACGCTCCGCGCCTACGCTCAGGCCGTCCTTGGAAGCGCACACCAGTACGCCCACCTCGGCGGCACGGACGCCGGACTGCATCTCCCCGGCAAAGTCGAAGTTGCCCGGGGTATCCAGGACGTTGATTTTCACGCCGTTGTAAATCACCGGGGTCATGGCCAGGGAAATGGAAATCTGGCGCTTGATCTCCTCCGGGTCGTAATCGCAAACGGTGTTGCCGTCCGCAGGCTTGCCCAGGCGGTCGGTAGCGCCGGTGAGATACAGCATGCTCTCCACCAGGGAGGTTTTTCCGCTGCCGCCGTGGCCCAGCAGGCAGATGTTGCGAATGTCCATAGAGTTTTGTCTCCTTCCGTTTATCGCGCCCGCTGTTGCGGACTTGCTTAACACATTGATTATAGTACTTTTTCTGTTTTAGCACAACTGGAATTTTCTTTTCCTCGTGATTTTAGACAGATTCACCAAAAAGAACTGCCCGTTTTTGATAAATACGGCAACGCAGGGCGCAGCGCCCGGGTGTGAAATTTACAATTGGAACTCTAGCTGGATATCGCACGGCTCCTTCTTGGCCAGCGGCCAGTAGATTTCCACGGCATCCACACAGCCGTACTTCCGGTATGCCGCCATACTTTCTTTGGCAGAGTGGGCGGAAATATAGAGCTTGGCCGCCCCCATCTCCCGTGCCCCCTGGCAGGCCATACGAAACAGCCTGCCGCCGATCCCCTGATTTCGGAACGGCTCAGACACGTGGAGCTGAACCAGGTCAACATACTGGTTTTCACTTCCAAACAGGGGCGGGGCCAGGCGCGCAAAGCCGATCAAGCCCTCCGCCGCCCACGCGCCATAAGCCTTGCCGCCTTCCTGGATGCCCCGCAGGATATTCGCCGCCCGCCGCCTGCGCCCTTCCAGATCCCAGTCCTCTATATAGGCGATGGGCAGCAGCTTCCATTCGCCATCTGCCTTGCGCCAGCATTCGCGGACATCCTGACGGCGGATAAAGGTGTCGAGAGATTCCGGAAAGAAATTTTCCTCTGTTATTTTACCATATGTTATTGTGTTCATAAATAACTCCTATACTTTATCATCACTTTTCCATCCGCCACCCATACCGGGGGCAGCAATACCAACTTATCATAACAGGCCTTCTCCTGTCAATCAAGAGAAGGCAAAGAACGCGCCGCGGGAGGGTTTCCCGTCCACATTCCCAGCCACGCCCCAAGTTCTTGACCTGAGTTTTGCATTACCGCTTGCGCTTCCTGGAAAAAGCTGATATAATGAACCGGCAAATTGTTTTTCCAGGCCGCCGGTAGTATGCGGCAGAAATCCAGTGAAGAAAAGAGGCACGGCCATGAGCGAAAACGAGAAAAAAGAAAAGCCCGAAAAGGCTAAGAAAGAAAAGAAGCCCAAAAAAGAAAAAGCCGCCAAGACCAAGGTTTGCCCTTCGTGCAAGGCGGAGATCCCTAAAAACGCGAAGCTCTGTCCCCATTGCGCCGCCAAGCAGCCGAAAAAATTCCCGGTAGTCATTGCGGCGGTGTTAGCGGCGGTACTGCTGCTGGCAGGGCTGTCAGTGTCGGTTTTTGTGTTCCATTTCCCCATTGACCCGCCCTTTGAGCTGCCCTTTGGTAAGGCCCTGTCCGAGACAGAGCTGGGCCAGACCATGGAGGTCACCAGCAAGCAGGAGGAAGCGATTCTCGCCGTATTTGAGCAGTGCGGCATCTACCCGGTCCGGGAGGTAAAGCGGCTGGTATCCGATGACGAGAGCGCCACCTACGCCATCAACGACGCGGAGACGGTCCACTTCCCGGATACCAAGGATGCGATCATTGTGGAGCTGAACAACAAGGATAAGACAGTGCAGTCCATCGACTTCCAGAAGCATGCCGTCTACCGCAACGGCACGGTGGTCGCCCAAGCTACGGACTTCTACCTCAGTTCCGCCCAGCGGGATCACTATCTGTCCATGTGCCTGACCGCTGTCAACGCCCGCCTGCCCCTGCCGGAAACGGCCAGCTACCCGGCCAAAAGCGGCTGGAACTACACCAGTGACGGCGATAAGGTGACTGTGGAATCCACCGTTACCACCAAGGATGCCAACGGTACGCCGGTGACCCAAGCCTTTACGGTGGAGTTTGAGGAGGGTGAATTTGTCTCCGTCTCCATCGAGGCCCCCGTCTCTCAAGGAACAGACAAGGCCGCTGGGGAAACGGGAAATGACTGACGCGAAAAAGCCGGAGAATAAGCTTTTATTGAAATAAACTTCAGATCAGGAGAGAAACTGCTATGGCTAAAGATCAAAGACAGGTGGACGCCATTACCGCCCGGGATGTGGATTTTGCCCAATGGTTCACCGATGTATGTAAAAAAGCTGAATTGATCGACTATTCCAGCATTAAGGGCATGTTCATTTACCGCCCCTACGGCTACGCCATCTGGGAAAACATGCAGAAGGAGCTGGACCGCCAGTTTAAGGCTACCGGCCATGAAAATGTGGCGATGCCGATGCTCATTCCCGAGAGCCTGCTGCAAAAGGAAAAAGACCATGTGGAAGGCTTTGCGCCCGAATGCGCCTGGGTTACCTACGGCGGCAGCGAAAAGCTGGAGGAGCGTTACTGCATCCGGCCTACCAGCGAGACGCTGTTCTGCGAGCACTATAAGAATATCATCCATTCCCACCGGGATCTGCCCAAGCTGTATAATCAGTGGTGCAGCGTTCTGCGCTGGGAGAAAACCAGCCGCCCCTTCCTGCGCCACCGGGAGTTCCTGTGGCAGGAAGGCCATACGATGCATGCCACCGCAGAGGAAGCGGTGGAGGAAACGGTGCGGATTTTGAACCTTTACGCCAGTTTCTGTGAGGATTATCTGGCTATGCCTGTGACGAAGGGGCGTAAGACCGATAAGGAAAAGTTCTCCGGCGCGGAGGATACCTATTGTGTGGAGTGCATGATGCACGACCGGAAAGCCTTGCAGGCCGGTACCAGCCATTACTTCGGCGATGGCTTTACCAAGGCCTTTGACATCGCTTTTACCGGCGCGGATAATCAGCTTCATCATCCCCATCAGACAAGCTGGGGCGTTTCTACGCGGCTCATTGGCGGCATCATTATGACCCACGGTGATGACAACGGCTTAGTGCTGCCCCCCCGGGTAGCGCCGGTTCAGGTGGTTGTCCTGCCGATCGCGATGCACAAGGGCGGCGTGCTGGAAAAAGCGCGGGAGTTGAAGGAGCGGCTGGAAAAGGCCGGCCTGCGGGTTAAGCTGGATGACAGCGATAAGGCTCCCGGCTGGAAATTCGCCGAGTATGAAATGCGGGGCGTCCCCCTGCGTGTGGAAATCGGCCCAAAGGACATTGAGAAGGAGCAGTGCTGCGTTGCGCGGCGGGATACCGGGGAAAAGGTCTTTGTCCCCCTCGCCCAGTTGGAGGAAACGGCGGCAAAGCTGCTGGACGATATCCATGACAATATGTTCGCCATAGCCAAAAGGAACCTGGAGGACAATACCTTTGCGGCGGAAACCCTGGAGGAGGTCAAGGCTCTGGTGGAGAAGAACAGCGGCGGGTTTATCCACACCAAATGGTGTGGGGAGCGGGCCTGCGAAATGGCAATGAAGGAAAAAGCGGGGGTCACCTCCCGCTGCATTCCCCTGGAGCAGTCCGGGACTACGGGGAAATGCCCTGTCTGCGGGAAGGACTGTACCACAGACATCATCTGGGGTGTAGCGTATTAACCATGCCTTGAGGGCGGACCATGCCGGTCCGCCCTCTGTGGTTTTTTCACAAAAATAGCAAATTATTGTTGACTTTTCCTGTGGATAGGCTTATACTGTCCATAGTAGAAGAACGAATAAAACAAAAATGTATTTTTTGGGAGGACGATTGTAATGCAGCTCATGGACGCTTTGGTAAAACCCGCAGCAGGTGTTGGTTTGGAACTCCGGCAGGTTCCCGTTCCCGAGCCTGGCCCCGGAGAAGTGCTGATCAAGGTGCATAAAACCGCGATCTGCGGCACGGACGTACATATCTATAATTGGGATCCCTGGGCTACGGAGCATATCCGCCCCCCTATGGTCATCGGCCATGAGTATGTGGGCGAGGTGGCCAAGCTGGGCGCCGGCGTGTCCGGGCTGCATGTGGGCCAGCGGGTCAGCGGCGAAGGGCATATTACCTGCGGCCGCTGCCGGAACTGCCATACCGGCAACATCCAGTGGTGCAAGGACACCAAGGGCGTGGGCGTAGACCGGGACGGCGCCTTCGCGGAGTATGTCTGCATTCCGGAAAGCAATGTCATTATTATTGACGAGAGCCTGCCGGAGGATGTGGTGTCCTTCTTTGACGCTTTCGGCAACGCGACCCATACCGCGCTGATGTGGAACCTGGTGGGCGAGGACGTGCTGATTACCGGCGCAGGCCCCATCGGCATCATCGCCGCGGGGATCTGCAAGTACGCCGGGGCGCGGCGGGTGGTTATCACCGATGTGAACGACTACCGGCTGGAGCTGGCCCGGAAAATGGGCGTGGACGCCGCTGTCAATGTCAAGTGCGAAGACCTGCCCTCCGTTATGCACAAGCAGGGATTGGTGGAAGGGTTCGACATCGGTCTCGAAATGAGCGGCAACGGCGCGGGCTTGCAGCAGATGATTTCCGTGATGCGCAACGGCGGCAAGATCAGCCTGCTGGGGATTTCCAATACGCCGGTGCCTATGGATATGAACAAGATCATTACCAAGGGATTGACCTTGCAGGGGATTTATGGCCGGAAGATGGATAACTGGCACCAGATGTCCTATATGGTGCAGGGCGGCCTGGACCTGTCCCCCGTTATCACCCACCGGTTCCATTACACACAGTTCGAGGAGGGCTTTGCCGCCATGAACAGCGGGAAGTCCGGGAAAGTGATTCTCGATTGGAGTAAATAAACCGCTTGTTATTCCGTTTTCAAGGTACAGCCGTTTGCAACCGGCGCCGGGGATGTTCCAGGGAGATCAACCCCTGTGAGCGTTTTTGTTTGAACGCGCGAAGTTCCGGTAGGTGACGCTCGCTACACTAGCAGGCCGCATTTGGCGGAAAGTTGCCGTGTTTTGTGCAACCTTTTGCAAAAAAATTTTTCCCGGCCCACTACCGCCCCCGCCGGTATAAAAACTTGCCCTGTGCGGCAGGAGATTATGAGGAGGAATTTATCATGAAGCAGGCTTTGGAAAAATACCGCAAGGAATTGGACGCCATTAAAGAGGCGGGAACCTGGAAGGGCGAACGGATTATTACGACCCCCCAGAAGTCCAGGATTGATACGACTGCCGCGAAGGAAGTCGTGAATATGTGCGCGAACAACTACCTGGGCCTCTCGAACCGCCCGGAGCTGATCGCGGCCGCGAAGGAGAGTTACGATAAGTGGGGCTTCGGCCTCAGCTCCGTGCGGTTTATCTGCGGCACCCAGTCTATCCATAAGGAATTGGAAGGGAAATTGGCGGAGTTCCTGGGCATGGATGACGTTATCCTCTATTCCTCCTGCTTCGACGCCAACGGGGGCCTGTTTGAAACCCTCCTGGGGCCGGACGATGCCATTATCTCCGATGAGCTGAACCATGCCTCCATTATCGATGGCGTACGGCTCTGCAAGGCAAAGCGGTTCCGCTATAAGAACAATAACATGGAAGACCTGCGCGCGCAGTTGGAAGCCGCCAGGGACGCCGGGTGCCAGGTCAAGCTCATCGCGACCGACGGCGTGTTTTCCATGGATGGCTATGTCGCGAATTTGAAGGGGGTCTGCGACCTCGCTGACGAGTTCGATGCGCTGGTGATGGTCGATGACAGCCACGCCACCGGCTTTATGGGCGATACCGGACGGGGTACGCCGGAGTTCTGCGGCGTGCGGGACCGCGTTGATATTATTACCGGCACCTTTGGAAAGGCGCTGGGCGGCGCGTCCGGCGGCTTTACCGCCGCGCGGCAGGAAATCGTTGATTTGCTGCGGCAGAGAAGCCGGCCCTACCTCTTCTCCAATACCGTTGCCCCCGCTATCTGCGCCGCGACGATTAAGACCATTGAGCTGCTGTCCGCTTCTACGGAGCTGCGGGATAAGGTGCATGAAAATACCGCCTACTTCCGGGAGAAAGTCAGCGCACTGGGCTTCGATGTGCTGGAGGGGAACCACCCCATCGTGGCCGTGATGCTCTATGACGCCAAGGTGGCCGGGGAGTTTGCTTCCCGGATGCTGGAGAAGGGCGTGTATGTGGTCGGGTTCAGCTATCCCGTGGTACCCCAGGGGAAGGCCAGGATCCGGACCCAGGTGTCCGCCGGGCACACGAAGGAGGATCTGGATTTTGCCGTCCAGTGCTTCAAGGAAGTTAAGGCCGAAATGGGGATTTGATCGGATTTTGAAAGAACCGCCCGCATTTTGCGGGCGGTTCTTGACGTGCTTAAAGCAATGTGCCTAATTTCTGGAAAATTAAGAGAACATTAAACATAGTTCTCTTGCGAACTTAAAACAGATGGCTTATAATCACTCATACAGGGGAGAATACCAGCGGAGGGCCCTCCGCTGCTCCGGACGGCAATCCGTCCGGAGCAGAACCACTGCCCCCTGGAAGCCTTTGTGGAGGATGGACAGGAGTTGTGCCTATGTGTGTGGAGTATCGGGCTTTGGCCCGTTGTATCGTGGTCATTCCCGCGCTGGAACCGGATGGGACGCTGGCGGATTACGCGGCATCCCTGCTGGAGCGGGGGGCGGAGCAGGTGGTAGTCGTGGACGATGGAAGCTCGGATGCCTGCCGGGATGTTTTTGGGAGGATAGACGGCCTTTCGGGCTGCACTGTCCTGCGCCACCAGGTCAACCAGGGCAAGGGAAGGGCGATGAAGGACGCCTTCGCGTACATCCTGGGACAGCCCCAATGGGAGGGCTGCGCTGTGGTGACGGCGGACGCCGATGGACAGCACACCATAGAGGATGTCTGCGCTGTGGGCCAGGCCGCCTTGGAGAAGGCGGATGCCCTGGTGCTGGGCGTCAGGGATTTGTCCCTGCCCCAGGTGCCGCCAAAGTCCAGGGTGGGAAACCGGATTTCCAGTTGGGCCTTTCGGACCCTTTACGGGCCGCGGCTGGGGGATACGCAGACCGGCCTGCGGGGCATTCCCTGGGATCTGTTGGAATGGTGCGGCAGGATCCGGGGGGAACGGTATGAGTATGAAATGAATCAGCTCATCCGCGCCGCGCGGGAGAAAATTGAGCTGCGGCAGGTGGGCATCCAGGTGGTCTATTACAACAATAATGAGGGAACCCATCTGCGGGCCGTCCGGGATTCCTGGCGGGTGGCGCTTATTTTGGTGTCTGGGCTGGGGTGGTATACCGTGTCCTCGGCGCTGTCGGCTGTGTCGGATGTGGCTGCGTTCTGGCTTTGCAGCGCGGTGGTCTTCCGCCCCTTGTCGGAATTGGCCTGTTATTGGTGGTCCACGCTGTCGGCACGGGCGCTGTCATCGGCGCTGAATTATACCCTCAACCGGCGGTATGTCTTTGGCGGGAATCCGAGCTGGCGGACGATGCTGCGGTACTACTGTCTGTGGGGCGGGCAGCTGATGTGCTCCTATCTGCTCCTGCTGCTGCTCGACTGGCTGCTGCCGGGGATATGGCCAACGGCGAACAAGGCGGCGGGGGATATTATCCTGGCGATATGCAGCTATCAGATTCAAATGCACTGGGTATTTCGAGAGGAGGGTCCCCATGCGGGGTAAGCTCTTTTATTTCAGCCGGTTCTTTATCCGGCTCCTTGTAGGCCACTGGAGGGCGGATGTCTCGGAGCGTAAGGGGGCGGCTGTTTATGTGTGCAGCCACCATAATCTTCTGGGGCCTCTGGCGGCGATGTGCTGGCTTCCGGTGGAGGTGCGGCCTTGGACGCTCCATGTCTTTCTGGAGCGGGAAGCCTGCGCAAGGCACTACCGGGAATACACCTACTCAAAGCGGTTCGGGATGCCGAAGTTTTTGGCGGCCGCAGCCGCGTGGATGACCTCCGGGTATGTAAGCGCCCTGATGCGCTCGATGTCCGCTATCCCGGTCTACCGGGGGTCGGTGCGGATCGGGACGACCTTCAAGGAGACCGTTGCTGCCCTCCAAGCAGGGGAAAGTGTATTGATTTTCCCGGATGTGGATTATACTGACGATTCCGGCGGGATCGGGGAGGTATACGATGGATTTTTGCTGCTGGAGCGGTTTTGGCGGAAAAAGTCAGAGGAGCCGCTGGAGTTTGTGCCGCTGCGGATGGACACCGCTTCCAGAAGGATCACCGAGGGACGCGCTGTCCGGTTTGACCGGAACGCGGAATGGAAAGCGGAAATGAAACGCGTCAGGGAAGCCCTGCGGACGGAGATCAACCGGGATGCGCAGCCCAAGCTCTGGATGGAGGGGTAGGGCTGTGGTAAATAATCTGGCAGATATCATTAGTTAGAGACGCCGCCTGGTGGGCGGCGTCTCTGGATTTTTTAAGGCTGCGCGGGTTCAGGCAGAGCAGACAGGCTCGCGGCTCAGATCCAGGGAAGCGATCGCTTCCTTCATCTGGGCGGCGGAATTATGGAGCGCGTACTCCTCATCGTTGCTGAGGGGGATCTCTAAAATTTCTTCCAATCCGCTGCGGCCTACAAGGGAGGGAATACTGAGCGCCAAACCTTCCAGGCCGTACTGCCCCTCCAGAACCACCGATATGGGCAGAACCGCGTGCTCGTCCTTCACGATGGACGCCGCGATGCGGCCCACCGCCATGGCAATGCCATAGCACGTGACGCCCTTGCGCCGGATAATCTCATAGGCGCTGTTGCGCACCTCGCAGTAAAGGCGGTCCATGTCTGTGCGGCTGAGCGCCTGGCCGCGGATGCGGCAGAAATCCTCTAGGGCCAGCCCGGATACGTTGGCCTCGCTCCATACCGCAAATTCACTGTCGCCGTGTTCCCCGGCAATGAAAGCATGGATGTTCCGGCTGTCTACCCGCAGCTCCTCCCCTAAAAGCTGCTTGAGCCGCCCGGTATCCAGCACTGTGCCGGAGCCGATGACCCGCTGGCGGGGATAGCCGGAGATCTTCCAGGCCGCGTAGGTCAGCACGTCCACCGGGTTGGAGACGATCAGCAGGATACCGCCAAAATCCCGGGCCTTGATCTCGTTAATGATAGACCGCATGATAGCGATGTTCCGTCCAATCAGATCCAGGCGGGTTTCCCCCGGCTTCTGGTTGGCGCCGGCGGTGATGACCACCAGGGCGCAGTCCGTCAGATCGTCATAGGTTCCCGCTGTGATCTCCATGGTGGAGCCGTAGGGCAGGCCATCGCTGAGATCCATGGCCTCGCCCTCCGCCTTGGCTTGGTTGGCGTCCAGAAGGACTAGGCTGGAAAACAACCCCTGCTGTAAAAAACGGAAGGCGATGGACGCCCCCACAAACCCGCAGCCGATGACCGCCGCTTTTCTGGGATTTACACTCATAGGCAAAATACGCTCCTGTTTCAGATGATGGTATTAGAACCTGTATTCATAGGCGTTTGACGCCGTCTGGGCGGGTCTTTTGCCGTCCTGCTGCGTTAAAAAATCTTGAAATACACAAAGTATTCCTGCGATTTTTTTGCCTTGCAGGGCGGCAAAATCCCTCGCCCATCTGGCATCCCACGCCTACGAATACAGGTTCTTAGTTGTGCCGCGTTTTTTGGATCTTATTCCTAATACCCGTACACCTTCCGGTACTTTGCCAAAAGGGCCAGCGTTACCACCAGGGCAGCGGCTTCCGCTACGCTGATGGCCAGCCAGATGCCGTCAATATCCAGGAATATGGGCAGAACCAGCACGCTCGCGCACTGGAACACCAGCGTGCGGAGAAAGGATACCACCGCCGACGCAAGGCCGTTATTCAGTGCGGTGAAAAAGGCGGAGCCGAATATATTGAGCCCGCACAGAAGATAGGACAGGGCGTATAGCTGGAAGCCCCGGACTGTCAGCTCATACAAATCCCGGTCGTAGCCCACGAAAAGATGGGCCAGAGGGACGGATACCGCTGTGCCGGCGGCCGCCATAACGGCTCCAGCTACGGCGGTCAGCACAGTGCTCTTGCGCAGCAGGCTTTTTAGCTCGCCTCCATGGGCCGCGCCGTAGTGGTAGCTGACAACCGGGGCGCTGCCGATAGCGTAGCCCAGGAAAATGGCGGCAAATATGAAGGACACATACATAATGGCCCCGTAGGCCGCGACGCCGTCCTCGCCGGCCAGGCGCATGAGCTGGAAATTGTACAGAATGCCTACCAGGGAGGAGGAAACGTTGCTCATCAGCTCCGATGAGCCATTGGAGCAGGTCTTTGCCAGCACCCATCCGCTGTATTTCGGTTTGGTCAGGCGCAGCAGGCTGTTGTTTTCCCGCAGGAAGTAAATGATGGGAACCAGCCCGCCGACCATCTGGCTCATGGCAGTAGCCACAGCCGCGCCTGCCAAGCCGAGAGGAAACACCGCCACCAGCAGCGCGTCCATTACGATATTGGTCAGCCCCGCCCCTACAATCACGGCCAGCCCCAGCTTCGGTTTCTCCGCCGAGACGAAAAAGCTCTGGAATACCAGTTGCAGGACGAAAAACGGGTTTGCTGCCAGAATGATCCGCCCATAAAGCACGCAGTCCTCCAGCATGGCGCCCTGCGCCCCAAGGGCGGCGGATACCGGACGGATAAACAGCAGGCCCAGCAGGGAAATTACAGTTCCGCCGGTGGCGGCGGCGCAGACCAGGAGGGAAAAATATTGATTCGCTTCCTCACGCTTGCCCTGGCCTAAGGTCTTGGCAACGATAGCGGTGCCGCCTGTACCGATCATGAAGCCAACGGTGCCTAAAATCATCAGCACTGGGTAAACCAGATTGACGGCGGCAAAGGCGGTCTTGCCAACAAAATTTGATACGAATAAACCGTCCACTACGCTGTAAATGGACGTGAAGATCATCATAACAATGGAGGGGAAGGTGAAGCGCAGCAGCTTCCCATAGGTAAAATGCTCGGATAATTGGATTCTCATAGGGGTCAGTTTTCCTCTTTCTTTGAAAATTTGCTGTCAACCGCCGCGCAGAACCGGGCTGAACAAAACTCGGCGTGTTCTTTGTTGTTCTTAACTTCATTTGTTTAAGTTTTATACAAATACACGCCTGTTTTTATATCAATTACATCATTTATTATGGCTTGCTGATTTTCTGTTGCCAAAATGTTGCCACGCATTTATTATAGCAAATCCCGGTAATTTAGCAACCCATTTTTGAAATGTTACGCAGTAAAAGCACTTTTTTAAGATAAATGTATAATATACCACCTATGCCTTTTTTGAGTCTAAAATTCCTTGCAAAATAAGGATTTCAAAAGAGTTAATGCGTAACAAACACTAACCATAAGCCAAACACTAATTTTCTCCTTAATTATCTTAAATTACATGGTGCTAGCACCATGTATAAAGAACATTAACAGGGAATATATCAATTTGCCACTTGCCACTACCTTAATCAACAAATATGAAAGTTATCATTTAGTTGTAGTTTCTTCAGTTGCAAAAATCTTGCTGCATAATTCAAAATACTCATCATAAGATATTTCCGTTCCATTCAATGTATATTTTTCTTCGCCCTCCACATTATCTTCATCAACAAGTTCTTCATAAAAACTCATGTCAGCGCCAATGATAAAATGTAAAAAAACGCCGAGGAAAAAATGTAGTTTTGTGGCGGAGGTGAAGGGAAAAAGATAGACTCCCAATAGGGCGAAAAAGAGCCCGGAAAGGGAGTCAGAAAATGAAAGGAGCACAGTGG